>CAURBV010000035.1:0-4981 GCA_963523055.1 uncultured Paenibacillaceae bacterium | reverse complement strand
ATCCCGGCACCAGCCCTGGGCATTGGCAACCGTTTTGCCGGGCCAGTTTCCGGTGGGTTGATGCAGTTAGCCGAAAAATGAAAATAAGCCATTTTAACATTGTCAGATTAAAATCCGGAAGTTGGAAAACGGGTTTGTGATGGAAGTTTGTTCAAACTGTGAAATATTTGTGAATTTATTCTTAATTTTAACTGATTTCTTTTTTTTTTATACAACTTAATTTTTTTTAAGAAATAAATAACAAATTTGCCATTGATTTTATTCAATTTCGGTGCTACACTGAGTTCTGACTTCAGGGACATAGGACAACCGGAAGCCATACAACCATAATACCTATGCAGTCTCAAGGAGGATATAATTATGAGGTTAACAACAAAGAAACTCGTACTGACAGGTGTTGCAGTATTAACGATGGCAGCTATCTCCGCATGTGGAAATACCAAAGGATCCGAAACAACTGCCGCTACAAAAGCAGAAGTAACCACCGAAGCAACTACAAAACCAGCAGAAACTAAAAAAGAAGTAAAAGAAAGCAGTTCCTTAGCAGAAACTAAAAAAGACGAAACTAAGAAAGAAGAAACAAAGAAGGACGAGACCAAGAAAGATGAAACAACTGTTGCAGAGTCCAAAACTGGCGACAGCAAAGTAAAGGCAGAATCCACAGCTGCTGCAAAAGACAGTAAAGCAGCAGGAACAGAAACAAAGAAAGCTTCTAATTAGTTAGTAAGATTCCTACATAGCATACCAAAAGGCAGATCCGTCAATCCGATCTGCCTTTTTATATGGAATCAGTCTGTTGATTCAGTTTCTTTTTCTTCTTTTTTCCGAAGATTTTTCAGCGTGATTTCCACTCCCTCTTTTTCCCCTATAATTCTCGCCAGCGCTTCAAATGCCCTGACCGGATCTGCCTGATTGACTGTGGTGATAGTATCTGCCACTACTACCACCTCCTTTCTGGTTCATTGTATGTTGGGCTGTTTGTCCTTCTTACCTTATTTAAAGCAATCACAGGAAACGGGTTTTAATTTTCTGCCGAAGGGAGTAGATTATACCAGGAGATGATAGAATGAAACGTGCTGAGGAATCAGAAAAACTGCTGCGTGTAGCCGTCTACATCCGTGTGTCTTCCGATGAACAGGCAGAACGGGGCGATTCCATAAGAGATCAAAAAGAGCGGGGCATTAAGTACATCGAAGAACATAAAAATATGGTTCTGCAGGATATTTATCTGGACGACGGCGTTTCCGGGCAGAAAATTGACCGGGACGACTTTACCCGTCTAATGAATCAGGTAAAGGAAGGGCTTGTGGATCTGATTATATTTACCAAGCTGGACCGGTGGTTTCGCAGCCTGCGCCACTATCTCAATACCCAGGCAGTCCTGGAAAAATATCATGCAGCATGGACCGCCATCGACCAGCCCTTCTTTGACACATCCACTCCCTACGGCCGGGCATTTGTGGCTCAATCCATGACCTGGGCAGAACTTGAGGCACAAAATGGCGGCGTTCGTGTGGCTGACGTCTTTCGTACAAAAGTCACCCACGGGGAAGTCATAACAGGCAAAGTCCCTCACGGATACCGGATTGAGAATAAGCATCTGGTACTGTCAGAAGAAGCCCCTGCCATTCAGGACACGATTTTTTATTTCTTAAAACATCAGTCCATGAATCAGACTGTAACGTATTTAAAAGAGACACACGGAATCATCATGTCTGTGCAAAACTTTAAACAGTCAATCCTTCGCAATGAAAAATTCACCGGACGTTACAGAAGTAATGATACTTACTGTCCCCGTCTGATTTCCGATGAAGCCTTTCATCAGATTCAGCGAATCCTGGATCAGAACAGCAATATAAAATCCGGTCAGAAATACCCCTACATTTTTACCGGCCTTTTAGTGTGCGCCGAATGCGGTCAGAAAATGGGCGGCTGCCATATCAATACAGTTTCAAAGCGGAAGGACAAAACAGTACTCCGATATACATATCCAGCCTACGAATGCAAACGTCACCGGTCTTTCAGGAAGTGTGACAACGGGGGAGCAATCAGGGAAGTCCGCATCGAGGAATATCTTATGAAAAATGTAAAAGAACAGTTTGGATCTTATATAGCAGACTTTGATGCAAAAAGCAAAAAGACAGTTGATAACCGTCAGAAAAAAAATCATCTTCAAAAGAAAATTCAACGGTTAAAGGATTTGTATCTTAATGAAGCAATTACACTGGAAGAATATAAAACTGACAGGAAAGAATTAGAGATTCAGCTGAATCAGCTTTCTGATATAAAGCAACCGGCGGCTAATCCGGAGGCTTTTATAAACATGATTAATAAAGATTTTGAAAGCATGTATCAGCACCTTGATAACCAGCAAAAGCGCCTGTTCTGGCGGTCAGTCATTAAAGAAATACGTTTGAGCAAGCGCTCCAGCTGTCACAGGGAATATACCATCATTTTTTTATAACATTTTTGCCCCTAAGTGCATGATCCGGTGGGTTGATGCAGTTAGCCGAAAAATGAAAATAAGCCATTTTAACATTGTCAGATTAAAATCCGGAAGTTGGAAAACGGGTTTGTGATGGAAGTTTGTTCAAACTGTGAAATATTTGTGAATTTATTCTTAATTTTAACTGATTTCTTTTTTTTTTATACAACTTAATTTTTTTTAAGAAATAAATAACAAATTTGCCATTGATTTTATTCAATTTCGGTGCTACACTGAGTTCTGACTTCAGGGACATAGGACAACCGGAAGCCATACAACCATAATACCTATGCAGTCTCAAGGAGGATATAATTATGAGGTTAACAACAAAGAAACTCGTACTGACAGGTGTTGCAGTATTAACGATGGCAGCTATCTCCGCATGTGGAAATACCAAAGGATCCGAAACAACTGCCGCTACAAAAGCAGAAGTAACCACCGAAGCAACTACAAAACCAGCAGAAACTAAAAAAGAAGTAAAAGAAAGCAGTTCCTTAGCAGAAACTAAAAAAGACGAAACTAAGAAAGAAGAAACAAAGAAGGACGAGACCAAGAAAGATGAAACAACTGTTGCAGAGTCCAAAACTGGCGACAGCAAAGTAAAGGCAGAATCCACAGCTGCTGCAAAAGACAGTAAAGCAGCAGGAACAGAAACAAAGAAAGCTTCTAATTAGTTAGTAAGATTCCTACATAGCATACCAAAAGGCAGATCCGTCAATCCGATCTGCCTTTTTATATGGAATCAGTCTGTTGATTCAGTTTCTTTTTCTTCTTTTTTCCGAAGATTTTTCAGCGTGATTTCCACTCCCTCTTTTTCCCCTATAATTCTCGCCAGCGCTTCAAATGCCCTGACCGGATCTGCCTGATTGACTGTGGTGATAGTATCTGCCACTACTACCACCTCCTTTCTGGTTCATTGTATGTTGGGCTGTTTGTCCTTCTTACCTTATTTAAAGCAATCACAGGAAACGGGTTTTAATTTTCTGCCGAAGGGAGTAGATTATACCAGGAGATGATAGAATGAAACGTGCTGAGGAATCAGAAAAACTGCTGCGTGTAGCCGTCTACATCCGTGTGTCTTCCGATGAACAGGCAGAACGGGGCGATTCCATAAGAGATCAAAAAGAGCGGGGCATTAAGTACATCGAAGAACATAAAAATATGGTTCTGCAGGATATTTATCTGGACGACGGCGTTTCCGGGCAGAAAATTGACCGGGACGACTTTACCCGTCTAATGAATCAGGTAAAGGAAGGGCTTGTGGATCTGATTATATTTACCAAGCTGGACCGGTGGTTTCGCAGCCTGCGCCACTATCTCAATACCCAGGCAGTCCTGGAAAAATATCATGCAGCATGGACCGCCATCGACCAGCCCTTCTTTGACACATCCACTCCCTACGGCCGGGCATTTGTGGCTCAATCCATGACCTGGGCAGAACTTGAGGCACAAAATGGCGGCGTTCGTGTGGCTGACGTCTTTCGTACAAAAGTCACCCACGGGGAAGTCATAACAGGCAAAGTCCCTCACGGATACCGGATTGAGAATAAGCATCTGGTACTGTCAGAAGAAGCCCCTGCCATTCAGGACACGATTTTTTATTTCTTAAAACATCAGTCCATGAATCAGACTGTAACGTATTTAAAAGAGACACACGGAATCATCATGTCTGTGCAAAACTTTAAACAGTCAATCCTTCGCAATGAAAAATTCACCGGACGTTACAGAAGTAATGATACTTACTGTCCCCGTCTGATTTCCGATGAAGCCTTTCATCAGATTCAGCGAATCCTGGATCAGAACAGCAATATAAAATCCGGTCAGAAATACCCCTACATTTTTACCGGCCTTTTAGTGTGCGCCGAATGCGGTCAGAAAATGGGCGGCTGCCATATCAATACAGTTTCAAAGCGGAAGGACAAAACAGTACTCCGATATACATATCCAGCCTACGAATGCAAACGTCACCGGTCTTTCAGGAAGTGTGACAACGGGGGAGCAATCAGGGAAGTCCGCATCGAGGAATATCTTATGAAAAATGTAAAAGAACAGTTTGGATCTTATATAGCAGACTTTGATGCAAAAAGCAAAAAGACAGTTGATAACCGTCAGAAAAAAAATCATCTTCAAAAGAAAATTCAACGGTTAAAGGATTTGTATCTTAATGAAGCAATTACACTGGAAGAATATAAAACTGACAGGAAAGAATTAGAGATTCAGCTGAATCAGCTTTCTGATATAAAGCAACCGGCGGCTAATCCGGAGGCTTTTATAAACATGATTAATAAAGATTTTGAAAGCATGTATCAGCACCTTGATAACCAGCAAAAGCGCCTGTTCTGGCGGTCAGTCATTAAAGAAATACGTTTGAGCAAGCGCTCCAGCTGTCACAGGGAATATACCATCATTTTTTTATAACATTTTTGCCCCTAAGTGCATGATCCGGTGTGCTGATTCATCCCGGTCAGCTGATTAAATACCGTACTTTTCCCCACA
>CAURBV010000034.1:0-5032 GCA_963523055.1 uncultured Paenibacillaceae bacterium | reverse complement strand
AGAACAGAAAAGGGAGTTACAGAAGAAGTGTTTTTACCCCCTGTAACCCCCGGCAGCACCATTTTACCATAGATACAGTTTCCTGTAAATTCATGGTTCACCATGAATTTACAGGAAACTGTCTGGCTAAACTTCTGGTGAAATAGGATCTATATACCACTTTCGGTTTGCCCTGTGTCGCAAAATATTGCCCCCGTGTGACCTTTAAAACCAATGATAGAACATATATGCCATTCAGGCAATAAAACACCTCGTTGGGCAAATTTGAAAAACATAGGATTTTCCCTTTGCTCCTGATAACTGTTTGGATTGCTATTGCCTCCTGTTCGTCTTCCGGTTGCTTTTTCAGAAAAATGTCGCATATAGACCAGTTTTTCATATCCCTTAAGTCGCACAATCGCAACCATTTATAAATTCCTGAGCTGGAAAATTCTCGTTCTATTTTGCTCTAAAAGCAGGGATGAACCATGGGGTCGAAAATGATGCAGGTTAAAGAGCCGGGGTCAAAAACTTCCCCGACTCGGTTAACATCAGCCCGCAATGCGGGATGAGATTATTTTTTATAGGGGTCGGATTACTGGCATAGGGGTCGTAATCGGGGTCGCACTTGCATGGAATGCCCATTTATGCGAAAGAATTACGGATTTATAAACAATGCCTAATCCACCTAACCTCGGTACCATATTATTCATCTGTATCAATTTCAAAGTTAATTTTATTATTTTCCAATATTTCGTCAATAGTTATTTCTCTTTCCAATTTCAAATCATAAAACCCTATAAAAACGCCTTCCTCATATAACCAAAATAGATCTGCATCATAAGGAGCTTCAAATATCTCTAAAATTACCGGTGCAATTTTATTAATAGTTTCAGCATTTATAATTATGAAATTATCTGGGTTTTTAATATATTCATCATCATCCTTTTCAGATAATAAATTCCATCCATTTAATTGTTCTATTGAACTCTTTTCTCTAAAACTTTCGCATGTAATAGTCATAAAATACCGGATGGTTGGGTGTTCCATTCTTTGGTTTGGAGACCATGGTTACCGCCAGGAAATAAAACAGGCCATGCAACTGGCGGTTTCCTTGTCTGGAGCTTTGCTCCTTACCTTTTCCTGCAGAACTGAACTTTACAGGTGCCACTCCTGCAAATCTTGCCAGTTTGTCTGCACTGGGGAATCTTCGAATATCTCCGATTTCTGCAATCAGTTTACTGGCTATGGAAGTTCCAATTCCCGGCATACTGGTCAGTTTATAATCAAAACTAAGCAGGATTTTTTCGATTTCTTGATCAAGCCCCGCTAATTCTTCTTTCTGATGTTCCAAGTCCCTTACTAGACTTGTTGTGATAAAATCTCTGGATTCCTGATATTCCCTAAAGGTATTTCCATCATTCTGAACACAGTCCAGAATCAACTCTGCTTTATCTTTCTTGGCAATACGGGATATTTCCTTAAATTCGATTGTTAGGTCTTCTGCTGTCTTTCCCTGCAAATGAACAGGAGATGGATAGCTTTTCCAGAAATACATGCCACATTTCCCGTCTATTTCGCTGAAGAACTTACTGTAGCTGGGATATGCCATGGATATCTGCTCATGGAGTCCGTTCTTAAACCGGATACCATCTTTCACCAGTAAATCTCTGCGATTCACCAGTTGTGCCAGTGTCCACTCGTTGTCTTTTGGTTTTGCATCTGGCAAGGTATGTAACTGGTTAATGAGTATCGTTGCCACGCAATACGCATCGTGCTCATCATTTTTACGGAGCATAGGTGCGCTTTTCCTCTGGTCATAAGCCAGGGCAGGATTAATGTCTTTTACAATGTAACCTTTTTCAATCAGCCAGACAGCTAAACTTCTACCATAGCCATATGCATTCTCCAATCCGTAAATGGGTTCAAGCCCAAGATGATTGGATTTTCTGTTTACCTTTTCTGCCAGCTTTTTAAATTCACTGGGCTTGTTTTCTATCACGACTACCTCTAACTTTTCATTCCAGCAGTTCACCATCACTGCGGTATGACTTTCCTTATGCAGGTCAATCCCCACATAAAGCAGATTTTCTCTTTTCTGCAATTCTCTCCCTCCAGATCTTGTTTCCAACCAATTAGTTCCCGTACCGGCAACCTCAGATGACAGTGTTAACTCTTATTGAGTCCGCAAGAGGGCGACAGCCAATCTACAACAAACCAATGGGCGGAAGAACAAGTTATTTCTTTTATTGGTTGTTGATGTTAACTCTGTATGGAAAGTATTGCAAGTCATTTCTGGATTTAGTTTCATGAGAAAGGAACATCAGAAAAGAACAGAAAAGGGAGTTACAGTGGAAGTATTTTTACCCCCTGTAACCCCCGGCAGCACCATTTTACCATAGAACCAGTTTGATGTAAATTCATGGTTCACCATGAACCATAGGGTAGATGATCCGGCTAAGTTTCTGATGGAACAGAATCAATAGACCACTTTCGGTTTGCCCTGTGTAGCAAAATATTGCCCCTGTGTGACCTTTAAAACCAATGGTGGAACATATAATGCCACTCAGGCAATAAAACACCTCGTTGGGCAAATTTGAAAAACATAGGATTTTACCTTTGCACCTGATAACTGTTTGGATTGCTATTGCCTCCTGTTCGTCTTCCGGTTGCTTTTTCAGAAAAATGTCGCATATAGACCAGTTTTTCATATCCCTCAAGTCGCACAATCGCAACCATTTATAAATTCCTGAACTGGAAGATTTCCGCCCCATTTTGCTACAAAAGCAGGGATGAACCATGGGGTCGAAAATGATGCAGGTTAAAGAGCCGGGGTCAAAAACCTCCTCGGCTCGGATCACATCAGTCCGCAATGCGGACAGAAAGGAATTTCTCATCGGGATCGGATTCTTTTCATTGAGGTTGTAAGTGGGGTTGCACTTGCAAAAAAAGCCATTTATATAGATGAGTTACGGGGGTTATGAATAACTCCATTTAAACTACTATTTAACAAACGTATAAACAACCCATAAATTCTTTGTATTTATTTGTACAATAAATACAAACAAACAGAAACTGACAAGTTTTTTCTTTTATTTATTCTTCATACATAGTAATTGATAAACCTAATTCCCCCATAATTTCTTGATTAACTTCAATCCGAATATTCCTAGAGGGAAGTATTTCCTTTAATCTTCTTGTCCAATTATAAATTAAGACATCTCCAACTTGTTTAAGCAGTATATCGTTATTCATTGATGGTGTATCTTTGCCAAAAAAGAAATCCCCTAAGCTTCTACTATTAACATATCGCTCAATATCTCTTTTACAATAGTTAAATTGTTTTTCTAATCTTCTAATTTCCTCAATTGCGTCCTCTCCTCTTTCCTCAAACAAATCTCCCAAGAATATGTAGTCCTCTACCACTATTATATCCGGACATAGTACATAAGCAATTGATAGAAAATCTTCAATTGATGGATTATTCGAAGCATGATTAAATAAACTCACCCCATTTTGTTCATAAAAAGAGTTAAAAATCTCATTTTTTACAATTCCCGTATATAAATTTATTTTTTCCATTTTATCACCATCCAAATATATTTTTTATTGAATCAGGCACATCACCTTTTAATTTTACATCCTTATAGAACTCCTGCCCTGTATTGGGATTCGTATGAAGCTCAAATGCTTTAACTCTACTACTACTTATGTCATATATTAATTTTCCTTCGGAATCATATATAAAAATATGTTCCCCATTTGCTGTTTTATAATAACTGTTTGGAGTACTAGTTAAAGGTCTATTACTACCAGATGTATTAACTTTAATTGTGCCCTTATCTGTTAGTCCCTTAAAAGTATTAGGATCTAAGTCTGAAGCAACTTTAACGTTACGATCAAATTTTGCAACCTTCCCCGTCCCCTCAGGTGGAGTACTGAGATATCCGACAAACGGTGAAATTTAGTATTCGCTTAAAAAGTATAGCACATCTTTGTGCTAATTTTAAGAAAAAAACTACTGTTTTTCTTGAATCGGTTCCCGGTATTCCGTCTTATTTTTCATCATTCCGTACACAATGTTCACCAATCGGCGCATGATACAGACCAGTGCCTGAGACTTTGTCTTTCCTTCGCCGATTTTTCGCATGTAATAATCATAGAATACCGGATGATTGGGCACTCCATTCTTTGGTTTCGACACCATGGTTACTGCCAGGAAATAAAACAGTCCATGCAACTGGCGGTTTCCCTGTCTGGAGCTTTGCTCCTTGCCTTTTCCAGCGGAACTGAACTTTACAGGAGCTACTCCTGCGAATCTTGCCAGCTTGTCAGCATTGGAAAATCTTCGGATGTCCCCGATTTCTGCGATAAGCTTACTGGCTATGGAAGTTCCGATCCCCGGCATACTGGTCAGTTTATAATCAAAACTAAGCAGGATCTTTTCGATTTCTTGATCAAGCCCTGCCAATTCTTCTTTTTGATGTTCCAAGTCCCGTACCAGACTCGTTGTGATAAAATCTCTGGATTCCTGATATTCCCGAAAGGTATTTCCATCATTCTGTATACAATCCAGAATCAACTCCGCTTTGTCTTTTTTTGGAAATACGAGCTATTTCCTTAAATTCAATTGTTAGGTCTTCTGCCGTTTTTCCCTGTAAATGGATAGGGGAGGGGTAGGTCTTCCAGAAATACATGGCACATTTTCCGTCTATTTCGCTGAAAAACTTACTGTAGCTGGGATATGCCATGGATACCTGCTCATGGAGTCCGTTCTTAAAACGGATACCGTCTTTCACCAGTAAATCTCTCCGATTTACTAATTGAGCCAACGTCCATTCGTTATCTTTTGGCTTTGCATCTGGTAAAGTATGCAATTGGTTAATCAGAACCGTTGCCACACAATACGCATCATGCTCATCATTTTTGCGAAGCATGGGTGCACTTTTTCTCTGATCATAAGCCAGGGCAGGATTTATGTCTTTTACAATGTAACCTTTTTCAATCAGCCAGACAGCTAAACTTCTGCCGTAGCCGTATGCATTCTCCAATC
>CAURBV010000033.1:0-6862 GCA_963523055.1 uncultured Paenibacillaceae bacterium | reverse complement strand
TTTGTACCTATCTTTCCCGTTCAAAAGGGAAAGTCATTTTACAATTGAGGGTTTAATATATCTACTTATATATATGCATTTATGAGCAAGATGAACCATGGGGTCGAAAATGATGCAGGTTAAAGAGCCGGGGTCAGAAGCTTCCCCGACTCAGCTTACATCAGCCCGCAATGCGGACTGAAAGGACTTTAAACGGGGTCAGATTCCTGGCATTGGGGTCACACTTGCAGGGAATGCTCTTTTATGCGAAAGAGTTACGGGGTTATGAACAACTCCTGTACACCTAGACCAGAAAACTTGGATTCATCTGATCTTTTTTACAATTCAACCCTATAATCCTATCCTTATCTAATAGAATTGTATTTCATGGATTTATAATATTAACATCTATTTCTTTAGCAATTATAAAATAAGATTTGTCATTATCATCAATTGATAATTTAAAAATATGATTTCCTTGTTCCACCTTGTAATTTCTATTTATGGATTGCAAGTCATTTCTGGATTTGTTTTTGGGAGAAAGAATGGCAGAAAAAAGAATAGAAAAGGAGCTACAGAAGAAGTATTTCTCTCCCCCTGTAACCCCCGGCAGCATCATTTTACCATAGATCCTATTTGATGTAAATTCATGGTTCACCATGAACCATAGGGTAGATGATCTGGCTAATTTTCTGGTGGAACAAAATCAATAGACCACTTTAGGTTTGCCCTGTGTCGCAAATAATTGCCCCTGTGTGACCTTTAAAACCGATGGTAGAACATATATGCCATTCAGGCAATAAAACACCTCGTTGGGCAAATTTAAAAAACATAGGATTTTACCTTTGCGTCTAATAACTGTTTGGATATCTATTGCCTCCTGTTCGTCTTCCAGTTGCTTTTTCAGAAGAATGTCGCATATAAGCCAGTTTTTCACATACCTTAGGTCGCACAATCGCAACCATTTACAAGTTCCCGAACTGTAATATTATCCCTTATTTTGCTACAAAATAGGAATGAACCATGGGGTCGAAAATGATGCAGGTTAAAGAGCCGGGGTCAAAAACTTCCCCGACTCGGCTAACATCAGCCCGCAATGCGGACTGAGAGGATTTATCATAGGGATCGGATATTCGGCATTGGGGTCGTAATCGGAGTCACACTTGCAAGAAAAGACCATTTACACAGAGGCGTTGCGGGGTTATGAACGACTCCGTTTAAACATTACCAGCCTAAACATTTGCACATTCAACAAAAAAACTTAAAACGGGTAATTTTCAAATTCCTACCAATTTTGAGGTTTAATATTTCTTCAGGATAATTGCATAAAATTAATGCTATAATAATTTTTTAAGTGTTATTAAATCTTCATAAAAATTAGTAAAGTCATTATCAAGTTCCTCTTTGTAAAGGCTTATATTCTTATCATCTATTAATTCCAAAAGCCTATTTTTTAAAAACTCTATTTTTTCCTCGGCATTGATTAAAATTAATGCGAAATTTACATAAATACAGCACTCTTCTGTTTCTGTTGAACTATCATGTGTTACGTAATCCTCTAGTGTCGCATAGAATGCATCTTTAGCAGTGTAATTGGCTCTTTTGCATAGACTGTCAAATGAATCTTGCATATCTTCTTTAATTTCTAAATAAGTTAAATCCATTGTGTAATTCTCCCTTCACACTTCTAATCCTTAGTAAGAATATTTAATATAATATTAGGAAACTTTCTTTTAAATTCAAAAATAATATTAGTACAACTTTGGCAAGCTGGTAATTCTGTAAATAAATCTATGGTTCCGGAGATATTTGGATCAGTTATTTGCGAAGCAATATCTTCTAAAATTTTAGCTTCTGTATCATGAAATCTGTCAAATGGAGTACCTGTTAGTGTAGAGGATGCTGGTTCATAAGTTTTAAATATTCTATCCCCTTCTGGTTTCAACAAAGAAAAATCATTTATATCTGCGCCCTTATCTAGTGAGGAATTAATCTTACTATGAGCGCTAAACTCTTTTTTAATCCCAGGAATATCAACCTCTGCTGCTGCCATATTACCTTTGTTTTTAAGTGGATTATTAGGCATTTGTTCTCTTATATTATTTATTTTATCGGTAAGACTCTTTTTTAGGTTCCCCGTCCCCTCAGGTGGAGTACTGAGGTATTCGACGAACGGTGAAAATATTTATTCGATTAAAAAAATTATAGCACGTCTTTGTGCTGTTTTTAAATAAAAAAATTACTGTTCTTCTTCTCGAGTCGATTCCCGGTATTCTGTCTTATTTTTCATCATTCCGTAAACTATGTTTACCAAACGACGCATAATGCAGACCAGTGCCTGAGACTTTGTCTTCCCTTCGCCGATTTTTCGCATGTAATAGTCATAAAATACCGGATGGTTGGGCACTCCATTCTTTGGTTTCGACACCATGGTTACCGCCAGAAAATAAAACAGTCCATGCAACTGGCGGTTTCCTTGTCTAGAGCTTTGTTCCTTTCCTTTTCCGGCAGAACTGAACTTTATAGGAGCAACTCCTGCAAATCTTGCCAGCTTATCAGCATTGGGAAATCTTCGGATATCTCCGATTTCTGCAATCAGTTTACTGGCTATGGATGTTCCGATTCCTGGCATACTGGTCAGTTTATAATCAAAGCTAAGCAGGATTTTCTCGATTTCTTGATCAAGCCCTGCCAATTCTTCCTTTTGATGTTCCAAGTCCCTTACCAGACTTGTTGTAATAAAATCTCTGGATTCCTGATATTCGCGTAAAGTATTTCCATCATTCTGAACACAATGCAAAATTAACTCTGCTTTGTCTCTTCTCGCAATGCGGGAAATTTCCTTAAATTCAATGGTTAGATCCTCTGCCGTCTTTTCCTGCAAATGGGCAGGGGACGGGTAGGTCTTCCAGAAATACATGGCACATTTTCCGTCTATCTCGCTAAAAAACTTACTGTAGCTGGGATATGCCATGGATATCTGCTCATGGAGTCCGTTCTTAAAACGGATACCGTCTTTCACCAATAAATCTCTCCGATTTACTAATTGAGCCAGTGTCCATTCGTTATCTTTTGGTTTGGCATCCGGCAAAGTATGTAATTGGTTAATCAGAACCGTTGCAACACAATACGCATCATGCTCATCATTTTTACGGAGCATGGGTGCACTTTTTCTCTGGTCATAAGCCAGGGCAGGATTAATGTCTTTTACAACGTAACCTTTTTCAATCAGCCAGACAGCTAAACTTCTACCATAGCCATATGCATTCTCCAATCCGTAAATGGGTTCAAGCCCAAGATGACGGGACTTTCTGCTCACCTTTTCTGCCAGCTTCTTAAATTCACTGGGCTTGTTTTCAATGACGACAACCTCTAACTTTTCATTCCAGCAGTTCACCATCACTGCGGTATGACTTTCCTTATGCAGGTCAATCCCCACATAAAGCAGATTTTCTCTTTTCTGCAATTCTCTCCCTCCAGATCTTGTTTCCAACCAATTAGTTCCCGTACCGGCAACCTCAGATGACAGCGTTAACTCTTTACGAGTCCGCAAGGGGGCGACAGCCTATCTACAACAAACCAATGGGTGGAAGTACAAGTTATTTCTTTTATTGGTTGTTGATGTTAACTCTGTATGGAATGGATTGCAAGTCATTTCTGGATTTGCTTTCGAGAGAAGGAAAGTCAGAAAAAAGGGGACTACAGTAAGAGTATTTTTCACCCCCCTGTAACCCCCGGCAGCCCCATTTTACCATAGAACCAGTTTGATGTAAATTCATGGTTCACCATGAACCATGGGGCAGATGAACCAGCTAAATTTCTGGTGGAACAGAATAAATAGACCACTTTCGGTTTGCCCTGTATCGCAAAATATTGCCCCTGTGTGAACTTCAAAACCCATGGTGGAACATATATGCCATTCAGGCAATAAAACACCTCGTTGGACAAATTTGAAAAACATAGGATTTTCCCTTTGCACCTAATAACTGTTTGGATTGCTATTGCCTCCTGTTTGTCTTCCGGTTGCTTTTTCAGAAAAATGTCGCATATAGACCAGTTTTTCATATCCCTCAAGTCGCACAATCGCAACCATTTATAAATTCCTGAACTGGAAAATACTCGCCTTAAATTGCTCCCAAAACAGGGGTGAACCATGGGGTCGAAAATGATGCAGGTTAAAGGCAGGTGCACCTTACGGCGCTCCTGCCAGTTTACAGCAGACGGCAATGCCGACTGCTTAAGGATTTGTGGACAAACTCCTTCTTTTTTTAGGTGGCTGTCAATAAGGTAAAAGTCACCCATCAGGTGGCTGTAACAACTCTGAAATACGCATAATTCAAAGTTTTTAAAGGTGTCTGCTTAGGTACACCACATAAAATATGACCAACTAATTTACGTCAGATCCCCCCTCCCCATTTGAATTTCTTCTCTCTATTTTTTCAATAAATGCAATAATTTTTAGTAATTTCTAATATCTACTTTCTGCAACTCTTCCGGTATTGTATGGTGTAAAAGGAGATAATCATTACGACTGAACAGAAATTTTGGATATGTTCATTCAGGAACGTATCGACATGCTAACTACAAAACTTAATTAACCATCTACCGTCGAAATGATTCATCCAGAATACAACTCCCAACCACAATAATTATATTAAAGTGGCAATCCTTACCCCCTTACACTTTGTTAATTCACAAATTAAAATATTGCCTTATTTCATCATTTAAGTTAGTTTTTATTCCATCTTCTATCTTAATACTAACATTATTGAATTTTATATTATTAAATTCCATAATGTTTTGAAAATTCGTTTGTTCAAAATGACACTCGATAAATTTAACATTTTCAAATTTAGAATTTTTAAAAGAGCATTCTATAAAATTTGTATTAATGAATGTGACGTTAGTAAATTTAGAATCATCAAAATAACTTTTTTCCAATTGAGATTCTATAATTTTAACATTCTGAAAAGAGGTTTCATAATATGATGTTCTAAAAGAATCCAGATTTTTAATCTCAGTAGATATAAATTCTGTGTAATCTGCGTTTCCTTTTTTAAAAGTATTGTATAAAAAAATACACTGATTAAAAATACTACCGCAAAGAGAAGCACCGCTTAAATAAACTTTTGAAAAATCACAATTATTAAATATAATCTCTAAAAAGCTACTGTTATTCAAATCATATGGAGAAAAATCAATATTATTTATGGTAACATCTTGATAAATTAAACTACATTCCTCTTTTGTTTTTCCTAAAGAATATTCCGTATATTTTTGAAGATTGGTAATTAAATCCATATAACCTCCTTATGGCCAAGTAACTATTTTATCCATCAAATTTAAATCTGAAAGCTTCTCAAGAAGCTCAGCCTTATGCAATGAACTTAAATCTGATGTATCAAGAATCACAAATTCACCTTCACTTAAAGATTTATTAATAGATCTAAGTGAACTTTCTAGTGTATACCCTCCTTTTTTGGGTTTAAAGTTAGAATTAAATGACTTAACATCCCAAGCTTGACCATTGGCGTCAAAAAATTCTGCTTTTCCAGAAGGATCTCTTACAATAGGCCCTTTAATTTTTCCACTTTCTTCTACATTTAGTCCAACTGTACGTTCATGTATTCCTTTTTCAATATCTATTGGTCTATTTGAACCTGTATGTGCTGGATCTTTAGCCAAAGAATCTAACTCAGTGGAAGCTCTACCGCCTGTATAATTACCTTCTATGTCATATAGCGGTTTACCCGTCCCCTCAGGTGGAGTACTGAGGTATTCGACGAACGGTGAAAATATTTATTCGATTAAAAAAATTATAGCACGTCTTTGTACTGTTTTTATATAGAAAAATTACTGTTCTTCTTTTGGAATCGGTTCCAGATACTCCGTCTTATTTTTCATCATTCCGTACACAATGTTCACCAATCGGCGCATGATACAGACCAGCGCTTGAGACTTTGTCTTTCCTTCGCCTATTTTTCGCATGTAATAATCATAAAATACAGGATGATTGGGTACTCCATTCTTTGGCCTCGACACCATGGTTACTGCCAGGAAATAAAACAATCAATGCAACTGGCGGTTTCCCTGTCTAGAGCTTTGTTCCTTACCTTTCCCGGCGGAACTGAACTTTACAGGAGCTACTCCTGCAAATCTTGCCAACTTATCCGCATTAGGAAACCTTCGAATATCTCCAATTTCTGCAATTAACTTACTTGCTATGGAAGTTCCTATCCCCGGCATACTGGTCAGCTTATAATCAAAACTAAGCAGGATTTTCTCGATTTCTTGATCAAGCCCCGCTAATTCTTCTTTCTGATGTTCCAAGTCCCTTACTAGACTTGTTGTGATAAAATCTCTGGATTCCTGATATTCCCGTAGGGTATTTCCATCATTCTGAACACAATCCAGAATTAGTTCTGCCTTATCTTTCTTGGAAATACGAGCTATTTCCTTAAATTCGATTGTTAGGTCTTCTGACGTTTTTCCCTGCAAATGGACAGGGGATGGGTAGTTCTTCCAGAAATACATGGCACATTTCCCGTCTATCTCGCTGAAGAACTTACTGTAACTGGGATATGCCATGGATATCTGCTCATGGAGTCCGTTTTTAAACCGGATACCGTCTTTGACCAGTAAATCTCTTCGATTTACCAGTTGTGACAACGTCCATTCGTTATCTTTTGGCTTTGCATCCGGCAAAGTATGTAATTGGTTAATCAGAACTGTTGCAACACAATACGCATCATGCTCATCATTTTTGCGAAGCATAGGTGCACTTTTTCTCTGGTCATAAGCCAGGGCGGGATTAATGTCTTTTACAACGTAACCTTTTTCAATCAGCCAGACAGCTAAACTTCTACCATAGCCATATGCATTC
>CAURBV010000032.1:0-15814 GCA_963523055.1 uncultured Paenibacillaceae bacterium | reverse complement strand
TTCCAGTAAAAATGCGGACTTCTGATGAAAATGACACAGTTTTGGTTAAACTGCGAAACTTTGTGTCCACAAATTGGATCTATGAATGTATGGGGGGAGAGACCACATTTTATATTCATAATACATCTGTAAGAATTCATTGGGAGCATACCAGATCAGATCAAACCTTTACTAAAAAGATAAACTCAGGAGGAATTCAGTATGAAGAAATTCAAGGATTTCAGCATTACAAGAAAGCTTCTCACAGCCTTTATCAGTATGATAGCCATCATGCTATTTGTGGGAATTGTCGGAATTGTCGGCATGGTTCAAATCAATAATATGGATACATATTTATACGAACACCAGACAGCGCCTTTAAAAGAGCTGATCACTGCCTCAACCAGCTTAAACCAGATACGCGCTGACTCCCGTGGAATGATTGTCTATGCCGGTGATGCAAAAGAATTAGAGACGCTGGAACAGACATACAATTCCCACAAGGAAACATTTTTAAAAAGCTTTGATATTTATAAGGCAAGTATCACAAACCCTAATACACTCCTTATTGCAGAAGAATTAAAACAGTTGTTTACAGATACCTATATACCTGCCATTGATAAAACAATTGCAGAGGCAAAAAAGGGCAATTCCAAAGAGGCACTGGCAATTTTAACAGATCAGGAAGATGAAATCACTAAAATATTTGAAGATTATAATCAACTGGTTGATAAGCGTATGGAATCTGCTCAGGATACCAGCAATAATAATAATATGACTGCAGGTGCCCTGACCATCGCTCTTATTATTATCGTAGCAGCAGGAGCTGGTGCAGCCCTGTACTTAAGCTTTAGAATTTCTGCAATGATCAGCAAACCGATTACTCAGGTAGTTGAGGCTGCTAAAAAGATCGCTTTGGGACATGTAGATGTAGATTTAAATGAAATTGATACCAAGGATGAAACAGGACAGCTTGCAAATGCATTTACTGAAATGATTCATGGAATCCGCAAACAGGTATTAGTTGCCGAAGAGATCAGCAATGGTGATTTTACTCAGGAAGTTCCCCTTCGTTCCGATAACGATATACTTGGTCTTGCTCTTCGCAAGATTGAAAATGATCTAAATAAAACCCTTCTTCTGATCAGTACAGCTGCAGAACAGGTCAATACCGGCGCAGAGCAGGTATCCTCCGCCGCACAGGCTCTTGCCTCCGGATCCACCGAGCAGGCAGCAACTGTAGAAGAATTAAATGCTTCCATTGCCACCGTGGCAGCACAGGCAGACCAGAACGCAACCAATGTCCGCCTTGCAGCAGGTTATGTACATCAGACCGGTACTGGTGTGCAGGAAAGCAACAGCCACATGCAGAATTTAAATGGTGCCATGGAAAAGATCAGCACTGCTTCCGAGAAGATTTCTAATATTACAAAGGTAATTGAAGATATTGCATTCCAGACAAACATTCTCGCTTTAAACGCTGCCATTGAAGCAGCCCGTGCTGGCAATGCCGGAAAAGGCTTTGCTGTGGTAGCAGATGAAGTACGCAATCTTGCCACTAAATCCGCAGAAGCTGCTCAGGAAACTGCCACTCTCATCATGCATTCTGTAGAAGCTGTGTCAGAAGGCGGTCATATGGCAAGTGAGGCTGCAAGAATTCTGAAAGAAGTCTCTGAAAAATCCAAGCTGGTAGAACAGGCGATTCAGGAAATCGAAAACGCCTCTGCTCAGCAGGTGATCGCAATTGAAGAGATTAATCAGGGTCTTTCCCAGGTATCCTCGGTTGTCCAGACCAACGCAGCAACTGCTGAAGAAAGCTCTGCATCTAGTGAAGAGCTTGCAGCTCAATCTGTTACACTCCAGCAGGAGGTCAGCAAATTCAGATTAAAAGGTGGCCAGACATTCTCCTCCTACGAATATAAGGAAACGTCATACCCAACTGCCAGAAGCATGGACAGTTTCGATAAATATTAATTGTACATATCAAAAGTAGCAGGTCAGGAATCCATTGTGATTCCTGACCTGCTACTTTTAAATTTCCACATTCAAAGCTTCTTCAAACCATTCCAGACAAAGTGATGTCCAGATCTCCCAGGCCTCACCCTTCCGTTCCAGTAATTCCTGGTAGAATATAGCCTCACTCCATTCATCTCCTGACCAGAAATCCGCAGACTCCTGCCATTCATTGATCAGCTTTTCACAGGCACTGTCTAATTCTTTTACCTTATCTTCTGCCTGTAAAAGCCGCTCTGTCACAAGTCTCATTTTCCAGTCAGAATAAGCCTCCTCGCTGGATATCTCCTTCAGCCGGTGCCTTTCCGCTTTTGGAACTGCTCTGATTCCGGCGATTAAAGCCTGCTCTTCCGCTTTGATCTGGGCTGCTATGCCGCCCCCTTTTGCTTTCCTTGTGCGTTCCAGATAATGACCGTAAGAAAATGGATAATAAAAGACCGACTGATCCTCAAAGATCAACATGGACTCCGCCACCCGGTCCAAAAAATAACGGTCATGAGATACAAACAAAATGGTTCCGGTATAAGCCTGAAATGCAGATTCCAGGGTTTCCTTCGCCTTGATATCCATATGATTGGTTGGTTCATCCAGTATAAGAAAATTCGGTCTGCTCTGTAAAAGCTCCGCCAGAACAAGCCGGGCTTTTTCACCTCCGGAAAGAACATCCACACGTTTTCCAGCTTCTTTTCCTCCGAATAAATAAGCTCCAAGAATACTTCTTACCTCTTTTTCTGTCATAACAGGAAATAAGTCATGGAAATGTTCTGCTACGGTTTTATCCGATTGAATCTCGGAAGACAGCTGGTCAAAATAGCCTATGGTAATCTGGTTTCCCAGGGAATAATCTCCGGACAAACCAGGGATCAGACCAGCAGCTGTTTTTAAAAGAGTACTTTTCCCTGCCCCATTTGGTCCAAGAATACCAATCTTTTGTCCTCTCCGAATACGAAATGTAAGTTCTGCAAGAGGTTTCTCATAACCAATTTTTAAATGTTCTGATTCAAATACCCACTTACTACCTGAAATAGCGGGGGATATGGGTTCTACAAAAAGAGAGACCTCATCATTATCCGGTTTTTCTACCGGTACCAGCCGCTCCGCTGCCTTTCGTTTTGCCCTGGCAAATGCAGCTTTATTGGGTTTGTGCTTAAAGCGCTCCACCAGGTCATTGAGCCGTTTCTTCTCTTCCTGCTGCCGCTCATAAGCCTTTGTCTGCAGTCGGATTCTCTTTTTCTTCTCTTCCCTGTACTGGGTGTAGCTGCCTGCATAACGGGTAAGGGTTTTGCCTGACAGTTCATAGATCACAGAAACCGTCTGATCCAGAAAGAAGCGGTCATGGGATACCATAACCACTGCTTTTCCATATCCGTTTAGATATTCCTCCAGCCACTGTATGGTCTGAATATCCAGATGATTGGTAGGCTCGTCCAATAAAAGTATATCAGGTTTTAAAAGAAGATGCCTGATCAGGGCAATTTTGGTCTGCTCTCCTCCCGAAAATTCTGACAGCTTTTTCTTTTTATCTGATTTTTGAAATCCGAATCCGGTAAACAGGATATCATATTCCCGCTCGTATTCATATCGTTCCTGTGAGTACTCATGGGTAAAAGAGCAGGAAGAGAATATCTCTTCCTCTACCGTCCGATCCTTCTCTGTAAATGCCTGCTGCTTTAAATACCCAATGGTTAATTTTCTTGCTGTTGTAATACCGCAATTCTGACGCTTATCATCCCGGTCCAGCTCCAGTTCTCCTGCGATCAGCTTTAAAAGAGTGGTTTTCCCGGCTCCATTGCTTCCAACCACCGCTATTTTTTCACTGCCGCGTATTTCAAAATTTATATGAGACAGAATCACATTTCCGCCTGCCGAAACCGTTCCTTCTGTAATCTGGTACAGCATATGAATAATCCTCAATTTATCTTTTAGTCTTATTCTATCACATAACAGAAATTATACAAGCATCCTGCCATTAAAGAGAGACATGGGTTTTTGCATGGGCCTTTCGATCCCGAATGGATCTTAGTACAGGTACCAGAAAGGTAGCGATAAGGCCTCCGGCAAATCCATTGTTGTAAAGGTTCATCCCACCGTAAACAATTCCTACATTAAGAGCTGCAGAAGAGTGTAAGAATCCGGCAAGAATTCCAGCTCCCACTCCGAATTCACCGGCTATGGGAGCCAATGTGGTAGAGAGAAGAAGGGCAAGCTGTGCGCTTGGATCTGTAATGCTCCATTTTTTCGTATATCCGCCTATAATCACACCAATCATGATTGGAAGAATATTACGGGTATGCTTCCCGGTTGCGCTGAATCCTACGATGGTAAAAATCCCTCCTATGGTGGGACCGTTTAGATCACCCCTTACTGAAATAATAAGCAGAGTGGATACAATCCCGTTAATCCCCATATTAAGAAGCGTAGGTGCAAACCCTTCGGTTTTAACATAATCGGTTCCGCTGACCCCATAAGATTTTAGGATTTCCAAATATCTTTTCCATACCTGATTGGATAATAGAAAGGAAAATAGTATCATTCCAAAAAATAAAACAATCAAAAGTCTGGTAAACAATAAATTCTGCCCAGTCGACCAGATCAGACGTTCCTCTATCCTGATTCCAAAGGATTTCATCAGAGAAACAATAATCGTGGCTAGGATTCCGCAGGCAAACCCCACATTATAAAGGGAGTAACCCAAATGGGCATAATGAGTATGGGTAGAAAGAGGCGGAAGCACAAACCCAATGCTCATACCCACAAGAATACTTAAAACCAGCCGGACTGCCAGGGGCAGATTACCGATCTGCATGATCTGGGTGATAACCGGAGACAGACAGGTTCCGTAAAACCCTACATAGATATAACGTGTTATGGAAGTTTTATGATAATAAGAATATAAACAGATTCCCATCATAATGGCCCAGATGTTTAAGATGTTTTTCCCAAACAGCGAAAAGCCAAACATGAGGAAGCTTGAGGTAATGGTATGACCGCTCATATCCATCCCCAGAAAATATACGATTGCAATGCTTAACAACGTTAATACACCTGCATTAATAAACGCAGCTCCAATGCCACCAATGGCAATGTAATCCGTAATCAGGAAATCCGGCTCCTGTACGATGGTAATGATTCCCCTACAGATTTCATCAAACGGCTGCAGGCATAATCCTGCAACAATAAAATAAATCGGCACCAGGGCAAGAATCTGGAATTTGGTCCGTCTGGATAACGGGCCGTAATTTCTGAATCTCAATGAAGGTTGTCCTGTCATGTCGTTTTGTTTCCCTCTCCTATGTTAAGTTTTCGTTACGAAATTATTTTATCATTAATAAAAAAGAGGTTCAACTCTTTTTTTGAGTCAGAACCTCTTTTTTTCTTCATTATTTTACAATTTCTCTCATCACTTTTATCATCTGAATCATCACAGTAGGGATGATGGCTAGCCCGTAAACAATACCAACCTGTAATCCGCTTAACGGTGATACAGAAAACAGTTTTCCCATGACAGGAACAAACAGTACTACACTCAGTAAAGCAAATCCCAGAACAAACGCTCCCAGACTGTACCAGTTGCCTTTAAATCCCAGCCGGAAGATGGAATGGCTGCTTCTGCAGTTAAATCCATGGAAAAGCCGTGCCAGAGTCAGCGTGGCAAAAGCCATGGTACTGGCAACCGCTGCACCCGACTGTCTTAACCCCAATTGAAACGCGACCATGGTACAAACGGATATGAGCGCTCCCTGGAGCATAACCTTTGTCATAAAGTCTTTTGTCAGTATGCTTTCTTTAGGGTCTCTTGGCTTCTGGCTCAGCAGACCGTGTTCAGCTGGCTCCATACCGATTGCAATGGCGGGAAGTGAATCCGTTAACAGGTTAATGAATAATAAATGAACAGGAGCAAATGGGATTGGTAAACCCATAATGGAGGTATAAAGGACTGAGAGAATACCAGCCATATTGCCTGACAATAAAAACTGAATGGCATTCTTAATATTCCGGTATACGTTTCTTCCATTTGCTACAGCTTTTATGATGGTAGCAAAATTATCATCTGATAATATCATGGAAGCGGCATCCTTTGATACTTCCGTACCTGTAATTCCCATGGCAACTCCTATATCTGCCTTCTTAAGTGCTGGAGCATCATTCACCCCGTCACCCGTCATGGAAACGATATTACCTCTTCGCTGCCATGCATCCACGATCCGGATCTTATTCTCTGGCGAAACCCTTGCAAATACGGAGATGTTTACAATTTTTTTATCCAGCTCCTCATCGGTCATTCCATCCAGTTCTGCACCAGTCACTGCTAAATCTCCCTCTTCATAAATTCCGATCTGTCTGGCAATGGCTGTTGCCGTTATTTTATGATCTCCGGTGATCATGACCGGTCGGATTCCTGCATTTTTAGCATCTGCTACTGCAGCTTTTGATTCTTCTCTGGGCGGGTCCACCATGGAAACAAGCCCCAGGAATATAAAGTTATTTTCAGAATGAAGGGAAAGAACATGGGATTCATCTACTTCTTTATAGCCAAAGGCCAAAACCCGAAGACCATTTTCGGAAAACAATTGATTCTGCTTTAAAATAGCTTCTTTGTCTGCCTCTGTCAAATCTCTGATTCCCTGAGAAGTACGGATGCTTACCGTCCGGTCTAACAGTACATCAACGGCTCCTTTTGTCAAAATAGTAGGAACACCATGAAGCTTGTATTTGGTACTCATCAGCTTACGGTCTGAATCAAAGGGAAGCTCTTCCATCCTGTGCATGAGATCCCGTATGGTATTGTGGCTGATGGATATTTTACCTGCCATCTCAAGGAGAGCGTATTCGGTAGGATCTCCGATTCCTTTGCCATCAGCAATGGTGGAATCGTTTGTCAGCACTGCATCATAAAGCAGATAGCGGTGAAGCTGATTGGTTAATTCCAGTTCCTCTGGTTTAAATATCTGATCATCTAAGTAAATTTCCTGAACAGTCATCTTATTCTGCGTCAGTGTTCCGGTTTTATCAGAGCAGATTACAGAAACACAGCCAAGACTTTCCACTGCTTTAAGTTCCTTAATAATAGCATTTTCTTTTGCCATACGCTGAGTGCCCATGGCCTGAACTATGGTAACAATGGAACTTAACGCTTCCGGAATCGCTGCAACTGCCAGGGCAACCGCAAACATCATGGAATCAAGAAGAGGCATTTTGCGGTAAAGACTTAATAAGAACACGGCCGCACAGATAACCATAATAACCATGGCAAGGCGGCTGGAAAACTGATCCAGACTGATTTGAAGAGGAGTCTTCTTTTCTTTTGTCGCATTCATCAGACTGGCGATCTTACCGATTTCTGTATTCATTCCGGTATCGGTTACAACCACCACCGCTCTTCCGTAGGTTACCAGACTTCCTGAATACACCATATTAGTTCTGTCTGCCAAGGGAACGGAACGCTCCAATGCCCCGTCTTCTTTATCAACATTGGTAGACTCTCCTGTCAGGGAGCTTTCATTCACCTGGAGAGAATAATTATTTAATATCCTTCCGTCTGCCACTACCATATCACCGGCTTCCAGCATCAGGATGTCTCCAGGCACAACTTCTCTGGAAGCAACTTCCGTTTTCTTACCGTCTCTCATGACCCTTGCATTGGGTGAGGATAAGGATTTTAAGCTGGCAAGAGATTTCTGCGCCTTTTCATGCTGAACTGTACCTAAAACAGCATTGAGAATGATAACTGCTATAATTACAATGGTACTTTCCACATTTCCTGACAGCATGGAGATAACAGCCGCGGCAATTAATATTACTACCAGCAAATCCTTAAACTGTTCTGCAAATACTTCTATGGTACTTTTTTTCTTTCCTTCCTCCAGAATATTCTCCCCTTTTTCCTGAAGAAGAGCGGATGCTTTTCCGGAACTTAATCCTTCTTTTTGTGTGTGAAGCTCCTTTAATATCTCATTTTCCCTTTTCTGATACCACTCGTTCAAACTAATCCTCCATTCTGACACCCTTAAGTGCAGTGCCCCGCATCAAAAATGTGTAACTTCAGTCTGATTATCTCTGGCATAAAAGAGTAAAAAAAAGACTTTTAATGAGCCCTCCGAAAAAATTCAGAACAAGCACATTAAAAGTCTGGTAACCATAATCTGGTACGCACCGCCAGACTGTATTCTTACAGCCAGGATGTTGACGGTACATTTAAACTACTCCCTTTTAACCAATAATTCAATTATAATCAAATACCGAAAGCTTCATGAGTAATGATTATACCCGGGTATGTTTCGTCTGTCAAGTGATTTCATATTAATATATACGTATAACAAATTGTAATTGTCTCTTATTCACAAAATGGTGTCTAAATGTATTAGTTAAATTAACCAAATATTTTATTTTTTTAATATTCTAATTTACATTCTTATTTTTATCTGATATCATACTTAATATAAAATTATTTTCTATAATATCACAGCATTTAAACTAATCTTTTTACATGAATTCACTACAAGGTTGATTCTCAACCGCAGATAAAATCCACAAAGCAAGGTACTTAGGAAATCGTCAAAAAAAGAAAGGAGGTCTCTGTTAATATTTATATCGTATGTAGGTAAGTGTATCAATCTGTTATATGAAACAGGAGGGGTTTTATATGAATGAATTAAGCAAGAAGGTCTTATCGATAATTGCCACTGCAGTTATGTGTTTTTCAGGAATTTTTTCTGTTACATCTTTCGCTGCTACGGATTACTGGCAGAATTATACGGATGGAGGCGGAACCGTTAATATGGTGAATGGTTCCGGAGGAAATTTCAGTGTAAACTGGACAAACTGCGGTAACTTCGTAGTTGGAAAAGGATGGGGTGCCGGATCTCCAAACAGAGTGGTCAACTATAATGCCGGTGTATTTTCACCATCAGGCAACAGTTATTTAACGTTCTATGGTTGGACAAGGAATTCCCTGATTGAATATTACGTGGTTGACAGCTGGGGAACCTACAGACCTACCGGAACCTATAAAGGAACTGTGAACAGCGATGGAGCTAATTATGACATCTACACGACCATGCGTTATAACGCTCCCTCTATAGACGGATATCAGACATTCCCACAGTACTGGAGTGTCAGACAATCAAAAAGACCTACTGGCGGCAATGCTCAGATCAACTTCGGAAACCATGTAAATGCATGGAGAAGCAAGGGTATGAACCTGGGTAATTCCTGGTCCTATCAGGCCTTTTGTGTAGAGGGATATCAAAGCAGCGGTAAAGCAGATGTAACAGTCTGGTAATCCTGTCTGCATTTCCAATCGTCGTTTATTAATATATACTTACCTACATACTATGCAAATATTAAAGAACCAGATCAGAAAAAAGACTTAGAAAGGGACTTGTCTATGAGGAAAAAGCTGGTCTTGCTTTTGATGACTGTCGCTGTTTTTTCCTGGGGATGCTCCAAAAAGGAACCGGACCTTCTTGTACTTGTGGAAGGCGGGACTGCCATTGCAGTCTCAACCGGAATTACCCAGGAAGCGCCCCCAATTGAGGACTTTTACATAGGGAAATACGAGGTAACGCAAGAGGAATGGACTAAGGTTATGGGAAGTAATCCTTCTGCTTTTAAAGGCCGTAATCTGCCTGTTGATTCAGTAAGCTGGTATGATAGTATTGAATATTGCAACAGGAGAAGTGAAAAGGAAGGTCTGATTCCCTATTACAAAATTGAAAAACAAAATCCGGATCCGGAAAATATCTGCGATCATGATGATATCAGATGGACTGTTACAGTAGTGGAAGGAGCCAATGGTTACCGGCTTCCCACCGAATCGGAATGGACTTATGCCGCAAGCGGGGGATCAAAAAGTCAGAAATTTATATATAGCGGAAGTTCTGATGAGGAAGAGACCGTATGGTACTGGAGAAATGCAGGAAAAGAATATTTAAAGGGAGACTGGTACTGGCCTGATATTGAAGCCAATGAAAATCAGACCCACCCTGTTGGAAGTAAAAAAGCCAATGAACTGGGAATCTTTGATATGTCCGGGAATGTCCGGGAATGGTGTTTTGACTGGTATCAGGATACCACGATTCCAAATGGTTTTTACCGGGTATGGAAAGGAGGCGGCTGGGTGGGCGACGTTACCAGCTGCAGGATATCCTACCGGGGTAAATTCGAACCAAATGGCATAGGGGCTGATATGGGCCTTCGTGTATGCAGGGACAGAGGGTAATTCTGTCCCTGTTTTTTATTCCGGCTGCTATTCCTCTAATGACAGCTTCGCCGCTTTGACGGCATGAATTCTCGTTGTATCAAATACAGGCAGATCCGTATCCCCCTGCCTAATTAAAAGCCCGATTTCCGTGCAGCCCAGTATCACACCCTGTGCTCCCCGTTTTTTTAATGCCGCAATAATCTGAAGATACCGTTCCTTTGATGTTTCCAAAATGGAGCCAAGACATAATTCATCATAAATAATGCTGTTTACCACTTCAATCTCCTGGGCATCGGGGATCAGAACCGTAATGCCCGCATTTTCCAGTTTTTCTTTATAGAATTCCTGCGTCATGGTATATTTCGTCCCCAGCAATGCCACTGTGGTGATTTGATTCTGCTTCACTTCTTCCGCTGTCACTTCTGCAATATGTACAATGGGAATGTGAATTCTCTTTTGAATCTGAGGAGCTACTTTATGCATGGTATTCGTTGCAATTACAAGGAAATCAGCTCCTGCTTTTTCAAGAGACTCCGCTGCCAAAGCCAATATATCCCCGCTCTTCTCCCAGTCGCCTTCCGCCTGACAACGCTCTATTTCTGAAAAATCCACACTGTATAATAGAATCTTTGCTGAATGAAGGCCTCCCAGTTCCTGCTTTACCGTTTCATTCATGATCTGGTAATAGGTAATTGTACTTTCCCAGCTCATACCTCCAATGATTCCAATTGTTTTCATAATCCATCTCCTCGTTTAAAAGTATTTGCTGTATTCCTCAGTTGGAACAGGATTTTCCAAACCTAATACTCTTGGCCACAAGCCGGTATCTGCAATGATAAATCCCATTACCATGCCCATGTGGGTATGCAAATGCCGAAACTGTGCCAAAACAAGGGTAAATCTGTTGTATTCGCAGTCCCCTTGCATGCAGGTTAATTCGTCATCGGTGAGTTTCAGAAGATAATCGGTAAGCTTACGGTTAATCGCTTCAAAATATTGATTTATTTCTTCTCTTGTAAGCTGCTTAACTGAGATCACATCCAGATTGTTTAAATCTTTCTCATGAATCTCCGGTTCCCTATATTCTTTATCTCTGGGATTCATAAACCATAGATCCAGGGAATGCAGCATATGATAAATATGTTTCCAGCACGGCATTTTAGCGTATTCCTTATTCCACAATTCATCGGGAACACAATCAATTACATTTTTCACTTCCCATAGAGCACGGTTGGTCTGATCTTTGATTATCTCAGCCAATGCAGTCTTTTTTCTCACTACTCTGTCAGCCATAGGGTGTCCTTCATGAAACTGAACCAGATCCCAGAGATTTCCATACAGGTCTTCAAACACAGCCACAATACCATAATCCTGCATCTTGGGTTCCCGGATAAATGTAATTCCAAGCTGCTTCATCTCTTCAAAATCCCTGTAAAAATCATCCGTCCCCAGAAACAGGAATACTCTCCCTCCAGCCTGATTACCGATAAAGGGTTCCTGTACCGGTTTAGAGGCCTTTGCCAGCAGAACCGTGGTTCCATAAGCGCCGGGAGGAGCTACCACAACCCAGCGTTTATCCTGCTCCGGCTGATACGTATCTTCGATCAGATTAAAATGCAGTTTTTTTGTGTAAAAATCAATTGCTTCATCATAATCCTTTACTACCAGCGCAATATGTACCAGTGCCTGTGTCATAATATTATTCTCCTTCGTATTTAGATCTGAATACGATTTCCTTCTTTATCAAAATTCTTTCTTAATGCAATTTCCGTTGGAATTATGGAAGCCAGCAGTATAACTGTCTGCACCCCTATCACCACAGAACCGAATTCGCCCACTATTTCTGTATCTTTTCCAACAAAAAGCAACATTACCAAAAAAGATGGAGCCAGCATGCAAAGGCCCATGATCATCCAGTTTTTTCCGCAATGGTGGTGAGCAAATTCCCACGTATCTTTGTTTTTCATGGACATATTAGTTCGGTATCCCACCAAATGATTTACTTCCTTGGGAGGATTTTTTTTAAAAACATAGCCTATCACGATCATAATGAAAGGTATTGTCAGATTCATTACCGTCATAAAAATCCAGAAACCCATACGCTACACACTCCTCTCTGAAATACAGGCTATTTTAACAGTGACTTCAATTGCGTATAAAGTGCCTCCGTTTTTTCCCGACTCTGATCATTTATAATATGCAGTCCTTCTTCAGTTTCAATCAGGATAAAAGGAGCTTTAGAAGCATCGATATATACGTGGGCAGTTTTTCCGTCTGCATCAAACCGCCCTTTTAGAATGGAACCTAAATCAGAACCATTTTTCTTATTTAATCCAAAAGGCATGGTCTCTTCCAGTGTAATGGTTTTTATTCCGTCAAGGGGAATGGTTTCACCATAAAAGGAAGATATCTTTAGTGTATCACCTCCGATTGTATAGACAGGGGGTAATGAAGCCCGGTACAACGTAATACTCACCAAAAGGAGAACTGGAAACATAACAATAAAGATGCCTGTCACGATAAACAACGTTTCCTTTTTGCTTTTGCGTATATCTTTCTTATTCTCATATCCCGCCTTATAACACCGGGTATTGGAAATATAAAAGGCTATCCCGATATCAGCGATCAGGAAGATAAAATAAAAAATAAAATAGGGAGTACGGTAAACGCTGTCTAAGGGAATGAAAAAAAGTCCTGCAGTCGCGAAAAGTATGAGTAACATAGAAGCCCCCATCGTCCGGCATAACTTTTGTGCATTATATTTTTCCTTCTCCTCCAGGCTTGACGTATTATACCCGGCAATGAGAAATGAACCACGTCCTGTTAGTAAAACGGCTGACAAAACAAACAACAGTATAAAAATAATCCATACAACAAACATTGCTTTAACCTCCTGTACCCCATGATATTATATACCTGGAATTAATTGGAACATTTTAGTATCTTAATTATCAGAATATTACAAATGGCAGATAAGTTCAAGTCTTTTGCATTTTTTATTTTTGACAAATCAGTCTGATTTGAATAACCAGGACTTAACCTGAGGTTATATATCTCTTAAACAGATTAATTAATACTCCATTGAAGTCTGAAAGCAGATCTGATACCATTATAGTATCATATGTTTGATTAAACCGGAGGACAAACCAATGCCATTAAATAACGTGATTCGGGAAAAAAGAAAAGAAGCCGGGCTGACCCAGGAAGAAATTGCTGATTTTTTAGGCGTATCTGCCCCTGCCGTAAGCAAATGGGAAAAAGGAAGCACCTCCCCTGACATCTCCCTGCTATCTGCACTGGCGCGCCTTTTAAAGATTGATATCAATACTCTTTTATGTTTTGATACAGAACCTGCCAAAGAAGAAGTCAACCTGATCTGCAAAGAGATTGTGGATGTGATTCAAAAGAAAGGATTTGAAACCGGATTTCTCCTGACTCTGGAAAAGATTCGTGAATATCCAACCTGCGGTCACTTTGTCCATACTGCTGCAGTGTTATTAGATGGTGCCATGTTGATGACTGCCATGAGTCCTGGGGAAAAAATGAAATACAGCAGTCAGATCATATCCCTTTATGAGCAGGCTGCAAAACATGGCGATGAGCAAACCCGCAGACAGGCGAATTTTATGCTTGCTTCCTATTATACAAGAATGGGGGAAACTGACAAGGCCCAGAAGTTGTTGGATTTGCTGCCTGAACAAAGCGCCATTGATAAGCGTCCTCTTTTGGCAGAGATTTTAATTACCCAGGGAAAAACAGAGAAAGCCGGAGAATTATTAGAGCGAAGACTGCTTACGGCAGTTCAGGAGATACAACTTCTATTAATGAAACTATCTGATATTGCCCTAAAGGAAGGACATTCACAGGATGCAACCAAGATATCAGAACGATCAGCCAAACTGGCAGAATTATTTGGTATGCAGGAGTATGATATTTACGCAGCTCCCCTTCAAACTGCCATTGACCAGGAAAATGTTTCTGAAAGCATAATCCTCTTAACTTCCATGCTGGCCTCCCTGATTCACCCTGGGAAACTCGATAACTCCCTCCTGTACCGGCACATTCCAATGCCAAGCCATACGCCAGAAATCCGAAAAAAAATGATGAAAGTAATTCTGAGTGAACTGGAGAACGGCGATCAGTATTCTTACCTTTATTCTAATGAAGAATTTAAGGAATTAATTAAAAAATACCAGTCTGCGCTGGTAAGGTAAAACAAATTAAGAGCCGGGAGACCATCTCCCCCGGCTCCCGTGGGTCAGGCTAAGTTAAGACTGAGGGGACTTTTCAACAGATTTAGTTTGATTTTACCGCATATATTCATTATTTATCATTTCTTTCATCTGTTCTGCTGTGCAGTATAATTTCTGTAGTTCTTCCTTTGATATGATTTCTTTAATATCTAAGTCTGCCTGCAAATAATCTCCCCAATCAGGTTTCATGTCATAAAAATCCGGGAGATAATAACAAACTGTTGTACCATATCCTCCATCATATTCCGTTGATACCCTTGTAGTTTTATTTGCCAGATCTATATCATAAATTTCTATATTCACTAAATATTCCTTATCATAATACTGATACATAATTTTATTATTGATTTTTATTAAATCCGGTCCATATAAAGCTTCCACATCAGAAGTAAATTTTATTTTTAAACATTCTTTTTCATCATATGTTACAATTTCCGCATACAATTGATTCTCTTTAAAATAATCCGTATATTGATCCAAATTATTTATTACATCCTGTACTCCAGCATTGTTGTTTAAAGAACCGGCTTCTTCTGATAATTTATTTTTTGTTAATAATAAGGCAGCGGAAAAGAGTATTAGTAAGACCAATAAACAACAAATAGTTATTCCATATTTTTTCATTATTCCATCCTGAATCGTTTATTTATAAAATACACTGGCTTGAATCAGCAAAGTTTTGTACTGCACGGACTGTAATTTATTTTCCTTCTCTCCGGCAGGAAATAATGCAAAACCAGCAACAAAAACTGAAAAAGCAAGAAAAACTGTGATCAGTAAGGCAATGAAAATGCCTAAGACATTGGTACCACCATGTTTTTTTATGTACTGTATTGCTTCCCATTCTGTCAATTGGGGGATTTGCGCCAGAACTTTTAATTCCTTCTTCCGGTAATAAGAATTTGCGTAAACACCAACTAGTATATGCAGAATCAGTCCGCTTCCTGGAATGATGGGTGTGAATAAAGTGATAACCCCAAATAAAAAACCCTCTAAATACATTTTTCTGTATACCAGCCAGTATAAGGGGAAAAAGAATGCCGCCCAGTTCCAGCTGCTAAAGTTTTGCTGAATCATTCTGCCACGCCACTGCTTTTCGTAATACCCATAATTTTCTCCTACAAATAATTCCGCTTTCCTTTCATATGTTTTCTGTTGTTCCTCTGTCATAAATACTCCTCCTAAATATAAGGTAATCACTTATAATTACCTTATCATTATACATATATTTGTTACAAAAAATAGATATATGTCATATTTAACACGCTGTATGTAATTTTCGGTATAAACTTGTCAAAGAATCACTGATTCCATGGTCAATTGCATTCCGAGCTTCCCTTTTTGTAAACGAGTTTCACATTTTGAA
>CAURBV010000031.1:0-21557 GCA_963523055.1 uncultured Paenibacillaceae bacterium | reverse complement strand
GCTTCGCCCTATGAAAAGAGTCAGCAATACAGATGCTTTTGTGCAAGCACAACGCATCTGTATAGCTGCCTCTTTTCACACTGCTCATGGCTGGCGTTAATAGTCTTGGTTCTCCATATACTTCATATACTTTACTACCATCAATGCAATCTTAAACGTAATTGCATCCTCAAACACCCGAAGATCCAGTCCAGTGCTCTTCTGCAGCTTATCCAAACGATATACTAACGTATTTCTGTGAATATAAAGCTGTCTGGAAGTCTCGGAAACGTTCAGGCTGTTCTCGAAAAATTTGTTGATGGTGGTCAGGGTCTCTTCGTCGAAATCATCTGGTGATTTGCCGTCAAAGATCTCTTTAATAAACATACGGCATAAAGGCAGCGGAAGCTGATAAATCAGACGTCCGATTCCAAGCTTGCTGTAAGCTACCACATTCTTATTACTATAGAAGATCTTACCTACATCCATCGCCATCTTGGCTTCTTTATAAGATCTGGATACTTCCTTAATCTCATTTACAATGGTACCGAATGCTACATGAACCTGTGTCATCGCCTCTGTGTTCAGCATGTCCAGAACTGTATTGGCGGTTTTCTCCAGATCATCGTAGTTCTCGCCTTCTTTTACCTCTTTAACAAGAATGATATTCTTCTCGTCTACGGCAGTTACAAAATCTTTTGTCTTTGCTGCAAATAAATTGCGTACGGTCTCCAGCGCATTCACATCTTTTTCGTGCTGCGTTTCAATAATAAATACAACACGTCTGATGTTGGTTTCAATGTGAAGTTTTTTTGCACGGTTATAGATATCCACCAGAAGCAGATTATCTAATAAAAGATTCTTAATAAAATTATCCTTATCAAATCTCTCTTTGTAAGCAACTAAAAGACTCTGGATCTGGAAAGATGCTAATTTTCCTACCATATATACATCATCACTTCCGCCTTTTGCAAGGAGGATGTATTCTAACTGATGCTCGTCGAAGACTTTAAAAAACTGATATCCCTGGATTACCTGACTGTCGGCTGGAGAATCCACGAACGCCAGGATCGAACTTTCGTAATCTTCCGCATCAGGAAATGTGGTAGCCAAAACCTTTCCTTCTGTATCGCAAATACACAGATCTATTCTTGTTATTCCTTTTAATCCTTCAATGGTTGTTTGAAGTATTTGATTCGAAATCATGGCATAATCTCCTTTTTCGTAAATTTACCTTATTCTATATTAAAGCAAAAAGAAAAAAAAAGCAAGCGAGTATCATACTCGCTTGCATAAAATTTCATTAATTAGTTTAATACAACTAATTCTGTATCCTTATCAAATACATGAACTTTTGATAAATCAAGAGCAAGCTTGATTGTATCACCAGGTCTTGCAGTTGTACGAGGATTTACTCTTGCAGTAAAGTTTACTTCTTCTACATCAAAGTATAAGTATACTTCTGCTCCAAGTAATTCGTAAACTCTGATAGTTGCATCGATTACGCTAGCAGGTGAAGACTCAAGGAACGCTTCCTCATCATGAAGATCTTCTGGACGAATGCCTAAAACTACAGTCTTTCCGAGATATCCTCCATCTTCCAGTTTCTTTGCTTTCTCAGCTGGAAGAGCGATAGTGTTTCCACCAAATGTTAAAGTAACATCGCTGCCTTTCTTAGCAACAGTTGCTTCGATTAAGTTCATCTGAGGTGCTCCGATGAATCCTGCCACGAACTTGTTGCCTGGCTTATCGTATAAGTTCTGAGGGGAATCAACCTGCATGATGACACCATCTTTCATAACTACGATTCTGGTACCAAGTGTCATAGCCTCAGTCTGATCATGTGTTACATAAACCATTGTAGCCTGAAGTCTCTGATGTAATTTAGAGATCTCAATACGCATCTGTCCTCTCAGCTTTGCATCAAGGTTTGATAACGGCTCATCCATTAAGAATACTTTTGGATTACGAACAATAGCACGTCCCATAGCCACACGCTGTCTCTGTCCACCAGATAATGCCTTCGGCTTACGATCTAATAAATGTTCCAGATCAAGGATTCTTGCAGCTTCATTAACCAGCTTATCAATCTCATCCTTTGGAGTCTTTCTCAGTTTCAGACCAAACGCCATGTTATCATATACAGTCATATGTGGATACAAAGCGTAGTTCTGGAACACCATCGCGATATCTCTATCCTTAGGCTCTACATCGTTCATTAACTTTCCATCGATGTAAAGTTCACCGGAGGAAATGTCTTCCAAACCAGCAATCATACGAAGAGTTGTAGACTTCCCGCATCCAGATGGTCCTACAAAAATAACAAATTCTTTGTCTGCAATCTCCAGATTGAAATCCTTAACTGCCTCAAATCCATTGGGATATCTTTTAACGATGTTTTTCAGTGATAAACTAGCCATTTACTAATCCTCCTAAAAATAAAATATATATTCTCTGTTCTGAACTACAAGCCCCCACAGCTGCAGCTCCCTGTTTCTGAAACAATCATACATGAATTGTTTTTTTTTTACCATATTCTTATTTACCAAAATCCATTTGGGGCTTTTGGCTAATTTGTATAACCATTGAAAAAACTGACTGATACGTCAAAATATCAAGAGACTGGCTCGTACATTTCTGTCTATATTCGATACCCTGTGACTATTTTGCCTCTTATTTGGTTATATATTACAAGGCGATGTCGTTATTTTCGACATCGCCTTGTAATATTTTAAATATATTTATTTCTTTTTCGCAAGAACGTTCAGCCACTTTACGTCAGAATGACCGGAACGAATATCTTCGGTTTCCCACAGCTTCAAAATTTCAAATCTGCCGTTTTCTCTTAAGAGCTGGGAAATAGAGTCTGGGGTAAAGTCACTGAAATACCGTTCGCCACGGAACCCCTCAAAATCTCCCAGTTTAAAAGACATATATAGAATACCCTTCTCATTTAAGGCCCTTGCTATCTTTGTAAGAATGCCTGACAGTTCCTTTTTCGGAGTATGAAGCAGCGATGCACACGCCCAGATCCCGTCGAATACGTCGTCAAAATCTATCTGCTCAAATGTCATCTGTAGTACATCAAGGCCCGTGTGAATTTCTGCCAGCTTACACATCTCAGAAGACGCATCAAGCGGTGTCACATCATATCCCAGTTCATATAGAGTAAGACTGTCTCTTCCTGAGCCGCAGCCCAAATCCAGAATTGTATCGCCTTCCTCCAGATAATTTAAAAATTCTCTCATGATTTCTGACATATCCTGATTTACTGTTTCTTCAAATTCCTTTGCCGCATACTTATTATAATAGTCTATCGAGTCCAAAATAATCCTCCTGTTATCCGCTTACCCGCTAATTAATCACTTCTATTTTGTTTTCTGTTATCTTTACTTTACCATCTTTTAAAAGATGTCCCACTGCACGTTTAAAAGCATTCTTACTCATGGAAAATTCCCGTTTGATTCTCTCCGGATCTGCTTTGTCAGTAAATGGCAGACTTCCAGAGAACTGTTCTTCAATGATCTCAAGAACCTTTAGAGAATCCGCATCCATCTGAATATATGCTTTCTGTCTTGGACTTAGATCCAGCTTTCCATCTTCTCTTACCTTAGTGACTCTTGCTGTAATCTCATCACCTTCCCTGTATTTCTCAAAAAGTTCCTTTTGGGGTATCAGTCCATAGTATTTTTTATCTACTGCAACAAATGCACCCAGCGTATCGCTGAATTCATAGATAATACCTGTGACCTGATCATCCTTTTTATAAGGAGACTGATTGCTCATATGGGCATATACCCGCATGGTTGCAGCCAGCCGCTTACTTTTATCAATGTACAAAGTAACAAGAACGTTCTCACCGGTCCGTACTTTATATGTCTGCTCTTTATATGGCAGGAGCAGATCCTTCTCCAGTCCCATGTCCAGAAATGCGCCGATATTGCCTACTTCCTTCACTTTCAGAACTTCGGTCTCACCAACTAAAAGCTTGGGAATTGCAGTCGTCGCAATCAACCGGTCTTCTGAATCCTTGTAAATAAAGACCGTAATCTCATCTCCCTGCCCCGTTCCTTCCGGAACCTGTTTCTTTGGAAGCAGTACAGATACTTCACTGCCGGCATCTTCTCCTAAATACACGCCGAACTCCTTTACCCTCTGGACTGTGAGGGTCTGCATCTTACCTAATTCAATCATCTTATATCCTCTCTGTTGTTCCACGCAGCCAAATGACTGCGTAAGCTGCCCCCTGTTCATCACACAGAGAAACCACGTATCCTTCCTCTGTCTTACTGACTCTGGGATAGACTGCATCTCCGAAGACTGCTGCCTTTTTATATTCCACTCTCAGTTCCGACACTTCCATTCCGTCTGGAAGCACTTCCCTGGCAATCTCCACATATTTGGAATTATTCACATGGTGGTTGGTATCAATGTGATGCTTGCCCACGATAACGGGAGCTGAAGCTTCATAATGATCAGGAACTTCAATTCTGCGGGGAGCATACTCCATATCAAGAGGTTTCTCCCACGTGGTTCCGTAACCGCTAATATCATCTGCCTCAATTTTTGCAGGCCGCCCTTTATCCGTATCAAACAAAAACCATACAGAATTGGCTCTTACGAGATAATTGCCCTCCTGATCACATACCGTAAAATTACGGTATCCGAAAAATCCTTTAAAATCATAGGGCCAGGTGCTGATTATGATCTCTTCACCCAGAGTCGGATAACGGTCCACAACAATCTGCCAGGATGATAACCACCATGCTTTGTGCCGATCGATAAAATATGCCACTCCCAGCCCATTATCCTCAGATTGAAAAGTAGAACAATCCTGCAGATAATTCATGATACCGGTTAATGGCAGTTTTCCATATTCATCTGTCTCACTATATCGTACTCTGCTGCCGAATGTATACATCTAAATTTTCTCCTCAAAATTATATAACATTATATAGCATTTTTTAACGATTGTCCAGATAAAAGAGTAACAGGCTGCACCTCATTTCCCTTAAAAATGCAGAAAGGATTATCTTTTAACATAGATTTAACAGTTCGTCCGGATACAGATCAATTACACAAAAAAACGGGACCATATCAGGTCCCGCTCAGAAGCTGGGCTACAAGGATTCGAACCTTGAAAATGACGGAGTCAGAGTCCGTTGCCTTACCGTTTGGCGATAGCCCATTAACACAACAAAAGGAATTATACAGGATATCTCTTAAATAGTCAAGTTCTTTTTATTTTTTTCAGTTAAAAATTTACCAGCTGACTTTTATAACGGTATAATTAAGGATAACAGCTCAGCCGGCCTGGCTGAACTGATCCTTTGAGACACACTGTCCCTTATTTACTCGTAGCTTTTCTTTCCAAATATCCGTTTCAGTTCTTCCAGGGGTAGTTTCGGTGTTCTGTCTTCCCTTAACAGCCCGTTTGTTTCCTGCATCACATCCGTCAGCTGGGTATAACAAAAACCGGAAAATTTTCTGCTCTTAATAAGAAAGTCGGTAACTGGCTCCAGGCGCTTTAGAAACTCCTCCTGGCTTCCAGCTTTATTGTAATAACCCCAGCCCTCTGTTTCTGAAGTAAATGCGATGCCGCCATACTCTGTCATCAGAACAGGCTGTCCCCCATATTTCAGCCCATCAGCCAGAACCATACGGCGTTCTGCATGTCCATTAATAATATCTTCCATAGATTCATATTTTCCTGTATTTTCAGGCATCAGTTCATAATCATGCAATGCCAGTATATCCGTGTTTTCCGTCTGTTCCCAGCCATCATTTCCGCTGACCATTCTGGTTCTGTCCAGAGCTTTGGCCTGATAATACAGCATATTGGCCAGGCTCTGCTGGCTGCTGTCCGTTCTGATGTTTCTCATTCCCCAGCTTTCATTGACAGTAACCCACGTAATGATGGATGGATGATTATAATCTCGTTCAATAAATTCAGTGAGTTCTGCAGAGGTGTTTTTCAAAGTGCTGTCTGTACACTTAAAACAGCTTGGCATTTCCCCCCATACAAGAAAACCCAGCCTGTCCGCCCAGTAATAATATCTGGGGTCCTCAATTTTCTGATGCTTTCTTGCTCCATTAAATCCCATCTGTTTTGCGAGTAAGATATCTTTTTTAATGGATTCCTCACCTGGAGGCGTTAAAAGGCTCTGTTTCCAATATCCCTGATCCAGAATCAGCCTCTGGTATAATACCTCACCGTTTAAAAGAATTCTTCCATTAGAAATGCAGACAGACCGGAGTCCAAAATAACCTGACACCTTATCATTAAGAAGCGTTGCCTCCATCCCAATCAAATTGGGTTTTTCCAGTGTCCAGATCATCTCATCCCTGCGCACATCTAAGTCCGGTAAAGCCAAAATGCCTTTTCCATACCCATTTTCGCAGACCACATTCAGACTTCCCAAATCCATCTGAGTCCCGCCCTCTGAAGGAAGACTGCTAAACAAAATTTCTGCCTTCACCTGTTCCATGGAAGAAATAAAAATTTCACATAGAACTTCATTCCGTTCCAGATCAGGAGTTGCTTTCATTCGCTTTATATAGGTTTTTCCTGCATATTCCAGCCAGACACTCTGCCATATTCCCGTAGTGGGCGTGTACCAGCATGCAAAATTTTTACCTGTCCAGGTCTGTTTTCCTCTGGGCTTATCCTCATCGCTATAATCCATTACTTTAACGGTTATAACATTTTTCCCTTCCAAAACCAGTCCCGTAATATCAGCCTCAAAGGGAGTATGACCGCCTCTGTGACCTGCTGCATGGATCTGATTGACATAAACCTCCGCCTCATAATCCACAGCTCCAAATTTTAAAAGCAGGCTTTTACCCATTAATCTGCTTTTTTCAATATCAAACTCTTTCCGATACCAGACAACATGGTGAACCTCTGTATCACAGATTCCGCTCATTTCCGACTGATAGCAAAACGGTACATTGATTTTTTTATCAAACACCGGTTCATCAAATGAAAACTCCCATTCTCCATTGAGATCTGTCCATTCTTCCCTTTCAAAATCAGGTCTTGGAACATTTTTATTTATCATAATTCTTCTCCTTTTATCCCTTTAAACCTGATGTACTGATCCCCTCCACCAGATATTTCTGAAGGCAGATAAAAATAATCACTGCCGGTAAAATGGACAGGCTTGCCATTGCAAACATGGCACCGTAATCCGAAGAAGATCCAGGATCGGAAAACAGTTTGAGGGCAAGACTGACCGGATACCTTGCGGATTCATTGATATAAAGCAGGGCTGACAGAAAGTCATCCCATCTCCACATAAAGGAAAATATGCTGGCAGTAATTAACGCCGGTGTAATTAGGGGCATGATAATCCTGGAAAATATGCTGTAATAGGAGCAGCCGTCAATCTTAGCTGCCTCATCAAGCTCCCTTGGTATGCCATCAATAAAATTAATCATCAGGTAAACAAAGAAACCCTGAATGGCAAAACAGTAAGGAAGAATCAGTGGTTTATAGCTTCCTACCCAGCCTAATTTCTGATACCATAAATATTGAGGAATCATAAGCACCTGTGCTGGAAGCATCATAGATACCAGCATGGCTGCAAACAGAATTTTTCTACCGAAGAATCTGCATCTTGCAAGTCCGTAAGCTACCAGAGCGGAAGAAAAAACAGTTCCTAATGTTGCTGTGATGGCTATAAAAAAAGAATTCTTAAAAAAAACTGCAAACGAGATTTTTGCGAATCCTTTCCAGCCGTTTGTATAATTGGTGAACACAAACTTCTCTGGAATCAACTGACCCGCTGTTAAAAAGATGGTATTTGATTCCTTAAATGAACTCATAAACATCCAAAACAGCGGATAAATCATTACAAGTCCCAGGCTGCACACAATTACATGGTATAAAATCTTACCTGCCTTTTTTCTGGTCATCATCTGCCTCACACTCCTTCCGTATAAACCCAGAATCTTTTTGTTGCAAACAGAATCACTGTTATCACACTGATCAGCAGCAGCATTACCCATGCCAGGGCTGCGCCGTATCCGGTGTTATAAAACTCAAAAGATTGCTGATACATATAAACAGTATAGAATAAGGTGGAGTTAAGGGGTTTTCCCTGGGTAATAATAAAGCATTGCGTAAATGCAAGAAAACCGTTAATCATCTGCATAACCAGATTAAAGAAAATAGTGGGTGTCAGCAAAGGCAGAGTGATCTTGAAAAACTGGGAAAATTTATTAGCTCCGTCTACCCGGGAAGCTTCATAAAGCGATACCGGAATCTGCTTTAAGGATGATAAAAAAATCAGCATGGAAGAACCAAACTGCCAGATTGCCAGTATAATAAGAGTCCAGATCGCCGTTTTATTATTTCCAAGCCATGCAAAATTAGTGTGTATTCCTAAAATACCCAGAAGCAGATTCACTACACCATCGGTTGCAAACATCCGTTTCCATAATATGGAGACTGCAACAGATCCTCCGATAATGGATGGAAGATAGTAAAAAGCCCGGTAAAAGCCGGTTGCCTTTGATGATTTCAGCAAAAGCAGAGCTACCATAAGCGCAAAGATCAGACGCAGAGGAACCGATACAAAGGCAAAATAAAACGTGACTCCTATGGTCTTATAAAACACATTATCATTAGTAAACATTTTTATGTAATTATTTAATCCTGTGAAAACAGGGGGAGACAAAATATTATAATCACATAAAGAATAGTAAAAGGAAATTCCCATAGGTACAACCATAAACAGCAGAAAGCCGACGATAAAAGGAAGGCTGAATACCACTCCCGCTGTGCTTTCTTTGTTCAGGAAATGTCTGAGTCCTGCACCAAATGTATCTTTCATAGACATCCTCCATTCATAGATAACCGTCTTCTTGATTAAACAGGGGCAAAGCTGTCTCTGCCCCCGTATTCTGATTTATTATTTCTTGCTCATAATTTCATTTGCCCCGTTATAGAATTCTTTAGCAGCTGTTTCGGCATCATATACACTATAGCAAACCTGTTCCTGTACCTGGTTTAACAGATTTGAAACCTCGCTGGCGCCATCTGGCTGGGGTGGATTAATGGGGGAACAATTTGGAGTAACTACCTCATTAACATAATGAATGACTTTCTGTTCCACATCACTCATCTTTGGTGACAGTTCACTGGCAATCTTACTGGAAGCCGGAACTCCCCGTTCACCCAGTAAAATATTATTCGCATCACTGGAATTGGTTAAAAAGTTAATTACCTTTACTGCTTCTTCCGGATTCTTTGAATGAGCTCCTACAGAAAAGAACTGGCTGGATTTTAAATAACCAGACTTTTTCGGATCTGCTGAAGGCCAGGTAGTGATCCCGATTTCCATGCCTTCCGGAGCTGCTTTTTGCATTGCAGTCAACTGGTTTGAATTATAAAAAGCGCACCAGGACATGGTTTCAGGACTGGAACCATAAACCAGAGGCTCCTGCTCTACGGAACCGATGGACAGCTCAGCAAATACGCCTGGATCTATAAACCACCCTTCTTTGATACCTGTTTCATACATCTGGAAGAATGGAAGATAATCTTTTTCCTCTCCGCCCATCTTCTTATCCCCATAGAGTACAACATCATTTCCTCTCATGAAGTAATCCAGAAACGCACCTGCATTGTAATAGGCAATGTTTGTTTTATACCCGGTCTTCTTATAAACCTCACGGCATAAATCAATAAATTCATCGGTTGTCATATAGTCCTTGACCACAATACCATTCTTATCTAAAAGAGTCTTATTATACAGCAGTGATGGTGCATTAATTCCTGCACAGACCGCATACACGCCTCCGTTTACAGTACCGCTTGCCATGGTATTATCAGAAATATTTGAGACATCCAAAGTGCCATCATTTATATAAGGTGTCAAATCCACCAGAAGACCGTTTTTTACATACTGGTCAATAAATGAATAATCCATCTGAACAATATCAGGAATGGCCTGACCTGCTGCAGATGTGGCCAGTTTATTCCAGTAATCAGACCACTCAGAGAACTGACCCTCTATTACTGTTCCAGGATTCTGCTCTGTATACAAATCAAGTGCTGCCTGTGTTTTCTCGTTTCTGACCTGATTTCCCCACCAACTCATGGTTAGCTTCAGTTTTCCGCTTTCATCCCCCGCAGCTACCTTTGTGGTTTCTGCTGCTGTAGACCCTGCTGCCGTAGACCCCGCCGCTGTATCTGCAGTAGTGGCTGTACCACTGCTTCCGCATCCAGAAAGGGACGCTAATGCAATTAATGACGCAATAAGTAACGCAACTTTTTTCTTCATATAACCTTCCTCCAATCATTTTTTTCGTATATCAGGCGTTTTTCATTATACTTCCCTCTCTACTCCCAGTAAATGATTAAAACCGGCTTCCAGGTTGAAAAAACCGTGTTGTGTGTATAATTTGAATAGTTCTTTGTGCTTACCGGTTGTATTGGCAAAATCTTTTATATATAATTTACCTGTCATTACTCCAGATCCGAAAGGTGGTCTTTATGAAGCATTTTATAAGAAATCTCTCTTTAAAAAAGAAGATTCATTCCATTGTATTTTTTTGCATTATCCTTTTGGCTTTGGCCTCTCTTTTTAGTATACAGCTGATTACAAAGGCTAATCAAAAGGTGCTTTATCAGTCTGTGGCCTCCTCTTTATCCTATACCGGCAAAGAGTTAAATAACCGGTTGGATAATATATCTACAATGGCGGATATGTTTCTGGCTGATACTAATATACAGAACGGACTTGGTATATTAAAAGATTCCTCCAGCATCCAGGACCGTTCCATTGCATACAAATCACTTTACGGCGTTTTAAATGAATATTATTTTACCTTCCGCAAAAATAACATTAATTTTATGAGTCTTTATCAGGACCGGTACTCCATCCATACTCATATTGCGGCTGGAAAAACACTTCCGGAATCCGTGGTTGAGGATCTGGTCAAAAGAGCCGAAGACGCCAGGGGACGAACCATCTGGATTACCGACTACAGCGATCAATATGGTTTATTTATGGTCAAGCATTTACTTCGTACAGAATATCTCACTCTTGATCCGCTGGGAACACTGATTGTAAGCATTAACGTTGACGGACTCATTAATGGTGCCACTAACACCAGTCATTTTAATGATGACACCAGATATATTCTTTCCAGTCAGGAGAACTTAATCTATAATTCTTCCAGTATAAAGACTGACCATAAAACTCTGTTTGGAACATATTTTCATTCCAGATACGGACTTGTAAATAAAGATGGAGACAGTTTCTTTTACGTCAAAGGAATCATACCGGAATATGGCTGGGATTATGTCTGTCTGATTCCCTATGGCAGCATTGCAAATTCTCTCCGCACAAGCCTGGAAGTATGCCTGATTATTATTGCTGTCTCCATTGGACTGGCTATCCTGATGTCCTCTTCATTAATTGACTCAATCACCAGACATTTTGATAATCTTATTCTAAAAATGGAACGCTTTGCAGCAGGGCAGACTGAAATACCCCAGGTTTCCTATGATTACAGCAAACGCACCGATGAATTAGGGATTCTCCACTCCCGCTTCGACCAGATGGTGGATAAAGTAAACCAGCTGATTAAAACAAATTACCTGAATAAAATACTGATTAAGGAAGCCCAGCTAAAAGCCCTGGAGACACAAATGAACCCTCACTTTTTATACAATACCTTAGAATCAATCAACTGGAGGGCAAAAACAGTTGGTGCAAAAGATATCTCTTCCATGACAGAATCTCTGGGAACTCTCCTTCGCATCACACTGGATCAGAAAAGCAAGCAGGTACCGTTAAGCAGAGAACTTGAGCTAGTGCAGTGTTATATGACCATTCAGAAATTCCGGTATGAAGACCGGCTGGAATATGAAATATCTGCCCCTGTAAATCTCGTTGGGTGTTATGTGTTAAAACTGACACTCCAGCCCCTGGTGGAAAATGCAATACGATATGGACTGGAAGAAAATACAGAAGGATGCCGGATTTTAATTACAGCTGAAGCAGACGCATCTTCCCTCATTGTCACAGTCAGAAATAACAGTTCTGCTTTTGAAGAAGACCTGATCAACAAATTGAAGAACCGGGAAGCAGAACCTCATGGTTTTGGTATTGGCCTGTTAAATATATCGGAACGAATGAAGCTGACTTACGGAGAACACTACGGCCTTACCCTCTATAATGAGGACGACCAGGCCGTCGCACAGCTTTCTTTCCCTCTGAGCCTGCCTCCAGAAGACATGTTTGATACGAAAGGAGAATAATCATGCTTAAATTAATAATTGCCGATGATGAACGGGTAATACGGGAATCAATCTCCTCCCTGATTGACTGGAACAGCCTTGGCATTGAACTGGTAGGAACATGCCGTGACGGAATCGAGGCCTATCACATGATTCTCGATGAATCACCTCATATTGTAATGACCGATATCCGCATGCCTGGCCTGTCCGGACTTGAATTAATAGAGCGTATCTATGAGGCCCATATGGACACCCAGTTTATACTACTGTCCGGATTCGGAGAATTCGAATATGCAAAGCAGGCAATGAAATACCGGGTTCACCATTATCTGCTTAAGCCCTGCAACGAAGAACAAATCGTAGAAAGCATGAAAGATATCATAAAGGAATACTATCACCGCCAGGCTTTTCAGGATTTAAAGGAACGCCAGAAGGCGCTGACGGTTAATCTCCACCACAGTATTATGGGAAATATTATTAACGAGCAGATTTTTAAGTCTGATCCTGCTAAATTTTCCTGGGATGCTTATTCAGGATTTATGGATTTCTATCAGACGGGATATGAATTATGCTTCCTTCACTATTTAGAAGAAGAATTTTTAAATTCCGTTTTAAGCCACATTTATGACTATATGGCCGATCATGCCCCCGGCATTGAACTGTATTGTATCTATGTGAAAAACTCACTGATTCTTTTTTTTGAAAGATACCAGGCTTCCTATGACCAATTTGATTTGTTTATGCAGACCTTAAAACCAAAGGAGCTGCCATTTCAATTAGACTATAAACGATGCACCTTCAATAGCCTTGAACAGCTTTTGAAAAATCTGATCACAAAAATAAGACGTTATGGAATTATTTATTACATGAATGGACTGGAACCGGTTCCTATCTGCAATTATAAAAATTTAATTACTAAAATTGAGGAACTGACTGCACGTTTAATCGTAGCAGAAGACGCGGAACGGAAAGTCTGCGTTGAAAATCTTACTGCAACTTTAAACGATATCAGCAATACGGATTTTTTAAAGCAAGCCGGATCACGAATTTTAATTAAACTGGCTACGGAAACCAGCTATCTGTCATCGGTGGATACCACAGAGTACCTGATGGACTTAAACCAGCAGACTGAATATTCTGAAATCCGACGCATGCTATGCAGGAAGCTGAACGAAGTCCTGAAAAAGCCTTCCAGCCGTTCCCAGCACTACAGCCCTTTCATCGACAAAATTATTCGATATGTGGTCGAGCATCTGAATGATCCCAACCTTACATTAAAATGCATCGCCGAAAATTATCTTTTTATGAATGTGGATTATGTCAGCAAACGATTCAGTAAAGAAACCAAACAAAAATTTTCTAACTACATCACTGCCCTGCGCATCCAAAAAGCCAAACAATTATTAGCAGAAGGCCATACAGAACAGATCCAATGGGTTGCCCAGCAGGTAGGGTGTGGAAATAATCCCCAGTATTTTAGTCAGATTTTCAAGAAAGGCACGGGGATGACACCTAGCGCATACGCTAAAAAATTAAATGGAGGAGAATGAAATGACAAACAAGGAATTACTTCCGAAAATCCATCTTGTGATGGACAAACTGATGAATCTGGGAGGTGGTAATTATGAAAATGACCGCTCAGTCGGAAAAGAAGATGCAAGCCGCGGTATTATTGCCAGAGATTTTGGCATTGAGGAATGGGACTGGCCACAGGGTGTAGGTCTCTATGGGCTGTTAAAACTACAGGGTTTTTATGGAGATGACCGCTACTTAGATTTTTTTGACCGCTGGTTTCAAAATAATCTACAGAAAGGACTTCCCAGTAAAAATATAAATACCACTGCCCCCTATCTTGTTTTAGCCCAGCTGCTGGATGCGTTTCATAACCCTGATTACGAAAAGCTCTGTCTGGATCATGCCAAATGGCTGATGAACGAACTGCCGAAAACGAAAGAAGGCGGCTTCCAGCATGTGGTAACTGCAATCGGGAACCGTGATGGCGTCTTGTTAAATGACGGTGAAATGTGGATTGATACATTATTCATGGCAGTTCTGTTTTTAAATAAAATGGGACATCGTTTCAAAAATGAGGACTGGATAGGCGAAACCCTCCATCAGGTATTACTTCATATTAAATATTTATACGACAAACATACCGGGTTGTTTTATCATGGCTGGAGTTTTCCGCTAAACAGTAATTTTGGCGGAATTTTCTGGTGCAGAGGCAATTCCTGGTTTACCTATGGAATTCTGGAACTGATTGAGTCATTTGATCAAACTCTGGATCCGGGACTTCTCACATATCTGACAGATACTTACAAAGCCCAGGTGAATGCCCTGAAAGAGTTACAGGCTCCTTCCGGGCTGTGGCATACCGTTCTTACTGATCCGGCTAGCTATGAGGAAGTATCTGGATCTGCGGCGATTGCAGGTGGTATTTTAAAAGGAATAAAAATGGGAATTCTGAATGAAACATATCATGAATGTGCAGCCAGGGCTGTTGAAGGAATCTGTAATAATATAGCGGAAGACGGAACCGTCTTAAATGTTTCCGCAGGAACTGGTATGGGTTACAATGCAGAGCACTATAAAAATATAACAATTCGTCCCATGGCTTATGGTCAGTCACTGACCCTGATTTCACTGATTGAAGCATTAAATTAACTGAGCTGAATGTATATAAAAAAAGCGTTGATCTGCTTTCGCAAATCAACGCTTTTTAATTTTTTTCATCACTGGGCTACAAGGATTCGAACCTTGAAATGACGGAGTCAGAGTCCGTTGCCTTACCATTTGGCGATAGCCCATCAGTGCAACGAGTGTATTATACTATAGCTTTCTCCTGTGGTCAAGCACTATTTTACATTTTTTTACCAAATATTCTTAAAGCTCAGGAAGAGCCTTATTGTACGGAATGCCCTTCCTGATTCACTGATTCTGTGTTCTTTTTCTCTGCCACAGTTGTTTCTGTTTCTGGCGCTTTGGTGGTTGTAGTTTCAGTCGGCTTTGTTGTCACTACCTGCTCGGTGGTCTCCTCTGTTTCTGTGTCATCAGCTTCCCCATTCCCAATTACAGGTGTCTCAAAAACGCCCTTTACCGTGGTCTGCTTACCCGATTTCGGTGATATTCCTCCAAGTACAAAGGTATATTCCCTGCCTCCTTCTAAGCCGGTTACACTGATCTCACAGTAATCAGAATCGGTATCTTCTATCTTTGATGAGTATGTGTTATTATCTCCATCCTTTACCGAAACTGTAGGATTTTTCCATTTGACTCTCGTTTTAAAGTGAACCATGACAATGCCATTCTCATAGTCCACGTAATCAATCTTTATTTTCTCTGATGACACCACATCCTCAGATGTAGTTGCTGCTGCCGTCGTTTCCCCGCTTGTAGCTGGAGGCTGGGTGCCCGATGGGTCTGTATGCACCTGGCTCTGAGTCTCAGCAGATGTGGATTCCGGAGTGGATTCAGTGACAGACTCTGTCTCTTTCTTTGTAGTCGTCTCCTCCGTTGTCTGAATGCTGGTCTTGGTCTCTTCCAGCGTTTCCTCTGAAACCTTTGTCTTAGCCCCCACTGCATAGGATCTTTCTGTTATGACCTTAGCAATCTCTTCCATGGTAAGCGGAGCCAGTTCTTCCATATCTTCCATAGAAAGGGAAGAATTCTGAGCAATCAGTTCTTTTAAGAAATAAGCTTTTCCATAGGATATGTTATATTCCTGAGCCAGCTGCTTCACATCGTCTTCCTCTATGACCTGCTGGTCATACACAACCGCTTTTAATCTTTTTTCCTCCAGAGTCGTCCTGATATCAGTGACCACTGCAGATCTTAAGTTGGAAGCCTTTTTAATGCTGTCATTGGATACAGTAACCAGTATTGCATTATCCAGATCATCAAGAAAGCCATGGGTAACCATGGATCCGATAATGGCGTTAACAGCCACATTTAAATCCACGCCTTCCATATCCATATCCTTAAGTATTGTCATCCCGTCCTGATTGACCGCTTCCGCTTTCAGCACCCTGTTTTTCTTATTTACAGATAATTCAACACTTGGGTTCACATCAATTCCTATGACAGAATCCACTCTGCTGTTTTGAAAACTGTAAGTTCCTCCCGCAAGCATAATCATGCAGAAGCAGGCTGCAATCAGCCCTGCAATCACCCTCTGCCGTTTAAAAAAGACTGGCTTTGAAACACTGGTCTCCTCACTCTGGGGAGTGCTTAAATCAATCCGGTCCAGTACATTGGGGATTAAATCATCAGTTGCAGATTTTAAGCAGGCTTCGATCTGTTTTCTATTTAGTTGTTTGTGTTTATCTAAAACCATATCAAAGCCTACTCCTCTCTTAAATAATTTTCCAGTTTTTTCATAGCCCGGTTATATCTGGACAGAGCAGTTGCCAAAGGAATCTTTAAGCTGGCCGCTATTTCCCTGTGCTTCATTCCGGCGGACGTATGAAGAAGAACGATCTCTCTCTCCTCTTCCTTTAAAATTGACAATGCAGCCAGCAATACCATCTTATCTGCTGCCATCTCTATCTCTGAACAGACCTCTCCGGTTTCCGTTCCAGACAAGTCTTCTAACGTAATGTCCGAGTCATGCTTCTGCTCCCGGAATTTCATATAGCATAAATTCCGTGCTATGGTAAACATCCACGCCAAAGGTTTCCCCTGGGATTTGTAGCTCTTTGCAGAAGTCCATATCTTTAAATAGACTTCCTGCAAGATTTCCTCCGCATCCTGGGGGTGCTTTATAATGGACAGAATAAAACTGTACATCGTGCGGTCTGTATTCTGATATAAACGCTGAAAAGCCTCCTGATCGCCCTCTGCCACTTTTTTCAAAAGCGCTTCATCGCTTAACAGGCTGTAATCTTCAGCTCCGCCAAAGCTCATCAATCCCATAAACAGCATGGATCCGATTTCCTTTCTATTAGGTTAATGCTGATTTCTGTCATCTTATTGCATAAAATGGAAATATTTTATTACCTTATTTTTCCACACCAAAACCACTTTCCGCGGTTATGACCAGACAGCAGCGTTTATCTATCTCAGTTATCTTTTTTGTGATCTCTTCCTTTAGCCATTCCCTTTTTTTGCGGTCATATTCCCTGGGAACTACCAGATCAAAGATCAGATTAATCTGATCCTTTCCTTCTATCATTCTAAAATCATGAAATGTGACTCTTTCATCTGTATCCTGTATCACATTTTCCACCATACTTCCAAATTCCATTACTTTCGAATCCCTGGTTTCTACGGGATCCATATGAATTACAAGAAATATCCCAAATTTTTTTAATGCCTCCCGTTCAATCCGGTCGATAATCTCATGGGACACCTCTATATTTACATCATTAGGAACTTCAGCATGAATGGAGGCCATACTTTTGGTTGGTCCATAATTATGAACAATCAGGTCATGGCTTCCCACGATCCCTTCATAGGCTTCCACAAAATCAGTGATTTCCTGGTAAAGCTTTGGATCAATGGGCTCACCGATTAATGGCGTAAGTGTATCTTTTGCAATTCTTATACCCGCCCACATGACGATGACGGAAACAATTACACCCACAATTCCATCAATATTTAACCCCCATATCCCATAAATAACCACAGATACGATAGTGGAAGAGGTAGTTATTACATCCCCCATAGAATCTGCTGCGGTCGCCTTCATGACAGATGACTGGATTCGTTTTCCAAGAGTCCTGTTAAAAAACGCCATCCATAATTTCACTAATGCAGACAGGATAAGGATAATAACAGACACTGCATGAAAAGACATCTCCTGAGGGTGAAGGATTTTATCAATTGAGGTTTTAAACAGGGAAAAACCTACCTGGATAACAAGGAATGCAACAATAAATGCCGCAATATATTCCACTCTTCCATGTCCAAATGGGTGCTCCTCATCTGCCGGTTTCCCAGCCATCTTCACACCAATAAACCCTATAATGGAGGATGCCGCATCCGACAAGTTATTAAATGCGTCTGCCATAACAGAGATACTGTTAATCAGCAGTCCCGTTAGAAGCTTGGCGGTGAACAACAGGGTGTTGCAGAAGATCCCCACCACACTTGCCATCAACCCGTACCTGGTACGAACCAGGGAATCCTCCATGTTTTTATAGTCCTTCACAAACATGCGAACCAAAAAATCAGTCATAGTTCTCCTTTCCTGATTTTAAAGTCAATAGTTGACACTCTCCAAAAAAAGGCCTTCCGGAGGCGCGGTATAACCAGCCATTTGCCGGTCCAGCGCTTTTAATATCCCGGACATCTCCTCTGGTCTTCGTTCTTTCAGTCCCACTTCTATTAAAGTGCCCATAAGAATTCTTACCATATTATAGAGAAATCCATCTCCAGTAAAACGGACCAAAAGTCTGGTATCCTCTTTTTCAAATTCTATTTTCTTTAAGTTTCTTACTGTTGACTTCTTCATTTTCCTGTTCGAGCAAAAGCTTTTAAAATCGTGCTCTCCGCAGAGAAAAGCTGCTGCCCGTTCCATCGCTTTCACATCCAGGCTTTTATGAAGACCATAAATATATTTTCGATCAAAAACCGGCTTTTTCTCTCCGATTTCAATGCGGTAAAGATATGTCTTCTCCTGCGCATTCAAACGACTGTGAAACCGCTCCGAAACCTGATCCAGTGCCTTTATCCGAATATCTTCAGGAAGATAATGGTTTAAATACTCCATTATCTCCTGTTCCTTTTTATTTATATCAATGTGAAAATTAGCAATCTGATTAAGAGCGTGCACCCCTGCATCTGTTCTGCCTGAACCATGTACCTCCACGCTTTGCCCGATTAATCGCTCTAAAACAGTTTCTATCTTTCCCTGTATCGTCTGATCGGTATTCCCCTGTTTCTGCCATCCGTCATAGCGGCTTCCATCATACTCAACAACAATCCGGTAATTCTTCATATTTTACTCCATTCTTTTGCGTATATAAAAAACAGGAGTGCTGCAATCGCAGTTCCGGCTGCCACTCCTGAACAATCCAGCCATACATCAGAGATCTGCCCCGATCTACCCGGCACAAACAGCTGAATGGTCTCATCAATAAAAGGAATCAAAAAGCCTGCAATTCCATGAATAAACCAACGCCTCTCCATTCTAAATTTATATGATCTGACACATTGATACAAGATTATCCCTAACAGCGTATATTCCGAGAAATGACCTGCCTTTCGGATTATATGCTCTGTGAGCCACCGGCTCTCTATGCCCGTAGAGATAAACAAATTCTTTAAATACTCCAAAACATGCCCGCTGTCAACCGATGATAAATCTGCTGTCTTAAGAGAGTTGGAGTAAATAAATAAAATATATAAGACTGCTGTTACTGTCCACACCAATCTCTTTTTCATATGTCTCACCTCGAAATTCTACTTTTATCCACCTGTTCGGCATCCTGAATGAGCATCTTTGGTATTTTTGAAAAATAGATGAGATAATCCTTTTCTTTCCTCTGGGGCATGTAAAAAAGACTGGCTCCAGCCAGTAAAGGACCATCAGCAAATACCGGGTAACATGGATCGGGAACAAGCACAATGTCTCCTTCGTCTATGACGGACAAAGCTATATGTGCCAGCTCCTCCTGAGAACCAAGAAGTGAGCAGATTTCTGAGCTTCTGTAATATGTCCAGCCGGCGGAATGTTTGGTGCTCCCACACTTAAATCAATTACCTTAATAAAATATAATCTTAGTTATTATAGTACAAAGGTTCTTATATTACAAGGACAGGCATTAAAAAAGTCCCCAAAAACGGCATATACCGCGTTTGAGGACTTCATTTATGGACCGATTGTGACCGGAACACCCAAATTGCAGTAACTCCACAAAACATCCATTACATCATTATCAACTGCTACGCATCCATGAGTTGTCCCATCCGGAACTCTGCATCCATGAATCATAATAGCTCCACCCAGTGCCGTCTCCCACGGAGGCTGCTGTCCGTTTGAATTAGCATTAATAATTTCATCTCTTTGCTCCTGGGTGATGATTCCCTGCTCAAATCCCCGATTGGCATCTTCTATTCCGGGATAAGAAAGCCCAAGTGCCAGATATGCCACACTTTTGTCATTTCTCGTGCAGACGTAAAACTGACCGCTGGGAGTTCTCATATCACCTTCTACCTTTTTGTTTCCATCAGAAGACGATGCTCCAATGGATACGGGATACTCTCCGATTAAAGTCCCATTCTGTTTTAAGGACAGGGTTTTCAACCGTTTGCTCACGTATATGGATACACCATTCACCGATGCAGCATTACCTGCCTTAAGGTCCGCTCCCGGTCCGGCCGCCTCCTGGGCATAACCGGTTGTCGCAGTCAAAGCGATCAACACAATTGCCATCAAACCCGAAAAAACTCTTCTTATCTTTTTATTCATTCTTACGTTCACAACCATGCTCCTTTAAAACTATAATTAAATACAATGCCCTAAATAGCTTAAAACGGCCTGATAACAGCCTTCCACACCGGCTAGACCACTATCCAGACAAAGGTGATAATTCTGCGCCTTTCCCCATTCACAGCCTGTATAATACTGATAATAATCTTTTCTTTTCCGATCCGTTTCCCTGATTTTATTCTCTATTAATTCAGGATTCAGATCTTTATTTAAGGAAATAATTCGCTGGATCCGCTGTTCAATCCCTGCGTAAATAAATAGATTGATGCTGTCTTCAAGAACCCGGTCTGCACACCTTCCAACAATAATACATGGTCCATCTTCAGCCAGACTTTTAATCACTCTGGACTGAGCCAGAAATACCTGATCCGATATAGGCACTTCATACAGGGGGGAAAACGAGGTATAAAGGGGTGGTTCCAATGATTGCTCTGTTACGGGAATACTCTCATAATAACTAAGAAATTCTGTCTCAGACAGGTTTGTTTCCTGTGCAGTTAAAGAAATTAATTCTTTGTCGTAGAAAGGGATTTCAAGTTTCTGTGACAGCTTCATTCCCAGTTCCCTGCCGCCGCTTCCAAACTCTCTGCTTATGGTAATCACACGATCTAACATATACCCTCCTTATCTTCCGTCAGACAATCCTTCTAGTTCCTCTTTTCATAACATTCCATTCATACTGCAGAATATCAGGTTTTCTTATTTGGTACATCCATCCGCATTTTATCACATTCTGAAATCTATGTATACCTTATTTCCATATTTCGTCCATATAACTTACCCCTAAAATAAAAAAAGACCAGAGTCTTCTATTATAAGAAAGACTTCCGGTAAATAAAAAAAGCGCGAGACGGGACTCGAACCCGCGACCCCGACCTTGGCAAGGTCGTACTC
>CAURBV010000030.1:0-28560 GCA_963523055.1 uncultured Paenibacillaceae bacterium | reverse complement strand
ACGACCTTGCCAAGGTCGGGGTCGCGGGTTCGAGTCCCGTCTCGCGCTTTTATTAGATATAGCGGAAACCTAGGTTTTATCAGGGTTTCCGCTATTTTTGAGTGTCTGTCAGCCTGTAGACAGTTGTAGACAGCTTACAAAGCCTTTGATATGAGGTCAAATGTTTCTTTTTCGGTCAGGGGATTGTAGATATATCCGAGTGTTGTATTTAAATTGCTATGCCCGAGTAATTCTCGTATACAATCAAGTGGTACTCCGCTAGCGTTTAAATTACTCGCAAATGTTTTTCTCATCTTATGAGTTGATTTTGTAGAAAGCCCTTGACGCTCTGCATATTTTTCAAGAACATAAGCGATCTGTCTTGATGTAATACGGTTTCCATTTCTCATAAAAATAAAATTGCCTTGATGGTCAAGCTGTTCAAGAATGTCCGTCGCTTTTGCTACAAGGACAACGAATCTATCGCGGTTTGTTTTCGTATGTTCAACAACCTCATAATGGTTTGTAATCTGGTTTCTGACTTCCTCACGGACAATATGTAAATGGTTTTCGCTGTAATCTTCCCATTTCAATGCTACTAATTCCCCTACCCGTAAGCCTAGCAGAAAGTTCAACTTTATTGCAAGAAAGGCCGTATCATGGGTTTCGGTATACATACGGTCAAGATAAAGGTTCAGTTCCTTTAATTCATCAGAATTATAAGTTTCTGTCTTTCCCGTCTTCTTTATCATCTGTTTGAACTTTACAAGAATCTGGATTCTTTCTAAGGGGCTTTCTGTCAGATATTTTTTCCTGACAGCATATTCAAACATACCATTTAAAATAGTCTTAATATTCGTCCATTCTTTTCTGGGAAGATTAAATTCCCTGATTATCCGGTTACATTCCGTTTCAAGCAATAGTTCATCAATTTTTACTATCTTACGATTATGTAAAAGTGACGGTTCAAAATACTTTCGGTAATGCTGCTCGTGGCGTTTGATGGTATTGGGGCTGTTTGAGACTGATCTTTTATAATCAAGCCATTCTTTATACAGTTCGTGAAATGTCAGCTTGTCAATGTGCGAATTAGTAAGATAAACAGGAATCAGCTTGTCCAGTAGCTCTTCTTCTGTTTGTGCTTTGATATTCTTTCTTTTCCCATCAGCTTTTTTATAGAAAGTCTGCCAACGCCCTTTTTCACTAGATGGTGGTGTGATTGCGTAGGGATGTATTTTTTTAACTTGTTCTTTTTTCGTAGACATAAGCATATCAAGCACACTGTCTGTATTTAGTATACCGCAGTTTAAAGCGTCTTTCAATAAAGAAAGTTGGAATCTCTCTGAATGATTTGTTGTGTTCATATTACGCCACCTTATTATCGGTGGTGTAAGGAATTGGAAAAGTTTTCTTGGATTTAATTTTTTATGATTTGATGTTTAGATTTTTAATGTTTTAGATTGATATGATGGTTATATTTGTATTTGTTATGTTTTATATGTTTATTCTATTGTTATGTTTAGGTTCATTCCTTACACCTAAAGTTAAAGTTATTTTAATTTTAAAATATTTTAAAATATTCGGAATCATCAAAAGGATTCTTAAATATTTCCCCTGTTTCAGAGTCCCATTGTGGCTCGAAATCTGTACCGTTATGGCTGTTGCTAATGGGATATTGTTTATTTCTTTTTTCTCTTAAGAGATGAATCTTTTCATCTGCATTGACGAAAGTTTCAGGGTGTTGGTCACCGTTATACCATTTCGTTAGAACATGCTCATTCTCAAAATCAAAATATAAATTTTGTTGTGGGTCATAATATCCACTGGCGGTTGTTACTGCACGGTTTAGACCTTGCGAAGCATAATATAAATGACCATTAGCCTGAATGATACCGTTATCCATGGACTTTGAAATGTATTTGGTTACATATTTAGCACTGGCTTCTAAATCCCGTATAGGCTCTATATTGCAGAACCCAAATTTCTTTTGATAGGCTTTCCAATCATAAACAGGTTGATTATTTTGCAACTTATGGCGTATGTAATAAGGAAGCTGTTCATCAAACGTAAACTTTCGTAAGTGTTCTTCTGGGAGACCTATCAGGAAGCCGTGCATATGCCAGTTGATACCGTCTTTATGCTGTTCTGGGACTAGGAGATACTTCACATTTACCTTATATTTTTCCCTGTATTTTCTGAAAAATCTTGATAGGTCCTTTTGAAAGGTCTTTAAATCAGAACGATCATATTTTTTCGGGTCAAGGGTGAATGTGAAAAAGTAATCCCAGTCATTACATAATGCTAATTCATAAATGGTTGATCTAGCACGGGAGAGATTACACGCTAGGCGTTGTTTCTCTGCTTCACTAGGTGGGGACTTATTATTATCCCCTTGGGTGCATGGTGGTGCCAATCCCGTTTCTGCTGGTGGTGGAGCATTGCCAGATGTATTGTCTTTGGTGTTACTGTCAAAAGTACCATTTAGACCGTATTGCCTTACCCTGTTTTTGCAGACGGTCAGTTTTTTCTTTTTACCTCCGTAGCTTTTGACTGTAGCGGAATATGGAGCTTTATATTTTTGCGTGTTGCCATAAATTAGTGGAAAAGATGTTTTTTGTCTCATGTGTTTCTTTCTTCTCCTTTTTGAAAGCTAAGCTGAATATATTAAATAAGGCGCTTTATGATACTTAGTCAAGTAGTGAGGGCTAGAATACTCATATTATAAGGAGTTCTGCTGTATTTTTCATTTTACTATTATCCTCAGTGGTAATATTAGTCGCAACTTCGGTAAGGGGCAGACAAAAAGCTGTCTGCCCTGCCAGGGGGCTAATGCTTCGCACGCCCCCTGGCGATATTATCGTTGCACAGCCTTTTTGATAGTGGCATTCAGGCGGTCCATTTCAGATATAGTTGGCACTAAAATTTTGGTAAAGTTGGCTCCATTCGTAATCATGTAACCTGTCCCCTGCTTCCGGTCCGGCTTCATCTGATCCTTAAATTCTTTAAACATCATCTCTTTGCCCTCAGCGGACAGGTTACTCATGGCTATAACATTGTTAAAATTATCACGAGCAGTACTAAAGTAAGATGCATCTACTCGCTGTTGAGAAACGAACATATGTACGTTAAAACTACGCCCGAGCATGAGGAGCGTGCTCATTTTCTTCTTAGCCTCCTCAGCTTCAGGCTTGCTAATGCTTAGAGTATATGAGGCCCACTCGTCAAAAAATAGCATGAGGAAGTTACGACGGTCATCTTCTCCTGACTGACGTTTTTCAAACTGTCTGTAAAAATCGGATAGTCCGGTTCCGCAGTCAAGAAATCTGTAAAATCGTTTTTCTCCGTTGAGAAATGAAAAGTCTGAGTCTCCCTTAAAGTCACATATGTAAAATTGAGAATCTGTATTTAAAGAAGTGCGCGCAAGTATCAATTTTGATGCATAACTCTTGCCGGAAGAGGTGGCTCCAAAGATAACAATATGGGGAGCTACATCAGGGTTCCAGAGAACATATTTGTTAATCCCATATTTTAAGTAATCTTCATTTAAGAACAGTTCTATTTCCATATTAGAAATCCTTGTCCTGTGGTCGGATTACACCTGATCGATTCATATTGTTGTAGATACGTCTTTCCCGATATTTACAGTAATATTCACTTGCTATGGCAATATCAATCTGAACATATACACCCGTATCCTTTATATTGTCTACCATCAAAGAGGGGTAGGCTTGGCTCTTGTATAGAAAATGGGTCTGAGTAATTCCCTCCACCTCGTTATTATTTAACCTCTGTTCCAGAGCATTTTGGAGGATTCCAATAGCATTAAATATATCAACCTCATCTGCTGTTTTTACAGCTAAATAATGGTAAATGACGGCATTGCTGACAATCGTATAATGTGTAGGGGAATCCATTTGTGATAAAGTACCGGGTTTTCGAATTTTAATAATTTCAGCTACATCACCTAATATAGAACATAAATTCTTCCTTATAAGGCTATAAGTAGTTTCTAATGTAATTGGATCAAACTCTATGGTGGTGCTTTCTGGTTGGACTACCGGCTTTTCTGTTCGCTTTGGAATAAATTGAGCAAGAAGCATAAAGAATATGAAGATAGCACCAATTGTTACAACAATGGATTCAATGTTGTAAATAATTAGAACGGTAATTTTCCCGAGAAGCAAGCCCATGCAGATAAGACCAACAATTGAGATAAGAAGTTTCAAGATGAACCATACCCAGTGTTTATTATAGAAATCGTTTTGTATGGAAGCAATCATTTTTTCTAATAATATTAGCATTTGCTTTTCCTTTCCTGCTCCTGCCAAAATGACAGGAGCATAAACAAGATTAATTTTTAATTAGAGGCTTTTAAGGGGCTAATGTCGATCAACTTAAGGTAGGCTCCATTTTTCCCGGTGCCATACTCTACATTTACAAGATACGGTTTATTAGCTTCTATGGCATTGTATTGATCTAAGGAAAGCCTGAGGGTATCTATGATTTCCCCGTTGTTTTGCATGATATTTGCACTATATGAGGTGCGATTTGTACCTGTTCCGTCTACCCAGGGCTTTTGGATTTTTGCAAGAATTACCAAGTTGGCTGTTAAATTCATAAAATTAATCCTTTCTTAAATAATTTATATTTGTTATGTTTAGGAGTTGTAATCATTGATCAATTATTTTTTTTGTTGAGTTATCTATATCATCATTTCGCGCGTCATGTTTCTTGATGAATTAATCATAGCGAATTATTTCTTAAAAGTACGCATTTTTATGGACTATTTTGTTCCATATATAAAAAGCTCCACATTTAATGTGGAGCAAAAAATTTTGAATGCAATTAGTCTATATCAAAACTTTCCTTAATTTTTTTTATTATGTATTCCAACAAATTGCAGAATGATATGGCATTGTTTTTGCTAAGGTAATTTGATATACTGTCTTTAGAATTCTTTTCCCCGAATAGAATATAATCAGCGGAGACACTGTAAAGTTTGCAAAGAGCCATTAACGTTTCAGTATTCATAAAAGATTTACCACATTCAAGGCGATTATATTGTGTTTTGGCAATTTTGACATATGCACCATTTTTACGTTCACTTGTTAATGTATCAACTAGTTGCTGTTGGGTCAACCCTGCCTTTGTTCGCAAGGTATATAAACGTGAACCTGTATTAAGCATATTCTTTGTATAAGGGCTATGTTTAACTATTTCTTCGTTTGATGATTTACTCATTAATAAATGCTCCTTTCAGAGCACATTGAGCGCGCGTTCAAGTGCATCACTTGATGACTTTATTATAATGTTTATTTTAGTAAAAAAAAAACCAAGTTTTTTAGTGATTATAAGGGTTTAGAGAGTCAAAAATGGGCTATTAATTTATAAAAATATGTTCTTAATTTTATAGGAGGATAAATGTATAAAACAAAAGGTATTAAAGAAATAGCAGATATGGTAGAAAGCATACATAATAATGAAGCGAAAAGAATTATTATGGAAAGGGAAAAACGTGGATTGACTTATAGAGATTTGCTGGAAAATTTGGTGAAACGAGACCAGAAGTACAGGACCTATGATGAAAATTCATTAAGAAAGGCAATTCAAAATAAAAAGGTTAGTGAAGACTTAATATGTGATTTAAATCAAGTTTTGAATTTAAAAGAAGCTAATTTATCGGAAGATTTGGCTGTATATAGATATAATAAAAACTCTTCTTTAAAAAAAGGAAGGCATTTAAAATCAAAACTAGAAGAAGATAAAAAAAAATATGCTGAATCCCATTTAGAACATGATCCAGATAACGATATATATGATATGGATAGACTTATTGTAGAATCATTCGAATCGGAAGAAGTTTATAAAATTGGTGACGAAATCTTTGATGGATATCTTGAATATGCTAGTGAATTAGAAGATAGAGATATGCTTAGAAGAATGTACTTAATTTTTTCGCTTTTTCCGGATAAAGTAAAAGAATTTATGGGGAAATTTGTATTTAATGAGGAAGAAGAAAAAGAATTAAAGAAGATGGATGTTCAAATTAAATATATGTAAATAAAAGAGCCAATATGATAGGAGAGTTATCATGTTGGCTCTTATGCTATTTCCTTTTTATATCATCTATTATTTGTTGTACATGCGAAATCTGTTCTATGGACAAACCACTGATTTCCAAATATGTCCTTTCATGTTGTTCTAAGAGGTAATCACAACTAACTGAAAAAAGTTTTGATATTTTTAATAACATATCTATTGACGGAAGTATATTATTATTTTCCCAATTCGACACGGTTTGCTTCGAAACCCCTAATTTTTCAGCAAGCTGTACCTGGCTAAAATTTCGCGATTTTCTAAGAGTTTGAATCATATCCCCAAACATGAGTTGTACTCCTTTTCTTTAAAGTGTACTTTAAAGAAAGACTATTTACAAAATACTAAAGTATTGCTATAATGTACATTGAGATTTTCATTGATTACAATTTGTAATATTATAAGGAAAAATTAATTAGGAGGACTAAAGATGAAGAAGCATTTAAAGAAAGGAATAGTTATTGCATTATCAGTGTTTATGACAATGGGAGGTGTCATGACAAGCTATGCTGGCCAATGGATTTTTGATGGTCCAGAAAACTGGAAGTGGTGGTACCAGCAAGATGATGGTACAAGATATGCAAACAGTTGGAAACAAATAGAGGAGAAATGGTATCATTTTGACGAGAATGGTTATTTGGATATAGGTTGGCATTGGGTTGATGGAAATAATGATGGCATAGCAGAGTGTTATTACTTTGATAATTCTGGTTGTCTATTTATAAATGGAACAGCTCCTGACGGTTCCGCAGTGAATGAAAATGGTGCATGGATACAAGATGGTGTGGCACAGACAAGAACTATACAGCAAAATATTAGCGGAAACGGATCATATTTGACTGGTCATTATGAAGGTGAAATCTGGATTAATAAGGAAGATACAACTTCTTGGGGAGATACTAGTAGCTATGTAACAGAATCATATAGACGTTATGTAGCTTGGGCCGATGCTAAGGGAGAATCCCAGGGTTGGCCAGAGGGTTTTTGGGAGAATGAAGCGACAACGGATAAATGGGCGCAGGAAGATAGTACGGGCGAAGGGGCAGCATGGAAAACGCAGATTGATAAGTATCAGATTCCAAAGACGCTTTTTGATAATTTCAAGTCACATGAAGGCAATAAGATTACTTTTAAATCACAGCCAAGTACAGAACAGGCAAAACAAGATATATGGAATACAATAGTCTTTGTTATGTGGTCTCAAACAGATGGAATGACATCGATAGCAGATGAAAGTGGTAATGATATGTGGACGGATAATGGGCAGTTTATGACTGTCAATGGAGATGGTTCTGTTACATATACGTTTTATGTTAAGCAGAAAGGATAAAATGCTGTAAGGTAAAGACCATGTAAAACTGTGGGTGAAAAACGGTAGTCAAGGCTTGATTAGGAATATGCTTCTAATCAAGCCTGTTTTAAGCATGGGACGGTCTCTGCTAATGTAAAAAGCTGTCAAGAGGCAAGATGTATCTGCTTCGCAGACCTCTTGACAACTTTTCTATAATATACAACATTATGTATTGATGGAGATGCAACGAGAATGAATAAAATGAATATTGCAAAAAATAAGTTTTTTTCTATTTGTTAATTCTGATAATTTTATTTACACATTCGTCTATAACTCTGTATATTAAGCCCCATATTTAAATGACATGGTTTTTAGTTTCTTTGAAAGCATTTCTAGTAAAAATATATCTTGCGATAGCATAAAAAACTTATAGAGGAGAGGAATTATGTATAAAAGAATTGTAATAATATTTGGAGTATGTTTAGTTCTTGTAACAGGCTGTGGAAAACAAGAGGAAAAGCAAACGGTAATTGAAAGCAAAAACGTAACTTTTCAAACAGAGAAAAAAGATGAACAAAAAGAAAAGACTCAAGAGGTGGAAACTGAAATAGCAAGTGATTATACAGGAACTGTTTTAGAAGATAATAAAATTTGCTATTATAAAAATGGTGATATCGACAATACATATACAGGCTTAGCAGAATATGATGATAAGTGGTGGTATATTAATAATGGTGTAGTGGATTATGATTATACAGGTGTGTCTTATAAAGATGATGGATTGTGGTATGTTAGCAAAGGCGTAGTAGATACTATATATACGGGGGAGGCTAATTTTTTGGGAAGATCATTAAAAGTAAAAAATGGTTATATTGATTCCACTTGTTCAGTTCCAAAGCCTAATGAGGCTGTAATTGATGTTCCCAAGAGTGAGGTAAAGGTGGCATTTGAAAATTCTTATGACATTTATGAGACTCATTATACAGACCAGACTAATCCCAATACAGATGAATATGAATTTACATCTGGAGATAAAGGATTATATCGAATTATAGCAGGACATAGAGTCGAAGATAGTAGCGGAAATGAGTTCTCAGGAAGCTTTCTGAACTTTAAATTTAGTATCTTAGATAAATATAGAAATGAACTTGCAGAACATACAGGAAAACTAAAAAACTTGGGCTATGATGTAGGAGTCCGGTCGGTTTCGTTAAATGCTGGTGATAAGTACATTTTTTCGGATAAAACAACAAGATTTACACGTCAGGATGATAAATATATTGGACGGAGAGACATAAGTGTTCTCTTTCTAAAACCGTACATTGACATATCTGGTGCAACGCTTGTTAATGATAGATTTGATGAGAGTGTGTTTAATTATATTGGTAATATTAATTCAGATAAAGCATATTCATTCGCCAGCTATGATTATACACCAAGCGAATCAGGTAATTATATTTTTTGGTTTGATAATATAGAAATTTCAAGGGGAAAAGAGTTGTTTGCGGATAATAATCTTTTTTTCGCTGGGGTAGTAGATGATGACAAAATGTTATGTTCAAAAGAAATTTATGTTAATGGATATGATACACAAATGCAGACTTATCTTGAAAAAGGTCGGACCTATCACCTAAAACTTGCTGTGCGTGATTATAATAACTCAGAGGTTTATCATAATGGTGATGTTTCGTTTAGCATACATATTGGACAAGAAAAAACTGCAAAAAATATTACAGGTTATACTTCAATCCATGATGGGATTGATTATTTAAATCAGAAAAACTCTTATATTGTTATTCCTTGCAGAAAGCAGACTGTGGAATATGTATTATCAGGAATGAAAGAAGATGCCAAAATAAATGTAAAAATATATGATACTAGCAAAAATGAAGTTTATTCATATAGTGAATTAGGGAATGGAGCAAAATTTAAAATGGAAGATACAATAAAAGATAGCGAATATGAAATTCTAATTGATTGTAATAAAGTAACAGACTATACTTTATCTTGTAGTTATCAATAATTATTATACATGCAATTATTAATTTACAAAGATAAATTGCATAAGTAGTGTAAACCAGTTTATATTTTATTTGTTATGGCTAGATTAGAGAGAAATGCTACTAATCTGGTTATTTTCAATAATTGGCAAATTTTTAGTCACTATAAAAGTTGTAAAGGGGTCAGGTGTATCTGCTTTGTAGGTCACTTTGCAGTTTGATTTCTCTGATTTTTATGTTGTATACACTCGGAGACAATGTGGGTTCCTTATTTTATATAATGATAAGTTGCATTGGAATGCAAATGCAAAATAATTACATTAAATAGGAAGAGCATGAAAGATGTAAAAAGTATTGATTGATGTTTGTATATATAAACATTTATGTTACTTTCATTAAGAGCTGTAATAAAGCTGGATAAAGGGAAAGAATCTTGTCCAGCTATTTCTATATTTAAAGTGAAATTTTTTTGATCCAAGCTGTCAAGGCAAGCGTTGCTTCTGTGGAACCCTTGACAGCTTTCATTATTAAAGTTTTAATTATGGATGAGAAAAGAGCAGCACAATTTTGAATATTTTATTATAGGTAAAATGTTATAAGAATATTAAAGGCCATTATGGAATTTTATTTATTAGTGTGATAATATGTATGTAAGATTTTGAGTGCACTATAGTCAAGTAAGTAGACATGATTATTAGAAAAAACATTCTGGAATCAGTTACTAAGCTTGATCCCAGAAGAGTTCTTCTTTTTCAATAGGGGTTAGCATTCCAAGGTGAACCATGTGGTCTCTAGAGTTGTAGAAACCCTCAATGTACTTAAATGCGGATAACTGTAGCTCCTGTAAAGAGTGATAGGTTTTTCGGTTGTTTTTTTTGATAATTAAAGAAACTTTCACAGTAGGCATTGGAAAACACTTATAGATCGAGACATGAAGAAGAAAGGTTTAACAAAGTAAGCAAGAGTTAGAATTGCAAGGGATTTACATCAGATTGGAACTACTGCTGCAAGAAATTATTTGAATGAACTGGTTGAAAAGATGTTTTGATAGCAAGTGGTGAGCATAGAGATAAAAGATATATTACAAAATAAGTTAGAAATAGGTAATAAATAACTTAATTTAGAGAGGAAAATTATATGGAGAAAATATCAATTCAAAATTATAGGTCTATTCGAGATAGTGGGCAGATTGAACTAAAACCACTTACAGTTATGGTGGGACGAAATAGTGCAGGAAAAAGTTCCTTTATTAGATTGTTTCCATTATTAAAACAGACTTTAGAACGGAAAATTGCAGATTCAATATTATGGTATGGCGACTATGTTGATTTAGGCGACTATGAGCATGCTTTATGCAGAAATAATAAGGGTCAACCAATGAGATTATCATTTATGATTAATGTTCAACCACGAAGGAGAGGCATCATCTTCGGTAAGAATCGCACTGAGAAAGAATACATGGCCAATGTTGAAATAGCAATAAATGAAAAATATTTTGAGGAAGTAAACATTACATTTTTTGACCAAAAGATAAAACTATTGATGACGGAAGAAGGTAATGCTAAAGTATATATTAATGATGATATTACGATACTAGATAAATATAAGTTAGGTTGGTTTAGAGACTCAGCTAATTTGTTACCATCTATTGTTGAAGAAAGAATAGATAATAGCAGACAGAAAACTTTTATCACTATGTTTAGATCAGAAGAAGTCAATTCTAAATGCAAGAAACTGGTATATGGAGATGACTGGAAGAAAGATACTGTTTTTGATTCACCATATTTATATAATGAACCTGATGTACCGTTAGGATCAAAAGAAAGTATATTAAATATATTGAAAAAAGAAAATTATAATAAGTTTGAGAAGACAACTGTGAAACACAAGCGTTTTCTGAAGATTAATGACTATATTATTGCTACAAAATTAAATACAATAATAAGCGAATTAAATCAGTCTATTTCTATGGATATGAAGCAAACAAATTATGTAAAGCCTATAAGAGCTATGGTAGATAGGTATTATAGAGTGCAAGGAATTAGTATTGATGAACTTGATGCAGATGGAACGAATTTGCCAATGATTTTATATAATATGGAACCTGAAGAATTGGATAAATTTGAAAAGTGGAGTAAAGAGAAGTTTGACGTTGTTTTCTCAGTAACACAAGGTATTGGGCATGTTTCTTTAATAGTGAAAAATGATATAAATGGTAGTGAAGTAACTAATGTCGCAGATACAGGATATGGATATTCACAGATGCTCCCAATTGTTGTTATGTTGTGGATGCTTCATGAAAATAATAAGAAGCGAAGTAGAGAAAAAGTCTCAAAAACAATTGTTATTGAACAGCCTGAATTGCACTTACATCCAGCATATCAAGCCAAAATGATTGATGTTTTTGCAAACGTAATTGATGAAGCAATAAAAAATAGAATTGACTTGAAAATTATTTTTGAAACCCATAGTGAAGCTATGATTAATAGAATTGGAAGATTAATAAGTGCAAAAAAATTTGATGCGAAAAATGTAAATATATTAGTGTTTGATAAAGAAGACGGAAATACAATAGTTAGTAGCAAAATGTTCAATGAAAAAGGACTTCTAATAGGATGGCCAATGGGATTTTTTACAGTAGATGAGGTACTTTAGATGTGGATAGAACTACCAGATGAAATAATTGAAAATATCAAAGACATTACTAATCCATTAGATAAATCAATTATTATAATTGATACACTTTTTACTTCGATGATAAAGTGTCAGCACATAATTTTTGGAAGTGAAACGCTTTTGAAGTATTTAGAAAGATGCGATTTGATTAGTCCAACAAATCGTAAATTTATTCAATGGATTAGACAGCAATATATATATGTTTATGAATGTTATGAGATACTGCCATATAAGATAAATGTAATATTACAAGGTGATACAATTAAAAGAGTAGGTGACATTTTTTATGTGCCTTTAAAGTTTTTGTATGAGGTTAGAGAAACAAAACTATTGTCGGAAAATGAGAATGATGCATTACTTTTTCAAAATATATTTGCACATGTAAATAAAATTAAGAAATTAAGTTCAAATTTTAGCATACGCTTTGAAAATGATTCTTTTCACGGGGGAAATGCACCTTCTAAATTAAATCAAGCGATTAATGAGGAAAGAATTATGATTTGTTTAATTGATAGTGATAAATTATATGTTAATGGTAAACATGGAGATACATATCGAGGAGCCAACGCCGTATATAAAAAAGTCAAAAATAATCACGTAATACACATGAAAGAATTAAATGTTAGAGAAAAAGAAAATCTGATTCCTCCAAGACTTTATTTATGCATAACAGAAAACTGTAAAGTTTTATTAGAGATACTTGATGGTTTTATTGATAATGAAAATATAATGAAGTTTTTTGACTTAAAGGATGGGGTTAAGTTTAAGAATATTACAGATAAGAACTGGTTAAGTAATTATCAAGAGATATTTGATAAATGTATTGAAAAAGAAATATATATAGAACCTCCTGAAGATATGGAAGGAAGAGAGAGTTATTTATGCATAAAGGGTATAGGTGCAAAATTATGTGATCTGGTGAATGCAATGATATTAGATCCATCAGAGAAATATTTAGATTATATGGAGCAACATTCCATTGAAGAAAATAAAAGAATATTGATTAATGATTTTCGGGATAAAGTTATGGATGTACTTCCTGAATATTTAAAAAAGGAGTGGGAAGAAATCTTCAACTTATTATTTTCTTGGGGCTGCTGTTTGTCAAAAGACATTTTACCTACATATGGCTTAGAATAGTTCTAAAGTGAAAAATTTATGCATATATAATATAAATAGGAGGGGTATGCATAATGCGAGAAACTATAGATATATTAGGTGGAGTGGTTATTGAAATTAGTTTAAATGAAAATCATTCACAAGATTTTTTAGAATTAAAATTATTGAATGGAAATACTATTATATTAACATCTTCTCCTGGAGGTAAATTCAAGATAGGTAATAAGATTGTTGAAGTAGATAGCCCTCAGCAGTCCTGAGTAATACACCTACAAGTAACACCTCGACTTAAAACTCTAGAATCCAAGCCGCTTCCAGTCCCACATTCTCTTTTCAAGGAGATAGCGCTATTGAAACAATTGTATATTGATGATGAACTTAATTTACAAATGAAAACATTAACTGATGATTTATTTGAAGATACTATACTTACCGAGTATGCAAAAAAGTTTTTGAAACTTGATACAATTAAGATATGTTGCTATTATATAAAATTTGTAATCAACCTGGACAAGGAGTAAGAGCCTTGTCCAGAGTTTCTTATTATGGGAATGTTGATAATTTTAAAGCAGATAGGTCAAGGGCAAGCCCTGTTCCTACGGAACCCTTGACTTATCCTAATATGATATCGGGTAATAATATAAAGCTGTAGACAGCCTGTAGACACATGTTAGACAGTGTGCGTTCCTCCTTGTTTTATATAGGTATGAGGACGGCGATAATGTTCGAGTCCCGTCTCGCGCTTTTTTATTTGCCGGAAGTCTTCATTTTATGAGGACTCCGGCTTTTTTGTAATTCTCCGAAAAGTATTTAACAAATTATAACCGTTTGTTGATTCTGACAGCGTTATAAGATTAATATTTGCTTCTTATGCAATAATGCCCCATAACAAAGTAATAAAAATTATAATGTAATCAATTGGCAGGCCCTGACCAACTGGTTACTTTTTTATTGAAGTTGTCAGTATAACAGGTAAGCTGAGAACTGTAACGGAAATAGATAAAATTTGAAAGGGGTAGAAGTATGAATGAAGTAGGAAATTGGGTATTACAGGAATTCACGCCCTGTGAATTACCGAAAGAGGTGGCTGCAGGATTTGCTCAGGTAATGGATCATATCACTGGTGTCAATTATACTCCATTGCTCTATGCTGCAACTCAGATTGTAGCAGGAAAAAATCATATGATAATCTGTGAGAGTATTCCGGTAGTCTTAAATCCTGTCAAGAGTCTGGTTGCTGTTTACTTGCATGAGGCTTTGCCTGTGGAAGGTGGAGCGTTTCGGCTGTTGTCGGTGGAACCCATTAAAATTGGTCTGTGATCTGTTCTCCAGGTATTGGCAAAACAGGACAAAATAGCTTTTTAAACAATAGAGAAGTAAGTAGAAGGAGGATTATATTATGGCATATCCCATATCAGATTTTACAGCAACAAAGATTGGTGAAAATTCCAGTGCTGAACGCAGAGATGGAATGACAGTAAATTCCGAAGTAACAATTAATGGCTCCTCAAATTTATATGACATTATTCGGTTTAATGATAACGGGTGCATATATGGAATTACGTTAACTGGTTCTCCTGGAATTTATGATTATGTTCTTAGCGTAGACGCACAGGGACCTGATGGATTCTTTTCTGGTTCCGGTCATCTGGCATTTACGGATAAAAGCGGCGATACATATAAATTAAGTATTTACAGCAGTACACGAACCGTACATACAGTAAGGTATAACAGCAAGCAGCCTGAAATTGTGAAGATTCAGTGGAATAATGAATCGATTTAAAATGAAAGCGTAGTAATCATAAGCCAGAAATGAGTTTAAACTTATTTCTGGCTTTTTCTATGCTTAAATATCTAAGAATGTCATATTATTTTCTTAACTCTTATTTATATTGAAATATCTTGACACTATCTGATTACTATGAAAAAATAAGAATAAATCCCGTCTTAAAAATTGTAATGGGAGGAGGATACTTTTTGTTAAAAGTGATTATTGCAGATGATGAGGAAAAAGTATGCCAACTACTCACTTATCTGGTTAACTGGAATGATATGGGGATGGAGATTGTGGCAGTTATCAATGATGGGAAAAAAGCTTATGACGCAATTTGCAGTTTGAAGCCGGATATTGTTATTACTGATATACGCATGCCAAATTATGATGGAATTGATTTAATAAGGATGACAAAGGAGATATTACCGGAGACATATTTTATTATTATCAGTGGTTACAGTCAGTTTGAATATGCAAAAAATGCAATTCAGTACGGAGTGGAAAATTATCTCTTAAAACCAATTAAGAGTAAGGAATTAATCAATACGCTGACTAAAATTATTGAAAAGCATGCTTTAAGACTATCAGATCATTGGGAAAAAAATGAATTAAAGATCATGCTCCATTCATCGGAAGAAAAAGTGAAAAAGAATCTGCTGGCAGAGCTTCTTGTAGATCCGGAAAGTAAAATAACAGGGATTGGGATCAATGAACTGAATCGTGAGTTCTGCTGCCATTTTGAAAAAGGATATTATACCATATTGATTATAAAGCCTTTTATGGAACCAGAAGACAAAAGTAAAGAAGTTCTTTCCCTGCTTTTAACAAAAATTCTGTGTACAGCCAAAGAGAAGCTGGAGGTATGCTGTGAAGAAGTGGTAACTATGGCCTGGGAGGGCCAGGTACTATGTCTTATTAATACAAAGGATCCCACTCTTACCCCAGTAAAAAAGCAGTTAAACAAAGTGCGCATAGAGATTTCAAATCTGCAGGATATATTTTCAAATGTCAAAATTGTCATTGGCATCGGACAGGTTGTTGATAGCCTTTCTGATATGCACCAGATTTTACAGCAGGCTCAAACCGCTGTGATGGATCGCCTGATTAGAAATGGAGAATGCATTATTGAATTTAAAGAAAACTCCCAACCTGGAAAAGAAGTTTTTGATGTGATCGATACACAGGTCAGAAATACAATTCTGTCCTATTTTGAAGTGCTGGATATTGATGGAATACTCAGTGAATTGACGGAACTTTGGAAGGTACTGGAGGAGGCAGAGGATAGTCAGTTTATATATCAGTATTATAATGAGATTGTAAGCCTGTTACTATATGGGGTTAAAAATTATATGAGTCCTTACCAATTTCCTGATCTTACCTGGTATCAGAAAAAGTTCAAGTCATTTTTAACTGTTCCTGATATTTTTCAGTGGCTAAAACAACATATCAGTGATGAATTTGAAAAATTTACTGCAGAGAAGAGAATTCAGGACAGTAAACCAATGCGGCAGGCGAAACAGTATATCAATGAGAATTATAATAAAGAAATTACACTGGAGAATGTCAGCAGTCTTGCGGGCTTTAATCCGGCCTATTTTTCTGCTTTATTCAAAAAGGAAACCGGTGAAAATTTTATGGAGTATATTATGAAAGTCCGGATTCAGAACGCAAAATATCTGCTGATCCAGACCAATAAAGATATTGGGGATATCGCAGCAGACGTGGGGTATACAGATCTTAAGTACTTTTCGAAACTATTTAAGAAGAAAACCGGGTTGAATCCATCGGAGTTTCGTAAGCTATATAGCTGAGAATGGGGTGTATTGATTCATTGAAAAAAGAAAAAATTACGTTTGCACAAAGATCAGTAATACTACTTACATTTATGACAATGCTTATTTTTATTAATGTGGCAATATGGCTGGATATTTTATGCAGTCAGAAATCAATGGGGCAAATGGAAAAAATTATAATGACAATAATCCTCTTTGCATTTGCTTTGGGACTTGCTATGGTTTTAAAAAACTGGATTATCCGCCCTTATCTGGATTTTGCCGGGCTATTTAAGAAGTTTAACAATGGGCAGATTTATAGAGAGTTTATGGACAGAGCCGGATTTGTTTTTCCGGGAATGGAAGAAGTACTTAATCGGTACGATAAGATACTGGTGAGCCAGCGTAATACAAGGAAAACAAAAAGGCAGTCTGAATTTTTAGCTTTACAAAACCAGATCAATCCGCATTTTCTATATAACACGCTGGAAGCGATCCGCGGGGATGCCCTTAGTCTTGGAATGGATTCAATCGCCAATATTACAGAGGCGCTGGCAACATTTTTTCGCTATACAATTACTGACACGGGAAGTCTGGTCACTATAGAAGATGAGCTGGATAATATAGATAATTATTTTAAAATACAAAAATATCGATTTGGCGAGAAACTGGATATAATATATGAATTTGTGGAAAATGACCCTGACATCTGCATGCTTCTTATTCCCAAACTGACCCTGCAGCCCATTAGTGAAAATGCGATCTACCACGGACTGGAAAGAAAATCGGAAGGCGGAGAGATCCGAATTGGTATGGAACTGACAGAACGTAACGTGATAATTCGTATTAAGGACAATGGTGTAGGGATAGACGATAAAATTCTTTCTGAAATTAATTACGGACTGGAACATACAACAATGCCTTCTTTTTCTGAAGAAAATAAAAATAAAAAGGGCGGGATAGCGCTTAATAACGTATGTCGCAGAATTAAGTTATTGTTTGGAGAAGATTACGGCATTCATGTTTATAGTCTTACTGGGGTGGGGACAGAAGTCTGCATCATCCTTCCAGTAGTCAAGAAAGAGAGTGGATTTACCTATGAAGGAAGAATACATTACCATTGAAAACGGCAGTATTGAAGTAAATGGAACTCCTGTTTTTACTGATTTAAATCTTCGCATTTATAAAAAGCAGATGATTGGTTTTATTTTTGACAGTATTGTGGAACGGAGATTTTTACAGGAATTTATGAAAGGGAATCTGTTTCTTATTGAAGGGAAGATTTATATTGAGGATAACAGATCCGATGCCCTGGAAGCAGGTAAGTATCTTAAGAACAGTGTCACATTTATAGAAAAGGAACGTAAACTGATTGAAAATCTTTCTATAGAGGAAAATGTTTTTTTATTTACCGGAAGGGAGATGATGATTCAAAGGAGGAAATATTTAAGCGATTTAAAAAGACTCATTCAGATTTTCGGGCTGAACCTGGAGACACAGAAGAAAGTCAGAGATGTTACAATAAAAGAGAGAGTTATGATTGAATTATTAAAAGCTTATGCAGAACAGAAGAAGATAATAGTACTATCATACATGACAGGCTTTCTTAAAAAAAACGAACTGAGCGATATTTTTCAGTTTATAAAGCAGATGCAGAAACAGGGAATGACTTTTATAATTGTGGAACAATTTGAGAATATACTGTTTGACTGGACGGATGAAGTGGTGGTGGTACGTCAGGGCAGAACAGCTGCTGTATTTGACTCTGCAACAGTTAACCGCGAACAGTTATACTCTTCATTATTAAATCACAAAACCAAATCAATAGCAGGTGTTGATTGCTTTGACATGGAAGAGGGGGAGGAGATAGAACCTGTTTTAAAATTTGAGAATGTTTGTACCGATGTCTTACAAGATTTTAATTTAGAGATAGAAGTGGGAGAAGTACTCAAGATATACTATATGGACGATGAAAGCATTTTGAATTTTATTGCTTTGTTAAAAGGGGAGAAGAAACCTGTTTCTGGGAAGATAGTCCTGAACGGGAAGGAATACTCTGCAAATCATATTATTGAAGCTGTCAATATGGGAATCTGTTTTATTGAAGAGTCACCATATGACAACATGCTGTTTTATAATATGAGTGTAAGGGATAACCTTGCTATGGCTCTATCCAGAAAGATGCCATTTTTCTGGCTTAAAAACAGGTTTGTAAAGAGTGTGGGCCAGCTTACAGATTCATTTAACATAGAAGACATTGCACGGATCAGGCTTCGAAGGCTCGAACCCTCCACGCTGCAAAAAATCGCCTACTTTAAATGGTATCTGTATGCTCCTAAAGTTGTAGTCTGTATCAAACCATTTACAGAGACAGATATCCATTTGCAGGAAATTACGGTAGAAATGATCTCCAAACTAAGGTCACGGGGAATCTCCATTATTATCTTAACCCCTAATTATTCTGAACTTTATCGGGTAGATGGAGATATTATATATTTAAAAAATGGTAAAATGATTGATGAAAATGAGGTTTACCAAACTTTATATAAGAAATAGGGAATGTGCATAATAAACAAAATGACACGTTTTCTGTTTCTTTTTTTATATAAAAATAATGTTCTAAAGACAGACCCCCCTAATCTAAAGATGAAATGTTGTTTAAGAACTTTTAAAATGATATTGTTATTGTGCATTATAAATAAAAAGATATGGATTGGGGTGCCGCACAGCGGCAGAATGGAGGTATTTATGAAAAGAAAAATGAGTGGTGCTTTAATGGCAGCAGTCCTTGCAGTTACTATGGTGGCAGGCTGTTCAACCAGCGCGTCAACGGGGACAGGGGATGCCGGCACAGCTGGAACAACTACGGGAAAATCTGAGAATTCATCAAAAGAAGAATTGCCGATTCTGGGGGCAGGCATCTATTCATCTTCCGACAACTTTAATTCCTATATTGGCAAGGCAATTAAAAACGCTTGTAACGGGGTATTTACAACCAATATTGAAGATGGACAAAATGATCAGTCAACACAGAATAACCAGGTCGATACCATGCTGGCAAAGGGGGCCAAGGTAATTGCTGTTTCCGTAGTAGATGTAACTGCTGCTCCCACACTGATTGAAAAATGCAAGGCTGCCGGAAATGTCTCCATTATTTTCTTTAATAAAGAAATAACCGATCAGTCAGTGATTGCATCGTATGATAAAGCATATCAGGTAACCTCAACAGGAGGCGATTATGGTGCTTCCATAGAAGGGCAGATGATCGTGGATTACTGGAAAACAAATCCTAAAATGGATAAAAACGGAGATGGAAAACTTCAGCTGGTTGATTTAATGGGTGATCCCGGACATACGGCAGCCCAGCCAAGAGCTGATTTTGCTAAGAAAACCATTACAGATGCCGGAATACCCATAGAACTGTTAGAAGAAGATACGGGCATGTGGGATACAGCCAAAGCAAAGGACAAGATGGATGCCTGGATTTCCAAATATGGTGATCAGATCGAGGCTGTTATCTGCGGAAATGATGCCATGGCTCTGGGTGCTCTTCAATCCATTCAGACAGCCGGATTTAACACAAAAGGAGTGGAAAGTGAAAAATATATTCCTATTATCGGCATTGATGCATTGCCTGAAATGTTAAATAAGATAGAGAACGGTGAAGTAATTGGTTCTGTATTACAGGATGCCAAAACACAGGGGAAAACCATTGTAGGTATGGCTGGGAACCTGGCAGGGGGAAAAGATGTCATGACAGGAATTGATTTAAAGATGGAAGCTGGTGCTCAGGCAGTACGGGTACCCTACCAGGCCATAACAAAAGAAAATCTGGATGTAGCAAAATCAACCTATGCCGAATAATGACAGAGACGGACTGCTACAAGAGCAGCTGACATTTGCAGCAGTCCTATTTTAAAGGAGGAGATAAGGTGGAGGGCGAGTTTATTCTGGAAATGAGAAATATCACAAAAAGCTTCCCGGGAGTTAAGGCTCTTGACGATGTAACTTTAAAAGTAAGACCGGGAACAGTTCACTCCTTATTAGGTGAAAACGGAGCTGGTAAATCCACTTTAATGAAATGTCTCTTTGGTATCTATACACTGAGTGGGGGTGAAATTTTCCTGGAGGGCAGTAAGATTAATTTTGATAATCCGGCCCAGGCACTGGAAAATCATGTATCCATGGTCCATCAGGAGTTGAATCAGGTGCTGGACAGAAGTGTCATGGAAAATGTCTGGCTTGGTCGTTATCCCATGAAGGGCTGTCTGGTTGATCATAAAAAGATGTATGAGGATACAAAACGGATTTTTGACAGTCTGGGAATTGATGTTGATCCAAGAATAAAAGCGGGTGCATTAACTGTTTCAAACAGGCAGATGATTGAAATAGCAAAGGCAGTTTCTTACGATGCGAAAGTAATTGTAATGGATGAACCCACTTCGTCTCTGACTGAAAATGAAGTTGACCACTTATTTCAGATCATTGAAAAATTAAAGAAAGAAAATACCTGCTTTATTTATATCTCCCATAAGATGGAGGAGATAAAACGGATTTCCGATGATATCACAATCATGCGGGATGGAAAATGGATTGCGACAGAGCCTGCAACAGAACTTACAACGGACAGCATAATTCGGATGATGGTAGGGAGGGAACTAAAGGAACGCTATCCCCAAAAAAGTACAAGACCAGGAGACATTTTACTGAAAGTTCAAAAACTTTCTTCCCTGGCCCCTGCATTTCGGGAGGTTGATTTTGAACTCCACAGAGGCGAGATACTGGGAATATCAGGACTGGTTGGTTCTAAGAGAACGGAAGTATTGGAAACCCTCTTTGGAATCCGTGCTAAAGGAGAAGGACAGGTTTTCTTAAGAGGAAAACAGATTGTTAACAGCACTCCCATAAAAGCAATGAAAAATGGATTTGCCATGCTCACTGAGGAACGAAGGGAAGATGGAATCTTTTCCGATTTAAGTATTTCTTTTAATATGACCATTACAAATCTGGACCAGTACTCAAAGCGCATTCTGCTTAGTGATTCGTTAATGAAAGACAGGGTAAGCAGTATGATGAAAACCATGAATGTAAAAGCACCATCTGCAAAAACAAAAATTGGCAACCTGTCCGGAGGAAATCAGCAAAAGGTAATCCTTGGCAGATGGCTGCTTACCAATCCGGATGTACTGCTCCTTGATGAACCCACAAGGGGAATTGATGTAGGCGCTAAATATGAAATTTACCAATTGATGAATCAACTGGCAGCCCAGGGAAAAGGAATGATTGTAGTCAGTTCAGAAATGCCCGAGCTTCTGGGAATCTGCGATCACATTCTTGTCATGAGCAACGGACGCCAGGCAGGAATATTTGATGCAAAAGAGGTTACCCAGGTTCAGATTATGGAAGCATCTGCAAAATATATTTAATACTACGTGATTGGATGGCAATTTGGAGGGTATCTATGAACCGATTAAAAAACATATTTCATGAAAAAACAATGCTGAAAGAATTACTGGTAGAAAAGGTGATTTACATTGTATTAATTGCTTTATTTATCACCGTCGTTATCATTGAACCGAAATTTTTATCTTTCACCAACTTTAAAAATATTTTCGCCCAGTCCGCTACAAGAATCATCATTGCATTGGCAGCAGGTATGGTTTTAATTGTCCGGGGCTGTGATTTGTCAACCGGGCGAATGATTGGTCTGGCAGCAGTAATATCTGCATCCTTGATGCAGCAGGCGGGCTATGCGTACCGGATGTATCCGGGATTAAATGAGCTTCCGCTTATTATTCCGATTTTGCTGGTAATCGTCATTTGCGCTTTATTGGGAGCAATAACCGGAACTGCAATTGCAGTATTAAAAGTGCCTCCTATTATTGCAACGCTTGCAATGCAGCTGATTTTATACGGAGCCTCATCGATTTATTTTGACAGACCTCCTTATGGAGCGCAGCCAATCGGCGGTTTGTCAAAAAACATCATTGGAATAGCAACCGGATTTTTTAAGCTGGGAAAGATTGAGATCCCTTATCTGATTCTGATTGCAATTGCAATCTGCATTCTGATGTGGGTGATATGGAATAAAACAAGATTTGGAAAATACATGTATGCAGTAGGAGGCAATCCAGAAGCAGCTAAGGTATCCGGTGTCAATGTAATCCGCACTCAGATAATTGTTTATTCAGCAGCGGCCGTTTTATATGCCGTTGCAGCAGTCCTTGAGGTAGGAAGAATCGGCAGCGCTTCCAACACAACTGGTAACGGATATGAAATGGATGCGATTGCAGCCTGCGTGGTAGGCGGAGTATCCATGTCAGGTGGTATTGGCAGTATTGGGGGCATTGTTATCGGAGTACTTATATTTACAGTAATTAATTATGGTCTGGCATTTATTGGTGTTAATATGTATTGGCAGTATATTGTGAAAGGTTTAATTATCGCCCTTGCTGTTGTGATTGATATGAGAAAATATGCAAAGAGAAAATAAAAAGGAGATGTCATTATGCGGGAAACAGTAAAGAAAACAAAGCTGACTGAAAACTGCAGCAAACAGACAATACAGTTCTTTGTGGAAGAACTGATTCCTAAGCTTTCCGTAGAGGAAAAAGTAGGAATCATGTCAGGACAGGTTACGGAGCAGAAACTATTGGATGACCTGTTTTTGATCGAACACTATAATATAAAGCCATATCCAACTATGGCTGTAGAAAGACTGGGAATTCCAAACGTTCGTTTCGTAGATGGACCCAGGGGAGTTGTAGCCGGAACCGCTACCTGCTTTCCGGTATCCATGGCTAGGGGAGCAACCTTTAATCCGGAACTGGAGGAAGAGATCGGCAGAGCAATTGGTGCAGAAATCCGGGCGCAGGGCGGAAATTACTATGGAGGTGTATGTATTAACCTGCCAAGAAACCCAAGATGGGGACGTGCCCAGGAATGCTACGGAGAGGATCCCTATCATATGGGTGAAATGGGGGCCGCTCTGACAAGAGGTGTTCAGAGTCAGAATGTTATGGCCTGTATCAAGCATTTCGCCATGAACAGTATTGAAAATGCTCGATTTAAAGCAGACGTTTATGCTGATAAACGAACGTTGCATGAAGTTTACCTGCCCCACTTTAAACGTTGTATCGAGGAAGGCGCGGCTTCCGTCATGGGTGCTTATAACAAAGTATATGGAGAACAGGCCTCAGAATGTAAATTACTGCTTCGGGATATTTTAAGGGATAAATGGGGGTTTGAGGGTTTTACCCTGTCCGATTTTCTCTGGGCTGTCAAGGATGGAGTGAAGGCTGTGAAAGCCGGAATGAATATAGAAATGCCATGTTTCTGCCATTATAATGATGAACTTCCTAAGGCTCTGGAAGAAGGAAGACTCGGAATGGAAGATCTTGATGAGGCAGTGGGCTATATTCTAAGAACCATATTCTATTATGAAACCAGAAAAGATCCGATGGAGTATACAGCAGATGTCCTTGGATGCAATAAACATATTGAAATTGCCAGGCGGGCAGCCGAAGAGTCTATGGTACTTCTTAAAAATGATGGCAGAGTGCTTCCGTTTAATAAGAAGAAAACGGATAAAATACTGGTTCTGGGAGTGCTGGGAGATACGGAAAACATCGGGGATCACGGTTCCAGCAGAGTTCACCCCAGCTATACAGTTACTCCACTTAAGGGAATTATGAAAAAAATGCCCACTGCCCAAGTGTTATATAACGACGGCTCAGATTTAGAACGGGCCAGAGAACTGGCAGCAGATGCGGACGCAGTCGTAATTATAGCCGGATATATTCACAGTGACGAAGGTGAGTTTCTGGCAGACAGAAGCGATATTGCCGATATGGGCGGAGACAGACAATCCATGCGGCTGCACCAGAGAGATATTGATTTAATCAGGGGTATTAAGGGAATCTGTAAAAATACGGTAGTTTCCATTGTCGGGAGCAGTGCCATACTGATCGATGAATGGGAGGCCGATGCTCCGGCTGTTTTATTCTCATTTTACAGCGGAATGGAAGGTGGAAATGCACTGGCAGATATTCTGTTCGGTGATGCATGCCCCGGAGGAAAGCTTCCTTATACAGTGGCAATGTCAGAGGATGTTTATCCGTTCTTTGATCCTGACTGCACTTATGCGGAATATGAATATTACCATGGTTACTGTAAAATGGAAAAAGAAGACCGGAGGGTACTCTACCCATTTGGATATGGACTTTCCTATACAACCTTTGAAACAGACGAGCCAAGGATAGAGGTATTCCATGATACAGCAAAAGTGACCGTCAATATAAAAAACACCGGTAATGTTGCAGGCGCAGAAGTTCTTCAGCTCTATGGTGGATGGGAGGGCAGCGCAGTGGACCGTCCGGTTAAGGTTTTAAGAGACTTTAAAAGAATAAACTTAAGTCCTGGAGAAACAAAACAGGTGAGCCTGTCTTTTACAAAGAAATCCATGTCTTACTTTGATGAGAAAAAAGATGAATTTGTGGAAGAAAATATCGGCTACATAGCTTATATTGGAAATTGCAGCTGTAAAGAAGCACTGCATCAGATATCATTCCGGTTTTGATTACAAAAGCGTTTGTTTATAAGAATTGCTTTTACATGATTAGGAGATGAAACTATGAGGATTGGAGCAGATTATTACCCGGAGCATTGGGACAGGGACAGATGGAAAACAGATGCACAGATGATGGCCGATGCAAATATAAAACTGATTCGTGTAGGGGAATTTGCCTGGAGCCTGTATGAGTCAGAAGAGAACCGGTACGATTTCACATGGATGGATGAAGTTCTGGATCTCTTTCATCAATATGGAATCAGAGTGGTTTTGTGCACTCCGTCTGCAACTCCTCCAAAATGGATGGCGGATAACTATCCGGAAATTTATCAGGAAGATATTCACGGTAATCCGAAAATATTTGGAACCAGAAAGCATTACTGCTTCAACAGCAGCTTATACCGGGAAAAGACCAAAAAAATAGTGGAACAAATAGCCTCCCGTTACGGAACCCACCCTGCTTTAGAGGCATGGCAGGCAGACAATGAACTGGGGTGGGCCAATACCACCAGATGTTATTGTTCCAAATGCGGGGAAAAATTCCGTAACTGGCTGAAAAACAAATATGGATCCATTGATTGTTTAAATAAAAAATATGGAACGGTATTCTGGAGTCAGATTTATAACAGTTTTGATGAGGTGATTATTCCAAAAGCAGGAGCCTGCTATGACACCTGCCATGATACACAGGGGCAGAATCCAGGATTACTGCTGGATTACTATCGTTTCTCCAGTGATTCAGTAATCAGTTTTATGGATGAAACGGTGCAGGTCATACGCACATACAGCAGCAAACCCATTACTACAAATATGTTAGATGCATCAATCAATTCAGGAACCGGTATTGATTATTATAAAATGTCTGAAAAGCTGGATTTTGTCAGCTATGACAATTATATTGAGTTTCAATGGGGAATTGCTGAGGCAGCAGGCGTATCAAAGGATCATACTCTGATGCGAAGCTATAAAAAACAGCCATACTGGGTTATGGAAGAGCAAAGCGGACCATGTGGCTGGAGTAAAATGGGTCCCACTCCGACACCGGGCAAACTCAGGCTGTGGACCTATCAGTCTGTTGCAAATGGTGCGGATACGGTTGTTTATTTTCGGTGGAGAGCCTGCCCCTTTGGTACAGAAGAAAACTGGCATGGAATACTAAATCATGATGGAAAGCCAAACCGCAGACTGGAGGAGATCTCCAGAGTGGGAAATGAAATGGAGCGTTTAAGCAGAATCTACGGAGCCCTACAGCCAAAAGCCAGAGTAGCCATCATCAAATCATTTGACTGTGAGTGGAGCCATTCCATACACAGACATGTGGAGGGCTTCGATTATGATAAGCTGTTGTATCGCTTTTACAAGCCATTTTATGAAATGGGACTGGCAGTGGATTTTGTCAGACCGGGTGAAGATCTAAAGAACTATTCCCTGGTTTTGGCGCCTGCTCTGGTTATGTTAAATGATATAGAAAAAGAAAATTTAACTGAGTACGTCAGACAAGGCGGTAATTTGCTGATCACATTCCGAAGCGGGATAAAAGACGGTTATAATAATATGCTTATGGATACTGTTCCTGGCTCCTTAAAAGAGCTGACAGGTACCAGGGTACATGATTACGATCCGCAGTTTCAGAAAGCGACCAGGGTATCCACTATATTTGGGGAAGGGAAGGCCAGCCTCTGGTGCGATATTATAACGCCTGACACAGCAGAGAGTCTTGGAATCTATATTGATGATTTTTATACAGGTAAGACTTGTTTTACGCGCAATGTCTTTGGGGAAGGCAAAGCGTATTATCTGGGGTGTGACTTAGATGAAGAAGGGACGGACAGACTGATTCAATACCTGGGAAAGGCTTCGGGGCTGCCGGTTCATTTATACAAAATAAGTGGCCTTGAAACAGTAGAGGTGTCAGATGGTAAAAATAATGCTTTATTCATTCTGAATCACAATGCATATCCAGTTGTGACAGCAATTGATGGTAATTATAAGGAAATGTTCAGTGGTCAGAGTGTTAAGGACACAATCGGCCTGGAACCGTATGGGGTGGTACTCCTTGATCGAATGGGTTTGGGAAACGCCTAAGAAGAGTAGACGAACATTGGATCCAATTCATACAGAGTAACGAAAAGATTGTGTAATGCTCCAGACTGGATTGCAGTAATAATTCGGTTTGGGGCTTTTTTCATTTCCCATCTTATGAGATAATTATATATAGAAATTTTAAGGAGGTACCAGCTTGATTGTACGTGAAGAGTATACTTGTCCGTTGGAACTTACCCACGATATCACACGTGGGAAATGGAAGCCTATTATTTTATGGGTACTGGGAAAAGAGCCCTTATCCCTGTCTCAACTGGAACATAGTATTAAAAAAATTACACAGAAAATGCTTTTAGAGCAATTAAAAGAGTTGATTTCATTCGGTATCATTTCAAAGCAGACTTTTGATGGTTATCCTCTTAAAGTAGAATATTCGTTAACGGACCGTGGACGTGAACTGCTGCAGGCTATCACAATTATGCAAAAAGTAGGGATTGAACTGATGCTGGAAAATGGAATGAAAGATGTTCTGATTGAAAATGGATTTATAGATTGACACTACTTACAAAAAAGTGGGTAATTTACCAAATGTTAAAAGTGGGCTATCTTAATACGATAAGGAGGTGGGAGAAATGTTAAATGCAGAAAAAACAATTGGTAACCTGATTGATAAGCAGAGTGTTTCTTTTATAAGCTCAGTGGATCATATGGGATTTCCCAATACAAAGGCTATGCTTGCGCCAAGAAAGAGAGAGGGCATAAGAATCTTTTATTTTACCACAAATACTTCTTCAATGAGAGTGGGCCAATACAGAGAAAACCAAAATGCATGCATCTATTTTTGTGACAGGCGTTTTTTTCGTGGGGTAATGCTTAGAGGCACCATGGAAGTTTTGGAAGACGAAACGAGCAGACAGATGATATGGCAGGAAGGAGATACCATTTATTATCCACAGGGGGTTCATGATCCTGATTACTGCGTTCTGAAATTTACAGCGACAGATGGCCGGTATTACAGTAAATTTCATTCGGAAGTATTTCAGATTAGTTAATATAATAAGGCGTTCCGCAAAAATACCATTACCGGTTGTTTTATTATAGAAGAAATCAACTGGGAATGGCGTTTTTACGGGGGGAAAATGGCCGGTTCCGCAGCTATGAAAAAAAAAGAAATTAATATCAGAAAAAGTGTTGACTTTTGTCGAAACCTTTGGTATGATATACCTCGCCGCTGAAAACGG
>CAURBV010000029.1:0-30181 GCA_963523055.1 uncultured Paenibacillaceae bacterium | reverse complement strand
GAACTGGCCCATCTTGAAATAGTAGCAACCATTGTTCATCAGCTAACCAGAAACCTAACCCCGGAGCAGGTAGTAGAATCCGGATTTGGTCCATATTATATTGACCATACCACTGGAATCTGGCCTCAGGCAGCGGGCGGAGTTCCATTCAATGCATGTGAATTCCAGTCCAAAGGCGACCCAATTACTGACTTGGTAGAAGATATGGCAGCAGAACAAAAAGCAAGGAGTACTTACGACAACATTTTGCGTGTTATTACGGATCCTGATATATGTGATCCAATCCGGTTTTTAAGGGAACGTGAAATTGTCCATTTCCAGAGATTTGGTGAAGCACTTAGAATCACCCAGGATAATCTGGACAGCAAAAACTTTTATGCATTTAATCCCAGCTTTGATGTCAAAACAAAATGTAAATAGGGGTAATGATTACCCAGACATAATGAAAGAGAGCGCCGATTCGCTTTTCGTGGGTCGGCGCCCTCTTTCTATAATTCTACAAATTGGTAGCAGCCATTGTTCTTGACGGATCTGTAAAGAGATTGTGAAAGGAATTATTACGATGAAAAATTAATGTTGATAGTTGGTAGGCTTTTAGTTATTATAAAATTATTAAAATGATGATAGGAGAGTAGACATGTCCAAGTGGATATCATAAAGCAGGTGAAAGTTTTTATATTATGGATTTGTGCCCACCAATATGCCATGAGCTATGGAATAGTGCATATCCTATGATATATGCACTAAAAAATGGCGCTGTATTAGATTATGGCGAAGGTAAAGACACTCAGTTTGATATTAAATGTCCAGATGGAGGACGGGTAATATTACACGGAGAATTGGTTGAAAATTAATATAATAAAGATATTTATATTACTAATTATCAGTATTAAGCTGGTAGTTTTTTATTACCAAAAACGAGATATACATTGAGAAAATTGTCAAGAGACTGCAGAGCAGACAGAGCCAGCGTAAACAGTCGCATTCTGACCGAAGCGGATACAGCTACAAAGCACCGCCGGTTATGAGTACTAGTGCGCAGATGCCGGCTTCACCCCGCCGCTAGTAATAAATTGGAAACATCCAGAACCTGAGAATTATTTAGTTCCATACCAAGAGGTGCTAGTTGGTGAATTTAAATATCATTTCAAAATCCGGAAGAAGTATAGCTTTTAAATTTGTTAAATACTCACATGACAGTAAGTAAATAGAAATAGCATATATTCTTAAAACTCTGTTTGAGTCTAAATACATTACCGATATCTATGTGTTTGATAAATAAAACTAAAACATCAATCTGCACATAGAATCGTTTGTTCAGACACAAACTGCCCAGAAGAAAGGAAGGAGCCGGTAAGTTCAAAAGATCCCACCGGCTCTATATAAATATAAAGGATATTACCTGTAACAATTATTACTATACTCTTTGGTTATGTAGAAAAGTTGTGGAATATGTGAAGATTTTGTGAGGAAAAAGTGGAACGGAATTAATTGATAATTTGTAAATACGATGGTATTCTATTTGTAGAGATGATTAGATTAGGAATAAGATTACCTGTCAATTGTATTTTATCGGAGGAAGTGTAAATGAAGAAAAACGTTGTTTTCACATTGCTTGTCATTTCGTCAATAATGGCTCTTATATTACCCAAGCCTATAAATGCAGTAATTCCACTGCTTATTTTAATTCCGCTTATCATATATCTTATTGTTAATATAGTTAAATATGGTAAAAAGTGGTAAAATTTTACGTTAATAATAATTAGCATATCAAGAGGCTAGATAACTATCAGGATAAGACTGGTAGTTTTTTATTGTAAAAAAGAGGAGAATTATTAAAGCAAAGTAATAATGCCTGGTTCATTCTTACGATTATTATTTTTTTGGATGATCAAATATTATCCAGAGATCCACAAAAAAGCCAATTACATCTACAACCAGATCAATCAAGCTATACATTTTAATCCTCCTTTTATTTAAGTATATAACAGTTTATTTAAAAATCATAGTGGGTTATTATAAAGATTATTTTGCCAATTCCGTAATTGACAGATGGCAGCTATCAGAAATCGTAATATTGAAAGTCTAATGATAATCAGGTAATATTAAATGGAAAAGAATCTGAATGGAGGTAAATCTATGTATGAGAGAATGCTTGACAAATCAATTCGTCCCAACATAACTAATATGATTGATTGGTGTGGCGAGAGTGGTACGCTGTTTACTGAACTGAAACAGTTTATGACAGAGGTGAAAAATGCTCAGAATGAGATACGCTTTCCTTATGGAAACGGTTATGGATGGTGTGTTACCTACCGCAAAAATAAAAAGCTGCTTTGTGATGTTTTTCCCGAATGTGGTGCTCTTAATGTTATGCTAAGGTTATCCGATGATTCATTTCAAAAAGCATATTCTTCCCTTACGCAGTATACACAGGAACAAATAGACGCCAGATATCCCTGTGGTAACGGTGGCTGGATTCATGATCGAATAACAAACAAAGAGCATCTGGACGATATTATGAAATTGTTGGCGTTAAAATAAAAGTGATCGATTAGACTGGTCTGAAATAGAATAATTAATGTCGTATATATTTGACAATAAGTATTTCATATGTTAATATAGTCATGTGGAGGTGATTGCAGTGGGTCGAAATATACCAATAAAAGTTGCCCGTGCCCAACTGGATCTGACACAAAAGGAGCTGGCTGAGAAAGTGGGAATTTCACGGCAGACCATGAATGCCATAGAACAGGGTGAATACAATCCGACGATAAAATTATGCCGGGCTATTTGCCGGATATTAGGAAAAAGTCTTGATGATTTATTCTGGGAGGATGATAATAATGAATAGAAAAAAGAATAATCTGGATGAAATGCAGGAACAAAAGTTATTAAAGATCGAACACTATGGTTTCTGGATTGTATATTGGGGATTGTTAGCCGCCATTCTGGTACAGGTAACCTTGTCTACAGATGCAAATAATTTATTCCGTTATATCGCAGGTGAATGGCTGGTATTTATGCTTGTTTCAATATACCTACTTATTGCATGCCTAATCAATGGTATATGGGACAGGAGATTGAAACCAAATTTTAAAACGAACGTCATACTCAGTCTGTTATCTGGAGTACTGTGTGGAATTCTTTTCTTTGCAACATCTTACTATAAATATGGTAAATTAGCTGGCGCAGTTGCCACAGGAGGATTTATATTCGCACAAATCTTTATATTAACCCTTGGCGCATTAACGCTTTCTGTATTTATTTATAAAAAAAGGGTACAAAAACTTGAAGCAGAGAGTGAATCCGCTTCGAATAAAGAATGATGAAGTAAAAAGCAGGACGTTGGTTTATGTTTGTGAATCAGCGTCCTAATTATGTTTCATCTTGATAAAATAATCTTTCAACTTAATTGCATATTCTAAACGCTCTTCTGGTTTGGTATTTTCTCTATCTGACTGATACAAATTATTATTTTTATATCTTGGGAAGACATGGAGATGATAATGCCATACATCTTGATTACCACATGGTTCATTATGCTGTCTGGAAGATACTCCGTCACATCTGTAAGTTTCTTTTAATGCTATTGCGATATCTCTTTCTAAATCATGTATTCGGTAAGAAATATCAGATGGTAAATCGTATATATTTTCAATATGTTTATTAGGAATTATAATAACGTGACCCTTACTATTTTTCCACCAGCAAGATGATATAAATGCAGTAACATAATCATCCTGAAATATAATATCGTTCTGTTTTGTATTTATATATTCTTTTTCAATGCCCTTAGCAATTAGGCAAAAAGGGCAGACATAGCCTGAGGGTGCATGATTGTACATTTTTTCTCCTTTAATATATATAAATTTACTAACATTTATTAATAAGTATAGATAACGATTTAAAAAATATCAATTAATATAATCGGTAAAAATTTATTTTTATTATAATTATACGAATGTCTTTTAATTTAATAGAATATGAGATAGAATATAGGTAAAAAATGGGAGATAAAAATGAAAAACAAGAAAAAAGTTTTAATTATTGGAAGTTTTATTATTTTTATTTTAATTGTGTTTTTATTAGTAATTAATTTGGGACCTAAAATGAACTATGAAAAAAAGACCAGAAAATATGCAAATATGTGGTTTGAAATTTCTGTGGACAAAGATGAAGAACCAGGCAGTTTAAAGTATTTATATACTATACATAATAAAGATAAGAATTTAACTGAGGTAATTTATTATACAAAATTAGGGAATTCGATATTAAGAGATTCAGATTGGCTCCAGTTAATTATTCCTATATCGGAAGATGCAAAAGTAATAGGTGAACCACAGTTTATCTATAATCCCGATTATATGTATGAAGAATATATGGCAAGACCTGATAAAGTCACTGTTATAGAAGATGAGCGGGGAACTTGGGAAAGAGTTGACAGAATTAAAGGTCAGGGATTTATTAATGCTTTCGCTGTTTTAGCACTATTAATGACAGCGGGAGGTCTTCTGTTTTATAATAAAGATGATATTAAGAAAATTTTATCAAGTTCCAATAAAGAAAATATAGTTAGTTCTGATCTTAATGACAAAACTTTAAAAAGTGTAGAAAGTGAAAATATAAACTTAAATAAGATAAAGGAACTGTCTCTTATGAAAGAAGGCGGTTTAATAACGGAAGAGGAGTTTGAGACCAAAAAAAGGGATATTATAGATAAAATGTAATATAAAACGGAGAGGCGGACCACCCCGCCTCTTATCTGTTATACTTAAAATTACAACCTGTGAATTCGAGGAAGCCGACAAGATGAGGGATCCTGTCGGCTGTATGAAAAAAAGTTTTATTTCAAAGGTGATTGACCTCTTTACAATTATTAATATAGCGGAAAAATGTGACAGGAAATTGATAGATTTGTGAAGAGTGTGTGAAAAGAAATATCATGGTAGCAGAAAATAGTAATTAAAATGAGGTGAGAGTCTGTGAAGGTGGGAGAAGTATGTTTGTTTACAAAAGATGTTGTTCGATTATCAAATTTCTATAAATCCATATTTGATATTGATAATGGTAGTGATGATAATATTCATCAGTTTATCATCTCCGAGGAAACAACCTTGAGTGTTTATAATGATGGAATGGAGCGAGAGAGGAATGCTCAAAACATATGTATAGCATTTACGGTAGATGATGTGGATTTTCAGTATGAAAAATTAACAACCCTTGGTGTTAAGATCCTGGAACCGCCGGCAATAAGACCGTGGGGAGCAAAGAATATGAGCTTTCTGGATCCTGATGATAACTTAATTGTATTTAGAAGTTTCCCTAAAAAATAATAGTATGGAGTTGTTAGCCAGTTACTCGACTGTTCCCCTAAAAATGGGAGGAGCCGACAAGATGGGGGTATCCTGTCGGCTGTATGAAAAAAAGTTTTATTTAAAAGGTTATTGGCCTCTTTACATTTACTAATATACTGTGAAAATGTGACCGGAATTTGATGGATTTGTGAAGAGTTTGTGAAACTGGTTGAGCTGGAGGTCTGGGTTAAACAAACAGACTACCAAAGAAACGAGGATTTAACATGCGTGAATATTTTATTAAAACAGTAAGAATTGGATTCTCAAAATGGAATAATGCCGATATAAATTTGGCATCCCAGCTATGGGGAGAAGAGGAAGTTACCCGGTTTATCTGTTCCATTGGTAAGTTTACACAGGAAGAGATTGCAAACCGTCTGAATACGGAAATTCGTAATCATGAATTGTATCATATACAATACTGGCCCATTTTTGAACTGTCAACAGATGAACTCATTGGATGTTGCGGGATCCGTCCTTATAAATCCGAAAAGCATTCATACGAGCTGGGTTTTCATTTGCGGAAAAAATACTGGGGACAGGGGTACGCCGCAGAGGCAGCGAAAGCCGCTATTGATTACAGCTTTCACATGTTAAATGCTAAAAAATTATATGCAGGCCATCATCCTGAAAACAAGGCATCAGAAAAGCTGCTGATGAAATTGGGATTTCAATCCATTGGCAAAGAATTTTATACACCAACAGGGCTATATCACCCGTTATATCAGATGGTAAATCGTTAATATTACGGGAAAAAAATCACAGCCCAGGTACAAAAAAAGGAAGTCGTTTATGGTGACAAACTTAAAGTTTTCTATACATGAACCAGTTCTTTTGTATCAAAAATCTTTCTGTTTCAACAAAAGTTTCTCTTATTCGATTGACGGAGACTCCTGATACTAGTAAAATAAAGACAAATATGAATGAGGATGGGGCATTATTTATGGATAACAGAAATAGCATTTTGACAGATACACTCCCAGATCAGGCTATTTTCGCTCTGGATATTGGAACCAGAAGCATCATTGGCATGGTAGGAATGCCGGATGGGGACAGAATACATATCGTTGCCATAGAGAGAGCCGAGCACACCAAGCGGGCGATGATTGACGGACAGATCGAGGATATTGATCAGGTTGCAAAAATTGCCGGTCAGGTGAAAGAGAGACTGGAAAAAAAGCTGGGCTGCAGGCTGTTAAAGGTTTGTGTGGCAGCTGCGGGAAGAGCACTGAGGACAGAAAGTGTGACCTATGAGATGGAGCTTGCCAGAGCTCAGAAGATTGATGCAGAATCCGTCAGCAGACTGGAAGCGGGAGCCATAAGTGAAGCGGAGAAGCAGTTTATGAACCGGGAGGGAAGGGATACTGACCGTCAGTTTTATCTGGTTGGTTATACCGTCAGCAGATATTTCCTGGATAATTATATGATCTCAAACTTAATTGATCATCATGGACGGGTTTTAAAGGCAGATATCATTGCCACATTTCTTCCCACCGAGGTTGTGGAAAGCTTATACTCAGCCATGCATAAGATCGGTCTTGAGGTGGCAAGCCTGACTTTGGAGCCGATTGCTGCCATCAATGCGGCCATTCCCCAGAATATCCGCCTTCTTAACCTTGCCATGGTGGATATCGGTGCAGGTACCTCTGATATCGCTGTCTGCCGGGATGGAAGTGTGACTGGTTATACCATGGCCATACTGGCAGGAGATGAGATAACGGAATCAATTATGAAGGAATATTTAGTAGATTTTGGTACTGCGGAAAAAATCAAATCCCAGATTGATGAAACAGAAGAACTTAACTTTACAGATATCCTCGGCTTTGAGCAGACAATCACTAGGGAAGCCATTTTTTCCAGCATCAAAGAGGCATCTTCCAGACTTTGTCAGGAGATCTCAGACAAAATACTGGAGGTGAATGGCGGTATGCCGTCAGCAGTCTTTCTGGCAGGAGGCGGCAGCAGGCTGTCCGGTCTGAAAGAGGGAATTGTAGAACATTTAAAAATTGATTCCAAGCGTGTTGCCATTGCAGGAAATAATTTTAAGATTAACGCTTATTCCGAAGAATATGATCTGGAGAATCCGGAATATGCCACTCCTCTTGGAATCGTTATCTCAGCCGGATTTAATATTGTCAATGATGGTTTCCGTGTTATTTTAAACGAACGCCCTGCAAAGCTTTTCCGGGGCGGAACCTTTACCGTTATGGACGTTTTAATGATGAATGGATATAACTATCAGGATATGATCGGGCGTTCCGGTCAGAATCTGGTTGTAAGTGTAAATGGCAAACGGACTGTTTTTTATGGTGAGAAGGCGGAGCCGTCTGTCCTCACATTAAACGGAGAGGAAGCACAGCTTTCTGATCAGGTAATTGCAGAGGACTGGATCGTATTTGTGCCTGCCAGTCACGGAAAGAGCGCTTCTGCCATGCTTTCGGATATTGAGAAGCCAGGAGCGGGAAAAAAGATTTTGGTGAATGGAATAGAGGCAAAAGAAGATCTACCCTTAAAATCCGGAGACAGTATTGTAATAGAAATAGTCCTGGAAAAGGAAATTCTTCCAGAGGAAGACTGGTATGATGAAGCAGAGGAAGAACAAGTCCCATATCAGGAACCGGCTTCTGCTCCTCAGAATATTCCGGGGATTTTGACTCCTCCGGCACAGATGACGTCTACCGGCATACAGATTGATAAAGAACAACGATTAAAACTGGATGGACATACGGATGCATCTGCTTCTTCCGATGCAGCGTTTCATAAAAGCAATGGAAAAATCACATTTTTCTTAAATGACAAACCTATGACTTTTCCTATTAAACCGGATCAGCGTCCTTATTATCTTATGGACATGCTGGAATATTCCGGACTTGATTTTAAAAATCTTACTGGAAAAGTAGTATTGGAGGTCAACGGGGAAAGCAGTTATTTTCAGCAGGAATTAAAAAGCAGAGACCGTATCATGATTTATCAGGTAAATGAATAAAAGGGGTGCGTATGGGCGTGTTGAATGTAGTAAAAAGGGATGGAACAGTCACAGGATTTGAATTATCCAAGATCAAAGAAGCGGTTAAGAAAGCTTTTGAGGCAACGGGTAAGTATTATACGGACAGTATTGTTGAGCTTCTGGCACTAAGAGTCGCTTCTGATTTTCAAAATAAGATTCATACGGAGAGTATTCCGGTGGAAGATATTCAGGACAGTGTGGAAAAAGTTCTGGAAGAAACCGGTTATACGGAAGTGGCAAAGGCTTATATTCTCTATCGGAAACAGCGGGAAAAGATCAGAAACTTAGGAAGCACCACCCTGGACTACAAAGATGTGGTAGACCAGTATGTAAAAGTTGAGGACTGGCATGTGAAGGAAAATTCCACGGTAACCTATTCCGTTGGAGGTCTTATTCTTAACAACTCCGGGGCAGTTACCACAAATTACTGGCTGTCTGAAATTTATGACAGGGAGATCGCAGACGCTCATAATCATGGAGAGATCCATATCCATGATCTTTCCATGCTGACAGGATACAGCTGCGGCTGGTCTTTAAAACAGCTTTTATTAGACGGACTGGGCGGAATCAGCGGAAAGATCACAGCTTCACCGGCAAAGCATCTGGCCACATTGTGCAATCAGATGGTTAATTTTCTTGGTATTATGCAAAATGAATGGGCTGCCTCCCAGTCATTTTCATCCTTTGATACCTATCTGTCGCCTTTTATAAAAGCAGATGGACTGACTTACGATAAAGTGAAAAAATGCATGGAGGCCTTTGTGTTTGGAGTAAATACCCCAAGCCGCTGGGGAACCCAGGCACCATTTTCCCATATATCTCTTGATTTGACGGTACCAGAGGATATGAAATCCCAAAAGGCCATTGTAGGCGGTAAATTTATGGATTTTACCTACGGAGACTGTCAGGCAGAGATGGATATGGTGAACCGTGCCTTTTTAGAGACAATGCTGGAAGGAGATGCCGGAGGAATGGGATTTCAGTATCCGATTCCGGTATTTGGAATAACGAAAGAGTTTGACTGGTCCGATTCGGAGAGAAACCGCTTGTTATTTACACTGGCATCTCATTACGGAACTCCTTACTTTTCCAATTATATCAATAGCGGTCTTACTCCAGGAGACGTACGGGCATTTACACCCAATAGTATCCCCGATTTTACAAAGCTGCGCCATAAAGCCGGCGGATTTTTTGGATATGGAGAACATACCGGTTCCATCGGTGTGGTAACTCTAAATCTACCGAGAATCGCATATCTGGCCTCTGATGAAGCTGACTTTTATCAGCGTTTGGACTGTGTGGCAGATCTTGCCGCCAGATCTCTTGATATCAAGCGAAACGTAATAACCAGACTATTGAAAAACGGGCTTTACCCCTATACAGCCTGTTATATGGAAAATTTCACCAATCATTTCTCATCTATCGGCATTGTAGGAATGGATGAAGCGGGAAAAAATGCAAAATGGCTGGGAAGAGGGATGGAATCAGAAGAAACTCAGGCATTTGCAGTCAATGTAATGGAGCATTTAAAGAAAAAACTGATTGCTTATCAGCAGCAGTATAATAGTCTGTATAGCCTTGAGGCAACTCCGGCTGAATCCGCTGCATATCGGCTGGCACTCATTGACAGAGAAGAATATCCCGGGATAAGATCTGCAGGTGATCATGCACCTGTGCCCTATTATACCAACAGCACCAAGCTGGCGGCAGACTGGGGAGGCAGCCTTTCTCAGGCATTGATGATTCAGAATCGTGTTCAGCCTTTGTATACGGCAGGTACTGTATTTTCCGTTTTTATGAAGAAAGAGGAAGAGGATTATCGGACTGTCAGAGATGCCTTAAGGCGCATGACAAATCAGTATGAGATTCCCTATCTGACATTTACACCGGTATACTCCGTCTGTCAGAGCTGCGGCTATCTGCCGGGTGAGGAAAAGATTTGTCCCAAGTGCGGGAATGAGACGGATATTTACAGCAGAATAGCGGGATACTACCGACCTGTAATTGACTGGAATGAAGGAAAAGCTCAGGAGTTTAAAAATAGAAAAATGATGACTTTAGAGTGAAAAAATTCACCATTTTAACTCACATATGAAAGACTTGGGCATAAGATATATTACGAACTGATTAAACAGGAGTAAATGAAAATGAGTTGTAATAATTGGAATAACGGATGCAATTGCAACTGCAACTGCCCAAGCGGAAATAGCAATGCAAATAATTGTAATACCAAATGTAATGACAAATGCAGTGATGTCAGTGATGCAACAACTGGAAACGGAAACATGAACATGTGCTATCGTCAGGGATATGCCTGCGGCTTTAAAGATGGTTATGAGACCGGATTCCGTGATGGATTCTGGAGCGCAAACGGCTGTGGAAAAACCTACAGCGGTTCTGTAATGGGATCTACGGATTCTGGATGTGGATGCAAATAATTCGGTGAACAAAAAGTTCCGGCTTTCATTTAGAATGCCGGAACTTTTTTGTTTTGGGTAAATACAGAATTTGGAAAATTTTAACTAAATAAAAATGGCCTACTTTGTCTAATATGTATATTGAAAAAAGATTACCACTGTGTTAGCATAAATACAAGTCATAGAATTTGTATACAAACTTTCGTATTTGAATACAAACTAATTTTCTAATGACGAAATAACTGACCAGAATAAAAGCAAAGGAGAATCACGAATATGGATAACTTTACAAAACAGTTTTCTCTTGAAGGAAAAGTTGCACTTGTAACAGGCGCTTCTTATGGTATTGGCTTTGCAATTGCTAAGTCTCTTGCAGAAGCTGGCGCTACCATTGTTTTTAATGATATTAAGCAGGAATTAGTAGACAAAGGAATTGCATCATACAAAGAAGAGGGCATTACTGCTCACGGATATGTTTGTGATGTTACGAGCGAAGAGGCTGTAAATGCCATGGTTGCTCAGATAGAAAAAGAAGTAGGCGTAATCGATATCCTGTTTAATAACGCAGGTATTATCAAACGTATTCCGATGTGCGATATGACAGCAGAACAGTTCAGACAGGTAATTGATGTTGACTTAAATGCTCCGTTTATCGTAGCAAAGGCAGTTATTCCGTCAATGATTAAAAAAGGTCATGGAAAGATTATCAATATCTGTTCCATGATGTCTGAGCTTGGACGTGAGACTGTATCTGCTTATGCAGCTGCAAAGGGCGGACTGAAGATGCTGACAAAGAACATTGCTTCTGAGTACGGTGAATTCAACATTCAGTGTAACGGTATCGGACCTGGCTACATTGCAACACCACAGACTGCACCTTTACGTGAGGTACAGGCAGATGGTTCCAGACATCCGTTTGATCAGTTCATCATTGCTAAGACACCGGCAGGACGCTGGGGTGAGGCTGAGGATCTTTCCGGTCCTGCAGTATTCCTCTCTTCTGATGCTTCTAACTTTGTCAATGGACATATTCTTTACGTTGACGGCGGTATTTTAGCTTACATCGGTAAACAGCCACAGTAATTGCATGCCCTTACAGGGAAGTCCCCAGTGGGATAAACATGGCCATGATGCCCGCCCTTAACAGGCGGGGGTCATGGCATATTTTATTTAATGATTATGTTTAAATTTTAAGGACGGAGAGGGTTCAATGGAAGGAAAGACCAAGACCTATAAAAACCGTGGCGACCTGGTGTTTGAAACTTTAAAGCAGGAGATTCTGGATCTGGAATTAAAGCCCGGACAGATCATAAGTGAAAATGAGATTTGCGAACGGTTTGGTGTATCGCGGACTCCTGTAAGAGAAGCGGTAAGAAAGCTGCAGGAGCAGGGATTCGTCATATCCGTACCTTATTCCGGTACGCAGGTGACACTTCTTAATCTGGATACCATCAAACAGATGATTTACATGCGCGTTGCCGTGGAAACCATGGTTATGCGTGATTTTGCCAATATGGCAACTCCGCTCTGGATAGAGGAAGTCCGGTATATGATCCGCAGGCAGCAGGCTCTTATACTGGAAAAAGGATTTGAACCAGAGCAGTTTTACCGCATGGATGCACAGATGCACGCCATCTGGTACCGGGCTACCGGTAAACGGAAACTCTGGGATATGATACAGGCACAGCAGCTTCATTACACCAGATTCAGAATGCTGGATTTTGTGACAGAAACTGATTTTACAAGAATCATCAGAGAGCATACGGAGCTGTTTGAATTGCTGGAAAAAAAGGATATTGAAGGTCTGGAACAATCCCTCAGAGAACACCTGACTTACAGCATGAAACGTATGAAACACCAGATAGAGGTAGAATATAAAGACTATTTTGAACAGGAAGAGCAGGAGGACGAATGATGACCAGTGTATCCATTACTGTAAAGGGGTTAAGTGATACCATAAAAGCGTTTGCTTCAGGAGAGGAGCAGGCAGTCCTGGTATATGAAGGCAGTTATGAAGAAGGAGATGCCATTGTATGCAAAACAGATGAGCCCGGCGGACATTACGTAATCCGGATTGATGACTGTATGGATGAATCCTTGGTTTATCTAACAAAACCAGAAGTCATTTTTACCATACCCTTTGGAGATAAAAAAGTATCTTACAATCCCAAGGCATTTACCGGAACGAAGCATTACCTTACCATTCGAAAAGCTGGAGAAACAGAAGTAAAACAGTACCGCAATCTTGCAGTCAACGTGATGGACCAGCATGGTGATACCGGCTGTTTTCCTCATGCTTATGCCAATGTAGAAACCAGAGGTGAGGCTGTATTTGCAGCACGCAATGCCATCGATGGCGTTCTTGCCAATGAATCTCATGGCGAGTGGCCTTATGAATCATGGGGAATTAACCGCCAGGATGATGCAGAAATTACTTTGGATTTTGGACGGGAAGTGGATTTTGACCAGATTGTATTATACACCCGTGCCGATTTCCCCCACGATAACTGGTGGGTGGAAGCAACCGTTACATGTTCAGACGGGTCGAGCCAGGTTGTGAAAATGGAAAAAAGCGTAAAACCTCATAGATTTTCATTGAAAAAGAGCAAGATTACCTGGTTAAAGCTGAGTAATTTAATTAAAGCAGATGATCCTTCTCCGTTCCCTGCACTTACTCAGATTGAAGTATATGGAAAAGATTCTCTTTAACTTGAAATACCTCTTTTCCTTTTGCTGATATTCATGTAAAATATAGGCAGTAAGCATACAGGGTTGACACATAAGGAGGAAGAGTGATGGAGTTTTTATTTCTGGAACCTGTTTTTAAGGAAGCCATCTGGGGCGGCAATCAGCTTCGGACAGTATTTGGATATGACATACCAAGCGATACCACAGGGGAATGCTGGGCAATCAGTGCTCACAAGAATGGGGAATGCCAGATTGCCGGAGGAATTTATGACGGAAAGCTTCTAAGCCGTTTATGGAAGGAAAAGCCGGAGATATTCGGTTTTTATCCTGGAGACCAGTTTCCTCTTCTGGTTAAAATCATCGATGCAAAGAATGATCTAAGCATTCAGGTGCATCCGGACGACAGTTATGCAAAGATTCATGAGAATGGTTCTCTTGGAAAAACAGAATGCTGGTACATTCTGGACTGTGAACCGGATACAGAAATCGTAATCGGTCATTATGCCAAAGACCGGGACGAGATGGAATTCATGATACGGAACCATCAGTGGGAGGAATTTATACGGACGGTTCCCATTAAGAAGGGAGATTTCTTCCAGATTAATCCGGGCTGCGTCCATGCAATTAAGGGAGGAACTTTAATTCTTGAGACCCAGCAGAGCAGTGACATCACTTACCGTGTCTATGACTATGACCGTCTTTCGGATGGAAAACCAAGACAGCTGCATGTGGAACAGAGTATTGCCACCATCAGAGCACCATTTAAGGAAAATCAGGCAACAGCTGCTGTAACAGAGAAGCTATCCGGGGCTGTGCATACACATTTAATCACCTGTAAGTACTACTCCGTGGACAAGTATGACATTGATGGGGTATTTGCAAAAGATTTTTCTAAGTTTTTTACCAATGTCAGTGTGATAAGCGGAAAAGGTTCCATCAATGGAATCCCATTGGAAGCAGGTCAGAATTTTATTATACCGGCAAAGAGTAAAGAGTGCAGATTTGAGGGGAAGATGTCTGTCATCTGTTCCAATCCCGAATAAAGCAGGAGGAGAAGTTATGAGACTGGGAGCATTAGAAGCAGGGGGCACAAAGATGGTTTGTGCCATAGGCAATGAGAACGGCGAGATTTTAGAACGGGTTTCCATACCGACGGAGACTCCGGAGATTACCATGCCCAAACTGATTGCATATTTTTTGGAAAAGGAAATTGAAGCATTGGGAATCGGATGCTTCGGTCCCATTGATCTTAACAGGGATTCAGATACGTATGGCTATATTACCACCACTCCCAAGCTTGCGTGGCTGAACTATGATATTGTGGGAGCATTTAAAGAGGCTTTAAAGGTACCGGTGGGGTTTGATACGGATGTGAATGGATCTGCCCTTGGTGAGGCCACCTGGGGGATTACAAAGGGGCTTGAGAACAGTATGTATATTACCATCGGAACTGGCGTGGGAGCTGGTATTATATCTAATGGAAAGCTGCTTCACGGAATGCTTCACCCGGAGGGCGGACATCTGCTTCTGTCCAGGCATCCCGAAGATTCCTTTGAGGGAGCGTGTCCATACCACAAAAACTGTCTGGAAGGCATGGCGGCAGGTCCTGCTATAGAGGCTCGTTGGGGAATGAAGGGAGCACAGCTGGCAGACAGAAAAGAAGTCTGGGAGCTGGAAGCTTATTATATCGCCCAGGCACTTGTAGATTATATTATGGTACTTTCTCCCCAGCGTATTATTCTGGGAGGCGGTGTGATGCATCAGGAGCATTTAATTCCATTGGTGAGAGAGGAAGTAACCCGTCAGCTGGGTGGTTATATCAAAACAAAAGAACTGGAAGATATGGAGCATTATATTGTATTACCAAGCCTGAACGACAATCAGGGGATCATGGGAGCCCTGAAGCTTGCAGTGGATGAATATCAACTGGAAAAGATAGGTTAATTGCCATTTTTCTCCTAGTGTAATTCCATTTTATGTATGTTATGATACATTTTGTAAAGGAAATGTAACATTTGTGTAACAAATAAGGAGGATATTACCATGAGAAAATTACCAGCATTTGTATTAGCAGCAGCAGCTGTATTAACCGTAGCAGGAACACCAATCACAGCACAGGCAGCGACCTGTTCCAGTTCAGTGCCTAACTGTTATTCTTCTAACTGCTATTCTTCATCCTGCTATGGACAGTCTTTAAACAGTCTGTTAAGCAAGTATGGATGTAACACCAACAGCTCTAACTGCAATACTTCAACTGGCAAAAAAGGTGCATCCACAGGCAAAACCTGCAATACCGGAAGTTCCTGCAATACCCGTCAGCTTTCCTCATTCTTAAGAAGCTGCAGATAATTGAAAATTTATTTTTTCATGGGTCGTTCCTCAGGGGTTCGGCCCTTATTTCTTTTTATGCTTCAGGCAGATGAAAACAGCCACAGGTCTTAATAAGCCTGTGGCTGTTAACACAAGGATCATTTTCCTTCATTTACGATTTCTTCCAGAACACGGATCAGGTCGTAAATGTTGTTGATCTGCACATTTCGTTCCAGGATCTGATTTTTTAAATCAATGGAAAGCGTTTCAAATTTTGCCTGGACTGCAGGAGCTATATATGACATGATTATCACCTCATAATTAGGATGTACCAGGAGGAATTATTTATGCGTGAATCCAGATTTGCATAAAATATGGAACTGGCAGACATATTAATTATGAGGTGATAATTATGTCAAAGGAAGATACGAAGAAAACAAATTCAGCCAATCAATACAGGGAAGAAAAAGGGAAAGTTGAGAATCAGAACCAGACCCATAATTCCCGCAGAGAAGGTATGGGACCGAATACCAAACGAAGATCAGATTAATTAGAAAAGGGCGAAAACCAGGATGCGTTGGTTTTCGCCCTGCTGAGGTTTCATACTTATGATCGGGCAGTTTACAGAACTCATTATCAACCGAAGATACAATATCTGACAGCGCGGAAAATGAGTTTTTTACATTGGTAAGGCGGATTTGCGGCGGCTTTGCGCTCGTTTTTGTGTTCCCCGGTAATGTTTTGATATCTCGTTCTGTAATAATAATATATGCATGTTCTTATATTGTGTGAACAAGCAGGACATGCCAGCACTACTCCATTCACATCTTGTCTTTCACCACCATATAATACATTATAATTTGAAAAGGGGGTAGTAAATGATGGGATGCTTCTGGGGTTGCGGAAATCGCTGTAATAATAATTGTAATGGCAATTGCAATAATAATTGTGACTGCGATCATGATGATGAAGTTGACTGCTCAGAGGAAGTTAGAAGAGCTTACTGGGCTGGATATAGAGCTGGCTGTAATGATCCTCGGTGCCATCGTCGTTTTGATGATGATGACGATTGTGGCTGCAATTAATTCTATTAAAGGCGGGTATCCGGTTGATTCCGGTACCCGCCTTTTTTTACAATTATATAAAATAATATATAAATAGTTTGAGCCAGCAGGGAATATAAAATAAACCTTGCTGGCTTAGCTGTAATAAATAAAAATAACTCTGACTTTTTAAAATACAGATAGTTGGTACATTTTCACTTTAACAAATTCACTTTATCAAATGGGTATCTGAAGAAAATGGATCAATAGACGTGATTCGTACATCTGTATAAAATTAAGCTACGTGAACGTTAACTGCCTGAAGACCACGGTTACCGTTGATTGTTTCGAAAACAACAGACTGGCCATCTTCTAAAGACTTAAAACCTTCCATAGCAAGACCGGAGAAATGAACGAAAATATCGTTGCCTTCTTCGTCACAGATGAAACCAAATCCTTTTTGTGCATTAAACCATTTTACTGTACCTTTTTTCATGAAAAGATACCTCCTTAAAATTATTGTGTATTCTGCTTAAAACTAAAAATCGCATATACTTGTAAATCATCAATAGAATAATGACTTACAAATATATGCGAAATCAAAACTTTATTAAAATACTAATCTAATATAACATAGAAGAGAACAATAGTCAATATAAAATAAAGCAATTAAAAATTTCCATTCTGCTTTAGAATAATTAATAAAATTTTCGCAGATGTTTAAGATATTATTGATACAATAGAAAATTATAAAATGATTATGAGGTGTAAGATGAGTGATATGACAAATGATGCGCAATACACTGGCTGGAGAGGACTTACCGATGACGAGGTAAATGAGAGGCTAGAACAGGGACTGGTAAATCAGACCGACATTTCAACAGGTAAGTCCGTTAAAAATATAATACTATCTAATATACTGACCTATTTTAACCTGATTTTTTTAATTATAGCCATACTGCTGATTTACGTTGGTTCTTACCGCAACCTGACATTTTTACCAGTTATTATCGGTAACATTGTAATAGGTATTGTACAGGAGCTTCGGGCCAAACAAATACTGGATAAGATGAATTTAATTAATGCCCCCCATTCGATTGTGTTCAGAAATGGAGTACAGAAACAAATTCTGTCCCAGCAATTAGTGAAGGACGATATTGTCTTACTGTCAGCTGGAAATCAAATCTGTGCAGATGCAATTGTGATTGAGGGTAATATACAGGTCAATGAATCCCTTCTAACAGGTGAGGCAGATGAAATTGAAAAAATAAGTGGAAGCAGTCTTTTATCAGGGAGTTTTGTGGTATCCGGACAATGTTATGCTAAGCTGGAGCATGTAGGAAATGACTCCTATATAACAAAACTCACGGCTGAAGCAAAAGCCATGGGAAGCGGTGAGCAGTCAGAAATGATACGCTCCATTAATCAGCTGGTGAAATGGATCGGGATAGGAATTATCCCCATTGGTATCCTTTTGTTTTCCCAGGGATATTATCTGAATCATGAAACGATGCAAAAAAGCATTGTCTCCATGGTGGCCGCTATTATCGGTATGATACCGGAGGGACTATATTTACTGACTACCATAGCCCTCGCTTTAAGTACCATGCGATTAGCAAAAAAACAGGTCATTCTCCATGATATGAAAAGTATCGAAGCCCTTGCCCGGGTAGACGTACTGTGCGTCGATAAGACAGGAACAATAACGGAACCGGGAATGGAGGTTTCGGAGGTTCTCCCAAGTAAAGTAAACTCCCAGATGATTAAGACAAAAGAAGAACTTGAGCTGCTTTTAACAGATTATGCTAGGTCCATTCCAGATGATAATGCAACAATGCATGCAATCCGCGAGTATGTTGCAGCATTTAATACCAATTCAAAAAAACGGGAAACCATAGAGGTGATTCCATTTTCTTCTGCTACAAAATATAGCGGGGTATCATTTTCAGATGGCAGCTTCTTACTTGGGGCACCTGAATTTGTAATGCGGGAAGAGTATCACCTCGTTCTTCCGGAAATCAGCACATATATTAAAAATGGTCAAAGAGTGCTGCTGCTTGGTAAATATGAAGGAAGCAGCCTGAAAGCTGGACTGACAGAAAAGGTAGTGCCGTTGGGATATATTATTTTAACAAATCCCATACGGAAAAATGCAAGAGAGACCTTTTCTTATTTCAAAGAGCAGGGGGTATGCGTTAAAGTCATATCGGGAGACAATCCGGAGACAGTATCGGAGGTTGCCAGAAGTGCAGGAATAGACCGTGCAGAACAGTTCATAGATGCAGGTACACTGGATACAGATAGTAAGCTTGCTAATGCATTAGAGGAATATACAGTTTTCGGGCGTGTTACGCCCAAACAGAAACAAAAGCTGGTACAGGCACTGCAAAAGGCCGGTCATACGGTTGCTATGACTGGAGACGGAGTAAATGATATTCTGGCAATGAAGGATGCAGATTGCAGCGTGGCTATGGCATCGGGAAGCGAAGCTGCTGCACAGGCAGCTCAGGTGGTTTTACTGGATTCCGATTTTGCCCATATGCCAAACGTGGTAATAGAAGGAAGACGAGTAGTAAATAACGTACAGCGTTCGGCGGTCTTATTTTTGGTGAAGAACATCTTCTCGCTATTGCTAGCCCTGCTTTCACTGGTAATTTCGTTTACCTACCCACTGGAACCTTCCCAAATATCGCTGATCAGTATGTTTACTATAGGTTTTCCCGGATTTTTGCTGGCCTTGGAATCAAATAAAAACCGCATCAAAGGTCATTTCCTGAAAAATGTGCTGATTAAAGCACTTCCTGCTGGTTTGACAGACGTACTGGCAGTGGGAGCCCTGGTGGTTTGCGGAGAAGTATTTTCACTTCCTAAAAATGATATTGCCACTGCATCTACCATGCTTTTATCTGTGGTTGGCTTTATGATACTCACTAAAATCAGTGCGCCTCTCAATCCTTTGAAAAACGGCATTATAATATTTAATATACTGGGATTGGTATTTTGCGGAATCTTTCTTCATCAGCTGTTTGCCATAAGTGAAATGTCTAATATATGTGTACTATTATTGATTGTTTTTTCCTTTGCGGCAGAGTCTCTATTCCGGTATCTGACCATTGGTATTGAGAAACTGGATGAATTGTATGGAAAGATTAGACAAAAGAAACAATAATTTTTATGGGTTATAAAACATTAATCAGCCGGGTAATTAAACCATTAATATCTAACTGTCCGTAACCCCATACATTATTGGGATAGGGATAGGAGCTGCTGCGTTTTGCTCCACGGACAATCATTTGGTTAATCTGTTTTCCGGTAAGGGAGGTAAAATTCCCTTTGCACAGTGTCCACTCCATGACCATGGCGATTCCTCCCGCCGCCTGGGCAGCCGCAGCTCCTGTCCCGCTCATAGTTCCGTACCGGTTTTGGGGAAGTGCGCATGGGATCTGGTAACCGGGAGCTGCAATGTCTGGTTTAACCAATCCGTTGCTGGTATAGCCTCTGCCGGACTGTACTAATATAGTGCCGTCAATCTGGTTGTAGGCGGAGGTAGTCAGAGTATTAATTGAATTTCCCGGATTAGTTATGGTAGTATCGGGACTTGCATTTATAAAGTAAGTATAATCCGATATGAGATTACCAGCCGGAAGCCAGGAATTAAAATAAAAAGGCTGGTTTTCCGTGCTGTCCAGGCGGAAGGTCCAAAGTCCTGGTTCAGCCTGGTCAAAGCGTATTAAGATCAGCTGCAGCCCGGTTTCTTCCTCAAAAATAATGTTATTCACCCATACCAGACCCTGGCCAAAAGCAAATTTTATACATTCGTTAAAGGAAGGTTCAATTTTATATGTGATCATTCGATCCGGAGAAATAATCTGGATTGTCGGTCTGCCAGGAATGTTGGGCCATATTTCCATAGATAATTTTTTATCATCATTCCCTATGTTTAATTGAAATTCAGTGCTATAGGGAGCCGAATCAATGTTACCAAAATAGTGCCGGCCCCGGTTTCCCTCATCACCTGCAGCAATGGAAACATTAACACCTGATAAGAGCAGAAGATTTGCCAGATACTGGCTCATTACGCCCTGCCCATCATGAATTCCCTGGCTGGTTCCCATAGCAATACAAATAACAAGGGGGCGCTCCATTTTTTTTGCTTCTTCAACCAGATAACGGATGCCAAGAATAATATCAGATTCCTGGAAACACAGTTCATCTTCTGGTATTAAAAAAACATTTCTCAGATTTTTCTTTGCCTCTTTTAATTTCACCACAACAAGTTCACTATAGGGAACAATTCCACTAAATGAATGTCTGGTGTCTATACTGCCTGATATAATACTGGCTATGGCCGTTCCATGGCCGATCGTATCAACTGTAGGGACCAATGACAACGCATTATTGGAAAGCAGTGCGGCATTGATCTGCTGCTTGCTGTATTCTGTACCATAGGTAAAGTCTTTAGGAGATACCCCGCTCTGGTCAGTCTGATCCCAGAGGGAGACGATACGGGTGGAACCATCTGCATTTCGAAAAGCCGGATGCTGATAATCGATCCCTGTGTCTACAATGCCAACCAGTGTACATTGCCCAAGGAGATTGTAATCTGTATTGATCTCCACTGTTTTATTGGCTGAAATTTCATCACTGGAAGAAGAGGCAAGGGTATAAACGGATGGGAAGGCGTAATAGGGAGTGCGTCCGATATCGCAAACGTCCATCACACTTCTGGAGATATGCAGCAGTGAATGAGCATCATTTAATAAAGTGATGTTATCTCCGGTACTATATCTGGGTATCATAGAGTTATCAATGATAAAATCGTAATAATTCTCATCCAATATTTTTTGCATAACCGGCATCCATTCTGTTTTACTTATGGTATATAGTATGCGGATGCCTGTTATGTATTCTTTTTAAGTATGGCAGACTGGGTAATTAGATAAATTTGCACCCATTTGCCAGCAAGGCCTTTTTGACGTCTTCTAATCGATCTTCTTTTAAAAATATGTAATCCGTGTCATAAGTGGCCACAACTAAAATGCAGGTTTTCTCATCTGCAATAATTTTAGATAGGAACGCAATCATGCCATACTTCTCAAATGACGCATCTTCCGCAATCCGAAAGCAACGCCATCCATGTTCTGCAGTCAGATTTATTTCTGGCATATGATCGGTTTCGCATATCAACGATAATTCGTTATCGGTCTTGCTGATAAATGTAAAGTCATGCTTTAAAAGCTCAGTACTTATTTCGTTCAGCTTACATATAGAAAACTTTCTGTCAATAATCTGCAAATCCATTTTAGTTCCTCCTTATTAAAAAAAGTCCAGAATATCATACCTTCAATGGCCTAATGGTATGAAATCTGAACGCCGGTGTGAAACTTTACCCGGCGGCAAAGTCTGCGTGAATAATTATAAATAATTGTGTATAATTTACTACAATTTATGTTTGAGGTCAAGTAGTTTTTAAAAAATAGGGGACAGGGCTATTGTGGTTGGATTTTGAGCCAGTAGGTATCACTAGAAACATCGGGAAACCTTGCGTTGATATGGAGTCCTGGTGTTTTCTATATAATTTAGATAGTGGAGACAACAGATCATTACTCTGGCAATGGAGCCGGCGAGGCGAATTCGTATTTGATGGTTTAGCGTACGTTGGAAACTTCATATTGATAGTTCTTAGAATGTCCTGTATTATTATAATACAAGAATTTATGATGTATGAAGTGAGGTCAATATGCGGGAAGATATTCTAAATTATTTATGCGAAGAAGTTGAACATAGGTGTAAATTACCAACTAATCATTTTGGAATGGGATGTTATTATCATATCCAGGCTGTAGTTAAAAATGCTGAAATTCTGGCAGATAGCTATAATGCGGATAAGGAAGTTGTATTAATTGCTGCATGGTTACATGATATTGCTTCTATAACAGATTATAGTTTTTACGAGGATCATCATATTCATGGCGCAGAAATGGCTGAGGATATTCTACACAATTTTAACTATTCCCCTGATAAAATTAAACTTATACAGCAATGTATCAGAAATCACAGGGGTAGTATATCGAATTCAAGAGTTACTCTGGAGGAATTATGTGTTACAGATGCAGATGCTATTTCTCATTTTTATAATGTCCCAAGTTTATTATATTTAGCCTACGTAAATAAAAAGCTGGATATTAATGAAGGTAAAGAATTTGTTAGAAATAAATTGATAAGGAGTTATGAAAAACTCTCTGACAAGAGTAAAATATTATACAAAATCAAATTTGACCAAGTTATGAATGTTTTGAATTGAACCTATAAACAAAAATTGATAAAAACCGGATTCAATAAACTCTTTCATAAAATAATATTGCTTTTAAATTGAATAATCCGCCAAATTTCAGATCATTGCAACAAAGCCTTTTTTAAATCAGCAACATATGTTAATTGATGTTTTTTCAAGTAAGTCTTAATAAAAGGCTTCAATAATAGCTTTTTAGCAGTTATATTTTCTGTAAAATCAATTATTGTCTCATTACCCTCCTGCGAAAACAAACCGATCCAATGCCCCTTTATATTCGAATTTTCCATATCAAATTCCCACCGCTTGAGAGGTTCTGTTACAATATTAGTGAATGTTGTTGTGTAACCATTTTTTGTATATTCAACGAATTGATTTTCATTTAATGTTACAATTTTACTTATATCGCTTCGCCACAAATAATCTTCAAGTGAAGTTACAGTATCCCACACCCATTGAACATTGCATTGAAAAGAGACTCTTATATTTGAAACCGCCATGTTATACCCCCAGTAAATTCCTATATTTTGTATTTTTGATAAATTTTCTCTATAATCGAATTTTTATATTGAATATAGCCTTCAATATCACCAGCTCAATACTGATAGCTAGTGTATATCGCTACATATTCTATTTTCTGACTTCGTATTATACTCATTTGCAAAAGTTGTAATCAGAGTTTCTTTTCCATCTCTATATAAAGACCATCGCGAAATGTTTCAAAAAATCCAGAATGTCGGTACAATGTAATAGCTGGTTCAAGTGTAATACGCGTACTTAAATGTAGCTTATTATCACCACACTGTTTTGCATATTGCTCTATCACTGCCTTGCATTATCGTTTTTTATAGTACTGTTCATACCACCGTGGCTGCCTAAAATACTGAGGAATACTTTCTGCGCTGGGAATTCTATAAAATCCGCAACAGCTATTATCAGAGTTACATTCCTGCTCCACTTGATCAAAGTAGGGACATTTATTCAAAACTGGCTCTAGTTCACATTTGGCTTTCATCTATAATCACCTCCTGGAGATAATTATAAGAACATTTGTTCGATTGGTCAAGCTTTTTCAATTATTTTCTATTTAATAAAGTCTTACAGGTCCGTAATCTTTAAAACACAAAAACCCCAGTAAACACAAGGAATCCTTGCGCTTACCAGGGTTCAAAATTAATGGAGACAACAGGATTCGAACCTGCGACCCTTTACACGTCAAGCAAATGCTCTCCCAGCTGAGCTATGTCTCCATACATTTATCGGTAAACCAAAAGCACCGGTTTCCTATCTCATGGGAAATCCGGTACTAATATTACAATCATCAATCGGAGTAACAGGATTTGAACCTGCGACCTCTCGGCCCCCAGCCGAGCGCGCTACCAAGCTACGCCATACTCCGTTTCCTGACACTCAGACATTATAGCAGAAAATTTCCAATTGGTAAAGTATATTTGTTGAAATATTTCAAAATTTAATATATGATGGAATAGACAAGACTAATCAGGAAGAAAAAAAGGTGAAAATAGATGAAACCAATCGTAAGCTTTGATATAGATATGACGCTGCTTGATCATAAAGACTGGTCGATTCCGGCAAGTGCGATGGAGACAATCGAGAAACTGAGGGAGAATTATACCATAGTAGTGGCAACTGGAAGAGACATGGATTCCATATTCAGTACTGCAATAAGGGATCAGATTCGGCCTGATGCAATTATTCACCTCAATGGAACCAAGGTCACTGTGGGAGAGACTGTAATATATGAACATTTTTTCGATAAAAATCTTTTAAAGCAGATTCTGGCCTATGCAAAGACCACACCTTACAGTGTTGGTACCACGGTAGGGGAATATGACTATTATGTAAACCCAGAGGCAGTTGCAGAACATGACAGGAAGCTATGGGGAGAATGCAGAAGAAATTTTGCAGATGCCAACAAGCTGGCACAACTTGATGTAAGAACTATGGCATATATCGGAGACGAAGCTGGTGCAAGAACCATGGAAGAGGAGTTCCCGGAAATCCACGTTCATATGTTTGCGGACAAGAAAGGGGCAGATGTAGTAGAGCGAAAGGCATCTAAGGCAGTGGGGCTTGCCAGACTTTGTGACTTCTATAAGATTCCTCTTTCCCAGACGATTGCATTTGGGGACAGCATGAATGATTATGATATTGTGAAGGCTGCGGGAATTGGAATCGCCATGGGCAATGCGATGGATGAGCTGAAGCGGGCAGCAGATTATATTACAGATGCCATCGATCAGGATGGGATTAAGAACGCCTGCCTTCATTTTGGACTGATCCGGCAGTAGGAGGTTTCATGGCAATACATTATGATATCATTATCATTGGAGGAGGGCCTGGCGGTTATACTGCCGCATTAAAGGCTGCTTCTTTGGGGTTAAAGACGGCCATTGTGGAAAAAGAAAAGCTTGGAGGAACCTGTGTGAACAAAGGGTGCATTCCAACAAAATCACTGCTCCATGCCGCCAGTAAATTTAAAGAGCTTCAAAACTGCGATGAGTTTGGCGTATCCACAGATTTTATCTCCTTTGATTTTAAGAAGATGCAGCATTACAAAAAAAACTCGGTGAAATCATACCGAAAAGGCATTACAGATTTAATTGAAGCTGAGAATATTACTGTTATCACCGGTACGGCTGTGATACGTAGAAATAAAACGGTGGAAGTGAGTGGTCCGGAAGGAAAAGATTTTTATTCTGCGGATCATCTCATAATAGCCACAGGAGCAAAATGTGCCATACCCAATATCCCGGGAGTGGATTTGCCGGGAGTGTTAACCAGCGAGAGGCTGCTTGCTTCGGATACCTGGAATTATGACCGCCTTCTCGTGATCGGGGGAGGTGTGATCGGAGTGGAGTTTGCCACCATTTTCAGCGCGCTTTGTTCCAATGTAACAATTCTGGAACAGAAAGACCATCTTTTGGGTCCTATGGATTTAGAGGTGTCACAGGCACTGGAAGAAGAGCTGAAGCAGAGAGGAATTACTGTTCACTGCCTGGCGAATATTAAGGAAATTAAAGAAGAGGAAGAACACGGACTTGCCTGTGCCTTTGAAATGAACGGGCAGGAACAGACCATTCGTACCAGTCAGATATTAATTGCAGCAGGACGGATTCCCTGCATTGACGAACTTCTGGGAGAAGATGTAAGCTTAGAGGTGGAGAATGGCCGCTTAAGAGTAAATTCAGAATTTCAGACCAGTGAGCCCGGAATTTATGCCATCGGAGATGTGGCATCCGATATTTTACTGGCTCACGTTGCTGCTGCACAGGGAACTTATGTAGTGGAAAAGATCGCGGGGATCGAACATACCATACGCCTTAGTGTTGTACCAAACGGAATGTTTGTGAAACTGCCGGTGGTTCCCAGCTGCATCTATACAGAGCCTGAGATCGCATCCGTGGGAATTACCAGAGAACTGGCCATTGCAAACAATATGAATGTGCGCTGTGGCCGTTATTCCATGCGTTCCAATGGAAAATCCATTATTACCAGCAGGCAGAACGGATTTATTCATCTGGTATTTGAGGAATACTCCGGAACTCTGGTGGGAGCCCAGATTGTCTGTCCCAGAGCAACGGATATGATTAGTGAGATGGCAACCGCAATTGCAAACGGGTTAACGGCCAAACAGCTCCGGCTGGCCATGCGCGCCCACCCCACATACAGCGAGGGCATTACGGAGGCAATAGAAAATTATTTTGAAACCAAAGGAGAAGCAAAGCAATGATAAGTGAAAGACTGCAACAGTTAAGAGACTTAATGGCAGAGCGCCATATGGACGCTTATATGATTCCCACCTCTGATTTTCATGAATCAGAATACGTAGGTGAATATTTTAAAGCCAGAGAATTTATGACAGGCTTTACCGGTTCCGCAGGAACTGCTGTAATCACAAAAGACGAAGCAGGTCTGTGGACAGACGGCAGATATTTTGTTCAGGCAGGAAAGCAGCTTTTAGGCACTGGAGTAGAACTGAGAAAGATGGGAAATCCGGGAGTTCCTGAAATTCTGGAATATTTAGAATCAGTACTGCCAGAAGGCGGAAAGCTGGGCTTTGACGGACGGGTTGTAAATTGCCGTCAGGGACTGGATTTTGAAGAAAAGCTGGCAGATAAACAAGTGACTCTGGCATATGAAGAGGATCTTGTGGACCAGATCTGGAAGCAGCGTCCCCAATTGTCAAAAGAGCCGGTCTGGATTCTTAAAGAGAATTTTGCCGGTAAATCAGCAGCTGAAAAAATCAGTGATTTAAGAGAAGAGATGAAAAAAGAGAAAGCAACTGCACATATTCTCACCTCACTGGATGATATCGTATGGCTTTTGAATATCAGGGGAAATGACGTAAGCTGCAATCCGGTTGTTCTTTCCTATGCAATGGTGACCATGGAGCGTTTTTACTTGTTTATAAATGAAGAAACCTTAAATGACCAGGTAAAGACATATTTAAAAGAGCTCTCTGTAACGGTGCGCCCTTATAATGATATCTATGCTTCTGTCAGCCAGTTAAGAGATCAGAGAATTCTTCTTGAGACAGGCAGAACCAATTATGCCATTGTAAAAGGAATTGATTCTTCCAACCGGATCATTGACCGTATGAACCCTTCAGTACTGGCGAAGGCAATTAAAAACCCTGTTGAAGTGGAAAATATGAAAAAGGGTCATATAAAAGACGGAACAGCCATGGTGAAATTTATTTACTGGCTGAAGCACAATGTAGGTAAACAGGAGATCACCGAGATCAGTGCTCAGGAATACTTAGATAAGCTCCGTTCTGAGCAGGAAGGTAATTTAGGAATCAGCTTTGATACCATCTCAGCTTATGGATCCAATGCCGCCATGTGTCATTACAAGGCAACCTTAGAAAGCAATGCTGCCATAGAACCAAGAGGACTTTACCTGGTGGATTCCGGCGGTCAGTACTATGAGGGAACCACTGACGTAACAAGAACCATAGCAGTAGGCCCACTTACCGATGGGGAACGGGAGCATTTTACACTTACAGTCATCAGCATGCTCCGTCTGGCAGCTGTAAAATTCCTGTATGGCTGCAGGGGGCTGACACTTGACTATGTTGCCAGAGAACCATTCTGGAGTCGTGGAATCAATTTTGATCACGGTACCGGGCATGGAGTTGGGTATCTTCTCAACGTTCATGAGCGTCCCAATGGTTTCCGCTGGCGCATGGTTGCCGAGCGTCAGGACAACTGTGTTCTGGAAGAAGGAATGATCACCTCCGATGAGCCTGGAGTTTATATTGAGGGAAGCCACGGAGTAAGAACCGAGAACATGATTGTATGTAAAAAAGCGGAAATGAATGAATACGGTCAGTTTATGGAATTTGAACCTCTGACTATGGTACCCATTGACTTAGAGGCGTTAGATCCGTCACTGATGACAGAACGGGATAAAACACTTTTAAATGATTATCACAAACAAGTTTATGAGGCGGTAGCACCTCATGTGACAGAGGAAGAAGCACTCTGGCTGAAAGAACAGACAAGAGCAATTTAAAAAACGGGCAGGACCTTAGTGATTTAAGGTTCTGCCTGTTTTTTTCTGTCCGTCTTCGCCCTGAGCCGCAATAAAATTGGAAAAACCGCTTCCAGATCTTCCAGGCTTAATTCATTTAAAATTGCCGCGGCCTCCCTGTAAAGAGTCTGCTCTTTTTTTTCTGTATTAAAAAACTCAATGGGAGTAAGTTCAAGATAATCACAGATTTCAAAAAACTGTTTCATGGATGGCATAGAACGCCCTGAAGAAATACCTTGTATATAGCTTTTGTTCTTCCCCAGATCTAAGCTCATCTGATATTCCGAAATGTTTTTCTTCAGGCGGAGTTCTGTGATTCGGTTCCTGACAAATTGTTCATTCAACATTATCACCTCTTGGTTTATCATAAAGGATATTCTAACCAGACATTACGTATTATATGCGTAATAATGCTCTAAAAACAAGTTGCATATACGGGTAAAAAGCGTTATCATGTATGATATACATATAGAAAAGACGGGTAATAAAGGATTCCGTGAGGTACAGGGGGAAGTATCATGACAGGAAATTCAGAAAGACAATTAGAAAGTGAGAGTAAGGGAATCATACAGGAGTCTTTCCGCTTCAGCCAGGCAGAGCAGCTGTACGGGAACATGAGTTTTTTTACTGACACTGTATTGTTCGAGTATTCCTATCCAGAGAAGCGGCTGTATCTTTCAGCTAATGCAAAAGGCCAGATTAATTTACAGGCATTTGAGCGTTTTTTTATAAAGCACAGAGATAATGCACCCAATGAAGGGGAGATGCGGTCCTTCGAATTCAGTATGGCAAAGAAAGGGGAACCATTTCACTGGTGTTGCTGTAATTTAACCGCTATCTGGGAAGACAAAAAGACTGCTCCGCTTAAGATGATCGGCAAGCTTCAGGATATCAGCGGATCAAAAGCGCGGGAAGAGCAACTGCTTTTAAAGTCTTTAAAAGACGGATTGACCGGAGTTTACAACAAATCAGCCTTCGAATACCGGGTCGATGAGCTGTTAAAAGGCAACTCAGAAAGCTGGCTGTGTATGATTGACATTGATAATTTCAAAGAAATTAACGATTCCTATGGCCACCCCACAGGAGACCGCATTCTTATGAAAGTCGGCGGAATGCTCTGTGATCTTTTCCCGGAGCCGGATCTGGTAGGCAGAGTCGGCGGCGATGAATTCGTAGTATTTACCTCTGGACCCGATGTGTACAAGCGGGCGGAAAAGCTGTTAAAGCGGGCAAAGAAATCGGTACCGGAAGGGGAAGGACGCCTTTCTGTCAGTATCGGAATCGTTTCCAGCACTGGAAAGAAGGAAGAGAACTACCAGAGGCTTTTTTCACAGGCGGACCGTGCCATGTATTATGCCAAACAGGCAGGTAAGAACCGAATTGCCTCCTACCACGACAATATCTGGCAGGTAAAGTAGAATAAATTAACATCAGGCAGGAGATACAGATCCTGCCCTTTTTTAAGTTTGCGCGCCATGGGCACGCTCTAAGGGGTGTAAGTCCCCAACATG
>CAURBV010000028.1:0-31688 GCA_963523055.1 uncultured Paenibacillaceae bacterium | reverse complement strand
GGTCCAGTAGCCCCGGTCGGTCCAGTAGCCCCAGTAGGTCCAGTGGCCCCAGTAGATCCAGTAGCCCCGGTCGGTCCAGTAGGTCCAGTAGCCCCGGTCGGTCCAGTAGCCCCGGTCGGTCCAGTAGCCCCGGTCGGTCCAATAGCCCCGGTAGGTCCAGCAGCCCCCGTCGGTCCAGTATCTCCCGTGGGTCCAGCAGGCCCTGTCGGCCCTGTCGGTCCAGTAGACCCATCACCTGTAACATTTTCCTGTACTATAACAATAGAACCTTTTAAAGGAACCTGTGGAGAGAAATACACAGTTGCTGTGCTAATGTTTTCTAACGATAAAGTAACAGGAGCACTAACGACTTCAATAATTCCAGCTCCATATACTTCACCAGTTTTTAACGGAGAATTTCCTCTTAGAAAATCACCTTGTGAGGTAACAAGTGCAAATGAAGTTCCATTTGTAGATTGAGAAGATTGTGTTGCCAGCCACCAGTCAATAGAAAATCTCCCTGTTGACAGGAAAGTGATGACACCTGTGGCAGGATCGTAAGCTATATTTCCTGAAGTGAAGACAATGCTGTCAAAAAGAACATTATTTCCAGCCTCTATGCTAACAGAATTGTTTATTTCCAATTGTAAAGCAATATCAGCCATAGTTATCCCCCTTGTTTAAGTTTGAGTTAAATAATGATACAGATTATTGTTGATCAATAGTATCTATATATAGTATGTTATCAGTCGGACTTTGGGACATCCGGCTTAGGGGTATGAACATTTCAAAACATTTTATAAGGCCGGATGAAATGAAACAAAAAAAGCTCCTCACAGTGTGAAAAGCCTTTTCGTTCAACAGATTAATATGATCAGTATTTTTTAGAGTTGTCCTGTTTCAATTTGGCTGAATTTGTAATCTTAGAGAGTAGGACTACAATTGCTGTTAAGATTCCAATTACTATAAATATGGAAGCCATACCTATTCCCATAATCTCTAAAGCGTAAATTATATTTTGTGTATTCATAATAAAGCTCCTTTCACCTAAGCCATATTCTTAAGAATCTGACTAACCAGATTTATAACCACGCCTCCTGCAACAACAGAACCAATCGGGCCTGATATATTTGCGCTGATCGCATGCATCAGGAGATGATTGGTCGGATCTTCCTTAAGTCCCATTTTTTGAATGACCCGGGCTGACATAGGGAAAGCAGAGATTCCTGCAGCTCCAACCATCGGATTGATTTACTTCTTTAAAAACAAATTCAGGAACTTGGCAAATAAGACGCCGCCGATGGAGTCAAAAACAAATGCGACTAATCCAAGTAGCATAATGAGCAATGTATTGACATTTACAAATGCTTCCGCCTGCATACTAAAGGAAATTGTGATGCCAAGCAGTAAAGTGATCAGATTAGCAACCGGACTTATGACCCTCATCGCCTCTTTGTTAGTTGGATCTATCGGAGGTGAGGCAGGGAATAATGGAGGTAAAAATTAACTGGCTCATAAGGCAGGTGTAGTGGAAGATATTTCCTTACCTTTAATCTGTTTGGATGAGGAACGAAAATCAGGGCAGAAATCCTTTTGTATGGATTTCTGCCCTATTGTCTCCAAAATCTATATCTATTCTATGGTTAATACTAGATCGTTTAAATCCATTGACACCAGAACCCGGTAAATATCATGCTTCCAGGTTGTTTTCAGCCGGTCATCTGTTATGGGGAGGCATTCCTTTCTCATCTGAGAGCTGCCCGATACAGTTACTGTCCCAAGATCTCCGATTTTTATCTGGTTCCCATCTAATGCTGGTTCCTCATAAAACATAAGGGATAATACCGGCTGCAAATTCTCCCCCTCGTAATGATCCGTTATAACAATCTGTTCACCCTTTTTCATGAAAGCACTTCGCTCATAAGAGTGAATCCGGCTGTCCGGGTAAGCGTCGGCAATGTCCATTGTAATGCTGCACACAGTAGAACCAAGCTCATAAGAGACATTTTTTGCAGCAAAAGAAGCTCCGTCTTTCTGTATAATTTCAATATCTCCATCCAGAAAAGAGGGGAGGTTGTGGTAACGGGACTGCATGGTCCATATATCATACCTTTCCGGAGAAAATGTCTTTTTCGTATAGGTTTCCACACCTATATCGATCAGCAGCGGCTTGCCATCTTTATAAATGGTAAAGCTGCCGGTATCGTTGTGATTGTGGCTGTCATTGTTATCGCCTGCTTTGACGGCTAAGTACCGATGGTCATCCCTTGCAATGAAGATTCCAACACTTTCATACCAGTAATCCTTATGTTTAATAGAAGGAGCTTTGTCAAAGGTAAGCATTTCCGCATATGTGAAAACGGTCTGGAGCCGGTAAAATAAATTGTGCTCACTGACATCCAGAGGATCTTCTCCATTTTGATAATCAGAAGCAGCAAATGCCATCAGCTCCTGGTTCCCTGTCCGCTTGCCGAATAAGAATTCTCTGGCGCCGCAGCGTCCGGCGACAGGAGAGCAGTCTGCAAAATTAACATAATAGATCCCGTCAATATGAACGTTTAAAATATATGCTGCAATGTTCTTAACTTTATTATTTAAGTATATGGTTTGAAAAGAATTATCTGTGATGCCATTGAGTACTTCCAGACAATTAAACAGACATAATCCTGCATGACGATAATACTGTGCTCCCTCGTCACAGCACCCGTCTTCTCCGTATTCATCAAGAAAGTAATCCATGCTTTGGCATGCTTTCTCAAGGATCTGTTGTTTCCTCGCTTCATCAAGATCTCTTGTAAATGCAGAGAGAAGTACATTCTGCGTACACCATACCGTCCAGTTGTTCATGGGACTTTTGCCATCACCCATCCACCAGAAGTGTTCATTCAGATAAGGCCGAAAGATCCGTTCTTCCAGATTTTTATTGATCATTACAGACAGGAAGGGACTTACTAAAAAAAGCTCCTGCCGCAGAAGATACTCTGCGATAGACAGAACCGCTGCGGTTTCAGCAGCAAATAAATCGATTACAGGCCGGGTTACGTCAGGAAGGATGAACTGGGGTGTATCCCGGATATAAGAGTTATGGGCAGGGAGCTGCCATGCATTTTCTTCGCAGATTAAATAAAGGCCGTTGATGATATCGTCCAGAAATCGTCCTTTGTATTCTGCACATTCAGCCAGAACCAGAGAATTTAAAACAGTTCTCCTTAAAAACATTTTGTCCTGAAAATGACTCCGGTTTCCCGTTCTGGAGAATTCCATAAATTCAGTTGCAGGAAGGGACGGGTAAGGAAAACCAAGATATTGCTCCCCATCCTGAATCAGACGTGATCGTAATTCTTCCGGCAGACTTTCCCAGGAATCCCGGTTGGAAGCAGGAAATAACGGATGAAAGCTGGTAATGGGTTTCGTTAAATGCTGAAAAATTTCTGTAATCATGATGTGTTCTCCTTATTCTTCTTCCGGATCCATAGTATTTTGCTGAATAAAGTCCCTGGGAGAGTATCCGGTGACTTTTTTAAATACCTTGCTGAAATAAAAAGCGCTTTCAAAGCCTAACTGGTCGGCTACCTCATAAATCTTCATATCCTGTTCCAGGAGAAGAGTCTTTGCTTTATTGATCTTAGCCTGGGCGATGTATTCTGAAAATCCCAGATGGCAGTTCTTTTTAAACAGAATGCTTAAATAATTAGGGCTCAGTCCGAAAACTCCGGCTACCTCATTTAAAGTGAGCTTTTCGGCGACGTGATTGTGAATATACTTTTGTACGTTTGTTATGACATGAGCCTTATAGGTCTTTCGTTTGGATTTTAAAATCTCGCACAAACCATCCCGGAGTACGGTCATCCACTCAACGATCTGTTCCACATTGCTAAACCGGTAAATCGAACGGTAACCATCACTATAAGAAGAGAAAATCTCCGCCATATTTGCCTCTCCATCGGGAAGAAGAGACAATGCCAGATAAAGAATGTTACAGGCACCGTCTGCCGCCTGGGAAAAACGCAGCGGGTGAGCTTCAAACAGTTCTATGATTTCTGTTAAGGTGCGGGAGAGTACATCCGTATCAAATTCATTGAATGCCTTTGTAATTTCCCCTTTAAAAACTGAAATATTAAATGCATTCCGGATGGAATCCGTATCACCGCTATTAAAAAAGGCGATGGACTGGGACCGGTTCATCCGTCCAAAGGCCTGACGTGCTTCCTGGTAGGATTCGCTGATCTTTAGTGGCTGGGAGAAGGGGGAACCCACACCGGTTAACACCGTTACATTAAAATAATTGTTTACCATTTCCGAAGCATTGAGAAAGGCATTTTTAATGGTATCTTCCTCAAATCCGTCTAAGGATTCAAGGTGAAACACAACTGCAAAATGCTTCATATCCAGAGACACCACATAGGCAGGAAGATACCTGGTTATAATTTCTCTGTACATCTGAAGGGTACTGCTATATAGATTCATTAATTTACTGTATTCCATGTTAGCGTGGTTGTTTTCCTGTATTTCGCAAAAGGCTGCAAAGTAGCAGTGCTCTGTAAAACTCAGCTTTAAATCCTTTGACTGTAAATCAAACTGTTCCTCACTGTCAAATAAATTGTGTAAAAGCCGCATGAAAAATTTTTCATAATAGCTTTGAAGCAGAGGACGGCCTGATTCCTTATACTCCATGGAAACCCGAAGACTTTCTAAACGGGAGAGAGCTTTTTGAACGGATTCCAGTAAGGACTGGGCATTTAACTCCAGCTTGATTAGATAATCCACCGCTTCATATGACATTGCTTCTTTGATCAGCTGAAATTCTTCATAACTTGTGAGAAATATAAACAGAGGGATTTTCCCGTATTTTTCCCGGCACGCCTTTGCAAGATCCAGACCATTCATGATAGGCATGCGAATATCCGTAATGATGATTTCCGGCGAATATTCCTCAATTAAGTCCAGTGCATTCTGACCATTTACTGCAGTGCCGCAGATTTCAATCCCGTAGTCTGTCCAGTTTAACATGGACTTTATTCCGATCTGAACCAGTGGTTCATCATCCACGATCAATAATTTTGTCATATTTATTACCTTTCTGCCAATTGTTTTTCTGTAAACAGCACGTAAGGCAGCCGAATGGTCATGGTAGTAAATTCACCTTGCCGGCTGGTAATTGTAATTCCGTATTCTGATCCGAAATCATACTGAATCCGTTTGTTTACATTACTAATGCCTACGTGCCGGAAGAATTCCGTTTTGTTGTGAGAATCGGTATCTTCCCGAAGTACTTTCTCGATCATTTCCTCGGACATCCCGATTCCGTTATCTGTTACACGGATCATCAGTCCTTTTTCTCCAGCGATTTCTTCCGCTTCGGCTGATACAATAATCCTGCCTGCCGCTCCTTTTGGCTCGATTCCATGAAACAGAGCGTTTTCAATAATAGGCTGAAGAGAGAACCGGTGAATCTGGCAGTTGTAAAGTTCATCAGACTGAATCTGATATTCAATGGTCACACTGCCTCCGTAACGGTACTGCTGTATTAAAAAATAGTCTTTTATCAGATCCAGTTCTTCTCGCAGCGGAATCATGGAAGCAGTTCCTTTGGATACGTTCTTTAAAAGACGGGCCAGGGCAGTTGTCATGTCTGCGATGCCTCCCGCATTCTGAATGGTCGCCATCCACTTTATGGAATTCAGCGTGTTATAGAGAAAATGAGGATTGATCTGACTTTGAAGAATCTGATATTCCAGATCCTTTTTCTGTTTTTCATCGGATACACGTTTTTCCATCAGCGTGATAATATTGCCGGACATGTTATTAATTCCTCTGCCAATCTGACCCAGCTCATGATTCCATTCAATGGTATTGTCTCTGGAAAAATCTCCGGTTGAAATACCTTCTATTTTATTACTCAGCTTATGGATTGGCTCCATAATAAAGCGGTTTAAAAAGAATGCAAGCAGAATACCCATAGAAACAATAAAAAAGCAGATACCGATAATCAGCAGTGTATATAAATTCTTTTGCTGTTTGAACTGCTGTTCAGACAAAATCTGGGATATACTCCAATCGTTGACACCATCTATGGGACGTTCTATAAGAATTCGTTTTTCTCCACCACTCATGGTTACGGAATGAACCAGGGTGCCTGCTAAGAAAGATTCCTTTCTGGCTGAATTTTCCGAAATCTCATAGGGCTTTTGTGTTTCCACCAGAGTATTGGACTGATAACGATAGGTTTTATCTCCCATATTAATGAAAAAAAGACTGTCATCTGGAAGGGGATAGGTTGCCAGATAGTCCGTAAACAGTCTGGTTGAAATTTCAACATAAGTCCATCCGATAATTTCTGAATTAAATTTATCATAAACGGGACGTACAATTGGAATAAATTCTCCCTGAGTGATCGAAGATAATGGGTCATGAATCAGCCCTATCCATAAAAAATCGTCAGCATGATACAGAGGTTCAAAAAAATCGCTCTTCCTTATTAGTTTGGCAGCATAAGGAGAAGAGGTGCTTACGGAAGATGTCATATGGAGAAAGTTATTTTCATTGTTTGTAGAAACGATTGCACGAATATATTTGTAGGAACGGGTTTTATAATATTCTTCTTTCAGTCGGTTATGGGTGGAAAGAGCCATTGGCCGTAAATTGCTGGAATCATTGGAAGCGGTAGGAAGCTTGTTTACATCTTTAAATGCTTCCAGATAGTCCTGTATGACTCCGTTGGAACAGCACCATTTACTGAAATAAATGATATCCTTCATGTCTGTTGCTATGTTATTGCTCACAACCTGCAGACTGAATTCTGCAGACTGAACCTGATTTCTTCTGAGAAATAACTGAAAGACGGAGAAACAGACTGTGGTTGTAAGGACTGTGATAAGCAGCGTGACTGCTGCCGTCAAAATCATGATTTTGCCCCTTATAGTTTTTGGAATCAGTGTTTTCCACATGATATCAGACAAGTCCTTTCTATAATAGATGTTTTCATACGCAATGCTGTCATTTTTTAAGTTAGCTTATTTCCTGTAAAATGTCAATGAAAAGAGCCGTGTTATTTTTACAAAAACAGGACAATATGTATACAAAAGATAAATTTTACTGTTTATCATAAAATAATACATGTTTTAGTAATACAGAATTAATTTGTGAATAAATAGTGAATATTTTCTTAGATAATTTCCATTCTTAAATCCAATGGAAGCGGGTTATAATAGAGCCATAGTAAATCACAAAGGTTTACTGAAAACAATTTCAAATCAGGAGGGTATACAATGAAAAAAAGAGCACTTAGCCTTGCACTTGCCTGCACCATGGCAGTCACTGCACTTGCAGGCTGCGGCGGCAGTACCAAAGAAACCACAGCTGCAACAACAGAAGCAAGCAAAGCAGAGACAAAGGCAGCAGAGACCACTGCATCAGCAGGCGGACAGACAACACTGAAATGGTCTGTTTGGGATATCAGTTCCACAACCTATTATCAGCCTCTGATCGATGCGTTTGAAAAAGCACATCCGGATGTTAAAATCGAGATGGTGGATCTTGGTTCTACCGATTATCAGACAGTTCTTGCAACCGAATTAACTGGAAGCGGTTCTGATTTTGATGTGGTAACTGTAAAGGATGTTCCAGGATACATGACACTGGTAAACAAAGGCGTTTTAGAGCCTCTGGACAGCTACATCGATTCTTCCAAAGTGGATTTAACTCAGTATAAAGGCCTTACCGATCAGATTAAGGTAGAAAATAAATTATATGAGCTTCCATTCCGTAACGATTTCTGGGTACTGTTCTATAATAAGGACATCTTTGATAAAGCAGGAGTTGCTTACCCAACCAATGATATGACATTTGAACAGTATGATAAACTGGCAAGAAGCTTAACAGTAGACACACCAGGACAGGAAGTATACGGATCACATTATCATACATGGAGATCTGCAGTACAGTTATTTGGCGTACTTGACGGAAAAAACACCATTGTTGATGGAAAGTATGATTTCTTAAAGCCTTACTATGATATGGTAATTAAAGAGCAGGAAGACGGCGTTTGCCAGGATTATGCTACGTTAAAGACCAGCGGACTTCATTACTCCGGCGCATTTGCACAGGGCAACATCGCTATGATGAACATGGGTACCTGGTTTATCTCCACTTTAATGGATAAGATCCGTACAGGTGAATATACAGACTGCAAAAACTGGGGAATCGTGAAATATCCTCATGCAGAAGGCGTAGAGCCAGGATCTACACTTGCTACCATTACTTCTCTTGCAATTCCTGCCAATGCACCTCATAAAGATCTTGCATGGGAATTCATTAACTTTGTAAGCGGAAAAGACGGAGCAGAGATTCTTGCTTCTACCGGAACCATTCCAGCTGTTATGAACAGCACAGTAGCTGATCTTGTATCCAGTGCAGACGGATTCCCAAAAGCAGACGGAACCAGTGTTGAAGCTTTAAACACTTCCAAGCTTTATTTAGAGATGCCTGTAAATCCAAAGAGCTCTGAGATCGAAACTGTATTAAATGAAGCACATGATGCAATCATGACAGGAAGTATGTCAGTTGATGACGGCATTGCTCAGATGAATGAAAAAATCGGTGCAATTCTTGGCAAATAAAGCAGCGTGGTAACAAAAACAGGCGGGCAGCATATAACGGCCCGCCTTATTTAAAAACTTCTGATTTGATTTTGACGGATAAGAACTGGAAAAGGAGGATAAGCCGTTTTACCGGGCTTTAAGACAGACTATGGCTAAGACAATAACAGAAGCGCAAAAACAGGAAAAGATCGCGGCTTTACATGAGAAACGGGATGCACTCAGTCTTTTGTTAAAAGACGCAAAACGTACTCATCAGCGCGACAGGCTGATTGCGAAAATCGAAACAATAGATGAGAAAATTAAGAAGGTGAGGACCGGAGAGATCCTGACCAGACAGGAAAAAAGAAATTTAGTCGCTTATTCTTTTATTGCTCCCAACTTTATCGGATTTGCCATATTTACGCTGGGACCGATTATCTTTGCGTTTGTGCTGGCATTTATGAGCTGGGATGGCAACAGTCCCATGAAATTTGCAGGACTTAAAAACTTTATTGACATGTTTGGCAATGCAAGGTTTCACTCTGCCTTTATTAATACCATCGTATACTGTATCGCCACCGTACCTTTGACCTTAGTCAGTGCACTGGGACTGGCAATCGTTTTAAACCAGAAAATAAAGGGAAGAAATTTCTTCCGTACGGTAGGATTCTTTCCTTATGTAGCCTCTCTGGTTGCAGTTGCAGCCGTGTGGAACATGCTGTTCAGTCCCCAGAAAAGCGGACCGGTCAATATGATTTTATATTATCTGGGCGTTCATGCAAAAAGTCTGCCTAAATGGTCGGCAGATCCTCACTGGGTCATGTTTACAATCGTGCTCTTTAGTGTATGGAAAAACATGGGTTACTACATGGTAATTTATCTTGCAGGACTTCAGGGTATCAATGCAGAGCTCTATGAGGCTGCAGGCCTTGACGGATGTAATTCCTGGCAGCGGTTCCGCTATATTACCTGGCCCCAGCTTCAGCCGACTACATTCTTTGTTACAATCATTCTGACTATTAACTGCTTTAAGGTTTACGATATTGTATATATGCTTGCAGGCGGTTCTAACGGTGTTGTAAGTTCCCAGGCAATGGTTTTGGTTTACCACATTTATGAAGAAGCATTCCGTAACTGGAATCTGGGTTATTCCAGTGCAGTTGCCATCGTGCTGTTCTTAATGGTTCTTGCAATCACCCTGGTTCAGTTCCGTGGTGAGAAAAAATATGCAAACTAGAAGAAGGAGGATATAACATGAAAGTAAAAAGCACAAATTATAAAATCAGCAGATCCCTCCTGTATGTGGTTTTGCTCATTCTTACAGCGGCTATGCTGATTCCATTTGCATGGATGCTGTCAGCATCATTAAAACTTGATAAAGACGTATTTATCTTCCCCATTCAGTGGATTCCCAAAAATCCGCGGTGGATGAATTATGTTGATATCTGGACAAAAATCCCTCTTATGACCTTTGTTGGAAATACCGTAAAGATCACATTGGTCGTAACATTTCTCCAGCTTTTAACCAGCAGTTTTGCTGCCTATGCGTTTGCAAAGCTGAAATTTAAATACAAAGACACTCTTTTTATGGCCTATATTGCCACCATCGCTGTTCCGTGGCAGGTTTACATGGTTCCCCAGTTCATGATGATGAGAAATTTCGGACTGAATGATTCCCACCTGGCGATCATTTTCCTTCAGGCGTTTTCCGCCTTTGGAGTATTCATGATGAGACAGTTCTATCAGGGAATTCCGGATGAATTGTGTGAAGCGGCAAGAATTGATGGTATGTCAGAGTATCAGATTTACTCTAAAATCATGCTTCCATTGTCAAAACCGGCGCTATCTACGCTTACGATCTTTACTTTTGTTAATACCTGGAATGACTTCTTAGGACCTTTGATTTATTTAAAGACGGAATCCAAGAAGACGCTTCAGTTAGGTCTTAAAATGTTTATCAGCCAGTACAGCTCAGAATTTGGTCTGATTATGGCAGCATCAGTGCTTTCCTTAATCCCTGTATTAATTGTATTTTTATCCCTTCAGAAATATTTTGTAGAAGGAATTGCAGCTACTGGCGTGAAAGGTTAAACAATGGAAATAATAAAAAATTTCGTGGACAATATCCATAACGGGGATTATAAAAGAAACTATAGAATGCCCGTGATACAAGAGGAGACCTTGGTTTTCCCAGGAGGAAGAAAAACCCAGTCTTTAAACGGGGAATGGAACTTTTCTGTGGACCAGTACGATAACTGTTTAAGAGCAAAGTGGTTTTTAGAACAGGAGATAAATGACGAAGGACGTAGCGTCCCTCTTGATTATGCCTTTGATGACTGGGAAAAAATCAAAGTACCGGGAGTATGGAATCTTGCAAAACCGGAATATTTTTATTACGAAGGACCGGCGGTATATAGCCGCCGGTTTTCTTTGGAAGAAGAAAACAAGGGGCGTGTGTTCTTACAGTTTGGTGCAGTTTCCTATGAAGCCAGAATCTTTTTAAATGGAGCATTTCTTGGAATCCACAAAGGAGGTTCCACACCGTTTTCTTTAGAAATTACGCCTCATTTAAAGGCTGAAAACAGGTTAATTGTGGTAGCGGATAATACCAGAAGAAAAGAGCAGATCCCCAGTGAAAATACGGACTGGTTCTTATATGGCGGTATTTACCGGGACGTTTCCCTCCTTTTTGTACCCAATGTCTATGTTAAGAATATGAAAGCGGTTCTTGTTAACAGAGAAACAGGAGCGATTGAAGTGAAGGCTCTAATTGAGAGTGATAAGAAACTGAAAGATCATACGTTGACTTTTTTAATCCCGGAACTTAACATAGAAGAAACCGTTCCTGTAAATGAAGAAGGTACCTTTACAAAGATCGTTCATGCACAGAATTTATCCCTTTGGAGTCCTGAGAATCCAAAACGCTATGACGTGTTTCTGACATTAAAGGAAAAGGGTGAAGTAAGGGATGAGGTGACTGATGTTATTGGCTTTCGTACCATAGAGACTAGAGACGGAAAGATACTGTTAAATGGCAGACCTATATTCTTACGGGGAGCCTGTCTTCATGAGGAAACCGAAGATCATGGGAAAGCGGTAACAAAGGGGGATATCCGGGAAGCCTTTCAGAGAGCGAAAAAGATGAACTGTAATTTCCTGCGCCTCGCTCATTACCCCCATACCCAGTGGGTTTCTGAGATTGCAGATGAGGAAGGAATTCTACTTTGGGAGGAGATTCCGGTTTACTGGTGGATCGACTTTTCAAACCCCCAGACCCTCAGTGATGCAAGAAACCAGCTTTCAGAATTAATCTCCCGGGATTTTAACCGCGCCAGTGTTATCATCTGGTCCGTTGGAAATGAAAACCCGGATACAGACGACAGGTATCACTTTATGAAGTATCTGGCAGAGACAGCGAAAGAAAAGGACCCTTCCCGTCTGATTTCAGCTGCGTGTCTGGTGGATTCCGTAAATCTAAGAATTGCTGACCGGCTGGAGAGTCATCTGGATGCCATTGGTTTTAATGAGTACTACGGCTGGTATGATCCTGATTATGAGAAGTTGACAGAAATTCTAAATGGATCTAAGCCTGAAAAACCAGTGATAATCAGTGAATTTGGTGCAGATGGATACCGTACTGAAAATAAAACCGGTAAGAATGTCCGCGGTTCTGAACAGGAACAGGAAGAAATCTATAAAAAGCAGGTAGAGATGTTTGGTAAAACAGAATACATTCAGGGTACTGCACCCTGGATTCTGTATGATTACCGGACGCCCAAGAGGCTTGGCGCATATCAGAAGGGATACAACATAAAGGGCCTGGTGACTGCGGACAGAAAGAGAGAAAAGCCTGCATTTGCAGTGATGAAGAAGTTTTATGAGGAGGTAATGGAAAATGAAGGAAACGACGGAGAAATTGTTTGAAAACAGACCGGAGCTGTCGGCAGACCAGTGCTGCAACGCGTTGGACTTTGCTGTCAGACAGCTGAAGGATAATTTAGGGGAATTTACCCACTCTTTTAAAAAAGCATATAGTGAGGACGGCTATTATAAGCCAACTCCCAATGTAAACTGGACCACCGGATTCTGGACTGGCCAGCTCTGGCTGGCGTATGAGTGGAGCAGGGATGATGCTTTTGCCAAGGCTGGCAGCATTCAGGCAGAAAGCTTTTTAAAGAGAATTGAAGATAAGGTGGAAGTGGATCATCACGATATGGGATTTCTCTATTCCCCTTCCTGCGTGGCAGCCTATAAGCTGGTAGGAGATGAGACGGGAAAGAAAGCGGCTATCAAGGCAGCTGATCAGTTGATCAGCCGTTTTCAGCCAGTGGGGCAGTTTATTCAGGCATGGGGACCTATGAACCAGCCGGAGAATTACCGCTTTATCATTGACTGTCTTTTAAATCTGCCTCTTCTTTACTGGGCATCGGAAGAAACCAATGATACAAAGTACAGGGATATTGCTGAAAAGCACATTCACACCGCCATTGCCAATGTCATCAGAGAAGATAATTCCACCTGGCATACCTTCTATATGAATATGGAGACTGGTGAGCCGGATCATGGTGCAACCTGCCAGGGATACCGGGACGGGTCTGCCTGGGCAAGAGGCCAGGCATGGGGAGTATATGGCTGTGCATTAGCATACCGTTATACCAAACGAGAAGAATATGTAGAAGACTTTAAGCGAGTGACTGGTTACTTCTTAGACCATCTCCCGGCTGATTTAGTACCTTACTGGGATTTGGAATTTTCAGATGAATCCGGGGAGCCAAAGGATTCATCCTCCGCTTCCATTGCAGCCTGCGGAATGCTTGAAATGGCTAACTATCTGCCGGAAGCAGAAGCGGCTTACTATCGTTCCATTGCGAAGAAGATCATGGAATCGGTAGTGACTGGTTATGCGGTAAAGGAAGGAACCAAATCCAACGGACTGGTTCTTCACAGTACGTATTCCAAGAAATCTCCATTCAATACCTGCACTCCGGAAGGTGTGGATGAATGCAACATCTGGGGAGATTATTTCTATTTAGAGGCGCTTATCCGTCTGTCCATAGACTGGAATCCATATTGGTAACAATCAATGATTGAAAAGAGGCGAATGTTCATGAAGCTTGAAACAAAAGAGGACTACAGACAGCTGATGTTTCGGCTGTTAGATCCATTAAAACCATTATACAGCAATGGCTGTGCCAGACTGCATTTGGGTGACAGCGGTGTTACTTATCCTACAGTGAGCATGGAGATGGAGGCTTTTTCAAGACCCCTGTGGGCTTTGGTGCCCTTGTGGCTTGGAGGAGGAAAGGGCTATGAAGAAATCTATCTAAATGGTTTGAAAAATGGTACCGATCCACTCCATAATGAATACTGGGGCGGTTTTAATGATTACGACCAGAAGTTTGTGGAGATGGCTGCCATAGCAAGTGGTCTGATCTTTACTCCGGAAAAACTTTGGGAGCCGTTAGAAGAACGGGAAAAAGACAATCTGGCTAAATGGCTTTACGGAATCAATGAACACATCATACCGGATTGTAACTGGCAGTTTTTTATGATTCTTGTAAATATTGCCCTGCAAAAGCTTGGCTATCCTTACAGCAAAGAAAAGCTCCAGTCAGGGCTTGATAAAATTGAAAGCTATTATATCGGTGATGGCTGGTACCGGGATGGCGGCTCCAGTCAGAAGGACTACTACATTTCTTTTGCCATGCATTATTACGGACTTTTATATTCCGTAGCAATGGAAGAGGAAGATCCGGGGCGGTGCAGGGAATTTAGGGAACGGGCTAAAATTTTTGCCAGAGATTTTATTTACTGGTTTGATGAAAATGGTGCCGCATTGCCGTTTGGACGAAGCCTTTCTTATCGTTTTGGAGAGGCCGCATTCTGGTCTGCTTACTTATTTGCAGGGCTTGATGATATACCGGCAGGCGTTATAAAGGGGATTTTATCCCGTCATTTAAACTGGTGGCTGGATCAGAAAATTTTTGATCGGGACGGTGTTCTGAACATTGGATATGCATATCCAAATCTGATTATGGCAGAGCGTTACAATGCGCCCGGGTCTCCTTATTGGGGAATGAAGACGCTTTTGTGTCTGGGACTTCCAGACAGTCATCCGTTCTGGTCGGCGAAAGCGGAACCATTGCCCGGACTTGACCGTATAAAACTGTTAAAACAGGCGGATATGCTGATGCAGCGGATCGGACCCGATGTAATCGCTTATCCGGCAGGCGTTTGTGAAAAATATGGTCATGGCCATGTACCGGAGAAATACTCCAAGTTTGCTTACTCCACCCGTTTTGGCTTCTCGGTCGCCAGGAGTCAGATTATACTCCATGAAAATGCACCGGATTCTTCCCTCGCATTTGTAATTGACGGTGATGACTATGTTTTTGTGAGAAAATACAGTGACCAGTACGAAGTTTTAGAAGACCGTGTAATCAGCAGCTGGCATCCATTTCCTGGCATTTCAGTTACTACTACCGTTGTGCCTCAGGAATACGGACATTTAAGGATCCATGAGATTGAAAGTCAGTATGATTGTACTGCCTACGACTGCGGATTTGCCGTAAAGAAGTTTGCGGATGAATATGAACAGAAGGCAGCAGGGACAACGGCTCTTGTGTCAAACCGGGAGCAATGCTGTCAGGTAACCGGGGAAGGTCCCTCTGCGGCAGGTTTTGTCATTGAATCGGATCCCAATACCAACGTGTTATATCCCAATGCAGCAATTCCGTCAGTATCCTATCGAATTAAAAAAGGAGAAACCATTCGGATTGAAACTCAGGTGAAAAGCTCCATCCGCTAACAGAGCCGGTTTTTACCACAGAGATTTTAAGGGCAAAGAAGATGTGGATTGATAACAGCTTCTTTGCCCTTATTTTTCATCCGGAAACAAAAAAATACAATGGATTCTTTTACGGTTGTCGATTATAATAAGTGTAATGTTCTTAAAAGAAGGAGGGGTTTTTAATGGAAGAAAAAACCGCAAAACTGGAATGGCTGAATGATCCTCAAGTATTTTCTGTAAACAGAATTTCTGCCCATTCCGATCATCAGTATTACGAGACAAAACAAGATGCAGAGGAAGATGACATGAGACTGCGCCAGATGCTTAACGGAACCTGGCAGTTTTCTTTTGCAGAGAAACCGGAAGAACGGGTAAAGGAATTTTATGAAAAAGATTTTAATGCAGATAAATTTGATTCTATTATGGTGCCTGGACATATTGAATTACAGGGATTTGGCAGATGCCAGTATATCAATACCATGTATCCCTGGGATGGAATTTCTAAGTTAAGACCTCCCTTTACGGATTCGGAAAACAATCCGGTTGGAAGCTATCTTCGGGAATTCGAATTAGATACTGAATTAAAGAATAAACGTCTCTTTCTCTCGTTTCAGGGGGTGGAAACTGCTTTTTACGTATGGCTGAATGGAGTTTTTATCGGTTACTCCGAAGATTCCTTTACTCCGTCAGAATTTGAGATTACTCACGCAGTTTGTGATGGTGTTAACCGTCTTGCAGTGGAGGTTTATAAAAGAAGCAGCGCAAGCTGGATTGAGGATCAGGACTTTTTCCGGTTCTCTGGTATATTCCGTGATGTCTATTTATATGCAGTTCCTTCCTGTCATGTCAGAGACTTATTCATGCACGCAGATGTTTCTGATGATTACAAGGATGGACTTTTACGTGCAGAGTTAAGTCTTATGGGAGAAGTCAAAGGAAGTGTCAGTGCTGTTTTAAAAGACAAAGAAGGAAATGACGTTTTGTCCTTTGATGCCCAGACAGCCAAGGCTGATACTGTGCTTACCGGTTGTGTACCGGGCGTCCGATTATGGAACGGAGAGGATCCTTATCTTTATGAATTATGGATTTCTTTATTTGATGAGAACGGTCAGTTAAAAGAGGTAATTCCCCAGAAGCTGGGATTTCGCCGCTTTGAAATGGTGAATAATATAATGTGTCTCAATGGGAAACGAATTGTATTCCGGGGAGTCAACCGCCACGAGTTTAACGTCAGAAGAGGCCGTGCCATTACAAAAGAGGATATGCTGTGGGATATCCGTTTCATGAAGCAGCATAACATCAATGCTGTCCGTACCTGTCACTATCCGGATCAGAGTCTGTGGTACAGGCTTTGTGACGAATATGGTATTTACTTAATTGATGAGGCGAATTTAGAAAGCCATGGTTCCTGGCAGAAAATGGGAGATTGTGAACCTTCCTGGAATGTTCCCGGAAGTCTGCCTGAGTGGAAAGAATGTGTGGTAGACCGGGCAAAATCCATGCTGGAGAGAGACAAAAACCATCCCAGCATACTGATCTGGTCCTGCGGGAATGAATCCTATGCAGGAGAAGATATACTCGCCATGTCAGAATTTTTCAAGGATAGAGATCCTGGCAGGCTGGTTCATTACGAAGGTGTCTGCTGGAACAGGGAGTTTGACCGGACCAGTGACATGGAAAGCCGGATGTACGCAAAACCGGATGAGGTGGAGCGTTATCTTAATGAGGATCCAAAAAAGCCATTTATTTTGTGTGAATATATGCATGCCATGGGCAATTCCCTTGGCGGTATGAATAAATATACGGATCTGGAAGATCGTTATGAGATGTATCAGGGTGGTTTTATCTGGGACTATATTGACCAGTCTCTGATGAAAAAAGATGCTTACGGAGAAGAGCATATGACATACGGCGGTGATTTTGAAGACCGTCCCACAGATTACAGCTTTTGTGGCGATGGAATTGTTTTCGCAGACCGCACGGCGTCTCCCAAGGCTCAGGAAGTGAAGTACCTTTATCAGGATATTCGCCTGGTTCCCGATGAAAATGGAGTGAAAATTGAAAACCGCAGACTGTTTGAGAATACTTCAGACTGCGAATTTATTTATACCGTATTAAGAAATGGGGAACCTATCTTCCAGAAGCAGTTTGAGGCCATTGTGGAACCACTAAACAGCGCATATTTCACAGTTGAGATCCCGGAATGGAAAGAAGCGGGAGAATACGTTCATCAAGTGTCTGCGGTTTTAAAGGAGGACACGTTATGGGCAGATTCTGGTTTTGAGACTGCGTTTGGTGAGAGTGTCCGGGAGATTAAGGGCCAGCAGCAGCCTTGCGGTAAAAAGCCATTCAACATTGTTTATGGAGATGTCAATATTGGAGTATCAGGGGAAGGCTTTAAGATTCTCTTTTCCAGACAGGAAGGAAGTATTGTTTCCATTGTTTATGATGGAAAAGAGTGGGTGGGGAGACCTCTCATGCCTATATACTGGAGAGCGACTACTGATAATGATAAGGGAAACCGGTTCTCTGTTAAAAGCTCTATGTGGTTCGGTGCAGGCAGATTTCCAGCTTACAGAAATGAAAACTGCAAAGTGGAAGAGGGAGAGGGTTGCATTACCGTTACCTATACCTATCAGCTTCCAACTGTACCCCAGACGGAAACTCAGGTTATCTATGAGGTAAATTCAACAGGATCCATCCATGTGAAAGCCGTATATCATGGGAAAGAGGGACTGCCAGAGCTCCCTGCTTTTGGTATGAGACTCATAACTCCGGCTGCGGCAAAACAGTTTACCTGGTATGGCAGAGGACCAGAGGAGAATTACTGTGACCGTAAGGAAGGCGCCAGACTTGGTATCTATAAAGATACTCCGGAAGGGAATGTATCACCTTATCTGGTTCCCCAGGAATGCGGTAACAGGACTGGAGTACGCTGGCTGAAGGTTTCTGACCGAACGGGAAATTCCATCGGCTTTCGGGCTGTTAAAGCGCCGTTTCAAGCATCCGTTCTCCCTTATACCGCTGAAGAACTGGAGGTTGCCACTCATAATGAAGAACTTTCTGCTCCGCGATATACAGTCATTGGAATTTTTGGGGCAATGAGAGGAGTAGGCGGAGATGACAGCTGGGGAGCACCGGTTCATCCAGAATATTGTATTAGTGGGGAAGGTGAACTGGTAACAGAATTTACCATTGAACGAATGAGTATGGAAGAATATGATGAATATCATTTTTCATAAATATGACACACAGCTGTCATGTTATGGGTGATATAATCCTTTAAACAGGTGACAGGGCAATCAACGAAAGGAGTTACTCATGCTTGAAAAGATCCCGGACCGGGAAGAGATGATCAGTTTAATTGGCGAGGAGGCTTTTCTTGCATGGGAAGCTCTCTGTACTAAGATTGAAGAAACATATGACATGGACCGCCTTTGGAATAGTGGCGGTAAGGCATGGAAGTACGAATACAAATACCGCAGAGGGGGGAAGACCCTCTGCGCACTCTATGCAAGAGAGGGCTGTTGTGGTTTCATGGTGATTCTGGGCAAAGGAGAACGGGACAAGTTTGAACCGGAAAGGCAAAATTTCTCCCCCCGGATACTGGAACTGTATGATACTTCAACCACATACCATGATGGAAAATGGATCATGTTTCCTGCGGACGATCGGTCTTTGTTTGATGATTATCTAAATCTTCTGCTGATAAAAAGACGTCCTAACAGAAAATAGAGGATTTTAGGAGGTACGATGAACTATCCGTGGATTGATGGCTTTTTAAAGGAAATGAATGGAGTTACCAGTGATTTTAAAGAGGAATGGAACTGGGACCGGTATATGATTGACGGTAAGATGTTTGCAGCTGTCTGCAGAGATGATCAGGGGAAGGAAAAGCTGATATCCATGAAGCTGGACCCTTTGGAAGGTGATTTTTTAAGGCAGCAGTACAAAGACATCGTACCGGGATATTATATGAATAAGGTTCATTGGAATTCAGTAATGGCAGATGGAGAAGTACCGGAAGATCTGTTAAAGGATATGCTGGAAAAGTCCTATTCTCTTATTTTTGCAAAGCTGCCTAAAAAAAGACAGAAAGAATTGTTGGACGAAAGAAACGTATAACAGAATCCTGTGGGGTAAGACTATGAAATATTTTGGTGAGGGATTAAGTGAAGAGCATAAGGCATTAAATAAGGTGATCCGGAAAAAGCAAAGTACCAAAGAAGCCATTAATATTTTTCTGGACATTCATAAACAGCTGCATCAAACGAATATAAAAGATAGAGAAGAAACCGAAACCGACCGCCTGTTTGGAGACTTGAAACCACGGGAATATGCAATTATGCCTGGAAAAGATGATGAGACAATTGCCTGGCTAGTCTGGCATATTGCGAGAATAGAAGATTTGACCATGGGCATTCTGGCTGCAAGGGGAGATCAGCTTTTTAACGAGGACTGGAGCAGGAGAATTAATTCTCCCATAAAGGATACGGGAAATGCATTAACCGATGAGGAGATTATGTCTTTCAGCAAACAGGTAAACGGTGAGGAACTGCTTCATTACCGCAGTGCTGTAGGAGAAAGAACCAGGGAAATCGTTAGCCGGTTTACCTATGAAGATATGATTCGGGATGTGAATGAAGCGGACCTTATGAAAATTAAAGCAGAAGGCGGCGTAACCTCTCAAAAGGATTCTGAGTGGCTGCTGGAGTTTTGGGGAAACAAGGATGTGGCAGGACTTCTGCTGATGCCGCCAACCCGCCATGTGATGCTTCATCTCAATGACTGCTGTAAATGGAAAGAGAAAATTCGCACCAGAACCAAGTTTTTTCTGGAATAATTGACTGCAATTTCCTATATTTCATAAAAGTTCAAAATTTGCTTGACAGAATAAAAAATTGGCAGTATTCTTATAATTGTATATTAAATATAACAAAATCTAAGAAAAGGAGGCAGGAACTATGATGCGTAATCGTGGAATCAACAGAACCAATCAAATAGTTAGAAATACATTGATGAATTCAGTCTGCCTCATGAAAAACTGTCTTTGCGTCTAAGGATGCCGGGACAAATGGCGCTTCTTGATCGAAGCTTCTTTTTATGAGTTTATCCGCAGTCTGAATGACTGCGGTTATTTTTTTGCTTATTTACCGAAAAAGACCGCACTACGCAGTTTTTTTCGGTTTTTTACATATATGGGAGAAAAGTCATGAAGTTTTTTAAAAGAATAGGAGGAAATGGTATGAAAAATTTGTGGAAGTATGTGAGGAAATATAAGTTTCTTTACGTTCTTGCCCTTGCAGCGATGATTATCAGCATTTTGCTTGATGCATCAGCCCCCCAGATTACAAAACATATTATTGATGATGTAATTGTGGGTGGTGAAACAAAGATTCTTATGAAGCTGCTTTTAGGGCTTTTGGGGATTGGATTTGGCAGAGCGATATTTCAGTATACAAAGGAATTTATCTTTGACTTTGTGGCTGCAAGGATCGCCTGTGGTTTAAGAAAGGATTTGTTTGATCATATCCAGACATTGTCTGTGGGATATTTTGACAGCCATAATACGGGAGAACTGATGGCCCGGATTAAGGATGATGCTGAGCGGATCTGGAATGCCTTTGGTTTTGTGGGAATGCTTGTGTTGGAATGCTCCATTCACACCATCATTGTTCTTGTCTGTATGATGCGTTTAAGCCCTGTCCTGACACTGATTCCTCTGGTCATTCTGCCGATTATAGCCTGGTATGCGTTAAAGATGGAAAAGGGACTGGGTGAGGTTTACGACAAGATCAGCGAACAGACTGCAGAGCTCAATACGGTTGCCCAGGAGAACCTGGCGGGAGTCAGGACCGTTAAGGCATTTGCCAGAGAAGACTATGAAATCAGTAAATTTAAGAAACACAATAAGCAGTATTATGACTTAAACATGAGGCAGGCAAAGCTCCTGATCCGATTCCAGCCAAACATCTCATTCCTGTCTAAGTTCCTTATGATGTCAGTCATTGTCATTGGCGGAATTCTTGTAATTAAGGGAAAGATGTCAATCGGTGATTTGGGAGCATTTTCCGAATATGCAAACAATATCATCTGGCCCATGGAAATGGTGGGCTGGTTAAGCAATGACCTTGCGGCAGCCTTTGCTTCCAATAAGAAGATTAAAAAGATCATGGAAGAGAAGCCTGTTATCGCAGATCCTGACAAACCAGTTCTTCCTGAAGTTGTAAAAGGGGAGCTTACCTTTCAGCATGTAGATTTTGAGCTGGATGGAAAGGATATTTTAAAGGATATCAATTTCACCATGGAAAAAGGAAAGACACTGGGTATTATGGGAGTCACCGGTTCTGGAAAGACATCGATGGTCAATCTGATCGAGCGTTTCTATGATGTAACAGCGGGAGAGATTCTGCTTGACGGAATCAACATTAAGGATCTGCCCCTTCCCTTGCTGAGAGGACAGATTTCGGTGGTTATGCAGGATGTATTTCTCTTTTCCGACAGTATTTCCGAGAATATCAAAACCGGAAATAAGGATGCTACGGAGTGGGAAAGTGTTCAGCAGGCTGCGATATCTGCAGAGGCACACAGTTTCATTCAGAAGCTGTCAGAACAGTATGATACAGTAATCGGGGAAAGAGGCGTAGGCTTATCCGGAGGTCAGAAGCAGAGAATAAGTATAGCCAGAGCCATTGCAAAGGAAACGCCTATTTTGATTCTAGATGACTCCACCTCTGCTCTTGATATGGAAACCGAAAGGGAGATTGAATCTCATTTGTCAGAACTGAAAAACAGTTCTAAAATTGTCATTGCCCACAGGATTTCCGCTGTGCGCAGAGCCGATGAGATTCTGATTCTGGAAGACGGAAAGATTATCGAGCGTGGAACGCATGAGGAGCTTATGGAGAAACGGGGACAGTATTACAGAACCTATGAGGTTCAGTATGGAGAGGAGGCTGCACTATGTCAGTAAATACCAGCAGAATCGATGAGGAACAGAAAGAGGTATTAAAAAAAGATACCATAATCCGTCTGTTTCGTTATCTGCTTGCTTATAAAAAGAAAATTGTGCTTGTTCTGTTTATTATGGGCGGCACCATTACCATCAGTATGCTGGCGCCTCTTTTGATGGAGTATGCGGTTAACGTCTGCGTGGCACAAAAAGATATCAATGGACTTCTTTATGTGGGCATTGGAGCAATTGGATTATTTCTGCTGTTTTTAGTGGGTACCAAGATTCGTATGCGTATCATGGCGGAAGTTTCAAACCGTGTGCTTTTAAACATCAGAGAGGAACTATATCAGCATATCCAGTCTCTTGGTTTTGGCTTCTTTGACAGCCGCCCCACAGGAAAGGTACTTGCAAGAATTATTGGTGATGTAAATTCACTAAAAGATGTATTATCGGATAGTGTCACCCAGCTGATTCCGGATTTTATTACGGTAATCTGTGTTCTCAGCATTATGCTGATTAAGAATTACCGTCTGGCGATGGCAGCTTTGCTGACAATCCCCATTCTTGCGGTCGGTATGTTTTTTATTCAGACCAATGTCCATAAAAGATGGCGGGTATACAGAAAAAAAACTTCTAATTTAAATGGCTATGTTCACGAAGATTTATCAGGAATCAAGATTATTCAAAGCTATGCCGCTGAGAACGAGACGAAAGAGGTGTTTCACGATCTGGTAGACCAGCATTACCGTTCCTTTATTGATGCGGTAGTTGTTGCAGATGCGTTCGGTCCTCTTGTTGAAATAACCTGGGGAATGGGTGGTTTTTTGCTTTATTTCATCGGTATTAAAGTGGTGGGAGTGGAACAGATCGGAATTGGTACGTTTCTTGCATTCTCCACTTACATCGCCATGTTCTGGAGTCCCATACGTAATCTCGCCAACTTCTATAATAAGCTGACCACCAATGTATCAGCTGCAGAGCGAATCTTTGATATTATAGATACAGAAGTGGAGATTAAGGATGAAGAGAATGCAGTAGAGTTAAAGGAATTAAAGGGCGAGGTACGGTTTGAAGAAGTTTCCTTCGCCTATGGAGATGAACCCGACCGCCTCATCCTGGATCACGTTAGTTTCCTGGTAAAACCGGGTGAGACCATCGCTTTGGTAGGACCGACAGGTGCGGGGAAAACAACCATTGTAAATCTGATCAGCCGTTTTTATGAAGTGACTGGCGGAGAGATCTATATTGATGATCAGGAAATCAGAAGTGTAACATTAAAGAGTTTGAGAAGTCAGATGGGCATTATGACCCAGGACAATTTCCTCTTCTCCGGAACCATTCGGGATAACATTCGTTACGGCCGTTTAAATGCCACGGATGAAGAAATTGAAGAGGCTGCCAAAGCAGTAAACGCCCATGAATTTATTATGAAGATGGAAAAGGGATATGATACGGAAATCAGCGAGAGGGGAGCCGGCCTTTCCATTGGACAGAGACAGCTTCTGGCATTTGCAAGAACCATGGTATCAAAGCCCGGAATTCTCATTCTTGATGAGGCTACCTCAAGCATTGATACCCATACGGAGTTACTGGTTCAAAAGGGAATTGAAGTGCTATTAAAAGAACGGACTTCCTTTATTATAGCCCACAGGTTATCCACTATTCGCAAGGCAGACCGGATCTTTGTTATCGATCAGGGTACGATTCGGGAAGCAGGAAATCATGACGAGTTAATGAAACTGGAAGGTGCTTATTATCAATTGTACCAAAGCCAGTTCGCGTAATGGCTGACTTGATGATGAACTTTTTTAAAAGAGTATAGATGTTCAGGTGGTTTTTGCTGTTCAGGGCAGCTTGGTTTTGAGTTTCCTTAGTTGAGAGGCACTGAACAAGACCTATCTGCTATTATGCCTCAAACGGTATGGAAGTAGTTATAAGTTTGAAGAAAAGGGGCAGGTGTAGGAAATAAACGTTATCTATGCCACGCAAACTCAGAATAGCGAGGCAAAAATAACGGATCGACTGCTAACCTGCCTAATACGGGGGGAGAGAAGGTCGGAAAATCGGTAAGAAGGGGTAGAGGGCTAAAAAAGAAGTTATCTATGCCCCTTCTCCTTCTACTGCTGTCAGAAGGAGTTATAAAGACACCATTTATATAAAAGGGTAAATATGAACTGTCTCCTGGGGCCCGAAATTTGCTTTTTCAACTCTCAAGTTCGCCTGACGACATCGAAAGGGATTGACCGGACTGGATAAATGAAATAAAATAGTAGGCGAGGTGATTTAAGATGACAGAAGGAGCTTTAGTTCTAGAAGGGGGATCCCTGCGAGGAGTATTTACTGCAGGAGTTTTGGATGTGTTCATGGAACAGGGGATTGAGATGTCCTATGTAAACGGCGTTTCGGCCGGTTCCATGTCAGGTATGAGTTATGTCAGCAAGCAGATAGGCAGAACCATAAAAGTGGATTTGGATTATGTCAATGACAAACGTTTTTTAAGTTTCCGGAACTTAGTAGAAAAACGTTCGATCTTTAACTTTGACTTCCTGTTTGGGGAATTAAGCAATACATTGGTTCCTTTTGATTATGACACATTCTATAAGTCTGAACAGATTTTTGAAGTGATTGCGACCCGCTGTAAGACTGGAAAGCCCGAATATTTTGAAAAGAGCAGATGTGATAATTTCATCGACGCGGTAAAAGCTTCCAGCAGCATTCCCATACTTTCCAGAATGATTTCGGTGGAAGGAAAGAAGTATTTAGATGGCGGCTGCTCCATGCCGGTGGCTTATCAAAGAGCGATTGATCTGGGGTATGAAAAGATTGTGCTTGTTCTCACCAGAGAACCGGGGTATCGGAAACCGCCCCTTGATAAATGGACGAAAAAAGGGTACGAGCGTTATTTCGCTCCCTTACCCAGATTTTTAAAGGCGCTGGAGGACGTTCCGGAGAGATATAACCGGATGCAGGAGGAGATTGACCGTCTGGAAAAAGAGGGCAGAATCTACGTAATACGTCCGGATCATCATGTGACAGTTCAAAGAACGGAGCAGGACAAAAGGAAACTGGAGGCGCTGTATCAGGAGGGAAGACGGCTGGCACTGGAACATATGGATTCCCTGAAAGCCTATTTGAAGCTGAGCTGAAGATGTGGGGGGAACAAGGTGCCTACTGCACCCCTCTATGCCCAGAAAACATGGGCAGGAACAAGGAAAGGAAAAAGCGTACAATTTTATGAGTATTTATGATACATTAAATTCTATGCAGAAAGAGGCGGTACTTCAAACGGAGGGACCGCTTCTTGTGCTGGCAGGAGCGGGCTCTGGTAAAACCAGAGTTCTTACGCACAGGATTGCCTATTTAATAGAAGAAAAGGGTGTAAACCCCTGGAACATACTTGCTATAACATTTACCAATAAAGCGGCAGGAGAAATGAGAGAGCGTGTGGATCGTCTGGTTGGATTTGGAGCTGACAGCATCTGGGTTTCCACATTTCATTCTACCTGTGTGCGTATCTTAAGAAGGCATATAGAAAGTCTTGGATATACGACTAACTTTACCATATACGATTCCGATGACCAGAAAACTCTGATGCGGCATGTTTTAAAAAAGCTGGATATAGATCCCAAGGTATACAAAGACCGTGCGATGCTGGGTCTGATTTCCACAGCCAAGAATGAGTTGATAAGTGCGGCGGAGTTTGAACTCAACTCTTCCGGCGATTTCCGCCAGAAGAAAGCAGCTTCTGTGTACAAAGAGTATCAAAGTGAGTTAAAGAAGAACAATGCACTGGACTTTGATGATCTGATTATGAAGACTGTGGAGTTGTTTCAGAATAACCCGGAAGTCTTAAACTACTATCAGGAGCGTTTCCGCTACATTATGGTGGACGAGTATCAGGACACCAATACGGCTCAGTTCCGTTTAATCAGTCTGCTTGCTGGAAAATATAAGAATCTTTGTGTTGTGGGCGATGACGATCAGTCCATCTATAAGTTCCGTGGTGCCAATATTGAGAACATATTAAACTTTGAAAAATCTTATTCCGGCGCAAAGGTAATTAAACTGGAACAAAATTACCGCTCCAGCCAGAATATTTTACAGGCTGCCAATGAGGTGATCCGCCATAATAGAGGACGAAAGGATAAAACTTTATGGACGTCCAATGAAGAAGGCCCCATGGTTCAGTTTAAGCAGTTTGAAAATGCTACGGAAGAGGCGGATGCCATTATCCGTGACATATTAAACAGTTCATCTGACTACCAGGACTGTGCAGTTTTATATCGTACCAATGCCCAGTCCCGTCTGATCGAGGAAAAATGTCTTCAGCATAACGTCCCATACCGTATGGTGGGCGGCGTAAATTTCTATCAGAGAAAAGAGATCAAAGATATTTTAGCTTATTTAAAAACAATTGCAAACGGAAGAGATGACTTATCTGTATTAAGAGTAATCAATGTTCCAAAAAGAGGAATCGGCGCAACAAGTATCGGCAAGGTCCAGGCATTTGCTTCCGAACGTGAAATGGGTATCTACGATGCATTCTGCAGGGCAAAAGCCGTTCCGGGGCTTGGAAAAACAGCGGATAAAGTTCTCGGATTTACGGAAAAGATAGAAGATTTCAGGAATCGTCTGACGGAAGAAACCTACAGCATTCACGAACTGATTGAAGATATTCTTGATGAAACCGGCTATCAGAAGGAACTGGAAGCAGAGGGAGAGATTGAATATCAGACCCGACTGGAGAATATAGAAGAGTTGATTAACAAAGCAGTCAGCTTTGAACGGGAGCATGAGCATCCGGAATTGAGTGAGTTTCTGGAGGAGGTTGCACTGGTTGCCGATGTAGACCGAATGGATGAATCAGAAAACCGTGTCACGCTTATGACACTCCACAGCGCCAAGGGACTTGAATTTCCAAGAGTCTATTTAAGCGGCATGGAAGATGGTTTATTTCCAAGTATGATGTCTATTTCTTCCGATAATAAAGAAGATGTGGAAGAAGAACGGAGACTTTGCTACGTTGGTATTACCAGGGCTCAGAAGTTTCTTATGATGACTGGCGCCAGACAGCGTATGGTAAATGGCGAAACCAGATATTCTAAGATCAGTCGGTTTGTGGAAGAAATTCCAGCGGAATTGTTGGATTCCAGCAGACTGGAGCAAAGACTTTCTTCCAGAGCCCAGTCCGATTTTGACGACAGCGGTCTGCCATGGGGAAAGAGCGGGGCAGCAGGACGGACGGCTGGTGTCAGCAGCTTTGGGCCAGGCAGCAACGCATATGCGTCGAACACATCAAAGCCTGCAACGACTCCTGGATTCGGAAAAGCCTTTACAGTGGAAAAACCACTTTCTCTTGGTTATAAAGAGGGAGACCGAGTCAGCCACATCAAATTCGGAATCGGTGAGGTAAAGGAAATCAAGGATGGTGGAAGAGATTTCGAAGTAACAGTCCACTTTGACCAGGCAGGTGTGAAAAAAATGTTTGCTTCATTTGCAAAACTGAAGCTTGTGAGAGAATAATTTAAATTACATAAAATTTTAAAAAAAACCAAAAACCATAGTAAAAAAGGCAATATAATGGTATAATAACTGCTACAGGCAAAGAGAGAAATCTATGCCGTAAAGGATATGAATGAAAGCAGGGCTCTCAGAAAGGACGTGGAGACATGAACAGATTTGATGCAATGAGCAAAGAAGCTATGAGCAAACTGGAAGATCTTATGAACTCTAGCAGAGTGAATGAATTGCTTCATAAAAGAGAACAGGAAGAAAAGAAGAAAAACTGTATCCTCTGGATACTCGCGATCATAGGCGCAGTAGCGGCAGTAGCGGGAATTGCTTACACCGTATATCGTTTCTTTACTCCGGATTATCTGGAAGATTTTGAAGACGATTTTGATGATGATTTCGACGATGATTTCTTTGAGGATGAGAAGTCGGAAGCTAGTTCCGAAGAATAAAATCTGGCATTAAAAGGAGAGCGTGCCTCAGAAAGTGAGACACGCTCTTTTACATGACAGAATATATAATTTAAATGAAAATTTAAGCGAATAAAAGGAGTCAGCATAAGTGAAAAAGGGTGAGATATACGAAGGTACAATCGGACGGTTTGAATTTCCTGATAAAGGCATGATAGAACTTCCGGAAGGAAGAATTGGTGTAAAGCACGCACTTCCCGGACAGAAATTGAAAGTAATGATTAATAAAAAGAGAGGAGGGAAGTGCGAAGGCCGGATTCTTGAGGTTTTAGAGAAATCCCCTCTTGAATACGCAAAAGATCCCTGCCCTCATTTTGGAATCTGCGGGGGCTGCACCTATCAGACTATTCCTTACGAAGAACAGTTAAAGATTAAGGAGCAGCAGGTGAAATCCCTGTTAGATGGTGTTGTGACAGGCGATTTTATATTTGAAGGGATTAAACCCAGCCCGACTGAAGATAAGTATCGTAATAAGATGGAGTTTTCCTTTGGAGATGAATATAAGGATGGTCCACTTTCCTTGGGAATGCATAAAAGAGGAAGCTTTTATGATGTGGTGACGACAACAGAATGTAAGATTGTGGATACAGATTTTTGTGATATTTTAAAGGCGGCTAAGGATTATTTTGAAGACTTAGGGGTTGGGTTTTATAAGAAGATGCAGCATACCGGATATCTGCGTCATCTACTTGTGCGCAGAGCGGTGAAAACAGGAGAGATTCTGGTTGACCTTGTTACTACGACTCAGGAGGAACTAGATTTAAAGCCTTTTGCTGATGTGCTGCTTAACTTGAAACTGAATGGAAAAATTGTTGGAATTCTTCATACATTAAATGACAGTCTGGCTGATGTGGTTAAGAGTGACCGGACAGATATTTTATATGGACAGGATTATTTTTATGAAAAATTACTGGGACTGAAGTTTAAGATTTCACCATTTTCCTTCTTTCAGACTAATTCGCTTGGGGCGGAAGTGCTGTATGAAGCCACAAGAGGGTATGTAGGAGAGACAAAGGATAAGGTGGTTTTTGATTTATATAGTGGTACTGGAACGATTGCTCAGATTATTGCACCTGTTGCGAAAAAAGTGGTGGGTGTGGAGATTGTAGAAGAGGCAGTGGAAGCGGCTAGAGAGAATGCTGCGAGAAACGGTCTTGATAACTGCGAATTTATCGCGGGGGATGTTTTAAAGGTGATTGATGAACTGGAAGATAAGCCGGATCTTATTATTCTGGATCCACCCAGGGATGGGATTCATCCCAAGGCGCTGGGGAAGATTATCGACTTTGGGGTGGACAGGTTGGTTTATGTGTCTTGTAAGCCTACCAGTCTGGTGAGAGATTTGGAAGTGCTGCAGATGAGGGGGTATGAGGTGGTTAAGGTGTGTTGTGTGGATATGTTTCCTTCAACAGCAAACGTTGAAACCGTGTGCTTGCTAAGTCGGAAAGACCGCTAAATCAAAGGTTATCGAGATCTTGAAGTGAACATGTAGGTGTATTTTAGAGGTGGAATTCCTTACTTCTCAGGATAGGGGGGTAAGGAATTTTGCACGTTATGGCGGAAGGGATACTTTTTGGAAAAGGTTTATAGTGGATTGTCAACAGTTTTCTAGATAACTTTTTTAAGGGTAATCATTCTATACTTCGCCGGGTATCCCAGTGAAGAATGAATTCTGTCGTTATTGAACCAATTTATATAATCAGCTAATTCAATCTGAAGATGATATAAGCTGCTAAAGGTCTGGTTCCTGACAAACTCTGTTTTAACTATTTTAAATGTTGCCTCTGCAGCTGCATTATCATAAGGACACCCTTTATGGCTGAGGGAACGTTAAATTTCAAATGCTTTCAGAGTTTCATCAATCGTTTGATTCTTGAATTCGTAACCGCGATCCGTATGAAATATCTGGATATCCTTCAGACTCCCTTTTACGGACTGGGACGCCTGCTTTACAAGGATAATATATATAATTATAACGTTTATGTAGCATAAGATTATCACTTCCGCATTTAAACATTTTTTGCACTACCCTTTTATCTGTAATCTAATGTACTACCAAATACTTCCCCCAGAATTATTTTTTACGAACTGTTTTATAAATCAAAATACAACCAAAGAATCCAATTATGATTCTCCATACTACTCCAGAAATTGCTAACATCGTCGGTAGCGGAAAGATAATAACGAATACAAGTAAAAGTAGTCCTACAATTATCAAAACAACATTCTTCTTCATATCAATCAATCTTCATAGTAATTGTATTAGATTTCAGAGTTTCATTAAAAGAAGCACCAACAGGGTAACCCGCTACAGAAATACCAATAAACCACGTTCCTGTTACTGAATATTTTGCGTTCAATCCTCCCAATGCTGTAGCGCTACCACTTCTATGTGTCCAAGTAGCGCCAACAATTCCCGTCATATAAGAATCCTTAACGGTAATATTCGATATTTTATCGGAACCATTGTAATAGAATTTGACCACAGCATGTGTCATCGATAACAAACTGGTGTTTCCACCACCCCACCACCATACCTCACCATCGTACCATGCAGCACCACCTTTTCCTGCGAGAGCATTAGTATTAATCTGTCGCATAATACTGTTTTGCAAAGAAGACTGGGAAGGCATTGTAAGTTTGCTTGACTTCGCTATAGATTTTTTCAGATACGCTTCTGCCTCCTCAACAGAGTCAAATTTCAACAACTCTTGGTCACTTAATTTTGACTGTGGTAACGCTGTAAATGTGACATCTCTGCCAAAATCAATAGAGTTCAGCTGATCTATTACTTCATCCTTAGAAACTACCGATGCGTCAGCCGCAAAGGTCATCGTTCCCATTCCCAAAACCATAATAACCGAAAATAATATTGTAAATAACTTTTTGAACATATTTTTGCTCCTCCTTTTTTGTGTTTGGGTACATTACTTTCCACTAAAACAAAACTCATTTTTATAGTGGGGCAGATGAAAGGGTAGTAAAGAAATGTGGAAGTGATAATCTTATGCTGCATAAAGATGCCTGGGGGCAATATGCAGATTTTAGGGAATACCTGGAATGTGACATTCTAAAGGGTCAAATATAGACATATTGTAATTCCTTTCTCTTTATATTTATATAAAGCACGCGTGATTATATCTGAAATTTATTTATCTAAATGTAATTTAAGCTGATAAATTATTCGTCATCTTCAAGCTTCTTCTAAAAAGTAGCCTTCCTCTAAAATCGTTAATCAACTTTAATCTATTGATATAATAACACTAACGTATAAAAAATCAACACAAGTGCCAAATTTATACATGTTGAGTGCCAAAATTTGCATTTATATAACAAGATACATTAAAAACATGGTCAATTGCATTCCGAGCTTCCCTTTTTGTAAACGAGTTTCACATTTTGAA
>CAURBV010000027.1:0-32253 GCA_963523055.1 uncultured Paenibacillaceae bacterium | reverse complement strand
AAATATTTGTACCTATCTTTCCCGTTCAAAAGGGAAAGTCATTTTACAATTGAGGTCACTGATTCCATCATAAAATAGTATTCTGTATGTATCATTACTTTTTAAATGTGTAATAATATAAAGCGATACAATTTGTATCGATATTTATTTTTTACATTGTATTTTGTTTTATTTATGTTACTATAAAATCAATATAAAAATTTTTAGAGGAGGTATCTATGCCAGAAGCGATTGTCCGGATCAGCGAAATCCAGTTAACAGATTTAAAAAATACACATTATGGAAAAATTGAGATGCCAGCCTATGCTGAAAAGGTCTATTTATCAGATAAGGCAGATCTGCTTGGTATCTATGGACAAAACGGTTCGGGAAAAACTGCCGTAATAGAAGCCATGGACATCATTCAGATGCTTTTAGCAGGAAAATCACTGCCAGAAGACACGGTTCACTATATTTCCGAAGAATCGGGAAGCTGCAGCATCACTGTGAAATTTCTGATTCGTTTCCCCGACAAGTCCATTCTGGCCGAGTATACGGCTGAATTTATAAGGGGTAACAGTTTTTCCATGGAAATTTCAGGAGAGACATTAAGTACGGCTGTCTGGAATGGAACCCGGTTTGAAAGTAAGAAAACTTTAATTGATTATTCCTCATCATCAAACGGGCCTGTCTTTACACCCAAATACCGTTACGAAGCCCTGGCTAAAAGCGGAGAAGAGATTCGGATTAATTTAAGCGTGGCAAAAAAGCTTGCCCAAAAAAACACTTCCTCCTTTTTATTCAGTCAGGAAAGCAGAAGCATCTTTCAGTCAGCACCGGAAGAGATCACCCAGGATTATATGTCAGTAATAGAAGCTTTGTACCAATATGCTTCTTTTAATCTGTTTGTTATCTCAAGCGCTCATTCCGGTTCCATCACCACAAGTTCCAGGCTTCCCTTTGCGTTTCGTTTAAACCTGGGAAACCGGATTGCAAAAGGGGATTTAACCATCCGTCTTGATGACCCTTCGGTGATCAGCAAGGATCAGTTTCAGCTTGTCACCCAGATTATTGAAGAAATGAATTCTGTTTTAACCTCACTCATTCCAGGACTGACCATAGGAATTCATAACTTTGGGGAGCAGCTTCGGGAAAACGGCACACCCGGCTACCGGATTCAGCTGATATCAAAACGCGGTGAAGTTGTAATCCCCCTTAAATATGAATCCGAAGGAATCATCAAAATCATCTCTGTTCTGAACGTCCTGATGTGTGTCTATAACCACCCTTCCATGTGCCTGATTATCGATGAACTGGATGCTGGAATCTATGAATATCTGTTAGGGGAGATTCTGTCTGTATTTGAAAAAGGGGCAAAAGGCCAGCTTATTTTTACGTCCCATAATTTAAGAGCATTGGAAATGATTCATAAAAGAAGCATTCTCTTTTCTACTGCAAATCCGTCCAACCGGTATATCCGGCTTCAGAATGTAAAAAGCAACAATAACCTGCGGGACATGTATTTGCGCAGTATCACACTTGGGGGACAGTCTGAGGAGATTTATGAAGAAACAGACAGTGTAGAGATTGGACGCGCATTCCGGCGTGCCGGAAAGGCGGTTTCCTATGATAAACAAGACTAAAAAAGTCATTCTTTTTATAGCAGAAGGACCCACGGACGAAGAAACCTTAAGCCCTGTTTTGAAGAAAATTTTTCAGAAGGAAGACGTCAGGTTTCATATTGTACATGGGGATCTGACCAGTAACTGGTCGGTAAATGCCCAAAATGCAGTAAAAACGGTGAATCAGCACATTGATATAGAACGAAAACGTTATGGATTCGACAAAAAAGATATACTAAAGGTAATACATCTGGTTGATATGGATGGCGCATTTATCAAGGAGGATCAGGTGGTTTACGCAGATCAGGCTGAAATTCTGTATTTTAACGATCACATTGAAACCCGTTCTCCGGAAACTGTGATTAACCGCAATGTAAGAAAATCCCAGATATTATCCCGGCTGTCCCTTACTGGAAAAATTGGCACCATACCCTACTCTATCTACTACTTCTCCAGAAATCTGGAGCATATATTTCATAACAGCAAAAACAATCTGACTGATGAAGAAAAGGTCAATTATGCTGATACCTTTGCAGACCGTTACTCTTCAAACCCTTCCGCCTTCATCTCATTACTTTCCGGTAATGATTTTACCGTTCCCGGAGATTACAGAGAAACCTGGGAATTCATCAGCCAGGGCAACCATTCATTAAACCGCCACAGTAACTTTCATCTTCTCTTTCAGGAGTTTCCGGAAAATTAATAACAGGCAGCAGACAGTTGGATCCTGTCTGCTGCCTGCTCTGTTAGACAGCTTTTATTCTGTTACAGTTTCTTCTTTCGCTTCCTTTGGCTCTTCTGCTTTTGCAGTTAAATCGCCTGGCTTCATGCTTAAGTTGATTCTGCCCATCTTATCTACTTCCATAACTTTTACAGTAACCATATCTCCGATGTTTACCACATCTTCAACCTTAGCAACTCTCTTATCAGAAAGCTTGGAAATATGAATCATACCGTCTTTGTTAGGAGCAAGCTCTACAAAGGCACCGAAATTCATAATTCTTACTACCTTACCATTAAAGATCTGTCCTGCTTCAATCTCAGTCACGATGCTCTTGATAATCTGTTTTGCACGGTCGATCATCGCCTGATCAGTTCCGCATACAGAAACACTTCCATCATCAGAGATATCGATCTTCACGCCGGTTTCTTCGATAATCTTGTTGATTACCTTGCCCTGCTTGCCCACTACATCACCGATCTTCTGAGGATCAATGGAAATCTGGTCAATCTTAGGAGCATATTTTCCAACTTCCTTACGAGGCTCTGCAATGGCTTTTGCCATAACCTCATCAAGAATGTAAAGTCTGGCTTCTCTTGTGGTACGGATTGCTTCTTCTATAATCGGTCTTGTTAAACCGTGAATCTTAATATCCATCTGAATAGCAGTGATTCCCTTATGGGTACCACCTACCTTAAAGTCCATATCTCCGAAGAAATCTTCCAGACCCTGAATATCAGTTAAAACCACATAATCATCATCTGTATCTCCAGTAACCAGACCACAGGAAATTCCTGCTACTGCTGACTTAATGGGAACACCTGCTGCCATTAAGGACATGGAGGAAGAACAGATGCTGGCCTGAGAAGTGGAGCCGTTGGATTCCATGGTCTCGGAAACGGTACGGATTGCATATGGGAATTCCACTTCTGACGGAAGAACCGGAACAAGGGCTCTTTCTGCCAGTGCACCATGACCGATCTCACGACGTCCCGGTCCTCTGGAAGGTCTTGTCTCTCCTACAGAGAAGGACGGGAAATTATAGTGGTGCATATATCTCTTGGATGTTTCCATATCATCGATGCCGTCCAGTCTCTGGCTTTCAGATAAAGGAGCCAGAGTACAGATGTTTAAAATCTGAGTCTGTCCACGGGTGAACATCGCAGAACCGTGTACTCTTGGAAGCATATCAATCTCTGCTGCCAGATGACGGATCTGATTCATGGCACGGCCATCAGGACGCTTGTGATCCTTTAAGATCATCTTGCGGACAGTCTTCTTCTGATACTGATAAATAGCCTCTGAAAGTACAGCCAGCCACTCTTCTTTTTCAGCAAAAGCCTCTTCTAACTTCTTGGTGATATTACGAATGTTTTCTTCTCTTATCTGCTTCTCATCTGTAAAGACGGCAACTTCCATCTCTGCAGGAGTTACGATTTCTTTGATCGCTGCAAATAATTCTTCCGGTACTGCACAGCTGGTATATTCATGCTTTGCTTTTCCGCACTCAGCAACAATGGTATCGATAAACTTAATAATCTCCTGGTTTACCTCATGAGCTTTAAAAATTGCCTGAATCATAACATCTTCCGCAACTTCGTTGGCTCCGGCTTCAATCATAATTACTTTATCTCTGGTGGAAGCAACGGTAAGAGCCATGTCAGAAACCTGTTTCTGTGCCTGAGTAGGATTGATCACTAATTCTCCGTCAACAAGCCCTACCTGAGTGGAAGAACATGGGCCGTCAAATGGAATATCAGAGATGCTGGTTGCAATGGCGGAACCGATCATGGCGGTTAATTCCGGAGAACAGTCCTGATCAACTGACATAACGATATTATCCAGAGTTACATCATTGCGATAGTCCTTAGGGAACAGCGGTCTCATGGGACGGTCAATGACACGTGAAGTTAAAACTGAATTCTCAGATGCTTTTCCTTCTCTCTTGTTGAAGCCTCCCGGAATCTTTCCGACTGCATATAATTTTTCTTCGTATTCTACACTCAGAGGGAAGAAATCAATTCCGTCTCTGGGCTTATCGGATGCAGTTGCAGTTGCTAATACAACGGTATCTCCATAGTGCATCAATGCTGCACCGCTTGCCTGCATGGCAACTCTGCCCACTTCAACGGTCAGCGTTCTGCCTGCAAGCTCCATACTGAAACTCTTATACATACTGGTATCTCCTTAAAAATAAATTTATATTAACAGTAGAAGATGCCGAAACTACTGATCTGCGCGTAAAAAACTCCGTGTTTCAGGTCTTGATTTTACGCGTACATCAGCGGTCTCGGGGGATACTTCTACTTTTAACATCCTTTTCTTAATAGACAGATAGGGTGGAGAAGTTCTCCACCCTAAATGGTTATTATTTTCTGATTCCTAACTTCTCAATTAAAGTACGATATCCTTCAAGATCGGTTTTCTTTAAGTAATCCAGAAGACCTCTTCTCTGTCCAACCATCATCAGAAGACCTCTTCTGGAATGATGATCTTTTGGATTCTGCTGAAGATGACCTGTTAACTCTGTGATTCTCTCTGTCAGAATTGCGATCTGAACTTCCGGTGAACCTGTATCGCCAGGCTTTCTGCCATATTCAGAAATAATAGCTGCTTTCTTTTCCTTTGAAATCATGTTGATTTCCTCCTCAAATTTAAGATTCTCACCTTGTACCAAGCAATGGATGGAGTGTCCGAAATACCGGGTGCCGGCGCGTATTCATACTGATATAGTTTACCACAGGGGCAAATAGTTGTCAAATACTTATATCCTCTTTTTATATTGTTGCCGGTTCTTAGAATCTGATACCAGCAGCCTTTTATTTACAGATCCAAATCCCGGTTAAGCTCCATATATTTTCCAAATTCCGTCTGTTTCATTTTGTTTAGAAGGCATTTTCGAATCTCTTCCATGTTGCTTTTTTTCAATCGTTTTCCCTCAACCAGACATTCTCCGGCCACGTAAACAGAATCTACATTAGACGGATTGGCGCTGTAAACAAGGGCCGAATAAGGATCATAGACAGGAAACATATTGGCAGAATCCGTCTCTATCACTACCAGATCTGCCTGCTTTCCCGGTTCCAGAGATCCGGTTATGTTATCAAGACCCAGCGCTTTCGCTCCCTTTATGGTTGCCATCTCAACGATTTCTTTTGCAGGAAATGCACTTCTGTCCTTTGTCTCATTTTTATGAAAATCTGCACATAGTTTCATCTGGGTCAGTATATCCAGCGTATTTCCGCTTGCGGGTCCGTCGGTTCCAAGTCCAACCGCAATCCCTCTCTGATTCATACCGCTCACTGGAGCAACGCCCTTGGCAGCTTTAGTATTGGACCCGATACAGTGGGCAACGGACGCGTGGTTTTCTTTTAGAAGATCTAAATCCTCCTCTGTCATATGAATGCAATGTGCAGCCAGTGTTTCTTTCCCAAGTACTCCAATGCTGTTTAAAAAGCTGACCGGAGTCATGTTTTTCTCTTTTTTAAAATATTCCATCTCATAATCCATTTCCGCCGTATGAAGGGTGAAAGGAACTTCATAGGAAGAATCAATTCTGTATGCCTCTTTTAATAGATCGGGAGAACAGGTGGTGGTGCCGTGGGGCGCGATACAGCCGGTAATTCTTGGATGGTTTTTATATTTTTTAATTAAGTTCTCCCCATAAGCAATGGCTTCCCCCGGATCCTTAAAATCACAGGCTCCCTCATCCATAACGGTCTGCCCGGCAATTGCTCTGAGCCCCATTTCATCCATGGCTTTTGCAGCCTCTTCTTCGTAATAATACATATCCATAACCGTCGTGACACCGGTAAGAAGCATTTCTGCAGCTGCATAGCGGGTAGAGAGATACACCAGTTCCTCATCCATGGATTTTTGCTCCATGGGAATGAGAAAGACCCGAAGACGATCCTTACAGTCATCTCCAAGCCCCCTAAACGGAATCATTCCCATGTGGGTATGAAGATTTATCATGCCGGGCATTACAATTGCGTTTCTGGCATCCAAACGTGTTACATCCGCCAGGCCGGCATCTTCCTTTAAGTCCTTCATTTCTCCTGTCATTGTGATCACATCATCTTCAAACATCACAAAACCCGGTTTATAGATATCCCCTTTTTGATTCATGGTTACTACTGTAGCATTTACGATTACCGTTCTCACACTTTTCAACCTTTTCCTTTTTCATACTCGTATTTTTCCACCAGGGAAATTCCCTGCCTGTCTTTCGTATCAAACAATCCCTTGTCACTAAGCTTTAACTCCGGAGAAACCAAAAGAGTTAAGGTTGAAATGGACATGATCACATTGCTGTTTTGATAGCCCATATCTTCTATCTCCCGGCGAACTTCTCCCAGACTTTTGGAAAGCTTATAAAGCCCCTCATCAGAGAGGATTCCACCTACCGGAAGATTCACAAAAGCGGTTACTTCTCCCTCTCTGGCTGTTACATAGCCTCCCTGCATGTGAACCACACGGTTCTGAGCCAGAAGCATATCCTTTGGTGAATTTCCGAGAACCAGAAGGTTGTGGCTGTCATGACTCCAGGTGGTTGCCACAGCGCCTGGAAGTTTTAATCCATTCTCTACCAGACCGTAAGAGACATTGCCGTTTTTGCCATATCTTTCGTAAACCACAGCAAGGCATAACCCGGCCTCCTGCCAGCAAAGGCAGTGATCTTTTACTGCAATTCGGCGTTTCACATGGCAGATTCTGGTTCCCAGCTCCTGTACCTGCATGACTGACACAACTGCCTCTCCGTCCTTTATTTTACAACGGTTTAGTTTAAAGTCTGATTCTAAGGCAATCCGGCATTTTACAGACTGGTAGAACTCATCTGGATATCTGGTTTTATCTTCTTTTGAGGGAGACTCATAAAGCTTTCCGCTTTTATATACTGCCAGAGGATTAAATCTAACAAGATCTTCTAAAATGACAAAATCAGCCTGTTTCCCGGGTGCTATCATTCCCCGGTCATGTAATCCCATTCTTCTGGCTGGAGTCAGAGTACTGCAATAAACAGCCTTCTCTGCAGGCATTCCCTGTTCCACTGCCAGACGAAGAATCCGGTTTAAATGTCCGGTTACCAGATGATCCGGCATGACATCATCTGTCACAAGTGCCACATTTTCATAAAGCTCATGGGACACAACCGCAGATACCACATCATGGGTTAAGGATTTTGCCTGAAGTTCCAGAAACATGCCCATATCCGTTTTTTCCAGGACAGACTCCGGCGTCTGCTGGGTATGATCTGCATCCACTCCGCCTCTTATAAATGCTGCCAGATCCCTTCCTGTAAGAGATGGGCAATGGCCTTCAATCTTAATATCCCGGCTGGCTGTCTGGCATAATTTAATCAGGCGTTTTATTTTTGTATCTTCCCGGGAAATTAAATCCCTGTGATTCATCACTTCTCCCAGGCAGATGACCCGGTCATCTTCTAATAACTTTAAAACCTCTTCCTCTCCCACGACTCCGCCGGTTGTCTCATACGCCTCACCTGCTGCCGGTACACTGGAGGGGATGGCATAATAGATATCCAGATCCGTTTTCACTTCCATGAACCGGCTGATACCTTCCATTCCAAATACATTGGCTATCTCATGAGGATCTGCTACTACCGTCGTGACCCCCCATGGAAGAACCGCTCTGGAAAATTCCGCTGGTCCGATCATGGAACTCTCCATATGCATATGGATATCAATCAGTCCCGGTATAATATAGTTTTCCTTAGCATCTACCACATGGTCCGCCTCATAACAGGAAGCAGGGGAAACGTCATAAAACTTTTCCCCCACTACTGCAATGTCCGCCTTTTCAAAACACTGCCTGTATGTCCGGTAGACCCATCCATTCTGAATCAGTAAGTCAACCTTCATATTCTCATTCCTTAGCTGTTAATAATACGGTTCCACTGGTCAATCCAGTCTTTTAAAAGTGGGTTTACAAAGGAATAATCAAGGACCTTTGCATTTTCAGCAGCTTTCCCGTATGTCATGTTTTTTGCATTTTCTTCATCAACCGTTACCTGGTTGTTGGTTGGTGCTTCATTGAGTGCCTTGGTTGTCTTGTCCTGAAGTTCCTTGCTTAAGCGGTAATTGATATATGCATAAGCAAGTTCTTTGTCCTTGCAGTTCTTGGTAATGCTGATGGTGTTGAAGTTTGCATAAGTTACATCAGGAGTTACATACACCAGATCCGGATTTGCCTGTTCGATGGTCGGAACGCCGAAATCTCCTACAATCGCTGCCTTGATCTCACCTGAGGTAAACATATTAATTAAGTCAGAAGATTTTGCATAGGTCTTAACCAGGTTAGGCTTTAATTCTTCCAGTGCCTTAAAAGCAGCCTCTCCCTTATCAGTCGTAACATCAACGCCTGCATGATCGCTTGCCATATAAACCATAGCAGGACCGAAGGTAGTGGTGATATCTGGAATCGCAACGCTTCCTTCTAATTCTGCTTTCCAAAGATCATCAAAGCTGTTGATTTCAAATCCAACCGCTTTCGGATCGTACATAATGCCAATGCTGTTAATGGTATAAGCAACACCCTGGCCGGAATCTGCCATGGTCTTTGCTGTTCCGATTAAGTTCTTGCTGTTTTCAATCTTGGATAAATCTAAGGTCTCAAATAATCCTTCTTCGATTCCTTTTGCAGTCATTGCCTGGGATAACTCAATTACATCGATGGTGCTCTGAGAATCTGCAGACAGCTTTGTATAACGCTCATTGGTGCTTCCTGTCTCTGTTACAATTTTGCATCCAAACTCATCTTCAAATGGTTTGTATACTTCTTCTTCCGAAATATCTTCGCTTAATCCGTAAGTGGATAATACCAGCTTCTTTTCTCCGCCAGCTGCGCTTTTTTCTGGGGCAGTGCTCTGCTCTGCAGTGGTGCCTGTTCCTGCAGTCGTGCTTTCTCCTGTACTCTTAGCAGCGCCGCAGCCTGACAGTGCGATGGCTGCACATAAAGATAATGCCAATACTTTTTTCATAATTTTAATCCTCTCTTTTTATCATTTGCCGGCTTTATTGCCGTTGTTACTTATTTACAAGAATGAGCTTTGACTCAGGAAGATACAGACGGATGGTACTGCCCTCTTCATAAACCTCTTCTGCCGGTCTGCTTACCAGGAACTTGCCTTCCGCTGTCAACACTTCATACTGATAGCTTTTTCCTAAAAATGTCCGGACGCCTACTGTTCCAGTAAGAACATTCCGGTCTTCCGACTCGCCTGCAATTCTAATATCTTCCGGCCTGATTGTACCTGCAAGAGAATCGCCGTTTCTATCAGACTCTACTGTAAATACTGTACCAGCCTGGGTTTTATATACATTTCCTTCTTTATTTAACGTAAGGAAATTTTCAAAACCGATAAATCTGGCAACAAATTCCGTTTCCGGTCTCTGATAAATGTTTTCAGGGGTATCAAACTGCTCAATCACTCCCTGATTCATAACCGCTACCTTATCAGAGATGGAGAAACATTCTTCCTGGTCATGGGTAACAAATAAGGTGGTAATCCCAAGCTTTTTCTGAATCCGCTTAATCTCCATACGCATGTTGATCCTAAGCTTTGCATCTAAATTGCTAAGGGGCTCGTCAAGGAGTAAAAGCTTTGGCTCAATTACCAGGGCTCTTGCAAGGGCAACTCTCTGTCTCTGCCCGCCTGACATCTGCTGGGGAAAACGTTTTTCAAATTCTGAAAGACCGCAGACTTCCAAAATATTTTTAACCTTCTGATCAATCTGCTGTTTATCAAGCTTTCTCATTTTTAAACCAAAAGCAACGTTATCATAAACATTCAGATGAGGGAACAGTGCATAGCTCTGGAACACAATACCAAAGTTCCTTTTATGAACCGGAACCTTTGTTAAGTCTTCCCCGTCAAGGGAAAATACTCCGCTCTCAGGCTCTATAAATCCAGCTACAACACGAAGAGTGGTGGTTTTCCCACACCCGCTGGGACCTAATAATGACACCAGCTCCCCTTCCTTTACTTCCAGATTTAATCCTTTTAACACCTGTTTTTTCTTATCATAACGGACATCAATATCCTTCAGTGTCATATATGCCATATCACATTCCTCCTATTTCGCCAGGGCGGCTATTCCCAGTGTTTTATCTACAATTACCATCATAAGAACTGTAACCGCCATCAATAATACGGATACTGCCGACACCGTAGGGTCATAATTATATTCAATATAATTCATCAAAGTCGCCGGAAAGGTGGATACTCCCGGACCGGAAAGAAACATGGATACCGGTATGTTATTAAAGGAATTGATAAATGCCAGCATGAATGCAGCAGAGATTCCTGAGGTAATGTTAGGAAGTACGACCCGGAAAAATGCACGAAGTTTTCCGCAGCCTAAACTCCATGCTGCTTCCTCGGTGGAAAAATCAAACTGCTCAAGACTGGAACCCACCACCCGGATCACATAGGGCAGGGTTACCATAAAATGTCCGGCTAATAATCCCATAAATACTGGCACTCTCAAAGTTAAAACCAGGAACTGATAAAGGACAAAACCAATTACGATCCCTGGTACAATGGTAGGGGAAAGAAATACGGATTTGATCAGATTTTTTCCCTTTAATCCGGATCTTGCCAGAGCATAGGCTGCCGGTATTCCCACCAACAGGGCAATGACGGTAGCCAGCATGGCAATCTCAAGACTGGTTAAAAATGAGATACGGAAGGATTTTGTGGTAAATACCTTTACAAACCATTTCACAGAAAAGGATTCGATCGGAAAGGTAATTGCACTGCCCTTGCCAAAAGCAGTAACTGTAATAATAATCAGCGGCAATATTAAAAAGCCAAATACGAGAACGGCAAAAACAGTCAGCATTTTATTTTTACGCATGGTCTCCTCCTCTCTTGTCCAGTCTTGCTGCCAGTGAATTGAATCCTTTGATTACAGCAAGTGTTACAACTATCATGATCAGGGAAATAACGGCTGCGCCATCCCAGTCTCCCACACTCATGGCTCTCTGGTAAATAAATGTGGAAAGAACCATGTTTTTATTTCCTCCTAACAGCTGGGGAGTCGTATAAGCAGTCAGGGTTCCGGTAAATACTAAAATCCCGCCCACAATGATGCCAGGAAGGCTCATGGGGAAAATCACCTTCATAAAAGCACGGATTCTGTTTGCTCCAAGACTTAATGCCGCCTCCATCATATCATCACCAATATTCTCCATGACACCAGCCACAGTGACGATCATAAGTGGGAGAAATAAATAAACCGAACCAATAATAATGGCGAAGTCCGTATAAAGCAGCTTAAGGGGTTTTTCCACAATCCCCGCTGTAACCAGTATCCGGTTAATCAGACCGTTGCTTCCTAAAATATTAATCCAGGCAAAGCTTCGGATTACAGAATTGGTCATCATGGGAAATATGGAAACAGACAACAGGATGCCTCTCCACTTTTTCCCGCACCGGCTGATAAAATATGCGGTGGGAACTCCAAGTACCATGCAAAATCCGGTGGTTAAGCACGCAACCTTTACCGTTCTTACAAAGATTTTCCGATAATATTCATCCTGGAAAAATGATACGTATGCGCTTAAGGGATACTCTCCTGTATGAAGAGATGGAATCAATACTCTCAAAAGCGGAAGGAACAGACATACTGCCAGAATTACCAGCCCGGGAATTATCATTACAAATGCACTGCGTTTCTTCATTTTAACCTCTCCATGCTTTCAGCACTCCAAACGTTGCTGTTTCTTATAACTACTTATAAGTACAATTAATTTATATCTATACATTTATTATAATTTATGATATACTGTACGTCAAATACATATAATCTATATTTTTTATGCAGTAAAGCTATAGGCAATCAAGATAAAGGAGAGATCAGCCATGGATTTAAAAGAAGCCCGATACATTCTTGCTATTTCCAGAAATAAAAGCATCAGCAAAGCTGCGGAAACGCTTTTTATTTCCCAGCCGTCCCTAAGTAAATATTTAAAAAATTTAGAGCAACAGCTTGGAACCCGTTTATTTGACCGGGTTGGAAGCGGTTATTATCCCACTTATATCGGAGAGCGTTACATTTATTATGCGGAAAAGATTGTGGAATACGGATTGGAATGGAATATTGAATTTGATGATATTATGCACCATAACCACGGCCGTCTAAACATCGCTCTCCCCATCATGCTTGGCAACAGTCTGATTGGACCCACACTGATGAAATTTCACAGACTTTATCCAAATGTCACCGTCAATATGATGGAGGAAGTGAATTTTGTAGCCGAACACACCTTAAGGGATCATACGGTGGACTTAACTTTTTATAATGTACATGAGTTTCCTACTGATCTGGATTATCAGATTATTGGGAAAGAGGAAATGATACTTGTGTTATCTGCGGAGAATCCACTGGCAAAAAAAGCAATCAAAAAAGAAGGCTTTCAATATCCGTGGATTGATTTAAGCCTTCTGTCCGGGGAATCCTTTATTCTTCTTTATCCGGATCAGAATACGGGAGGAATCGCATTAAAGCTTTTTGAAGAATATGAAATGAAACCGGAAATCCTTCTCCATACCCGTAACAGCGAGATGTCCATCCGTCTTGCCATGGAGGGGCTGGGTGCTGCGTTCGCACCGGAAAGTTATTATCACTATTTAAGAAACAGAGAGCCTTCCTCTTCTGTCTGTCTTTCCGTGGGAAAAACCAGAAACGATAATACACTGATTGCAGCTTATCAGAAAAACCGGTATCTGCCCAAATACGCCAAAGCATTTTTGGATATTCTCACAGAATATTACGAAACGGAGCATGCTGCCTGTTTTTCAAATTAAAGAAAACGCGTCCGGAAAACCGGACGCGCCATTTTACATGGTCATCATTGCGACTCCAAATAAAATTATTAAATCAAGCAACAAACTATTTGATACCAGCTGTAATCAGCTGTAATTTTCCAGCTGTCTGCTCATCTAAATCCCCAAAGTATGTAAGCCCCTCTGGTGACTGATCATAAAGAACCTTATATAAAACACAGGCAGAAAGATAAGTACCTGCTGGTGACGGATGGTTTTCATCCTCATCCCATAACTCGATCTCCGGAAACTGGGAGGTACATCTCATAAAAGCGATTCCAGCGGGAGCCAGCATGGCATCCAGCTCTTTTGCGATATTGATATAATGGCTGGCTATTTCTGTCTGCATCTCATCTCTGGACTCCCTATATTTAAGCCCTGCCAGAAGATCAATTGAGATCCCTTCTTTAAAAGCCCATGTCATGAGAAATACCGGTTCTCCCTGTGCCTGGCGGATCAGGGAATCAAGGGTTCTGGCTGCTGAATACATGGTTTCTTCTCCCATGGTGGCAATTCCGCTTTGCTCCTGTAAAATCACATAATCCCATGTGTAATTTTCCAGTGCATCGTATACCTGGCTACCAACTTCATCCTCCCGGTCAGCGAAATATTCCAGCCGATAGGAACCTTCTGTCAGTTCATATACATCAGCCATAAATCCACCGCTCTGGCTTAACTGAGCAAATACAGACGGCAGGTCATTGGTATACGTCATACTGTTTCCCAAAAATAAAACCGAAGGCTGATCTTTTACCGGGTCTGGTCTCTTTAGATCCAGATTTTGTGTAAAATCCATAGGCTGGACTTTCTCTCTTTTCAAGACGCTGGATATCAGTAAGTATCCACCAATTAACAATGCAGCAAATACTGCTAAAACAATGATAACAATCTTTTTTATTGTTGATTTCATACTCCACTCCTCTGTTTTTTCTTTTATTTGTATCGGCACAAATAAGAAATAATATAGGGATTGAGAGAAATTCGTTACTTTTTGTTAATTTTCAACAATTATACTTTGTTTTTAGTAACCAATTATATCTAGTTATAAAAAGAAAGAGCCGATAACCGCATATACTTATGCATGCCATCGGCTCTGGGTCTATAAACCCTTATTATTATTTCATTTCTTCAACAGCAGTTTTACCGGCAATTCGTCCAAAGGTAAAGATATCTGTTAATGCGTTGCCGCCAAGACGGTTTCCTGCATGAATACCTCCGGCAACTTCTCCGGCAGCATAAAGATGTTTAATTGGCTGGCCATTTTCATCTAATACATGGGTATTGGTGTCGATCCTAAGACCGCCCATGGTGTGATGAACAGCTGGCTTTCTTGGAGTTGCATAGAACGGTGCTTTCTCCACTTTCAGGCTGAATGTATCCTTATGGAACTCCGGATCAAAGCCCCCATCTACATAAGAATTATATTTTACAATGGTCTCCTTAAGAACTTCTGGATCCATACCAACTTTTACTGCCAGTTCTTCGATGGTATCGGCTCTGAATAAGGTACCTGCCTCTACCTGACGGTCTAATTTCTCCTGGCTTGTATTGGCAGCAGTTTTCTTAATTTCATCATCTGCAATGAGATAGAATAAACCACCCTGATCGATAGCAGCTTTTGTTAACACATCACGGCCTGAGAACTCATTTACAAAACGTCTGCCGTTTTTATTAACGATTACAAAGTTTTCCGGTGGTACCTGAATTCCACTAAACAGCTCACCAGTATCCGGATCAGCAACAGGCATCATCTGGGTAAATCCCATTCCTGTCAGTGCTGCTCCTACTGATTTACCAAGCTGGATTCCATCACCAGTCATAGCAAAGGAATTGGTGGTTCTTATATTGTCATCAATGGCTGCCCAATAGGTATTATATTCCTTTAACATCTTTGTATTGGCACCAAAACCACCGCTTGCAAGTACAACTGCTTTGGCACGAACTGTAATCTTCTGGCCATTGACACCAGTTGCGATCACTCCTGCGATCTCTCCATTTTCCAAAATAAATTCCTTTACAGGACTGTCTGTAATAATCTTTCCTGATTGCTCTTCTACATATTTTGAGAGAGCAAGGATAAATGCGGTACCATAGCTTTTTACTGGCTTATGTCCACGGCGCCAAAGAGCTCCAACTGGAGCAAATACAACGTTCTTATCATACTCAACGCCGATCTCTTCCAGCCATTTTACACTCTCTAATGCTCTGTCAGTAAGGATTTTTACCAGGTCGTACTGTCCGTAGATGGTGTTGCCGTTTAAATCGGTACGTTTTCCGCCAAAATAAGTCTGCATTCTGTGAAGAAGAGGAGAATCAAATAAATGACCTTTTCCAGTACCAAATTTTTCCTGGTATTTGGAAAATTCTTCTTTCAGTGCATGGAAATCGTCTAAATATTCCGGATGGATCTGGCTCTCATCGGTCGCTAACAATGACTCGATGGTATGTCTTTCTCCCGGATTTTCATCAAACTCTCTCTGCCACTCAGGATCAGCCGCATTAACCGGACCACCGGAACGTATGGTATTTCCGCCCACTGCCGGATATTTTTCAAGTACAATTACACTGGAGCCATTCTGTAATGCAGTGGCAGCCGCACTGAGTCCGGCGCCGCCTCCACCAACAACTACCACGTCACAAGTATACTCTTCATCTTGTCTGTTCCGGCTGCTGGCAGGTTTTGGACGTCTCTTAAGTATATCAGGGTTGACTCCGGCAAGCTTCACTGCTTTGGCAACACCATCGATTACAGCGTTGCTGGTTTCAGATGCACCAGAGAGCGCATCCACATTCAGAGTCTGTCCTTCAAGGATTTTATCCGGTATTCTTACAAATACCACATCTGCGATACCTTCGGTTTCGCCTTTGGTATCTATATTAATGCTTTCAATTCGTTTTTCGCTGAAGGATACCTTCATAGGAAGATTTCCACTGTGACCAATTGCATTTACTTCATATTCGCCAGGAGTAAAGGAAAAATCCTCTTCCTCATTAAGCTGATTTGAAATGGTAGCAAAACGCATAAAGCGAAGGAAACAGATATCCAGGAAATCAATCGTTCCCTCATTAACCAGATCACCGGCTTCATCAAATGCCTTGCTTGCATTTCCCAGTAAAAACTCATAACCTGGCATTACATTTGCATCCACACCCGGTGCATCCAGGATCTGGCGGAGATGGAGCTGCGCACGGGAAGATCCCTGTGTTCCTAAAGAGGCGCCAACGATCATTACCGGCTTACCTGCAAGTGGATGGAGATCAAAGCTCAGCCACTCGATCAGACTCTTAAGTCCGGACGGAATGGAATGATTGTATTCAGGAGTAGCCATAATAACACCGTCAGACTCTGTGATTTTATTATTGAACATCTGAATCACATCACCGTAGGACTGGTTATCAGACTGATTAAACATGGGAACATCTGTGATATCAAGTACTTCAATCTCTGCTTTTGACTCAAAATGTTTTTTCATAAACTGAAGGAGTTTACGATTATATGATTTTTTTGCATTCGTTCCAACAATTGCTATAAATTTCATTGATATGAATCCTCCTACTCTTGCCAAGTGAATTTTTTTGCGTTTTTCTTCTGAACCTTTTCTGCCAAAAGTTTCGTCGTGATATCCGTAAACAGAACAAATTCCCTGAAAATTTCATCAAGCTCCGTTAACTTGTCCGGATAGATGAGATCTCCGGCATTATCAAATGCGGCTTGTGATTTTCCTAACAGGAACTCACTGCTTGGCATAATTCTGGCTGCCAGCTCAGGGGAATCAAGAATCTGTCTTAAGTGGGCCTGTGCTCGGGAAGAACCAAGTGTACCATGGGATGCCCCTACAATTAAAACAGGCTTATCCGTAAGCGCCTGACTTGTATAGCTGATCCATTCAAGAGCACTCTTTAAAACGGCTGGTATGGCATGATCATACTCTGGAGTTGCTATAATAACACCGTCTGCATTTAAGATTTTATCGGATAACTCCTCTACCTTTTCAGGAACTTCAGAGTCCTCTGGTTCCATAAAGGCTGGTAAATCTTTAATTTCATATAATTCAATCTCCGCCTCACTGGAAAAATGTTTTTGCATAAATTGAAGCAGCATGCGATTAGTTGACACATCTGAATTGGTGCCCACGATTGCTAAATATTTCATAGTAATCTCCTTCCTATCCATTAAGTTCTCACAGTTGTAATTATGTGTTTGACATAATTTTAACACATCGTATCTATATTATCTAATAGTTATTTATTGAAGTTTGATAACAAATTTGTTATAATCAAAAATAATAGCAAAATAGCAAATTATTTCTCAAAGAAAGGAATAAAATGTCGAAAATCTCTTCTCAGGATATTCTGTATTATATTGATGCCATTTTAAAATACAGTAACTATGGCAAGGCTGCTAAATCTCTTTATATTTCTCAACCTTATTTGACGCAGGTGATTAAAAGAGTAGAAAACGAATTAAACTGCGAACTGATCACTCGGAATAAGCTGCCTTATCGGTTAACCGAACAGGGAAAGATCTATTATCAATATCTGACCTCATTAGAAAATAATTATGCAAAGCTGTTAAGGGAAATATCCGATGTGTCAGATATTGACAAAACAGTGATCAAAATAGGGATTCTTACCAGCCTTGGCACCTATCTTCTACCTCTTTTTCTGCCAGATTTTCTTACCCTGCATCCAGACTGCAGAATCGAGTTAGCAGAGGACTTTCCAGATAAAAATGAGAGGCTGATTCAAAACAATGAACTGGATTTCTGGATCGGGCAAAATTCAAGAAATATTTCACCCAACTTAAATTCTGTCAGCTGGGGCAGACACAGATACCGGGCTGTGATTCCTCGCTGCAGTGATCTGTATCAGGAAGATACAGCCGTCATCCCAGAAGGCAGCATCGACATGAGTAAAATCTTATGCCAAAAGCTGGTTCTCACCTCAAAGGGTTCCGCCATCAGAAAACAGATTGATCAATTGCTAAACCTTTATAAAGTTGAACCCAACATAATTATGGAGAGCACAGAGATCAATACGATTCGGAAGCTTGCCACAGGTAATTTAGGAATCACCTTTATTCCCGAAAGCGTCTATGTGAAGGAAAGTCCCTCGGAATACAATCTCTATCCGATACCCATAGACGAACTGAGCTTAGACTACTTCATAGCATACCACAACGAAAGAAAACTATCCAACATTGATCATGACCTGATAAATACCTTTTTGATTCATGGGCAGAACAATTCCGATCTGGGAGAATGAAATGACAGAGTATACAAAGATTATATATCTTATGGGAACAAAAATTTCCCTTTATATTAAGGGAGAAGAAACAGAACTGCTGGCAGAAAAGGCGGAAAAAATGCTGATCCGTTATAATGAAATCTTTAGTGCCAACAGTGATCACTCCCAGCTTGGTATGATTAAAAAAACGGCTGGTATCACTCCCCAAAAGGTGGATGAGGAGCTGTATGAACTGATTAAAACGGGGAAAAAGCATAGTCTGAATGAAAATTCATTTTTAAACATAGCAATCGGACCGTTAATAAAGCTATGGAGAATCGGTTTTACCGAAGCACATGTGCCGGATAAAGAGTCCATAGAAAAAGTGCTGGAGCTTTTAAATCCTGAATCGATACAGCTTAATGAGGAGAACAAAACCGTCTTTCTGCAAAAAAAAGGGATGGAAATAGACTTAGGAGCCATTGCCAAGGGCTATTTCGCAGATAAAGTCATGGAGTTTTTTAAAGATCATGGCGCGGTCTCGGCTATGGTAGATATGGGCGGCAATGTGCTGGTGCATGGAGACTCCCCCTCCGATGGCAGTGACTGGAATGTGGGAATCCAGAATCCGTTTTTGCCCAGAGGAAATGCGGCTGCACTGATTAAGATAAGGAACCAGTCGGTTGTAACATCAGGAATTTACGAAAGAGTCCTTGAAAAGGAAGGCAGTAAATACCATCATATTTTTAACAGCAAAACCGGCTATCCTATGGAAAGCAATATTGCTTCTCTGACTGTGGTAGCCGACCGTTCCCTGGACTGTGATATTTATACCACAGAATTGTTTGGACTGGATGCAGTGTCAATCATTCGTAAAATGAACAATATGAAAGATTTGGGTGCTGTCGTAATAACCTTAGATGGAAAATTGGCCTGCACGGAAAACCTTATGGAACGAATTCATCCATTAAGTATGTAACTTAAAGCCCACCAATCGCCTTACCGCCGATGGTGGGCTTTTCCTGTGCAAACCAACAATGTTTCATTGACAAACAAACTAGTCGTATGCTAGGATAACAATAGTAAGAATAATTATTATAATAAAGGAGAAGTGATTTATGTTTGAAGTAAAAAACAGTCCAAAGCGTTATTATAAAGTCATGCACAATTACCAGGAGGCTCAATTGCTTTTTGCTGCATTACGTTTGAATATTTTTTCCTATCTTGATACACCTCAAACTGCGCAAACTGTGGCAGAAGCAATCAATTGTGACAAACATCAAATGGAACTCATGCTGTTATCACTGGTCTCCTGTGGTTTAGTGAATAAGCAGGAAGAATATTATAGAAATACATTAGAAACAAGAAATTTTTTATCACGCAACAGCAAGGTGTTTCTTGGTGATACACTCCTATTTCGGGAAAAGATGACCTCTCTTGGACAACTGGAAGAAAAGATAAAGTCAGTATCTTCCGTAAATAATGAGACTTATGATTTTTCTGAACTTGCCCGCTTGTCTATACCGGAAATGTACTCCGGACGTGTACAGGCATTTATAAATGAAGTAAACAAGCTGTTTCCTGATAACAATGAGAGTCTCAACATTCTGGATCTGGGAGGCGGAGCAGGCATTCTGGATGTGGAACTGATAAAACATTTTCCAAACAGTAAAGCAACGGTTATGGAAACGCCGGATGTTTCTAAAGTTACAAGGGAGATTGTGGAGAAATATGGGGTTCAGCAAAAGGTTCAGGTGATTTCAGGTGATTTCAATAATGACCCTTTAGGCGGACTTTATAATATAATTATTGCCTCAGGCGTTCTGAACTTTGTTGAGGGCGATTTAACTGATTTTATAAAAAAAGTATCTGATTCGTTAGAGATAGGAGGTTATTTCTTTATTATAGGGCAGTTTGCAGATGAAAAAGACGCTGTTCCTGCAAATATCCTAAGCTGGCTGTCTGGGTTTATGGATGGCATCCCCTTACCGCCTAACACTCAGGATATTGAAACAGCATTACAAACGTGTGGTCTTACTCCAATAGACAGGGTGAAGGTTGCTATGTTTGAGGGTTATATTTACAGAAAAGAAGAACAGAATGAATCAGTGAATTCAAAAGATGTAATTAATTCATTTATTGAATTAACGGAAAGTATCTCAAATTCTAAAACGAATATTCTCAATTTTGGAAGTGAGGATATGACATTTCATCGTGGAGAAATTCACATGATTAAAACAATTGGAGATTATCCGGGGATTCACAGTGCTGAGCTTGCGCGGAAATATGGAATAACAAGACCGGTTGTTCATAAGACTTTACAGAAATTATCAGAGAGAGATTTGATCCTTAAAAAAGATGATCCAGAAGATAAAAAACGCTATTTACTTTATTTGACGGAGAAGGGTAATGCTGCTTACAGGGCTCATGAAAAATATCATAATGATAATGATCAATCACTTTTTGATTTTCTTAATGGTACTTCCAGTGAAAATCTGGCAACTATTAAAGGGTTTTTAGAACATGCTATCGGTTTAATACAAAATCACTCATAATTTCATAGAGGAGAACGAAAATGAATCCAGATCGTAAAGTCATGATTATTGGAGGGCATGGTAAGGTAGGCCAGTCTATTACGAAAGAACTGAAAAACTACAGTTTGATCCTGGCAGGGCGAAATGAAGAGAAAATGAAAAGGTTCATACAAAAAGAACAACTAAAAGCAGAAATATGCGTAATGGATATTCTTCACATTGATTTTGCACTGTTACAAAATGTAGGCTGGGTGATTGTTTGTGTCGATCAGGAAAATACCCTTCTGGTAGAATATTGTGATAAAAATGGAATTGATTATATGGATGTCACTGCAAATTCAGAATACATTGAAAAGATTCGTAGGCTTAAACTCAAGGGCACAGGCAAAATTTTGCTGGGAATTGGTCTTGCTCCTGGACTTACAAATCTTCTGGCAGAAAAATTTGTACAAATGTATCCCACAGAAAAATATATTGATATACAACTTATTTTAGGGATGGGCGAAAAACACGGAGATGCTGCCATAAAATGGACTCTGGATAATTTTACTAAAAACTATAATCATCGCATTCATGGATCTATGAGACCATTTACTAAAAAAAATAAATTGGAGAGCATGCAGAAGCGATTTTATACGTTTAATTTTAATTTTGTGGACCAGCACATGTTAAATAATAAATATAAAGATAAGATATTTACCACTTTTCTGGGGTTCGATCAGTCTATTATCACTGTATTCCTATATTGGGCAAATAAACTTGGACTTCTTAAATTGTTGAAATATAAAAAAATATATAATATGGCAGAAACATTGCTTAGAAATCCCAAAATTGGTTCAGATATTTTTATCGTATCTATTCAGTCCGGTAAAAAAAGCCTGTATGCGTGGGGACATGATGAAGGAAGATTTACTGGACTGATTGCTGGTGAATCAGCAAAGCGAATGGCAGATCCCACATTAAAAAAAGGTATTATGGAAATGTCAGATATTATAAATATAGAAGATATCGTAAACAATGATTTGTTTCAGTTAACCCTTCAGAAAACAGCAGAGTTGTAATTTTTTATTCATTTGTCAGGAGGTAATCCTGCTTTTAGATTACCAGATAATGGATCTTCATATTTCAAAAGCAAAACTTCTATGATAAGATTAATTTTATAACTTATAACTTGGTAATTTAATTTCAGGGAGGGACAACATGAACAAAGAAATAAAAAAGACTGCTATCATAGGAATGGGTGCACTGGGTATGTTATACGCAAGCCAGATCAGTTCTGCATTTGGACCCGATTCCGTCTATTTTCTTGCTGACCAGAAACGAATCGGGCGCTATCAGAAAATGACTTTTACAATAAATGGAACCCCCTGGTCTTTTCCTATGATAGCGCCTGAACATGCATGTCCAGCAGATTTGATAATTATAGCGATTAAATACAACGCCCTGCCATCAGCACTGGATATAATGACTTCCTCAGTGGGTCCTGATACCACCGTAATCTCAGTTATGAATGGGATTGACAGCGAAGCGATAGCAGGCGAACGCTATGGAGATGAAAAAATACTCTATTGTATCGCCCAGGGAATGGATGCCATGAAGTTCGGTACCGATTTAACCTACACTAAGTTGGGAGAATTATGTCTTGGCACCAGAATAAAGGGACAGGAAGATCGGCTCGATGCCTTAACAAGATATTTTGATTCCGCCAGAATCTCCTATCGAACCGAGAGCGATATTTTAAAACGGCTTTGGGGAAAATTCATGTTAAACGTTGGCATCAATCAGACCTGTATGGCATATGAGGCCAATTATTCCCAGGCTCTTACTCCAGGTCCCCAATACGATACGTTAATCGGAGCTATGAGAGAAGTAATATTGCTTGCACAAAAAGAAGGCATAACCCTGACAGATGGCGACCTGGAAGCTTACATAGAACTCTTAAAAACCCTTTCACCTCAGGGAGTTCCATCCATGCGTCAGGATGGGATCGCCCACAGACCATCGGAAGTAGAGATGTTTTCAGGTACAGTACGCAGACTTGCAGCTAAACACGGTCTTTCTGTTCCAGTAAATGATATGCTTTATAAAAAAATCAAAGATATGGAATCCACTTATATTTCTTAAATCCAACCCAGAGGCAAAAGGAGGAGGTATGATGAGCAATCGGATTTTACTTTTAGAAGATGACATCAGTTTAGTAGATGGATTGAAATATTCCTTAAAGCGCAATGGCTTTGATGTTGAACTTGTCCGTACAGTAGAAGGCGCCATAGGCTGTTTGCCTAAAATCGATCAATATGACTTACTAATTCTTGATGTGACATTACCGGATGGAACGGGTTTTGAAGTATGTGAAAAAGTGAGAAAACAGGGATATCAGATTCCGATTCTATTTTTAACAGCTTCCGATGAAGAGGTAAATGTCATTCGTGGTCTGGACAGCGGCGGCGATGACTATGTGACAAAACCTTTTAAACTGGGTGAGCTTTGTTCCCGGATTCGTGCCTTACTGCGCCGGGTGGGAAACTCCAGTCAGAATAACCTTTCTGTAATAGAATGTGGTGATATCTGGATTGATCTTTTAGGAAGCCGGGTGCTGTTAAATGAAAAAACTCTGGATTTAACCAGCGCAGAATACCGTCTTATCTGTTTATTAGTAAAAAATTCTAACCGGGTCATTACCCGCAATCATATTTTAAATGAACTGTGGGACAATACAGGCGACTTTGTGGACGATAATACTCTTTCCGTTTACGTTCGCCGGCTCCGTGAAAAAATTGAAGCTGATCCATCCCATCCGGAGCATTTAATCACCATACGGGGGTTTGGTTATCAGTGGAATGAGGTGTCTGTATGAACCTTTTTCAAGATAAGCAAATTAAACATTATACCGCGTTTATTTTAACTCTTGTTTTGCTGATTTTTCTTTCTGTCATTGGTTTAAATGCTATTCAGGTAAAAGCCATGCATGGTCTGTTTCTATCTCACGACAATGCCGTTGTAACCTCTCTTTTCCAACAGGGTGTTTCAAAAGATGTAATTGCTAAAGCCATTACCAGTACAACAAGCAGCCAGGAAGGAGCAACTCTGCTGGCAAATATTGGGTTAACAGAGCATACCACAACCAGATTTCTTCCCTTTATTGATAAGTTTCATAAGATTTCCATATACAGTCTGCTGCTTTTTAGCGTGATTCTATCCTCTTTGCTTTTGGTTGGATCTTTGGTTTTTTTATGGAAAAGAGAGCAACTCTATCTGCAGGCAGTAAAGGTAATTACCAATTTTGCAGAAGGCGATTTTTCTTACCACATGCCGCAAATGAAAGAAGGAACCATATATCGTCTCTTTGCCTGTGTGGATCAGCTTGCAATGATCCTGCAGTCAAAAAACGAAGCTGAGAAGAAAACGAAAGATTTTTTAAAAAGTACTATTTCAGACATATCACACCAGTTGAAAACACCACTTGCCGCTCTTACTATGTATCATGAAATCATTTCTGAGGAACCGGATCATGCTCAAACCGTAATAGAATATTCCCAAAAAACAGAATTAGCACTAAAACGTATGGAACAACTGATTCAGGTCATGCTGAAAATAACCCGATTAGACGCCGGCAGTATTGTTTTTGAAAAAGAAAGCTGTTGTTTATCGGAATTAATTACCCAGGCTGTCAGTGAACTGACAACAAGGGCAGCCCGTGAGGAAAAAGAAATTATCATAGAGGAAGTATCAGAAGAAACCCTCATTTGCGATAAGCAGTGGACCTGCGAAGCGATTGGAAATATCGTTAAAAATGCTTTGGATCATACCAATTCGGGAGGAAAAATCTACGTTACCATGAAGCGAACCCCTGCAATGCTGCGCATCATAATTTCAGATAATGGCTCCGGTATTGCACCGGAAGATTTGCATCATGTATTCAAACGTTTTTACCGCAGCAAAAAATCTCTGGATACCCAGGGAATTGGTCTGGGCCTGTCACTGGCAAAAGCCATTATTGAGGGTCAGGGAGGCATCATCTCCGTTCAAAGCGCACTGCAGGAAGGGACCGCTTTTACCCTTTCCTTCCTTACGTAACTGTAAGCTGTTATTCACCCGATTGTAAGATGTACCTGTTATTCTCTTTTGAAAGGAGGTACTAATAATATGGAGATTTTAAAAGTACGGCATTTATCAAAAACCTACGGAAACGGTGAAAATCAGGTAAATGCCCTGAAAGATGTCTCTTTTACATTAGCACAGGGAGAATTTGCTGCAGTAGTTGGAGAATCAGGTTCCGGTAAAAGTACGCTGCTTAATTGTATTGGAGCCTTAGATACCCCTACTGCCGGGAATATCTATATGGACGGAAATGATTTATTCTCCATGAAAGATGAACAGCGTACCATTTTCAGGCGGCGCAATATCGGCTTTGTATTTCAGTCATTCCAGCTTGTTGCAGAATTGACTGTGGAGCAAAATATTATGTTTCCCATTCTCCTGGATTACAGAAAACCCGATCAATCGGCTGTGAATGAAATTTTAGAAGTCTTAGGGCTTTTAGAACGCCGCCATCACCTGCCTGGCCAATTATCCGGCGGTCAGCAGCAGCGTGTTGCCATTGGACGGGCATTGATCACAAGGCCAAAACTGATCCTGGCTGATGAACCCACCGGAAATCTGGACAGCAAAAACAGTCAGGATGTAATTGATTTACTGGTCAGGGCATCCCGCCTTTATCAGCAAACGATTCTGATGATTACACATAACAATCATCTGACCACCTCAGCAGACCGCGTGCTGCGGGTTTCGGATGGTGTTCTGACGGATTTGGGAGGCAAAGAGAATGAAAAGTTATCTTGACCTTGTTCCCATTTCGGCCAAAGTCCATAAAAGGCAGAACAGAATGTCTGTGTTCTGCATTGTCTTAGCGGTGTTTCTAGTCACAACTATTTTTGGTATGGCTGACATGTTTATACGCAGCCAGATCATGCAGGCCCGTATCGAGGACGGTAATTGGCATGTGATGATCCGAAACATAAATGAAGAACAAGCCACCCTGATTTCTGCACGGCCCGAGGTAACCGCATCTTCCTGGTACGGTGTCCTTAATTTCAGGGGCGAACAAGGCTATACTGTATCGGGAAAAAACGTGATCATAGTGGGAAGCGATAAAGACTGGATTACTAAAATGCAAACTCAAGACATACGGGACGGAGCGTTTCCACAAGATAACCATGAGGCCATGGTTACCGAAAACGCAAAGACAATGCTTGGCTTGCAAATCGGAGATTCCATTTCAGTCTATGGGCCTGATGGAACCAGCTATGAATACACGATCTCTGGCTTTGCTAAAAATTCTGCTATAACAATGAAAGAGGACTCCTACGCAGTTTGCCTGACTACCCAGGCGTTTCGCGCCTTATATCCTGGAGTCTCAAATGGTAAACCCGCCGAGTATAACAGCGTCTTTTTTGTACAGTTTTCTAATTATAGCAATATACGAAGTACAATTGCCGATATGAAGTCTCAACTGGGACTTTCAGACGAACAGGTTTCGGAAAATACGAAGCTGCTGGGCTTACTTGGTCAAAGCGGAAATTCTTTTATGATGCAAATCTATCGTTCAGCTTCTGTTTTATTTCTACTAGTTTTGTTGGCAGGCATTATGATGATTGCAAGCAGTCTAAACAGCAATGTGGCACAGCGCACGGAATTTTTTGGAATGATGCGCTGTATCGGTGCTACACCAAAGCAGTTGATGAGATTCGTCCGGAGGGAAGCCCTTGGCTGGTGTAAGTTTGCAATACCGTCAGGCGTTTCTTCCGGAGTCGTTATCATTTGGATCTTGTGCGCCTTACTACGTTTTCTCAGTCCGGAATACTTTGCCGAAATGCCTGCATTCGGAATAAGCCTGCCCAGTATCATTGCCGGTATCTGTGTTGGTATCCTGACGGTTCTGCTGGCTGCTCGTTCACCGGCAAAAAGAGCTGCCAGAGTTTCGCCACTGGCAGCCGTATCCGGAAATGCAAATTCTCTGCAGCCTGTGCGCAAAGCTGCAAATACAACACTATTTAAAATCGATACTGCTCTTGGTTTCCATCATGCGAAAGCCAGTAAAAAGAATTTTGTTTTGATGGTAGGTTCCTTTTCACTAAGTATTACTCTTTTTTTAGCGTTTTCGGTCACAATAGATTTTATGCAACATTCCCTTACTCCCTTGAAGCCGTGGACTCCGGATCTCTCTGTTGTCAGCACGGATAATACCTGTTCGATTCGTAGTGACTTAATAAAAAAACTCAAGAAAAATCCGGCGGTTAAGCAGGTATACGGGCGAATGTTTGCCTATAACGTACCGGTTACGGTGAATGGTCAGGAAAAAAAGGTAGATTTAATTTCTTATGAGGAAAACCAATTCAGATGGGCTAACAATTATTTACTGGATGGATCTTTCGATTCCGTCCAACAAAAAAACAATACCGGACTGATTGTTTTTAAACCACAAAATATCATAAAAACCGGAGATACGGCTACTCTGCACATTGGGGGGCAAACGTCGGATATAAAAATAGTCGGCTCTCTATCTTCCAGCCCCTTTAACAGCGCACCTGACGCTGGAACAATAATCTGTTCTGAAAATACCTTTCGGCAGCTGACCGGCGAAATGGATTATACAATTATCGATTTGAAGTTATCTAAGAACGCGACGGATGCTGATGTTGATGAAATTCATAGAACAGTTGGTATGGATGTCACTTTTTCTGATGTACGCTCCGGTAATCGCAGCGTAATTGGTTCGTATTACTCTTTTGGATTGTTTATCTATGGCTTTATGGCTTTGATTGCTTTAATTACCATATTCAATATTGTGAATAGCATTGCCATGAGTGTCTACTCCCGTATAAAGCAGTATGGAGCATTTCGTGCCATCGGCCTGAGTACCGCCAGCTGATAAATATGATTGTTGCCGAAGCCTCGGCCTATGCGATTACCGGATGTATCTTCGGCAGTGTTTTCGGGTTAATGCTAAATAAGTTTCTGTACGCAAAACTGGTGACTTCTCACTGGGGCGAACAGTGGAATGTCCCATTTATACAAATGTCCATTATCATAACAATTGTCTTATTATCCGTCTTCCTGGCTGTACGAGGTCCAGTAAAACGCATTTGTGATATGTCCATTGCAGATACCATAAGTGCACAGTAATAATACCATAAGCCAAGCCTCCCATTCGTCACCTGGTATTGGCGTCATTATGTGCAAAAGATAATTTTAAAAGGCAGCTTCTACAGAATCTGCCTTTTGTTTTTAAGGGAAAAATGGGGGCATCTATTAAATTCTCTCCAGATCTTCAACCGTCTGACTGCTTCTAACGTTGCCAGTGTTTAATGTACTTTTAGGTTCAATTAAAAGCACATGAGCTTCATTCTCCGCAACAGGCATATGCTCTACTCCTTTGGGGATAATGATTGTTTCTCCCTCCTTCAGGCATACCTCCTTATCTCGGAATTTTACTGTCAGTACGCCTTTTACCACATAAAACATCTCATCTTCGTTGTCATGGATATGCCAGGTGAATTCCCCCTTAAATTTAGCAATTTTAACGTATGATTCGTTTAATTCTCCGATAATCCTGGGACTCCAATATTCTTGAAAGAGCTGAAATTTTTCTTCTAAATTAATCTTATCCATTTTTATTTCTCCTTTTTTATTTGTTTGCGGAAATATTAGTAGTTTTTCTGTTTCTACTGTTTCTTTTACAGGTAGAAAAAACAGCTCTGCTATTTGACTATAGTATTTTATGCCTTACCTTTTTGTTAGTACCCCACAATAATGTGCCTTCTTGTTTTAGTATTTCAATCATTATAAAATAATTATAATCAAATCAATCAAGGAGACTTTTCTATGAAAACATTAATAATTGTGGCACACCCCAACATTTCCAAATCAGTCATAAACAAGCGATTCCTAGAAGAACTGAAGAAATATCCTGAAAAATATACCATTCATGAATTAACTTCTTGTTATCCAGACGGAAAAATTGATGTGGAAAAAGATCAGAAGCTGATCGAAGCTCATGATAATTTAATTCTTCAATTCCCTATACAATGGTTCTCTTGCCCTGCAATTCTTAAAACCTGGCTTGACGATGTACTGACGCACGGCTGGGCATATGGTAGAAGTGGAGGAGATAAGCTACAAGGAAGAAAAATCGCTTTAGCTGTGACAGCAGGTATCAGGCAGAGTGATTATCAAGAAAGGGGCAGATACCACTATAGTCTTCAACATTTGCTTACACCGTTTGAAACCACCTTCCGCTATTATTGCCATGCGGATTATCGCTCATTTTTTGCTTTTTACGGTGCGGAGATTACTCCCGGAGAAGAATATGCTTCTACCACAAAGGATATAGAAAAAGGGGCAAACGATTATCTGGATTTTTTGGAAAATTTGTGAAAAGTATATTCACAAAAGCTCAAAGTACAGTCCCCTGATTCTTTTCTCCCCAATCGCACATCATATTTAAGACAGGAATTAAGGATTCTCCACGCTCAGTTAGAGAATATTCCACTTTAGGAGGAATCTGCGGATATTCGTTGCGAGAAATAATACCATCAGCAATAAGCTCTTTAAGCATAACACTTAACGTTTTAAATGAAATGGTTTCTATGTGCCGATGAATTTCATTGTGTCTTAATACTTTGTGTTCGGCTAGTAAGTACATGATGGTCATTTTATATTTTCCACCGATAATTGACAGCGTATAATAGAAACCACTTTTTTTCAAGGCTGTTCCAGGCACAGCGCAACTGACATTTTCCATAACGACTACCTCCTTATGTAATACTACAGCTGCAAGAGTGAAAGATCCGAAAATCTCTCACTCTTGCAATTATCATTTATTTATGAATCCAAATTCATATTCAGGCAGCAGACATTCCAACAGAATCCATTCTTCCGGCGGTATTTTCCCCATCAGGTTTCTTTCTCCATCATTTGGCATATCCTGAAGCACAATTTGCAGTTCTCCTCTGTAATGTGCCAGATTATCGTTTACTGCAACCACATCTCCTTTGTGAAAGAAATCCCCTTCCGCTTTTCTGTAAGGGATCCTTTTATTCCTATACGTTTCTCTGGGCCAGGACGAACGTATCATATAATCAGATGCATCTCCTCTTGACAGATGTCTGTATTCAAATATAAGCTCTCTTTCAGATTCTGTACAGTCTTTCACTGTCACAATATGAAACGTAATCTTACTGCAATCCACTTCAGACATAAGCTTTAACTCTTCTTCTGATGCAAAGCAATTACCTATAATTATATCATCAATTATATTGGTGGCTAACAAATGCCTCATTTGCAAATCTATAGAAAGATTGCGGTGAATTTCACAGGTAGGCAGCCCTGCTTTTACCGGCCACGGTCCAAAGGTGTTCTTATTCTGGCTTGAAACAAAGGCCGCAGTCCTGAATCCGCTTTTTTTATATTTCTCAGTCAAATTAATAAAACGTTTCCAGCCAAGCCCTGAATATCGTTGCGGATAAAAATTATGACACGTCACTATATTCCAGCGATCAGCGCCCCGCTCCACCAATAAATCCAGATCCATATTGGATGATCCATTAAATTCAATCGGTATCATATAGGGATTCCTGGTAATTGCAATATCTTCCAAATCTCCGAAATGTCCATCCAATCGGATAATATCCACGCCTAAATCAGCAAATGGTTTTATTTCAAAGGGTGTCGCTCCCAGATATTCAAATACCGCCGGATTCGTATCAACTGCAACTTCAAACCCGAATTTATGAGCAAGTTCCATAAATTCAGCAAACTCTTTTATTATCTCTTCTTTTGATTTTCTAACTGACAGCAAACAGGTAAATATTCTTTTGAAACCATACCCTGATGCCAGTTTCATGTAGCTTACTATTTCACTTTTTGTGCTGTGTTCCGGATAAACTGAAATCCCTAATTTATGCATTTGACACCCCCCCTGTAAATAATAAGATCCCCTCCAATTCAGACGCATTTCGAACCATGGCGGAAAATTTTTGCAGACTTACAGCGCCGCTTTCACCAGCTGAATGCAGCGACCATACTTCCTTCACTATAGTTTATTATACCTACATTTTGATTTTACGTAAACATTTGATTTTTATCAATTTTCAATCTTTACTGGTGCACCACCCGCTGGGGTTCCAACAACATGGCAATTTCTTAGAATTCAAGATTAATGGTTGTCTGCATATTAATATAATAGGTACTTTTGCAAAAAAAATGTACTGTTCAGATTAAATTGATATTCTGAGAAATGAAAGAGGTGCAAAATGAGCAATATCGCCTTACAACTAGATAGAACCTTACCTGGAACATTAGCAGTTTCAAATAATGTTGTTTTTGACATAATTTCTTTTTTATCCGGCAATATCAGCTATAACATTGCAACCGGTGTTATTACCTTCCTTGAACCTGGGAGATATGTATTCAACTGGTTGGTATCAACCCAATCATCCTCTTCTACCAATGGGATTGTATTTGCCTTAGAGTCTTCTCAGGGAGATTTTATTGAGGGAAATTCACCAATAAAAACAGGTGAAGTGGTGGGCACTGGTATAATAGAGATTGTATCTGCTCCAACAACAGTAACACTTGTTAATGTAAGTTCAAACATTGTCTATTTATCAGCAAATGTCCCTATAAAGTCAACCATCGTAATTATTCAGGATGACAATGTGACTGTGGGACCTACTGGACCTACTGGACCTACTGGGCCTACTGGCGTAACTGGACTGACCGGACCTACGGGACCTACTGGGCCTACTGGCGTAACTGGACTGACCGGACCTACGGGACCTACTGGGCCCACCGGACTTACGGGTGAAACCGGACCTATCGGACCTGATGGTGTCACTGGACCTACTGGTGATACTGGACCTACTGGTTTCACCGGACCTACGGGACCTACTGGATCTACCGGACTTACTGGTGCAACCGGACCTACTGGTGTAACTGGACCCACCGGACCTACTGGTAACACTGGACCTACGGGAACTACCGGGCCTACTGGTTCAACCGGGTCTACTGGGCCTACTGGAGTAACTGGTTCCACCGGACCCACTGGACCTATTGGCGTAACTGGACCTACCGGACCTATGGGACCCACCGGACCTACTGGTGACACTGGACCTACTGGAACTACCGGACCTACTGGTGACACTGGACCTACTGGAACTACCGGACCTATGGGTGACACTGGACCTACTGGAACTACCGGACCTATGGGTGACACTGGACCTACTGGAACTACCGGACCTACTGGTGACACTGGACCTACTG
>CAURBV010000026.1:0-34240 GCA_963523055.1 uncultured Paenibacillaceae bacterium | reverse complement strand
ATGTTGGGGACTTACACCCCTTAGAGCGTGCCCATGGCGCGCAAACTTAAAAAACGGAATTCAACCATGAACGATTGAATCCACAGAATCCTTTCCGCTATTTCTATTTTACACTTTGTTTATTTAAAGTTATCTCAACACATACACCATCTTGTTCATTTTTCATTGCTATTGAAAAATGATGTAATTCTATAATTAATTTAGCGATATATAGACCCATCCCACTACCACCGGTGTTTCTATTTCTTGATTTTTCACCCCGTGTAAATGGTTGAAATAGAGAAGTCTTTTCGTTTTCCTCTATATGTGTACCTGTATTTTTTATGCATATAATGGGATTATCATTAATGATTTTAGTAGAAATATAAATACTTTCCCCTTTTGGGGAATAATGAATTGCATTACTAACTAGATTACTAAATACTTTTTTTATTAAAATTCTATCTGCCGAAATAGTATTAAAATCAAATAAATTAATTTGAATATTTACTTTTTTCAGAAGAATCATTTCATCATATTCCTTAATGATGTCGTATAATTCCTCTGATAAATTAATATTTTCTGTTTTTATTTTAAACATTGATGATTGCATATGAGATGCAATTAAAATTTCTTTTACGAGCTGCTCCATCATACAGATAACTTCAAATGAGCGTTTCAAATATTTGTCTTTATCTTTATATCCTCCAACATTATACAACATTCCTTGCGTTTGTCCCTTTAAAATAGTAATTGGTGTTTTTAATTCATGAGATAAGGCCGAGAATAATGTCATTTGTTGTTGTTCGACTTTTTTTTCATATTCTATTTCTTTTTTTAAACTATCATTAGCGGTTCTTAACTCATCTAATGCATTATTAAGATGCTCTGATAGTTCATTTAAGCTTTCTGCTAAATTTCCAATTTCGTCAATCCGATTATTAAAAAAATGAGAAGTAAAATTTAATTCTGCCAGCTCCCTGGAATATGACGATATCTTTTTTATAGGCATTGTAATATACTTTGTATAAAAATAAGCAATTATAATAGATATGCAAAGTATACCAATGCAAATCCATACTAAGCTTCTTTTTAGTAATAAACTAAACCTATTAATTTCTTCACTTTTTCCCAATACTGTCATAGTGTATACTTCTTGTATATCATTAAAGTGTATCTCATATGTTTGTGTAATGCTCTTTCTCTGTAAAACAGAAGCTGCGTTATTATCTGCAACAAATAAAATATTTTCTCCGTAATCAATTTGTTTTCCATTTGAATCAAAGAGCATTATTGCAATATTATAACTATCTGACAAATCCTTAATTATCTCTTTCCCTCTTTTAAAATTTACATTACTAATTTCCTTTGTTGTTCGATTTATTGCTGTATCTAAATTTCTCTGCAATTCTGTTTGATATAATCTGGGAGTAACGATCAATATTAAAGTATATGTAAGGCCTGTTATTCCCCACAAAACAATAAGCGTTAATAAAAATACTTTGATTAATAGTTTGCTTCTAATTAACCTTATCAATTCTATAGCCGACTCCCTTAATGGTTTCAATATAATCTACTCCTAATTTTTTTCGTATATTTTTTATATGATTATCTACAATTCTATCATTTCCAAAGTATTCGTATTTCCAGACCTTCCCTAAGAGAAGTTCTCTTGTTATAATCTTATTCTGGTTCATTAATAATTCTCTTAATATCTCAAATTCTTTTTTTGTGAGATCAATTGTCTTCTCTTTAAGTGATACACGGTAATTATCTGTATCTAAAACTAAATCTTTATAAAACAATATTTTTTTTTCTTGATCTCCATTTATTCTTCGTAGTACAGCAGCAACTTTCTTTAATAGGACTGGCATAGAAAAGGGTTTAGTAACATAATCATCAACCTTAAGATCATAACCTCTTATCTGTTCGTCCTCACTTGTAAGTGCTGTAATCATAATAATAGGTATATCAGATTCTTTTCTAATTGTTTTACAAACCATATATCCATCGACTTTTGGCAACAAAATATCTAAAAGTATTAAATCAATACTTTCATAACGATACATTTCTATTCCCTCTATACCATTATCAGCTATCCTTACTGAATATCCATTATCTTCAAGAAAAAATTTTAATAATTCAGATATGTCTTTATCATCTTCAATCACTAAAATTTTAAACATAACAATTTCATCTCCTTGTGCCGCCATTAAAAATTTTAATGTAATTCAACAGTCACATATTATTTATATAATAACTCTGTAATGATTTGAATGCAATAATTCATCTAATCTATTTATTATTCTTTCAACACTGAAAATAGAATTGCACTCATCTTTGCCATCATATTTTTCACAATAAAGAATAGAATTAATTTGTTCTTCCAGTATAATACCCAAATTAGTTCCAATTTCACGCTCTATTTGAACATTCTCAATAATTTCTGTTATAGTTTGAAAATACGTATTTACATTTAAATTTATTATTTTCTCTATAATGGCATTTGTCGTATAATAAACATTATCTTTTTTTATTATTACTATTTTTATTAAGTAATAACCAAACGAAACTTGAACTAAATTACATTTAATACATTTTGTAAACTCTTTTGTATATTCACTTAAAATAACTTGTAAACACTCAATCAATAATGCCTCTTCTGTTGTTTGGTTTATAGTTTTGTTAAATATCGGATTTTGGTTTTTATCAATATTAAAAAATAATAAAATTTTATTATCATTATCAGGGAATACATTATATATATCATTTTGAAATACCAACTTTGGAAGCTCTTCTGTTATTTTTTTTATGCTCAATTCTTCTTCAATAAAATTAATTTCTTTATATACTATTTTTTTTAGTTCGTATAAGCTCACACATCCACTAATGACAATAAAAATATTATCTGACAGATAATGTTTTTTATAATAAGATTTAATATCTTTAAACGAAACTTCTTCAATCGTTTTTAATGTTCCTATCGGAATATGATTCTCAAAAGCTGAATTCTTTAATAAGGCATTCAAAATTGAAAATTCATCTCTTTTTATAAGAGAATTATACTCATCAACAATATTCTTTTTAACTAATTCAAAATTCTCTTCATTGAGCCATAATCCCTCAACAATACTTTCAATAAACTCTAATCCTATATTTAAAATGTTTTTATTTGTTTTAAAAAAATATGTAGTTTCATAAAAATCAGTATGTGCTCTTCTATCAATAGTACTCCAATCCCAATTCTTAATCACTTGATTTTCTATCATTACATGTTCTAAAATATGTGCTGTCCCCGGAATTTCGTCCTGTAAAGAACCACTTTTCACCACCAGTGCACAAGCTAATATATCAGTATTAAAATCTACTTTATTTAAATAGCATGGAATACGTTTATTATTAATGCATAGATAAGTATCCATTTTTCATCCCCTATTCCTTGTACGTTTGTGCCTGTAAATTATATAATTCAGCATATTCCCCTTGCTTCTTAATTAATTCCTCATGACTCCCAGTCTCAACAATTCCCCCATCTTTTAACACTAAAATTGTATCTGCTAACTTTATTGTGGAAAACCTATGTGCTATTAATATACATGTTTTTCCTGAAACCATTTGTTTGAATTTCTTATATAGTTCAAATTCAGCAATTGCATCTAATGATGCGGTTGGTTCATCTAATATTATTATTGGATACTTTTTCATAAAAGCTCGACTTATAGCTAGTTTTTGCCATTGCCCTAAAGATAATTGTATACCTCCACTCCACTCTCTTAATAGTTTTGTTTCGTACTTATCTGGTAAGTTTCCAATAAACTCATTGGCTCCAGATAATACTGCGGCAGTCTCAACCTGGTTAAAATTATCAATATTTTCAGGATCACCTATTCCTATATTCTCACTTACTGTTAGAGGATATTTTATAAAATCCTGAAAAACCACACCTATATTTTTGACGTATTCCTTTTTATTAAATTCTCTGATATTGACACCATCTATCAGTACTTCTCCCTTATCTGGTTCATATAAGTTCAACATTAACTTGATTAATGTTGTTTTACCAGATCCATTTAATCCAACTATAGAATAACTTTTTTTTGCATCTATTACAAAATTTATATCTCTTAAAATATAATCATTTGTATTAGGGTATTTGAACCAAACATGTTTGAATTCAATTTTCTTAAATTCGGCATCAAATAATAATCCTTCATTATTTTTTTTCTTTGTCATTTCTAAAAAATCAAATAAATTATTAATATAAAGCCCATCCTCAAATATTGAAACTATCGTATTAAGTATAATAACAACCGAATTTCTGAAGTTATCTATAGAACTTATATAAAGGGACAATGCACCAATGGTTTGTTTTTTTATTATAACACTTGTAGTAATATAAATACGAATTAATAAGATGAGTGCCTGTTCCATAGTATTCATTCCAGATATTCTTACTAAATATTTTCCACGTATCTTCATATCTTCTTTTAAATATTCATTATATTGCTTATCAATATGCTTAGAAAAAAAAGGGATAGAATTGTTAACTTTCATTTCTTTAATATTTTCATACATTGTCATCATATTTTTTAAATATGATATATAACGTAAATTTTCAAATCTATTGTTATATATATTAAACTGCTTATAAGCCATTTTCATACTAATAATTAATGTTGGTACACATGTAATAAAACAAATTATAATTAGTAGTGGACTAAACTGTGACAAGATTATAATCGTTCCAATCATAGTATTGAAACTTTTAATCAAGTTTACTAACGTCCTCAAAATACTCATTGATCTACTATTAGATTCTGTATTAATTTTTTGAATCTTATCATAATTTTCTGAATTGTCAAAGAACTCCATTGGGATATCTACTAGTCTATCTAGTATTAGTTTTGTTGTAAATATATTAACTTTAGAAGCTAAAATATTTTCTATAAACTCATTTATTTTGTTTAATATATTATCAATAATATAAATTAAAGAATATATGGAAATCCAAAATATAGCAGCCTGCCAGCTACTATCTGAAATTCCAGCCACTGCTGAATTAATAAAATTTTTCCATATGATAACGTTGATTGGGACTATGATTCCTATAAAAATATTAACTATTAGAATTAAAGATGTATACAACTTTGAACTTTTAAATAATAATTTTAGAACCTTAATTATAGTCTTTATATATTCAGACGGACTTATCCTGCCTTTCATTTCCATATCTTCTCCTTGAAAAAAGGGAATACTATTATGGTTCCTTTAATAGCATCCCCTTTATCTTATTTATGCATATCTTGCTAGTTCTGCGTTGGCATTCTTCGTTTCTGAAGATTCACCGCCACAATATCCGACGCACCAACCTGGTCCCTTGTTATGGCTTACTGCTGTCCCTGTTGGCCCTGAGCAAACACATCCGGAAAGAGGGCTCACATAGTCAGCCTGACTATTCAATTTTTCAATTTCCCTGCCCAATGGATTTACTAATTTCATGCTCTATTCCTCCTTTAATTTTTTTATGTTAAATTATTATAATAATTATAACCTTTAGAAAATATCTATTTCTTCAAAATTAGCCAAAACATCTGGTGATTCTTCCATAACTTCATAATACAAAATCAATTCACCTTTTATTTGCTTTCGTTGAATATAACATAATTCATTTTTACTAGAAATATCAATTCCATCTTCACGATAGCATGCAGCATAACATATATTGCATAAATTAACTGCCCAACAGTTTTTACATTTATCTAATGATTTTTCCTCATAATCTTCTAAATAATATTTTTTTATTTTGTTGATATCTATACCAGTATCAATGTTCCCAATTGGTGGACATTTGCCAACCCTCTCGCACAACGCAATATTTCCATCCACATCAACATATATCCTTCTGCCGCCTGGTATGCAACATCCATTGCGTTTCATTTTCTGATATGGCCTATCTGACAAAAATCTTTTATGTACCCTGATTAAAGCATCTCTTGCAAAACTGTATGGAAGATAATCAGTATCTGATTTATCTATGAGCTTATTCATTGTCCATTCAGCTACTGGAGCAATCTCTGATACCTGATTTTTTCTTTCATCTCTTGAAAAATATGTATAATCAATATCTTCTTCTCTTAAACTGCCACTTTCAACATAAGAATATTTTATCGTTAATTTTGGAGGTAACCATTCTATTTGAGAAAAAAAATCTTTTATTGCATCAAATTTATCTTTAATATAAGGTGGACATATTACAACATTAAAGCTAATTTTTTCCTCGGCATCATTACCATAGGCTTCTATTAAATTTTTTAGCCCTTGCATAACTAATTCAAAAGTTCCATTTCCTTCTGCATCTACCCTATATGCATCATGTATTATTGAAGGACCATCTATGCTGCACATAATGTAACAGCCTTCTTTGGCAAAAAATGCAGCTTTATTCTTATCCATAAGCGATAAATTTGTTGTAAATGAGAAAATCAAATTTTTATCAGACATAATCTGTTTACAATATCCTATAACATCATGTATTAAATCATAATTTATTAGAGGCTCTCCGCCATAAAAAGCAATTGATAAGTCTTTTTCACCACTATGTGCCTTAACATAATCAATTGCTTTTTTGGCAGTCTCCCAAGACATATCTTTTGCAGTATAGTCTCTATAAAGAGAGTTATAATCATGGTAAATGCAATATTTACATCTAAAGTTGCACTTTTGTGTCACTTCTAATATCAAACTCTGTAAAGAATAATTGAAAACAGCATTAAGCTCTTGATCTGTTTCTCTTGCAAATTCTTTATAATCTGTCGCCTGTAAAATATTCTCTGTTTTAATTACCTCTATGATACTATCAATCGCATGAATTATATCTTCTTCTTGATATTTTTTTAATTTTTCTTTCATAAAATTAAAATCATTAAATATACTCTCAAATATTCTATATTCAATTTCATTACAAGAAAAAATCTTTCCAGTACCCGTATCATATACGTACATGTTTCTTTTTGTTCTAAAAACAGCTCCTAAACGCTCATAATCTCCAGAAGGAATTAATTCTTCTAAAAATTTTTGTAACGTTAATAAACTTTCTTCCATTTATTTCCCCCCCCACTACTCTCTATATCTTTTGTTTAATATAAAGCAACTGTACAAGTAATATAATTACTTAACAACTACTCTGTAATGTCAGTATATTGCTTGTAATGTATTTTGTCAATTATATTTTTTATAATCTTATTGTTTTAAAATTAAAAAAACAAATTCTACTCCCTATTAGGTTAGGGTATGGGCAGTCAAATGTGCTTCCATCCCAACCTGCAACTTGACTTGCAGGGATTTTGTGAAAGAACGCCGCTGCCGACAAGGCTCCCTACGTCTGCAACGGCTGGGACAAGAAGCTTGCTCACAAATGCACATACAATATACGGTTTGGACTTGAATACTCTGCTGCCTCAAAAGCACTTCAGCTTAAGCGCATTGTCCCTAATGAGGTCAATCTGACGCCTAAGCTGGTTTGGTACAATCACCAATTTACAGAAACTCAAGTATATAATATGTTGACATTCTAATTATATAATATTATAATTTAGTAAAGTATATAGATTATAAAGGTGATGTATTATGAACGAGAAAAAAAACATAACTATACTTACTGCTAGGGAATTGGATGTTTTAGAAGTTTTGTGGACAAGTGAAAACTCACTATTAGCTTCTGATATAATTAAATTAAAACCCAGTCTAAGCATTAGCTCTGTTCAATTATCATTGCGAAACCTTCTAAAAAAAGATATAATTGAAATTGCTGAAATAGTTTATAGCGGCACTGTTCTCTCACGCAGCTATCGTCCGTTGTTAAGCAAACAAGAGTTAATGAATCTGAATATAATTAGTCAATTTAAAAATATAGATAAAAACATGTCCACAACCAGCATAGTTGCTACGCTTTTACAACATGAAAAAAATGAGGAAAAAGTGCTTAAAGAACTAGAAGAATTATTACAAGAACGAAGGGCACTTCTTCATAAAAATGATAAAGGAGGATGAGTGATGTGCTTTTATCATCATCAGAATTCTTCACAATAGTTTTTACATGCAATATACTAATTATAATAATATGGTTTTATTTAAAAAGCGTAAAAAGAATAATGATACTCGGAACTGGTGTAGTGATTGCATGTGTTATTTATATTATATTTAGATTACTAATACCTATGGAATTTATATTTTCTTATTCAATTCCTGTCCAATATTTATTACCTAAGCTTTTTCAATTTTCGAACAGTTCTATTATCACAATAAGAAATATAAATTTTACTTGGATAAATATAATAAATGTAATATGGATACTAGGAATAATTGTATTAACTATAAGGGCAATTATAAAATATCTAAAGTTTGGTAATGAAATTAAACAACAAATCTTACTAGAAGACAAAAAAGTACAAGACACCCTAGATAAAGTTATTCTAAAATATAATAAAAAAATTGCATTTCAAATTATTATAGTCGATTTTATCACTACACCTATGCTTTATGGCTTTTATGCTCCCAAAATATTAATTCCTGTTATGGAATTATCTGAGAAGGATTGGAATTTTATATTAAGCCATGAAGTTGAGCACTATTATCGTAAACATTTATATATTAAATTATTAATTGAAATTATAACGATAGCATATTGGTGGAATCCATTTATATATCTACTTAAGACAGCATTTGATAAAGTGCTTGAGATAAACGTTGATTTATCTGTTACAAAAAATTTAGATCCTGAAGAAAAACTGGAATATCTCCAATGTTTGTTAGATACTGCCCGGAAATTTTCCCTAAAAAAATTATATGGATTATCATTGGCTTTTGAAAGTCGAAATAAATCGATTCTTGCCCAAAGATTTTATATGGTACTAGAAAGTGAAAATTCAAAAAGGTCTTCAAAAACCATTTTAATGATAATGCCAATAATTTTTATAAGTATATTTTCATTATTTGTAGTCTTTGAACCATATGCTATATCTTCAACAGACGCACAGTCCACATTTGAATTAGATGTAGATAATGCTTACTTAGTAGTTAATCCTAATAGTGACTATGACTTGTACATAAATCAGAAGTACATAGCTACTGTTCATGAAATCAAAAGTTCTTATTCAAATCTTTCAATATATCAAAATTTAAAGGAGGCAAACGCACATGAAACTAAATAAGAAGGAACTATCATTATCGTTAATGGCATTGACAACTGGATTACTATTATTTCCAACAGAGGTAATGGCATCTTCACCCGCAAATTCAACATATCCTACAAATATTACTACAATGAAACAAACTGACCCAATCTTTGTACCTGATTCTGATATCATTGGCTGGCGTTATAAAACTGAAGGTAATAGTTTATATAGACGCCAATATAATTATTCTAAGCAAAAATGGATTGGTGAATGGGAGTTATGTTAAAAAAATCTCATTAATACAACGTTTTATATGAGAGAACCTAAACTTAGAATGGTTGACAGGACTGTCAATAACTCACAAACAGTAACTTGCGCTTAATTATCTCACACGTCCTGTCTGGCTACTCTTTCTTGCTACATAGATGCCTCGAAAATATCTCCTTCATATTACTACCATTCCATAATGATTATCCGAACTAATTTTTTGTGCTTCTAAGATTTGGTCTTTGGGTTCGCAAAAATAGCATCCAAGCTCAGCCTGAATGCTATTTCTATATATCTAAGCTTTCCGCGCCCTCTCCTACAACTCGTATGGCGTTACCTGATATACATAATAATTCAACCAATTCCCATATATCGTATTCGCCGCATTCCTCCAGCACAATGCCGGCATCGTATCCGTATCCCGGCTTCCTTCGACTCTGCTAAAATCCTCAACTCCTGATGCTTCTCAATATCCCCTCTTCTCACCTCTGTATACCGTGAATGAGGCGCCATCACAAAATCATCAAGACTGCGTTATATCTTTCAGAGGCGTAACGGCAAAAAAAACTAATATTAATACCCATATATATGTACTTACTAAAATAAAGTAACTATATTTTTGCAAGAAAATATCTTTTTATGATATAATAATTTTATAATCGTAAAAAACAATGAAAGGAAGATTAATTATGCCTTGTGATAAATTCTGCCCTATTGAGCATACAGTCAATCTGATTGGGCATAAATGGAAGGTTCTTATATTAAGAAATTTATTTAATTACGGCACCCAAAGATTCATTGAGTTAAGTAAAGGAATTAACGGAATCAGTCAGAAGATGCTGACACAGCAACTTCGGCAATTGGAAGCCGATGGAATCATTTGTAGAACGGTATATCCAGAAGTTCCTCCAAAGGTAGAGTACTCCCTGACGGAACTTGGAAGATCATTAGGTCCCATTCTGGAAGAGATGAATCAATGGGGAAAAAAACATATGGCACAAATTGATGCTGATAAATAATAATATATCAGAAAGCTGGTCAGGCAGTTTACCGTAACTGTCTGACCAGCTCTTTTGATTCATTCAACCTGTTCATTATTTCCTATTCATTAAAATTAACCCAATGATACTGATACATACCCCTATTGTATTTACAGGGGAAATTTTTGTTTTATAAAAAATAATTCCAATGATAATTAACATAATTGTTGAAATTATACTTACAAAAAGAGGAGCAACAGCTATATTCCAGCCACTTCTATAAAGATACAAATATCCGATCTCTAATCCTAACGCAGATAAGCCTAATAAATAGCTGGCCCAGTTTAATTGTTTTAGTGAACTTACTATATTGCGATCGATCGGTAATAAAATAAATGCTAATACCGAAAATAGGATTGCTGTAATATATGTCACTAACATCGATATAAAAGGATTTATCGTTTGATTAATTGATTTTTGGCTGATATTATACATTACAGTTGCCAATACTGTTATTACCATAGAAATATAATACATATAAATACACCTTTCTCTATATTAGAATTATTTTACAAATGTATTCTTTATCTGTAAAACCACCAATTTTTCATCTCCATTATTTGTAAATCCATGACTCTCGTCATGGGGAGACAGCATCACATCATTTTCTTTAATTGAAATATCCCTGCCATCTATGTTTATGATTCCTTTTCCACTGATAACATAGAAAATTTCATCTAAATTTGAATGTTTATGAGGAGTCATTGTTTCTCCCGGCTCATAGAACAAAATTCCCGAATCCATTGTGCCCTCTGTAAAGAGTGCTTTCCGTTTCATGATTTCTGTTATATCGTTAACATTTATTTTTTCCATTACGTATCCCTCCAGATAGGTATTATTTTAATAGTGCCCGCAAATTAATTGACGTCAATCATTCAGATAGCGCTTCTGTACTTTTACTATAATAAAGATACAAAACTTTTGCAATAAGGCACTATTTTGTGTTATACGAACGAAATAGTAAGTAATGTGATGACATGAAAAATGCTTTTGTTATATCGAATACTAAAATAAGCCCATATACTCGTATTTTTCATACAAGTATATGGACTCATATTGATGTCCAGATTAAAACAAAATCAATTCATGCATAGCCATATCCATTATCTTCCTAATGAATTGCCACTATAAAAATCTCAACAAGAATCACTGGAATTGCAACACGGTTATGGCTGTATGTTACCTATCGCCAAGTAAACTGTAACATGGTTATGGTTATAAAATTGAAATCTGATTCCGTCCGCTTTTTTTTGAATGATATAATGCCTCATCGACTCTCTTAACCATCTGCTCCATACTAAGATCTTCATCCACCGCTGAAATCCCCACGCTGATGGTTACATGGTAATTCTCATCCTTATCCTCGCTTTTTAAGGAATCCATAAACTGTTCCATGATTTGTTTTGCTTCGTCGATTCCCACCAATAAAACACCGAAAAACTCGTCTCCACCCCATCGTGCTGCGATTCCATTTTCGCCTATTGTATGCTGTAAGTCTTCCCCAACCATTGCAATGACTGAATTTCCAAATATGTGGCCATATGTATCATTAATATCCTTAAAATGATCAATGTCGAACATAAACAACGTTTTTTTCGTCTTACGGTTCTTTCGGAGAAATGCCAAATACCGTTTGGAAAATTGCTTTCGATTGGGAAGTCCCGTTAACTCGTCCGTATTTTCTATCTTTACAATACGCAAATTGCAATTGATAAAAACAGAGGTGGAAACAACAATACAGGCGGCCAGTGCAACCAGCATGAAAAACACATTGCTTTTTACGCGTTCCTGAAACACCTGGCTTATGGAACTGGTATCCATCTCAAGAACCAAATACCAGCCAAGTATTTTATCATACTGCGTGATTAAGCATTTTCGCTTCCCTTCCGATGTGTACCACTGCATGATTGGGGTTTCAGACTGATTTAAATGAAGCCGTTCTGTAATCCCAACACGTTTCTGCAATTCTTCTTCACTGATAAAAATATCGGTATTCCCTTTAAAAGAAGTTTCGGCCCCCATGACATTAATAATATGAACCGACAAGCCATAATCTTTTTCATAGGAATAGATCGTATCACCCAGGGAATCAACCTGTAACCCCACTCCAATCACACCCAGAAGTGATCCATCACTTCCTTCTACACGAAAATTTACAAAGACCGTTATATAGTCTTTTTTTGTCTCGTTGGTGTCAACCTCAAGATCATACTCATTGCCAGATTTAATAAAATTATAATACCAGATATCGTGCTCATCTGTTTTTGAAATGGTCTTGTTAAAGCCGTCCTGATAATAATAATTTCCTGTTTCTGCGGAAATGCAAAACACCGTTGTATATCCGTATTTATTGCGATACGCGTCTAAATAATTAAACAACTGTTTCAGGTATGTATCATTACCAACATTTTTGGGTTCTTGTGAAAGCCATTTCTTCAGAAATTCATCATTTGCCATTGTTTTGGAAACCATCACTGGTTTCGTCATAGCGTCTTCCACATGGCTGGAAATATCTTTATTGGACAGGCTTAAAATATTTTCCAAATGTTTTTCCGCCAGATCCTGGTACGCGGTGGTATCTCGGTAAACGATACCAAAAAATCCAATTACAATGGAAATGATGATTATAAGATTGCTGAGTAGTAGTATATGTTTTCTCATTTTCTCCTCTTGGTCATACCCTGGGTGTATTTAATAGCGGTGTATTGTACTGTCGTATTTTCTATAATTTTGATATAGTCTTTATAACTGCAATGATCTAATTCCAAATTTTCTATATATTGTTTTATAGATATTTATGTACCAGCTAGAATATCTTTCTTATTATATACAATAAACCACGCCATTTCTACAATATAATTATATGCTTTCAAAAATTAAGTGAAAAAGCATTTTCATTAGATATCCATGCCAAGACTTTTGAGTTTATTGGAGAATTTTAGGACGAGTCCTATCAATATAACAACTATCCATTGATTTCAATTCAGTTTCTAAAGTCCGCCACTCCTGGACATAAATAAACTCAGAAAATTTTTGACAATCCATATATGCTGTATGATTGAGCCAATGGTTGAATGGTTATATTGAGTGGATGTACGACTAACGATTATATTGATAAGTCCCGCAATTTCACTGGTAGTTATCATATAACAGACAATGCTGTAGATTAGGACTCGCCAATTTAGAGACACAAAACCTTTTCTGAAACCTTTCCTTTTAAACTGAACGGCTTGCAAAACTTGTAATTTCAGGTACTAAAATAAGCCCTATATCAATCATATCTCTACAACTGATATAGGACTCATGCTAATGACCAGACTTTATGCCTCTTCTACAACTCGTATGGCGTAACCTGATATACATAATAATTCAACCAATTCCCATATATCGTATTCGCCGCATTTCTCCAACAAAGCACCGGCATCGTATCTGGATCATCGTCCTCATAATAATTACAGGGAATCTCAGGATTCAACCCTTTATCCAGATCCCTATGATACTCCCCATTGAGCGTCATCCGATCATATTCCGGATGTCCCTGAATAAACACCTGCTTCCCATCCTCACTCATTACCATCAGGATCCCAGCTTCCTTCGACTCCGCCAGAATCTTCAGCCCCTGATGCTTCTCTATATCCGCTCTCCTCACTTCCGTATACCGGGAATGAGGCGCCATCACATAATCATCAAGACTGCGTACCAGCGGCACCTTGCGGTCCAGAACCCTGTGTCTGTAAATACCAGAAAGCTTCGTATCCCTCTTATACTTCGGCACTCCATAATGATAATAAAGCCCCGCCTGGGCGCCCCAGCAGATATGGAGAGAGCTGGTGACATTGGTCTTACTCCACTCCATAATCTTCGCCAGTTCTTCCCAGTAGTTTACCTCTTCAAACTCCATATTCTCAACAGGCGCACCGGTAATAATCATACCATCGAACTTTTTCTCTTTTACCTCATCAAAGAACACATAAAACTTATTCAAATGACTGGCAGAAGTATTCTTTGAAGTATGACTCTCCAGCATCAGAAACGTACAGTCCACCTGCAGCGGAGTATTGGACAATGCGCGGAGAAGCTGGGTTTCTGTCTCTTCTTTAATGGGCATTAAATTAATAATCAGGATTTCAAGGGGACGAATGTCCTGTCTTGAGGCCCGGTCCTCGTCCATGATAAATATGTTCTCTGTTTCCAGTATGGCTTTAGCAGGTAAATCCTTTTGTACTTTAATCGGCATATTTTATCCCTCCAGCAGTTTTATGAAATCCTCTTCTGAAATAATGGGCACTCCCAGTTCCTTTGCCTTTTTATTTTTAGACGAATTGGATGTGGTATCGTTGTTAATTAAATAAGTCGTCTTGGAAGTGACCGATCCGGTGGCTTTGCCTCCCTGTGCTTCGATTGCTTCCTGAAGTGCCTTCCGATTCTCGAAATGCTCCACGGATCCGGTAATAACAAACGTCATTCCCTCCAGCAGCTTCTCTCCTGAGCTTTCTGCCTCCTGCTCAATGGTTACTTCCGCTAACAGACGATCTGTCATCTCATTATTCTTCTCGTCCTTAAAATAAGTAATCCATGCATCTGCCAGCACCTTTCCAATGCCGGAGACAGCAGTGAGCTCCTCTTCCTCTGCATGACGCATTCGGTCAAAATCGAAACGGAATTCCCGGCAGAGCATCTTCGCATTGGCAACTCCGATTCCAGCAATTCCAAGCCCATAGATCAGACGGGGCAGTGTCGTATGAGACGCCTTTTTCACCGCCTGAATTAAATTGTCATAAGACTTTTTACCAAAGCCCTCCATCTGAGTAATAGCTTCCTCATGCTGATCTAAATGAAACATATCGGCAAACTCCCGGATAAATCCGGCTCCGATAAACTTCTCCAGCGTGGCTTCTGATAATCCATCAATATTTAAAGCGTCCCGGCTTACAAACAGAGAAAAGCCCTTGATCCGCTTTGCCTGACAATCCGGGTTGGTGCAATATAAACTTTTTACATCATTTACCCGACGAATCTCCGTCAGCCCATCACAGACCGGGCAGTGATCCGGAATCTTTATTTTACCACTTCTGGTTAAATTGTCGGCGATTTGTGGAATAATCATGTTTGCCTTGTAAACCGTGATCTGATCCCCTTCTCCAAGCTCCAAAGCTTCCATAATACTCAGATTATGGACACTGGCGCGGCTCACTGTCGTACCCTCTAACTCCACCGGTTCAAAGATGGCAACCGGATTAATCAGACCGGTTCTTGACGCACTCCATTCAATTTCTGTCAGGGTTGTTTCTCTGATCTCGTCAGCCCATTTAAATGCGATGGCGTTGCGGGGGAACTTGGCAGTCCGTCCAAGAGAATCTCCATAAGCAATATCATCAAATAAAAGCACCAGTCCATCTGATGGAATGTCATATTCCGGTACAGTCTTTGCAAATTCAGTAACTGCTTCCCCTATGGTGTCTTTCGTCACTATTTTATAATCCACCACATCAAAGCCCTGGGCCTTCAGCCACTGAAACTGCTCAGCTCTGGAATTTTTAAAATCAACACCGGCTGCGGAAACCAGCGCAAATGCTTCAAAATTTACGTTTCGGCGGGCGGTGATCTGGTTGTTTAACTGTCTGACGGATCCGCTGCATAGATTCCTTGGATTCTTATACTTTGCAGTCACATCCTCAATCTCGTCATTAATCCGGTTAAAGTCGGTGTATTTTATGACAGCCTCTCCCCTGATCACCAGTTCTCCCTGGTAGGAAATGGTAAGTGGAATGTTTGCAAATACCCTGGCATTGTTGGTAATTACTTCTCCGATCTCTCCATTTCCCCGTGTTACCGCTTTTTGAAGCGTTCCCTCCCGGTAGACTAAGACAACCGTCAGTCCATCCAGCTTCCAGGAGAGAATCCCCCTCTGGCCTCCCAGCCAGTCAGCTAAGTCCTCCGTACTCTTCGTCTTATCCAGAGAAAGCATAGGGGAATCATGGGCTTCCTTGGGAAGCTCGCTTAAGACCTGATAGCCAACGTTCTGTGTGGGGCTGTTAGATAAAACAATTCCGGTTTCCTCCTCCAGCGCCGCCAGTTCATCATAGAGACGATCATACTCATAGTTGCTCATGATCTCCCGGCTTTCCTGGTAATAGGCTTTTCCTGCTTCCTGCAACAGGGGAATCAGTTCCTTAATTCTTTTTAGTTTTTCGTCCATCAGATTTCTCCTTTTTCTGTTCTTGATAGGGAAGACTGGTCGAGCTTTTTAAAGACTCTTTCATCTGGTGGTATTCACGCCGGGAGAGTTCACGGTAAGCACCCGGCTTTAAATCTCCTAGTTCAATATTCATAATCCGCATTCGCTTTAACATGCGCACTTCAAAACCAAGCTGGGTGCACATTCGGCGAATCTGGCGGTTTAATCCCTGGGTTAATACGATACGAAATGTTTTCTCTCCCGCTTTCTCTGCAAAGCAGGGCTTTGTGGTTACGTCTAACTCGGAAAGAGTGACTCCCTTTCGCATCTTTCTGATAAAATCGTCTGTTACCGGACGATTGACTTTTACTAAATATTCCTTTTCATGAGCATTTCCGCTGCGCATGATTTTATTCACTAAATCTCCCTGGTTGGTCATGAGAATCAGACCCTCGGACTCCTTGTCCAGACGGCCTATGGGATAAATCCGCACGGGATAATGAACCAGATCCACGATATTGGGAGCCCGGTCCTTGTCTGAGGTGGTGCATACCACACCCCGGGGCTTATGGACTGCTAAAAAGACAGGCTCTGCCTTATGGCCGGTCTCACCTTTGGCCTCGCTGACAGAACGGCCCTTAACCGTAACAGACTGTCCCGGAAGCACCTTTTGTCCCGGTACTGCGGCCTGTCCATCTATTTTAACCTTTCCTGTCTCAATGAGCCGATCCGCCTCCCTGCGGGAACAGATTCCTGCCTCACTTAAATATTTATTCAGACGGATTCCATTTGCATCCATAATTGTTCTCCCTTACTATTTGCTAGATAAAAATTATAACATTGCTAAAGTGGTACGTCAAATTTTTATCTGTATTTTAAAATCGATTTTTCTTTCCTGAATGGTAAAATATGGTTTGCTTTTTCTTAACAAGCGTATTATAATAATAAATATCATTATTACATAGGAGGATTTCGTTATGCCGTGGACACAAAATTTATCAGTTGGTATTTCAATGATTGATGATCAGCATAAGATGTGGTTTGAAAAAGCAGAGGCTCTCTTTGATGCCGGAAAGAACAACAAAGCGAAGGAATATGTAGGAGAGCTTTTAGATTTTCTCGAAAGTTACACAAAAAAGCATTTCGCAGACGAGGAAGTTTACATGCAGAAGATTCATTACCCCGGATATGCAGAGCAGAAGCAGGCTCATACTGCTTTCATTGCCCAGCTTACCAAGCTTAGAAGCGATTATAATTCTTCCGGCGGTAATTTACTTGTTATCTTAAATGCAAACCAGATGGTGCTTGAATGGCTGACTAAGCACATTTCAAATATGGACAAAAAGATTGGCGAATACGCAAAAAACGCCCATTAATCAGCAAAGAGGACTTAAATGAAATCCATTCAAGCCCTCTTTTTTATTATTCTTACGTAAACTTATAATGCACTTCACAGCCGTTAGAAATGCGGTTGCAGATATTTACCACCCGCTCCATGACAGCCGTAATCTTGCTGTTCTCCATCTCAATGTTCATTAGCTTTAAGTCTTCCGAGATCTTTATTACCTTCACCCCATCGACCTTAGCAATTTCCCGCTCAATTTTTCTGGCCTTTGGCCGGTCTGACAGGGCGTAAACGTGGTAACTCCTGTTCACGCTTCTCCCTCCTTTCTATGAGTGTCTTACCCCTATTGTAGACAATCAGAGGGAACTTTAAACATTACAGGAACGCCCTTGCTGCAGTAGTAAACAAAAAGCAGACAATAACTCCGGTTACCGTAGGCACAAGCCAGGACAAAAGCGTCCATTTTATGCTCCCGGTCTCCTTCCTTATGGTCAGGCAGGTGGTGGAACAGGGCCAGTGCATGAGGGAGAAGAGCAGGGTGCTGACGGCAGTCACCCAGGTCCAGCCATGGGCAATCAACAGATCCCTTAATATGGATAAATCATTGATTTCCCGTATGCTGCCTTCAGAAAGATAAGCCATTATCAGAATGGGAACAACGATCTCATTGGCAGGAAAGCCAAGGATGAATGCCAGTAAGATCACGCCGTCAAGGCCGATGACTCTGGCAAAGGGATCTAAAAAACCGGAGCAGCGGGTTAATAAGGTCATATCTCCCACTGTGATATTTGCCATAAGCCAGATTAACAGACCTGCGGGAGCAGCCACTGCAGCCGCTCTTCCGAGAACAAATAGGGTCCGGTCAAATATGGAACGGACAATGACCTTTCCAATCTGAGGCCTGCGGTAAGGGGGCAGCTCTAAGGTAAAGGAAGAGGGAATCCCCTTTAATATGGTTACAGAGAGTATTTTGGATATTACAAGGGTCATGAGAATTCCAAGAAGAATAATACCTGACAGAATCCCTGCAGATAAAATAGTGGAAAATGATCCCGTCGCTCCTCCGATAAAAAACATGGTAATAATTGCAATCATGGTTGGGAAACGCCCGTTGCAGGGAACAAAGTTGTTGGTGATCATTGCAATGAGCCGCTCTCTTGGAGAATCAATGATGCGGCAGCCTACAATTCCCGCTGCATTACAGCCAAAGCCCATGCACATGACAGCGGCAATCTATGCTTTTTTACTGTCTGGTGACTCTGATCGGTAAAATATCCTGACAGTTATCATCTCATTGTCTTTCTGATCCGGATCTTTCCCTGACTGAAAGATTTCAATCCGGTCAATAAACTGGTGCAGCAAATCGGAAGCAGGAATTTTTCTTTCCTTTAACTCGTTTAATAAACGATCCACAGCCTCCTCTGGCTCCTCTATGTTTTTCCACACAGATGCTGTCATTTCTTTCATGGCATTTGCTTCTGCCCCAATCTCCTTTAGCTCCTGTTCATAAGAAGTGAGCAGCTTACAGAAACGCTCTTCTTCCACCACTTTATTGACTCGATCTTCGTAAAGCTTTCCAATAATTCGCTCAATCTGCCTCTCCCTCTTTTTTAAAGAAGCAGCTACCCGTTTTTCTTCTGAATTACCTCTGTTTCTTCCATAGAACTCTAACTGACCCGCAACCTCTTTTCTCTCTTTTTCTGACAGTGTAATGAAAGTCTCAAGCTCCTGGGATACAATCTGGCAGAGCAGATCATAGTTCATGTAGTGGTTGGTGCATGCGGTTCTTCCATGCTGCTTATATCCGCTGCATACCAGCTTTCTGTCCTCCGTATGACTGCCCCCGGTTGTGGTCATCACTCTTTTACAATCCCCGCAGTACACCAGTCCGGAAAATGCATTGGAGAATTGAGCTGATTTTGATCTTCTCCGTGGGACACACCGCCTTCCTGCCTGCTCAAACAAATCTCTTGATACAATGGCGTTATGCTTGTTTTTTACCACGATCCAGTCCTCTTTTGGTATCCTTAAAGTCATCTGACTTTTAAATGACAGCTTGGAGGTTTTGCCCTGTACCATATCCCCTGTATAAACCCGGTTAGAAAGAATTTTGCAGATAATACTGGAGGTCCAGCCTTTTTCTCCCCCAACAGTCTCCAGGTCTACCTCCTGCCGTTTAAAACGACGGTAACTGGCCGGAGTTTTAATCCCCCTCTCATTTAGCAGCTTTGCAATCTTTAATGGAGATTCTCCCCTGGAAGCCCGCTCAAAGATGTCACGCACCACAGGCGCCGTCAGGGGGTCAATTAAAAGATGGTTTTTATCCCCAGAATCCTTTTGGTATCCGTAAGGAGCATAATTTCCGATATATGCCCCGTCTTCCATCTTGGTTCTCAATGCGCTTCGAATCTTTTTTGATGTATCTCTGGCATACATTTCATTGACGATATTCTGAAAAGGCGCAAGATCATTCCCACGATTGTTTGAATCATAGCCGTCATTGACAGCAATATAACGAACCCCTTTGGCCGGAAAATAAATCTCTGTGTACTGACCTGTAAGTATGTAATCCCTTCCAAGCCTGGAAAGGTCTCGGGTGATTACAAGATTTACCTTCTCCGCCTCTATATCTGCAAGCAGGCGTTTCCAAGCCGGCCGGTCATACGTAGTCCCGCTGTAGCCATCATCTGCGTATTCTCCGTATATAAAAAAACCATTTCGGTCGGCATAGGAACGCAGCATGCTCCGCTGAGTATGAATGCTTGCGCTCTCCCCAGTCCCATCGTCTTTGGAGAGCCTCATGTACAAAGCCGCCTTATACTGCCGACCTTCTTTGTCTCTCTCTCTAATCACGGCCTCCTGCCTCCAACCGTTTCTTTAACAGACGGAGAACCAATTCCTTTACGGATGCCTCTCCTTGATAACAGCGCTCGATTAAAACCGCGGTCTGCTTTTCTCCCCATTTTTTTTCATAGGCGCTCTCTTTGGACAAATCCATGATGCCCACCTCCTGAAAAATCTTATTCATAAAGGTTTGTACCATATACATAAGTGAATCCGACTCGCAAAAATACTGCTGTCTGCATTTAGAGGTGTTTATCTTAGCTTCCATAAAAGGTTGATTTTTCCAGAACTTTTATGCATTTTATTCTAATCCTCCCTAAACTTTCCCGTTATTTTTATGCATATTTTACTATTTTAAACAAAAAGTAACTTGCACTCTTAAATATTAAAAGCTATAATCAGGCTATATACCAAGTGAGGAATCAGCCATTGTTTCTATACGATCTATGGCTGAAAAAAAAGATTAGGGGAGCTTATTATGAGACGTTTTTTTCCATCAGGATTATCTTATCGAAAAAATATCAGGATAAAAATCATTGCTTTTTTTCTGATTATGGTACTTTCTATTACAATGACGCTTGCATACATCTTATACCAGCAAAGCTATAAAGCCGTTACCAGTAAGGCCTCCGAGACGGCTTACCAGACAGTATCCCAGTCCAGTAAGTACATTGATGTTGAAAAATTTATAACGCTTACCTCTCCAGAGGATGAAAACACCGATTATTATAAAAAAGAACGGGACAACTTAATAAAAATCAGAGAGATCACCGGAGCAAGGCATATCTTTACTCTTAGAAAAACCTCTGATGGCAAATTTATGTATGTGGTTGACGGTTCCCCTGAAGGAGAGCTTTCTCATATCGGAGATACGGAAGAATCTGCACTCTGCTACGAACAGTCCTGGAGCGGAATTCCCTATACAGACCAGAAGCTTAACTTTGTAGAAGGCTGGGGAATCTACATAAGCTCCTATTATCCCATTAAGGACAGTCAGGGTACGGTTGTGGGAATCATGGGCGCGGACTTTGATGCAGAATCCATTTATAATGAAATGGAGCATTTCAAAAAGGTCTGCCTACTTATTCTTTTGATATTTACAGGAATTATTACCTTTGCAGGGTTACTTTTTTCAGATAAAATATCCCGCTCCATTAAACGATCTTCTGATTTTGCAAAAGAACTGGCTGAGTTCAATTTACAAAACAGTATTTCAACAAAAGAATTACGGAAAACAGATGAATTTGGGATTTTAGCCAAATCACTGGAAAATATCAGAGATAACTTTCAAACACTGATTGGTAAGATAAACTCCTCCTCCAGTCAGGTTGCTCTTACCTCAAATCAGCTGACTGCCGCTTCCACCCATTCAGCCAGAGCGGCAGAAGAGGTATCTCACACCATTCATGAGATAGCTTCCAGTGCAGAAGACCAGATGGAAAGCACCATGGAAGGAGCTTTAAAAACAACCCAATTAGGAGATATTATTGATAATAACCTTTCATTAGCAAATCATATAAACAGTGCCATAACAGTTGTTACAGAGTCTATTAATGACGGTCTTAAAGAAATGGATAACCTTTCTGAAATAACAGTGGAGAGCAACAATGCCAACAAGAAAATATACGATTTAGTGACCAAAACCAATGAAAGCTCCAATCAGATCAGCGCGGCAAGCAGCCTGATCTCCTCCATTGCCCTCCAGACCAGGCTTCTGGCTCTCAATGCATCTGTAGAAGCCGCCCGTGCAGGTCAGGCTGGTAAAGGCTTTTCTGTTGTTGCCAGTGAGATAAAGAAACTGGCTGCCTTATCTGCCGATTCTTCAAAAAATATAGAAGAAATCGTTTCAGATCTGCAAATAAACGCTGCAAATGCTGTAGATATCATGGAACGTATTAAAAGCATTACCACGGAGCAAACTCATCGGGTTGAAAACAGCAGAGCCACTTATCAGACCATTAATCAGGCCATGGAAAAATCTAAAAGTGCCTCACAGCAATTAAATGATACCGGGAAAGAAATGTATGATATGAAAAATACAATACTGGCTCTACTTGAAAATCTGACCCACATTGCAAAGCAAAATTCCCAGGCCGCCGGAGACGTAAATAAATCAATGGAAGAGGAAGCCGGTGCACTGGAAGAGATTGCTGCCTCCAGTGATCTCTTATCCCAACTTGCAAAAGACTTACATGACATGATTTTAGAGTTTAAGATATAGTCAAAGTGCACTGCCTATAACGAAAAGAAACAGAACAGGAAAATCAAGAAATGATTTTTCCTGTTCTGTTTCTTTCTATCTTACTGATTTTCTGCCCCTGTCACACCAGGTCCCACATTCACAGCCTCATGGGTTTCACCTGGTTCTTCTGCCGGAGCTGCTGTGGTGCTTTCCGGTTGTGGGTGAGTTTCCGGTACGGTCTCTTCGTGCTTTAAGGTGGTATTTCTCTGAATTATCTGGGGTTTCCCTTTATAACTGCTGTTATGAAGCGGCTCTTCCTTTATTAGAGTGTCGCCCTTCTTTAATACACGGTAGCTTTTAAAATATCCGCCGATGGTTCCTTTATCCATTACCTTTTCTGTTCCAAAAGGCAGCGCTGTGTTTTCCTCATAGGTAACCGGAAGGGGGTCGGAATCCTTCACCTTCTCTGAACGAATGGTAACCTTTACACCATCCTCAAGAACCGGGATTCCAACGATAGATAATTTTAAAGTAGTTCCATCTAAAGAGGCTCTCAATACGACAGAAGAACTTCCGGTATTGATAAATTTTAAATCCGGTCCGGCATATCCGTCAAAGCTGACCATGGCATCCTGTCCCTTTTCCACGTAGGAGGGGGCAAAGCTGTGAGAATTCCGTTCTGTGGTTTTAAATCCGCTTTCTATAATCGCATGGTACAGTGTAGTGGAAACCTGACATACCCCCCCACCCGGTTCTTCAATTAAAACACCGTTTCTGTATGCGCCTGCAGGCTGATATCCCTTTTCAGTGGTACGGTTTCCTGTGGTATTATTAAAGGAAAATTCCTCACCAGGCTTTAAGACCACGCCATTGATGGCATTCACTGCAAGACTGATATTCTGATTCCGGTTTTTATTGGTGGTGGTTTTGGTAGTAAAGGTACCGATTACCTTATACTGTTCCTTCGCCTGAGCCTGGGTCCTTACAGGTGCCTTAAGGGCAAACTCTGCCGAAATCTCCGCCTGAAAATTCTCTTCTTTAGCAGCCGCCAGAAGCTGATTTACTAACTTCTCCTGGTCCAGTACTCTGCCGTTCTGCTCTTTTGTATAACGATACGCCCCAGTTTTCTGGTCAAATGATTCCACTTCGGAATTGACTCCGTCCTTGTTCCAGCGCTTAGCAAGAACCTCCGCCTGTTTTTTTAATGCTTCCTTCATGGAATCGTAATCAAGCTGATAATCCTGCGGCTGATCTGTCGGAGTTTCACTCAGCTTCTGAATAATGTTCTCCAGCTGACTGCTTAGTATATCATCTATTACAACTGCATCTGTTCCGTCTGTAACAGTCATTTCCCACTGATAACGCTCTTCAATGGTATCCTTTGCCTCATTTACAGTCAATCCGGAGAGATTGATCGTTCCGATCCTGGCTGATACCAGAGCTTTCTCCGGGACTGTTTCTTTTTCTTTTGTTTCTGTGATCACCTGGCTGCTGTCAGAATCTTTGGTTTTTTTACTGTTTCCAAAGCTATATAAAATACCAACCGTTGACAGGGCAGCTATGAGCAATGATCCATAAATGATTCTCCGATTTCTTCTTTCACGTTTTCTTCTGGCCCTGTTTTTATCCATATTCTTAGTCTCTTACTCCTTTCCTTGTCTGATCAATAATACTCTTCATCGTGTCCTCTGATAACTGTCCGCTTGCATATCCAAATACATTGCCATCCCGGTCAATCATAAAGGTAGTTGGATAGGAGTATATCCCGTACGCATTAAATAATTCTACATCGGTATCCATGAGCACCGGATAGGTGTATCCATTGTCTTTTAAGAACTTTTTGATTCCCTCCTCATCCTTTTCATCCCCGTAACCAGGAGCTGCTACTCCAAGAACAATCAGTGCGTCATCGCCCTCTGTGCTGTAGGTCTCATATATCTTCTGTATATCCGGCATTTCCGCCCTGCATGGCGGACACCAGGTCGCCCAGAAGTTCAAAAAGATGGTCTTTCCTTTATAATCGGAAAGAGAATGTGTGTTACCAAACTGGTCTGTTAAGGTAAAGTCAATGGCAGGCAGAATCTGATTTTCCTCATCTGCGGTTTCTTCTGGTTGTGATTGGGGCTCAGTCGCTGCCGCTGTGGAAGTTTCTTTTGTGGTTTCAGACACCGTTTCCTTTGTTGATGGTTCTGACTCTTTTGCCGGCTTTGTAGACTCACCGGTAAATGGAGATTTCACAGAAGAAAGATATCCGGTCACAGAATTCATTTTTCCGGTAAACATCAGTAATCCCATAAGTATCATCAGGGCTCCGCCAACTTTCACCGCATTTTTAGCAACATTCCTATGTGTCTTAAAAAATTCAAGAACTGATGTTGTGAAAAATCCCACTGCCAGAAATGGCAGAATAAATCCCAGGGTGTAGACTCCAATTAACAGAAATCCCAGGGTTTTGGTGGAAGCAGATGCTGCCATAATCAGCACACTGGCCAGAGCAGGTCCTACACAGGGTGTCCAGGCAAAGCTGAAGGTAAATCCCATGAGAAGAGCCGTGAGCGGAGACATGGCGAGTTTGTCAAACGAAACGGAAAGCCTGCGCTCCTTTCCCAGGAGAGAAGAATTTCCCAGTAATCCCAGCTGATATAATCCGAACATGATGACAAGAATTCCGCCTAGTCTTGCAAACAGAAGCTGATTGGTTCTAAAGAAGCTCCCAAGTGCCGAGACACCAATTCCAAGAAGAAAGAAAGTAAAACTGATTCCAATCACGAAACAAATGGTATGTAACATAACCTTGCTTCGCTTATAATAGATTCTTCCATCCTCACCTGTTACTCCGGTTCCCCCTGACAGATATCCAATATAAAGAGGAATTAAAGGCAGCACACAGGGTGAAAAAAAGCTTACAATTCCCTGTAAAAATACGGTTAATACCGGAACACTCATGTCAATCGAAAATCCCAAATGATTACCTCCTGTAAATGATACTTTTACCGCCTGTTAGCGGCAGTTAACCTCGTGTTTCTGTACTATTTTTAATTACAGTTTATATTTGTAACTATAACATTCAGAATAAAAAGTGTCAAGATAGTAATCCAGGATTTAACAGTGAAAAAAAGCATAGATTTCTTCTGTCACATGACAGCGGCAATCTATGCTTTTTTACTGTCTGGTGACTCTGATCGGTAAAATATCCTGACAGTTATCATCTCATTGTCTTTCTGATCCGGATCTTTCCCTGACTGAAAGATTTCAATCCGGTCAATAAACTGGTGCAGCAAATCGGAAGCAGGAATTTTTCTTTCCTTTAACTCGTTTAATAAACGATCCACAGCCTCCTCTGGCTCCTCTATGTTTTTCCACACAGATGCTGTCATTTCTTTCATGGCATTTGCTTCTGCCCCAATCTCCTTTAGCTCCTGTTCATAAGAAGTGAGCAGCTTACAGAAACGCTCTTCTTCCACCACTTTATTGACTCGATCTTCGTAAAGCTTTCCAATAATTCGCTCAATCTGCCTCTCCCTCTTTTTTAAAGAAGCAGCTACCCGTTTTTCTTCTGAATTACCTCTGTTTCTTCCATAGAACTCTAACTGACCCGCAACCTCTTTTCTCTCTTTTTCTGACAGTGTAATGAAAGTCTCAAGCTCCTGGGATACAATCTGGCAGAGCAGATCATAGTTCATGTAGTGGTTGGTGCATGCGGTTCTTCCATGCTGCTTATATCCGCTGCATACCAGCTTTCTGTCCTCCGTATGACTGCCCCCGGTTGTGGTCATCACTCTTTTACAATCCCCGCAGTACACCAGTCCGGAAAATGCATTGGAGAATTGAGCTGATTTTGATCTTCTCCGTGGGACACACCGCCTTCCTGCCTGCTCAAACAAATCTCTTGATACAATGGCGTTATGCTTGTTTTTTACCACGATCCAGTCCTCTTTTGGTATCCTTAAAGTCATCTGACTTTTAAATGACAGCTTGGAGGTTTTGCCCTGTACCATATCCCCTGTATAAACCCGGTTAGAAAGAATTTTGCAGATAATACTGGAGGTCCAGCCTTTTTCTCCCCCAACAGTCTCCAGGTCTACCTCCTGCCGTTTAAAACGACGGTAACTGGCCGGAGTTTTAATCCCCCTCTCATTTAGCAGCTTTGCAATCTTTAATGGAGATTCTCCCCTGGAAGCCCGCTCAAAGATGTCACGCACCACAGGCGCCGTCAGGGGGTCAATTAAAAGATGGTTTTTATCCCCAGAATCCTTTTGGTATCCGTAAGGAGCATAATTTCCGATATATGCCCCGTCTTCCATCTTGGTTCTCAATGCGCTTCGAATCTTTTTTGATGTATCTCTGGCATACATTTCATTGACGATATTCTGAAAAGGCGCAAGATCATTCCCACGATTGTTTGAATCATAGCCGTCATTGACAGCAATATAACGAACCCCTTTGGCCGGAAAATAAATCTCTGTGTACTGACCTGTAAGTATGTAATCCCTTCCAAGCCTGGAAAGGTCTCGGGTGATTACAAGATTTACCTTCTCCGCCTCTATATCTGCAAGCAGGCGTTTCCAAGCCGGCCGGTCATACGTAGTCCCGCTGTAGCCATCATCTGCGTATTCTCCGTATATAAAAAAACCATTTCGGTCGGCATAGGAACGCAGCATGCTCCGCTGAGTATGAATGCTTGCGCTCTCCCCAGTCCCATCGTCTTTGGAGAGCCTCATGTACAAAGCCGCCTTATACTGCCGACCTTCTTTGTCTCTCTCTCTAATCACGGCCTCCTGCCTCCAACCGTTTCTTTAACAGACGGAGAACCAATTCCTTTACGGATGCCTCTCCTTGATAACAGCGCTCGATTAAAACCGCGGTCTGCTTTTCTCCCCATTTTTTTTCATAGGCGCTCTCTTTGGACAAATCCATGATGCCCACCTCCTGAAAAATCTTATTCATAAAGGTTTGTACCATATACATAAGTGAATCCGACTCGCAAAAATACTGCTGTCTGCATTTAGAGGTGTTTATCTTAGCTTCCATAAAAGGTTGATTTTTCCAGAACTTTTATGCATTTTATTCTAATCCTCCCTAAACTTTCCCGTTATTTTTATGCATATTTTACTATTTTAAACAAAAAGTAACTTGCACTCTTAAATATTAAAAGCTATAATCAGGCTATATACCAAGTGAGGAATCAGCCATTGTTTCTATACGATCTATGGCTGAAAAAAAAGATTAGGGGAGCTTATTATGAGACGTTTTTTTCCATCAGGATTATCTTATCGAAAAAATATCAGGATAAAAATCATTGCTTTTTTTCTGATTATGGTACTTTCTATTACAATGACGCTTGCATACATCTTATACCAGCAAAGCTATAAAGCCGTTACCAGTAAGGCCTCCGAGACGGCTTACCAGACAGTATCCCAGTCCAGTAAGTACATTGATGTTGAAAAATTTATAACGCTTACCTCTCCAGAGGATGAAAACACCGATTATTATAAAAAAGAACGGGACAACTTAATAAAAATCAGAGAGATCACCGGAGCAAGGCATATCTTTACTCTTAGAAAAACCTCTGATGGCAAATTTATGTATGTGGTTGACGGTTCCCCTGAAGGAGAGCTTTCTCATATCGGAGATACGGAAGAATCTGCACTCTGCTACGAACAGTCCTGGAGCGGAATTCCCTATACAGACCAGAAGCTTAACTTTGTAGAAGGCTGGGGAATCTACATAAGCTCCTATTATCCCATTAAGGACAGTCAGGGTACGGTTGTGGGAATCATGGGCGCGGACTTTGATGCAGAATCCATTTATAATGAAATGGAGCATTTCAAAAAGGTCTGCCTACTTATTCTTTTGATATTTACAGGAATTATTACCTTTGCAGGGTTACTTTTTTCAGATAAAATATCCCGCTCCATTAAACGATCTTCTGATTTTGCAAAAGAACTGGCTGAGTTCAATTTACAAAACAGTATTTCAACAAAAGAATTACGGAAAACAGATGAATTTGGGATTTTAGCCAAATCACTGGAAAATATCAGAGATAACTTTCAAACACTGATTGGTAAGATAAACTCCTCCTCCAGTCAGGTTGCTCTTACCTCAAATCAGCTGACTGCCGCTTCCACCCATTCAGCCAGAGCGGCAGAAGAGGTATCTCACACCATTCATGAGATAGCTTCCAGTGCAGAAGACCAGATGGAAAGCACCATGGAAGGAGCTTTAAAAACAACCCAATTAGGAGATATTATTGATAATAACCTTTCATTAGCAAATCATATAAACAGTGCCATAACAGTTGTTACAGAGTCTATTAATGACGGTCTTAAAGAAATGGATAACCTTTCTGAAATAACAGTGGAGAGCAACAATGCCAACAAGAAAATATACGATTTAGTGACCAAAACCAATGAAAGCTCCAATCAGATCAGCGCGGCAAGCAGCCTGATCTCCTCCATTGCCCTCCAGACCAGGCTTCTGGCTCTCAATGCATCTGTAGAAGCCGCCCGTGCAGGTCAGGCTGGTAAAGGCTTTTCTGTTGTTGCCAGTGAGATAAAGAAACTGGCTGCCTTATCTGCCGATTCTTCAAAAAATATAGAAGAAATCGTTTCAGATCTGCAAATAAACGCTGCAAATGCTGTAGATATCATGGAACGTATTAAAAGCATTACCACGGAGCAAACTCATCGGGTTGAAAACAGCAGAGCCACTTATCAGACCATTAATCAGGCCATGGAAAAATCTAAAAGTGCCTCACAGCAATTAAATGATACCGGGAAAGAAATGTATGATATGAAAAATACAATACTGGCTCTACTTGAAAATCTGACCCACATTGCAAAGCAAAATTCCCAGGCCGCCGGAGACGTAAATAAATCAATGGAAGAGGAAGCCGGTGCACTGGAAGAGATTGCTGCCTCCAGTGATCTCTTATCCCAACTTGCAAAAGACTTACATGACATGATTTTAGAGTTTAAGATATAGTCAAAGTGCACTGCCTATAACGAAAAGAAACAGAACAGGAAAATCAAGAAATGATTTTTCCTGTTCTGTTTCTTTCTATCTTACTGATTTTCTGCCCCTGTCACACCAGGTCCCACATTCACAGCCTCATGGGTTTCACCTGGTTCTTCTGCCGGAGCTGCTGTGGTGCTTTCCGGTTGTGGGTGAGTTTCCGGTACGGTCTCTTCGTGCTTTAAGGTGGTATTTCTCTGAATTATCTGGGGTTTCCCTTTATAACTGCTGTTATGAAGCGGCTCTTCCTTTATTAGAGTGTCGCCCTTCTTTAATACACGGTAGCTTTTAAAATATCCGCCGATGGTTCCTTTATCCATTACCTTTTCTGTTCCAAAAGGCAGCGCTGTGTTTTCCTCATAGGTAACCGGAAGGGGGTCGGAATCCTTCACCTTCTCTGAACGAATGGTAACCTTTACACCATCCTCAAGAACCGGGATTCCAACGATAGATAATTTTAAAGTAGTTCCATCTAAAGAGGCTCTCAATACGACAGAAGAACTTCCGGTATTGATAAATTTTAAATCCGGTCCGGCATATCCGTCAAAGCTGACCATGGCATCCTGTCCCTTTTCCACGTAGGAGGGGGCAAAGCTGTGAGAATTCCGTTCTGTGGTTTTAAATCCGCTTTCTATAATCGCATGGTACAGTGTAGTGGAAACCTGACATACCCCCCCACCCGGTTCTTCAATTAAAACACCGTTTCTGTATGCGCCTGCAGGCTGATATCCCTTTTCAGTGGTACGGTTTCCTGTGGTATTATTAAAGGAAAATTCCTCACCAGGCTTTAAGACCACGCCATTGATGGCATTCACTGCAAGACTGATATTCTGATTCCGGTTTTTATTGGTGGTGGTTTTGGTAGTAAAGGTACCGATTACCTTATACTGTTCCTTCGCCTGAGCCTGGGTCCTTACAGGTGCCTTAAGGGCAAACTCTGCCGAAATCTCCGCCTGAAAATTCTCTTCTTTAGCAGCCGCCAGAAGCTGATTTACTAACTTCTCCTGGTCCAGTACTCTGCCGTTCTGCTCTTTTGTATAACGATACGCCCCAGTTTTCTGGTCAAATGATTCCACTTCGGAATTGACTCCGTCCTTGTTCCAGCGCTTAGCAAGAACCTCCGCCTGTTTTTTTAATGCTTCCTTCATGGAATCGTAATCAAGCTGATAATCCTGCGGCTGATCTGTCGGAGTTTCACTCAGCTTCTGAATAATGTTCTCCAGCTGACTGCTTAGTATATCATCTATTACAACTGCATCTGTTCCGTCTGTAACAGTCATTTCCCACTGATAACGCTCTTCAATGGTATCCTTTGCCTCATTTACAGTCAATCCGGAGAGATTGATCGTTCCGATCCTGGCTGATACCAGAGCTTTCTCCGGGACTGTTTCTTTTTCTTTTGTTTCTGTGATCACCTGGCTGCTGTCAGAATCTTTGGTTTTTTTACTGTTTCCAAAGCTATATAAAATACCAACCGTTGACAGGGCAGCTATGAGCAATGATCCATAAATGATTCTCCGATTTCTTCTTTCACGTTTTCTTCTGGCCCTGTTTTTATCCATATTCTTAGTCTCTTACTCCTTTCCTTGTCTGATCAATAATACTCTTCATCGTGTCCTCTGATAACTGTCCGCTTGCATATCCAAATACATTGCCATCCCGGTCAATCATAAAGGTAGTTGGATAGGAGTATATCCCGTACGCATTAAATAATTCTACATCGGTATCCATGAGCACCGGATAGGTGTATCCATTGTCTTTTAAGAACTTTTTGATTCCCTCCTCATCCTTTTCATCCCCGTAACCAGGAGCTGCTACTCCAAGAACAATCAGTGCGTCATCGCCCTCTGTGCTGTAGGTCTCATATATCTTCTGTATATCCGGCATTTCCGCCCTGCATGGCGGACACCAGGTCGCCCAGAAGTTCAAAAAGATGGTCTTTCCTTTATAATCGGAAAGAGAATGTGTGTTACCAAACTGGTCTGTTAAGGTAAAGTCAATGGCAGGCAGAATCTGATTTTCCTCATCTGCGGTTTCTTCTGGTTGTGATTGGGGCTCAGTCGCTGCCGCTGTGGAAGTTTCTTTTGTGGTTTCAGACACCGTTTCCTTTGTTGATGGTTCTGACTCTTTTGCCGGCTTTGTAGACTCACCGGTAAATGGAGATTTCACAGAAGAAAGATATCCGGTCACAGAATTCATTTTTCCGGTAAACATCAGTAATCCCATAAGTATCATCAGGGCTCCGCCAACTTTCACCGCATTTTTAGCAACATTCCTATGTGTCTTAAAAAATTCAAGAACTGATGTTGTGAAAAATCCCACTGCCAGAAATGGCAGAATAAATCCCAGGGTGTAGACTCCAATTAACAGAAATCCCAGGGTTTTGGTGGAAGCAGATGCTGCCATAATCAGCACACTGGCCAGAGCAGGTCCTACACAGGGTGTCCAGGCAAAGCTGAAGGTAAATCCCATGAGAAGAGCCGTGAGCGGAGACATGGCGAGTTTGTCAAACGAAACGGAAAGCCTGCGCTCCTTTCCCAGGAGAGAAGAATTTCCCAGTAATCCCAGCTGATATAATCCGAACATGATGACAAGAATTCCGCCTAGTCTTGCAAACAGAAGCTGATTGGTTCTAAAGAAGCTCCCAAGTGCCGAGACACCAATTCCAAGAAGAAAGAAAGTAAAACTGATTCCAATCACGAAACAAATGGTATGTAACATAACCTTGCTTCGCTTATAATAGATTCTTCCATCCTCACCTGTTACTCCGGTTCCCCCTGACAGATATCCAATATAAAGAGGAATTAAAGGCAGCACACAGGGTGAAAAAAAGCTTACAATTCCCTGTAAAAATACGGTTAATACCGGAACACTCATGTCAATCGAAAATCCCAAATGATTACCTCCTGTAAATGATACTTTTACCGCCTGTTAGCGGCAGTTAACCTCGTGTTTCTGTACTATTTTTAATTACAGTTTATATTTGTAACTATAACATTCAGAATAAAAAGTGTCAAGATAGTAATCCAGGATTTAACAGTGAAAAAAAGCATAGATTTCTTCTGTCACATGGTCAACGCCTGCTTTCCGCAGGCAGAACATCGTTTAAAGCATCGGTCTAAGTTAAAAGCTACTCTGGGAAGATAACCAAAATCTTCCAACAGAGTAAAGAGGGGAAAGAAAATGGCCATTGGCGGCAGCATAACCGATATTACCCATGCCAGAACCCGATATACACCGTGAATAAAAAGCCCGGACAGAATTGCCGGAACCCCCGCTGCATCTGCGGCAATGGACAAGCGGTCTTCAATGCCAAATAACAGATTACTTAATAGCTGGGATGGATAATTGGCGCCTGTGATAGTCAGCCAGAAAATCCCCAGAAGAACCAGAAACATAATAGGAAATCCGGTTGCTTTACTGGTAAAGAGGCGGTCCAGTTTCCGGTCTTTCCCGTTATAGGTTTTATTCTCAAATACCACGACTCCCTTACATAACTCTTCTGCTTTTTGGATAAATACAGCAGCCATATCATCACTAACCTGTTCCTGGCTGATCCCCTGTTCTTTCCATTCGCTCCAGATTTCAGTAAGACAGGCCTTTACAGTCTCCGAATCTGCCAGAGGCTTTATATATCTGTTTACCGCTCCCATCAGGTTTTCATTGGCATCCAAAAGCCTTGCACAAAGCCACCGGACGTTAACTGCTCCGTCTGATACTTCCTCCACAGCAGGAGCCAGCCTTTTTATTGCCTCTTCAATATATTGGGGATAATATATGAGCACAGGTCTCTCATAATTAGTCTCCTTTTCTTTGATGCACCGCTTTAACCCCTGGTAAATCTGGTTCAGTCCCTTTTTGCTTCTTGCGGTTGTTCCTGCTACAGGGGCGTGGAGCCGTTCCTCCAAAACATCCAGATTTAAAACAATCCGTTTCTTCTTTGCCTCATCCATTAAGTTCACACAGACTACCACCCGGTCTGCTGCCTCCATGATCTGGAGAACCAGGTTCAAATTCCGCTCCAGACAGGTGGCATCACAAACCGTTACTACTGCATCAGGATTTTCAAAGCAGATGAAATCCCTTGCCACCTCCTCTTCTGTCGAGTGTGCCATAAGGGAATAGCAGCCTGGAATATCCACCATAACATACCCCTGATCCCCATCCCGGCACCAGCCCTGGGCATTGGCAACCGTTTTGCCGGGCCAGTTTCCGGTG
>CAURBV010000025.1:0-46729 GCA_963523055.1 uncultured Paenibacillaceae bacterium | reverse complement strand
TAAGAGTAAGAACGGATGATAGATATATAACAATGTGTGGTTTTGAGGGTATATGTATTATATGTAATACTGCTTAAAATAGGAATGCGTAAATCCAGGTGTGGGTTTGCGCTTTTTTTGCTTTTGAAAAGAACTGTTACCAATCATGGAAAAAGTGAGATGATCATAATGAATAAAAATGTAAATAAGAAAACTCCAGTCATATTAATTACCGGGTATCTTGGTTCAGGGAAGACCACATTGCTTCAGGAATTGCTGGAGAGCGGTGATAACAGCGGTCTTGCACTGGTTATTAATGATATGGGCAGTGTGAATGTGGATGGCAGGCTGATAAAAAGTGAAGATTCCTCACAAGATACTGCAAAAATGGTAGAATTGCAGAATGGTTGCATCTGCTGTACTTTGCGGGAAGAATTTATGAATCAGATCGAAGAACTTTCTAAGGATCAAAGAGTAGAAAAAATATTGGTGGAGGCATCTGGAATCAGCAATCCGGCATCCATAGCGGAAGGTTTTTTGATGTCTGAAGAAGAACCAGATTCTTCCGGCGTATACTTACAATCTATTATTACAGTTGTAGATGCGGATCGGCTTTATTATGAATTCCTGGATGAGATGGAAGAACAACTGAATGAGGATGGGGAAGAGGAACCTGATATCATTAACCTGGTTATGGATCAGATTGAATTTTGCAGTACGATTATTTTAAATAAGTGTGATTTATTAACTCCGGCCAAAACAGAACAGGTAATCAGTACAATAAGGCAGATTCAGCCTGAGGCAGAAATCATTCAGACTGCATGGTGGAAAGTAGATATTAGGCTTATATTTGATGGAAAAGAGTTTGATTATGACAGAGTTATGAATTCCTCCTCTTTACAGAAAGCACTCGCCAGAGAGAAGCAGCTTGATGATTCTGGTACAGATGATTATGGTGTATCTTCCTTTGTTTATGAAGAAAGAAGGGCATTTGACCGGGAAAGTTTTATGGAATTACTGGAAAATAATTATCCGGAAACAATCATACGGGCGAAAGGCTATATCTGGTTTTCTGATGATTCAGTACATGCCCAGCTGTTTGAACAGGCGGGAAAAAATGCCTCCGTTTCAGAAGCTATCAGTTGGGTGGCGGCGCTTTCAGATGACGAGAAAGAGGAGATCTTTCACAATTATCCAGATGTATTAGAAGATTGGGATGAGATCTATGGTGACCGTATGAATCAGATCGTATTTATTGGCAGGAATTATGATAAGTTAGAGATGACAAACGCTTTAAACAGGTGTATTTATAAAAAATAATAAAATTTTTAGAGCGTAGCGGAAGGAGAAATATTTTATGATTAAAGTACTATTCGTATGTCTTGGTAATATTTGCAGATCACCTATGGCAGAGTTTGTAATGAAGGATCTGGTAGAAAAGAAAAATTTGGCATCAGAATTTTATATTGCATCTGCGGCTACCAGTTCAGAAGAAATTGGCAATCCGGTTCATCATGGTACCAGAAATAAATTAAAAGAATTGGGGATTTCTACAGCAGGAAAGTGCGCGGTTCAGCTGAAAGAGAAAGACTATGAAGAGTATGATTATATATTGGGAATGGAGCAGAGAAACATTGCCGGAATTATGAGAATTATAGGGAGTGACCCAAAGAGGAAAATAAAGAGGCTTCTTGATTACTCCCCCAATCCAAGAGATATTGCTGATCCATGGTTTACCGGTGATTTTGATGTGACTTATACCGATGTAAAAGAAGGATGCGAAGCATTACTGAATACTATTCTTAAGGCAGAAGGTATCAGGTAAACATAAAGCAGGTGGGCGTTTCCCAGATTCTTTGGTGAACGTCCACCTGTTTCATTTACTTTGTTAATCATCCATGTCTATAATAGTGATATTAAGGGCTTCACTTGATAAATTAATTTCCTTGCCTGCCACACCGGCAGGATTAATGAATCGGATGATTGGCCGAAGTGCAAATCCTGGTGTATTATCTTTGACGACAGCCGTGCTTCCATCACTTAATCTGACAATTGTACCAATAGGATAGGCAGAGACACATTGGAAAAAGGCAGATAACAGTTCCGGGTCAAAATGGGAATTACAGCAGCTGGTCAGATAATCAAATATCTTTCTTGGGTTCCATGCTTTTCGGTATGGTCTCGTGGCACTTAAGGCATCATAAACGTCTGCAATAGCAAGGATACGTCCATATAGCGGAATGTTCTCCCCTGCGAGACCAAATGGATATCCGCTTCCGTCATATTTCTCATGATGGGTCTGAATTCCCTGAAGCACTGCCTGGGAGATGGAATTAGAGTCAAACAGCTTATCATAGGAAAGGCTGGGGTGCTGCTTCATAACCTCATACTCTTCGTTGGTTAAAGGTCCTGGCTTATTGGTGATTTCAATTGGAATATCAGTCTTTCCGATATCGTGGAGGAGACCGCACAGAGCAAGGTCATTCAGCTTGGATATGGGGAGTCCGATATAACGCCCAATGAGTACACTTAAAATCCCCACATACAGGCTGTGGGAATAAGTATAACTGTCATAGTCTCTGATATCAATCATCTGAAAAAGATACTTGTCCATGTTTAAAACATTCATAACGACGGTTTTGGCTACGTCGGCAATATTCTCATATATTTGTCTGCTTGTCTGAAAGGTGACTTTTTTCAGGCTTTCTTCAAATGTTTCCTGTATGCTGATCAGCATTTTGGCCTTTAATTCAGGTTCTACAATATCTACTGGCTCTATTCCTTCAGTCAGTTCAGTCTGAATATAAGCCCCCTGAATTCCAATACTCATCATTCTGTTTATTGTGCGTTCATTCAGGACGTAGCCAGTTACGGCGAAAGGCAGCATTGGGTTTAAACCTGGTATGTTGCGGGCTAATTCCATACCTGCAGTCAATTTTTCAATTGGTAAATAAATCAATTCTTTGCACCTCAACAGACTATATGGCAGTCTCTTCTTTCTGTTCAGTAGTTTCCTTTTTATGTTAGAATTAGAAATAATTGTATATTAATATATTAAATTATAGTTGGATTTGACAAATGCGTCAATGAAAATTTGATATCTGAATGGTAGATTCATGTAGAAAATTGTGGTTTCATTTTATACTATTATATAGCATGGTGGTAAAATATGGTAATTTTAATATAAAATTAATTCATAAGAAATTAAAATAGAACCATTCATACTTGACCGTCATCCTGCATAAGTATGTAAAAACGTCCTAGCAGGGGGATTTTCTTGAAGGAATATATTGAAGAACGCGCGGTTGCGATCGCCAACTACATCATAGACTACCATGCAACCGTTAGGCAGACAGCAAAGAAATTTGGGATATCCAAATCTACGGTACATAAGGATGTGACAGATCGTTTAGAGCACATCAATCCGTCCCTGGCAGCCCGGGCCAGGGTCATCCTGGACATTAACAAATCCGAGCGCCATATCAGAGGCGGCCTCGCCACCAAGGAAAAGTATCAGCACCGCCTTCAGATGTGCAGTAAAAAAGATTTATAGACAAATGAGTTGGGAGACAGCCGCTGTCTGAGAAATGGTAGACGTTCTCAGACAGCGGCTGTTCTATTTCATGAAAGACAAAAATTTTACAAAAAACTGGTTGACATGAATCCGTTAAATATGTTATTCTTTACCCCAGTATGAAGAGACATTATCGTTTTCATGCAAATATTGACCACTTCGTAAGAAGTTAAGCCCAGACGGACAGGCGGGTCAGCTGCCGAACGTGGGAAACCACATTATTGATTGAGTTAGAAGCTCAAATTTTATAAGTTGATTACTTTATAATCAGTGCAATTGCACATCACTTGTGAAACGATCAATAATAGCAGGGACAGTATATTTGCTATGTAGACTCGAAAACGGTTATTGTCATGAATAGTTTGCAGACGGAGGATGATTCCGTTTAAGATTCATGGAATTTCAGGCAGGTGATGTACATTCACCTGCTTTTTTTGATTGTAAGGAATTTTATTGCAGAGAGGTAATTTGCCATATGAACAGAGACGATCAGATGAGAGCTCCGATTTACGATGCTCTTGAGACATTTAGAAAGAAAAGAGTAGTGCCCTTTGATGTACCCGGGCATAAACGGGGAAGAGGAAATCCGGAGTTGGCACAGCTTCTTGGTGAGCGTTGTGTGGGGCTTGATGTAAATTCCATGAAACCTCTTGATAATTTGTGTCATCCCGTGTCAGTGATCCGGGATGCAGAGCGTTTGGCTGCGGAGGCTTTTGGAGCGGCAGATGCGTTCTTGATGGTAGGAGGAACTACTTCGGCGGTACAGAGCATGATTCTTTCTGCCTGCAAAGCGGGAGATAAAATTATTCTTCCGAGAAATGTCCATAAAAGTGCGATTAACGCGTTAGTGCTTTGCGGAGCAGTTCCCGTTTATGTTAATCCAGAAGTTAACAGCATGCTTGGGATTTCCCTGGGAATGGAGATCAGCCAGGTTGAGAAAGCAATTGAGGAGAATCCGGATGCAGTGGCAGTGTTTGTTAACAACCCCACTTATTACGGAATCTGTTCCGATATCCGTTCCATTGTGCGGCTGGCTCATGCACACGGTATGAAGGTGCTGGCAGATGAAGCTCACGGAACCCATCTTTACTTTGGTAAAAACCTGCCTGTTTCTGCTATGGAGGCAGGGGCAGACATGGCCGCAATTTCCATGCACAAATCAGGAGGAAGTCTGACACAAAGCTCGCTTCTTCTGCTTAATACCGGTGTGAACGGGGATTATGTGCGCCAGATCATTAATTTGACACAGACGACCAGTGCGTCCTATCTTCTTCTTTCCAGCCTTGACATTTCCAGAAGGAACCTGGCACTCAGAGGAGAAGAATCCTTTGCAAAGGTGACTGAAATGGCAGAGTATGCCAGGGAAGAAATCAATTCCATTGGGGGATATTATGCATATGGGAGAGATTTGATAAATGGTACCAGCATCTTCGACTATGACGTGACCAAGCTTTCCGTTTATACCCTGGGAAATGGTCTGGCAGGAATTGAAGTGTATGATCTCCTTCGGGATGAATATGATATTCAGATTGAATTTGGAGATATCTGCAATATTCTTGCCTATATTTCCATTGGTGACAGAATACAGGATATAGAGCGCCTGGTTGGTGCTCTGGCAGATGTAGAGCGTCTTTATAAAAAAGACCGGACAGGTATGCTATCAGGAGAGTACATAGCACCAAAGGTGGTAATATCTCCCCAGAAGGCATTTTATTCAAAGAAGGTATCGGTTCCGGTAAAAGAGTCAGCTGGCAAGATCAGCGGAGAGTTTGTGATGTGTTATCCGCCTGGAATCCCGATTTTAGCGCCTGGAGAGATGATTACGGAAGAAATTGTGGAATATATCGTCTACGCAAGAGAGAAGGGATGCTCCATGCAGGGAACAGAAGATCCGGCAGTGGAGAATTTAATGGTACTGACAGAGTAGTTTCCGGTAAATGGGAAAGATGGAGGAATATATGGAGATATGGTTTTCGGAATTGCATACATCCAATGTTAAGCTTTCCGTCCGGATTGACAAACAGCTTTTTTCCGGCGAAAGTGAATATCAGAGAATTGATGTATTTGAATCCCAGGAATTCGGAAAGTTTGTGGCTCTTGACGGAGACATTGTTTTTTCAGACAAAGATGAATTTATTTATGATGAGATGGTTACTCATGTACCCATGGCAGTTCACCCCGATGTGAAGAATGTACTGATTATCGGTGGAGGTGACGGAGGTGTGGCGAAGGAGCTTTTGCAGTACCCTTCCATTGAATCCATTGATGTGGTTGAGACGGATAAACTGTTTGTAGATGTATGCCGGGATATATTCCCTGAGGTGGCATGCGGTCTGGATGATAAGAGAGTAAAGGTTTACTACGATGACGGACTCCGTTTTCTGAGAAACAAAAAGGAAGAATACGATCTGATTATTAATGATTCCACCGATCCGTTTGGACATACTGAGGGGCTTTTCACCAAAGAGTTTTATGGAAGCTGCTATAAGGCGCTTAAGAGCGACGGAATCATGGTTTATCAGCACGGCAGTCCTTTTTATGACGAAGATGAGCTGGCTTGCAGAAGCATGCACAGGAAGGTTTATCGTTCCTTCCCCATCAGCCGTGTTTATCAGGCTCATATTCCAACATGCCCGTCGGGCTACTGGCTGTTTGGTTTTGCCTCAAAAAAATATCACCCGATTAATGACTTTAAACCCGATAAATGGAACAAAATGAAAATAGAGACATGGTATTATACCACCAATCTTCACACAGGAGCATTTATGCTGCCAAAATATGTGGAAGATCTACTGGAAGAGGAGGAAAAGGAATGAGCAGATTATTAGTTATCGGATGCGGCGGAGTTGCCGCAGTAGCAATCAACAAGTGCTGCCAGAACAGCGAGGTATTTACAGACATTTGCATAGCAAGCAGAACAAAGGAAAAATGTGATGCGTTAAAGGCAAAGCTGGAAGGAAAGACAAAAACAAGAATTGAAACTGCAAGAGTTGATGCAGATCACACAGAGGAAGTCATTGCCTTAATTAAGAGCTATCAGCCCGATGCCGTGTTAAATGTGGCACTTCCCTATCAGGATTTAACCATTATGGATGCCTGCGTGGCTGCAGGGGTGGATTATATCGATACGGCTAACTATGAGTCGGAAGATACGGAAGATCCCCAGTGGAGGGCAATCTATGAGAAGCGGTGTGAGGAGCTTGGATTTACAGCCTATTTTGATTATTCCTGGCAGTGGAATTACAGGGAGAGATTTGAAAAGGCAAACATTACCGCTCTTCTTGGAACCGGATTTGATCCTGGCGTTACCAGTGTATTTTCCGCATATGCCCTGAAGCATTATTTTGATGAAATTCACACCATTGATATTTTAGACTGTAACGGTGGAGATCACGGATATCCCTTTGCAACAAACTTTAACCCTGAGATTAATTTAAGGGAAGTATCTGCAAATGGATCTTACTGGGAGGATGGCCACTGGATTGAGACGAAACCTATGGAATTGAAATCCAGATATAATTTCCCAGAAGTGGGTGAAAAGGACATGTACCTCCTTCACCATGAAGAGATCGAATCTTTGGCTAAGAACATTCCGGGGGTTAAGAGAATCCGCTTCTTTATGACCTTTGGACAAAGCTACTTAACACATATGAAATGTCTGGAAAATGTTGGAATGCTCTCAACGGCTCCCATTGAATTTAATGGCCAGAGTATTGTTCCGATTCAGTTTTTAAAGGCACTTCTTCCTGATCCCGCGTCTCTGGGACCAAGAACAGTTGGTAAAACCAACATCGGATGCATTTTTACAGGAATCAAAGATGGAAAAGAAAAAACCATCTACATCTACAACGTATGCGACCATCAGGAGTGCTACAAAGAGGTGGAATCACAGGCAATTTCCTACACAACCGGAGTTCCGGCTATGATCGGTGCCATGATGGTGGTGACAGGACAGTGGAAAAAGCCAGGTGTGTTCAATGTAGAGGAATTTGATCCCGATCCATATATGGAGGCTTTAAATAAATGGGGACTTCCCTGGGTAGTCTGCGAAGATCCTGAGACTGTGACTGTGTGGAGACAGGAATAATTATGAAGATAGAGGAACTAAAGACTCCCTGCTACGTAATCGATGAGGGCAGGCTGACTGATAATTTGAAGATTTTAAACGGGGTGAGAGAAAGAACCGGATGCAGCATTCTTCTTGCACAAAAAGCATTTTCCTGCTTTGCAGAGTATCCGTTAATTGCAAAATACATTGATGGAACCACTGCAAGCGGTCTGTATGAAGCCAGACTTGGCAAAGAGGAGATGGGACTTTCAAACCATGTTTTCGCCCCTGCTTATAAGGAAGCGGATTTTGAAGAACTGACAAAAATCTGTGACCACATTGTATTTAACTCTTTTTCCCAATTGAAAAAGTATAAGGACTGCCTTAAGGGTGTAAATGCCGGCATCCGGGTAAATCCACAATGCTCCACGCAAGATGGGCATGCGATCTATGATCCCTGTGCACCCGGCTCCAGGCTGGGTGTGACAAGGGAGCAGTTTGAGGAGGAATATCTGCCTTATATCTCCGGCATTCATTTTCATACTCTTTGTGAACAGAATGCAGATGCACTGAAAACCACTCTGGATGCAGTGGAAGAACAGTTCGGAGAATATTTTTCCCGGTTATCCTGGATTAATATGGGCGGAGGACATCATATAACCAGAGAGGATTATGATCTGGAGCTTTTGGAATCCTGTATTAAAAGAATTCAGGACAAGTACGGGCTTCGTGTCTATTTAGAACCTGGAGAGGCAGTTGCTTTCAATGCTGGTTATTTAGTGACAGAAGTGCTTGATGTGGTGGATAATGGAATCAAAACCTTAATTCTTGACGCTTCCGCATCCTGCCACATGCCGGATGTACTGGAAATGCCTTATCGTCCGCCGTTAAAGGACAGCGCAGATCCAGGGGAAAAGCCTTTTACTTACCGCCTGTCATCCTGCACCTGCCTGGCTGGAGATGTAATCGGGGATTATTCCTTTGACCATGAGATAAAGCCTGGAGATAAACTGTATTTTATGGACATGGCTATTTACTCCATGGTTAAAAACAACACATTTAATGGCATGCCCCTTCCTTCCATAGCGATTATGGCTGAGGACGGAGAATGCCGCATTATAAAAGAATTTGGATACGAAGATTTTAAAAACAGGCTGTCTTAAGGTGCCTGATATGAGGAATGAAATATGAGAAAGCGATCCACACTGCCGGCAGAGGAAGGATTTTACATGCCGGGGGAATTTGAACCTCACAGGGGCTGCATCATGATCTGGCCCAGAAGGCCGGGGTCCTGGCCTTATGGGGCGGTAAAAGCGAGAAAGGCTTTTGCGGAAATTGCAGAAGCCATTGCAGACAGCGAACAGTTAATCATGCTGACCCATGAGGATACTTATGACAATGCCAGAGCCATGCTTTCTGATCGGATTGAAGTGATGGTGATGGAATCTGACGATGCGTGGGCGAGAGACGTTGGCCCCACTTTTGTAAAAGATAAGTCATGTCATGTCAGGGGAATTGACTGGCAGTTTAATGCCTGGGGAGGTGCCTTTGATGGTCTCTATCAGAACTGGGAGAAGGATAACCTTCTTGCAGGCCGGTTTTGTGAAAAGCTGGGATATGAAGTTTATGATGCCGGGGATTTCGTTCTGGAAGGGGGTTCCATTCATTCGGATGGAGAAGGGACGGTTCTGGTAACCGAAAGCTGTCTCTTAAGTAAGGGGAGAAATCCACATCTGACCAGAGAGCAAATTGAGGCAAAGCTAAAGGAATATCTGGGAGCAGAGAAAATTATCTGGCTGAAGTATGGGATCTATCAGGACGAAACCAATGAGCATGTGGATAATGTCTGTGCATTTGTACGACCCGGTGAAGTGGTGTTAGCCTGGACTGACGATAAGGAAGATCCTCAGTATGAAATGTCAATGGAGGATTTACGGATTCTTGAGAAAGAGACCGATGCAAAGGGCAGGCATTTTGAGGTTCATAAGCTGCCGATTCCTAAGATCTCTGTCTGCATTACAAAAGAGGAACTGGAGGGCTTTGCCTTCGAACCGGGTGAAGATGAACGGGAACCTGGAGAACGGCTGGCTGCCAGCTATGTGAATTTTTATATTTCAAACGGAGGGGTAATTGTCCCTCAGTTTAAAGATGAAAATGACAGGGAAGCAGTCCGTATTCTATCTGACTGCTTTCCAGACAGAAAGATCTATCCAGTCTATGCCAGAGATATTATTGCAGGCGGAGGAAATATCCACTGCATCACGCAGCAGATACCAAAAGGAGAAATAGATGAGAAAGGTAACAGTTGCGGCAGTTCAGATGAAGTGCTGCCAGGAAGTTGATAAAAATATTGCCACTGCAGAGAAGCTTGTAAGGAAGGCAGCAGCAGAGGGAGCCGAAATCATATTGCTTCCGGAGTTGTTTGAACGTCAATATTTCTGTCAGGAGAGACGCTACGAATATTATGAATTTGCAAAGCCAGCTGGGGAAAATGATGCAGTCATTCATTTTTCACGGATCGCAGCAGAGCTTTCTGTGGTAATCCCGGTCAGTTTTTATGAACGATCTGGAAACACCATGTTTAATTCCGTTGCAGTTCTTGATGCAGATGGGACGAATCTGGGTATTTACCGGAAAACCCATATCCCGGATGACCACTATTACCAGGAAAAATTTTATTTTACCCCTGGAGATACCGGATTTAAAGTATTTGATACAAGATACGGAAAAGTAGGGATTGGGATCTGCTGGGATCAATGGTTTCCGGAGACAGCAAGAAGTCTTGCACTTTTGGGTGCAGAACTCATTTTTTATCCCACTGCTATCGGAAGTGAGCCCATACTGGAATGTGACAGCATGGAACACTGGAGACGCTGTATGATGGGGCATTCTGCCTCCAACATTATACCAGTCATCGCCGCAAACCGCATTGGAGAGGAATCGGTATCACCCTGCGAGGAAAATGGCAATCAGAGTTCTTCTTTAAAATTCTATGGTTCATCCTTTATTACAGACAGTACAGGTGCTTTGATTCAGTCAATGGGAAGAGAAGAGGATGGCGTAATTCTGGCAGAGTTTGATTTGGATGAGATCAGCAGAGACCGCAGAAACTGGGGACTTTTCCGGGACAGGAGACCGAAGCAGTACGAAATTATCTCAGGAAAGATCAAATAAGTTTCATAAAAATGGCTTACTCCCCATATAAATAGTAATAATCAATAAGTTGGGGAGTGCGCTATGAAGAGACTGTTTAACAGAAAATGGATGATTTTTTTCGGCCTCGCTATGTGGGTGCTGGTAGTTCGTACCTTAAGCGGGTGTACAGTAAACGGGGATAATGGAAACAAAGTACGGGATCTGGATTTCACTGTGGTTGCAGATACGGATATACCGCAGGAACTCAAACAGGTAATAGCAGAAAAACAACAGTCACCCTTTAAACTGACTTACAGTGATGATAAAAATCTTTACATAGTAGTAGGATATGGAAAGCAGGCCAGCGGCGGTTACAGCATAGCAGTCAATGATCTTTATCTCACTGACAATTCCATCGTTCTTGATACGGAGTTAATCGGTCCGGATAAGGGCGAGAACACAGGAACAGAACCATCTTATCCATTTATCGTGATCAAGACGGAGATGTCCGAACTTCCAGTTGTATTTCAATAAGGATTTATGTAAGAAAATAGCTGTTCTGTAAATAAGTTGCAGAGCAGCTATTTTAAATTTCTCTTTTTTCTTTTGCCACCATATGATATACTACATCAAACAGGAGTCGAAAGTAAGGAGAAGAGGAAGGTTCGTATGATATTAAAAGATATATGGCTTGATGTGAAGGCAGTAAAGCAGCGGGATCCGGCAGCCAGGAATGAACTGGAAGTCCTGCTTTTGTATCAGGGGGTTCATGCACTGATCTGGCATCGCTTTGCCCACTGGTTTTATCAGCACAAGATGTTTTTTATTGCAAGAATGATTTCCCAGACTGCCAGATTTTTTACACTGATTGAGATTCACCCCGGTGCGAAAATGGGGCATGGAATACTGATTGATCATGGGTGCGGCGTGGTAATCGGAGAAACTGCGGTTGTAGGGGATAACTGTACGATTTATCAGGGCGTTACTCTTGGTGGCGTTGGTTTAAATAAAGGAAAGCGCCATCCTACCCTTGGGAATAATGTAACGGTGGGAGCAGGAGCTAAGATTCTTGGTTCTTTTGAAGTAGGAGATAACTGTACCATAGCAGCCAATGCGGTACTGTTAAAGCCTCTGGAGAACAATGTGACGGCAGTGGGAATCCCCGCTCGTGCGGTAAAAATTGACGGAGTTCCCATACCAAAGAAGGAAAGCAATATGGTTACCATGGAGCATTACTGCATGATGGAACAACGTGTAAAGGAATTGGAAGAGAAACTTCATAAACTGGAAAACCCGCTTTCAGAAAAGGAAACACAAAATTCAGAGGAAGAGGAGAAATACCAGGATTAGAATAAAAAAAGTATATTGGAACATGCACCTGCATACACTTTCTTAAAGGAATAAAAGAAGGTAAGGCAGGTGCTTTTTCATGTTGGAGCTGGTGAAGAAAAACATACATATGAATCGTTGGAAAGGAAACGCCACATCACAGATTACGCTTGACGATGATTTTATTGTCCCTGACAGCATGGATGATGTGGAGCAGATAATTCTTAGTTCCGGTGAGATTACCATGGATTCCGTTAAGAACCAGGCGGAGCGGGTAGTAGTCCGGGGAAAGATGGATTTTACCATATTGTATCGGGGAGCAGAGGGTGGACTTTGTACGTTAAGCGGGAGCATTAATTTTGAAGAACCAATTAATGTCCCGGGACTTGATGAGAAAGATTTAGTTTCAGTTACTTGCGACTTGGAAGATTTAAACGCAGGGATCATCAATTCCAGAAAATTAAGTGTAAAGGCGATTGTTACGCTTCAGGTAAAGGTTGAGACCCTTTGCGACGTAGATGCTGCCGTAGAAGTGGACACGAAACCCACCTCAGGCGATGCTCCCAGTGTAGAAACTCTTCGCAAAAAGGTGGATGTTGCAACCGTTGCTCTTCACCATAAGGACACGTTTCGGATAAAGGATACCATCAGCCTGTCTGGGAATAAGCCTAATATTGATCATATATTGTGGAATGAAATGATATTAAGAGGCGTAACCACCAGGCCTACGAACGGAAAGATGATGCTTGACGGCGAACTGATGGTCTTTCTTATTTATCAGGGAGAAGGGGAAAATGCTCCCGTTCAGTGGATGGAAGAAAGTATTCCATTTTCGGGAGAAATAGAGGTTCCGGATGTAACGGAAGATATGGTGCCGGTTGTCACAGTACGGCTGATTCACAAGGACATTGAGGCGAAACCTGATTCAGACGGCGAGATGCGTGAAATTGATGTGGATGCAGTTCTGGAACTGGATATGAAGCTTTATAAAGAAGAAAGTATGGAGCTTTTAAATGACTTATATTCTACTAACCGTGATCTTGCACTCCAGACCGGAGAAGCCTGTTTTGATAAGATCCTGACAAAGAATATGAGTAAATGTAAAATAGTTGAGAAAATAACTCTGGATCAGGCGGATCGGATTCTTCAGATCTGTCATAGTGAGGGTACCGTTAAAATTGACGATACGGAAGTGAAGGAAGACGGACTTCATGTGGAGGGTGTTCTGGAAGTAAAGATCCTTTATATGACCTCTGATGACACACAGCCCATTCAATGTGCAGTGGAGGATATTCCCTTCCATTTCCTGATCGAGGCTCCTGGAATTAATGATTCCACCATCTGTCAGCTAAATCCTGGGCTGGAGCAGTTAAGTGCCGTTATGATTGGCGGAGGAAACGTTGAGGTGAAGGCAACCATCTCCCTTGATCTTCTGGCCTTACAGCCGGTTTGCGAACAAATTATTACCGGAGTAACGGATTCCCCCATGGACTTTAATAATTTGCAAAAACTTCCTGGAATTGTTGGTTATATTGTTCAGCCTGGCGATACTTTGTGGAAAATTGCTAAAAAATTCCATACAACGGTTGATACCATTATGACCACCAATGGTCTTACGGAAAGTACCATTAAGCCAGGAGACCGCTTAATTCTGGTAAAAGAAGTTTCATAAAATAAGAGCCAGACAAAGGCACCTGCTTTTGTCTGGCTCTTTTGACAGGGATCTACTGAATGATTTTAATAAAATAGGGTAATATAAAGATTGTTATTCACATATCGGCAAGTCCTGTTATATAATATATTATAGCTTAAGCTTTGTTCAACCATCGACGGCGCCATAACGCATCCAGCTGGTGCTTAAGATAGATGACAGGTTAGCCTGGGCGGTAGTGACGCGATTGCAAGGCGTTATTACCGTTTACATAGCATCATATTTACAGATGGAGAAGGAAAATGAATTATACTTATTTGGTCAAATGTGCGGATAATACTCTTTACTGTGGCTGGACAAACCATTTAGAAAAAAGAATGGAAGCCCATAATCAGGGAAAGGGTGCCAAATACACAAAGACAAGGAGACCGGTGGAACTGGTCTATTATGAATCTTATCCAACAAAGGAAGAGGCTATGCGCCGTGAAGTACAGATTAAAAAGCTTTCCAGAAAGGACAAGCTATTCCTGATCGAAAAATCTGAAAGTCTTCATTGACTTTTTCACTTTCTTACTTTAGTATAGTAAATTATTACATCAAGGAAACACTATATTGACGGAGGAATCTGGAATGGATCAGTTTGAGCGTGTAACAGTAATAAAGAAAGCAAATATCTACCATGGCGGAAAGGTAACCAGCCGCACAGTTTTGTTTGAAGACGGAACCAGAAAGACACTGGGAATCATTTTACCGGGAGAATATGAGTTCGGTACAGATGAGAAAGAGCACATGGAAATTCTTGGTGGTAACTTAAAAGCTCTTCTTCCGGGAAGCGATAACTGGGAAATTTATGAAGCAGGACAGGCTTTTACAATACCCGCTTCCAGCAGATTTAAAGTTTCAACGGATGAAGTAACGGATTATTGCTGTTCCTATAGAAAGGAATAGAGAAAAAAAGAAGACTGATCAGGCATTCTGGCTGAATGCACTCAGTCTTCTTTCTATTTTAAGTTAAGCCACAAAGTGATACATGAGAATGTAGTGACAGAAGCTTCCTCCCATTACAAACAGATGAAACAGTTCATGATTGCCAAAGCTCTTATGTCTGGACTGAAACAGAGGAAGCTTTAACGCATAGATAATGCCTCCGATTGTATAAATCAGTCCGCCTGCAAGAAGCCAGATAAAGGCAGCCGGAGGAAGTGCTAATACGATTTTACGAAAAGCCAGCACACAGATCCAGCCCATGGAAATATAAATAACGGATGAAAACCACCTTGGACACATTACAAAGAACGCTTTAATAATCATTCCTAAGATGGCAATGCCCCAGACAAGAGCAAGAAGGCTTAAACCGGTTTTGTCACCCAGAACAATTAAACACACTGGAGTGTAGGTCCCTGCAATCAGGATAAATATCATCATGTGATCTAATTTCTTCAACAGCTTATTAATCTTAGGTGAAATATCAAGGGTATGATAGATGGTGCTGGCTGCGTAGAGAAGCACCATGCTGATGCAGAATACCGCCAGGGCTGCAAGATGAAGTTCTCCATCTGCAGAAGCTTTTATCAGCAGGGGTGCAGCGGCAATCAGGGCGAGAAGCATGGCTATAAAATGAGTGCCTGCGCTGACGGGATCTTTAATTTTTATGTTCATAGTAAAACCTCCTTGCATGAGAAATAAAAACGTGTAATGTAGTAATGAAAACTATGTTACCTCTTTTTATATACTATACACTTTCGGGAAAAAGAATGCAAGTATTTTTTGAGTTTCAAAGTAAAAATCTTCATTGCTATTATGAACCATTTGAAATATAATCAATGAAACAAAAGTGTTAAAAAGAGAGGAATATAATCATATGAACAATACGGTGAAGGAACTGATGGAGAGAAAGTCTGTCCGTGTATATGAAGACAGGCAGATTGAGCCGGAAAAGAAAGCGGCTATCGTGGAAGCTGCACTGCAGGCACCTACGGCTGGTAATATGACCTTATATTCCATTATAGATGTGACGGACCCAGAGCTAAAAGAGAAACTCTCTGTAACCTGTGACAATCAGCCATTTATTGCAAAGGCTCCCATGGTTCTTGTGTTCGTGGCAGATTATCAGAAATGGTACGATCTGTTTTGCAAATATGAAGAAACAGTCAGAACTCCCGGAATGGGAGATTTTATGCTGGCCGCCGATGATGCGTTAATCGCAGCACAGAATGCAGTGGTTGCAGCAGAGTCAATGGGAATTGGATCTTGTTATATTGGGGATATTTTAGAACAGTACGAAACTCACCGGGAATTATTCTCTCTTCCCAGATATGCAGTGCCAGCTGCAATGGTGGTATTTGGCTATCCTGTTCCCCAGCAAAAAGAGAGAGTGAAGCCGAAACGATTAAGACCGGAGGCGGTTGTTTTTGAGAATACTTATCGCTGTATGGAGCCGGAAGAATTTCAACATGAATTAAATAAGGTCACAGACAGAGGCGAAGATTTTGACCGGTGGATCCGGGCATTCTGCCAGCGCAAATGGAATAGTGATTTTAGTATTGAAATGAGCCGCTCTGTTAAGGCTATGATGAATCAGTGGGAAAATAAGGAGCAGCAGACAGATGAAGCTTAATATATTATTTGAAGATGAGGATATTCTTGTGGTGGAAAAACCGGCAGGAATTGAGTCTCAGTCCGGGAAGACGTTTGAACCGGATATGGTCAGTGAAATAAAGAAACATATCAACATACAATCCACAAAAAATGGGGAGCCATATGTGGGAGTTATCCACAGACTGGACAAACCGGTTGGCGGCGTAATGGTTTATGCAAAGTCTCAAATTGCCGCAGAGGCTTTAAGCAGACAGGTTTCAGGGCATCTGATGGAAAAATTTTACTATGCTGTTGTTTGTGGAAAACCTGTGGATAACTTTTGCACCTACGTGGATTATTTGTGGAAAGACGGAAAAAACAATTGTTCAAAAATTGTGGAAAAGGGGATAAAAAGTGCAAAACCTGCAGAACTGGATTATTGGTTTGTGGATAGCAAAATTTATGATGGTAAGGAAGTGAGCCTTCTTAAAATAAAGTTAAAAACCGGTCGGCATCACCAGATCCGTGTACAGATGGCAGGTCATGGCACACCTTTGTGGGGAGACCGTAAGTATAATCCTGAATTTCAGAATCATTTTACAAAAGGAAATGTTGCTCTTTTTGCATCCAGTCTCTCATTTATTCACCCAAAAACAAAAAAGAAGATGACATTTTCCATAAAGCCAAAAGAAGGATTGTTTGAGCTTTTTTCCTGGCAGGATGCATTTTAAAAGGAATTATTTACTATTATTGTTTCTGCATAGTTTTCGCCGTTTGATTTATAATAACAGTGTACAAATGAAGTACAAATCAGAAACAGGTGAGTCCATGGAGAAACCGAGCAGGAAACTGAAGAAAACAATTTTAATATTGGGAGTTACAGGGGCGGTCTATTTAAGCTTTCGATTTTTGCTGCCTCTTGTGATTCCCTTTTTGATTGCGTATGTATTTGCTCTTTCCCTCCGCCCCTCTGCCCTTTGGATTGAAAGGAAAACCCGGTTCAATTATAAAAAAAGAGTGATTTCTCTTCCACTTGCCCTGATTGGCGGAATTGAAATCTTACTTTTTATGATCGTTCTTGGTGTTTTTCTTTATTTTGCAGGCAGAAAGCTTTTTTTAGAGGCAAAGCTGTTGTTAGAAAATCTTCCTCAGATATTAGATGGTATCAACGCCTGGCTTATGGATAACTGTTCCTTTGCAGAACGGTTTTTAAAGCTACCTGAGGGTTATATGGTAAACGTGGTCAGTGATATTTTAATTGGTGGGGAAGCTGCCGTAAAAAGCAGGGCTATGCCTTTTTTAATGTCAAATTCCATGACCGTGTTAAAATGGGTGGTTCAGCTGACAGTTATTTTGGTGATTTTAATGATTGCTACTGTTTTATCTCTGCAGGAGATGGATGATATCCGAACCCGGCGGGATAATTCCATGTTCTGTTACGAATACGCAATGCTTGGTAACCGTCTGATGACAGTAGGCAGTGCATGGTTAAAGACTCAGGCAACCATTATGCTGTTTACCATGATAATCTGTTCTGTGGGATTGTTTCTTTTAAAAAATCCATATTTTATTCTTCTGGGAATTATAATCGGCTTACTGGATGCCATGCCTATATTTGGAACCGGAACTGTTTTAATACCCTGGGCGCTGATTGCTCTTGTTGAAAAAAAATGGCTTACCGGAGTAGGCCTTATTATCATTTATATTATCTGCTATTTTATAAGAGAAATAATGGAAGCTAAGATTATGGGGGGAAAGGTGGGGTTAACACCTTTGGAAACGCTTGTTGCCATGTATGTGGGGCTGCAGCTATTTGGAATTCTGGGATTTATTCTGGGACCAATCGGTCTTTTGATTATTGAAGATATCGTGGAGCTTTATGAGGGAACGTGCTATAATGACCGGAAGAATGACAGGAAAAATGAAGGAGGAGAGGTGCCATGAACCCGGAACAATTAATAGAATTTTTAGGAATCCTGGAAAAATTAAAATGCAACACCCGGCATAACTGGACCACGAACGGAAGGCAGGAAAGTGTGGCGGAGCACAGCTGGCGGCTGGCTGTGCTTGCGATGCTGATGGAAGATGATTTTCCTGAGCTTGATATGAATAAGGTTATCCGCATGTGTCTGATCCATGACTGGGGGGAAGCTGTCACCGGAGATATACCAGCATTTATTAAGACTGAGGCGGACGAAGAGAAAGAGGCTGATGCCATTGAAACACTGCTAAAAAATCTTCCGGAAACGATTTCTTCAGGTCTTTTAACCATGTTTAATGAAATGTCGGATCTTTCCTCGGATGAAGCCATACTGGTAAAGGCTCTTGACAAAACAGAAACATTAATCCAGCATAACGAAGCAGGTTCCGGTACATGGCTGCCTCTGGAATACGATCTGAACTTAACTTATGGCAATGAAGTATGCGGGCATTTTGAAAAAACACAGCAGCTTCGTGACAAAGTAAGAGAACATACGTTACGCATTATCAATGAGGAAAGAAGAGAACATCGTGAGTGATACATATGAACAGATATTGCAAGAAATAAAAAAATTGAGAAAAGAACTTCATGCCTGTCCGGAAAAATCAGGATCTGAGAAGGAGACCATGAAGCGTCTGAAAGATTTTTTAAAAACCCGGACTTCTCTTAAAATTATAGATTGTGATACGTGGTTTTACGCTGTACATGAGGAAGAGGGAGCCTGGACCAGCAAGGCATTTAGAGCTGATATGGATGCAGTGATGGGAGAGGACGGCCGACTTTTTCATGGCTGTGGACACGATGGTCACAGCGCAGTATTGGCCGGTTTATGTCTTCTGCTAGAGGGAAGAAAGACGGGAAGCAATGTATATGCAATTTTTCAGCCAGCTGAAGAAACCGGTCAGGGAGCCAAGATATGCAGCAGACTTCTGGAGGAGAAAGGAATACGGGAAATATACGGATTTCATAATCTGCCTGGATATCCCGCAGGAAAAACAGTGGTGAAAAAGGGAACCTTTGCCTGTGCTTCCAGAGGGCTCATACTGAATCTGGAAGGCAGGCAGTGCCATGCGGCCTATCCGGAGGAGGGGATCAATCCTGCATGGCTGATTGCTGAATTGATTAGTAGTCTGCCATCACTGACAGAAAAGGCTGGTTCTCAGGGAATGGTGCTTGCTACCATTATTGAAGTGAAGGCAGGAGGAGAAAATTTTGGAGTTTCTCCTGCTGACGGGAAGCTGGCATTAACTATCAGGGCAGAGCGTTTGTCAGAATTAAACCGACTTCAGTCTTCCATACTTTCACTTGCCCAAAAGCGTGCGGTTGAAGGAGGATTAAAGTTTCAGTATCAGATATTGGACGAATTCCCCGATACATACAATGAACATGATATGGCTGATGCCTGCAAAAGGAGATTTGAGGAAGGGAAAATTCCTTATCTGGAAGAGAATACACCCTTTCGCTGGTCAGAAGATTTTGGCTGGTATTTAATGAAAACTCCTGGATTGTTTTTTGGTGTGGGAGCAGGAGAGGGTTGTCCGGGCCTTCATACGGCTGCCTATGAATTTCCAGATGAGATTATGGAATCAGCAGTACGGGCGTTTGAAGCACTTTTATAGGAAATGTCTGGGAAAATGCTTTGTCCTCCTCTTGACAAACATATTTAAATAACGTAAAATCAACCATACGATCTATAAAATTATAGGAAATATGACGTTGAAGAGGATTAATAAGTAATGATGTATCACAGAGAGAAGGCTCTTAGCTGAAAAGCCTTTATACCACTCATCACCCAACCTGCCTCGGAGTCCCGCAGAAAACTGCGGCGCGTATCCTGCGTTATCGGATTTAAAGTGAGCCGCATGAAAGCAGCGGCTAAATTGGGTGGCACCGCCGAGCTGTTCGGTCCCTTTTATAGGGATTGGATGGCTCTTTTTGTATCCATTAAGCCCTCCAAGCATGGGCTTTAATAATGAAATACCCTACGGGTATCCCTTGATGCCCAAATAGCATGGGCTTTAATAATGAAACACCCTACAGGTATCCCTTTATGCCCAAAAAGCATGGGCTTAAATGTTGAAAGGAGAGATTAGTCATGGCAAAGGACAAGAAATTAGTAGAGGCAATCACATCCATGGATGTGGATTTCGCACAGTGGTACACAGACGTAGTTAAAAAAGCAGAATTAATCGATTACTCCAGTGTAAAAGGCTGTATGGTAATTAAACCAGCAGGTTATGCAATCTGGGAAAATATTCAGAAGGAACTGGATTTCAGATTTAAGGAGACTGGCGTAGAAAATGTTTATATGCCTATGTTTATTCCGGAAAGTTTATTAGAGAAAGAAAAAGATCACGTAGAGGGATTTGCTCCGGAAGTTGCCTGGGTAACTTATGGAGGACTGGAACCATTACAGGAGAGACTTTGTGTAAGACCTACATCTGAAACCTTATTCTGTGATTTTTATTCCAGAGATATTCAGTCTTACCGGGATCTTCCAAAGTTATATAACCAGTGGTGCTCCGTAGTACGATGGGAAAAAACAACCAGGCCATTCCTTCGTTCCAGAGAATTTTTATGGCAGGAAGGTCATACTGCTCATGCTACTGCCGAAGAAGCTGAAGAAAGAACAGAAATGATGCTGAACTTATACGCCGATTTCTGCGAAGAAGTACTTGCAATGCCTGTCATCCGCGGACAGAAAACGGATAAAGAAAAATTTGCTGGTGCAGAGGCTACTTATACAATTGAGGCCCTGATGCATGACGGAAAAGCTCTTCAGTCCGGAACCAGCCACAACTTCGGAAGCGGATTTGCAAAAGCTTTCGAGATTCAGTATTCAGATAAGGAAAATAAGCTTCAATACGTTCACCAGACCTCCTGGGGATTAACTACCAGACTCATCGGCGCTATTATCATGGTTCATGGTGATGACAACGGACTTGTACTTCCTCCAAGAATTGCTCCGGTTCAGGTTATAATCGTTCCTGTACAGCAGCAGAAGGAAGGCGTTCTTGAGAAAGCGTATGAATTAAAGAAGGTTCTTTCTAATTATAAAGTAAAAGTTGATGATACAGATAAGAGTCCTGGCTGGAAATTCAGCGAATCCGAGATGAGAGGAATCCCGGTTCGTGTCGAGATCGGACCAAGAGATATTGCTGAAAACCAGGCTGTTCTTGTCCGCCGTGATACCCATGAAAAAATGACAGTTTCTTTAGATGAATTAAATGAAAAAGTTGGAGAGCTTTTAAATACCATTCAAAGCGATATGCTTGCCCGTGCCCGTGCTCATAGGGATGCCCATACTTATGAGGCTGTGGATATGGATAGCTTTGTAAAAACTGTGGAGGAGAAGCCAGGCTTTGTTAAGGCAATGTGGTGTGGATCCCAGGAGTGTGAGGATAAGATCAAGGAACTGACTGGCGCCACATCAAGATGTATGCCATTTAAGCAGGATCATTTGTCCGATACCTGCATTTGCTGCGGCAAGCCAGCAGTAAAAATGGTTTACTGGGGCAGAGCTTATTAATCAGGAAATATAAAGATGCAGGAGGAAATGCAGTGATAACAATTCAGGTACCAGATGCAGCAGGAAAGATCATAAAACAACTGAATACCCATGGGTTTGAGGCATATGCGGTGGGCGGATGTGTGAGAGACAGCCTGCTTTTACGGGTACCAAAGGACTGGGATATCACCACCTCCGCTAAACCAGAACAGGTAAAGGAAATATTTGCAAGAACGGTTGATACGGGGATTTTGCACGGAACAGTAACCGTACTGATGGAACACGAAGCCTATGAAGTGACAACCTACCGCATTGATGGAGAGTATGAAGATGGAAGACACCCCAAGTCTGTGGAATTTACCGGCAATCTGCTGGAAGATTTAAAACGAAGGGATTTCACCATCAATGCGATGGCATACAGTGAAAGAGACGGGCTGGTAGATGCCTTTGGCGGAGTCAGGGATTTAGAAGCCGGGATTATCCGATGTGTAGGAAATCCCATGGATCGTTTTAATGAGGATGCTTTGCGAATTCTCAGGGCGATCCGGTTTTCTGCACAGCTGGGATTTGAGATTGAAGAGGAAACCAATAAAGCTATCTCCGCTATTGCACCAAATATGGAAAAAGTCAGCAAAGAGAGGATTGCTGTGGAATTAACAAAGCTTCTTCTCTCTGACTATCCTGAGAAAATGGCGGCCGTATTTGAAAGCGGGATTGCACCTTATGTCTCTCAGCATTTTAACACGGCTAAAAAAGGTCTCATTCAGCTTGAAAAGCTTAAAATGCTGCCTTCCAGCAAGCATGTACGCTGGTCTGGTCTTCTGCGCTTTTTAGACCCAAAGGAGGCAGCAGGAATTTTAAAAGAATTAAAACTGGACAATGATACTGTTGATCAGGTTAGAATTCTGTCTGAACTATGGAAGAATGAAATTCCTGCATCAAAACCTGAAATCAGAAAAGTTATGAGCAGAATTAATGCTCCATTATTTGATGATCTCCTGAATTTTCAAACTTTATTTTTAAACGGTTCTTATCTGAAACAGCTAAAGACAGTGAGACAGTATGCCGGGGAAATCATTGATGATGGAGACTGTATCTGCCTGAAGGATATGGCAGTAACAGGGAGGGATCTCATTGAATCTGGTGTAAAACCCGGTCCCCAGATGGGTGAAATACTAGAAGCATTATTTAACCAGGTCTTAAAAAATCCTAAACATAACAGCCGTGAATATCTTCTGAATTATTCCAAAGATCTCTTCTGAAAACATGCCCCGGCATGGATAACTTTCCCCTGGAGTTTGCATATTTTTTTCCGCCCCTTCATACCCTAGAAGTAGCTGATTAGCTAAGAGTTGGAGGGGTGGTTGTGAACGAGAAATACACAGAGGTGCTTTCGCAGTATGAGCTTGAAATTCTGGATGTGAAACGCGGCCGGGGCGCCTGGCTGTGTGAAACAGATCAGGGGCTTAAGCTGCTGAGAGAATATAAAGGAACCATCAAGCGCCTGGAATTTGAGGATCAGGTATTTTTACAACTGGAAGAAACCGGCCACTTGAGTGTGGATCGCTATGTTAGAAATAAAGAAGGTGAGATTCTTTCCAGTGCAGAGGATGGCACCAGATGGATTGTGAAAAATTGGTATTCAGACCGGGAATGCAATTTAAAAGATAGTAAAGAGGTGCTTTGCGCCATTGAACGGATTGCTTTATTACATAAAATGTTTCGCAAAGTAAAGTTTAAAGAAGAATGGAACTTAGGCTCCATTCTGGTACAGCAGCCGGCTGAGGAGATGGAACGTCACAACAGGGAACTGATACGAGCCCGCAGTTTTATCCGCAGTAAAAGAAAAAAGTCCGAATTTGAACTATGTGTCATGGGAAATTATGACGTGTTTTATGATCAGGCTATGGAAGCCTGTAAAGGACTTGCAGGCTTTTGCGAGGAATGCGGGATTGGGGAGGGGTATTTGTGTCATGGGGACTTAAACCAGCACCATATTCTAATGTGTACCCATGACGTTGCAATTGTAGAATTTAACCGGATGCACAGGGGCATGCAGATGGAGGACCTTTATCACTTTATGAGGAAGGCGATGGAAAAGCATGACTGGAATTTAAAGCTGGGTATGTCCATGCTTGATACTTATTCGAAAGTGCTTCCTTTGTCAGGTGCAGACAGGACCTGCCTGTATTATCTGTTTTTGTATCCGGAAAAATACTGGAAGCAGATTAACTTTTATTATAATGCCAATAAGGCCTGGATACCGGCCAGAAATATTGAAAAACTAAGGGATTTGGAGATTCAGCAGCCCATGCGGAATCTTTTCCTGTCGAGAATAAAATAATGGGAATCTGCTTTCCTTTTGCCATGTTATGATTTATAATAACCATAATATGAAGTGGAGAGAAGGGAGCATTTTGCTTATGAAAGATTACAGAAGCATCTATGAAGAATGGTTGTCAAATCCATACTTTGATGAGGCGACGAAAGAAGAACTCCAAAGAATTAAAGATGATGACAATGAAATCAAAGAGCGTTTCTACCAGGATCTGGAATTCGGTACCGCCGGTTTAAGAGGCGTGATCGGAGCAGGCATCAACCGCATGAATATTTATGTGGTCAGAAAAGCCACCCAGGGTCTTGCAAATTATATCATAAAACAGGGCGGAGCCCACAAAGGCGTAGCCATAGCATATGACTCCAGACATATGTCTCCGGAATTCGCAGAGGAGGCTGCACTTACACTTGCTGCCAATGGTATCAAAGCATATAAGTTTGAATCTCTGCGCCCTACTCCGGAGCTTTCGTTTGCAGTGAGAAACTTAGGCTGTATCGCAGGTCTTAATATAACCGCCAGCCACAATCCTCCGGAATATAACGGATATAAGGTTTATTGGGAGGATGGTGCACAGTTTACACCTCCTCATGATCAGGGAGTTACTGCTGAGGTTTTAGCGATCACAGATATTTCTACGGTTAAGACCATCACAAGAGAAGAAGCTGTTGCAGCAGACAAATATGAGATAATCGGTGGGGCAGTCGATGATGCTTACATTGCACAGGTAAAAGCTCAGGTTATGAATCAGTCTGCAATCCATGAGATGAAGGATGAACTTTCTATTGTTTATACCCCTCTCCATGGTACAGGCAATGTTCCGGCTAGAAGAGTCTTAAGAGAGCTTGGATTTACCAAGGTTTATGTGGTGCCAGAGCAGGAACTGCCAGATGGAGATTTCCCCACTGTCAGCTATCCCAATCCAGAGGCGGAGGAAGCCTTTCAGCTGGGGCTTTCCCTGGCAAAAGAAAAGGATGCAGATCTGGTGTTAGCCACAGATCCCGATGCAGACCGTCTGGGTGTTTATGTAAAGGATTATAAGTCAGGAGAGTATATTCCTCTCACCGGCAATATGTCAGGTTCCCTGCTCTGCGAATATGTATTAAGCCAGAGACAGGAACGTGGTGACATCCCATCTGACGGACAGGTGGTAAAGTCCATCGTAACCACGAATCTGGTAGATGCAGTGGCTAAGTCTTACGGATGTGAACTCATTGAAGTACTCACTGGATTTAAGTATATCGGGCAGCAGATTTTAAAAGAAGAGGCTACCGGATATGGTACCTACTTATTTGGTCTGGAAGAAAGCTATGGATGCCTGATCGGCACCTATGCCAGGGATAAAGATGCAATTTCTGCAACGGCCGCTCTCTGTGAGGCTGCCGCTTATTATAAGACAAAAGGCATGAGTCTTTGGGATGCCATGATTGCAATGTATGAGAAATATGGATACTATAAAGATGCGGTTAATTCAATCGGATTAAAAGGCATTGAGGGTCAGGCAAAGATCCGTGCAATTATGGAAGCCATGAGAAGCAATACACCAGCGGTGTTTGGTGGATATAAAGTTCTTTTAGCAAGAGATTATAAGGCGGATACGGTAAAGAATATGGAAACGGAAGCTGTTAAACCCACTGGTCTGCCGTCTTCTGACGTGCTTTACTATGAACTGGAAGAGGATGCATGGTTATGCGTCAGACCTTCCGGAACAGAGCCTAAGATTAAATTCTATTATGGTATTAAGGGAAGTTCCATGGCAGATGCAGAAGAGAAATCTGCGAAGCTGGGGAAAGCTCTTATGGCAATGGTAGATCAAATGGTATAAATACAAAAAAGAAGGATATTCTCAATGGATATCCTTCTTTTTTGCTATTTTTTAAATTTTTTTGAATATTCCTTTAATTCTCGAAGCGCTTCCCCAAACATACGGGATGAAGCAGAAGGATTTCGTCTCAGAAGACCTTTCGGGTAAAATGTAAGCCGGCTGGTTAATTTTTCCCTTGTTTCAGTCAGGGCCTGAAGCCGCTCTGCCAATGTGGACTCTCTGATCACATTGGTGGTTTCTGTTTTAAGAGAAGTAAGCTTTACCATGGTTTCTTCTTTTACAAAAGCCGCCTTTTGCATAGTCTCCGATTTTAACTCGGAAACTTTCTGGGCAGTCTCTGCTTTTAACAGTGACATCTGTACCTGAACCTCTTCCAGCTCCGCTCTGATTTTAGTTAAGGATTCCAGTACCTTGCCCAGATCAAGAGCTGCCTTGGTAGATTGAACGGTGTCATAGACAAATAAGATGCCAATCCCAGTTACCAGGAAGATGCATGTGGTTGCACTCTGGCGAAATACCAGCCATTCTAAAGGACGGTGTACTACTTCTGTAAGAAGAATGGTGAGAAAGCCCCAGGCGATGGAAGTGCCCAGACACACATATCCGTTTAAATTAAAAGGGTTATTACTGTAATCCCAGTATTTCATTTTAAATAATCGTTCCATGATATAACCGGTTAAGTACTCGAGAACAGAAGCCCCGGCCATACCAAAGAGAAAAACGAGAAGCAGGTTGCCTTTCACAGGAAGAGACAGAAAAAGCATAAGGATTGCGCCGCTGCCATAGAGAGGGAGTAAGGGAAGTCTTAAAAATCCACGGTTTACGAAATGAAAGCTTTTTACGGAAACATAAGTCGATTCGATTACCCAGCCGATAAAGCAGTAAATGAAAAAAAACAGCAGCCACTGATACCATGTATATACGTACATGCTTAGATTCCTTTCTTCATGTATTGATGTTGGATCTATCATATACGGTTTTGTCCGTTTTTGCAACCAAAATGCGCAAGGGTAAGGTAAAATATGCTTGCCTTAATTGCTCGGTTCATGTAGAATTATGATGTTTCGGTTAGTGGAATTGCACTTATGAAGGAGTTTTTTGATGAGTATATTAAACGTAGAACATTTGACCCATGGATTTGGAGACCGCGCCATTTTTCAGGACGTGTCATTCCGGTTATTAAAAGGAGAGCACATCGGCCTGATCGGAGCCAATGGAGAAGGTAAATCCACATTTATGAATATCATAACGGCGAAGCTTCAGCCGGATGAGGGAAAAGTTGAGTGGGCAAAGAGAGTCCGTGTGGGCTATTTAGACCAGCATACTGTATTGGAAAAAGGGATGACCATCCGTGACGTCTTGAAAAGCGCGTTTGCTTTTTTGTTTCAGATGGAAGAACAGATGAATGAGATCTGCGACCATATGGGAGAGGCAGACGAAGAGACCATGAATACCATGATGGAAGAGCTTGGTACGATTCAGGATTTATTAATGGCACATGATTTTTATATCATCGATTCCAAAGTGGAAGAAGTGGCCAGAGCATTGGGATTAAGTGATATGGGTATTGATAAGGATGTAACGGAACTGAGCGGAGGCCAGAGAACCAAGGTTCTTTTGGGAAAGCTATTGTTAGAGAAGCCGGATATCCTTCTTTTGGACGAGCCGACCAATTACCTGGATGTACAGCATATTGAATGGCTGAAACGTTATCTTCTTGAGTATGAAAATGCGTTTATTCTCATATCCCATGATATTCCGTTCTTAAACAGCGTGGTAAATATTATCTATCATATGGAAAATCAGGCGCTAGACCGTTATGTAGGTGATTATGACAAGTTCCAGGAAGTTTATGCTGTAAAACGGGCTCAGCTAGAATCAGCTTATAAGAGGCAGCAGCAGGAAATTGCAGAGCTGGAGGATTTTGTGGCGCGCAACAAGGCCCGGGTTTCCACCAGAAATATGGCCATGTCCAGACAGAAAAAGCTGGATAAAATGGATGTAATTGAGCTTTCAAAAGATAAACCAAAACCTGAGTTTCATTTTATGGAAGCCCGTACTGCAGGAAAACTGATATTTGAGACCAAGGAACTGGTGATTGGATACGAGGAACCATTATCAAAACCACTGAATCTGATCATGGAGAGAGGGGAAAAGGTGGTTTTATCAGGAGCCAACGGCATTGGAAAGACTACTTTATTAAAAAGCATTCTGGGAATGACACCTTCTTTAAAAGGAAACGTGGAACTGGGAGATTATCTTTCCATTGGTTATTTTGAGCAGGAGATGGCTCCTGGAAACACGACTACCTGCATTGAAGAGATCTGGAAAGAGTTTCCTTCCTATACCCAGTATCAGGTTCGTTCTGCTCTTGCCAAATGCGGACTTACCACCAACCATATTGAAAGCCAGGTGCGGGTGCTCAGCGGAGGCGAACAGGCAAAGGTTCGTTTGTGTAAGCTGTTAAACAGAGAGACCAATGTTCTTTTGCTGGATGAGCCCACCAACCATCTTGATGTGGAGGCAAAAGAAGAGTTAAAAAGGGCGCTGAAGGAATATAAGGGGAGTATCCTTTTGATCTGCCATGAGCCTGAGTTTTACGAGGGAGTTGCAACGAAAGTAATTGACTGTCGGGAGTGGGCATTAAAGTTATCCTGATAAAATAAAAAGACGGGATTTGATTTCTTGAAAAAGAATCAAATCCCGATTTTGAATAAAAAAAATCCGCTTCCGACATTGGGAAACAGATTCGTTAATTTTTTAGGGGGGCCGGACGGTTTGCACCGTCCGGTATGAGTATGAAAAAGCTTTGTGATTTCAAGTAAGTTACTTGAAACAAAAGGCCCGTCATCCTTTCGGATAACGTATTATCAGTATATGATATAATTGTGAAGAAAATGTGTCCCGCACATTAAAAAAACATAAACAAAATAAAAATTAAAAAAACCCTTTCAAAACGTAATGTTATTGTATATAATAAGATAGAAAATGCGACTTCATTTACCAATTAACATAAATTTGAAGATAAAGGAAACCCTGGGAACAGGATACAGCGAACAGGAGGAAGATTATTATGATGATGTCTAATGACATTGGAATTGATTTAGGTACAGCAAGCATACTGGTTTATATCAAAGGAAAAGGTGTAGTTTTAAAAGAGCCGTCAGTTGTGGCCATAGACCGTGATACCAATAAAATAAAGGCAATCGGAGAAGAAGCAAGACTGATGATTGGAAGAACACCCGGTAATATTGTAGCAGTCAGACCTTTGCGCCAGGGTGTTATTTCTGATTACACAGTAACAGAAAAGATGCTGAAGTATTTTATCAATAAAGCAGTAGGAAAGAAAACATTAAGAAAGCCAAGAATCAGTGTCTGCATCCCCAGCGGTGCCACTGAAGTTGAAAAGAAAGCAGTAGAAGATGCAACTTATCAGGCAGGAGCCAGAGAAGTTGCGATTATTGAAGAGCCGGTTGCAGCAGCGATTGGGGCTGGAATTGATATTTCCAAGGCATGCGGCAATATGATTGTTGATATCGGCGGCGGTACTTCCGATATCGCAGTGATTTCATTAGGCGGAACCGTTGTCAGCACTTCCATTAAAGTGGCTGGTGATGATTTTGATGAGGCTCTTGTCCGCTATATGCGTAAGAAGCATAACCTTTTAATTGGTGAGAGAACGGCAGAAGAGATCAAGATCAACATCGGAGCTGCTTACCGCAGACCAGAAGTTTTAACCATGGAAGTAAGAGGAAGAAACTTAGTAACAGGCCTTCCAAAGACCATTGTTGTAACTTCGGACGAGACTCTTGATGCGTTAAAAGAGCCGGCGATGCAGATCGTAGATGCCGTTCATAATGTTCTGGAGAGAACTCCACCAGAACTGGCTGCTGATATTTTTGACAGAGGAATTGTTTTAACAGGAGGCGGTTCTTTATTAAGCGGATTAGATGCACTGATCGAAGAGAAGACAGGCATTACAACTATGATAGCAGAGGATCCGCTGACTGCAGTTGCCATTGGAACCGGTAAATTTATTGAATTTATGCATGGCGGAAACAATAAAACAGAATTTTAACTGCTCTTAACAGCCCTGGCGGTATCCATTGATTCCGGCAGGGTTCCTTTTGCGGCAGTCTCTTACCATTTACGGAGGAAACATGGCGACAGTCTGCGGATTTGTAGAAAAAATTAAATACAGGAACGAAGACAACGGTTATACAGTGCTGAGCCTTTCAGAAGACGGTGAGGAGTATACGCTGGTAGGCAATTTTCATTATATCAGTGAAGGGGAACGGATTGAAGCGGTTGGGATTTTAACGGAACACCCCGTTTATGGGGAGCAGATGTCTGTGGAAAGCTATGAAATCAAGGCTCCTGAGGATACTGCTGCCATGGAACGTTACTTAGGTTCCGGAGCGATTAAGGGTGTGGGTGCTGCATTGGCGGCCAGAATTGTCCGCCGTTTTAAAGCCGATACCTTCCGGATTATGGAAGAAGAGCCGGAACGCCTTTCCGAGGTAAAGGGCGTCAGCGAAAAGCTTGCCATGTCTATTTCCAATCAGGTGGAACAAAAGAAAGAGATGCGCCAGGCTATGATGTTCCTGCAGGAATATGGCATTTCCATGAATCTTGCAGTGAAGATCTACCAGGAATATGGCCCCAGGCTTTACAGCATTGTGAAAGAAAATCCTTATCAGATGGCAGATGACATATCCGGTGTGGGATTTAAAATGGCGGATGAGATTGCCAGAAAAGCAGGTATTTTTACAGATTCGGATTTTCGGATTAAATGCGGAGTTTTGTATACCCTTTTGCAGGCGACTTCAAACGGTCATACTTATTTGCCGGAAGACGAACTCCTTTCATCTGCCTCAGAGTTGCTGAAAGTGGAGCAGGCATTTATAGAGAAGCATCTGATGGACATGCAGCTGGACAAACGTCTCGTAATCAGAGAGACGGACGGAAAGCGGACTGTCTATGCTTCCCAGTATTACTATATGGAACTGAATGTGGCTAAGATGCTTCATGATTTAAATATAAGAGGAACCATGCCTGAGGACGAGATCAGAACCAGGCTTATTAAGATTCAGGAAAAAGAGCAGATTGAGCTGGATGAAAAGCAGGTAATGGCGGTAGTAGAAGCGGTAAACAGCGGTCTTTTGATTATTACAGGAGGACCTGGAACCGGAAAAACCACTACCATTAATACCGTTATCCGTTTTTTTGAAAGTGAGGAGATGGAGATATTGCTGGCGGCTCCTACGGGCAGGGCAGCAAAGCGCATGACAGAAGCCACCGGTTATGAGGCACGGACCATACACCGGCTGTTAGAACTGTCCGGTGTTCCGGGAGACGAGCGTTCCGTATCCATGCATTTTGAACGGAATGAAGAGAATCCTTTGGATGCCGATGCTGTAATCATTGATGAGACTTCGATGGTAGATATTCATCTTATGCAGTCTCTATTAAAAGCCATAAACCCCGGAACCAGGCTCATACTGGTGGGAGATGTGGATCAGCTTCCCAGCGTTGGACCCGGGAATGTGCTGCGGGATTTAATTGAATCCCAAAGTTTTAATGTGGTAATGCTGACAAAGATTTTCCGTCAGGCGAACCAGAGTGATATTGTTGTGAATGCTCATATGATTAACCGGGGAGAAACGGTTCCTCTTGGGAAAAAGAGTAATGACTTCTTATTTATTAAAAGGGAAGAACCCAATACTATCATCAATGCCATGATTACACTGGTACAAAGTAAACTTCCTTCCTATGTACAGGCAGATCCCTTTGATATTCAGATTATGACACCTATGAGAAAAGGTGCCATGGGAGTGGAACGGCTCAATACCATTCTTCAGGAATATTTAAATCCGCCTTCCGAGGCAAAGCAGGAACGGGAATCGGCAGGCGTGATTTACCGGACCGGCGATAAAGTCATGCAGATCAAGAACAATTATAATATGGAATGGGAAGTCAGAAACAAGTACGGGATTCCATTGGAAAAGGGAACCGGAATTTATAATGGTGACATAGGTGTTATTCGTGAGATGAATTCCTTTGCCGAGCTTGTAACTGTGGAATTTGACGAGGGACGGTTGGTGGAATACAGCTATAAGCAGTTAGAAGAATTAGAACTCGCCTATGCCATAACCATTCACAAATCCCAGGGAAGTGAGTATCCTGCAGTGGTAATTCCTGTTTTCCCCGGACCAAGAATGCTGATGACGAGAAACTTAATCTATACAGCGGTTACCCGCGCAAAGACCTGCGTATGCCTGGTCGGTCTGCCAGGTACGTTTCAGGATATGGTAAACAATGAAATGGAACAGCGCAGATATTCCGGTCTGAAAGATCGTATCTGCGAAATATATAAGCTGCCTTAAAGCCTTTGGGCAGACAAGGATCTATGTCTGCCCGTCTTTCCATTCTTAAAAGGAGAATCAGTCCTTATGCAATCCTCTTTTTTTATCGACCTCTTATTTCCAAGAAGATGCCCGGTCTGTGACGGAATTGTCATGCCAAAAGGCAGGCTGATCTGCCCTGATTGTGTCAGAGTGCTTTCCTTTGTAACGGATCCTGTATGCAAAAAATGCGGAAAGGAACTTTTTAGCAGTGACATGGAATACTGTTTTGACTGCGTAAAACACAGAAGAACCTTTGAGTATGGCAGGGCTCTGATTAATTATGACGAGCACGCGAAAACCTCAATGTCAAATATAAAATATAAAAACAAACGGGAGTATCTGGATTTTTACGGAGATGCCATAAGTCTGCGTTATGAGAAGATGATAAGACGTATGGAGGCCGGCGGTCTGGTCCCTGTACCGGTTCATCCTTCCAGAAAAAAAGAGAGAGGATTTAATCAGGCGGAAGTTCTTGCACAAAAGATCGGAGCTAAACTTAACATTCCCGTATTTCCTGACATGCTGGTAAGAAATAAAAAAACCATGCCTCAGAAAGCCCTTAATCCCACAGAACGTTTAAAAAATCTGGAGGAAGCTTTTATGCCGGGAAACATAGTTCCTGGTGTAAAAAATGTGATATTAATTGATGATATTTATACCACCGGAAGTACAGTGGAAGCATGTACCCGTGTACTGAAAAAATCTGGAATTAATAAGGTGTATATTTTAACAATTTGTATTGGACGAGGGCAATAGTTTGATGTATGATACTAAAATAAATAATACTGATTAACTCAGGAGGAATGGCAATGAATATCAGGACCGCAGAAGAAAAAGATATGCAGCAGCTCTTGGATATATATAATTATGAGGCAGAACATGGTTTTGCAACCTTCGATTTTACTCCAAAAACCATGGAGGAGCGTATGGTCTGGTTTCATGAGCATAATGTAAAAAATCACCCCCTGATTGTGGCAGAGGAAGATGGGAAAGCAATTGGCTATGCAAGCCTCTCCGCTTACCGCCCCAAAGAAGCATACAAAGAAACAGTAGAACTTTCTATCTACGTTGATAAGGATTACCGCAGAAGAGGAATTGCCGGGAAGCTGGCGGTGGCGATTCTTGATATGGCCAGAGAAAGAGAAGATATTCATACAGTTGTATCTGTAATTACAGGAGGCAATGATGCAAGTATGAAACTTCACGAACAGCTTGGTTTCGTTCATTGCGGGACAATACGCGAAGTAGGGAAAAAGTTTGGGAAAATTCTGGATATAGAAAATTATCAGATTATTCTGTAATAAGGGTTAAATGGAGAGGGGGAGAGAGATATGAATCATATGGAGGGATATTATACTTCCGGGGAGTTCGCAAAGAAGGCCAGTGTCTCCATACGGACGATTCGTTATTATGACAAACAGGGACTGTTAAAGCCGGCAAGCATGAGTGCAGGCGGATACCGGCTTTATACTGATTCAGATTTTGCTAAACTGCAAAAGATACTCTCTCTCAAATATCTTGGATTTTCACTGGATGAAATCCGCTCCATTACCATTAATGATAAGGATCATGACTACGTGGGAGAATCAATCAAGCTTCAGCTGAGTCTGATTCGTAAGAGAATTGAACATTTAAAACTGGTCGAGCAGACGTTAACAGAAACCTCAAAACTGGTGGAAGACGGCCAGGCTGCAGACTGGAATAAAATTCTTCACTTAATCCATATTACAAATATGGAAAAGACTCTGGTGGAACAATATAAGGATGCCGCCAATGTGAGCATCCGGATTGGTCTCCATAAAAAATATGCCACCAATCCCGTAGGCTGGTTCCAATGGCTTTATAAACAGATGGAGCCTTTAGATGGCAGGCACATTCTGGAACTTGGCTGCGGAAATGGGGAATTATGGCGGGTAAATAAAGAACGTATTCCTGCCGATGCGAAGCTATGCCTTACGGATGTATCCAAGGGTATGGTTCGTGACGCCCAGGAAAACCTAAAACAGGTGAAGGGACAGATAATATTTGAAGTTCTGGACTGCAGGCAGATTAAAAAGCCGAAAGAAAGCTTCGATACTGTTTCTGCCAATCATGTGCTGTTTTATTTAACCAATCTGGATGCTGCACTGACTCAGGTTACCAGCGTTTTAAAAAAAGATGGAATCTTTTATTGCAGCACCTATGGCAGGGAACATATGAAGGAGATCAGGCAGCTGGTGACGGAATTTGATTCCAGAATTGCTCTTTCTGAGGTAAATCTTTATGATGTGTTTGGACTGGAAAATGGAGAAGAGATTTTAGAAAAACATTTTAAATCTGTAAGAAAAGAAATATACGATGACCATCTGGAAGTGACGGATGCAGGTGCGCTGATGGAATATATATTATCCTGTCACGGCAATCAGCAGGAGTTTCTAAGTGACAGATATGAAGAATTCCGGGACTATCTGGAAAAGAAAATGGGGAAAAAGGGATATATTCCTATTACAAAGCAGGCAGGAGTATTCATTTGCAGAAAATAAGAAAAAAGTAATAGAAAAAGACTTGACCGTGACGTTACGTCACCCTTTATGATAGCGGTATGAATGAATATGGAGGAAACAAATAATGAAGGGAATTATTCTTGCCGGGGGGTCCGGCACCAGGCTGTATCCGCTTACCATGGTAACGTCGAAACAGTTACTGCCAATCTATGATAAACCCATGATTTACTATCCGCTTTCCGTTTTAATGAATGCAGGAATCCGGGATATTCTGATTATATCCACTCCTGATGATACACCACGGTTTGAGGCGCTGTTAGGAAATGGCTCACAGTTTGGAATTCAGTTAACTTACGCAGTGCAGCCTTCCCCCGATGGTCTTGCCCAGGCGTTTGTCATCGGAGAAGAATTTATCGGAAACGACAGCGTTGCCATGATTCTTGGAGATAACATCTTTGCAGGCCACGGTCTTACCAAGCGGCTTCTTCATGCAGCAAATAAAAAAGACGGAGCAACCGTTTTCGGTTATTACGTGGATGATCCGGAGCGTTTTGGTATTGTGGAATTTGATTCCGAGGGAAAAGCAATTTCCATTGAAGAAAAGCCATCTGCTCCCAAGAGCAATTACTGCGTGACAGGACTTTATTTCTACGATAATAAAGTTGTGGAATATGCGAAGAACTTAAAGCCTTCCGCCCGCGGCGAGCTGGAGATTACAGATCTAAACCGCATCTACTTAGAAAAAGGAATGCTTGATGTGGAACTTTTGGGTCAGGGCTTTACCTGGCTTGACACAGGGACTCATGAGTCTCTGGTAGATGCCACTAATTTTGTTCGTACCATGGAAACCCATCAGCACAGAAAAATTGCCTGTCTGGAGGAGATTGCTTATTTAAACCACTGGATCACACAGGATCAGCTGGAAAAGAGCATAGAACCTTTAAAGAAGAATCAGTATGGACAGTATCTGATGGATGTGCTTGCAGGAAAATATATCGATAAGTAAAGGAGTAAATCAATGAAAATAATTGTAACCGGAGGAGCTGGATTTATAGGCGGAAACTTCGTACATCATATGGTAAATAAATACCCGGACTATGAGATTATCAATCTGGACCTCTTAACCTATGCAGGAAATTTAGAGACATTAAAACCCGTAGAAGACAAACCGAATTATCGTTTTATTAAAGGTGATATTGCAGACAGAGCCTTTATTTTCGAACTGTTTGAAAAAGAAAAACCTGATATGGTGGTTAACTTTGCAGCAGAAAGCCACGTTGACCGTTCTATCACAGATCCGGAAAGCTTTGTAAGAACCAATGTAATGGGTACCACCACATTACTTGACGCATGCCGCACCTATGGGATTAAGCGTTACCATCAGGTTTCCACCGATGAAGTTTACGGTGATTTACCCCTTGACCGTCCGGATTTATTCTTTACAGAAGAAACTCCGCTCCATACATCAAGTCCTTACTCTTCCTCGAAAGCCAGTGCAGACTTATTTGTTCTGGCATATCAGAGAACGTTCGGACTTCCTGTTACTATTTCCAGATGCTCCAATAACTACGGCCCCTATCATTTCCCTGAAAAACTGATTCCGCTTATTATCAGCCGTGCGCTGGCAGATGAGGATCTTCCTGTATATGGAACAGGAGAGAATGTAAGAGACTGGCTTCATGTATCGGATCACTGTGAGGCGATTGATTTAATCATTCACGAAGGCAGAGTAGGAGAAGTCTATAATGTAGGCGGACACAACGAGCGCACCAATTTAGAAGTGGTAAAAACTATTTTAAGAGAACTGGATAAACCAGAAAGCTTAATTAAATATGTAACAGACCGTCCGGGGCATGACAGACGCTACGCCATTGACCCGAAGAAGCTGGAAACAGAGCTTGGCTGGAAGCCGAAATACAATTTTGACACCGGAATCCGCCAGACCATTCAGTGGTATCTGGATCATGAAGACTGGTGGAAACATATTGTAAACGGAGAATACCAGAATTATTTTGACAATATGTACGGAAAACGTTTATAAATTCCAATGGTAAAGTGAGGCAGCGATGAGAGTATTAGTTACTGGCGTAAAAGGCCAGCTTGGATATGACGTAGTAAATGAGCTGAAAAAACGAGGCCATGAGGCAGTGGGCGTGGACATTGAAGAGATGGATATTACGGATGAGGAAAGCGTAAACCGGGTGATCCGGGAAGCTGCTCCTGATGCAGTCATTCATTGTGCCGCATATACAGCTGTAGATGCTGCAGAGGACAATGTGGAATTATGCAGAGCTGTGAATGCCAGGGGAACCGGAAATATTGCCAGGGTGTGTAAAGCGCTGAACATCCGAATGATGTATATCAGTACGGATTATGTATTTAACGGTCAGGGAACCCGCCCCTGGGAGCCTGACGATCAAAGAGAGCCGTTAAATATCTATGGGCTGACCAAGTACGAGGGAGAACTGGAAGTTGAAGAGAACCTTGAAAAGTATTTCATCGTACGTATTGCCTGGGTATTCGGAGTAAATGGCAAAAACTTTATAAAGACCATGCTGAATCTGGGAAAAACCAGAGATAAACTCAGCGTTGTAGCAGACCAGATTGGTTCTCCTACTTATACCTTTGACCTTGCCCGCCTTCTGGTAGATATGATTGAAACAGAAAAATATGGCCGTTATCATGCGACCAATGAAGGACTTTGCAGCTGGTATGATTTCGCCTGTGAGATTTTTAAACAGGCAGGTATGAACGTTACAGTTGAACCGGTTACCTCCGATCAGTTCCCGGTCAAGGCAAAACGCCCGATGAACAGCCGTATCAGCAAGGATAAGCTGATAGAAAACGGTTTTCAGCCGCTGCCTTCCTGGCAGGATGCGCTGAGGCGTTATCTGACAGAGATCGAGTATTAAAAACTGACACGGGAAACTTTAGACTTGCTTTTTTGAGTTTCCCGTGTTATAATGTCTGAATCTACATTTTAGCAGGTTTTACAAAAAAAGATTGACGAATCCAGTCCCATATGTTATAGTAATTGGGCGAATGGAAGAGCTTAGGTCTTTTTTTTATGCTCAAAATTTCTTGAAGCAGAAAAAAAGGGACTGAAAACACAACAACGATAATTTAAGTGGAGGTGGAAGTCGTGCGCACAAAAATCACACTGGCATGTACTGAATGTAAACAGCGTAACTACAACATGACCAAGGATAAGAAGACTCATCCGGACAGAATGGAAACTAAGAAGTATTGCCGATTCTGTAAGAGCCATACAATGCACAAAGAAACGAAGTAATTAGTTTAGGAGGCAGTTTATGGGAGATACAGTGAACAACGAGGGAGTTCAGAAACGAAGCTTTTTTAAAGGCATAAAGTCTGAGTTTACCAAGATCGTTTGGCCTGACAAAGAAACCGTAACGAAACAAACAATCGCTGTTATGTCATCTGCGGTTGCTCTAGGACTGATTATTGCGATTCTTGATCTGATCATCAAGTTTGGTCTCAGTTTTATCTTATAATTCGTAAGGGTTAAGGTGAGTTTATGTCAGAAGCAAATTGGTATGTAGTCCATACCTATTCAGGTTATGAAAACAAAGTAAAAGTTGACATTGAAAAAACAATCGAAAACAGAAACTTGCAGGATCAGATTCTGGAAGTATCGGTTCCTCTTGAATCCGTCATCGAACTGAAGAATGGCGTGGAGAAAAAGGCCGATAAAAAGATGTTCCCCGGTTATGTGCTGATACACATGTTCATGAATGATGATACATGGTATGTTGTACGTAATACCCGTGGTGTGACAGGCTTTGTAGGTCCTGGATCAAAACCGGTTCCTCTGACAGAAGATGAGATGCAAAAGCTTGGATTCAAGAATGAAGAAATCATTGTTGGCTTTGAAGTGGGAGATACCGTTGTGGTAACTTCCGGTGCATGGAAGGATACTGTTGGTGCTATCAAGTCCATCAACGAAAGTAAGAAAACCATCACCATTAACGTTGAGATGTTTGGCCGGGAGACACCGGTGGAACTGAACTTCAGCGAGATAAAGAAGATGTAACAAGTAAAAGCGGCTTATACTGTTGTATAGGCTCGTGGGAGGGAAATCCCCGACAATACCACATTTATTTAGGAGGTGCCTAATTATGGCAAAGAAAGTAACGGGATATATCAAATTGCAGATTCCAGCAGGAAAAGCTACACCAGCTCCTCCTGTAGGTCCGGCACTTGGACAGCATGGTGTAAACATCGTACAGTTTACAAAAGAGTTCAATGCAAGAACAGCTGACCAGGGAGATTTAATCATTCCGGTTGTTATTACTGTTTATGCGGACAGAAGCTTCAGCTTCATAACCAAAACTCCGCCAGCTGCTGTATTACTGAAGAAAGCTTGCAAGCTTAAATCAGGATCTGCAGTTCCAAACAAGACAAAAGTAGCTACCATTTCCAAGGCTGAATTACAGAAGATTGCTGAACTTAAGATGCCAGATTTAAATGCTGCATCTGTTGAAGCAGCTATGAGCATGATCGCTGGTACCGCAAGAAGTATGGGTATCACAGTAGAGGCTTAAGCTTCTTAATCAAAGCCAAGTATAGCGCCGGCAGAGTTTCGTAACTTATGCCGTTCGGTGAGCCGTAAGGCAAATCGGACTTCCTTTATCTTGGATGGCGATGTTTTGTAACGTGGGAGGGAAAATCCCCGACAATACCACTAGGAGGTTATTTAGAATGAAAAGAGGAAAAAGATACGCAGAGGCAGCTAAGGCAGTAGATCGTGCTGTTCTCTACGATGCACCAGTAGCAATCTCTTTAGTTAAGACGAATGCAAGTGCTAAATTTGATGAAACCATTGAAGCTCATATCAGAACCGGTTGTGACGGACGTCACGCAGACCAGCAGATCCGTGGTGCCGTAGTACTTCCTCACGGTACAGGTAAAACTGTTCGTATCTTAGTTTTCGCTAAGGGTCCTAAGGCTGATGAAGCACAGGCTGCAGGAGCAGACTACGTTGGAGCAGAGGAATTAATTCCGAAGATCCAGAACGAAGGCTGGTTGGATTTTGATGTAGTTGTTGCTACTCCAGACATGATGGGTGTAGTTGGTCGTTTAGGACGTGTCCTTGGACCTAAGGGCTTAATGCCAAACCCAAAAGCTGGTACAGTTACCATGGATGTAACAAAAGCAATCAATGATATCAAAGCTGGTAAGGTTGAGTACAGACTTGATAAAACAAATATTATCCACGTGCCAGTTGGAAAAGCTTCTTTTACAGAAGAGCAGTTAGCGGACAACTTCCAGACGCTTGTTGATGCAATCGTTAAAGCAAAACCAAGTACAGTTAAAGGTGCTTATTTAAAGAGCGTTACCCTTGCTTCCACAATGGGACCTGGCGTAAAGCTGAATGTAGCAAAGTTAATGAACTAATTTTGCTTTGTGGTTGACATGTATTATAGATAATGTTATACTATTTTAGTATTAACTGCCGAAGACAGCAGGTGCCGCAAGGCATAAGGTGATAACGCCTGCCGAGGAATGTACAAGAATCATTTTTTGTAAATGAATTGTAAACCTCTCTGTCCATTTGGCGGAGAGGTTTTTCTTTGGTATATTTTTCTAAGTGAAGTCATGCGTAAGCGTTGACTGAATTTGGGAAAATAGCCGTTCAGTTAGCCCTCTGGGCTAATCGGACTTCCTTTGCAGTTTATACGAACAGGCTTTTGCAGGCAGCTGCAGGGCTTAGACTAAACAGGAGGTAAACCATAATGGCAAAAGTTGAATTAAAACAGCCAGTAGTAAGCGAGATTAAGGAATTACTGGAAGGCGCTGAGTCTGCAGTAGTTGTAGACTACCGTGGTATCACAGTTGCTCAGGATACAGAACTTCGTAAGAACTTAAGAGAGGCTGGAATTTCTTACAAGGTATATAAAAATACCATGATCCGTTTCGCTGCTAAGGGAACAGATTTTGAAGCACTGGGTCCAGTTCTGGAAGGACCTACAGCAATCGCTGTATCCAAGACAGATGCGACAGCACCAGCAAGAATTCTGGCTGAATTCGCAAAGAAAGCTACAGCTCTTGAAATCAAGGGCGGCGTTGTAGAAGGCGTATTCTATGATGCAAAAGCTATGGAGAAGATCTCCAATATTCCTTCCAGAGAAATTCTTCTTGGAAAGTTACTGGGAAGCATCCAGTCTCCTATTACAAACTTTGCACGTGTTCTCAAGCAGATTGCAGACGGACAGGGCGCAGAAGCATAATTTTCTTAATGAAAGCAGGCGAAACGCAGCTTGAATTTAGAAAATTAGCTGTTCAGTGAGCCAAAGGCGAGCTGAACTTCCATTAAAAAAATCAAACATATTAATTACGGAGGTATATTATCATGGCAAAGTTAACAACAGCTGAATTTATCGAAGCGATCAAAGAATTATCTGTATTAGAATTAAACGAATTAGTAAAGGCATGTGAGGAAGAATTTGGTGTATCTGCAGCAGCAGGCGTAGTAGTTGCAGCAGCAGGCCCAGCAGCAGAAGCTGAAGAGAAGACTGAATTCGACGTAGAATTAACAGAAGTTGGTCCTAACAAGGTTAAAGTTATCAAAGTTGTTCGTGAAGCTACTGGCTTAGGCTTAAAAGAAGCAAAAGACGTAGTTGACGGAGCTCCTAAGGTATTAAAGGCTGGCGCTTCCAAAGAAGAAGCAGAGCAGGTTAAAGCTGCTTTAGAAGCAGAAGGCGCAAAAGTTACTTTAAAGTAATAAAATTTTCGTCTATGACTGAACAGGGTTCGTACCTCTTTAAACAGGGAACGGACCCTGTTTTTAAAATAGGGGAATATTAGTTTTGGCTTGACATTTTTGCGTTTTCGGGGTAGAATGTACGTGTAATATCGAATGGAGTTATGATTTCACATATTTTTGTAAGTCATTATTTTCGGATGATGGTTTACAAAAATATGTGATTTTTTGTTTCATCGATATATCAAATTATTTTTTATTTATTATAGGAGGTACACGTTATGAACAACGGTACAGTAAAATGGTTTAATGGTGCTAAGGGATATGGTTTCATCGTTAATGATGCAACAGGCGAGGAAGTATTCGTACACTTCTCCGGAATCGTTTCTGATGGTTACAAGACTCTTGAAGAGGGCCAGAAGGTAACTTATGAAACAACAGAAGGAAATCGCGGCCTGCAGGCAGTTAATGTTTGCCTGGCTTAATTAGATCTTAAGCTGACATAAGCCTTTTAAGGGCTGTCCCCATTTTTATGGAAGGGCAGCCCTTTTTGCATGTGCAAAACTATTTTGTTCTTTATAGAATCTTTATATCTGAACCCATATCCCCACTATCATTTTTATGAGTATATTTTGTAAAATAGGGTTGAAAATGAGTATGAACTGACAGAAGGGAAGGACGACCTTATATGCTATTTCAAAAAATGAAGACAATTATGATTGTTGGAGCCGGCGAGTTTGGTATCGGACTGGCCAACCGGCTTTCCACACGTAATACAAGAATAATAGTGATTGATTTATCAGAGGAAGCATTTCACAGACTGCCTGGAGTATTTGCCGGCGAACTGGTACTGGGAGACGGAACAGATGCAGAGCTGTTAAGAAAAGCGGGCATCAGTCAGGCTCAGATTTTTGTTGCAGCCACTGGTGATGATAATGTAAATCTGCTGGCAGCTCAGATTGCTGGAAGAATATTTCATGTACCGGAAGTATTATTAAGATTAAATGATAAAAGCAAGGAGAAGCTGATTCAGGAGTATAATATGAAACCAATCTATCCATTTGCACTCTCAGCTGATGAATTTGACCGCCTTACAGAGAAATTATATGAGGAGGTATCTGCATCATGAAAATTGGTATAGCAGGTGGGAGAGAGGAAGCGGATTACCTGATCGGACTTCTTATGAAAGACAAACACAGACTGATCGTAATAAATGATGACAGAACATACTGCGAGCATCTTGCTGCTGAGTATGATAAAGTGTCCGTTGTTTACGGTAATCCTGGAAGTGAAGAAGTATTAAGTGACGCATGCATAAAAGGAGCAGATGTTATGATTGCATTAAGCGGTAAAGATGCAGATAACCTGGAGATATGCCAGTTGGCAAAACAGATGTTTTCCGTGAGGAAAACAGTCTGCATGGTAAAGAATCCTGGAAATGTGGAAATTTTTAAGGAACTTGGAATTGATCAGGTCATCAGCCCGGTTCATATTCTAGCACAGTATCTTACACAGTCATCATGATGGAGGATTGAAGAATTACCCGGTTTGTGCTATGTTAGAAGAAATAAAACGGGAAGGAAGCAGCTGATCATTCATGGAGATGAAAAAAAAGATCATTACTGGATTCGGAAAACTAAGAAGTTTTGGAAAGATAGCAGTTATCTGGGTATTGTCTACATTACTTGCCATTCTTTTAAGCCATATAGGCGTAAGGGCTGAAAATCTGCTTTTGATTTATGTGGTAGGTGTCATCCTTTGCAGTGTGGAAACCAGAAGTATGCTTTGGAGTATTTCATCTTCCATTGTGTTTGTTTTCACGTTTAATTATCTTTTAACCTCACCCAGATTTACTTTTCAGGTGGATGATCCCAACTATATTATTTCTTTGCTGATTTTTATTATTGTTGCATTCATAGCGGCATCATTAACCGATAAGCTGCAAAAGCAAATGAATCTGGACCGGGAACGGGCGGAGATTCTGCTTAAACTAAATACCATAGGAAGTGGTTTTCTAAATCTTTCCGGGCGCCAGGCTGTTATTTCCTACAGCGTGAAGAGCCTTCATAATCTCACTGGGAAAAAAACGGAACTGTTGCTCAAAATGAAAGATGAGAGATTCTCCGACCAGGCAGCTGAGTGGTGCTTTCGAAATTCCACTGTGTGCGGCTATGAAGAGGCCCAGTTTGGGGATAGTGCCTGTCTCTATGTGCCGGTCTGCAGTCTGAGTAAAACGTATGGTGTAATTATCTTCTGGTGCAGCGATGGAGGGCTTACAAAAGAGGAGCGTATGTATGTGGAAATGGTCATATCCCAGATTACTCTTGTGCTGGAACGGGAACAGCTGAATGAGGAAAAAGAGGAGTCAGGGCTCCAGATTGAACGGGAAAGATTAAAAAGTACATTACTGAGAAGTATTTCCCATGATTTAAGAACTCCCTTGACCGGAATTGCAGGCAACTCCAATTTCCTTTATGAGAATTATGATCTGGTAGACGAAGAAAGTGCCAAAAGCATGCTGCTTGATATCAGTACAGAATCGGAGTGGCTTAATTCCATGGTTGAGAATCTGCTAAACATGACCAGGATTCAGGAAGGAAAGCTGGAGATACGAAAGAAAAGAGAAGTAGTGGATGATCTGATATCGGGTGCAGCCGCACTTGTTTCCAAACGACTGGGAGATCATACGTTAAAGACAGTAACACCACCAGAGATAGAACTTATAAGTGTAGATGCAAGACTATTTACCCAGGTGCTGGTAAATCTGATTGATAACGGAATTCGCCATTCAGGAGATAATACGGTTATTACCGTATCCGCAGGAGCAGAAGGCGGGAATATGGTATTTACGGTTAGTGACAATGGAACAGGCATTCCAGAGGATAAGCTGGATCATATTTTTGACAGCTTTTTTACAGCTGCTTACCGGGAAGGAGACCGTCAGAGGGGAGCTGGTCTTGGACTTGCGATATGTAAGGCGATTATAGAAGCTCATGGCGGAAAAATTTTAATTGACCAGAGTTGGAAAAAAGGCGCAGCTTTTCGAATTGAGATGCCTATGGAGGAAACCTATGATCAATGATATCAGCGTTCTTGTGATTGAAGATGACAAGAGCATTCAGAATTTTATCAGAATTACCCTGAAAAGCAAGGGATACAACTCTGTCTTTGCAGATGATGGTCTTACAGGAATTTCTTACTTTTATGCCAATAATCCGGATATTATACTTCTGGATCTTGGCCTGCCGGATATTGATGGTATGGAGGTTTTATCCCAGATCAGGAAAGAGTCTGATATTCCTATTATAGTCGTATCTGCACGAGGGATGGAGCAGGAAAAAGTAGCTGCTCTTGATGAGGGGGCAGATGATTATCTGACCAAACCTTTTCATGCAGGAGAATTGCTGGCCCGTATCCGTGTGGCATTAAGGCACAAAAGCGGTATGATAAAACAGGAAGCGGCTTTTGAACTGGATGGGTTTTATATGGATTTTGAAAAGAGAAGACTAATTGTCAGAGGGGAAGAGGTTCACGTTACTCCTATTGAATATAAAATGCTGAAACTGCTGGTTTTAAATGCTGGAAAGGTTTTAACCCACCACTTTATTCAGAATGAGATCTGGGGATACGATACAAATGATGATTATCAGTCCATACGTGTTTTTATGGCAAACATCAGAAGAAAAATTGAAGAGGACTCTGCCAATCCCCGGTTTATTATAACTGAGGTGGGAGTTGGATACCGGTTTACTGAAAATTAATACAGGCAGGAATCAGAAATAATACAGGGTTTTTCTGGTTTCTGCCTGTTTTTGTTCTGTATAATAATTTAAAGTGGGATTATGTATTAGTTTTAGTCGGATCAGATAATAAGGAGTCGGCATAGAGATGTTTGATTGTGTCAATTGTTTGTGGAATTCCAAGCTTGCTGATGTTAAACAGAATCTGATGGGATTCAATACTTCCCCAGCTCTGGTCTGTATATGTTTCGTAATACTGCTTGCGGCGGTGATCCATTTTTTTGATGGAAGCCTCTGCTTCTTTTTTTGAGATGTTGTAGCGCTTCATAATGCGTTCTGTGCGGTCTTTTTGTGATGCGTAGACAAATACATTAATGCACTGGGAATATTCCCGTAAAACATAGTCTGCGCACCTTCCTACGAATATACACGGCCCTTTTTGTGCCAGGCTTTCTATGATTTTACTTTGTGTCTCGAACGTGCTGTCATTTAATGGTACTCTTCTTGGGGCAAAACCGTTATAACGGTAGGATGAAAGAAATGAGTTAAATACAGATTCATCGACTGCTTCCACCGTTATTTCTGACAAACCCAGTTTATCCGCTGCCATCTCTACCAGATCCCGGTCATACATGGGAATCCCCAGTTCCTCAGATAATCGGAAGGCGATTTCGTGCCCTCCACTTCCAAACTGTCTGCCGATTGCAATGATCTTGTGCTCCATTTAAATCCGCTCCTTCCACTTAGGGATTGTACACAATATTTAAATATATATTACTAATAACATAATTATAACGCATTTTAGAGGGAAAAGATAGAAAAAAACAGAAATATTCTGGTTGTATTTTCGCTTCAAAGCCCATAGATTGATTAATAAAAGCAGAAAGCCGGCTTGTAAGTTTATGAAAATCAGATGGAAATTGGCCTGTCTGTTGGCGGTCATTGTACTAGATATCGTCTTTGCAGGGGCGTTGTTTTTTAATTATAGTAAGGTGAAATATACGTTGTTTCTGCCAGCCGATGCCGGAGGAGAAGCAAAGGAGGAAGTTCGGGAACAATTTTCCGGCAGTAAGCAGATTGCACTGACGTTTGATGACGGACCTCATTCTGTTTATACGCCTCTGCTTTTAGATGGCCTTCGTAAGCGGGGTGTCCATGCTACCTTTTTCCTGTTGGGAGAAAACGTAAAGGGCAAGGAAGCAATTGTAAAGCAGATGCAGGAAGACGGGCATCTGATCGGAAACCATGGATACAGCCACGTTCAGATGAGCAGAGAGGCCGTAGCCAATGCCTGTGAACAGATTGAAGAAAATAATCGCCAGATCGAAGCGATTACAGGAGTCAAGCCCCAGTACCTCCGGCCGCCATATGGGTCGTGGAATGAGGAACTGGAGTGCACAACCAATATGACAGTGGTACTGTGGGATGTGGAT
>CAURBV010000024.1:0-47220 GCA_963523055.1 uncultured Paenibacillaceae bacterium | reverse complement strand
GTCCGGAAATGCCCCCATGTCCAATGCCAATGAAATGTCCTTCACAGGGAGTATCGCCAGCAGTAATGAGATGTCCGGAAATGCCCCCATGTCCAATGCCAATGAAATGTCCTTCACAGGGAGTATCGCCAGCAGTAATGAGATGTCCGGAAATGCCCCCATGTCCAATGCCAATGAAATGTCCTTCACAGGGAGTATCACCAGCAGTAATGAAATGTCCGGAAATGCCCCCATGTCCAATGCCAATGAAATGTCCGTCACAGGGAATTTCACCAGCAGTAACGAAATGTCCGGAAATGCCCCCATGCCCAATGCCGGTAAAATGTCCGTCACAGGGAGTTTCCCCCGCAGTAACAAAATGTCCTGAGATGCCTCCATGCCGCATGAGATGCCCGGAAATGCCTCCCAAACCAGCAAGATGTCCTTCACAGGGAGTTTCCCCCGCAGTAACAAAATGTCCTGAGATGCCTCCATGCCGCATGAGATGCCCGGAAATGCCTCCCAAACCAGCAAGATGTCCGTCACAGGGAGTTTCTCCTGCAGTAACAAAATGTCCGGAAATGCCCCCGTGCCCAATGATGTACCCAGATATGCCTCCATGCCGCATGAGACCCAATATGCCGCCAATGGGAGTAGCTCCAGGTATGTGTACTGGTGCCAAGCCAGCTGATTGTACCGGTGCGGAATGTATTGACCGGTATCCAGTAGGTATGACCTATGTGCCGTGGCAGAGATGGCAGGAAGTATATTCTCTGGATACGGCAATTCAAATGGGAACAATTTTCCCGGATTTGTTTAAACCATTTTTGATGGGAGGGTGCAAGTGATGGCAAATTGTAATGTTGATTGCGATATGTTATTAATGCAGATATTTCAGTCCTGCTTCGCCATGGACGATGTAATTCTGTATCTTGATACCCATCCGTGCGATCAGGATGCATTAAATTATTATCATTATGTTGCTAATATGCGGGAACAGGCTGAGCATGCCTATGAGGAGTATTGTGGTCCGTTAATGTCAAACCATGTCATGGACGAAAATTACTGGTCATGGGTAAATGATCCATGGCCATGGGAAGGAGTGTGCGGCTAATGTGGAGATATGAAAAAAGGTTGCAGTATCCTGTAAATATTAAAACCCCGAATCCTAAAATCGCTACCTTCATTATGAGCCAGTATGGTGGACCCTATTGTAAATGCATATAATAAATAAACTTCATTTCCCCTGACTTTTTATCATAAACAATTTTTTTTACCACACTACGCAGCGCTTTCCCTTTCCCTTCGCTGCTGACTGATGGATCTGATAATATATCGCAGACACCCTTGATTTTATAGTTACCTGCTTCCTTAATCAGGGTGTGATCGTGACGTTCCCAGGCTTCTATAGATTTGATCCTGCTTTCCAGTTCTGATTCAATCTTCATAAGGCGTTCTTTTCCGGCACGGTATTCTTCCAGAGTGTCAATTCCATTTTCATACGCTGATTTTATTTTATATTTCTTTGTACCAAGCTTTTCCAATGCGGATTCTAACCGCTGCCTTTCTAAAGATCGTCCGGAATCTGGTTGTTTGATGTAATTGTTGTGTTTCTCTGCATTTGCGATAATCTGCTGTAAGGATTCCATAATGAGAGACTCCGCTTTTTTGTCAGAAATACAGCAGGATTCCTTATGAAGCCCTTTGGTATAGCGCCAGCATTGAAAGTAGCCGGACTGATGACCTGATTTTCCTCCTGAGTTATATCCCAGGCTGGCGCCGCAGTAACCGCAGACCAAAAGTCCGCTGGCCCAATGTCTGCATGAGGAAACTTCCCTTCTGTTCCGAGGCCTGTATTCCTGTTTCAGCCGCTGCTGGTTCGCCTGAAAGACAGAGGTGACCTCTTTTCTTGTTTCATGTGAGCCTTGAAAAGAGATGTTATTCCAAGTAACTGTGCCTTCATAGAATCTGTTTTTTAATATCCGCTCTACCGATCTTCTGTCAAACGGATTACCCCGTTTGGTACAATATCCCTGGTTATTGGCATCTTTTGCAATTGACGTAAGATCCATTCCGTTAAAAAAGGACTGATGTATCAATACTACGGCTTCATATTCCTTTTCTTCTATAACAAAAGGCCTTCCCTCCCCAACAGCACGGTATCCCAGGCAGGGAGCGGCCTGATACCCGTTTCTCAGCGCTTTTTCCGTCATTCCCCGTGTAACCTCACCAGATAAGTTGATGGAATAATATTCATCAAACCATTCAATAATGCTTTCGATCAGTCTCCCAAACATGCCTTCCATAATCGGTTCAGAAACACTCTTTATTGAAACGCCGCATTTTTTACGAAGTACGCTTTTGTAAAACATGCTTTCTTCCTGATTACGTGCAAAGCGGGAGAATTTCCACAAATACAGATACTGAAAAGGGGAGGGATGGGATTTTGCAATGGAGATCATTCGCTGAAATTCTTTCCGGTTATCAGCTCTGCGCCCGCTAACCCCCTTTTCTTCTATAAAAATGTATTCGTCCGGAATCAGCACACCGTCGGCATTGGCTGAATTTTTAATTTCCCGAAGCTGTGCAGCTGGAGAGAGCTCGGTCTGATCGTTTGTACTTACCCGTACATAAGCCGCCCCAATGGGTTTTGTCTCATTTTTAATCAATCAGTTCCCTTCTTTCCGATAATTAAAAGAGAAGATACCTGGAAACAGGTACAATCTGTGTCACATACATTTTACAGGAAGGGGTATAAAATTATGAGTAAAACAATCAAGATTGTAAATTACATAGAGTTTAGTGGAGAAATGGTTTTGTTTGAGACCCTGCCAGAAGAGGAAAGAAGGAAGGCCGCTGAAAAGATCCTGGATCTGATGATGAGGCAGGCTGGCTATATTAAGGCAGAAAACAAAAATAATGCCGGTCATCTGTTATCGTGATGACCGGATTATTTTCTATGACTGTGATGTGGTTTGGGAACCCGTGTCATCCGTGCAGTTTTTAAATGGAAAGAAAAATTCTGGAATTCCAGAGGCATATGGAGCAATATCATATTGCTGATAGTAGATGACGACACCGCAGGGCTTTAAGTAAAATGCATTCATATCAAAATTTCCCCGTATCAGATTTGCATAATCATCAAAGTAGGTTCCCGGATTTTCTTTCTGCCGAACAACAATCTCATTTTCAATTACTTTAAAAATATCATTTACATCTTTTACATCTAGAAAAAAATCGGTTATATGCATCTGCTTCCCTGTCTGGAAGTTCCAGGTCTGGGACTGCCTCACCGTATTTCCGTGAGCCCCACCCAAATAAGAATATTGGTCGGTGTAGAGGCTGGTAAAGCAATCCTCATTATATGTAATCACATAATTGGTAAGAAATTCATAGCTGTTAAAGGGAAATTCATTGTCTTTTGCATACATGGCATCTTCAACAGCCTGAGGGTATAAAACCTCGCGGCAGTATTTTTCCGACTGCTGGGACTGAATCTCATAAAACTGGTTAATGGTGTTTGCCGCGACAGTGCTGCAGGTTGATGTAAAATAAGGATAATTGATGGTATAAGTAAGGACAGGAACATCGTTATGTTTCATTACATCGGTCTTCGTCTTTTTTGTGATTGTCTGCATGAGAACCTCAGGAAAGAAAGTTTTTTACATTATATGAATGCTCAGCAGGTTTATTGCGGAAAAATGAGAAACGGGCTGAATCTGAGATCAAATATGTATAATCGGGACTGTTTCTACCATACTATCTTTGAGGTGAACAAACATGAAAAATAAAAATAAGGATAATTACAGCTCCAGTGCAAAGGATGAGGACAAAAAGCCCGAAATATTCCAGAATCACTGGGAGACTGGTAAATTTCTAGGTCCCAATACGCTGAGACATGAAGAAAGTATTAAAGTGTATGAAAAAAAGGAAGAGGAGTGATAAAACACTTCTCTTCCTTTTTTAGGGAGTGGTTTAAGATTATATGTTTTTGAAATTTGGCGGACCCTATTGTAAATGCATATAATAAATAAACTTCATTTCCCCTGACTTTTTATCATAAACAATTTTTTTTACCACACTACGCAGCGCTTTCCCTTTCCCTTCGCTGCTGACTGATGGATCTGATAATATATCGCAGACACCCTTGATTTTATAGTTACCTGCTTCCTTAATCAGGGTGTGATCGTGACGTTCCCAGGCTTCTATAGATTTGATCCTGCTTTCCAGTTCTGATTCAATCTTCATAAGGCGTTCTTTTCCGGCACGGTATTCTTCCAGAGTGTCAATTCCATTTTCATACGCTGATTTTATTTTATATTTCTTTGTACCAAGCTTTTCCAATGCGGATTCTAACCGCTGCCTTTCTAAAGATCGTCCGGAATCTGGTTGTTTGATGTAATTGTTGTGTTTCTCTGCATTTGCGATAATCTGCTGTAAGGATTCCATAATGAGAGACTCCGCTTTTTTGTCAGAAATACAGCAGGATTCCTTATGAAGCCCTTTGGTATAGCGCCAGCATTGAAAGTAGCCGGACTGATGACCTGATTTTCCTCCTGAGTTATATCCCAGGCTGGCGCCGCAGTAACCGCAGACCAAAAGTCCGCTGGCCCAATGTCTGCATGAGGAAACTTCCCTTCTGTTCCGAGGCCTGTATTCCTGTTTCAGCCGCTGCTGGTTCGCCTGAAAGACAGAGGTGACCTCTTTTCTTGTTTCATGTGAGCCTTGAAAAGAGATGTTATTCCAAGTAACTGTGCCTTCATAGAATCTGTTTTTTAATATCCGCTCTACCGATCTTCTGTCAAACGGATTACCCCGTTTGGTACAATATCCCTGGTTATTGGCATCTTTTGCAATTGACGTAAGATCCATTCCGTTAAAAAAGGACTGATGTATCAATACTACGGCTTCATATTCCTTTTCTTCTATAACAAAAGGCCTTCCCTCCCCAACAGCACGGTATCCCAGGCAGGGAGCGGCCTGATACCCGTTTCTCAGCGCTTTTTCCGTCATTCCCCGTGTAACCTCACCAGATAAGTTGATGGAATAATATTCATCAAACCATTCAATAATGCTTTCGATCAGTCTCCCAAACATGCCTTCCATAATCGGTTCAGAAACACTCTTTATTGAAACGCCGCATTTTTTACGAAGTACGCTTTTGTAAAACATGCTTTCTTCCTGATTACGTGCAAAGCGGGAGAATTTCCACAAATACAGATACTGAAAAGGGGAGGGATGGGATTTTGCAATGGAGATCATTCGCTGAAATTCTTTCCGGTTATCAGCTCTGCGCCCGCTAACCCCCTTTTCTTCTATAAAAATGTATTCGTCCGGAATCAGCACACCGTCGGCATTGGCTGAATTTTTAATTTCCCGAAGCTGTGCAGCTGGAGAGAGCTCGGTCTGATCGTTTGTACTTACCCGTACATAAGCCGCCCCAATGGGTTTTGTCTCATTTTTAATCAATCAGTTCCCTTCTTTCCGATAATTAAAAGAGAAGATACCTGGAAACAGGTACAATCTGTGTCACATACATTTTACAGGAAGGGGTATAAAATTATGAGTAAAACAATCAAGATTGTAAATTACATAGAGTTTAGTGGAGAAATGGTTTTGTTTGAGACCCTGCCAGAAGAGGAAAGAAGGAAGGCCGCTGAAAAGATCCTGGATCTGATGATGAGGCAGGCTGGCTATATTAAGGCAGAAAACAAAAATAATGCCGGTCATCTGTTATCGTGATGACCGGATTATTTTCTATGACTGTGATGTGGTTTGGGAACCCGTGTCATCCGTGCAGTTTTTAAATGGAAAGAAAAATTCTGGAATTCCAGAGGCATATGGAGCAATATCATATTGCTGATAGTAGATGACGACACCGCAGGGCTTTAAGTAAAATGCATTCATATCAAAATTTCCCCGTATCAGATTTGCATAATCATCAAAGTAGGTTCCCGGATTTTCTTTCTGCCGAACAACAATCTCATTTTCAATTACTTTAAAAATATCATTTACATCTTTTACATCTAGAAAAAAATCGGTTATATGCATCTGCTTCCCTGTCTGGAAGTTCCAGGTCTGGGACTGCCTCACCGTATTTCCGTGAGCCCCACCCAAATAAGAATATTGGTCGGTGTAGAGGCTGGTAAAGCAATCCTCATTATATGTAATCACATAATTGGTAAGAAATTCATAGCTGTTAAAGGGAAATTCATTGTCTTTTGCATACATGGCATCTTCAACAGCCTGAGGGTATAAAACCTCGCGGCAGTATTTTTCCGACTGCTGGGACTGAATCTCATAAAACTGGTTAATGGTGTTTGCCGCGACAGTGCTGCAGGTTGATGTAAAATAAGGATAATTGATGGTATAAGTAAGGACAGGAACATCGTTATGTTTCATTACATCGGTCTTCGTCTTTTTTGTGATTGTCTGCATGAGAACCTCAGGAAAGAAAGTTTTTTACATTATATGAATGCTCAGCAGGTTTATTGCGGAAAAATGAGAAACGGGCTGAATCTGAGATCAAATATGTATAATCGGGACTGTTTCTACCATACTATCTTTGAGGTGAACAAACATGAAAAATAAAAATAAGGATAATTACAGCTCCAGTGCAAAGGATGAGGACAAAAAGCCCGAAATATTCCAGAATCACTGGGAGACTGGTAAATTTCTAGGTCCCAATACGCTGAGACATGAAGAAAGTATTAAAGTGTATGAAAAAAAGGAAGAGGAGTGATAAAACACTTCTCTTCCTTTTTTAGGGAGTGGTTTAAGATTATATGTTTTTGAAATTTGGCGGACCAGATGGAGAAATGGGCGCTTCCATGCGTTATCTTTCCCAGCGTTATGCTATGCCTTATAAAGAGGGGAAAGCAATTTTGACAGATATTGGAACGGAAGAACTGGCGCTTAATAGGTATCGGTAATGGACGTTATAAGTCCCGGAAGGGGAGTTTTAGGTATACGTCGAGGGTGAAGGAGTCAACTCCACTCCCAAGGCGTGTGCCTTTTTTTGTTTTGGTGTAGTAAATGTGATCGACGATTTGCTTTAACAGGGCGTTCTTGCGTAGGGGGTCGTCTGTTTTTGAGTAGGATTTCAGGACGTTTTCAAAATAGGGGATGAACTGTTCTTTTTTGATGATGCGTTCTTTGATTTCTTCCATTTCCCGTTCTATGGTTTTTATGAGTTTTTCGTTGTCTTCCAGTTTTTTGTTTAAGTCTCCGGATCTTTTGCGGAAGAGGTCGAGGGAGTAGACTTGCTGTTCAAAGTAATCGTATACGGATTCAAGCTGCTTGTTTAGGATATCTGTCTCGTTTTTGTATTCTGTTAGAACTGCTTTTTTACGTTCGAGGACTTCGGTCCAGTCACCGGTGTTTTCTCCCTGGATACGGATTTTGTAATCTATTAGCGTTTTTTCGAGGAACTGGAGGAGGCGTTCTTCCACCAGATAATAGAAAGAGCCAACGGTGGGGCAGCCGTGCGTTTTACATAGTACAGTATCATTTGGGTTTCTTGGGCCTGCAGGACGGCGGTACATGGCTTTCTGACATTTGCTGCAGTATAGAAGTCCGGCCAGAGTGGATTTAATAGTGGAAAAATTGGTGGGGCGGAAGTTTGCTTCCAGCTTTTTTCTGGCGGCGTAGAAAACGCGTTCGTCAATGATCGGAGGGTGAATGGCATCGAAGATCTCTGAGTCATTGTTGATGGGGCGGGAGCGTTTGACGGTGCCGTTTTCTATGACTTTAAGTTGCTTGCGTTTGCCAACTTCTAGTTTTCCGATATAGGCGTAATTTTTAAGAATGCCTTTTATGACTCCGGTTTCCCAGTGATCCGATTTGCGGGGGGAAACTTTCATATCGTCGAGGAGGTGGGCGATCTGAGTGGGACCCAGGGGGAGACCATCAGATTCCGGTGTGCCTTCGGTGAAGAGTTGAAATACAAATTGAACGATCTTTGCTTCTTCAGGATGTGGAGTGAGAGTGAATCCTTTTTCGTGGGGAAGTTTTTCACGTTCGTATCCGTAAGGGGCAACATTGGAGATCCATTTTCCTTCCTTGGTGGAAGCGCGTCGGCCGTTTTGTAAGCGGCGGTTTATGATTTTATATTCTCGTCTGCTCATAAAAAGCCCGAATTCCGCGTATTCTTCGTCAAATTCATCGTTGGGGTCATAGGTCTTCATGGGAGTGATGATCTTGGTATTTCCATATTTAAAGGTCTCCATGATCAAACCCTGATCTCTGGTGTCTCCACGGGCGAGACGTTCCAGCTCTACCACTAATACACCATCAGGCTGCTCGTTTTCGATGTCGGTAAGCATACGCATCATTTCTGGCCGGGCGGCGATGGTTTCTCCAGATACTACTTCACGGTAGATGTGGGAGATTGCGATTTTTAATTGTTCGGCCAGTTCGTTAAGGCGCTTTTCGTGTCTGGCCAGAGTCTCTCCTTCGCCATGGGCTTCGGCTTCCCGGTCCTCTCTGGATTTGCGTAAGTACATGTAATAGATTCCTGATGGGTCAAGCATTATATCATCTCCTTGTATAGTTTACTTAAATTTGGGTACAAAAATAACAGCTATTGCAAGCTGTTTCCGAAAATGATATAATTCCATTGTCTAGATGGATATATCTTTCCGGAAATCCGGCAAGAGAAAATCTATGTGAAGCCGTTCAGCATTGCGAGTGCTGGACGGTTTTTGCATTCTATATTAATTTATTTCATCAATATCAAGCGAGTAGCCTAAAACTTCACCAACTCTTGTTATCTTTCCTTTGAGTGTAACTGTATTGCCTTTTGACATCCCCATTATCTTATTTTTCTGATCATCATTTTTAATGTAGCACTGAACTCCAATGATAGCAAAATCATCATTTATGGGATTTAATGATATATATTTACCGCTAGAATCAATTACACTAAGTTTCCCGGTGATTTCCACATATTGATCTTTGTATTTCTCACTTGCATTGAGAGCATTTGCTTTAAGATCGCCCATCATATCATCAACATTATAAGCTGTGTATGTTTTTGGAGCTTCTGTTGTGGTCTCCGCTGCTGTTTTTATAGAATCCTTATTTCCCGCAGTAGAGGTTTTACCGCTTTTGCTTCCCAGACAAGAGCCCAGTAATCCGAGCGCAATGAAAACAATAATGGCAGTAAGACATCCTGAACCACCTTGTTTTTTACGACATTGAGGGCATACCTTTGCTCCATAAGGAATTTCTGTTTTGCAGTGTTTGCAAATTTTTGTTGTTGGTTTTTCTTTTCCCATACTCATATCCTCTTTTCATTAGATTTATTATTAAAAAGCCATTGGCTATTTAATTCTCCTATGCACGTAATTTATTCATCAAAAAAAGCATCATCATACATTTTCATTTCTTCGGTCACTTCTATATCTGTACGTTCGTGAGCAGCCACGGTGATTAAGTGCGATTTATCCTCACTTGGTTTTAGATTTGTTACATTAGAACCGGATGTAGCTATGCAGCGATTGTATTCCATTTCCAGAACTGTATCAACAGTATGTCTGCCTTTATCATCTATTAAATGGTATTTACGCAGTAACTCGTAGTCTGATTGATTAATTTGTGATTGATTTGCGTTCGATGTTTTTTCTTCCCAGCCCATTAAATAAGAAGCAGATGTATTCAGAGCATTGGCAAATTCAACTACCTTGCTTTGGACGATATCGTTTGTACCATTTTCTATTTTGGCAATAGTTGATTTATTCTTATAACCAAGTTTTGTAGCCAATTCCTCTTGTGTGATACCATTGGCTTCTCTTTTTTCACGTATTCTTTTTCCAATATCGGCCATAGTTTTCCATCCATTTCTATATTAATAACACCAATATAACACAAAGTTTATTTTAAATCAATTATTTTTGGTAAAATATAAAAAAACAGTTGACTCATAATCAACCAAATGGTATAGTATGGATAGATGATTTTAAATCATCAATTAGAAAGGAGGTGATAGTTTGACCAATACAGAACTTTTGAGGAGTTTAATTACAAGAAAAGGATTGAAAATGAAATATGTGGCAGATTATCTGGGACTTTCGTCTTATGGATTTCAATTAAAGTTAAAAAACAGGCAGGAGTTTAAAACAAGCGAAGTTTCCGCTCTTTGCGAGTTACTGGGTATTAAGTCCTTAAAAGAAAAAGAAGATATTTTTTTTGTAAAACAGTTGATTTAAAATCAACAAATTAAATACTAAAGACTATGAGGTATCAAAGGTAAGCGAAGAAAGAATGACTATAAGTACGCAACAAGTACAACCAATAACGCATAGGCTTAAGAGAAAGAGAGGTGTTACATATGCAAATCATGGAAATGAAAATCGGCAATACACTTATTCGTGCTCACGATGATTGTTTTGTTAAAACCGAGGAAGAAAAACAGGAGATTCTTGATAATGTCGGCCGAATTGCATCCAGTATCTACAGAGATAAAGAGAAGAAAGATGAAACCGGCTGATGCCGGTCGGCATGGACAAGCCGTAAGGAAAGGAGAATGTATGAGGTACTATGATAAATTAGCCGATTACACCGACACCCGCCCATCGAAGCTGAAGGAGATTGTAAAGCGAATCATGCCGGCAGTGATCTTCATCGGTGCTATGGCTTTGATGTTTTTTGTAGTCGGTGCGCTGGAAGTGATGTGAGGTGATGATTAATGGAACTTGCAAAATGGATATTGGAAGAGTTAGAGGACATGCCACTCGAAATGCTGGCGGATGCGGTTGAAAGTAAAACATTTAAGCCGTTGCTGATTAATGATGGCCATATTATCGGCTGTGAAAAAGCAGAAACCCCAGGAGCTGCAACTCCCAGGGAATCAAGGTAACACGTAAATATCATTCACCCCTATTATACATAGGGCATAGGAGGATTGCAAGAGAATGAATCTGAGATTAAGGAAAATTTCTATTGAGAATTTTAAGGGAATCACTCAGCTGGTTATTGATTTCCAGGAGAGAACAACCATTTCCGGTCAGAATGCAACCGGAAAAACAACCATTATGGACGGATTTACATGGCTTCTTTTCAATAAGGATAGCGAGGGAAAGTCTGATTTTAACATTCGTCCCAACAACCGACAGGGTCAGCCTGTTGATAATCTGGTTATTAAAGTATCTGCTGTTTTAGAGGCAGACGGAAAAGAGATCCTGCTTAAAAAGATACAGGAACAGAACTGGGTTAAGAAGAAAGGCAGCGAGGTTTCTCAGCTGCAGGGGAATATCAATAAATATGAAATAAATGAAATCCCCAAGGCAGAAAAGGATTATAAGGCTTACATAGATGATTTGATGAATGAGGAACTATTTAAATTAATCACCAGCCCTCAGGCGTTTACTTCTTTGAAATGGAAGGATCAGAGAGCGATTCTTTTAAAATTGGTCTCCGAGGTTACGGATCAAGATGTGATATCCACTGATCAGAGATTCGCTTCACTGTCTGAGGTTTTAAAAGAGTTTTCCGTGGACGATCTGACCGCTAAGGCAAAAAAGGCGCTAAAAGAACTGAACAAGAGACAGGCGGAACTTCCGGCCAGAATTGACGAAGCCAGCAAAGGATTAGTACAGGCTGATTTTACAGAGTGTGAGGACCAGAAAGCCGATCTGGAAAAGCAGATTAATGATCTGGCAGAGCAGGAAAACAGCGCATCAAGAGCCAGTGAAGCACTTACTCAGATCAACAGTGCAATTATGCAAAAACAGTTTGACCTGGGCGAATTAAAGCGCAAGGCGAATGAGGATCTAATGAATCAACGGCGAGAAATTCAACGGAGAATCGATGATGCCGGATACTCCTTCTCGGATGCCATAAGAGAGTATGAGAAGACAGAAAGAGAGATTCAGCAAAAACAGGAACTTCTGGAAAGTAACCGGTCTTACAGAGAAGTGTTACTTAAAAATTATGAAGAAGTAAAGACAATGCAGGTAAATGAGGATACTCTATGCTGTCCTATGTGTAAGCAGATGCTTCCGTCAGAGCAGAGAGAGGCTAAGCTGGAGGAGTTTAAGACCAATAAACAGAAGAGCCTTGCTGACATTGTCAAGAATGGAAAGCAGACTGCTACAAATATTGAAGCTTTTGAAAAAGAGATTGGCGCTCTCAAAGAGAAGCTGGAATCCAGTAAAGCCAAAAAGGTGGAGCAGAATAAGCGGAAGACCGCGGCCATGGAAGAGTTGGCTAAGTTACCTCAACAAGTGGATGTATCTGGCAGTCCGGAGTATCAATCAACATCAGCAGAGATAGAAAAGTTAGAAAAACAGGCTCAGGAAATGGGAACCGGATCAGGATATCTGAATCAGTTGAGACAGAAGAAGCAGGATCTGGTTACACAGCTTGACAGAGTTAAATCTACGCTTACAGGAAAAGAAAACAATGAGAGAGTGCAGGCACGTGTACTGGAACTGCAACAGGAGCAACGGACAACATCACAGCTGATTGCTGATCAAGAGAAAGAACTGTTTCTTCTGGAAGAATTCACTAAGGCAAAGATGGACCTGCTTTCTTCTCGAATTAACTCTAAATTTAAGCTGGTCAATTTCCGCCTGTTTGAAGATCAGCTCAATGGAGGATACAGGGAAACCTGCGAATGCATGGTGAATGGAGTTCCCTTCAGTTCCTTGAATGCAGGGCATAGAGTAGTTGCCGGGTTGGATATTATTACAGCACTACAGGAAATCTATGGCGTGACAGCACCTATATTTATCGATAATGCAGAGTCAGTAAATGATTTTAACATTCCAGATATGGAAGGGCAGCTTATTCTTTTAAAGGTATCTATAAATAACACATTAAGAGTGGAGGCGTAAAGATGGGAAATGAAGTTGCAGTAACACAGCCTAAAGGAATAGCAAGTTTCTTGTCAAGCGATAAAGTAAAAGCAAATGTCCTGCAGGTGGTGGGTCAGAAGAATACAGCAAGATTTATTGCAAGCGTGGTATCTGCAGTACAAAATACGCCAGCTTTACAGGAATGTAGCCACGGTAGCATTTTGAGCGCAGCACTTTTAGGGGAAGCCTTAAATCTTTCCCCCAGTCCCCAGCTGGGACAGTTTTATATGGTTCCCTACAAGAAAAAGGATCGTAATGGTCAGGTAATTACTGTAGATGCCCAGTTTCAGCTCGGTGCAAAAGGTTATAAACAGCTGGCAATGAGGACAGGCCAGTATAAGGACCTGGATGTAATTTATATCCGTCAAGGTGAGTACTTGGGACGTGATCGGTCTACTGGGAAGCATAAATTTGAGTTTATCGAGGACGATGCAATCAGAGAAGAGCTGCCAGTTATCGGATATCTGGCATACTTTGAACTTCTCAATGGTTTCCGGAAGGAGATCTTCTGGACCAGGACCAAGATGGAAAAGCATGCAGACCAGTATTCACAGGCGTTCAATTTGGAGGATTATCACTTACTCCAAGAAGGGAAGATTCCTAAAAAGGATCTCTGGAAGTTCTCATCCTTCTGGTATAAGAGTTTCGACGAAATGGCGGAAAAGACCATGATCCGGCAGTTAATCAGCAAATGGGGCATTATGAGCATTGAAATGTCTGACGCATACGAACGGGACATGGCTGTCATAAGTGAAGACGGTAGTCCTCGTTACATTGACAATGAGACAGTGAATCAGCACGAAGATGATTTAACTCAGGCAAATACGGTTGACTTTGATGAAGTGTCAGAGACGGTCAGTAATGAAGGTGTACAGGAAAACGGTGGTGATCCATTTTGAAATTAACCTGTTTAGGGAGCGGATCGGCAGGTAACTGCTATCTGCTCCACAATGAGACAGAGTGTCTTGTTATAGAGGCTGGAATACCATTCAAAGAGGTCAAGAAGGCACTGGACTTCAACATTAGTAAGATAACGGGCGTGGTTGTCTCTCATGAGCATGGAGACCATGCTAAATATCTACATGAGTACATAAAAGTCGGTATTCCTATTATGGCACCGAGCATGGGACATATAACAGGAGCATTATCGGCAATCAGTAAGCCATTTGCTGTAAGGACATTTCCATTGGTGCATGACGCACCGTGTACTGGTTTTCTGATTGAGCACCAGGAAGTTGGAAGGTTGCTTTTTGCGACTGATACTGAGTATATCCGGTATAAATTTAAAAGCCTGAATCAAATCATGATCGAGTGCAATTACAGCAAAGATCTATTGCGGGAATCATATCATGAGGGCTTACAGGAGCGGATAAAGCTTACACATATGGAACTTGATACCTGTAAGGATTTTATCCGAGTAAACGAGAGTTATGACTTAAGAACAGTCTGTCTTATGCATTTGTCAGATCGGACAAGTGATGAAAACATTTTTCAGAAGGAAGTCCAGGAGTTGGTGGCGTGCACTGTTTATGTGGCAAACAAGGGTCTGGAATATGAACTATAGAGGAGGAATGACATATCAATAGAGTGATTTTAATAGGCAGGTTGACTAGGGATCCGGAGGTTAGATATTCGGATAATGGTCATACCGTTGCCCGCTTCGCTATTGCAGTTGATCGGCGGTTTAAAAAAGAAAATGAGCAAAATGCGGACTTTATAAATACAGTAGCATTTGGAAAGACGGCAGAATTCGTTGAAAAATATTTCTTTCAGGGAAACAAAATTGTTGTTGAGGGACGAATTCAAACAGGCTCCTACACAAATCAGGATGGGCAAAAAGTTTACACGACAGATGTTGTGGCGGAGCAGGTAGAATTTGGTGAATCTAAGAATTCTAACAATACAAATGGATCCGCAAATGAATCAAGACCTGCCCCCAGTAGTGCAATCGGTGACGGATTTATGAATATCCCAGATGGAGTCGAAGACGAAGGTCTTCCATTCAACTAAGGAGGGATCAGATGATTATACAAATTGATTCCAGGGAAAAGGCCAGGGCAATCCGTAAGATCGTGGACACTTTCAATCAGCAGGGAATACAGCACTTTGTCAGCAAGCTCCATGTGGGTGACTATATGAATTTTGATAATCCCAGACTGATCATAGATCGGAAGCAAAATTTAACCGAGGTTGCATCAAATGTGTGCCAGGGTCATCGGAGATTTACTGATGAACTGAAACGAGCGCAGGAAATAGGAGTCAAGGTGATCATATTGGTGGAGCATAGCAACCAGATCAAGAGCATTGATGATGTTCATGAATGGAACAATCCGCGCCTGAAAACGTCTCCTAAGGCGGTTACCGGCGAGAAGCTGGAAAAGATCTTAAAGACTATGGAGCGTAAATATGATACCAGATTTTTGTTCTGTGACAAACTACATACCGGCAGCAAGATAATTGAATTACTGGGAGGTGTCTCTGGTGACCGTTGAGGAAATCAAAGATACATATAGCATGAGGGATATAGTGGAACGTTATGGTTTTCAACCGAGCAGGAAAGGATTTATTCAATGCCCTTTTCATGCGGGAGACCGGCAGGCTTCTATGAAGGTCTACGGGCGGGATTATCATTGTCATGCTTGTGGAGCAAATGGAGACATCTTTTCTTTTGTTGAGCAGATGGAAAATCTTACCTTCAAGGAGGCGTTTCAGCTCCTTGGGGGAACATATGAAAAACCAACATTCTCTTCCAGACTGACAATTTACAAGTCCCAGAAACGTCGGGAAATGATAAAGAAAGAACGAGGGAGAGTTGAAAGAAAGAGGCAACTCAACTGTACGCTCATAGGCATTTACAGGGCGTACATGGAACGATCGGAGCCTTTCAGTGATGTCTGGTGCGATTGTTACAATGCCCTGCAGTATCAGCTTTGCATACATGCAGATTTAAATGAATTAGAAGCGAGGTGGTAGCATGGTGCCGTTGAATGAGCTCACGGCAGAAACATTATTATCCAACGAGGTACTGACAGAAGTTTTTGACCAGGAAGATGAGCTGTATCGGGCGGAACTTCTTGCTTCCCTTGGCTTAAAGGCTGCGGAACTCAGAGTAAAGACAGAATTTAGAGAAATGGTATCAGCTTATAAAAAGGTTGAGAAAGAAATGAAACGCCAGGAGCGGGAAAAGGTCAAGGCTCCCTGTTATCTGGAAAACTGGACGAACTTTACCGGTCCTTATGACAACATGCAGTGTAAGGAATGGCTTGCAACAGAAACCGGTATTTGTCTCAGAAACCCATCAACAGGGTATACCGATATCCTGGCCTGTTATCACCCAATCCTGCCAATAGAACGCCTGAAGAACCTAGAGACTGGGGAAGAGCAGATAAAGCTGGCATATAAGCGTAATGGTCGGTGGGAAGAGATCATTGTCCCCAAGACTATGGTCACATCTGCCAATAAAATTGTATCGCTGTCAGGCCGCGGGATTGCTGTTACCAGCGAAAATGCAAAGTATCTGGTTCGGTATTTGGCTGACGTAGAAAATGCCAATGAGGAGCATATCGCAGTCCAGTACTCTACATCAAAACTTGGGTGGATCAGGGGTGGATTCCTGCCTTACGATACGGATATTGTCTTCGATGGTGACGCCCGCTTCCGGCAGATTTATGAAAGCATAGGGCAGTCCGGAAGCCGGACAGCGTGGTATGAACATGTAGCAGAGCTGCGTAAGGCCGGAAGAATAGAAGTCAAGTTTATGTTGGCTGCCGCTTTCTCCAGTGTACTGGTGCAGCCACTTGGTGGACTCCCCTACTTTGTGGATCTTTGGGGAGAAACTGAAGGAGGTAAAACGGTATCTCTCATGCTGGCATCTTCTGTTTGGGCCGATCCGGATGAGAATGCTTACATAAAAGATTATAAGGGAACAGAGGTAGGACTGGAAGCGATCTGTGACTTGCTGAACAATCTTCCTCTGATCCTGGACGATTCCAGTAAAAAGAATCGGAAGATCGAGGACAACTTTGAGGGATTGGTCTACGATCTTTGTTCTGGCAAGGGGAAAACCCGTTCTAACAAGGAATTGGGGTTGAACCGTGAGAATCATTGGAAGAACTGTATTCTGACAAATGGAGAGCGCCCTTTAAGCTCCTATGTGACCCAGGGTGGAGCAATCAACCGTATTCTTGAAATAGAGTGCGGAGAGCGTGTTTTTGAAAACCCTGGCAGCACAGCAGAACTGGTTAAGAGAAATTATGGTCATGCCGGCCGTGAGTTTGTTGAGGTTATAAAGGAACTGGGAACTGAAAAGATCAGGGAGATTCAACAGGAGTTTGCTAGGAAACTGGCTGATGATGAAAAGATGCAGAAGCAGAGCTTATCTCTTTCAATCGTACTGACGGCTGATAAAATCGCCACGGATTACCTGTTTAAGGACGGACAGTATATCAGTCTGGAGGAAGCCAAAGAGGTCCTGGTAGACCGGAACGAGCTCTCCGATAATGAACGCTGCTATCAGTTTATCCTGGACAAAGTCGCTATGAACCCTGCGCGGTTTGACATTCAGAATGAGAACATCGAAAAGTGGGGCGTAATCGAAAATGGGTACGCCATTATTTACACGACAGCGTTTACTGCTCTATGTAAAGAGGGAGGATTTTCAAGAACCTCTTTTCTGTCATGGGCGAACCGGAAAGATCTGATACAGGCAGAAAGCAGCGGTAAAAAGATGGATAAAATCAAGAGTTTCAAAGGAAACAAAGTACGCTGTGTATTCCTCAAATTGAATGATGATGCGGACAAAGATGGATTTGTTAAGGTAGATCAGGCTGAAAACAGTCAGGAAGAGCTTCCTTTTCACTAAGAGTAACCTTTGAGGGGTTACCGCAAAAAGCTAGATTCTATAAGGGTTTGAGGGCAATTTTAGGGTACAGTAACCCAGTAACCTAAAAAATCACACTCTTATATATAGAAAAATAATTTTGAAATATGTGTATTAATTTTAACAATCATTTATAAAAAATGTCTCGCGCGTAGGGAAATTAAAAAAAGTGGGTTACTGGGTTACTGTAGTAAGAAAACCTATATTTTATAAGGGTTTGAGCGGTAACCTATGATGTTAACAAAAAGGGTTACAGTAACCTGAAATCCGGTTACCAAGGTGATGATATGACAGAAGAAGTAAAGAAATATGCGGAAAAAACGCATACTGGAAAGCAATATCAGGATGGTACCAGGGCATTATCCTGTGTTTGAAAGCAAAGAGCAGGTGGACATGTTTTTGAAAATGAGCGAGTTGTCTTTCAAAGCTTATGAAAATGGGCCAATAGGCATAGCTAAACTAACAGAGGTAGACCTTGATGAGTATCAATCTATGTTGATGCGTCTAAAGCAGAACAAGCAGAACGTGCCTCTTGAAACGCTCAAAACAAAGTACAGGAAACCTTATGAACAGCTTATACAAAGTATTCAGTCCATGACTAGGGAGATCCTTCAGGATGTAGCGCTTAAAGATTTACAGATCGAACGAGCCGAAGCGGATCAGAGATATCTGGAAATCAATACAGCAATTAGGGAATCCGGAATCATGAAAAAAGCAAGTCAGGCGGCTTTCATTCAACAGGATGCAGATCTGGTTCTTGAATATGCCGGACAGCTTAGGGAGATTGTTCACGGTATTGTGAAAGGGTGTGAAAAGAATGCCAGCTAAATCAAAAACCAGTATTCCCCAACAGGAAATACATATCTGCTATATCTGCTGTAGGGAGATCTACGGGGATCATGTGATTATAAAACCCAGAGGACAGAGGGAACGGCACATACATTTTGAGTGTATGCCGGAAAAAGCAACAAGTTAATTAAAAACTGAAAGGAGGCTGGAGCGGTGGCCACCGTAACAGGATATCCTGGCTCCTTTCGGTAAAATAATGAAAGAGACTTTTAAAAGCAAAGTATATACAGACCGTCCGGCATATGCAGATTTTGACGCACCGGCTAAATTTGAGGCTATAAAAAGCATTATCGCGAAAAGACTCAGGGAACACCCAAATGCGACTTGCTCTTATTCAGGAGGGAGTGATAGTGATATTCTTCTTCATCTGATAGAGCAGGTACGCGAGACATTTAGCCTCCCTTCCATTCATTATGCTTTTTTTAACACGGGACTTGAAATGGAAGCGATAAAGCGTCATGTGAGTGAAATGGAATCGCTGTATGGCGTAACAATCACCAGATACCGTCCAAAGAAAAATATCGTGCAGGCCACAAGGGAATACGGTCAGCCGTTTGTTTCAAAAATTATGTCAGCCGGGATCGAGGGCATACAGCGAAAAAATATTCCGCTGTCAATACATAAGGAATACGCAGACGCAGAGGACAAAGCAGCAAAACGGGCGGAGCTAAAAAAACGCTATCCTGGATGTGAAACAACAATTAATTTTTTATGTTGCTGCAATTCCAAGGGAGAGCCAAGGCCAGATATTCAATTAGTCATAAATTCATCGAAGTATATGTTGGATTTTATAACTGATAATCCGATCCCCTTTGATGTCAGTAATAGATGTTGCGACTATTGCAAAAAGCAGTTAGCACACAGTGTTCAACAGTCGTTCGATATGGTAATAACGGGAGAACGCAGGGACGAGGGCGGTATGAGATCCGTCCCCCGAAAGGATAATACCTCTATGTGTTTTTCTGAAACAGCCGATGGAAAGTACAGGCTCCGCCCCCTGTTTTATGTATCAGATGCGGATAAGCAGTGGTACAAAGATCACTACAATATCCGCTATTCAGATGCCTACGAGGTATACGGCTTAAAACGTACGGGGTGTTGCGGATGCTCCATATCAGCAAAGGCAACGGAGGACTTAGAGAAGATAAGGCCGTTTGAACCAAACCTGGTTAAAGCTGCATGGAATATATTTGGTGACAGCTATAGATACCGCCAACAGTACAATTCATACAAGGCATTCAGACAGGCATGGGATAACGAGCAGAAGAAGACCGCCAATAATGAAATCAAAGGGCAAATGAAATTTGAGGATTACCCAGGGTTTATCCCGGAGAGCATGGTTAACTAAATTAGAATTTGTTGGAGTAATGCACATTGAAAACTTAATATTGATAGTTAGAAGAATTTCTTGTATTATTAAAGAAAAATCGGAGATTGGAGGAAAAAACAATAAATAATTTTGTACATATTTATTTAGAAACTCAAAACCTTTTAGTACGTCAATATACGATAAACGATATAGATCGGTTATATGAGATTATGTCAAATCCCCTAGTTCACCTATATACAAAAGATAAAAATCGCCCTTGGGATAGACTTAAGACAGAGCAATACATTCGATTTTTTATGGATAAAAATTTTGTTACCTTAGATTGTTTTCATGGTGCTATAATTGAAAAAGCAAGTAACAAGATAATTGGATTAGCTGGCCTAAATCCATATAAGGAAAACGAACCTGAGATTGAATGGAAACTCGGTGTAATGTCTTGGAATAAAGGATATGCAACTGAAATCGGAAAAGAAATAATATCTGAAGCATTCAATACTACAAATATCATCGGTATTTATGGAATGGCTGATCCGGAAAATGCAGCTTCGAGGAGAGTGCTTCAAAAAATAGGCATGAAATATCTGGGTATAAATGAATTTAGGGACAAAAAGGATGCATTTTATTATATTGGAAGATTATAATAACGAACTGCTAACTATCAATATTTAGTTAGTAGTTTTTTTATTGCCAGAAATCAGGAAAACTGAAATTTCAACTAAAAAACGTACCCTGTAAGCAGAATAGCAGGGTACGTGTAAGAATAAAATCACTTCATTTGTTTCCAGTATTTATGCAGAAAAGCATATGTAATTAAACAATTACCCAATCCCAAAAACGCCATCGGGGTTTTTAGTACAATAAGGTCTATTATGAGGCGCACGACAGCTACGAAAACAATCAAGTAAAATGCTATTCGCTTTTTACTTAAGAGCAGCCAAACGTAAAATATCACAGTAGCAATACATGCGACAGCTACGCTGTAATTAGCATAAATTAAATTTGTGAAAGAGCTTAAAATACTACCTAAAATACTGATTACGCACCATATTTTAATGCCTAATCCAAATTTTAAAACATTTTCATTTTACATACTTATACCTACCCTTTAAATATTTTGAAACTATACGTTTAGATTATCGGATTTAATTAAAGGTATCTTAAGCAGGTTAAGAGAAAATTCCAAAAGGAGGGATACATTGAGAAAATCATCAAAAGACTGCAGAGCAGATAGAGCCAGCGTAAACAGTCGCATACAGGCAGAGGCGGATTCAGCTATAAAGGCACCGCCGGTTATGAGTTTCAGTGCGCAGATGCCAGCTTATACATATACGAGCCTGTGTCCGGATCCGAAGCTGAGGAAAAGACCAGGACCGAAACAGGAGCACCCAGAAGGGATACAACCTGCGGCATCAGAAAAAATATGCTTGATCTGCAGGAAACACTGGCCGTCTGATTGCAAGCGCGATACCTGCGATTGTGAAAGTAAGGGACATTTATTCAGAACAGGACTTTATTATCAGCGGAAGAAGGGAGGCGTTGCAGCTGACACCTGAAATCGTATTTGCGGTATATGATAAAGACAATCTGTTAGGAGAGCATACTTCTAAGGAGTGGGAGAAACTGCTTTCTATTCCTCGGCAGGCCATAAGGGATTATGCCCGTGAGGGAAGAACTTACGGAAAGCGATATAAATTCAAAATAGTGGGAACGGTTACGACCGAGAAGTCAGAGTCCGATCAGAAAGATCTAGGCATTACAATGCGTGAGTTGGCAGAGTTTAAGTGGTCTGTGAAAGTCGGGGACAAGTTTACTTACAAGAGTTATCGGAAAGACTTCGTCCGGGGAGTCCGGATTGAATTGGAGAAGATGATTGTGGTCAGGAAGTTTTTCCACCTTGTCCAGGTGGCAAGTGTTAAAGATCCAAGGAAGACCGCAACCATGACTTATGCAGAGTTGTATAAGCAGAAAAAGAACAGAACAAAGAAGAACTTGACAGCAGGGAGGTGATTGTTTGGAAAAAGAAGCGGCGGAGTTATTAGTAAAAACGGCAGCGCTTGAAGCTGTGAGGGAATTTGAAAAGTCCCAGAAGAAAAGCCGTAAGGCCAAGGTGTTCCAGAATGCCAAAAAGTTGATGGAGAATTATAACCGGATATGCAAGAGTGTACAGGAAGGTGTTTCTGAGTTGTCAGATGTGGACGACGGGGAAGAGTTAGAGCAATTATCAGCAGAGGATATTTACATAAACAGCATCATAAAAAGCAAGCTACGGAGCATTGTCATGATCGCACATATAGATAAGTGCCTGGGACTTCTGGAAGAGGAAATGAGCAGGAAGGAAACTCCGGAAAAGTACGAAGCTTTTAAAATGTGCTACCTGGAAGAAGGGATCACACAGGAAGAAATTGCTGAAAGGTTTGATATTACGGATAGGACAGTGAGAAGGTGGATGACAGAGCTTACACGAGTATTAAGCATTTATCTGTTTGGGGCAGATGCTATTGTACTGGATTAAGGGACTTGACAAACCGTGTCAAAACCGTGTCCTTGTAATATCCACATAGCCATTATATAATTGTAATATCCAAAATTGTATAAATTTGGTAATCCCCCTACGGTTGCCGGGTGTAACAGCCCGGCGACTGATTAACCCGGTTTAGACTCTCCCAAGACATTTTTCGGGTGTTAAGGCTCTTAGCTTATAGCTGAGGGCCTTTATATTAATAATGGCTAATTGACATATTCGAACAAGTGTTCTATACTGAATATACAAAACTAGTATTTAATTTTTGGAATATTTACCCATAAGACATGTGTTATAATAAAGAAAAAAGTCGAATGGGGAGAGTGACATGAGCATTGTACCAGTAACATTTTCTGATGAAAGCGAAGGGTATATTACACTTTCGGCATTTAAAAAGTTTGCACGAGAAAAGAAAAAACATGCGTTTCGTACTACTGTGAGTAGACCAGAGATGGTTGAGGATATAAACCAATTCGCTGCATCATCTGAGGAAAACAAGAAAACGGTTTTGTTGTGGGTTGATTCAGTTCTCAAAGAAGGAATCAAGGATTTGTATATAAAAAAAATAGATTTAAATGAGGAGCAGCTTAGTAGACTATATGATGATTCATACATAAATGAGCTGTTAGAGCAAGAAATATACGATCCTTATTGTAGATTTCTGAGCAACCACTACACAGAGAAATTACAATGCTATAGATATGAAATAGATAATACAGTAGATGGCAAAGTTATAAAAATTTATTTAGGAAAACTAATTACCTTTAGTGATAAAAGTAATGGACCACGTTCCAATCCATACCCAATTTTTGTTGATATTTATGTTGATAAAGGTATAATTGTAGGGAGAGCAAAGTCCAAATCAAATATGTATAAATATACCAAAGAATTCATTTTAAAAGATGTAACTACAACATCAACAGAAAAGGAAATTTTAAGCGCTATAAAACATGTTCTCGAAATTTTTGGTATAGCTACGAAGAAAGGGATTTTAGTATCAGAAGAGTTTAGAGGAATGCTATACAATATGTTATTGAAGTATACGCAAACTCCAAAAGAGATAGTACACTTGATGGCGGACAAAAGTGAAGAAATAGAAGAAATGAGAGATTTACTGTTAAATAGAATCTGTGAACTATCACCGCTATATCAGGAAGATGTGCTTTCGGATATTACAAATATGGTTGAGAAATATTTTTCTATTAGCTATAAGGATAAGAGCATATTTACTGCGCATCGTGAGGCATATCCTCTAAAAATCTCTGCAACTGATGATGAAGAATCCAAGCTTGAGCAGAAGGCGGCCAATGAAGATCCATTACAATCAAAAGCAATATTTTTTGATAATAAAAAATTATTACAGAAAAGCCAATTATGCGATGGGGTTTGGTTTCGTTTCACACGTCATTCACCAATGTATTTTAATAAAGCTTTTAATGTTAGGATATCTGTAAAAAGTGATTACTGTTTTATTAAATTTACCGAATTTACAATGGAGGAGGACATAAGACATGTACTGTTCTCGCTTATCAGATCTTAGTGGTATTATAACAGAAGAGAATATATTATTGTTAGATGATTATTTGCATTCTCTATCTCCTAATGCAGCGAAATTTATAACTCCTTCTAAGGTCATGAAAGAATTGTTAGTTGATTATGAGACTAGCGTTAAAGCATTGCTTAAGCTGGAAGATGTTGGAGTTCTAAATCGCTATTATGGGATACGATGCCCAGAGTGCTCAATGTTAATAAAAACTGTGGAAACACTCGAAGAACTTAAATGCGTCAATATAAATACTTGTTATAGTTGCGAGGAAGAGATTGAGGTTTCAAAAGACGATTTTGTTATATTATTTAAAATAAATGAATATGAATTCCCTTTTGAATCCGGGCAACAAAAAACTTCTTTTGGAGCTAAAAAGGAAAGTACTTTTGTTGCCCAAAAGAAAGATAGCTATTACGATTTTAGTAAAATGGAAGAATATTTTAAGATAATGGCAGAAAATGCAGAACATGAGCATACAAGCAGATTAATTGAACAGGAAAAAAATGAAGATGATAAGAAATTAGAAAGTAGAGCTATAAAAATATATAAAAGAAATACTAGAATATCAATAGCTTTAAGTTTTATTGGATATTTTATATTAGTTTATATTATTATTTATGTATATAGAAAATATGGTTACAGTAAAATAGCAACTTTTTCTACTTTTGGTTCTTCATTAATCCCATTCGGAATTAATTATATTATACTTAAAATGTTTCCACAAGATATAGGGTTAATAAAACGTATATTAAAAGCAGGGAATTGTACATAAAGTTTTCTGTTTAAGAGGCGGTCAACCCCGTCTCTTTTCTTTTGGTGCATTTTGGTGTATGATGGAAAAAAAAAGGAGGGGGACAATTATTTTGAATCGTAGGATACAAATAACAAAATGTAGTAATTGCAATCAATATTTTAAAATGATCTTTGAGGATACTCAGCCTAATGGAGATAGGGGAATAATTTATATCTATGGAGCTGATGAACAGGAGAGCAAGGAGTCAGTTGCAGATGGAGAGTACAACCTACTTTGCCCTTATTGCAAATTGTTGGAACAATAAGTAAAATATTGGAGGCGGCCAACCCCGTCTCTTTTTTTATATAAAAAACAAACGAATGAGAAAAGGCAGCCTAATTGGCCGCCTCATCTCTGCATAGTTCGTCAAGGGTAACGCCAAGGGCGTCAGCAAGTTTGATCATTGTTGACATTCGGCCATCGTCCCGACGCTCCAGATCTTCTATGGTGCGCTGAGGAACATCGCTTATTTCCGATAGTGCCCGGACACTTAAGCCTTTGCTATTTCTTATCTGCTTTAATCTCATGGTGCAACCTCCATATTTTAGGGACTGTAACAAGCAGTACATAAAGAGAACAGCATATAACAAGGATACAGGCTGGGATTGACCAGTCAGTTCCAAGGGCAAAAATAATTGTGAATATGAGGAGCAGCGTGTCAAACTTCATTGATTTTGTATAGTCGATGTGGTAATATCTTTGTAGGAGGGAGATTTCTCTCCCCCTATTTGATTATTTGAGGGCTTGTATCAACTGTGCTATTGCACTAATTAAAGCGGCGGCGGCTACCATTGCTTTGATTATCTGGTTGAGCAAGTTCTCTTTTTTCTTTCGTTTACCCAATCGACTTTCTCCTTTCTTTAAGATAAATTAATTATACCACGTAAATGCGTGGAAGTCAAGTATAATACATAGATTTTATCAGGAATTTTGGCATCTGTCAGCCGTGATGGGTGTCTTTTTTATTATAAAAATTAGCCAGATTGGAAGGTGAGGTGAGACTGATGGCATTAACTGCCAAACAGAAGATATTTGCAGATGAATACCTGATTGATCTTAATGCTACCAGAGCTTACAAGGTGGCTTATCCTAAGATCAAGAAAGATGAAACTGCTAGAGCAAACAGCAGTCGAATGCTAACAAATGCTAACGTTGCGTCCTATGTTGAAAAGCGCATGAAAGACCGGGAAAAGCGCACAGAGATCACCCAGGATATGGTTTTAAAGGAGCTTGCAAAGATCGGCTTTGCGGATGTCACTGATTTTGTGACGATTGAAGATAAAGGGCCTTATAAGGCGGTGCAGGTGAAGACCACAGATGAAATGCCAGGGGACAAGCTTGGAGCCATTGCCGGAATCAAGGAAGGGGCAAACGGCATTGAGATTAAGCTGAACGATAAAGGAAAAGCTCTGGAGCTGATCGGCAGGCACTTGGGTATGTTTAAGGATAAGGTGGAAGTCTCCGGCACTCTGGAAACTGAGAAGACTAAGCTTGACGATCTGATCAATCAAATGCGTGGTGGTGATGGATAATGAGCAATGAACGCCTGCTTTTGTCAGAGAAGTACAAGGCCTTTCTTAAACATGATGCTCCGGTTGAATTCCTTGAAGGGACCACAGCTGCGGGTAAGACAACGGTCGGTCTTTTTAAGTTCATGCTTAAGGTTGCGGAGAGCCCCAAGAAGCTGCACATCATAGCAGCAAAGGATACCGGTACCGCTGAGAAGAATATCATCAATAAGGATCTGGGTATTATAGATGACTTCGGAATCCTGACTGAATACAACGGTAACGGAACCAAAGACGATAAGATCCCCCATATTCTCTTTCATACATCAGGAGGGGATAAAGTAATCTATGTACTGGGATACGGAGACAAGAAGAAATGGCAGAAAGCCCTGGGCGGTCAGTATGGCTGCCTTTACATTGATGAAATCAACACTGCCGATATTGAGTTTGTAAGAGAGTCAGCCATGCGGTGTGATTACCTGATGGGAACGCTTAACCCTGATGATCCGAATCTGCCGGTCTACAAAGAGTATATTAACTGCTCCCGTCCGCTTACTGAGTGGCAGGAAGAGACACCAAAAGAAATACTGGAAGAATTACGAGAGGAACCAAAGCCCGGCTGGGTACATTGGTTCTTTTCTTTTACCCACAATTTGGGTCTGTCAAAGGAGAAGCTGGAAAACATTATCCGGAATACTCCAAAAGGAACGAAGATCTGGAAGAACAAGATCCAGGGCTTAAGAGGTAAAGCAACCGGCTTGATCTTCCCGAACTTTGACCGGAAAAAGCATGTGGTTAGTAAGGCTCATGCAAAGCAGTTTATACGGAATCAGAATGACCGCCATCAAACAGAGTGGTTTGTACACTTTTCTGCAGGTCTGGATACGTCCTACTCCCAGAAGTCACCCGATACCATTTCCATGAGTTTTATTGGGATCACGAACCGGGGGAACTGTTATGTACTTGATGAGAAGGTCTACAACAATGCAGATCTGGGAACGCCTCTGGCCCCTACGGATACGGTCCATAACTTTATTGATTTCCTTGATCGCAACCGGAACGAATGGGGCTTTGCAAGAGATACCTTTATCGACTCTGCAGATCAGGCAACTATAACAGAGTTCTTAAAATATAAGCGCCTGAATGGCAGCGTTTACAATTTCAATGATGCCTGGAAGAAAGAGCAGATCATTGACCGTATCATTAATCAGTTAAACTGGTTTGCCGATGCAGGAGCAAAGCCATGTTTCTACATCGTGGATACCTGCTCAAACTATATCCGGGAGCTTGAAGTATATAGCTGGCTGGAAGATAAGGACAATACACCAGAAGACAGAAACGATCACATGGTAAACAGTGTGCAGTATGCATGGCTGCCATACGAAGTAAAAATCGGAACAGGAAGGAGGGCTTCATAAGTGGGTTGGTTTAAGGATATGTATTTTAAATTGCTTAAGATTGTAGGAGCAAAAGAGAGGCAGGTGGTTATTAAGGAACCGCTTTCCTTTCAGGGCAATGTACTGAAAAATAAGATCTGGTACCGTGGAGATCCGTCAGAACTGGAACAGTTTTTCAAACAGACTGCCTACTGTGATGTATTTAAGGCAAGGTTCTGGGCTTCCGTTCCATTCCGGAAAGTAAGGAAGATCCATTCCGGCATTGTGGGAATCGTGGTGGATCGGTTTAAGGATATCATAACCGCTGATCTAAATGATATCAGCTTTGGGGAAAAAGGAGACAGCCAGCCTTTAAAGGAACTATGGGATGAGATTGCAGAGGATAACAACTTCGAAGGACTCCTGGGTGAAGCAGTGGCTGGTGCTCTGTCAGCCGGTGATGGCGCTTTTAAAATAAGTCTGGATCAGGTCAGTAAATACCCGATCATAGAATTTTACGAAGCGGATCGGGTGGAGTACAAATACCAGCGGGGTAGGTTGAGTGAGATTGTCTTCTCAACAAGCTATTCATATCCAGATAACAAAGAAAAGGAATACCGCTTAGAAGAGACTTACGGAAAAGGGTACGTGCTTTATAAACTCTTTGATGATGCCGGTGGAGAAGTTCCGCTTAAGACTCTTCCGGAGACAGCAGTCTACGAAGATACCGCCTATGATGGAGATTACATCATGGGAGTACCCCTTATCTTCTTCACATCAAGCAAGTGGAAGGGACGTGGGAAAGCGCTGTTTGAGGGCAAGACGGATGATCTGGACGCCTTGGACGAAGTGATCAGTCAGTGGCTTGATGCTGTGAGAAAGGGAAGAGTGAACCGGTATATTCCGGAGGATATGGTTCCTAGGGATCCCAATACGGGGCAGCTGATAGAACCGAATGAATTTGACAATGATTACATAGCCATCGGTGCAGTAAAGAAAGAGGGGTACAGCGATAAAATTGAAGTTGTTCAGCCTCAGATATCCTACGAAGCGTATTTAAACAGCTATACTTCCTTTCTGGATCTGGTGCTGCAGGGAATTATTTCCCCAGCAACTCTTGGCATTGATTTAAAAAAGACCGACAATGCAGAAAGCCAGAGGGAAAAGGAAAAGATCACTACTCATACCAGAGGGACACTGGTTAAGGTATTGTGTAAAGTCCTTCCTGAGCTTGTAAGTAAAATCATGATGACTTATGACCAGATGCAGGAAAAGGCTCCTGGGGAGTATAAAGTTTCCGTCAAGTTTGGAGAGTATGCAGCTCCAGGCTTTGATGCCGTTGTGGAGACGGTGGGTAAGGCGCGAACCAGTGGAGTCATGAGTATAGAGAAGTCCATTGATGAAATGTATGGCGATACCCTGACAGAAGATGAAAAAGCAGAGGAAGTCAAGCGGATCAAGATTGAGCAGGGAATCTTTGAAACAGAAGAATCCGGATTAAATACGGAAGGGGTGAAGGTAGATGAAAGTGAAGGTGATGAACCACCAGTACCAAATGAGCCAGCTGGAGTACCAGGGGCTCCTGAAAGTGGCAAGTGAGCAGGTTCCGTTTGGCATTTACGCCGTTGAAAAAAAGGATTATTCTGAGCTCCGGTGTGATAAGTGCAAAAGCATTACCCAGCTGAAAGATCTTACCCGGAAGTTTAAGGCACAGGGATTTAAAGTTTTAGCAAACGGCAGGTGATCAGATGAATGAGTATGATATCTCTGCGGCATTTGAAGCGATCGAGCAGGAACTTATTGCCTCCATGATCCGGAACATGAACCGGCACAGAGCTGAGGAACTGAAAGAAGGTTACGATTGGTCCATGTGGCAGGTAGAGCAGCTTAAGGCTCTGGAGAAATATAAGCTGGAAAATCAGAAGAAGTACAGCAAGCAGTTTAAAAGCATAAACACCCAGATCGGGGAACTTATCTGGCAGGCCAGACAGCAGGGAGGTATGAAGCAGGAGGCGCAGATCCTCCGGGCTATCAAGAATGGTTTTAAAAGCTATAAGCCTGCTTCGGCAGCTATGCAGGCGGAGTTTTTTAAACTAAATACACGGAAACTGGAAGCTCTGATAAAAGCGACCGGTAACGATATGCAGAAAGCAGAAACAGCAGTCTTACGTATGGCAAATGACCAGTATCGTAAGGCTATTTTTAATGCTCAGGTGTATGCCAACTCCGGAGCTGGTACTTATGAAAAAGCAGTGGACATGGCTACCAAGGATATGCTTTCCCGTGGGCTTAACTGTGTAGAATATAAGAATGGCGCACGCCATGCTCTATCAGATTATGCAGACATGGCAATCCGGACAGCCAGTAAGCGTGCATATTTGCAGGGAGAGGGAGAGAAACGTCAGGAATGGGGAATCAGTACCGTTATTGTGGGTAAACGTGGGAACCCCTGTCCCAAGTGTCTCCCCTTTGTGGGAAAAGTCCTGATTGATGATGTATGGAGCAGAGGAAAGGCTTCTGATGGACCGTATCCCCTTATGAGCGCAGCTATTGCAAGAGGACTCTATCACCCAAGGTGCAAAGATAGTCACAGCACATATTTCCCTGGAATATCAACGGCAGATGATACCTGGACGAAAGAAGAATTAAAGTCAATTGAAAAATCTTATAAGCAGGAACAGAATCAGCAATATACCCAGAGACAGGCGGAGAAGTATGGCAGGCTTGCAGAATATTCCTTAGATGAAGAAAATCAACAGCATTATAAAAGGAAAACTAAACAGTGGAATCATATTAGGTTTAAAACCGGAAATATAGATAGCAATAAATATATGGAATCAAAGAAGCCACTTGCTAATTTTAAGGCGCTTCCTAAAGAAAGAGTGGTAAATGTACTTAGGAAGGAATCAGAGATATGGATTGATAGCCTTGTAAAAGAAGAAAAAGCGGCAATACGAAAATATACGTACAATTCCGGAGATAAAAGTCCTAATCGATTTTTTGAAAGGCTTAACGCTATGCTTAGGGGAGCCGATCCACCAAATGATAAACTTTTAAAATATGCAGATACTATATCTGGTGCTATTAAAAAAAGTAGAATAAAACAGGATGTCATTTGTTTTAGAAACCTAGATATTAATCCGTATACTGATTACAGCATTGGAGATATATTTAGAGAGCCACAGTTTACCAGTACATCTGTTGTCTCCGGTAAAGCTCTTGATAAGAAATTTAAAATTACATTATATGTACCGAAGGGCAGTACCGGTGCATATATTGAAAAAATAAGTAGATTTCCGCAACAAAGGGAATTGTTACTTGACAAAAATTGCTTATTTAGAGTAATATCAAAGGGTAACGATAGTATAGAGTTGGAGGTAATTCCATGAATAAAACCAATAAGGAAAAAGAGGCATACGAGGCATATAAGGATAGAATTTCAATGCCGGCATGTCCTGTCAAACTAACACCTGAGGAAATCAAAGAACTAAAAAAGCAAGGAAGGATTTAATACCATCAGTCAGTAAAATGGCCGGTGGTATTATTAAATTATATATCTATGTGGAAGGAGGAAATAAAATAATGGTTTACATTCCGAAACAGTGGCTTCATGATCCTGAGAATGAAGTTAAAATACATCAATTATTTGAAGAGTATTTTCCTAATACTTGTGTTTTGTCTACGGAAGATTTGGAAAAGCAGAAAGAATTTCCTGCCAGATTGGAAGAACTGGGAGAGTTGGAGATTCTTAAGCATTATGAAGAAGGGGATATTGTAATGAATGGCTGATACCACTGATCTATTAAGGATTGGTGGTATTTTTATATTCTGCGTTGCGACCGTCGCAACAGATCGGAGGCAGTATGCACCGGATAAGAGAGGATCCGATATAACTAAATATCATAACAGATAAAGCGCGCGGGATATCCTGGGCGTTATTTTATTGCGTAGAAAGGATGAGATCATGAAAAAAGAAGAATTTATTGCACTGGGAATTAGTGAGGATCAGGCAGCAAAAGCAGCAGATGCTTCCAAAAAGGAGTTGGAATCTTACGTACCTAAAACTGATTATGACGCAGCCAATCAGGCAAAGGGACAGCTTGAAAAGGATATCAAGGACAGGGATAAGCAACTGGAAGATCTAAAGAAGAATAGCGGGGACAATGCAGAACTGAAAAAGCAGATTGAAACCCTACAGGCTGAGAACAAAGTGGCCATGGAGAAAAACGAAGCTGATATGAAGGAACTGAAGCTTTCCACTGCCATTAAGCTGGCCATTGCCGAGTCTGCTCAGGACGCAGATCTGGTAACTGGTTTGTTTGATAAGTCTAAGCTGATTCTTTCTGATGATGGGAAGGTCACTGGTTTGGAGGAACAGTTAAAGTCCATCAAGGAATCAAAACCATTCCTGTTTAAAGAGGCTAAGCCAGGTACAGATACGAAGCCTGGATTCCGTCCTCTTGGTGCACCCGGTCAGCAGTCCCAGGGAGGAAACAAAACCGATGATGGTAAGGTAGATATGAAAGCAGCTATTGAAGCAAAGCTTCAGGCTCAGATGCCATCTAAATAAAAATTAAGGAGATGAAAAGACTATGGCTATTACGTTAGAAGAAGCAAGAAAAAATGTGCAGGACGACCTGCAGATCGGGGTGATTGATGAATTCAGAAAATCCAACTGGATCCTGGATCATATCACGTTCGATGATGCCGTTTCCCCAACCGGAGGCGGAGCAACCCCTACTTATTCCTACACCAGACTGAAAACACAGCCTACTGCACAGTTCCGTGAGATCAATAAGGAGTATACCCCTCATGAGGTAACCAAGGAGCGCCATTCCGTGGATATTAAGGTATTTGGTGGATCCTATCAGATCGACCGTGTTATTGCAAATATGGGCGGTATCGTATCTGAAATCGATTTACAGCAGTCCCAGAAAATTAAGGCGGCTCAGGCATTGTTTAATGATACCTTTATTAACGGCGACAGTGCAGTGGACAGTAATGCTTTTGATGGTCTGGAAAAGGCACTGGCTGGCAGTTCAACCGAGTTTAATACCGGTGTATCAGTCATTGATTTATCCACGTCCCAGATGGTGACGGATAATTTCCAGTACTTCCTGGATATGCTTGATGAATTCCTTCGCGGACTTGATGGAGAACCCTCTTTCATTGCAGGCAATACCAAACTGATCTCTAAACTGAGAGCGTGCGCAAGACGTGCCTCCATGTATCAAGTGACAAAGAGTGATTGGGGAACCAACGTGGAAGCCTATGGAAATATTCCTTTTGTAGACCTGGGAGCAAAACCGGGAACCAATGATGAAGTGGTCAACATTGATGCAACCAAAGGAACCACATCCCTCTTTGCAGCAAGGCTTGCGCTTGACGGACTCCACGGTGTGTCCTTTGCGGGAGTAGCGCCGGTTCAGACATGGATTCCTGACTTTACAACGGCAGGAGCAGTAAAGACTGGTGAAGTGGAAATGAATGCAGCTATTGCCTTAAAGGCTTCAAAGGCTGCCGGAGCATTCCGTAATATTAAAGTAAAATAAGGAGGGTCTTTCATGAAAGTATTTGCACCCAACAAACAGTATACAGGTACATCTGCCAGCGTTCCATTTTGTAATGGTGTGGGAGAGACAACAGATCCCCGCCTGTTACAGTGGTTCAAGAGCCATGGGTATGAAGTAGAGGATCTGTCAGAATTAGGAGATCCTGCCGAAGATCCGGGCGAACCTCAGGAGGAGAATCCAGAACCCCCGGAAGAAAATGCAGAGAAAGAACCTGATAAGGAAGTAAAAAAAGGAAAATCTGCTAACCAGAAAGCGGGTGAGTAAATGCCTTATGTTCCGCATGTAACGCCGGATTATTACAAAGAAACTTATAAAGGCAGCACGGTACCAGAAGATGAGCTGGAGAGAGCACTCAAACAAGCCAGCCGCCATATTGATTCCCTGACCTACAACCGCATTGTGGGCCGGGGATTTTCCAATCTGACCGAGTTTCAGCAGGAAGTCATTAAGGAAGTGGTATGCCTGCAGGCTGATTTTGAGCATGAAAACGCTGACGAAATCAACACGATCCTATCCAGTTACAGTATCAATGGAGTATCTGCACAGTTTGGGAGCTCCTGGAATGTGTTCATGGATAAGGGAGTGGCTATGAAGCGTGATGTGTACGCACAGCTGTCTCAGACGGGGCTGTGTTGCCGGTTAGCGAGGTGAGGTTATGAAATACCCATGTTTAGTGCCGAAAAGCCTGTGTAAGACGGATATTCATGTTCACCTGGAAAGTGAGGAAACTAATAATCTGGGTGAGCCAAAATACAAGGCTGATCTGGATTTAAAGTGCAATTTCCAGGATCGGTCAAAGACCATTCTCACAGCGGAAAAGAAGCTGGTCCAGATAACCGGTACGGCTATGTTCCCTGGTGATATTGCGCCAGACTTCCCAACCTTAAGCGGAGGTACCGTTATTATATTTGGGGAAGAGAGACAGATCGAGCAGGGATCTAAGAACCGGAATCCTGATGGGACAGTGAATTTCTGTACACTGGAGGTAATCTGATGCAGGTTAAATCAACGGTTAAAATGAATATGCCCCGGATCAGGCAGCTGACACAGGCTGCCGTAACAGCTTTGGAGCTAACTGCAGAAGCTTTACACACGGAGGTTCTTCAGGCGCAGGTTATGCCCTTTGAACTTGGTAATATGCAGAATGAGAGTTTTGCCCCTGATTATGTGGAGTCATCAAAAGGTAAAGTACAGTTGGTAACCAGCACCCCATATGTAAGGCGACTCTATTACCACCCAGAATATAACTTTCAGACGCACGAGAATCCAAATGCAAAAGGACGATGGTACGAAGATTGGTTACCTGGAGGAAGCAAGGCAGATTTTGCGCCAAAGGAATTTAAGAAGTTATATAAGAAAGTAGGTGATGTGTGATGCTATCTTTAAAAGATATCCGCCAGTATATCTCCAGTTTAAACATTGCTGCAGACGACAATGTCTATATGGGCAAACTGGATAATAAAAGTCAGAAATCCATTGGAGTTTATAGCCGGCCGTCGTCCGGACCTGCAAATATCGCCATTGGCGGACTGGAATGCACCACCTACGATACAAAGCCGGTTTCTCTACTGGTCCATTGGAATAAAAGCAAGGACGAATCGGAGAGAGTAGCTTTTGAATTGTTTGAGAAACTAAGAAGTGTAACCAGTCTTACAATAGGAGACACCCCTATCAATTACATAAGTCTGATGGTTCCTGAGCCGCAGGACGTTGGGACAGATGATAGCGGAGTGTACGAATATGTGATCTGGCTGGATTTTATTTATGAAAGGAACAGGTGATATTAATGGGAGACGCAAAGGTATACCCAGTTAATAATAATAAATTTAAAGTCGGCTTAAATGGGCTTAAGGATACGATGAGCATGATAGCCAACCTGACGAATTTTGCTCCAAGCATTGAAGGAGGAGTAGAAGAGTGGAACGCCATGGAGCATGAGGGCTGGGGGGACGCTATGATGACCAGTAAAAAGCTGTCATTCTCTTTCCAAGGGATGCGTACTTATGGGGATCCAGGTAATGATTATGTTGCCGGCCTTGCATGGAAATCTGGCAATGATGTGGTAGCACCGTTTGAATGGGAAATGCCGTCTGGCTCAAAGGTGGCATTTGATGCGATTATTAATGTAACCACTCCTGCCGGCGGCGACAGCACGGCGGTTGATGCTCTGGAATTCGAAGTAAAGTGCAAGGGCAAGCCAAATTTTACCCAGGCGGGAGCGTAGATCCTGCGTCACCCGCAGATCCAGAAGAACCAGAAGAAAATAAAGAACCAGATGTAGAGCCAGGAGAATAAGACCTGGCTCTTTTTGAAAGGAGATAAGATTATGGCAAAAGTGGTTGATATTACAGAGAAACTCACATTTGAGGGAAATCCCTCTTTGATGATTAAAGGAAAAAAGCTGGAAGTAAACGCTGATGCACCTACCATGTTAAAAGTTATGGGACTTATGGGTTCTGATGATCCAGGAGTAAGTGAGATTTTAAAAACCTATGAAATGATGTTTCCTGAAAAATCAAAAAAGGATATTGAAAAACTGGGGCTTAATTTCAATGATCTGATCGTGGTGGTTCAAGAAGCAGTAGGGTTAATTACAGGAGAAACTAACGCTCCGGGAGAGCAGTGACCCGTACTACGATCTATTTGAGGACTGGGACTTAATCGTATCCAGTTTTCTTTCGCAGTACGGGTTGAGAATACGGACAAAAGAATTTGAAACTGTTAGCTGGGATGAGTTTAAATCCCTGATAGCCGGAATAGATCCTGAAACTTCTCTGGGGCGGATCGTGGCAATTCGAGCAGAGACAGATAAGAAAATGATTAAGAACTTTAACAAAGACCAGAAACGCATATACAATGCCTGGAGGAATCGGAAGGCAGAAACAATGCCACCGGCTACATATGAACAGGAGATGAAAGCGCTGGAAACGATGTTTGCAGACTTGTGCAGATAGGAGGTGGTATAGTTGGCTGATAGCGTAGGTCAGATTGGTCTTGACCTTGTAGTTAATCAAAATAATTTTAATAGGCAGATGGCTGGTATCCAAGGGCTGGCCAAAAAGGCAGGAGCGGCTCTGGCTGCCGCTTTTGCTATTAAGAAGATTATTGATTTTGGTAAGAGTGCCATTGAACTGGGATCAGATCTTACAGAGGTCCAGAACGTTGTTGATGTGACATTTCCTAAGATGTCAAAACAGATCGATGCCTTTGCCAAGAATGCAGCGCTTTCATTTGGTCTTTCCGAAACAATGGCCAAGAAATTCACGGGTACATTTGGAGCCATGGCGAAAGCTTTTGGCTTCTCAGAAGGTGCTGCCTATGATATGTCTACCACTCTGACCGGTCTGGCCGGAGATGTGGCATCCTTCTATAATCTCTCCCAGGACGAGGCTTATACAAAACTAAAATCCGTATTCACCGGAGAGACTGAGACATTAAAAGATCTGGGTATTGTTATGACTCAGAATGCCCTTGATGCCTACGCCATGGCAAACGGATATGGTAAGGTCACGGCTAAAATGTCCGAGGCTGAAAAGGTAGCCTTGCGCTTTCAGTTCGTGCAGGATCAGCTGGCGCTTGCCACGGGTGACTTTAGCCGTACCAGTGACCAATGGGCCAATCAGGTGCGTATCTTAAGCTTGCAGTTTGATTCCCTGAAAGCCACCATAGGTCAGGGACTTATTAATGTATTAACTCCGGTTATTCAGGTGATCAATACCATAATCGGTAAGCTGATGAGCCTTGCCAATGCATTTAAATCCTTCACTGAACTGGTTACGGGAAAAAAGAGTGACACAACCTCTAGCGTACAAGCTGTTGCGGATGCGGCGGATAATGCTTCCGGAGCAGTGAGCGGAACTGGTGCAGCTGCTAAGAAAGCGGCCAAGGATATTAAGGGAATGTCCACTGGTATTGATGAATTGAATGTTATAAGTCCGGATACTGGATCCGACAGCTCTGGTGGCGCTGGAGGGGCTGGCGGTTATGCTGCGGATGAGTTTGACATGGGGGCAGTAGATACTTCTGGAGTTGATGAAGCCAGTAACAAGTACCAGGTCTTGATTGATAGAGCGCGAGAACTGAAAGATTTATTTAAGACTGGTTTTAGTATCGGTTTTGGTGACACATCAGTCATTGACAGCATTCAGAATTCCATACAAGGTATCGGACAGAACCTCAAAGGGATCTTTACGGATCCGGCGGTTTTAGCTTCGGCCGAGGAATTGGGAAACCGGATAGCTGTAAATCTAGGTAAAGCTGCAGGCAGCATGGCTTCTATAGGGGCTACACTTGCAGACAATTTGCTTGGAGGAATTAATAAGTTCTTAGAGCAGAACGGTCAGAGGATTAAAGATTATCTGGTATCCATGTTTGATATCAGCGCAGAGATCGCCGATATTGTGGGTAATTTCAGCGTCGCATTTGCAACGATTTTCTCTGCTTTTCGTAGTGACAGCGCAAAGCAGATCACAGCGGATGTTATAGGCATTTTTTCAAGCGCCTTTATGGGTGTGACGGAGCTGACCACAAAATTAGGAAGAGATGTTTTAGATACTTTAACAGCCCCATTTATTCAGAACAGGGATCTTATTAAAGCAACTTTAGAAGATACTTTCTCCGCAGTAGAGCCTGTTCTCTCTGAAATAAAATCTATTATTGATGAAGCGTTTACTAAAATCAACGAAACCTATGATACTCATATCAAGCCAATGCTTGATTCGTTTAAGCAGGGTTTTACAGAAATAGCAACAAAGTTCCTGGAGCTTTACAATACATATTTCCTCCCTATCATTACAAATCTATCCGTACAGTTCCAGGTGTTTCGAGATGAATATTTGTCCCCTCTGATCGATAAGTTCATGGAGTTTGCGGGCAAAGTGGCTGATGCAATATCGGTGCTTTGGGAAAACGTGTTAAAGCCCTTTATTATTTGGTTCATGGAGGCGGCAGCTCCAATTATCGCAGAATTTGTCCAGAATGTGATAGACGGATTCTTTCGATTCTTTGAAGGTGTGAGTAAAGTTGTAGGAGATATATTAACAGCTTTAGGCGGCCTTATGGATTTCATAATTGGAGTTTTCACAGGAGATTGGGAACTTGCTTGGGAAGGAATCCATACATTCTTTAAAGGCACCTGGGATTCGATGAAGGATGCGTTGTGGGTTGTAATTAATGCCATTGCATCTATTGTTAAAACCATTATCGATGCAATAAAAGCCGAATGGGAACTTAAATGGAATTTAATTAAAACGTCTCTCTCGAATACCTGGACCTTAATGCAGGATATTGTCACAAGAGTTTCCGAAGCTATAAGAGATAAATTGTCAGAGATCTGGGACAGTGTGAAACGAACCATTGAAGAGAAATGGAATGCCATTAAAGAGTGGTTTGATCAGATCTGGCAGAAAATTAAAGATGTGTTTAAGCTTGATGAAATGCTGGAAATTGGCAAAGGTGTCATGAATAAGCTATGGGATGGCATGCAGGAGGTTTGGAAGAGTATTACCAGTTGGTTAGATGGCGTTGTAGATGCTGTAGGCGAAGCATGGGACAAGGTAGTTAGCGGAGCAAAAAATCTGTTCAGCAAAGCTAAAGATGATGCAGAAGAGAAGGAAGAAAAAGACTCCTCTGGCCCGGGTAGTACGAAAGGTCATGTAAACAGCGGTCCCGGAGTAAAAGGTCATGCAACCGGAGGATTCCCCGCTTCCGGTAGTTTATTTGTAGCCAATGAAAATGGCAATCCTGAAATGGTTGGTAACTGGGGCGGTAAAGCAGCTGTTGCCAATAACATGCAGATCACAGAAGGTATTACAAGGGCAGTACAGTATGGCATGAGATCTGCCATTGCTCCGTTAACCTCCAGCATAAGCGCCATGGTTAGCAATGCGACACCGCAGCTATCCCTGATCGGTACCACAGGACGCAGTGCAGGAACAGCTGATCAGGTTCAAAACATGGCAAATCAGGTTATGGCTATGCCAACAGAATCCATGTCCGATCATTATCTGTCCCTTATGGTAGAATTGCTGCGAAAGATCATAGAGCTGATCGAAGCAATGGACCTGACTGTAAATATTGATATCAGAGAGATTAAAAGCAAACTTGCCGATCTGGATAAAAGAAGCGGTTTTACAATGAGAACAACGTAAAGGAGGCGGTACTATATGGCAGTGCTCACAATCAATGGCCGGGAGTTTCCGTCTCCCGACATTGGTGGGAATTTAATTGTTGCTACGAATGTAAGTGATGGTAAAAATGCAAAAGGCGAGTTTATTGGCCAGAGAGTAGGTAGGGATCAGCATAAATTTGAGGGATTACAGTGGAAGTTTTTAGATGCTGCCACCTGGTCGGCTATGCTGCAGGAGTTTGACAAGTTTGTGGTAACAGCCCGTATTCCGGACATGGTGCATAACCGCATGATGACTATTCGAATGTATCCGGGAAATCGGTCGGCAACGCCTATTGAGTTTGACAAAGAAGGGCTTCCCACTATGTATCAGGATTGCAAAGTAAATATTATTGACTGCGGGGTGATTGAGTAATGCAGGCAGTGAGTACCCAATACAAGGATCACATGAAGTCAAAAGACCGCCTGCGCAACCAGACCTATATTCGGGTTACCATTGGTCTGATCAACCAAGAGGCGCAAGCCAATGCATATATACCCAATCAGGAGAACTATACTTATTATTCCAGCTTTAAGCGACCTTTAGATAATTATGAGGTCAATGAACTTTATGCCACCTGCGATCAGGACTATACACCGGTAGATGGCAGCGTGTACTTTCTTCCAAGAACCAGGGCGGATGTGGTATTAAACCAGGGGATTGTGTCAAAGGAGCTTATGGGACCGGTGGAAATACGGTTCCCAGTCCAGCACGATATTAAGGGTCTGACTGTAGAATTTGGGAAAGCCTTTCCGGTGGATTTTATTATAGAATCGGATAATAACTCGATGGAGATCACTGGGAATGTAGCTGGGCATTTTGTAACAGAAGAGATTTTTGCAGGAGCAACATTCCTGCGCTTCATGCCATCCCGAATGGTAAACGGTCAGAGCCGGTTCCGGATTCATAAGATCACTATGGGTATCGGGATCTACTTTGATAATCAGCGGATCCTGTCTGCCACGAAAAAGGAACATATTAGTCCGATCATGGAGGAACTGCCGACCATCGACTTTAATCTGTCCGTGAATAATAAAGACAGAGCCTTTGATATTGAGAATGAGGAAAGCTCCGTAAACTTTCTGGAAATCGGTCAGGATATAACTGTTCTTTATGGACAGGAGCTTGACGATGGATCCGTGGAATGGTTGCCTGGGGCAAAGGTGCAATTAAAGGAATGGTCTGCAGACGATGAGGAAATGTCTTTTTCTGCCTCAGATCGGTTCGATTACATGGACGGAACTTATCATAAAGGTCTGTATCGCCCGGAAGGTATCAGTCTGTATGATCTGGCACTTGATGTGCTTTTTGATGCTGGAATTGATAGCCGGACGTACTGGATTGACAGTTATTTAAAGTCTGTAAAAGTGGTAAATCCGATGCCGGTTGTTGCGCACAAGGAAGCCCTGCAGTTGATTGCTAATGCTGGCCGGTGTATACTCTACCAGGACCGGGAGGGGAACATCTTTCTGAAATCCAGCTTTATACCATCTATGGAAGCCAGTTCAGATAACGAGACTTATTTCAGCTGTGCAGGATCGGTTTTGGACAAATCGCCTAAGAAGCCATATGCAATGACAGCGCAAAACTATACAAGCGTAACCCCGACCCAGTACTTTCTGCCAAGGCAAGAAGAAGGGACGATCTATTTAAATGTTGGATATGTCTCGGAAGCAGTGGCGGGAAGTGATGGATCCTTTGCAGTCAATCCAACTGTAGAAATTAACCTGGAAGCCTCTTTCAAATGTTTCGGGTTGACTTTGGAGTTTGGCAGTAATAATCCTATGGAAATGGTATTTCATGCTTACCATGATGGGGAACTGGTGGAAGATTACACCGTAACAGATCTGACTGCAACAACTGTCATTAGCCACGAATTTGAGGAGTTTGACAGACTGATCTTAAAGTTTACCAAGGGATATCCCAATAACCGGATCGTCTTAAATAATATCACTTTTGGGGACAGAACCGATTATGTTTTTGAATACGGTCATGAATTGACCAAAACGCCAAAGGGGACACAGCTTGCCAAGGTCAGGGAGCTGCAGGTAATCAGAACGCTTTACACTCAATCAGGAGAGAAAAAGGAACTGGCAAAAGAAACGATTGTGGTAACGGCTGCAGATAACCGGTATACCTTTTACTTTACCAATCCATCTTATGACCTGCCCTGTGCGCTGACAGCGCCTGAAGAGGGGCAGATAACAACTATTATAGATAGCAGCAATTATTTTGCCACGGTGGAAATTACAGGGGTTACGGGGAATGTTGAGGTATCAATATCAGGTAGAGAGTACACAACTGCTAAAACAAAAGTAAGCCGGCAGTTAAACCCAACTGGCAGTATGGAAACATGGGAAAATCCTCTGGTGTCTGATGCGGTTCATGCCGCCAATATTGCGGACTGGATTGGTGATTATCTAAAGTCGGATCGACAGTATGATCTTCAGTATCGCGGAGAACCCAGGATTGAAGCGAACGATATCGCATTTCTGGAGAATAAGTATGTTCCTGATCTTCTCCTGCGGGTATATGAACACACTTTAAAATTTAATGGAGCCTTAAGTGGAACCATAAAGGCAAGGAGGGACATGAGCAATGTGGCAGCTCCCAAAGACTAACTGGAAGGAAAATGACTTTTTTAACATAGAGGACTACAACCGCATAAAAGGAAATATTAACGAGATCCGGTCACAGGCACTTCTGCTCTGGCCGGATTTTGAGTTTGAGGAAATGGGAACTGATAAAACCTATCAGGACTATGGATTCTATGCGGATGAAATCAACCGGTTTGAGGCTAATGTGGATCATATCTGTGCAGGAACGTATCCCTTTCAAGTGGGAAGCCGTCAGACCTTCTATGATAATCAGCCTTTTATAGACTGGAAGGAACTGAACCGAATTGAAGAATCCTGCCGGTTGATCTACAGCAATATACAAAGTCGATATCACGGCAGAAAAATATTATCTTTTACATTGAATGGAGGTACTTTTTAAATGGAACTAAAAACAGATTATAAGGATGCTATGTTTGATGGCCAGCGCCGGTACCGCCTGATCCCAAATGAAGACGGAACTTACAGTCTCCCGGATGAAACAACTTACACCCAGAAAGGCGATAAGTTTGGGGCCAATGATATAAACGCCACGAATAAGGCGGTTAATCAAATCAATCATGTGGCAGAGGTCACCTTAACTGCAGCGGGCTGGACCGGGAGCGTAGCTCCTTACGCACAAACAATTGCAGTTTTAGGAGCAACAGCAGATATGGAAGCTATGGTGGTGAGTGCCTTGGAAGACGGAGCCGCAGTGGCAGCCCAGAAGTCCTACAGTAAAGCCTTTGGTATTGTGACAAGTGGGACAGCTTCTTTAGGTGAAGGGACAGCTACTTTTAAAGTCTACAAAAAGCCAGTCACAGATATAAAAATTGGACTGAAAGGGGTGTAAATACATGGGAAAGATATGGATGCCTGGAGGTGGCGGGGGAGCAGATCTGGATGTGGTGACCGCAGGGAAGCCTGATGTGCTGGCCGGAAAAGTAATCGTTGATAAAGATGGTGAACCATTGACCGGAACAATGGTAAATCGAGGTGCGGTGAGTCAGGCCTTAGGAGTTAATGGCACATATACCATACCTGAAGGGTATCATAATGGATCAGGAAAGGTTACACAAAACATTCCCATACAAGGTGCAGACGTTTCTGGTACTGATAGAGCATGGGCCACGAATGTTTCATGCTGGGAAGGAGTAGCTTGCCTGGGAGTCAGGAATGCACACTATTTAAATGGTGTGAACTGGATTCAGGGAAATATACCCAATTTCTATGCTGGTAATATTAAAAAAGGAGTCAACATTGGAGGAGTGATTGGTGCATGGGAGGGTTATGTTGCCAACCCTACCGATTGGTATTACCTCGGAGCGAATCCCGCTGGTTTTACCGCTGCTACCAGTAATGGAACAACAGCATTTGAGTCTAATCAAATTAGAATAGCGCGTTATAGTGATGGATACACTGTTACAAATAGCATTGTAGCAAACAGGTCGTATAATCTAACAGGTTATTCTAATCTTGCTATTACTGTAAGTACTAGTGGTGCACGCCAAATAAGTATTAGTTTATCTGTCAGTGGTTTTTCCGGTTCCGTTGGTCCTTTTACTGGAACTACAACAGTATATATTCCGTTGGTTAATGCCAATGTAACAGGCACTCCAACTATATCAGTAAGTCATGCTGGTGCAGGATCGGTTACAACTTATATAACCAGAATCTGGTTATTATGAAAGGGAAGGTTGATATGAAGATATATGTAAATGAGAATTATGAAATTATTGCCTTAGATACAGTACAGGAAGATTATGGGCATGTTTTTGTGACAGAGCAAACAAGATCTGAGATGTTCGGTAATTTGTGTGATGCAGTTATAAAAGGCTATAAATACGAACCTCAGTATGAATTAATTTTCAACGAAGATGGGAGTAATGCCAGAGACGAAAAAACAGGAGATCTGCTTTACAGATTTGATGAGAATGGAGACAAGATTTTTAACGGCTATGTCTGTTATCCCTTTGTAGATCATAAAACTCTTATGTTGATACAGAAACAGTATGAAGATTCGCAAAAGCAGGTTCAGGCATTAAGTGCCCAGGTAGCTTACATACAGATGATGTCCGGCATAGCGGAAGAGGTGTGATTATGAGTAAAAACTATGAAAAGGTAAAATTGTTTTATGATGCAGGTTTATGGACTCCTAGTATGACACGTAATGCGGTAGACCGCTGGATCACGGCGGCTGAGTACCAGGAGATCACCGGAAAAGAATATGAGAAAGAGTGAGGATAATGGAAATGGATAGAATTACAGAACTGCTTGCCCTGGCATGGGGAAGTCCGATTATTAAACTGGTTATTTTAGCAGTAGTCATGGATACCTGCTTCGGCTGCATTAGAGCGATTAAGGAGCATGAATTTAACAGCTGTTTCGGCATTGACGGAGCGATCCGGAAAATCTCCATGGTAGCTTCCCTGGCGTTCCTACTGATACTTGATCGAATCGTACATCTTAATCTGATCGGCTTCATTCCGGAAGCGATCCGGTCGTATCTTCCGGTTAATGCCATTGGAGTGGCGGAGTTCTTCGGGCTCCTGTACATAGCTTATGAGCTGGTGAGCATTCTTAAAAACATGACTCTGTGCGGTCTGCCGGTGAAGCGGTTGTGGGAGACGGTGAAGAAATTCCTCACACAGTACACGGACGAGCTTCCGGATAACACTTAAGCTGTTGCGACCGTCGCAACGGTTGTAATGTCAAAACTTTATGGACCTGGGATTATCCTGGGTCCTTTTTCGATTGGAGGAAAATACATGAGTAATGCAGTAAATGATTTGATTAACAAGGCAAAAGCATGGAACGGGTATCTGGAAAAGAAAAGTAACGCTAATTTGGATGACTTTACAGCCAATGCAGGAAGTAATAACTTTACCTGCTTTGCCAGAGACTATAAAATACATACCGGTTACAACCTACAGGGACAGGCGTGGTGCGCCATGTTCATATCAGAGATATTTGTACAGATGTTCAGTCTGGAAGCTGCCAAGAAGCTCCTGGCCGGTAAGTTGTACCATTATTGCCCTGCAGGTGTAAATCAGTTTAAGGCAGCTGGGCGGTGGCATACCTCCCCTGAGCCGGGAGACGTGATCTTCTTCACAAACGGTACCAGGGCATACCATACCGGTATTGTAACTGAGATAACGTCTACCAAGGTGAAAACGATAGAAGGGAATACATCGGGAGCCAGTGGCGTGATCGAAAATGGCGGGGGAGTATGCCAGAAATCCTATAGCTTGTCCTATGAGCGGATTATGGGATATGGTCGGCCTGATTGGAGCATTGTGACACGGCCGGAATATACTCTGGGTTGGAACCATGATGATAATGGTTGGTGGTATGCTGATACGAAATCCACTTATTATAAATCCTGCTGGCAGATCATCAATGGACATAAATACCGGTTTAACCCAGATGGTTACGCTCTTACCGGTTGGCAGGAGATAGACGGGAAGTGGTATTACTTTGAGCCCAGATCCGGTCATGATCTGGAATGCGCGCTGTATGTATCTGATCAGGAGGGGGTACAGCGCATTGGAGAGTTTCGGGATTAGTGAAATAGTACTAAATTTGTTTGGCAAGGTTACCAATTGCCCAGAACGATACAAGATGATAATATAAATGCATTCTAAAACATAAATCAAGTGCTCAAATCCCAGAATACAATAATCGATTATAATAAAAATTTACAAGTCATTTGTTAAACTCAGATGGCTTTCTTTTTTGCACTTTATTTATTGATTTAGATTGCTTTAACTATAATAATTACAAAAGATAAATTTGGAGGTATATGTATGAGTAAGAGAGCATTACTAAGATTTGCAACGAGTATTTGTTTTATGCTTTGTGTACTGTTTTTAGGTCAGGTTACTGTTTTTGCTGAAACGAATACAGTAAATAATGAAAATAATGAAGTAGTTTTACATTATGAAATGATAGCTGATGATAATTTTAAATTTTACATTAGTGAATCAGATACTGAAGAAGGCGATTTCATAACGGGGGCAGGGTATAATGTTTTTTCTAAAGGAGATATAAATTTAAAAGCTGGAAAAACTTACTTTTTGCATATAGTTGCAACTGATATCCATGGCGTTGGTTGGTATGCAGGTTATTTTTCTCTTGATGGAGAATTTTTTAAATTTAACAATAACAAAAATGAATTAACAACAAATGTAAACGATTTTAAAGTTAGTAAGACTGGTTTTGGTGTAGACTATTTAACACCAACATCTTCTAGTAATTATAATAAATTTCCTTCAATAGCTCAGTGTATATGGACAGATAGGGATACATCATGTACCAGATATTTTTCAACAACTATAACACCAATTCAAAATACATCTTTAAATTTAACGGCATCAGGCGGCGATTCAAAGATTGATTTAACCTGGGACGCAGTAGATAAAGCCACAAGCTATACTGTTAAGCGTGCCACTACAGCGGGGGGACCCTACACAGTTATTGCAAATGATATTACAGATACGTCCTATACAGACACTGATGTTACAAGTGGCACCACTTATTATTATATTGTAAGCTCCGTTAATACTGGAACAGAAATAACTAATTCCAACGAAGCTTCAGCGCAGCCCACTGAGTCTCAAACACCTCCTGCAACCGACTCAAAACTAAAAGTGGTATTGGAGGTATCAGAGGTACTCCGATTAAGCGTAGATGATGACTTAGATGTTAATACACAAATGGCCTGGACTTCTTCAGAACCAACGGTTGCCACAGTGAATGAAAAGGGAATCGTGACAGCTCTGGCTCCTGGCAACACAGTTATAACAGTTAAGAGTGCGGACGGCTCCTACACAGATTACATAAACGTATTAGTTGTAGAGAATGCAGACGATTACAGACTTGCAATTGATTTAAAAATTGGAGAGACAGCCAGATTAACAGCAGATGATTTTACTAACACAGCAAATATCACATGGGCACCTATGGATTCATCAATAGCAAATGTAACCAGCAAAGGAAAAGTAACAGCACTTAGCAAAGGATTGGTTTTAATTAGTGCAAAAGATGCAGAAGGAAATATCGTTGGTCGTGTTTATGTAAGAGTAAGAGAATAATCTAGTTAAGTCCTATTTAACAAAACAGTATTATTCTTTTGTACAGGGAGCGGGTATTCCGCTCCCTAACTAACATCACAGATACCCACTAAGTCCAGACGAACTGGCCCATCTTGAAATAGTAGCAACCATTGTTCATCAGCTAACCAGAAACC
>CAURBV010000023.1:0-47670 GCA_963523055.1 uncultured Paenibacillaceae bacterium | reverse complement strand
GCAGGGAGTACACTCAGAGGGAGATCGCAGATCTCATGGGAATTTCGAGATCCTACTCTGCTGTCATAATAGGGATAAAAATTCCAGGCAGGGATTTGTCGAATAATAGATAATTCTTTGTAAATAATTGTAAAATTACGTATAATAAATATTATTATCAATTAATTATAGAAATAACTTGCATATTAACTTTGTACATGGTACGATTACCCTGTAAATGTTAACCAATTTATCGCTATCTAGTATAAGGGGGATTTTGTATGAAGCGAAAAGCAAGATTTTTACTTACTTCCGTGATGATCCTGACAATTGGAGCACTAAAAATTACAAATGTATACGCCCAGGATCAAGCAGCAGATCTGACGGGTGTGAAAGCGGCTGCTTATGCCGGAGATGTTTATCTTACCTTTGATGACGGTCCTAATAATGCAACGTCACAAACGCTGATCAACAATCTTAAGAATGCAGGATGTTACCGTGCAACCTTATTTGTATGGGGCAATCGGATTGCAGGGAACCAGTCAGCATGGAATGCCTATAAAAATTCAGGTTTCAGTCTCCAGAATCATAGCTGGACCCATTCCTATATGAGTAACTGGAGCTACCAACAGGTTTATAACGATTTCCAGCAATGTAACACGGTGATTCAAAATGCCGGCAAGCCAAGACCCACCAAGGTGAGGCTGCCTTATCTTTACAGCAATAATACAATTACCCAGGCATGTTCTGCATTAAATCTTGCCATTGTCACCCCGACAGTTTACACCAGTGACTGGGAAGGTGCCAGTACAGAAACGATTATCAATTCCTGTAATAACTTAAGGGCGGGAGGAAATCCTCTCATGCATGACTCTTACCAGAATACTCTTAATGCCTTACCAACCATAGTTAATAATTTAAAGAACCGTGGTTTTGGTTTTGCGCAGTATTAAAGCGGACTATTACATAACTGATATGCGCTGCCCTGATTTGGGCAGCGTTTTTGCTCACAAAATGAAAAAGGGGAGAAATATGATAAAAAAGCTTTGGTTGCCATTCTTGTTTGTATTGTCTCTTATTATTGCGTTTTTTTTATTTTTCAGGGAAGAAAGTCCCAAATCCTGGGAACAGGCTAACGGGCCTTACGGAGGATATATTCATTGTCTGGCAGTGGAAGATCAGAAGATTTTTGCTGGAACCCAGGGAAATGGCGTATTTTTTTCTTCCGATCAGGGGAAGAGCTGGAAGGCGGTTAATTCCGGTTTAACTAACAGCTATATTCATTCTCTGGTAATCAGTGGTCCCAATCTATTTGCTGGGACAAGCAGTGGCATCTTTGTATCACTTGTAGAAAAAATGGACTGGAGATCCATAGATTCCCAATGGGAGGATCTTATGGTATATTCCCTTGTTGCAGATGAGGGGGATCTCTATGCAGGCACCAGCAGAGGTGTGCTTTACTCGGAAGATAACGGTTTAAAATGGAACAAAGCCAGCCAGGGGCTGACTTCAGGGGATGTAAAATCAATTATGGTATATGGTGGGGAGATATTTGCAGGAACAGAGGAGGGGGGGATCTATCGCTCCCCGGATCATGGAGCCAGCTGGTCTGAGGTTAATACCGGCCTTACTACATTGCAGGTCAATGCACTTGCAGGAAATGAATCTGCCATTTATGCAGGCACAGCCGGCGGCGGTGTATTTGTATCCACAGACAGGGGGGATAGCTGGAAGCCTCTAAACAGCGGTCTTGGCAGTAAAAATGTCAATACCATTGGGGTGAGTAAAGACGGCGTCCTTGCCGGTACGGAAGTTGGAATATTTCTCTTAGAAGGAACAGGCTGGAAAGCAGTGAACAACGGGCTGTCCAATCCTTATGTATATTATCTGACTGCAGATGATTCCTGTTTTTACGCAGGGACTGACGGAGGCGGTGTGTTTGTTTCCGCTGATCATGGCAGGAGCTGGAATAAAATAAACCAGGGATTAATCAATACCCATATCAGTTCATTTGCAGTGAAAGGAAGGGATGTTTTTGCCGGAACCAGCGGAGCCGGGATATTTATTTCCAGAGACGGCGGATTAAACTGGAGGGAAGCCGGGGCTGGATTAACAAATCCCTTTGTATTTGCCCTGACCGTAAATGAATCTGGTATTTATGCGGGAACCAACGGCGGAGGGATTTATAAATCTGGGGATAACGGCAGTACCTGGCAGGCAGTTAATTCCGGGCTCGCCAATCCGTTTGTCTATTGTCTTGCAGTAAGTGGAAACACTCTGTATGCCGGAACCTTCGGAGGAGGGATATTTTGTTCTGCTGACAACGGTAACAGTTGGAAAAGCATCAATAAGGATTTGAAAAATCTCTACATCAGTTCCATCACGGTAAGTGGCGCAGATATATTCGCGGGAACATTTGGAGGAGGTGTGTTCCGGTCATCAAATCAGGGGGGAAACTGGGAGGAAGTAAACAGTGGCTTAACCAATGGGCAGATATTTTCATTAACTGGCACTAATTCTTATCTGCTAGCATCCACACCTGGGGATGGAGTTTTTATGTCCACGGACAGAGGAGACAGCTGGAGCCCAGTCAATACCGGTTTGACCAGTGGAATGGTTAATTTCCTTGCTGTAAGAAAATCCGCAGTATTTGCCGGTACATATGGAGGCGGCATCTTTCAATCTTCCAATCAGGCACAGAGCTGGAATGAATTTAATTCAGGACTGGAAACGATGGATGTTTATTCAATCTTAATCGGTGATCGGGAAGTTTTGGCGGGAACAAGCGGAAGAGGTGTCTGGAAGAATCGTAATAAATAATATTGAAAGCGGTTAAAGTGTCAGTAATTACTTTAACCGCTTTCTTATTTAAATCATAGTCAGCAGTTTTGAATCGTTCCTTTTGGTAATAGGACAATCAGCGATTTTCATAAAGTGATGGAAAGAGCTACAAAGAGGTGAGCGAATGTTGACTGCAGATGAGTTACGACAATTACAAAAAATAGATCCTGTTGGTACGGATCCGGACACATTAGTGGACATTTGTTCCGTAAAAATAAACACTGCACTGCCCAAAGAAGAACGGATCGATGACTTTATCAGGCAGATTAAAAACCCATATCTGTTTAAATGCGGGGATCTGGTGATCCAATCTGTATTTCCAGATACCGACGTTGCTTTAAATGACTGTCTGAAGCAATACTTGAAAAATGTATAATGTGAAATGAGGTCCTTATGGGTTTATCAGATGACATTAAAAAATATAAAGCTGCGATTTATATCCGGGTATCAAAGGATGACGGGGATAAGATGGAGAGCAACAGTATTTCCAACCAAAGAACTTTAATCCGGTCTTACTTAGAAAAAAAACCTGATATAGAGATTTGCTCCGAACGAGTCGATGATGGATACAGCGGAGTATCCTTTGACAGACCCGCTGTCAAAGCAATGCTGAGTGATATAAGAGATGGATCAGTCAATTGTGTTATTGTTAAGGATTTGTCTCGTTTTGGTAGAAATTATATAGAAACCGGGCGCTATATTGAACAGCTTTTTCCATTTATGGGAGTGCGGTTTATCGCAATCAACGATGGGTTTGACAGCGCCTGCAAACAAAGTCAGGCGGATGATATGATTATTCCGTTTAAGAATCTGATCAATGATGCGTATAGCAGGGATATTTCTGTAAAGGTACGAAGCGGACAGAATATACGCCGCATACGGGGGGATTATATCGGCGCATTTCCGCTGTATGGCTATTTCCGGTCAGAGGAAAACAAATATAAGCTGGAAATTGATTATTATGCAGCATTGACAATCAGGGACATCTTTCGGTGGAAAATCCAGGGGATGAGCAATCAGGGAATTGCAAAACGTCTCAATACAATGGGTATTTTATCCCCATTGGAATACAAACGGATGCTGGGCTGGGCTTACAGCACCTCTTTTCAGCTTCAGCCAGTAGCAAAATGGTCAGCTGCTTCTGTTATGCGAATTTTAAAGAATGAAATTTATACAGGCACTATGATACAGGGGAAGGAAAGCAGCCCCAATTATAAAGTAAAAAAACGATTTAAGAAACCCCAGACAGAGTGGATTAAAGTGGCAGATACCCACGAAGCAATTATTTCAAAAGATGATTTTTTTCTGGTAAAACGGCTGCTGGCTGCAGATACCAGAACTTCACCGGACAATGATGATCTCCATCTGTTTTCCGGACTGTTAAAGTGTGCAGGCTGCAATCATGGAATGGTAAGAAGACCTGTTAAATCAGGGGGAAAGACCTATGTTTATTATATGTGCAGAACACAAAAAGAGGATAAAAACAAGTGCAGCGGGAAATGCAGGATTGATGAAATCAGACTGACCGCTTGTGTCCTTAAAATCCTGCAAAAGCAGATACAAACTTCCTGTGACATGAATGAGATTATGGATTATATCAATTCATTACCTTTCAAACAGGTGGATGTGAAAAAGGCAGATTTACGAATTGAAAAAAAACAGGAAGAGTATTCCCGTTGTCAAAAACTTATGATTGAACTTTATGAGGATTATAAAAAGGGAATTGTAAACAGGGAAAATTACGATGCATGGAAATCAAATTATGAAGAAAACTGCCGTCAGATAGAAGAAGCTGTTCAGATATTAAAACAGGAAAGATGGAATCTGATAAATAATTATGAATTGCAAAACAGGTGGATTGAAGAATTCAAAAAAGACAAAAATATCCATGAGCTGTCACGGCCGATTTTAGCTTCATTAATAGAAAAAATAGATGTGATTGATAGAAATACCATAAAAGTATATTTTACTTTTCAACCGGGATATGAGTGTGCGTTTAGTGAAAACATGGGAGAAAGCCTTACGGGGGGTGATTTCACTGGCAAGACCAAATAGAAATAACCGTGATTTAATGGATATCAAATCTTTGGGCACAACCTCACTATCAACGTATCAGACCGCCATTTATGCCAGGCTTTCCATTGAAGACAATGGCTGCGGCAGTGATTCTATCGAAAGCCAGATTGAATTGTTAAAAAAGTACATAGAAGAGAAACAGGATCTGACCCTGAAGCTTGTCTTTTATGATAATGGCATGACAGGCACTAATTTTGACAGGCCAGGATTTATGGACATGGTTGAAGAGATGAAGAAGGGGAATGTTAATTGCATTGCAGTCAAAGATCTTTCCCGTTTTGGAAGAAACTATGTGGAAGCGGGCTATTATTTAGAAAGAATATTTCCGCTCCTGGGCGTAAGGTTTATCTCTGTCAATGATAATTATGACAGCATCTCTGTTACATCCAATGAGGAACTGGCACTTTCCCTGAAAAATGTCTGTCACCATATTTATGCAAAGGATATTTCCCGCAAAATATGTACTGTATTTGAAGCAAAAAAGAAACAGGGATTATTTTTGGGCAGATTTGCGCCTTATGGATACAAAAAATGTGAGAACAACAAATACAAACTGGAGATTGAAGAAGAGACTGCCCAAGTTGTAAAAAATATTTTCAAACTGCGTCTGAATGGGATGAGTGCTTTTGGGATTGCCCGATTCTTAAATAGCCAGGAGATTGCTTCCCAGAGTAAACGGTTGTTTGAAAACGGTATGATTAAGGGTACAAAGGGAGAAGCCACATCAAACTGGTCCAGCGGTTCCGTGCTTGGTATTTTAAAAAATCCTGTTTACTGCGGTTGTATCGTGGAGCGAAAAAGCGATTCTGCTTATTATAAAGGCGGGCAAAAGGCTGAAATTCCAAGGTCAGAATGGAGGTATATTGAACGCACACACGAAGCAATTATAGATAAGGAAACCTTTGAACAGGTGAACAAGGGGTTCATGCAATGAGCGGGCAATACAGAATTGCTCTATATCTGCGAGTATCCGATGAGGATGAAAATCCAGATCATGAGTTGGAGAGTGAAAGCATTTCAAGCCAGCGTCTTCTGCTTAATGATTTTGTTAACGGACATCGGGAGCTTTCCGGTGGCAGAACCATAGAATTTATGGATGATGGTTTCAGCGGTACGAATTTTGAACGGCCCGGAGTGAAGAAATTACTGGATATGGCAAAGGCACACCAGATTGATTGTATCGTGGTTAAGGACTTTTCCAGATTCGGACGCAATTATCTTGAAGTAGGAAATTACTTAGAACAGATCTTTCCTTTTCTTGGCATCCGTTTTTTATCAGTTAATGATCAGTTTGACAGCTTTGAGAATATTGGAGCAGCTGGTGCCATCGAAGTAGGATTTAAGAATATCATTCACGAGGCATATAGTAAGGATCTTTCGGAAAAGATAAAAAGTGTTCGCCGGATGAAAGCAGAACAGGGGAAGTTTGTAACAGCTTTTGCACCCTATGGATATAAAAAGGCAGAAACCAGCAAAAACCAGCTGATAATTGATGAAGAATGTGCCGTTATTGTCAGACGTGTTTTTAGTTTATTCTTAGGCGGAACAGGAAAAACTGCCATTGCCTGTTTATTGAACAAGGAAGGAATCCCATCTCCGTATATGGTGCGCAGGCAGAGAAATGAAAGATTTCATTCCATTGTGGGTAAGAATGAAACTTACTGGACTGCAGGAACGGTTTCCAGAATATTATCTGACCAGAGATATACTGGCGATGCAATTTACGGAAAGGTCAGGCCGGTAACCATTGGAAGTAAAAAAGACATTTCAGTTCCAAAAGAAGACTGGATCATTGTACCAGATGCACATCCGTTGATTGTTAGACGGGAGATATTTGAAGCTGTAAGGTCAGGCAAAAAGAAGTACATTCCCCGACAAATCAAAAATAAAACCAGTTATACTCCAGGTTCTTTACCAGAGCGGCAGGTGGAAAAGGGTATTTTAACCTGCTTAAAATTCCTGGCATCATTAGTTGAAAATGTTTCAGATACAAAAGAGAATGATAAATTTAAATTATATAGACGATTTAAAGCGGGAATTATAACAGAAGATGTTTTTGTAAGAAAAATCGCAGATCTGGACACTGAGTATTCCGGCTTGCAATTTATTGCTTTATCTCAGGAAATAACAGAAGGATTTATAAACTCTTTCCATGGAACAGCAGATGGGAGAGTTGTCGTAACATGGAACTTTAGAGATCCATATGGGCTGTAATTTGCCCCTATTCAGACAGCCGAATACTCTGCTGTCATAATAGGGATAAAAATTCCAGGCAGGGATTTGTCGAATAATAGATAATTCTTTGTAAATAATTGTAAAATTACGTATAATAAATATTATTATCAATTAATTATAGAAATAACTTGCATATTAACTTTGTACATGGTACGATTACCCTGTAAATGTTAACCAATTTATCGCTATCTAGTATAAGGGGGATTTTGTATGAAGCGAAAAGCAAGATTTTTACTTACTTCCGTGATGATCCTGACAATTGGAGCACTAAAAATTACAAATGTATACGCCCAGGATCAAGCAGCAGATCTGACGGGTGTGAAAGCGGCTGCTTATGCCGGAGATGTTTATCTTACCTTTGATGACGGTCCTAATAATGCAACGTCACAAACGCTGATCAACAATCTTAAGAATGCAGGATGTTACCGTGCAACCTTATTTGTATGGGGCAATCGGATTGCAGGGAACCAGTCAGCATGGAATGCCTATAAAAATTCAGGTTTCAGTCTCCAGAATCATAGCTGGACCCATTCCTATATGAGTAACTGGAGCTACCAACAGGTTTATAACGATTTCCAGCAATGTAACACGGTGATTCAAAATGCCGGCAAGCCAAGACCCACCAAGGTGAGGCTGCCTTATCTTTACAGCAATAATACAATTACCCAGGCATGTTCTGCATTAAATCTTGCCATTGTCACCCCGACAGTTTACACCAGTGACTGGGAAGGTGCCAGTACAGAAACGATTATCAATTCCTGTAATAACTTAAGGGCGGGAGGAAATCCTCTCATGCATGACTCTTACCAGAATACTCTTAATGCCTTACCAACCATAGTTAATAATTTAAAGAACCGTGGTTTTGGTTTTGCGCAGTATTAAAGCGGACTATTACATAACTGATATGCGCTGCCCTGATTTGGGCAGCGTTTTTGCTCACAAAATGAAAAAGGGGAGAAATATGATAAAAAAGCTTTGGTTGCCATTCTTGTTTGTATTGTCTCTTATTATTGCGTTTTTTTTATTTTTCAGGGAAGAAAGTCCCAAATCCTGGGAACAGGCTAACGGGCCTTACGGAGGATATATTCATTGTCTGGCAGTGGAAGATCAGAAGATTTTTGCTGGAACCCAGGGAAATGGCGTATTTTTTTCTTCCGATCAGGGGAAGAGCTGGAAGGCGGTTAATTCCGGTTTAACTAACAGCTATATTCATTCTCTGGTAATCAGTGGTCCCAATCTATTTGCTGGGACAAGCAGTGGCATCTTTGTATCACTTGTAGAAAAAATGGACTGGAGATCCATAGATTCCCAATGGGAGGATCTTATGGTATATTCCCTTGTTGCAGATGAGGGGGATCTCTATGCAGGCACCAGCAGAGGTGTGCTTTACTCGGAAGATAACGGTTTAAAATGGAACAAAGCCAGCCAGGGGCTGACTTCAGGGGATGTAAAATCAATTATGGTATATGGTGGGGAGATATTTGCAGGAACAGAGGAGGGGGGGATCTATCGCTCCCCGGATCATGGAGCCAGCTGGTCTGAGGTTAATACCGGCCTTACTACATTGCAGGTCAATGCACTTGCAGGAAATGAATCTGCCATTTATGCAGGCACAGCCGGCGGCGGTGTATTTGTATCCACAGACAGGGGGGATAGCTGGAAGCCTCTAAACAGCGGTCTTGGCAGTAAAAATGTCAATACCATTGGGGTGAGTAAAGACGGCGTCCTTGCCGGTACGGAAGTTGGAATATTTCTCTTAGAAGGAACAGGCTGGAAAGCAGTGAACAACGGGCTGTCCAATCCTTATGTATATTATCTGACTGCAGATGATTCCTGTTTTTACGCAGGGACTGACGGAGGCGGTGTGTTTGTTTCCGCTGATCATGGCAGGAGCTGGAATAAAATAAACCAGGGATTAATCAATACCCATATCAGTTCATTTGCAGTGAAAGGAAGGGATGTTTTTGCCGGAACCAGCGGAGCCGGGATATTTATTTCCAGAGACGGCGGATTAAACTGGAGGGAAGCCGGGGCTGGATTAACAAATCCCTTTGTATTTGCCCTGACCGTAAATGAATCTGGTATTTATGCGGGAACCAACGGCGGAGGGATTTATAAATCTGGGGATAACGGCAGTACCTGGCAGGCAGTTAATTCCGGGCTCGCCAATCCGTTTGTCTATTGTCTTGCAGTAAGTGGAAACACTCTGTATGCCGGAACCTTCGGAGGAGGGATATTTTGTTCTGCTGACAACGGTAACAGTTGGAAAAGCATCAATAAGGATTTGAAAAATCTCTACATCAGTTCCATCACGGTAAGTGGCGCAGATATATTCGCGGGAACATTTGGAGGAGGTGTGTTCCGGTCATCAAATCAGGGGGGAAACTGGGAGGAAGTAAACAGTGGCTTAACCAATGGGCAGATATTTTCATTAACTGGCACTAATTCTTATCTGCTAGCATCCACACCTGGGGATGGAGTTTTTATGTCCACGGACAGAGGAGACAGCTGGAGCCCAGTCAATACCGGTTTGACCAGTGGAATGGTTAATTTCCTTGCTGTAAGAAAATCCGCAGTATTTGCCGGTACATATGGAGGCGGCATCTTTCAATCTTCCAATCAGGCACAGAGCTGGAATGAATTTAATTCAGGACTGGAAACGATGGATGTTTATTCAATCTTAATCGGTGATCGGGAAGTTTTGGCGGGAACAAGCGGAAGAGGTGTCTGGAAGAATCGTAATAAATAATATTGAAAGCGGTTAAAGTGTCAGTAATTACTTTAACCGCTTTCTTATTTAAATCATAGTCAGCAGTTTTGAATCGTTCCTTTTGGTAATAGGACAATCAGCGATTTTCATAAAGTGATGGAAAGAGCTACAAAGAGGTGAGCGAATGTTGACTGCAGATGAGTTACGACAATTACAAAAAATAGATCCTGTTGGTACGGATCCGGACACATTAGTGGACATTTGTTCCGTAAAAATAAACACTGCACTGCCCAAAGAAGAACGGATCGATGACTTTATCAGGCAGATTAAAAACCCATATCTGTTTAAATGCGGGGATCTGGTGATCCAATCTGTATTTCCAGATACCGACGTTGCTTTAAATGACTGTCTGAAGCAATACTTGAAAAATGTATAATGTGAAATGAGGTCCTTATGGGTTTATCAGATGACATTAAAAAATATAAAGCTGCGATTTATATCCGGGTATCAAAGGATGACGGGGATAAGATGGAGAGCAACAGTATTTCCAACCAAAGAACTTTAATCCGGTCTTACTTAGAAAAAAAACCTGATATAGAGATTTGCTCCGAACGAGTCGATGATGGATACAGCGGAGTATCCTTTGACAGACCCGCTGTCAAAGCAATGCTGAGTGATATAAGAGATGGATCAGTCAATTGTGTTATTGTTAAGGATTTGTCTCGTTTTGGTAGAAATTATATAGAAACCGGGCGCTATATTGAACAGCTTTTTCCATTTATGGGAGTGCGGTTTATCGCAATCAACGATGGGTTTGACAGCGCCTGCAAACAAAGTCAGGCGGATGATATGATTATTCCGTTTAAGAATCTGATCAATGATGCGTATAGCAGGGATATTTCTGTAAAGGTACGAAGCGGACAGAATATACGCCGCATACGGGGGGATTATATCGGCGCATTTCCGCTGTATGGCTATTTCCGGTCAGAGGAAAACAAATATAAGCTGGAAATTGATTATTATGCAGCATTGACAATCAGGGACATCTTTCGGTGGAAAATCCAGGGGATGAGCAATCAGGGAATTGCAAAACGTCTCAATACAATGGGTATTTTATCCCCATTGGAATACAAACGGATGCTGGGCTGGGCTTACAGCACCTCTTTTCAGCTTCAGCCAGTAGCAAAATGGTCAGCTGCTTCTGTTATGCGAATTTTAAAGAATGAAATTTATACAGGCACTATGATACAGGGGAAGGAAAGCAGCCCCAATTATAAAGTAAAAAAACGATTTAAGAAACCCCAGACAGAGTGGATTAAAGTGGCAGATACCCACGAAGCAATTATTTCAAAAGATGATTTTTTTCTGGTAAAACGGCTGCTGGCTGCAGATACCAGAACTTCACCGGACAATGATGATCTCCATCTGTTTTCCGGACTGTTAAAGTGTGCAGGCTGCAATCATGGAATGGTAAGAAGACCTGTTAAATCAGGGGGAAAGACCTATGTTTATTATATGTGCAGAACACAAAAAGAGGATAAAAACAAGTGCAGCGGGAAATGCAGGATTGATGAAATCAGACTGACCGCTTGTGTCCTTAAAATCCTGCAAAAGCAGATACAAACTTCCTGTGACATGAATGAGATTATGGATTATATCAATTCATTACCTTTCAAACAGGTGGATGTGAAAAAGGCAGATTTACGAATTGAAAAAAAACAGGAAGAGTATTCCCGTTGTCAAAAACTTATGATTGAACTTTATGAGGATTATAAAAAGGGAATTGTAAACAGGGAAAATTACGATGCATGGAAATCAAATTATGAAGAAAACTGCCGTCAGATAGAAGAAGCTGTTCAGATATTAAAACAGGAAAGATGGAATCTGATAAATAATTATGAATTGCAAAACAGGTGGATTGAAGAATTCAAAAAAGACAAAAATATCCATGAGCTGTCACGGCCGATTTTAGCTTCATTAATAGAAAAAATAGATGTGATTGATAGAAATACCATAAAAGTATATTTTACTTTTCAACCGGGATATGAGTGTGCGTTTAGTGAAAACATGGGAGAAAGCCTTACGGGGGGTGATTTCACTGGCAAGACCAAATAGAAATAACCGTGATTTAATGGATATCAAATCTTTGGGCACAACCTCACTATCAACGTATCAGACCGCCATTTATGCCAGGCTTTCCATTGAAGACAATGGCTGCGGCAGTGATTCTATCGAAAGCCAGATTGAATTGTTAAAAAAGTACATAGAAGAGAAACAGGATCTGACCCTGAAGCTTGTCTTTTATGATAATGGCATGACAGGCACTAATTTTGACAGGCCAGGATTTATGGACATGGTTGAAGAGATGAAGAAGGGGAATGTTAATTGCATTGCAGTCAAAGATCTTTCCCGTTTTGGAAGAAACTATGTGGAAGCGGGCTATTATTTAGAAAGAATATTTCCGCTCCTGGGCGTAAGGTTTATCTCTGTCAATGATAATTATGACAGCATCTCTGTTACATCCAATGAGGAACTGGCACTTTCCCTGAAAAATGTCTGTCACCATATTTATGCAAAGGATATTTCCCGCAAAATATGTACTGTATTTGAAGCAAAAAAGAAACAGGGATTATTTTTGGGCAGATTTGCGCCTTATGGATACAAAAAATGTGAGAACAACAAATACAAACTGGAGATTGAAGAAGAGACTGCCCAAGTTGTAAAAAATATTTTCAAACTGCGTCTGAATGGGATGAGTGCTTTTGGGATTGCCCGATTCTTAAATAGCCAGGAGATTGCTTCCCAGAGTAAACGGTTGTTTGAAAACGGTATGATTAAGGGTACAAAGGGAGAAGCCACATCAAACTGGTCCAGCGGTTCCGTGCTTGGTATTTTAAAAAATCCTGTTTACTGCGGTTGTATCGTGGAGCGAAAAAGCGATTCTGCTTATTATAAAGGCGGGCAAAAGGCTGAAATTCCAAGGTCAGAATGGAGGTATATTGAACGCACACACGAAGCAATTATAGATAAGGAAACCTTTGAACAGGTGAACAAGGGGTTCATGCAATGAGCGGGCAATACAGAATTGCTCTATATCTGCGAGTATCCGATGAGGATGAAAATCCAGATCATGAGTTGGAGAGTGAAAGCATTTCAAGCCAGCGTCTTCTGCTTAATGATTTTGTTAACGGACATCGGGAGCTTTCCGGTGGCAGAACCATAGAATTTATGGATGATGGTTTCAGCGGTACGAATTTTGAACGGCCCGGAGTGAAGAAATTACTGGATATGGCAAAGGCACACCAGATTGATTGTATCGTGGTTAAGGACTTTTCCAGATTCGGACGCAATTATCTTGAAGTAGGAAATTACTTAGAACAGATCTTTCCTTTTCTTGGCATCCGTTTTTTATCAGTTAATGATCAGTTTGACAGCTTTGAGAATATTGGAGCAGCTGGTGCCATCGAAGTAGGATTTAAGAATATCATTCACGAGGCATATAGTAAGGATCTTTCGGAAAAGATAAAAAGTGTTCGCCGGATGAAAGCAGAACAGGGGAAGTTTGTAACAGCTTTTGCACCCTATGGATATAAAAAGGCAGAAACCAGCAAAAACCAGCTGATAATTGATGAAGAATGTGCCGTTATTGTCAGACGTGTTTTTAGTTTATTCTTAGGCGGAACAGGAAAAACTGCCATTGCCTGTTTATTGAACAAGGAAGGAATCCCATCTCCGTATATGGTGCGCAGGCAGAGAAATGAAAGATTTCATTCCATTGTGGGTAAGAATGAAACTTACTGGACTGCAGGAACGGTTTCCAGAATATTATCTGACCAGAGATATACTGGCGATGCAATTTACGGAAAGGTCAGGCCGGTAACCATTGGAAGTAAAAAAGACATTTCAGTTCCAAAAGAAGACTGGATCATTGTACCAGATGCACATCCGTTGATTGTTAGACGGGAGATATTTGAAGCTGTAAGGTCAGGCAAAAAGAAGTACATTCCCCGACAAATCAAAAATAAAACCAGTTATACTCCAGGTTCTTTACCAGAGCGGCAGGTGGAAAAGGGTATTTTAACCTGCTTAAAATTCCTGGCATCATTAGTTGAAAATGTTTCAGATACAAAAGAGAATGATAAATTTAAATTATATAGACGATTTAAAGCGGGAATTATAACAGAAGATGTTTTTGTAAGAAAAATCGCAGATCTGGACACTGAGTATTCCGGCTTGCAATTTATTGCTTTATCTCAGGAAATAACAGAAGGATTTATAAACTCTTTCCATGGAACAGCAGATGGGAGAGTTGTCGTAACATGGAACTTTAGAGATCCATATGGGCTGTAATTTGCCCCTATTCAGACAGCCGAATATGTATCAAGACTGGAAAAAAAGGCACTGGAAAGGCTGAGGACAGAATTAAAAAGAAATGGGATATAAACGTTGCTTCTGTCCTGCCCATTTGATACAATAATAAAAAACAGTCAAAGGAAAAAATATGAGCGTAAAAAAGGACAGTAAAGTGGAAGAGCCTCTTAACTGGAAGAGGGAGCTGTTTGAATGGCTGAAGATTATTGTCATTGCAGCAGCGATTGCATTTTTTATTAATACGTTTCTGATCGCCAACAGCAAGGTACCAAGCGGATCCATGGAGACCACAATTATGACAGGTGACCGGTTAATTGGATCAAGGCTGGCTTACCGGTTTGGCGGAGAACCCCAAAGGGGTGATATCATTATATTTGATCACATGACCGGACCTGGGAATGAAGAGATTCATCTGGTAAAGCGGATTATCGGGCTGCCGGGAGAGACTGTAGACATTAAGAATAACCATGTTTATATCAATCAGTCCCAGACCCCTCTTGAAGAACCATACTTAAGGGAACCCATGGAGTCAGAGGATTATCACTTCACTGTGCCTGCCGGGTGTTATCTGATGCTTGGTGATAACCGGAATAATTCTGCCGATGCCAGATACTGGAAGGATCCCTATGTACCGGAAGATAAGATACTTGCAAAAGTTTTGTTCCGCTATTATCCAGGAATAAAAAAAATCAGTTAGCAATTATAAGGTGCCAAACCAAAAGCCTTTGAATATATTAAAATAAAAAGGGTAGTTCGATAAAATATGCGTAATATTTTCATTTTGGTTCTGGCGCTGAGCACAGATACATTTGTTGCCAGCATTGCCTATGGAGCAAACAGGGTAGGCATTTCATGGATAAAGGTAATTGCGGCTAATGCAATCTGCAGCGGATGTCTGGGTGCAGCTCTGTTATTCGGCAACGTGATCGATAATTTTGTGCCGGAAGTATTCGCAAAAGGAGTAGGGTTTACCTGTTTATTCTTTTTGGGAGTGATGAAACTGCTGGACTATACCATAAAAAAATACATTAACAATCATATTCATGTTCACAAAGACCTGACTTTTTCTATTTCGGGACTTAGCATTATTATTAACATATACGGCAATCCTATGGCAGCTGACTGGGATGATTCAAAGACCCTGTCATGGAAAGAAATGATTATGTTTGCATTTGCCATGTCCATTGACAGTCTGGTGGCTGGCACCCTGTCCGGTTTTCTTATGATTAATCCGGGGTATGCAACTCTGGCAGCGCTTTTAATGGGGATTGTCGTGATGTATTCCGGACTTTTCCTGGGAAAACGGCTTGCTGCATTAAAAGGCTGGGATTTGTCCTGGCTCAGCGGTGTTCTGTTTTTATTTCTTGCTTTTAGTAAGCTTTAAACATATTGACAACTTAAAAGAAATTTGCTATAGTTAAATAAATGAATATTAATTCGGATTGTTACTGGAAAGCAGGCAAAACCAATTTTGATTAAGAAAATAACATGTTATTTTCATAGTCAAAGTTGGTTTTTTTATTGATAAGAGGTAATTTATGAATATTGATAAAATCATTAATAACAATATTGTAACTGCAATTGAGCCGGATGGGAAGGAAGTCGTCATCATGGGCAGAGGAATTGGTTTTGGCACAAAGGCGGGACGCCCGATTGCAGAGAACAAAATTGAGAAAACCTTCCGGTTAGACAGCCAGAACAGTCTGGATCAGTTTAAAGAACTGCTTGTAAAGCTTCCACTCGAACACTTAAAGGCATCGGCAGAAATCATTGCCTATGCGAAAAGTGTACTTAACAGGACTTTGAATCAGAATATCTATATCACACTGACGGATCATATTAATTTTGCCATTCGCCGCTTTAAGGAAAATATGGTTTTTTCAAATCCCATTCTTAGCGAGATTAAGACATTTTATAAAGAAGAGTATTTAGTGGGCGAATATGCAGTTGCACTGATTGAGAGAAGTGTGGGAGTGAGGCTTCCCGTAGATGAGGCCGGATTTATAGCAATGCATATTGTAAATGCAGAACTTAATACGGCTATGAATAAAACCATGGATATGACAAAGCTGATTCAGATTGGAGTCAAAATAGTAAAAGAATTCTTTTCCATGGAACCAGACGAGGGATCTTTAAGTTATCAGAGGTTTATCACCCACCTGAGATTTCTTGCCCAGCGCATTTTAACTGGAGAGTTGTTAAACAGCGGAAACACAGAGTTCAGCAATATCATAGCAGGAATGTATCCGGAAGAGTATGAGTGCAGTTTGAAAATTAAGGAATTTATTTTAGAATCCTATCATCATGATGTAACAGAGGAGGAGACTGCATATCTGGCAGTCCATATCAAAAGAATGAGGCTTTAGAAGAAAGGGGTACCAGTCGGCATGTTTGAAGCGTGGAAGAAGCATTTAAAAAGAGGGGGCGGTAAAAAGGAGGAAATTCTGGCGCCTGTGGAAGGATTGGCAGTACCGTTAAGTGAAGTGAAAGATCCTGCGTTCAGTCAGGAGATCCTGGGAAAAGGAATGGCAATCATTCCTTCAAAAGGCAGAATTGTGGCACCGGTAAGCGGAGTGCTGTCAGTGATGTTTGAGACAATGCATGCAGTCAGTATTACGGCAGATAACGGAGCGGAAGTAATGATCCATGTAGGCCTTGATACGGTTAATTTAAAAGGAAAAGGGTTTCAATCCTTTAAAAAACAGGGAGAACGGGTAAAAGAAGGAGAACTTCTGCTGGAATTTGATTTGGAAGGGATTCAGGCAAAGGGGTATGACCTGATTACTCCGGTCATTCTTTTAAATACGATGGAGTATCCCAATATGAAATGTCATGTTGGAAAGCAGATTAAGGAGCTGGAACCAATCATTGAATTGTAGGTGGCTGAATGAAGGAGTATCAATATGTAGTGGAAGATCCAATGGGACTTCACGCCAGACCCGCTTCCGGGATTTTTATTGAAGCAGGAAAATACATGTGTTCCATAGAAGCTCATTGGAATTTACAAAAAGCCGATTGCAAAAGTCTTCTGGCCATTATGGGACTTGGAGCAAAAAAAGGGGATGAAGTCATCTTCCGCTTTGAGGGAGAGGATGAAGATGCTGCATACTACGCAATGCGGTCTGTTTTAGATAAAAAGTGATCGTAACCTGCTTACTTGCAGGTGAGGATAAAAAATGTCCGGCAGGACAAAAAAAGAAAGGGGTTTCTTTTTATGATGAAGTATTTGCAAAAACTAGGTAAGTCGTTGATGCTTCCGGTAGCGTGTCTGCCGGCAGCAGGGATCCTGATGGGAATTGGTTACTGGATTGCTCCTAGCATAATTTCCGGGCAAGGGACTGCCATAGGAGTCTGGGCTGTTATTGCTGCTTTTTTAATTAAAGCAGGAGGTGCTATTATTGACAACATGGCAATCCTGTTTGCTGTTGGTGTTGGTATTGGTATGTCTGATGATCAAGACGGGACTTCTGCTCTTGCTGCTCTGGTCTCGTGGCTAATGATTACGACAATTCTTTCAACGGGAACAGTTGCATTGTTATTAAATATTGATGCATCACAAGTAAATCCAGCTTTTGGTAAGATAGCTAACCCATGTATTGGTATTATATCAGGTCTTATCGGTGCAAACTGCTATAATAAGTTTAAGAAAACGAAACTGCCTGATGCGCTAGCGTTTTTTAGTGGAAAGCGCTCTGTTGCAATTGTTACTGCATTGTCGTCTTTGGTAGTCAGTATTGTATTGTTCTTCGTGTGGCCAGCTATTTATTCCGCAATAGTTGTATTTGGTGAAATGATTCTAAGTTTGGGACCTGTTGGAGCTGGACTTTATGGATTCTTTAACCGACTGCTCATTCCACTTGGTCTTCATCATGCACTGAATGCTGTATTCTGGTTCGATCTTGCGGGAGTGAATGATATCGGTAAATTCTGGGGTACAGCAGAAGGCGGAATATTAGGCCAGACTGGTCAGTATATGTCAGGATTCTTCCCTGTCATGATGTTTGGGCTTCCAGCAGCGACTCTGGCTATGTATCATACAGCAAAACCTGGAAAAAAGAAAACGGTATATGGTTTATTTTTCTCAGCAGCATTATGTTCTTTCTTTACAGGTATTACGGAGCCTATAGAGTTTGCATTCATGTTTCTTGCTCCTGGACTTTACTTAATTCACGCAGCTTTAACAGCAATATCTATGACAATTATTGCTATACTTCCTGTACGCGCAGGCTTTTTCTTCAGTGCTGGTTTTGTTGACTGGGTGCTGAGCTTTAAAGCACCATTTGCGGAGAATTCATGGCTGCTCATTCCAATCGGCATTGCTTATGGTGCTGTTTACTACATAATATTCCGCTTGGCAATCCCATTATTTAACTTTAAGACACCTGGTCGGGAAGATGATGATGAAGCTAATGAGAGTACAGTGGCTCTTGCTAATAATGACTATACGGCTGTTGCATCTATCATTTTGGAAGGGCTTGGTGGAAAGGATAATGTTACCAGCATTGATACGTGTATTACCAGATTAAGATTGGAAATTGTTGACTATACTAGAGTAAATGAAAAAAAGATTAAATCTGCCGGTGTGGCAGGGGTCATTCGCCCTGGAAAAAACAGCGTTCAGGTTGTGATTGGAACTCAGGTTCAGCACGTTGCAGATGAATTTAAAAAGCTTTGTAAATAATATTAGTCTAAAAGGGTAAACTTTACAATTTATTTAGGATACAATATAAAAAGGCGTTGATTCATTTTAGGTGATCAACGCCTTTTGGTAGTGTGTCAGGCATGGCACTAATCTAGCTGTTGCAAGTCCAGTCGCAGGGAGTTACCGCCAAGTGTAGCGAACTGATAAAGTAGCAAGATAATTAGAACATGAAACCACCAACTGGAACGAAAAAAACAGATACCAGCAGACGTGAATTTTGGAGTACTAAATTTGTAAGCCAAAAGTGACGTCTGGTTTTTGTGCGCCAAAATCATCCTGTTACCAGAGATTATAGCATAGAAGGCAAGTGAAAAACGGGAAAGTCATAACAATAGTGGAATTTCGGGTTAAAAAATTGAAGGTCAATTTCAAAATGTGAAACTCGCTTACAAAACGGGAAACTCGGAATGCTATTGACCCTTCTTCCTGTTTACTGGAGGAAAAGTTACATGATTCGTCGTAAAAATTACGACATATCTAAATTGATAGCAGTAAGTATATAATATAATATATTTTGGAAGTTTTTAATTAAAACATGTTAATGATAGATGATTCCACATTATCTGTTATTATATTTATATAGTGAGTTAAGATAAGATTATACTCGCTATAAAAGATGATTACAGAAAGGGGTGTCGCCATTGCATTATATAAAATAATTCTAGTCTGTATTAAAAAAATGATGATTAAAAAGGAGAAGAAAATGGGAGATTATAATGAGTTCGATTTGGATTTAAGGAAGAAAACAACAAAAGCGGGTAAAGGAGGCAATGGTGAAGGTGGAGGCGGAACCACACAGGCTACAACTGTAACAATAACTATTGGTATGACAACATCTAATAATTGTAGTGCCCCCACTTGTACATGCTTCTGCTAAGTTGTATCTATATGCTCACTTTAGTTAACCAGAATGGTTAAATTTATAAGCGGAATTTACAATGTTTGATAATAAGCTACATAGGGCGCACTTAAAATTATATTAAGTGCGCCCCTATTGTAAGTATAGAGAATATGAGGAAATAAATATGGAGTATAGAGCAAAAGATTTTATTATGATTAGAGTACCATTGCTTTCTGAAGAATTTTTAAACTTTGTACTTAATGAGTCTGTTAACAAGGAAAATAAGCTAATGGAACTTGTAGAAAATAACATATTTATGGAAGCAATACAAATTGCTTCACCTGATTTATATCATATGATTGTAGCAAATAAAAAAAACGAACAAAATTCTATTATGAATCAAAAAATACTTAATTCTTTATGTAAATATGCGGTTAGGGCCTCATCAAGGACTACACCATTTGGTCTTTTTTGTGGTTTTTGTGTGGGGACTTTTGGCGATAAAACATTATTAATTCTGAATAATAAAAATAATGCACTAGAAAAACGAGCTAGAGCCGATGCCGAATGGATTGATAATATTATTGTGAAGTTAGAAAAAAACAAAAAATTTATGAAGAAAATACGTGTATTTAAAAATACAGTTTTATATAGAAAGGGTCATAGATTAATTAATCCATATCTCAGCAATGAGAACATTAAAAAAAACACTGCGGTAGATATATCATCATCAATTCGCTACTCTGAGCAGGTGGAACAAGCGCTTGAACTATGTAAATCAGGTATTACATTCGAAGATTTAGAAACAGAAATGTGTAAAAGATACAGTAAGACAGATCATATGATAATTGAAACATTTCTTTGGGGGTTACTAGAAAATGGATATATCATATCTGAATTAAGAATGCCAAAGGCAAATATAAATGCAATCAAATATTTGAGTGAAATAATAAAAAGAACCAGTCTAGAAGGGGAATTATTAATTGATTTATTGGAAATACAAAAAATGATGGAAGCATATTGCAGAACATGTGTAGGGGAGGGGATATACCTTTTTGATAAATTACAGGATAAAATGAAAGGTGTATTAGAAAATAGTAATTATATGCAGGTTGATTTGAAAACGAATATGAATAATCCTCAAGTCAGTTTGGAAATAAAAAAAGAATGTGAGAATATTGCAAATAAATTAGCAAAAATATCTGGATATCTTGAAGGAAATAACAATATAAACGACTACAAGAAAGAATTCCTGGAAAGATACAGTACATATATGGAGGTGCCACTCTTAGAATTGCTCGATCCAGAACTAGGGCTTGGTGCGCCTGCAGGCTATATATATCCGAATAGTAGCAGAAATATGAATGGTAAGAATAATGATTATTTTGCTAAGGCAACAAATGATTTAAAACAATATTTAATTGATAAAATATCATATTCAGCCTACACATCTACCCCAAATATCGAATTCACAGATAATGATGTTGTATTTACAGATGAAGATATTGATTACATTGATCATATTTTAGAAAAATATAAAAAAAATGTTCTTCCAGATTCATTTGAAATGAATTTTTTTATTTTTGCATCAGACGAAAAAGAAATAGAAAAGGGAAATTATAAAATAGGTATCGGGCCAAACGTTGGATCTGATAGAGCTGGTAGAATATGGGGTAGATTTGCAGATATGCTTAGCGTAGATGAAAAGAAAAAATATGATGATTTATATTACAGATTGAAGGATAGTTTTGAAGAAAATTATGAATTAATAGAAATTCAAGAAGAGCCATTATCAAGCAGGGTAGGTAATATTATTTTGAATTGTAATTGCTCCGAATATCAAACAACAATAGGTTGCATAGGTAATGAAGAGAAAAAGAATTTAGAATTAAGTGATATTGTTGTTGGTGTTGATATAAAATCAAATGATTTTTATTTAAGATCAAAATCGCTAAATAAAAGAGTGAAGTTTATTACATTTAATATGCTAAATACACTTGTAGAAAGTAATATGTGCAGATTTGTAAGAGAAATTTCTAGTAATAGAGACAGTTGCGTCTCGAGATTAGTTGATGGATTATTTTTACAAGGATATACATATCTTCCAAGAATTATATATAATAATGTTATATTATCACCAAAAAGTTGGAGATTTGCAATTGATCCTAATATAGATTATAAAAATTTTCTAAAAGAATTTAATCAATGGAGATCAAAATGGAAATTGCCTAATATTATCTACGAAAAACACTTTGATGACTTATTTTTAATAAACTTAAGTGATTCATCACAGATGCATAATTTATATCTAGATCTGATAAAGAACAGATCATTGGTATTTGTTGATTATGGGATGAAGGAATTATTGGTAAAAGATAGCAGTGGTAAAAAGTATTATTCAGAATTTGTTATACCCTTTATTAAGGAGAACAAATTATGCTATGAAAATAAGTCTTTAAATACTACGAATGTATTAAAAACCACATCTGATTATATAAGAAATAAAGCGATTAATTCATTTAATGATAATGAGAGAGTAGTGACTCCAGGATTTGATGATTGGTGGTACTTGAAACTTTATTGCGAACATCAAAATGCTGACACCTATTTATGCGATAATATATTACCTTGGTGTGAAAAGCATATTTCACAAGGGGATATTATTCAATTCTTTTTTATTCGTTATGCTGATCCTGAATTTCATATAAGATTAAGGATAAAATTGTCTGGTAATCTTTACATGGATGTTATCGAACCATGGATAAGGGATTTAAAAAGTAAGACTGGAATAGGTAATATCAGTATTCATTCATATGAACGTGAATTAGAACGGTATGGAGGAAATTTATCATATAGTTCAGTCGAAGATTATTTTTTTTGGGATAGTCTATTTATCATGAAATTATTAAAATATAGAATAAGTGATGAATGTGATGAAGAATTAATTATTATAAATAATATATGTATCTTAAGCTGCTTTGATATGAAAATAGATGATCAAATAGCTTTTTTTGAAAAAAATTATACTAAATTAAATAGTTTTAAAAAAGAATATAATCAGAATACAAAAAAAATTATCATTTTGATAGATAATATTGATGAATATCTTTCGTTAAAAAATGCTGTTCCTGAAGATGATAAAATATTTGATGAATTAAAGCGTGCGTTTAAGATTTGGAAAGAAAAAATAAAAATATATGCTTATAATTTACGTAAGTATGATAATGAAGGGAAGTTAACAAATAGTCTTGATGATATCTTGTGTAGTATTTTACATATTCATTGCAATAGATTCCGGGGAGATACAACATGGGAAAGAAAAACTTTAGAATATACTTATAGAAGCCTATATGCATACAAAAACTATAAGAAATATAATCCTTGAGGTGAAATTATGCATAGTTACCCTTAAGAAGCAAATAGGGACACATGATTATTTAATGAAAAATTGTTCGGTATATTCAAAACTTGTTCATTATGAGCCAACTAACAATTTGTAAATCAGCCATCAGGAGACGATATGAAAAAATATGTGGAATTAGTAAATGGATTAGACATTATAACTAATATAGATATTATAAATGACATAGACAATATACTTAATGATTATTTATGTAAAATAGATGAATTGCAATATAATATAGGGTTAGAAGATATTATCGGAGCAGCATATGTGTATGCAGAAATATATGAGTATATAATTGATAAAGAGCGATGGAACAATATAATAAAAACTCAATTTATAAGATTAAAAGAATATATGGAACAAGAAGAATTAGTGAATGGTATTGCATTATTTGGGGGGGTAAGCGAAATAGGCTTGGCTATTTATCTTTATTCCAAAAAAACGGGACAATACATTAATTTTTGGATGCAAATTAATGAAATTATTTTGGACAATATTATTAAACTAGTTGAAGAATATAATAAGAGAGTCAATAACTTACAGATATGTTACTATGACTGTATTTCCGGTTTAAGTGGTATATTAAACTATTTAATTGAAGTAAGTGAAGAAATCGATGCTAATAAATTTATAATAGAAGAAGTATTGGGGTATTTGATTAAAGTCACTGAAAATAAACAAATTAAAGGGAAAATAGTACCAGGTTGGCATATTAGACGAGAAAATCAAATACGGGAAGAGGAAAAGTTAAAATTTGAAAATGGAAATTTTGATTTTGGATTATCACATGGGATTGCAGGTCCTTTAGCGGCTATGTCACTGGCATATCAAAAAGGATACCGCGTTAAAGGGCAGAAAGAAGCAATTATATATATAGTAGAAGAATATATAAAGCTTGCTACACGTACTAAAGATTGTACATTGTGGCAAGGACAATATTCATTTGAAAGTTATTTAGATAGTAATCAAAATTGCTCTGTACAGCCTAATAGGATGAGTTGGTGTTATGGTCCGATAGGAATTTTGAGAGCCTTGAAGTTAGCAGGAATTGCATTAGATTCTCAGAAACTGATAGGAAGGGTGCAAAATAATATTTATCAAATAGCGGCAATGACATCAAAAGACTATCTTTTGATGTCTCCTATTATTTGTCATGGATATGCTGGTTTAATGACTTTCTTAGTAATTGAATACAAGGAACAGGAAAATTATATATTAAAAGATAAGATAAATGAACTGACTAAAATTATAATAGAAAAATACAACTCTAATTTTAAATTTGGATTTATGCATACAGAAACATATTACCAGAACGGAGCTTTGTTAAAAAATGAATTATTTGGAAATGATTTTTTATATGGAGCATCAGGTATTATTTTATCATTAATATCTTTGTTAAAAGAGCATACTTGTTGGGAAATACATTTATTAGCAAAATAATCATATAAGAAAGAGATTACATTACTGAAAGGTAGGGAATTTGTATGTGGGATAAACATGTCACATGTTTGAGCAAATGGAATCAACTGAAAAATATGAAAGAATTACAAGCTAATAAAAATGTTGAATTTCAATCGAGTATATCATTTATAGTTTTGTGTAGAAATGAAGAAAGGTGCATTGAGAGATGTATTAGAAGTATTATAAGCGAATGTACAAAAGAAGATGAAATAATTGTTATAGATACAGGATCTACAGATAATTCAATCGATATTGTTAGTAAAATAAATGAATGTATGCTGATTAAAACTAAATGGGAAAATGATTTCTCTGCAATTAGAAATATAGGAATCAATTTAGCTACTAAAACATGGATATTTTTTATAGATGCAGATGAAGTTTTAAAAAAAGGCTCAATAAAGAATCTGAAAGAATTTTTAATTATGTTAGATTATAATTCTATAAGTAATGTTATCATATCACCATTAATCGTCAATTCAAATTCGCATGCAATAAGAGATGTAAAGAGAATATTGAAAAAAAACGATGGAGTATTTTATTATGGCTGTATCCATGAAGAACCTAGAAAAAATATAGAAAAATTAGGTGCTGATTTAATACACTTATTTATTGACAATGTTATTCTTGAACATGATGGATATAAAATGGAGATTGTAAAATTAAAAGATAAAGCAAATAGAAATACAGATTTATTAAAAAAAATGATTTCTGTAGAACCTCATAACCCTAGGTGGAAATATTTTTTATGCAGGGATGGAAGAAATAATATTAATAAAAAGGAATATGAATATATATTACATGATGTAATTCAGCTATCGAGTAAAGAACCGATATTTTTGAGGTATAGAATTAGAGCCACAAGTGATTTAATAAGTTATTTAATTGATTTAGATAGATTAAACGAAGCTGATATTTTTTTACATGAATTGGAAAATTTAGAGAATAATTTAAGTGATATTATTTATTATAAACATTTTATAAAATACATAAAATGTAAAAAAGAAATTATGGAAATATTACAATCACTAATTGAGTGTAAAAAAAAATATACTGAAACAGAATACGGTGGAATACACTCAAGCTTATATCATATTAATTATTTAATGGGGTTGATTTTATTTGATTTAGGGGATTATCAAGATGCATTTCAGATATATAATGATTTAAATGCCAGTGAGTTTATAGATTTGAGAAAAATGTTCGAAAATTTATACAGTCAAATATCTGACTTTTTTAATGAATAAAAAGGTGATAATGCGATGGTGCGACCTATCTGAAAAGATAGGTCGACTGATTTTTTTTAGAACAGAATATGTTTAGATGTCTTCTTCTGTATTAGGGAAAGAACCATGAAAAACGGTCTGTGAAAGATCCAGACGTTCATAATGTAATTTGTTGGGATCTGCATCATCTGCCGGATGTCCCATCAGCAGGATTGAAACAGGCACAATGTGTTCCGGTATATGATATGTTTTTTTAACTTTTTCCGGATCAAAATGTCCAACCCATGTAGAGCCAATTCCCAATTCAGATGCCTGCAGCATCATATGGGTTGTAACAATGGCGGCATCGATTTCCCCCTCATCTTTCCCATCAAATTTTCTTTTCCAGCTTATGTTTTTATCGTAACAGGTGAGAAGTGCCAACTGATGGTTAAATTTATAAGGCATACAAAGACTGAGCCCGGCCAAATCAGTTTCATTATCAAGCACAAGAATTCTCTGTGGCTGGTAATTGCAGGCGGTAGGTGCAGTACGCCCTGCCTCCAGGATGAGATCCTGCGTCTCTTTTTCTACTTTTTTATCGCTGAACTTTCTGACAGAGTAGCGATCCTTTGCCAATTCTAAGAATTTCATTTTAAACCTCCGTTGACTGATATTTGACATTTACATGGAAAGTATATATGATTATATTACATACTTCAAGTATGAACATTTATGTTATATACTAAACTATTGGTTAGTATTGAGGAGAAGACATGGATTTTAATAATAAATTTGGTAATTGTCCAATATATTATACAATTTCAAAAATTGAAGGAAAATGGAAGTGGGTTATTCTATATAAACTTTGTAAATCTAACGTACTAAGATACAACCGGTTATGGGAAGAATTACAACCCATCGCCCATAGAACCTTAAGCAAACAGCTTAAGGAGTTAGAAGCGGATGGATTAGTCCATCGGGAGCAATACAATGAAGTTCCGCCCAGAGTGGAATATTCCCTTACCAAAGATGGGGAAACCCTTGCCCCCATTTTGAATCTGATGTCAGAATGGGGAGCACAGCGCATCAATCAGGAAATTCTGGGATTGGAGTAGATTATGCAGTTTACAATTCCTCACTATTATCACAGTTTCCGGTGTATCGCAGCCAGGTGTAGCGACACCTGCTGTGCAGGCTGGGCAATTATGATAGATGATCAATCAATGAAAAAATACAGGGCTCAAACTGATGCCCTGGGCGAAAAGCTTTTAAATGGGGTGGATTGGAAGAAGGGCTGCTTTAAACAGAAATCTGGCAGATGTGCTTTTTTAAACGAAGCAAATCTTTGTGATATTTACACTGATGCAGGACCTTCCATGCTTTGTAAGACCTGCAGGGAGTACCCCAGGCATACAGAAGAATACGAGGGGGTACGGGAACTTTCCCTGTCAATGTCCTGTGAAGAAGCGGCCAGGCTGATTCTGGGTCTGAAAGAACCAGTTCGTTTTCTTACAAAGGAAGATGACCGGGAAGAGTCTTATCCTGATTTCGATTTCTTCCTTTTCTCAAAGCTTATGGATGTAAGAGAGGAGGTTATTTCTCTTTTACAGAACCGAAACAGGGACATCCCGTTAAGGGCGTCTATGGCTTTGGGTCTGGTCCATGATTTACAAAGAAGGATCAGGGAAGGGAAGCTGTATCAGACGGAGGAACTGATTGCCAGATACAGGAATGCTCCGTGTGAAGAATTTTTCCGTATGAAAAAGCGGGAATATAGGGTTTCTGACAGGGAACGCTATGATATAATGAAAAACTGGTTTTCTCTATTAGACAAGCTGGAAGTTTTAAACCAGGAATGGCCGCTTTATATTGGGGAATTAAAAGCCCTGCTTTTTGATAAGGGGCCAGAGTATTATGAAAAAACAAGAGAGATTTTTTATAAATATCTGGATTCTGAGCCAGAAAGAAAGAGGGAGTGGAATCAGTGGCTGGAGCAGCTTTTGGTTTACTTTATTTATACGTATTTTTGCGGAGCTGTTTACGATGAGCAGCCTTATGTAAAAGCGAAGATGGCTGTTATCTGTACCATATTCATAGCAGAACTGGCTCAGGCAGTTTATATTCAAAACGGAGGAAGTCTTGCTTTTGACGAGTTTGTACGGCTGGTTCATCGGTTTTCCAGGGAAACGGAGCATTCGGATCAAAATCTTAATGCACTGGAGAACGCCTTTCGAACAGAAAAAACCTATGGGCTGAAAGAAATACTCAGGGTATTATAAGAATTATATAAGATAAGCTTTTAATTCGCCCAGTCTGCGAAAAGTATGGAGAATGGATCTTCTTGCAGCGGGCGATTTTACTGGAATTGCATAGTTAGATAAAATTTGCAAATATAGAAGCGAATACAACCGTACAAAGCCCGGAAGTGGCGATGGCAAGACTGCTCATGGCACCTTCAATTTCACCAATTTCCATTGCTTTTGTAGTACCTACCGCATGTGATGCAGATCCGATGGCAATACCTACAGCAACCGGATCTGTAATTTTAAACATCCGGCATACCGATTCTGCGATAATGCTCCCTAAAATACCAGTTACAATAATACTTGCAACCGTAATTGTTACAAACCCTTTCATCTCCTCTGAGATTCCCATTGCAATTGCAGTAGTTATGGATTTTGGCAAAAAGGTTACATATTCCTGATGGTTTAAGCCAAACACTAATGCAAGAAGCAATACGGTACACATAGTGGTGAGTACGCCTGTCAGCGTTCCTGCAATAATTGCTTTGGAATGTTTTTTTAACAGATTTAACTGACGGTATAATGGCACAGCCAGACATACGGTTGCGGGAGTTAACAGATAACTGATGTATTTTGCACTCTCATTATAGACCGTATAATCAATCTTAAAGACGGAAAGGAATGCCATTACAATTAGAATTGAGATTAACAGGGGATTAAAGATGGCCAGTTTAAAACGTTTCTTAAGCTGAACCCCCATTTCATAGCTGACAAGGCTTAAAACCGAGCCGAAAAATAAAAAATCACCGATTGTCTGATTCATGATCCGTTCCTTTCTTCTTTTTATCGGTTTCAATAAAAAACTGAGTTACTTTTCCTGTCATTATCATAACAATCACCGTGGAAAAAAGTGTAATAACCAGAAAAGGTATGAGAATTGGCCGAAGGGAGCCCCACGAATCCAAAAGTCCGACTGCCGCAGGTATAAAAAGCATGGGCATAATTTCCAGTAAAAAATCACTGACATCCTCAACTGCCTCAAGGGGAATCAACCCGGTTTTTAAGCCTAAAAGCATAAGAATAAGACCATAGATACTGGCAGGTACGGGAAGTGGTATAAACAGATGGATCACTTCTCCTGCAAGTGAGATAAATAAAATAATGCCGAATTGTCTTATGTGTTTCATGACAAAGCCTCCTGTATTTCCTGTCGAAAATTCAACTATGCTTAATCCTATACGCAAATCTTTCCATTGTCAAATGATTTAAGAAAAATTAAGATTGTAAATAAATGTGGTATTTTCCATAACAAAGGAGTATGAAACGATGTTTTATCAAATAGAATTTGCAGTTTTATATGCACTGCAGTCTCTGCATAATCCATGGCTTGATCTGGTCATGGTCCGCATTACAAGTCTGGGAGACCATGGACTTATCTGGATCTTAATTGGTGCGGTGCTGTTTTGTATTCCCAAAACCAGAAAAATAGGAATCGGGGTATTGCTAAGCCTGGGTGTGGGACTTCTTCTTGGAAATATGATCCTGAAAAACCTAGTAGAAAGGCCCAGACCCTGCTGGATTGATACCAGTATTCCTCTTTTAATTCAAAATCCCAGGGACTTTTCCTTTCCTTCCGGACATACGCTGGCTTCCTTTGAAGGAGCAATCAGCATCTGGCTCTATAATAAAAAGCTTGGAGTTCCTTTTCTGATCCTGGCTGTACTGATTGCATTTTCCAGATTGTATTTATTTGTTCACTTTCCAACCGATGTGCTTGGAGGCGCTATTCTTGGGATTTGTATTGCCTTATTGGTACACCACTTAATAGAAAGAAACACTTGTGTTGAAAAAAATACTTGATTTCTTAAGAATCTATGTTATACTGATGGCGATATAAAACTAAATAAAAGTCGCAGAGTAGACTTGTGTGCGTTAAGTGCCAGCTGAACAGGGAGTTGTCAGCAGGACGAAAAGATTTTCTTGCGGTACACGAGTCGCATCCCGCTGCACCAGAAGATAGGTGTCTTATCTCCGGTCGTAGTCTGAGGTCTGCAAAGGAGGTATTTTTTTATGAAAAAATTCGTCACTTTGTTCACCGATTCTTACAGAGAGCTGAAATCTGTAAGAACAATCACTGCCGCAGCCATGTTTGCTGCAGTTGCCATTATTTTGGACATGTTCTCCATTCAGCTGGGAAGCTACATTAAGATTACGTTTTCATCTATTCCCAATGGAATCATTTCCTACTTATTCGGTCCGGTAGTGGGTGGACTGTTTTCCGGAAGCCTTGATGTGCTGAAGTATTTATTAAAGCCCACCGGCGCCTTTTTTCCTGGACTTACCCTGGTTACGGCCCTGGCAGGAGTCCTGTACGGCATTCTGTATTATAAGAAGCCAATTACCTTAAGAAGAATTCTTTTATCCAAACTGGTGGTCATGCTGATCTGCAACGTGATATTAAACACCCTTTGCCTCTCTTTGCTGTATGGAAAAGGCTTTATGGTGTTGCTGCCGGCAAGAGCACTAAAGAATCTGGTTATGTGGCCCATCGATTCCATGATTTTTTATACCTTACTGAAAACCATGGATTCCATCGGTATTTTCCGAACCATTCGGAGTGTACATCTGCTTCATACAAAATAACGACAAAAACCCTGGAGTGTCAATTGTGATGCTACGGGGTTTTTTGCAGTTGAAAAAATCGTCATATTTTGTGACCTGAATCGTGCACATGGACATAAGCATTCGTAAAATACATAGACATAAGACCAATTTCGTAATATAATCTTAGGTATATGTCTGTAAATAACAGTTTTAACAGGAGGAATGAATCATGAGTGAGAGTTGTACTCATAATTGCAATACTTGCGGAGAAAGCTGCGGGAGCAGGGAAGAGGCCCAGACTAGTTTCTTAGAGCCGCTTAATCCTTCCAGCATAGTAAAAAAGGTAATTGGAGTTGTAAGCGGAAAGGGCGGCGTAGGAAAATCGCTGGTAACTTCCATGATGGCAGTAAGCATGAGTGGAAAGGGATATAAAACGGCGATCCTGGATGCGGATATTACAGGACCTTCCATACCGAAGGCATTCGGTTTATCAGATAACGGTGTAGGAATGACACCAAACGGGCTGATGATCCCTGCAGTCAGTGCAACAGGAATCGAAGTCATGTCAGCAAATTTAATTCTGGACCAGGAGACGGATCCTGTCATCTGGAGAGGACCGGTCATAGCAGGTGCAGTAAAACAGTTCTGGCAGGAAACTCTTTGGGAAAATGTGGATTATATGTTTGTGGATATGCCTCCGGGAACCGGCGATGTACCACTGACCGTATTCCAGTCACTGCCTCTCGATGGAATTATTATTGTAACCTCTCCCCAGGAACTGGTATCCATGATTGTTGGAAAAGCAGTGAATATGGCGAAGAAGATGAATATCCCCATTCTTGGGCTTGTGGAAAATATGAGTTACTTAAGCTGTCCTGACTGCGGAAAGCAGATTGCGGTATTTGGTGAAAGCCATATCGATGAGGTGGCTGAAAATTACGGTGTCAAAGTGCTTGCCAGAATCCCAATTGATCCTAAGATTGCTGCTTCAGTGGATGCAGGAACCGTAGAGTATTTAGAGGCGCCATGGCTGAAAGAAGCAGTTGACGCAGCAGAGGCGGTTTAACCGGAACTGCTTTTTGAGGTAAAAAAATGAATATTAATATGAACCCTAACAGTGAACTGAATCAGTCGATTGTAAAAGTCCCCAATCTGGTTTCAGTTCCAGACCCCCTGATTAAGCAGGCGTATCAGTTCCAGGAAGCTATGATGATGTATACCTGTGCCATTCGAGAGGTTAAGACAAAGCTGGAAGTATTAAACGATGAACTGTCGGTTCGTAACTCCAGAAATCCCATTGAACTGGTAAAATCCAGAGTAAAAAAGCCGGTTAGCATTGTTGAAAAATTAAAGCGCAGAGATCTTCCTGTATCTTTAGAATCCATGATGGAACACTTAGATGATGTTGCTGGTATTCGTGTCATCTGTTCCTTTTTAGACGATATTTATGCAGTGGCCGATATGCTTGCAAGGCAGGATGATGTCCATATCATAGCCATAAAAGATTATATCAGTCAGCCTAAAGTTAATGGATACCGCAGTTACCATATGATCATTGAAATTCCTGTTTTTTTCTCAGATCAGAAAAAATGGATGCGGGTAGAAGTTCAGATTCGTACCATGGCGATGGATTTTTGGGCCAGTCTGGATCACCAGCTGAAATACAAAAAGGAAATGCAGGAATATTCCCAGGAGATCAGTGATGAGCTGCGGGAATGTGCAGATGTAATCGCCCAGACCGATGAAAAGATGCTTAATATCAGAAAGCGGATTGAGGAACAGGAAATTACTGTTACGAAATAAATGGTTTAAAGAAAATAAGGGTCAGGCTGTTACGGATAATCATCTCCGTAACAGCCTGACCCTTATTTCATTGAATATGAGAGATGACTGGTAGCGTAACGGTAAATCTTGTTCCGGTGTCTGCACTGCTGGCAACACTTATTTTTCCTTTGTGCCGGTCCACAATTGTTTTTGCGATAGAAAGTCCCAGACCGTAGCCGCCTTCTGTGTGGACTCTGGATTTATCAGTCCTGTAAAACCGTTCAAATATGTGCTCTTGTTCGGTTGGTGATATGAGTTCTCCCGTATTGATAATTGTGAGTACTCCGTGGCCGGCCTGTTTTTTTAGAAAAACGGATACAGAGCCATTGATTCCGGCATACTTGCAGGCATTATCCAGAAGAATGGTTATTAACTGTTTTACCTGGGTTTCCATTCCTTCTATAAAGATGTCAGTCTGAATGTCATTATCCAGAGTAACCTTACTTTCAAAAGCTACCGATTCAAAGAGTAACACACCATTTAAAACCAGTTCACTGAAATCAAGAGGGAGCTTTGAGATCCCAACTGCCTCTACGGATTCCGTATCCGAGCGGGCAAGGAAAAGAAGTTCTTCCACCAGCTGTTTCATCCGGTCCGCTTCCTCTTTTGTATTCATCAGCCATTTTTCCTGCTCTTTGATGGTGCGTTCCTTATGGGTGGAGAGAATCTGTAAATTTGCCAGTATCACAGTAAGAGGCGTTTTTAATTCGTGAGATGCATCAGCTATAAACTGATTTTGCTGGTCCCAGGCTTTTTTTACAGGCTTTAAAGCCAGGTGAGAAAGAAACAGGCTTAAAATAAAAAATAATATGATAGTTGTAAGGAAGACCAGAAAGCAGTTAACCAGTAAAACCTCTAAAGCGTCCCGTTCATAGCTCTGATCTGCAAATCCGATTTCCGTTCCGTTCCTTCCAGGCATTTTCATATATCGGAGGGAGTAATCTTTTAAAACTCCTTCCGTACTGTCTGTTTCATTGACCAGCTTTATTAAGGATGAGGCTAATTCATCAGATACTGTAATATTATTTTCCTCAATTTTTTCAATGGTATTATCGGAGTTCAGTGTGATTACAAATGTGGGAATGAGAGGAATCGGATTTTTTCTGGGCCGCCGGCCAAATTCCACCTTGTCTGGCGGGAGTTTAAAACGTTCATGACTCAGGGACTGGATGAGAGCCATGGAGGTATCCCTCATAATCCGTTTCCGGTTTGAGACGTAAAATGTACCCATCACTACGGCAAGTATACTGATAACAAAGCACATATTAGTGAGTATAAACCTGATTCTTAACTTCTTAATCATTTGGATTCCTCCAGACGGTATCCCACTTTTCGTACAGTCGTAATCTCCGCTTTAGAACCAAGAAAATGAAATTTTTTACGTAGAAATGAGATATAAGCTTCTACGTTATTATCCTCCGCATCAGAGTCAGATCCCCATACCCGGTTGATTAAAGTATCTTTTGATATAATTTTCCCGATATTGCTCATAAGGATTCTTAACACTTCGAATTCTTTATAGCCCAGATGAATGGATTTGGTTTTACACCACAAATCATTGGTTGACAGATTTAATCTTAAATCTCCAAACACCATTTCTTCTACAATTACCTCCCCCTGTCTGCGGGAAAGCGCCCGGATACGCGCCAGAAGTTCTTCCGGAATAAATGGTTTTGTCATATAATCATCGGCACCTTTATCCAGTCCGGTTACTTTATCACTCACGTTATCACGGGCTGTAAGCATCAGGATGGGAGTCTGTATTTTGGCTTCTCGAAGTTTTTCAACAATCTGAAAACCATTCTCACCAGGGAGCATCACATCCAGTATTATCACATCATATTCACCCGACAGACCGCAGTATAAACCATCTTTTCCATTAAAAACAAGATCAGTCTGATAATGCTGTTCCTTCATAATCTGTCCCATGGCTTCGGCCAGTCTGACTTCATCTTCCACAATTAACAACTTCATGGTAATCTCTCCTTCCATTTGAATATTATAGCCTTTAAAGTATATTTAAGCAATCAAGGATCTGATTTTATTATAAACGGAATGCCTTAAAATAAGCTGAAACATGGGGCACTTTATTTCAGGTTAATTTCAGTTTACCATCACAAAGCCATCACAACGATCTGTTAAAATATTAAGAAATCTTATAAAGGAGAGGAGAAACTTGAATGAATGCACGAAGAGCGGCGGTTTCACTTGCAGTTGTTTTGGCTGCGACGGCGGTTACACCGATGAGAGCAGAGGCATCAGCCAATTTTGATTTAAGAAAAAAAGTCATCGGTATATCAGGTATTATGAATACAACCAATACTGCGATGTCTGTCACACGCGGAGAATATGCCGCCATGCTGGTAAATGCTTCTTCTTACCGAAGCACAGTAAGCAGTTTAAGCAATACTTCTGTATTTGCGGATGTGCCAAGAGACAATGAATATTCGGCTCAGATCCGGATTGCGGCAGAACAGGGGTGGATGAATGGTTATCTGGGAGGTGTATTTAAACCAGATGATTACATAACACTTCAGGATGCAGTAAAAGGGGTTCTGGCATTATTGGGATATAAGAATTCTGATTTCACAGGTGACCAGACAGGATCCAGACTTTCCAAATACCATTTCCTTGAACTGGATGAAAATATTAACAAGGAAGCCCTGGAAGTAATGAATAAGGATGACTGCATCAATCTGTTTTATAATCTGCTGAAAACAAATAATACTTCCGGCAGCATGTATGGAAAGATTTTAGATTGTGAATTGACCGAGGATGGTGAGATCAATCCGTTTACCATGGTGGATAACAGCCTAAAGGGGCCGAAGGTGGTTAGAAGTAAGAGTAGTCTGAACAATTATCTGCCCTTTAAACTCAAAGATGCCAATGTGTATCTGGATGGAGAGGCAGTGTCCAATTCCAGTGATGCGATTACTGTGGCACTGGAAAGCTCGGATGGAGTACTGGTTTATTATCATTCACTGTCCAAAACAGCATGGCTTTATACGGTTGGAACGGAAAATGAAAGCGGACGTTCCGCCGCATTTGGTGAAATTACAAACGTCGTTTATAATTCCACGGATTTAATGAATCCAAGTGCCATTATTCTGGATGATGGAAATACCTATACTCTTACTAGCACCGAGATGCAGTTTGCATTTTCTTCTTATGGGGATTTGAGAGTCGGAGATACCGTAAATCTTGTTTATACACTTTCCACCAATAGCAACGGAGATGAAACAAGGACTGTCATTGATTATATAGAAGATTAGCGGGAGAGGCCGGAATGAAAAAAATCATCCAGAAAATTTTAAAAAGTGATCAGAAAAAAAGAAATGGAAAGCGGAAAAAGATTTTCATTATTGTGCTCCTGATCATTACTGCAGTTGCAGGGATTTTTTTTGCTTTTTCATACAAAAAAAGTAAGGAAGCAAATGCCCAGGCTAAAAAAATCAAAACTGCAGTTGTAACAAAAAGAGACATTTCATCAAAACTGTCTTCTTCCGGAACCATTTCCCCGAAGGATACCTATGATATCACCTCGCTGGCGGAAGGAGAGGTGATTGAAGCCAATTTTGAAGAGGGTGATGAAGTGGAAAAGGGTCAGGTTTTATACCGGATTGACAGTTCTTCCGCAGAAACTCAGCTGACCTCAGCAAACAATTCTCTTGAACGGGCACAGGAAAGTTATCAGGTGGCATTGGATAATTATAATGATGCCTTAAAGGATTACAGTCAAAACACATATAAATCTACGGAAACCGGATATATCAGCTCTTTATCCATAAAAGAAGGAGATAAAATCAGCGATAAAACGGAAATAGCCTCTATTGTTGATGACAGCATTATGAAAATCAAGCTTCCGTTTCTTTCTGGAGAGGCAGCCCAGATACCGGCTGGAAGCGCAGCAGTTTTAACCCTTTCAGATACAGGCGAACAGGTAAATGGAACGGTTTTTTCGGTAGGAAACATGGATGTAACGCTGACAGGAGGCCGGATTGTCCGATATGTTACGATTGAAGTTCCAAATCCAGGAGGTCTGACAAAGGATATTTCTGCGACGGCAACAGCGGGAGGTTTTGTATGCAGTATGGAAGGGACTTTTGAAGCAAAGCTTGAGACCACGATGAAAGCGGATCTTCCGTCAGGAGTTGAGGTGAGTGCTTTGCTTGTGCATGAGGGTGACTACGTGACCAAAGGAACTCCTGTTTTTACCATAGAAAGCAAAAGTGCAACAGCCCTTATTCGTACCTATAAGGATGCCATGGATAAAGCTCAATCTTCTCTTGAGTCTGCAAAAAATTCTCTGGATAACACCCAGGAAACCTACGACAATTACACGATTACTGCGCCTATATCAGGTAAAGTGATCACAAAAACCATTAAGGTGGGAGATAAGATTACAAAAAGCACCAGCGGCAGCACCACACTTGCAACAATCTATGACATGTCCAATTATACCTTTGAAATGAGTGTGGATGAGCTGGATGTCAAATCAGTGGCTGTCGGGCAGAAAGTGGATATTACCGCTGATGCTGTAAGCGGAAAGACATTTTCCGGTACAGTGACCAATGTAAGTTTAAAAAGCACCACAACCGATGGAGTAACCAATTATCCGGTCACCATTACACTGGATGATGGCATGGATGACCTGCTTCCCGGCATGAATGTGGATGGGGTCATTGTATTAAATGAGGCTTCTGACGTGCTTAGCATTCCGGCCGATGCTCTGATACGGGGAAATCATGTTTATATAAAGGATGATACCGTAAAAGAGGCAGATGGAGCTGTCCCGGCAGGATTTAAAGAGGTTGAAGTGAAAACCGGATTAATCAATGATGATTATGTGGAAATAACGTCAGGTCTTGAAGAAAATCAGGAGGTTTATGTTGCTCAGACAACGGTAAGCAGTACCAGTAAAACTACCGGCATGCCAGGAGAAATGGGAGGTCCTCCAGGAGGAATGGGAGGTTCCACAGAACGAACAGGCCGAACCGGAAATAATAATAACAGAGGTAACGGCGGTAACGGCGGTAACAGTGGAGGCGGCCAGTCCCGGTCAAAATAACGAGGAGGAATGGAATGTGGCAGAGCCCTTGATCGAATTAAAGGAGATTTACAAGGTATATCAGATGGGAGAGGAAGAGGTACGCGCAAACGACGGAGTGACCATGACCATTTTTCGCGGAGAATTTGTTGCCATCGTGGGAAAGTCGGGAAGCGGAAAATCCACTCTTATGAATATTATAGGCGCCCTGGATGTTCCAAGCGATGGTCAGTATCTCCTTGGCGGAGAAGATGTGGGAAGTATGACAGACAATCAGCTGGCACAGATACGGAATAAAATGATCGGATTTATTTTTCAGCAGTACAATCTGCTTCCTAAATTAAACCTTCTGGAAAATGTGGAGTTGCCGCTACTCTATGCCGGAGCCGGAAATGAGGAACGTAAAGAACGTGCCATGGCATCTTTGGAACGGGTGGGACTGGCAGATAAGTGGAAAAATCTACCGAACCAGCTATCCGGCGGACAGCAGCAAAGAGTATCCATAGCCAGAGCACTGGCTGGAAATCCCTCTCTGATTCTGGCTGATGAACCGACGGGTGCCCTGGATTCCAAGACCAGCCGGGATGTACTGGATTTCTTAAAGGAACTAAATGATGAGGGCAACACCATTGTAATAATTACTCATGACAGCAGCATTGCTTTAGAAGCACGGCGGGTGATAAGGGTACACGATGGTAAGATTAATTTCGATGGAGACGTAAATGAATATTCTGCAATCCTTTAAAATGGCTCTGAAAAGTATCTGGGGGAATAAGATGCGTTCTTTTCTCACCATGCTGGGTATTATTATAGGTGTAGCATCGGTGATTATTCTGGTCAGTATTGTAAACGGTCAGATGTCTTATATGAAGGACAGCTTTACCAGTATGGGTACCAACCAGATGACGGTCCGCTTAACCAACTTAACAACCAGATATGCAGATGTAGATGAAATGTATCAGTTTTATAACGACAACAGGGATTTATTTTCCCATATGACACCCAGCGTATCGGTAAGTGCCAAGTTGAAATATGGAACAGAATCTCTGGAAGATACCACAGTAACAGGAGTCAGTGAAGAGTATTTAGGTATGAAGGATCAGACTCTTGATGCAGGACGTTTTATTTCCTATTCTGATATCGCCTCCAGACAGAAGGTGTGTGTGGCAGGGTATTACGTTGCCTGGAAATTATATGGAAGCGTGGATAATGCCATTGATAAAACAATTAAAATGAACGGCAGCGCTTACCGGATTGTGGGAGTCATATCCAGACAGGATGAGGATGAGCTGGAAGCGGGCGGAACGGATGATATTTTGTATCTTCCATACAGCAGCGCTGCAAAAATGAACAATACGGCAAAAATCAGCAACTACGTGTTTGCAACATCAGATACAGACTACACGGCAAAAGCCAAAGAGTCTCTGGAAACATTTTTAATGGGAATCTATAAAGATGACACTCTGTTCCGGGTTACTGCCATGAGTGAGATGCTGGAATCTTTGGATTCCATGATTGCCATGATGTCCATGGTCCTTGGCGGCATTGCCGGAATTTCACTCCTGGTGGCAGGTGTGGGAGTCATGAATATTATGCTGGTATCAGTATCGGAACGAACCAGGGAAATCGGAATCAGGAAGGCTTTGGGAGCAAAAAAGAAACACATCATGCAGCAGTTTGTAATTGAAGCGGCTGTCACCAGTTCTCTTGGAGGAGTGGTTGGGATTGTAGTAGGCTCCCTAGCAACCACCCTGGTCGGAGCTGTCATTGGAATCAATGCAACACCTACGCCGGGCGCAGTGATTGTGTCCTTTAGCGTATCGGTGGGAATTGGTCTTTTGTTTGGATACATGCCTGCCAGCCGTGCCGCCAACTTAAGTCCCATTGATGCACTTCGAAGTGAATAACAAAGGAATAATTTCTTGCAAATGTGTCATAGGAGTGATACTATTTGCATAGGTACCAAAGGAGTAGCTCTTTTACGGCTACTCCTTTTCGGGCGTAAGAGAATCTTTGTGATAGGAAAGGATATAAAAAATGAATGTTGCAGATATGCATTGTGATACCATAGCGGAGCTTTATTACAGAAGGCAGGCGGGAAAAGAAGGTTCTATACTAAAAAATGATTGCCATATTGATTTGGAGAGAATGAAAAAAGGGAATTACTGTCTGCAGAATTTCGCCCTGTTTACAGAACTGACGAAGCACGAACGACCATTTGAATACTGCATGAAGCTGCTGGACTTATTTTATACCGAATTGGAACTGTATGGGGATTTAATTGGAATTGTCAGAACATATGAAGATATTGAGAAAAACCGGAAGGAAGGGCGGATGTCTGCCATGCTTACTATTGAGGAGGGCGGTGTCTGTCAGGGGGAAACGGCATTTTTACGTAATTTTTACCGTCTGGGAGTCCGAATGATGACGCTTACCTGGAATCACATCAATGAACTGGCTTATCCAAACAGGATCCGCATTGAGAAAGAGGAAGCATTTTTTGAACCGGAAACCGAACACGGACTTACTGAAACGGGTATTGTTTTTGTGGAGGAGATGGAGCGTCTGGGCATGATCATTGATGTATCCCATTTATCCGATGCAGGTATTTATGATGTGTTCCGTCATACGAAAAAACCGTTTGTGGCAAGTCACTCCAATGCAAGAACCATCGCATCCAACCCGAGAAATTTAACCGATGAGATGATAAAAATGCTTGCAGAGCGGGGCGGAGTTACCGGAATTAATTTTTGCGGAGATTTTCTTCATGACTGGAAGAAAGGGGAGAAGTCGTTAAGCCGTATTCAGGATATGGTCTTACATATAAAGCATTTGAAAAAGATCGGAGGAATTGGCTGCATTGGCCTGGGATCGGATTTTGATGGCATCGGAGGAGAACTGGAGATGAAATCCCCGGAAGATCTGCCTCTTTTAGAAGCATGTATGAAAAAAGAAGGCTTCACCGATTCTGAAATTGAAGCTGTTTTTTACGGCAATGTACTTCGCGTTTATAAGGAAATTTTACAGTAAGACAAAATTTTACATAAATTTTACAATTGCATGCATAATACTTTACATAGATTTGATATGATACTTACATAACATGACTTGTCATGAAATACAGGAGGATGATATGTCAATTACAGATGTACAAATGCTGTTTCAGTTTATCGGGGGGCTGGGAATGTTCCTTTACGGAATGGATGCCATGGCTGATGGACTACAGAAATCTGCAGGACATAAGATGCAGCAATTGCTTGGAGCATTAACAAGCAACCGGCTGATGGGTGTTTTGCTTGGAACGGGAATTACCGCTATCATTCAGAGCAGTTCCGCCACGACTGTAATGGTGGTTGGATTTGTCAACGCGGGTATCATTAATCTTCAGCAGGCAGTGGGTATCATTATGGGTGCAAACATTGGAACAACTGTTACCAGCTGGATCGTCTCCATGAGTGAATGGGGAGAAATGTTAAAGCCGGAATTTTTTGCCCCTGCATTGGTGGGCGTTGGCGCTCTTTTTAATTTATTTGCAAAGAGTGAAAAGAAAAAACAGATCGGTCAGATTTTAGTTGGCTTTGGTGTTTTGTTCATCGGTCTTACTTTTATGTCTGTATCCATTACTCCTTACAAAGATGCGCCCATATTCGGACAGGCATTTTCTGTACTTGGCAAAAATCCCATCCTTGGAATTCTGGCCGGACTTGTGGTAACCGGAATTATACAAAGTTCTTCTGCTTCTGTGGGGATTTTACAGACACTTGCACTCAATGGAATTGTTAACTGGCAATCCGCTATTTTTATCACATTGGGGCAGAATATCGGTACCTGTGTAACTGCACTTCTTTCCAGTCTGGGAGCAAATCGGACTGCCAAACGTGCCGCTGTAATGCATCTTCTTTTTAATGTAACGGGTGCTTTTATTTTTGGAATTATCATGTTTGTTTTATTTAAACTGAATCCGGTACTTGCATCTTCTTCCATTACCAGCGTAGAAATATCCATATTTCATACCGTATTTAACGTAACCAATACCATTATCTTATTTCCTTTTGCCGGGCTTCTGGTAAAAGCCTCCGGAATTTTTGTGCGGAGTAAGGAAAAAGAAGAAGAGCCTGATCCGGAAAGCGAAATGAAACGTCATTTAGATGAGAGAATTCTGGAAACCCCATCCTTTGCCATTGAAAATGTGAATCAGCAGGTGGTAAATATGGGATATGCTGCACTTGAAAATTTTGATGTGGCAGCAGACGCACTGCTGAGCAGTGACGTATCTGAAATTAGGCAGGTGGAGAAGCTGGAGCAAAAGATTGATCATTATGAGAAATTGCTGACAGATTATTTAATAAAAATCAATAATCAATCCTTAAATGAAGAACAGCATATGCTGGTTAAAAACCTCTTTTATACAGTCAGTGATTTTGAACGCGTCAGCGATCACTGTGAAAACCTATCAGAGCTTGCAACGGAAAAAGCCAACCGTAAGATTATCTTTTCCGGGGAAGCAGAAAGCGAAATGAGAGAAATGCTGAAAGCTGTCCGCTCTTCTCTGGAACATGCTGTGAAAGCAAGAGAAACTTCTGATATGTCAGAAGTACGTGCCGTCGTTCAGAGTGAGGAAAATGTAGACAGCCTGGAGGAAGAATTAAGAGAGCGTCATATTGAACGTTTATCTGCCCAGACCTGTAAACCGGAAAACGGAGTTATCTTTCTGGATGCATTAAGTAACCTGGAGAGAATTTCTGACCATGCGCATAACATTGCAGGTTACGTAAAGGAAGAAATATAAGAAACATACTTAAACTTTTTTAGAAAGAAAGGAGAATGTATGGAACGAATCTATGTAGTAGAGGATGATGACAATATCAGGGACTTAATAAAAATTGCCCTGGAAGGCTTTGGATATGAGGTATCTGCACATGAACTGGCAGAGGAGGCCTTAAAGAGTATGGAAACGGACAAACCCGCACTGGCCGTCTTTGATCTTATGCTACCTGGTATGGACGGATTGTCGGCGATACGCAAAATCCGGAAAAATGATTCATTAAAAGACATTCCCATTCTTGTCCTGACAGCAAAAGACCGGGAGTTTGACAAAGTGGCCGGTCTGGATGGCGGTGCAGATGACTATATGACAAAGCCTTTTGGTGTCATGGAGCTTGCGGCGCGCATCCGCAGTCTTTTGAGACGGAGTACGAAAAATCAGGGATCTGAGGATGAACTGGATCAGTATTGTCTGAACTTAAACAAGAAGACCAGAGAGGTTACTTGTGACGGAGTAAAGGTTGAACTTACATTAAAAGAGTTTGAATTGCTGCAATATCTCATGGAAAATCACAATAAAGTAGTGACCAGAGACGAACTGCTTAATCATATCTGGGGATATGATTATGATGGTGAAACCAGGACTCTTGACATGCACATTCGTACGCTGCGGCAGAAGCTGGGAGAAAACGGCGGTTCCTGCATTAAGACGGTTCGGGGAGTGGGCTACCGCTTTATTAAAACCGAAGAATGATGGAAAAGAACAGGCGGTATAAAATGACAGAGGGAGGCACTATGAAACAGGCGATCTTTTTAAAATTTATACAGATTATTCTTGTAGTACTGGTGTTAAGCAGTTCTATCTTTTATATTGCCTCCAGCAGCGCTCTGCTTAAAAATTCTAGAAAAGACATGAAATATACATTAAAGGCTATGGATGAGGTTCTCGATTACAACGGGGATTTAGAAAAAGAAATCGGAGACTTAAAGCCAACATTAAGTGAAAACCGTAGCCGTTTCACCGTCATTAGCCTTGATGGAACCGTAGCGGCCGATACTGGAGAAGTACCGGTCGCTTCTTTGGATAATCACGGAGACAGGGAAGAGGTAAAGGAAGCACTGGCGGGTGAGATAGGAACTGCCAGACGTTATTCAAAGACCCTTAAGGAGAGTATGCTTTATGTTGCCATCCGCTCGTCCAAATCCGATTACATTCTTCGAATGGCAATTCCCTATACCGGTATGAAAGAAAATTTAATACTTCTTCTCCCAGCGGTATGGCTTAGTTTTCTGGCTGCAATTATGTATTCCGCTTTTTCAGCGGACAGTTTCGCTGAGTCAATCACCCGGCCTCTGAAAGAAATTTCCCAGGAAATGCTAAAGGTAAACGGCGATTATACAGATCTTTCGTTTGAACGATATCAATATCCGGAAATTAATATCATTGCAGAAACCACCACCAGGATGTCAAAGAATGTAAAAGACTATCTGACTCAGATTGAACGGGAAAAGCAGATCCGCCAGGAATTTTTCAGCAATGCTTCTCATGAATTAAAAACTCCCATTACATCGGTACAGGGCTATGCGGAACTTTTGGAAAGCGGGATTATACAGGATGAAGCCCAAAAGGCAGATTTTATCAAGCGCATTAAAAAAGAAGCGGGAAACATGAATAACCTGATTAATGATATTCTTATGATATCCCGTCTGGAGACAAAAGAGGCAGAGGTCTTAAAAAGCGATGTGCGCCTTTCCATACTGGTGGAGGATATCATCGAATCCTTAGAACCCCTTGCAGCTTCCCACGAAGTTCTTCTTCATATGGACTGTAAGCCGGTCTGTATCTATGCCAACGGCCAGCAGATGAAGGAATTGATTGGCAATCTGGTCAGTAATGCGGTAAAATATAATAAATCAGGCGGAGAGGTATGGATCACAGTTCGTGAGGAAGACCGCAATGTGATAATCCGGGTAAAAGATAATGGGATGGGGATTCCAAAAGAATCGTTAGGGCGTATATTTGAACGGTTCTACCGGGTTGATAAGGGGAGAAGTAAAAAACAGGGCGGAACCGGCCTTGGTCTTTCCATTGTAAAGCATATTGTAAACTTTTATCATGGCACTATTACGGTGGAATCAACCATTGATGTTGGAACGGAATTTTTAGTTAAAATTCCGGTCCAGGGAAAAACACTATAAAAAAGCCGTTTCAGGCAGGAGGTGTACGGGTATGGGAAATTTTGTTTTAACCTGTTGTTCTACGGCAGACATGAAAAAGGAATTTTTTGAAAGCCGCAATATTCCATATGTCTGTTTTCATTACACGATAGATGGGGTTACTTATCCAGATGATTTGGGGGAGAGTATCCCGTTTGAAAAATTTTATGAGCGGATTGCCAAAGGGGCAGCACCTTATACCTCTCAGGTTAATGTTGAGGAATACTGCAATTTCTTTGAACCGATCTTAAAAGATGGAAAGGATATTCTGCATCTGACCCTGTCTTCCGGGATTTCCGGTACTTATAATTCCGCCTGTGTGGCAGCAAGAGAGATGCGCCAGAGATATCCGGAGAAGACCATTATCATTCTGGATACACTTGGGGCCTCCTCTGGTTATGGACTTTTAACTGATGCAGCAGCGGACTTACGGGATAATGGAGCCACATTAGAGGCGGCAGCAGAATGGGTTATGAATAATCGGCTTTCTGTACATCATTGGTTTTTCTCTACGGATCTTACCAGCTTTAAACGGGGAGGAAGAATATCTGCCACCTCTGCCATGCTTGGCACTGTTTTAAATATCTGCCCTCTTATGAATATAGATGATACCGGTCATCTGATTCCAAGGCAGAAAATAAGGACAAAAAAAAGAGCCATTCAGGAAATGGTAAAAATGATGGAACTCCATGCCCAAAATGGTTCCCGCTATAATGGAAAATGTGTGATAGCCCACTCTGCCTGTGAGGCCGATGCAAAAGAGGTGGCAGCACTCGTTGAGAGCCGCTTCCCCATGCTGTCAGAAAAAGTGATTATTAACAGCATTGGCTGCGTAATCGGTTCCCACACAGGTCCTGGAACGGTGGCGCTATTCTTTTTCGGAGATAAAAGAACTAATTAGTTGTTTCATTACCCATAATCTGGGCAATCATACGATTGGGCAGGCAGACAATGCTTTCCCCTGTCTGTTCAATTGTGCCCTGATGGATACAGATTTTGTCAGGACAGGTTGCATCGGAGACGTGCACCTTTCCGCCTTGAATTACTATGCGGTTGGTTCCGCTCTGATATCCGTTTACTAAAATCTCTGTATCATGGTTTAAATCCAATTTTTCAACAACGTTCCCATCTACCGTGATCTCAAGATATCTGGCAGGCTTTGAAAAAATGATTTTGTTCACAATGAGGAGAATGCAGGATATTGCCACAATAATAACAATTAATATGACTTCTTTCTTATGCTTTTTAATTTCCATTCGAACAGATCCTCTTACTTATTTTCTATAATTCATAAACAGAATGGCTTTATAACAAGCCCTGTTTCATTATAACATACATTCCCCATTCCTTCCAAATATAATTAAAATTTCATAAAGTCGTTGCTCTAATCGTTAAGAATGTGTTAAAATAAAGTCAAACTTTATAAAACAGGAGGAGATATGAATAAAAGTAACGCAAATGCTAAACGAAACGGATTTATTGGGTTAGGAGCCATGATTTTACTGGCTGGCGCTACTGTTTTTGGAACAGATCCACTTTATAAGGCGATTGACAACAGTGTTAGACCCGAAATCTATGTTCCGGGTACCTATACAGGTACTGCGAGAGGCTACGGCGGGATTGTCACCGCAGATGTAACAGTATCAGGAAAGACCATTGACTCCATTGTTATAAATGGAGAGAAGGAAACTTTGCTCAATATGGTATTGCCAGGTTTAACGGATTCCATACTTGGAAAGCAGTCCACAGAGGTGGATGCAGTTTCCGGGGCGACGCTTAGCAGCAATGCCATAAAGAAAGCAGTGGATCAGGCTCTTGCCAAGGCAAGGGGAGAAAAGCCGGAAGATGTGCCGGAGACAACAAAAGAGGCATCTGAGACATCCGCTTCTTTAAAAGATGGAACCTATACTTATGAATCACCGGAATTTGATGAGAACGGATTCAAAGACCAGGTGAGTATGACCGTTAAGGGGAATGCGATTACAGCCCTTACCTGGGACTGCATAAAGGAAGACGGAACCAAAAAGAGCCAGCTTTCCATGGATGGAAAGTATGTAATGACCGAGAAAGGTCCCAAGTGGCATGAACAGGCAGAAGCAGTGGTAGGTTATGTTTTAGAGCACCAGTCCCTGGACGGACTTATGAATGAAAAAGGCTATACCGATTCCGTATCATCTGTCAGCATCAACTTAATGGGATTTGTAAACGGAGTAAAAGACTGCTTAACCCAGGCCGCCGGTGAAGGTGAGAGCCAGACATCAGCGTTAAAAGAAGGAACCTATACTTACGAATCACCCAAGTTCGACGAGAACGGATTTAAAGATCAGGTGAGTATGACTGTTAAGGGGAATGCGATTACAGCCCTTACCTGGGACTGCATAAAGGAAGACGGAACCAAAAAGAGCCAGCTTTCCATGGATGGAAAGTATGTAATGACCGAGAAAGGTCCCAAGTGGCATGAACAGGCAGAAGCAGTGGTAGGTTATGTTTTAGAGCACCAGTCCCTGGACGGACTTATGAATGAAAAAGGCTATACCGATTCCGTATCATCTGTCAGCATCAACTTAATGGGATTTGTAAACGGAGTAAAAGACTGCTTAACCCAGGCCGCCGGTGAAGGTGAGAGCCAGACATCAGCGTTAAAAGAAGGAACCTATACTTACGAATCACCCAAGTTCGACGAGAACGGATTTAAAGATCAGGTGAGTATGACTGTTAAGGGGAATGCGATTACAGCCCTTACCTGGGACTGCATAAAGGAAGACGGAACCAAAAAGAGCCAGCTTTCCATGGATGGAAAGTATGTAATGACCGAGAAAGGTCCCAAGTGGCATGAACAGGCAGAAGCAGTGGTAGGTTATGTTTTAGAGCACCAGTCCCTGGACGGACTTATGAATGAAAAAGGCTATACCGATTCCGTATCATCTGTCAGCATCAACTTAATGGGATTTGTAAACGGAGTAAAAGACTGCTTAACCCAGGCCGCCGGTGAAGGTGAGAGCCAGACATCAGCGTTAAAAGAAGGAACCTATACTTACGAATCACCCAAGTTCGACGAGAACGGATTTAAAGATCAGGTGAGTATGACTGTTAAGGGGAATGCGATTACAGCCCTTACCTGGGACTGCATAAAGGAAGACGGAA
>CAURBV010000022.1:0-61398 GCA_963523055.1 uncultured Paenibacillaceae bacterium | reverse complement strand
TACGGTGGTGTGAGAGGTCGGGAAATTTAATTAAATTTCCCTCCTACTCGATTGTATCAGGGAATGAATCAAAGAAGGAGAGCATGATGAAAGATCAATTAGAAAAAATCAAACAAGAAGCGTTAAAGCAAATTGAAGCTTCCGATGCGCTGGAAAGACTGAACGACATTAAAGTTGCTTATCTTGGAAAAAAGGGAGAACTGACCAGCGTATTAAAGAGTATGAAGGACGTTACTCCGGAAGACAGACCTAAGATTGGGCAGATGGTGAATGAAGCCAGAGAAGTAATTGAAGGAAAGTTAGATGCGGCCATGACTGCGCTGATGAAAAAAGCAAGAGAAGAGCAGCTGAAGAAAGAAGTAATCGATGTTACGCTGCCGGCGAAGAGGAACCGGGTTGGGCATACCCACCCTAATACCATTGCATTAGAAGAGGTGGAGAGAATCTTTGTGGGCATGGGTTATGAAGTGATTGAAGGTCCGGAAGTTGAGTACGACCATTATAACTTTGAAAAACTCAATATTCCGAAGAACCATCCGGCAAGAGATGAGCAGGATACTTTTTATATCAGTGACAACATTGTTTTAAGAAGTCAGACCTCTCCCGTTCAGGTTCGTACCATGGAGGAGGGAAAGCTTCCCATTCGTATGCTGGCACCAGGCAGAGTGTTCCGTTCTGATGAAGTAGATGCAACACATTCTCCTTCATTCCATCAGATTGAGGGACTGGTAATCGATAAGAATATCACATTTGCAGATTTAAAAGGAACCCTGGCTGAATTCGCAAAAGAGTTATTTGGACCAGAGACAAAGGTGAAGTTCCGCCCCCATCATTTCCCGTTTACTGAGCCAAGTGCAGAAATGGATGTTACCTGCTTTAAGTGTGGAGGAAAGGGATGCCGTTTCTGTAAAGGATCTGGCTGGATTGAGATTTTAGGCTGCGGAATGGTACACCCCAACGTGCTTGCCATGAGCGGAATTGATTCCAATGAATATTCCGGATTTGCATTCGGAGTAGGCTTAGAGCGAATTGCCTTGTTAAAATACGAAATTGATGACATGAGATTATTATATGAAAATGACATCAGATTCTTAAAGCAGTTCTAAAAACAGGAAGGGAGATAGATTGATGAATACACCATTATCATGGGTTAAAGCATATGTACCGGATTTGGAAGTGGCACCTCAGGAATATACAGATGCCATGACACTGACCGGAACGAAGGTTGAGGGCTATGAATGCCTGGATAAAAATTTGGAGAAGATCGTAGTCGGTCATATCTTATCGATTGAACGCCATCCGGATGCAGATAAACTGATTGTCTGCCAGGTAAATGTGGGTTCTGAGACCGTTCAGATCGTAACCGGCGCATCAAACGTTAATACAGGAGATATGGTACCGGTTGTTTTAGACGGAGGAAAGGTTGCAGGAGGCCATGACGGGGGTGCTCTTCCGGAAGATGGAATCAAGATCAAAAAGGGTAAGTTAAGAGGCGTTGAATCCTGTGGGATGATGTGCTCCATTGAAGAACTGGGATTTACAAACGAAATGTATCCAGATGCTCCTGAAAGCGGAATCTATATTCTTCCGAAGGACTCTGTGCCAGGATCCGATGCAGTAGAGCTTCTTGGCCTTCATGATTCTGTTTTTGAATATGAAGTAACCTCAAACCGTGTGGATTGTTACAGTGTGATCGGTATTGCCAGAGAGGCAGCAGCCACCTTTAACAAAACCTTTGTTCCTCCGGTAGTAACTGCTACCGGCAACAGCGAGGATGTTCATGATTATCTGAAAGTAACCGTAGAAGACAGCCGTCTTTGTTCCCGTTACTGCGCAAGAATGGTAAAGAATATTAAGATTGCTCCTTCTCCTGTCTGGATGCAGAGAAGACTTGCAGCCTGTGGAATCAGACCAATCAATAACATTGTTGACATTACCAACTATGTAATGGAAGAATACGGCCAGCCAATGCATGCCTTTGATTATGAACAGCTGGCAGGTCATGAAATCGTTGTCAGATGTGCAGAAGATGGAGAGACCTTCCAGACCTTAGATGGCCAGGAAAGAAAACTGGACAGTACCGTACTCATGATTCGTGACGGAGAGAAGGCAGTTGGTATTGCCGGTATTATGGGAGGGGAAAATTCTAAAATTACTGATGAAGTCCAGACCATGGTATTTGAAAGCGCCTGCTTTGACGGAACCAATATCCGTCTTTCCTCTAAGAAAGTTGGCTTAAGGACCGATGCTTCCGGCAAATTCGAAAAGGGCCTTGATCCCAACAATGCAAAGGCTGCAATTGACCGTGCATGCCAGCTGATTGAGGAGCTTGGCGCAGGTGAAGTAGTCGGCGGCATGATTGATATTTATCCGGAGAAGAGAGAGGAAAAACGTGTTGCATTTGAACCAGAGAGAATGAACCGTCTTCTTGGTACCGATATTACAGCAGAGACAATGCTTGAGTATTACAAGCGTCTGGAACTGGAATATGACGAAAAAACCGGAGAGATCATTGTTCCTACATTCCGTCAGGATTTAGAATGTATGGCGGATTTAGCAGAGGAGACAGCGAGATTTTATGGTTATGATAAGATCCCGGTTTCCCTCCCTACCGGTGAATCCACAACTGGTAAACTCTCTTATAAATTAAGAGTGGAGGAGCTGGCAAGAGAGGTTGCGGAATTCTGCGGATTCTCACAGGGAATGACATATTCCTTTGAAAGTCCTAAGGTTTTTGACCGTCTGCTTCTTCCTCAGGACAGTCCTCTTCGGGTTACTGTGAATATTTTAAATCCCCTTGGCGAGGACTTTAGTGTAATGAGAACAATTCCTCTTCACGGAATGTTAAATTCACTGTCTACAAACTACAACAGACGTAATAAAAATGTCCGCCTTTATGAGCTGGCCAATATTTATCTGCCAAAGAGTCTTCCTCTTACAGAGCTTCCAGATGAAAGAATGCAGTTTACTCTGGGCTTTTACGGAGATGGTGATTTCTTTGATATGAAGGGTGTCGTTGAAGAGTTCTTTGAGAAAACCGGCATGAATTTGAAACCTCATTATGATCCAAAGGCAGGAAAGCCGTTCCTTCATCCGGGAAGACAGGCAGACATCATTTATGATGGAGTAAATATCGGATATTTAGGAGAGGTTCATCCGGAGGTAGCCGATAACTACAAGATCGGAGACCGGGCTTATGTGGCAGTGATCGATATGCCGTCTATGATACCATTTACAAGTTTTGACCGGAAATATAGCGGAATTGCCAAATATCCGGCAGTTACCAGAGATATCAGTATGGTAGTACCAAAAAATATTCTGGTAGGTCAGATAGAAGAAGTCATTGAACAGCGTGGAGGTAAGATATTAGAAAGCTATGAGCTGTTTGATATTTATGAAGGCGCGCAGATTCTGGCTGGATTTAAATCAGTTGCCTATTCCATCACATTCCGTGCAGCAGATCATACCCTGGAAGAACAGGAAGTTTCAGGAGTTATGAAAAAAATACTCAACGGTTTACAGGCACTTGGTATTGAGTTAAGAGCATAAAAATATTTGTAAAAAGATGTCGGGAGAAAAGCAGAACGCTTCCGCCATCTTTTTTTGTTTGCCTGCATGGAACTGAAAAATCTCGTCAATCCTTACGGTAGAGGAATGTTTGAAAACAGGGAGGCAAAACAGATGCTTGATGATCTTGATATTAAACTCATAAGAGGGAGAATGCTTTTTAATTCGGGAGGAAATCCAGCTGTGGAAGCAGAAGTAATCCTGGAAAATGGTGCACAGGGAAAAGCTGTGGTATCGGTTTTTGATGAAATGAGCGGAGAGGAAGAAGCAGAATATATCAGGGAATGGCTGTCGGAAGCAATTTTATTTGAAGACGCTGCAGAACAAAAAAATATCGATAGTCTGCTGATGAAACAAAGAGAGGCAGACGATGCGGATCATAAAGAAAACGGCAGAGGAAAGGCCGGAGTGTTAGCGCTGTCCATGGCGGCAGCAAGAGCGGCCGGAGCAGGCCTTGGACTTCCGCTATACCGCTATTTAGGTGGATCTACGGCTCCAGTCATGCCGGTTCCGGTCATGAGCATGATAGACGGAGGAGACTGGGGAAAAGGAATCGATTTTAAAGAAATTATGATTATCCCCTTAAACAGGAGTTCTTTTGCAGAAGGACTGCGGCTGGGAGGGGAAGTATACCAGACACTAAAGCGGCTTTTATCCTTAAACGGAATTGATACATCAGTGGGGGAAAGCGGTGGTTTTGCAGCAGACGTAAAAAGTGCAGAGGAAGCGCTTCATTATATAATGGATGCAGTCAGACTTTCCGGCTATGATCCGGATACTGATGTGGCCGCTGGTATTTCCGGATATGCAGATCATCTTTATGTAAAAGAAGAAGGAATTTACCATTTTAATAAAGAAAGCCTGAACAATGGAATTCTGGTACACAGAAACCAAAAAGATATCATTTCCTATTATTTAAGGCTGGCAGACGGATTTCCTCTGGGACTTGTGACAGAAGGACTTTGGACAAAAGATCTTGAGGGAAGAAACCGGATGTATCAGATGTTTCAACATCGTTTCACCATAGCTTCCGATGACTTTTTTGCATCCAATGGCGTGGAGATTCAGCTGATGAAAGCAGGTACTGTAACTGCTGCACTGGAAATGACTGAGAGAGCAGGAAGGCTTGGGCATAAAGTAATCTTTTCAAACAGCTATAAGGAAACAGAGGAAGTGTTTCTGAGTGACATGGCAGCAGCAGTTGGAGCTGATTATATCAAATGCGGTGCACCCTGCAGAGGAGAATGCACGGCAAAATACAACGAACTATTAAGAATTGAGGAATTCTATAGCAGACAGCGGTGAAAAATAGAAAAAAATATTGTATTTACTGAAAATTTATGGTATGATAGACGTTGTTTGACTTAAGGAGGTGGGAAAATGATCCGGATTATATTATCAATTGTGTTCGTTATTATATGCGTTGCTTTATCAGCGATTATCCTGTTACAGGAAGGAAAGAGTCAGGGTCTTGGTTCTATCGGTGGTATGGCGGATACTTACTGGGGCAGGAACAAAGGACGTTCCATGGAAGGAAAACTGGAGAAGTTTACAAAGTACGGAGCAATCCTGTTTTTTGTCCTGTCATTAGTACTGAATCTGAATATACTGTAGCGATTAAACACTCTTGTGGTATAGCAGCAAGGGTGTTTTTTTCGCTTTAAGGAAAATTTCTGTCATACCATCAGGTGAAGTGCAGATAATAAAAATAGAAAACAAATTTTTAGAAGAATTGTGAAAAGAGAGGAAAATAATGACAGAAGAACAGTTAATGCAGCGGAAAGCCATGTTTATGGAACTGTTTTCGGATCCGACTTATAAACCGATGAAATTAAAGGAACTTTCCATGTTATTTGGGGTTCCCAAACATCAGAGAGACGAATTAAAACAGGTACTGGACGCGTTGGTATCAGAAGGAAAAATCGGAGTATCCCAGAAAGGAAAATACGGAAAACCAGATATCGGTTCCATGGCAGGTGTATTTTTCGGACATCAGAAGGGCTTTGGTTTTGTATCGGTAGAAGGCTTTGAGAAAGATATCTTTATCCCGGAGGATAAGACTGGCGGCGCTCTTCATGGAGATACCGTACTGATATCTGCGGAAGCGGAAGGCTCTGGCGGCAAGAGAGCAGAAGGCCGGGTTATTAAGGTGCTTCAGCATGCAAATGAAGAGATTATTGGATTTTATCAGAAAAATAAAAATTTTGGCTTCGTCATTCCGGATAACCAGAAGATTTCCAAGGATGTCTTTATTCCCCAGGGAAAAGACATGGGAGCGGTAAACGGACATAAGGTAGTGGTGAAGATCACTGATTTTGGAGGAGAAGGGAAAAAGCCGGAGGGCGTAATCAAGGAGATCCTTGGACATGTCAATGATCCGGGAACTGACATTCTTTCCATTGTGCGTGCTTACGGACTTCCGGAGGAATTCCCCGACAGTGTAATGAAGCAGGTAGAGTCAGTCCCTGATTCTATTACTGGTAAAGATATGCAGGGGCGTCTGGATTTGAGAGAATTACAGACTGTCACCATAGATGGAGAGGACGCAAAGGATCTTGATGATGCCATCACCATTACAAAAAAAGACGGAACATATACTCTGGGAGTACACATTGCTGATGTAACCAATTACGTAACAGAGCACAGCCCTCTTGATGAGGAAGCTTTAAAAAGAGGAACCAGTGTCTATCTGGTGGACCGGGTAATTCCCATGCTTCCCCACAAGCTGTCTAACGGTATCTGCTCTTTAAATCAGGGAGAAGATCGTCTGGCGCTGAGCTGTATCATGGAAATCGACGGAGACGGAACGGTGACCGGTCACAGAATTGCAGAAACAGTGATCAATGTGGACCGGAGAATGACGTATACAGCGGTAAATGCAATTATAACCGATCATGATGAAGCGGTTATGAAAGAATATGAGGCATTTATCCCCATGTTTGAACAGATGAAGGAACTGGCTGATATTTTAAGAGAAAAAAGGAAAAAAAGAGGCTCCATTGACTTTGATTTCCCAGAAACAAAGGTGATTCTTGATGAACGGGGCAAGCCTTTGGAGATCAAACCTTATGACCGGAATTCTGCCACTAAAATCATTGAAGATTTTATGCTTATGGCAAATGAGACGGTTGCAGAGGATTATTTCTGGCAGGAAATCCCATTCCTTTACCGGACTCATGACAACCCTGACCCGGAGAAGATGAAAAGTCTGGCCACGCTGATTAACAATTTCGGCTATTCCATTCGCTTCCATAACGGAGAGGTATACCCAAAAGAAGTTCAGAGATTGCTTGCCAATGCAGAGGACACTCCGGAAGAAGCATTAATCAGCCGTCTTGCCCTTCGTTCCATGAAGCAGGCTAAGTATACCGTTGGAAATACCGGACATTTCGGTCTGGCTGCCAAGTATTATACCCACTTTACTTCCCCCATCCGTAGATACCCGGATCTCCAGATCCACCGTATCATAAAGGAGAATTTAAGGTCAGGACTCAGCGAGAAGCGTGTCAGCCATTATGACAAACTCCTGATGCAGGTGGCTGTTCAGTCCTCTTCTCTGGAGAGACGGGCAGATGAAGCGGAGCGGGAAACCATTAAGCTGAAAAAATGTGAGTATATGTCTAAGTATATTGGGCAGGAGTTTGAGGGAGTCATTTCAGGAGTAACAAACTGGGGGCTTTATGTAGAACTTCCCAATACGGTGGAAGGTCTGATCCATGTCAACGATCTTCAGGATGATTATTATCATTTTGATGAAGAACATTATGAACTGGTTGGAGAAATGACCAGGAAGACTTTTAAACTTGGTCAGCCTATACGGGTAATTGTCTCGGGTACGGATAAACTGCTTCGTACCATCGACTTTAATTTAGGAAGAGATTTTGACGGAGAATAATAAATACTAAATTGGCAGGATGAAAATACTTTTCTTTGTTTTATGGAGTTAAGTGTTTTTATCCTTCCGAGAATTTGTGTCTGGAATATGGAGTTCTAGGCCATAGATCATTCAATTTTATGGACCTGGAATATATGGTCTTTTTTCATTTGGAAGAGAGATCCCACGAATTGAAACATGATATCAGGGAGTTGCTAGGTATGAAAATAAAATATTTAATTAATGCATGCATGATGGCAGCATTGTTGTTTACCATGACTGGATGCGCCAAGGAAAGAAATAAGATCACGGTTCAAGAGCCTGAAAATACTAAAACAATAATTGATGAATCGAAGAAGGAAGAAAGTGAATCAAAGATAATAGTCGATAAAACTGAGCGTTTGGAACATATTATGATTAGTGACTGGCTTGATGATGATACTGCAATTGTTTCAAAAGATAATGAGTCATTAGAAAAAATGAGCTTATCAGAACTATCAGACCAGTATCCAAAGAGTCTATATTTACTGAATATTAACACAAAAGAATACCAGCTGGTCAAGGGACAAAAAGATGTATTGCTTGGGGGAGCTGTGTTCTCCAAGGATAAGAAATATCTGATATACGATGAATATGTTTTAGGAGATCCTGCTTACTTCATTATGAATATGGAGAATCATGAGAGCATTGGGCTTATGGGAGAACCGATTGGTGGAGCAAAAAGTGCGCACTGGGCTGATAACGAAACTGTTGTCGGTTCAGCATATAGCGGTGGCGTTTATCTGGCTGACAGAACTGGAAATATGAGCTTGATTGATGAATTAAAAGAGGAAGGAATATATCTTGTTGAGAAACTGGGTAACAAAATTTATTATAATACACAATCAGATTTTACTTTAATGACCTTAGACTTGGCTACAAAGGAAAAGACCAGTCTTAATCTGGGACAGGTATTTAAAATCCTGCCGTCTCCTGATAATAAAGAAATGATAATCTTACAGAATAATGGTTCCAAAAGTTCCATGATTATTTATAGTCTTGAGCAGGACGAAACAATTACGGTTGCAGAGAATGCTGATTTGTACGGAGTGTCCTGGTCACCTGATCAGAGGCTGATTGCTTATGGCATGAAAGAGGATAAAAATAATGAAACAGAAAGAAGTCTGTATGTATATGATATACTTACTGGAAAATCGATAAAGATTGCTGTGAATACGGAACCCATAAATACTAATTGGAGTCCTTCTGGTAAAAGATTATCATATACGCAAGGGGATGGAAATCAGTATACCAGCAGTATTATTTATTTTAAATAGAGACTTTGCTGATTTTCTCATCCTTTACGAGATATAAATAATGTAGTATGATTGTGTAAAGTTTTAATAAGGGAGATTTATTAATATGGGAGAAAATTTTAAATTAATCGCCAATAACAAAAAGGCGTATCATGATTATTTCATCGATGAAAAATATGAAGCCGGTATCGAGCTGTTTGGTACTGAAGTAAAGTCCATACGTATGGGTAAATGCAGTGTAAAGGAGTCTTTTGTCCGGGTTGACAAAGGTGAAATTTATGTGTTTGGCATGAACATCAGTCCTTACGAAAAGGGGAATATTTTTAACAAAGATCCACTGCGTATCAGAAAGCTCCTCCTTCATAAATCGGAAATTCAAAAACTGGATGAAAAAATTGTACAAAAGGGATATACTCTCGTTCCTCTCTCCGTATATTTTAAAGGCAGTCTGGTTAAAGTGGAGATCGGTCTGGCAAGAGGTAAAAAGCTTTACGATAAACGAGATGACATCGCTAAGAAAGACCAGAAGCGGGAACTGGAACGTGATTTTAAAGTACGCAATTTAAAGGTGTAATGGCTGTATGACGAAGAAATTGCCCGTCTGTACAGAACATCGATTGGATGGTAAAATAGGGGTATAAAATAATGGGAGGAAACTGCGGATGGCACTATATGATTATGTAGGGGCATTAAGAAAAGGGCGAAGGCAGTACCAGGCATCCGTATCAAGAGGAGAGTATCCGTATCTGCCAGTGCTTGATGATATCTTATCTTATTCGGATATCGTATCTGAAGTCAATTTAGGAATTATGGATATTCCCCTGGAGAAGGTAATCGGTACAAAGACAGAAGGACGTACCAATGCATTTGCCAGTAATTTCATGCCCCTTTTGTCGGAAAAATCCGAATTTGGAGCGAAGTGGGCCTACCTGTATGATCATCAGATTCAGGAAGGAATTCATGATCCGATTGTTGTTTATGAATTCATGAATCAATATTATGTTCAGGAAGGCAATAAAAGGGTCAGCGTATTAAAGTATGTGGGAGCCTTCAGCATCGCTGCCTCAGTAATCCGGATGATTCCAAGGCGTACGGATGATTTAAACAACCGGCTTTATTACGAATTCCTTGATTTTTATCAGGTTTCCTTTAACTGTGATATCTGGTTCAGCAAGGAAGGCAGTTATGACAAGCTTTTAAAGGTAATGAATAAAATTCCAGGAGAACAGTGGAGCGAAGATGACAGGCTGGTGTTTAAGTCTGCATATGACCGTTTTTCCAAAGCATTTCATGCATTTGGCGGTGATGATTATGACATGACCTGTTCCGATGCATTTTTGGTCTATGTGGAGCTGTTGGGTTACAAGTTGGTAAAAGACCGGGTGGAAAAGCAGATTAAGAAGGATCTGGTTAAGATTAAGGATGAACTTCTTCTGTCTTCCAGAGGCAATAAGATTGCGCTGGTCGAGCAGCCGGAGGAGAATTTAGAGGGATCGGATAACACTACGATGAAGCTGATCAACTGGCTGCTTCCCAATCCGGGTCTTGACCCTTCCATGCTTAAAATAGCATTTATTCACGCAAAGACAGCGGAGACTTCCAGCTGGACTTACGGTCATGAACTGGGCAGGATGTATCTGGAGCAGGCATTTGACGGAAAGACAGAAACCATGGTATTTTTCCATGCAGATTCCGAAGCGGAGACGGCGAAGGCATTTGATGCTGCAATTGCAGGCGGTTGTAACATGATTTTTACAACAGCCTCCCAGATGATTAATTTAAGTGTAAAGACTGCCATTGAACATCCGGAAATTAAAGTGTTTAACTGTTCGGTCAATATGTCCTATTCTTCTGTCTGTACCTATTATGGAAGAATGTACGAATCAAAGTTTTTAATGGGAGCTTTGGCTGCTTCCATGTCACGGGATGATAAACTTGGCTATATTGCAGATTATCCTATATACGGCACCATTGCCAATATTAATGCATTTGCTTTGGGAGCGAGGATGATAAATCCTTATGCAAAGGTTTATCTGGAGTGGTCAAGGATAACAGGGCGGGATGCTCAGGCGGAACTTGAGAAGGAAGGAATCCGCTTTATATCCGGTGATGATATGATTACTCCTCAGGCACCTACAAGAGAATACGGTCTCTATCAGAAAGCTGCAGATGGAAGACTGAGAAACCTGGCTACTCCAATCTGGCATTGGGGAAAGTTTTATGAAAGAATCGTAAATCTCACCTGCCACGGCTCTGTTGACAGGAAAGAAATGAAAGGGAAGCAGGCGATTAACTACTGGTGGGGAATGTCAGCTGATGTTATTGATGTGATCTGCTCCCAGAATCTTCCTCATGGCACAAACAGGCTGATTACATTTTTGAAAAATTCCATTCGGGCAGGAAGCTTCCAGCCATTTGTTGGAACCATTTATTCCCAGGATGGCACAATTCAGTGTGAAGAAGGGTTAAGTCTCACACCGGAGGAGATTACTACGATGAACTGGCTTACGGAAAATGTGGTAGGGCAGATTCCTGATTTTGAAGAATTAACAGAAGAAGCCCGGTCATTGGTTCGTCTTCAGGGTCAGACAATATACGAGAACATGGATACGGAGGAACTTCAGCGTGAAAATTCTGGTACTGGCGGATCATGAGTCCAAGTCGCTCTACGAATTCTATACACCGGAGAAGCTAAAAGACATTGATTTAATTATTTCCTGCGGAGATTTGAGAGCAAATTATCTGACGTTTTTTGCCACCTGTTCTCACGCACCGGTCTATTACGTAAGGGGAAACCATGATTGTCAGTATGACAGATGTCCTCCGGAGGGGTGTGTCTGCATTGAAGATGAGATTGTTACCTTCAATGGAGTAAGAATTTTGGGGCTGGGTGGTTCCATGGAATATATTCCTGGTTCACCCAACCAGTTTACAGAAAAGAAAATGGAACAGAGAATCAAGCGCATGTGGTGGAAGTTAAAGAAAAATAAGGGATTTGATATACTTGTAACCCATGCGCCTGCGTTTGAACTGAATGATCTGCCGGATCTTCCTCATCGCGGATTTTCCTGCTTTAAGATGCTAATGGACAAGTATGCTCCGAAGTATTTTCTTCACGGTCATATCCATGCCAATTATGGAAATGCTTTTAAGAGAGAAGATCAGTATGGAAGTACCGTTGTGATCAATGCTTATGAATATTGCATTATTGATTATACGTAATATGGTAACTTATTCAGCAATACGTTCATATTCTATAACAGAAGCCCGTTTACGGGATTAAACTCTTTGCACTGCACATGACTCTACAGTACAAACTGAGCAGGTGTCAGCTTCTAATAGCTGTAAGCCGGGTTGCATTTGCAACAGCAGATGATTTGAAAGCATCTGTGGGACAGTAGTTAACTCTAATTGTTCCGCAGGTGCATTTTTTATTTATCAGCAGCAGGGGTTTTAAGAAGATTTATGGGCAATGCATTCAAACTGGGGGAACTGGTATGAAACGTATCACTGGAATAAATAAAGAGAAAGATGGAAAAAGTATTGCCATGCACGTATCAGTGGTGAGCATTGTCATTAATTTACTGCTATCTGCTTTTAAACTGGCAGCAGGTCTGCTTGGTCATTCTGGAGCAATGATTTCGGATGCAGTTCATTCTGCCTCCGATGTGTTCAGCACATTTATTGTTATGATAGGTGTAAATCTGGCAGACAAAAAATCAGATAAAGAACACCCATACGGTCATGACCGGATGGAATGTGTTGCTTCTGCAATACTTGCGTGTCTGTTAATGGCTACAGGCGTTGCAATTGGTATCACTGGTATAAAAGTCATAATAGGGCAGAATGGAAAGACGGCTGAAATCCCTGGATTGATTGCTTTGGTTGCGGCAGCCGTATCAATCGTGGTAAAAGAATGGATGTACTGGTATACAAGAGCAGCAGCCAGAAAGATAAATTCCGGTGCGGTTATGGCAGATGCCTGGCACCATCGCTCCGATGCTTTGTCATCTGTGGGAGCTATGATCGGAATTGGCGGTGCAAGAATGGGAGTTTGGGTTTTAGATCCTCTGGCCAGTATTGTAATCTGCATTTTCATTGGTAAGGCAGCTATTGATATATTTCGTGATTCCATGAACAAAATGATCGATAAATCCTGTGATGAGGATACGGTTCAAAAGATGAGAGAATTTGCAATGTCGGTGATTGGTGTAAAACGGATTGACGATATCAGGACCAGAATGTTTGGAGCAAAAGTATATGTGGATATCGAAATTGCAGCAGAAGGAAAACTGGAACTGGTAAGGTCACATGAAATTGCAGAAAAGGTGCATCTGTGCATAGAAGAACACTTTCCTGATGTAAAGCATTGCATGGTTCACGTGAATCCGGTTCTAGATATGGAAGAAAATGATCAAATATGTCTATAGACATAACTCCAGGTTATAATACACATTCCTATTATTTAGTTGACAAATAACAGTTACATTGTTATCATTTAAATATTATACAAAAAGGCAGGGATGTGAATGGAAAGAATCGTATTATCATTGTTGGTTGATAACACTGCCGGCGTTTTAAGCCGTGTAGCCGGACTGTTCAGCCGCCGTGGCTATAACATTGAGAGCCTTACGGTAGGAGTAACTGCGGATGAGAGATATTCGAGGATGACAGTGGTTTCTGTGGGTGAACAGGAGATCTTGGATCAGATTGAAAAGCAGCTGAGAAAGCTGGAGGATGTCAGGGACATTAAGGAATTAAAGCCCGGACGTTCTGTTTACCGTGAACTTATTCTTGTAAAGGTCCGCGCCAATGCCAGTGAGCGTCAGGCGATCAGTGCCATTGCAGACATATTCAGGGCTACCATCGTTGATGTGGGAAGAGATTCTTTAACCGTCATGCTGACAGGCGACCAGTCAAAACTGGATGCGCTGATTAACCTCCTTGGAGATTATGAGATTTTAGAGTTGGCAAGAACTGGTCTGACAGGACTTTCCAGAGGATCCGATGATATCCGTTATCTGCCATAGGCAGTCTTTTGTTGTTAGCTAGAGGTGTTGCCAAAGGCGGACAGTGAGTCGTCGGCATAGTTCCTTTAACAAAATATATTATGAGTCAGTATATGAGGAGGAAAGAAAGATGGCAAAGATTTACTACCAGGAAGACTGCAACTTATCTTTATTAGAAGGTAAGACCATTGCAGTGATTGGATACGGAAGCCAGGGTCATGCCCATGCGCTTAATTTAAAGGAGTCCGGATGTGATGTCATCATTGGACTTTACGAAGGAAGCAGTTCCTGGGCGAAAGCAGAGGCTCAGGGTTTATCCGTTTATACTGCAGCTGAGGCAGCAAAAAAAGCAGATATCATCATGATTCTGATCAACGATGAGAAACAGGCTGCTATGTATAAGGAATCTGTAGAACCTAACTTAAAGGATGGCGACATGCTGATGTTCGCTCACGGTTTTGCAATTCACTTCGGACAGATTGTTCCTCCTAAGAATGTTGATGTTACTATGATTGCTCCAAAAGCACCAGGTCATACAGTTCGTAATGAATATCTGGTAGGCAGAGGAACTCCCTGTCTTGTTGCAGTTCATCAGGACTATACCGGTAAGGCAATGGACAAGGCTTTGGCGTATGCATCTGCAATCGGCGGTGCAAGAGCAGGCGTTTTAGAGACAACCTTCCGGGTTGAGACAGAGACTGATCTTTTTGGTGAGCAGGCAGTATTATGCGGTGGTGTATGCGCACTGATGAAAGCTGGTTTTGAGACATTGGTGGAAGCTGGATATGCACCAGAGAATGCTTACTTTGAGTGTGTTCATGAGATGAAGCTGATCGTTGATCTTATCTTTGAAAGCGGCTTTGCAGGTATGAGATATTCAATCTCCAATACAGCTGAGTACGGAGATTATATTACAGGACCAAAGATTATTACAGATGAGACCAAAAAGGCCATGAAGAAAGTGCTGACAGACATTCAGGATGGTACATTTGCTAAAGACTGGCTGCTTGAAAACCAGGTTGGCGGTGCTCACTTCAAAGCCATGAGAAATGCAGAAGCATCTCATGAATTAGAGAAAGTCGGAGCAGATCTGCGTAAGCTTTACAGCTGGAATAACGGCGGAAAACTGATCGATAACTAAACATAATTTTAGAATATGTAAAAAGGCTGATAAAAAGAGAATGTGGTTACACGATTTCTCTTTTATATCAGCCTTTTATGCGTATCAGCCTCTGATTCCGGCTTTCTGCATTGCTTCAAAGAAAATTTCCATTGCTGTGGATACAGTTCCCGGATTATAGGCAAATCCAACCGTTCGTTTCTTTATACCAGCTATCATGGGAACTTCAATCAGTTCTTTTCTATCCAGCTCATCCTGGACAAATTCTTTAATCACACAGCCGATCCCCAGACCGATTTTTGCGAATTCTATCAACAGATCCATCGTAGTTATTTCCAAGAGTTGATTGGGAATAATCTGGTTTTCGTTTAAATATTCGTCAATATACTTCCTTGTCATATTATTTTTGTCCAATAAGAGGATATTGCCGGTTTGAAATAAATCTGCATTCTTTCCCTCTCTTAGATATAGATTTTCCAGATAGGCACTGGTTGATACAAAGATGTCCTGAATCTCCATAACTGGATTAAATAAAAGGGGACGGCGGTTGGAGGGCTCAGCGATCAATCCCAAGTCTATCTGCTGTTGCTCTAACATGGCAACCGTATGGGTGGTGGACTGGCTTTCAATGGTAATTTTAATATGAGGGTACTTTTCAATAAATCCCTTTAAATAAGGAAGAAGAATATATTTACACAGGGTATTGCTCACACCGATTCTTAAGTGCCCGATATTAAAATCCTTTACTCTCTTAAGTTCCAGTTCCCCTCTGTTTATCGCTTCAAATGCTGTTTTTGTGTGATGAAACAAAAGTTTTCCCTCTTCCGTAAGCTGGACGCCTCTGGAATTTCGGGTAAATAATGCCACACCTAAATTGTCCTCCAGCTTGCTGATGGACTTGCTGATCGCTGGCTGACTGATGAAAAGCTCTTTTGCAGCTTTGGATATATTACCAGCTTTTGCTACTTCATAAAAAATTTTATATTGGGAAAGATTCTGATCCATATTAAAAATCCTTTCATTTTATAACCATTCATTATAATAATACGCAATACTATATATTGATATTATATCAGGTAAAATATCGGAATGTAAAGCAGGAAAATCAAGGAGGCAAATGGCCTGGCATGGAAGGAAAGCCTGCATAAGCTTTTGCTGGACAAACAGAGTTTTTCTTATTATGATGTAATTCATAAAATAAAAGGACAGGAGTGATCTGATATGATAAAAACAAATGTAATGAGAATGCTTGATAAAGCGGGGATTTCCTATGATACAAGGGAATATACCGTTGATGAACAGGATTTATCAGGAAGCCATGCAGCGGATATGCTGGGTGTTGACCATGGAAGTGTATTTAAAACTCTTGTATTAAAAGGAGATAAAACTGGTTATTTTGTCTGTTGTATCCCTGTTGACGCTGAGCTGGATTTAAAAAAGACAGCAAAGCTTACCGGTGATAAAAAAGTTGAAATGATTTCTGTAAAAGATTTACAGTCTGTTACCGGTTATATCAGAGGTGGGTGTTCGCCTGTTGGAATGAAAAAGCAGTTTCCTACATGGATTGATGCATCTGCGGAACATTATTCTGAAATTGTTGTAAGCGCCGGGATCAGGGGGCAGCAAATTGTCATTGCTCCACAGAAACTAGCTGTCTTTATCAGAGGTAAATTTGCCTCATTTACCCTGAATTAGTTTACATAAAACATTTAGACCGTAAGACAGGCCAATAGTACACAGGTGAATAATTAACAGAAATGTAATACTATTGTAAAAAGTTAACACATGTTTAATACAAAAAAACCACATATGTACAAGGAAAAATAGTGTATAACTAACAAAAAAATAAAAACGGGAAAAAATTAAGAAGTTAAATTATCACAAAAATGTTAAATGACCATTGACTTTTTTAACGGGATTCTTCTATAATTACGGACGACACAAAGAAACGGGTACGGAACAGTCCGAAGCCCACGCAAATGAGATTAGAGAAAGAGGAGTATTTATGCTTACACTACGCTCTATCCTTCAGCAGATTAGTCAGTTCTTCAGAGGAATGTCCGTAAGGGTCACGAAGCGAATGTATCGTTCCTCAGCAGTTTTTATGGCAGGTGCCGCAGTAATTACAGTGATTGCTTTTACATCCACAGGTTTTGGAAGCAGCGGAAAAAATGCATTAACGGCATTTGCAGAAACACGGGCTTTAGAAGACGCTACCGATGATGAGAACGTTGAAGAAGAGGAAACAGCTTCACAAGCAAAAGTACAAATTAACCTTACCGATCCCAAGATGCAGGCACAGCAACTTGCTGGAAATCTGTTGGAAAAAGAAGTCATACAAAAGCAGGAACTGGAAAAAGAATCCTTTACCAGAATCCAGCGCATGAACGAACAGATTGCACTGGAGGAGGAAGCAAAAAAGCAGGCGCAGATAGCCGCGGAAGAAGCCCAGAAGGCGAAAGAAGCGGAAGAAGCAGCTGCCAAAAAGGCAGAAGAGGAAAAAGCAGCACGTGCCACGTCTCTGTCGGATGAAGACTATAATGTCTTGTTAAAAATTGTGCAGGCAGAAGCCGGAGTTTGTGATGATGAAGGAAAGATTCTTGTAGCAAATGTGATTTTAAATCGTGTAAAAAGCGGTAAATTTCCAAGTACAGTGAAAGGAGTTGTTTATTCACCCTCCCAGTTTTCCCCGGTATCCAATGGAAGCATTAATTCCGTAAAGGTTACCAGCAATACCATTGATTGTGTGGAAAGGGCACTGGAAGGTGAGGACTATTCAAACGGAGCTTTGTATTTTATGAATCGAAGGGGTTCAAGGAGCGGTGCAATTAGCTGGTTTGATTCCCATTTGACTTATTTATTCCAGCACGGAAACCATGAATTTTTTAAATAAAAACATTGTTAAATATTCTGTTTTTGGTGTATACTATAGTTTAAATAACTATACTGATACATAAAAGGAGAGTATTCAAATGATTTTTGACACAGCAAAAAACCTTGATTTTTACAGAAACCTTGGTGTGGAAGACCGATATGCCAAGGCAGTAGATTTTCTTAAGAATACTGATCTGGAGAAACTGGAGCCAGGTAAATATGAGATTGACGGCAAGAACGTTTTTGCCAATGTAGTAGAATATACAACAATTCCATGGGAAGAAGCGAAATATGAAGCTCACCATAATTATACAGATATTCAGTATGTGATTTCCGGTTCTGAGATTATGACCTACGCAAGAATTGATGAACTGAATGAAAAAGTACCATATAACGATGAAAAAGATGTTGTATTTTACGACAATGAAAACCCAGGCTTAAAAGCAGTAGTGAAGTCTGGAGAATATATGATTTTTAATCCCTGGGATGGTCATAAACCAAAGGCTGCATCAGGAGAACCAGCTCCAATTAAGAAAGTAATTGTTAAAATCAAAGAAAACTAAAAAAACGGGATTCTGTTCTTTTCAAAGGAACAGAATCCCGTTTTTTAAAACTCCCAGCCGTCAGATCCGGATAATACGGCATCCTTTGTATATTTTACAAGATCAGTATCCTTCAGTCTGTAAATCCAGTCGGGTCTGTGATCCATGTTACCTTTGGGACCGAAGCTTCCATATTCGGCATAGTATGCATTTTTATGAGCGCCCTCTTTGTTCCAGTCATGCCAGCCTTCCCGGCAGATGTGGTCGCCAATGTAGCAATTGATTAATACTGTCTTTGCATATTCTCTCCAAGGACGTCCCAGGTAAGCATTATCAGGAGGACAGTTTCCTTCAAAACGGCAGTTTTCCATTACATAACCGTATTCCTGGCCTTCCGGAGTTGATGCGGCAGTTACATAGCTGCTGATTTCTTTTCCGGTATATTTGGAAAAGAATGTGCAGTTCTCAAAGTAGGCAGTCGCGCTTCCAAAAACGAAATCAATATCACCCTCCAGATAGCAGTCCTTATAATAATGCCTTCCATTGATTCTGGGAGCATGTTGTTTTGGTCCAATAAATCCGTTTGGCTCAATTTCCTTTGGTGGCAGCGGACCAGTAAATATGGTGTCCTGATTTCCAAGGAAACGGCAGTTATCAAAGGAGAGACGATCGCCGTCTGCATAAACAGCAAGAGCCTGTCCCACATCAATTCCTTTTCCGGCACTGTTTTCAAACGTAATATTTTTTGCTGTAAAATCATAAGTATCGATTAAACAGGAATAGGTTCGAAACGTTCCCCGCTTCATACCGTCTTCCATAGGCATATGGGCATATAAGCCATATGTTAGAATGGTTTGATTTTTGTCTTCCCCAAGAAAGGTTACGTGAGGGGTGGTGATTGTGATCTGCTCCTCATAAACTCCTTTGTGAATGAAAAGAGTATATTCTTCAGCTGTGCCGTTTTGAGGCAATGAGTCAAGCGCTTTTTGTATGCTTTCAAAATCTCCGGTGCCATCTTTGGAAATGTGTATCATATTTGACCTTCTTTCTAGTTGTTGTATACATGATGCATAATGCACATTAAATATAAACAATTTTTGTGGAAAATGCAATAGAAAATATTGACTTTTTCTTAACAAAATGAGATAATGAGAGCAAATTTGAATTTTATAAGGAGGATTTTTATATGTCAACAAAAGCTTATTACCCAATTAATGAAATTGGAAAAGGAAAGCCTGGCTTTGCAACGACACGTTCAATTATCGAGGCACCATTCTATGGGAATAACGTTATTAAAGTTAATACGCTTCGTGAGGCATATGAATTGGCAAAAAACTCACCAGGAACGATTGTCACAGATATGCCGGTTTATAGAGGAGAAGAATTTGGTCTGGATAAGGATGCAAAAGTACTATTGTTTAATGATGGTGCAATTACCGGACGGTATGCAACGGCCAGAAGAATTGCAGGGGAGCCTGGAGTAAACTGTGCCGCTCTTGATAAAGTTGTTATGGATGCCGTTTACGAGACCCGGTGGAAAACCATGTATCATGCAGAGGTTTATGCTGGCCTCGATCCGGAATATATGGTGAAGGCACATCTTCTCATTCCGGAAGGCGAGGAGAACATCTTATATAACTGGATGCTGAATTTCCAGTATATGTCTGATCAATATGTCAAAATGTATAAGGCTTCCAAACCGGTAGGAGATGGCAAAGAGCCTGATATCTATATCTTCTCTGATCCCCAGTGGAACGGTTCCGACCGTCCTGGTGTAGATCTGTCCTGTTTAAGCGATCCTAAGTGTCTATGTTATTTCAACACAGAGCAAAACTGCGCTGCAATTCTCGGTATGAGATATTTTGGAGAGCATAAGAAAGGTACGCTTACCATGGTATGGGCACTTGCCAACCGTAACGGCTACGCTTCCTGCCACGGCGGACAAAAAGAATATACGCTCTCTGATGGTTCCAAATATGTTGCATCTGTATTTGGATTATCAGGATCCGGTAAATCCACCATTACACATGCAAAACATGGCGGAAAATACGGCGTTACCGTACTTCATGATGATGCGTTTATCATTAACACAGATACCTGTTCGTCAGTAGCGATAGAACCTACATACTTTGACAAGACACAGGATTATCCTACCGGGTGTGAGGACAACAAGTATTTACTGACTGCACAGAACTGCTCCGCTACCCTGGATGAAGACGGAAAGATCCAGCTGGTAACAGAAGATATCAGAAACGGTAACGGACGTGCAATTAAGTCTAAATTATGGTCACCTAACCGTGTGGATAAAATTGAATCTCCTGTTAATGCGATTTTCTGGATAATGAAGGATCCTACCATTCCACCAGTAGTTAAATTAAAAGGAGCATCCCTGGCATCTGTTATGGGCGCAACTCTTGCAACCAAGAGATCTTCTGCAGAGAGACTTGCTCCAGGAGCAGATCCTAACGCGCTGGTAGTGGTTCCTTATGCTAACCCATTCAGAACCTATCCTCTTGTTAATGATTATGAAAAATTCAAAAAACTGGTTGAAGAAAAGAACGTAGACTGCTATATTATTAATACCGGTGATTTTATGGGCAAGAAGGTTCAGCCTAAGGATACACTTGGAATTCTGGAAGCAATTGTTGATAAAAAGGCGGAGTTTAAACAGTGGGGACCATTTACAGATATTGATATCTTTGAGTGGGAAGGATTCACTCCCGATCTGAATGACCCGGCTTATGCAGAGCAGTTAAAGGCTCGTATGCAGGATCGTGTAAATTTTGTTGCCAATATGTCAGTTGCAAAAGAAGGATACGATAAGCTTCCTGATGATGCGTTAGAGGCAATCCAGAAGGTTGTTGATCAATTGAAGTAATTGTCACAGAGACGAAAAAGAAAAACTTTTTCGTCTCTGTTTTTTAAGGTAGTGGAGGAAATGTTATGAAAAAAGATTATTTGCTGTTTGATTTAGATGGAACGCTGACCGATCCCAAAGAGGGGATTACAAAATCGGCCCGCCATGCTCTGCATGCGTTTGGAATTGAAGTGGAAAATCTCGATAATTTATGCTGTTTTATCGGACCACCTTTAAAAGACAGCTTTATGGAGTACTATGGTTTTACAGAATCGGATGCCCAAAAGGCAGTGGAGATCTTTCGGGAATACTTCTCCTCGCAGGGAATCTTTGAGAACAAAGTATATGAGGGAACCAAAGAGTCTTTAGAAGCACTTGTGAAATCAGGGAAAAAACTTTATGTTGCTTCATCAAAACCGGAAGTCTTTGTAAGAATGATATTGGAGCATTTTGAACTGGATTCTTATTTTGAGTTTATGGGAGGAGCGGATTTTGAAGAAATCCGTGTGAAGAAAGCAGATGTGATCCGTTATGTGCTTGATACTTGCGAAATCCGTGATATATCAAAAACAGTGATGATCGGCGACCGGAAACATGACATTCTGGGTGCAAAAGAGTTTGGAATGGAATCTGTAGGGGCATTGTATGGATATGGGAGCAGGGAGGAACTTACTAAGGCAGGAGCAGATTTTCTGGTAGAATCAATTTTTGATTTGCAGAATCTTTTCTAGTGTGCTATACTAGGGCTTTAACAGGAAACAGTCCTTTTGATATCGGTATTTGGAAGACGAAGCACCAGCGAAAGGAGAATTATTGTGATTGAATTGGAAAGAGATGAGAGACAGATTGTCAGAGAACTTTGCAGCATGAGCAAAGAGGTGATACCCTCTGCTGTTGCAAAAGGGCGTATCGGAAAAGTCTGGGTCCCCGAGCGGGATAATCCGTCCTTTTGTTTGATTCATTCGGGTAATTTTGTATATCTGGCCGGAATTTGTCCCAAGGGAGAGCAGGCTCTTGAGCTCAGGGAACTTTTAATTAAAAACTGCAGTAAGGGTTTTATAACCCCTTCTGACGAGCGCTGGTCTGAATGGCTGGAAGAAACGTTTGGAGGCAGTTGCCGGATTATGTCCCGTTATGCCATGAGAACAGATGAAGATCTTTTCTCTAAGGAGACTCTGAATAATTATTTGAACTCCATTCCTGAAGGAATTCAAATTGCAAAAATGAATGAGGGTCTTTTTGAGAAAGCCATGACTTGCGAGTGGAGCAGAGAAATCTGTTCTGATTTTGAAACCCAGAAGGATTTTATTCATCGCGGTTTTGGATTTGCAGCACTGGACGGTGAAAGACTGGTTTCCGGTTGTTCGGCCTATCCGATCAGTGAAGAGAAGATTGTGGTAAAAGTTGCGACACACAAGGAATATAAGCGCCGGGGTCTTGCTCTGGCATGCAGTGCAGGATTAATCTTATCCTGTTTAAAACAGGAGATTTTTCCAACCTGGGATGCGGACAACATTCCTGCCGCCGGACTGGCGGAAAAGCTTGGTTATATTTTTGAAAAAGAATATCAGGTATACAGACTGGGAAATCTGGAGAATGGACTGTATTAGACGCAAGAAAAATCAGGAGGAATACAGCAGATGAAAAAGGTTAAGATCGGTTTTTGGGGCATGGACTCCATATTGGAATTTGTGACCATAGCCGGTAAATGTAAAGAAAAGATGGAATTGATGAATGGAGACTGCATTGTGAATGCAAAATCACTTTTATCTGTTCTTTCCCTGGTAACTGCTGAAGCGGTTGAACTGATTATACAGGAAGAATCCTGTGATTCCCTTTTAAACCGGTTGGATTTATATGTGGAACACGGAAGACTTCTTGGCGGTAAGAATATTGTTTTCTGATCAGTAAAGTAAAAACTGTCAGGAAAAGGAACTTGAAAATTCTCTGGAATTGTTGTATACTGAAGCCATAGAAAATAGAGACTGTAATTCCTGAGATGTGCGATAATCTTACCTTTTTTGAACCTACATTATGACATAAGGGATTCCAATATTTTCAGGCGGATGTCAGGCCTCCTTTGTAGTGGAAGGCAGATGCTTGAGTGAGGTTGCCCACCTAGCTTAGCTAGGCGTCAATAAGTAAGAACCGGCATTTTGGGGTTACAAAAGAAAAAAGCAGCGAGAAATCGCTGCTTTAACTTTATGGTAAAATATGGTAAAGTATTATAAGACATATATTAATTTCAACCATATAGGAGATGAACATGAAGGATTTTAAATACCGTAGTTACGTTTGCTGGGGAGTAACCGCTCTTGCAGTAATTGCATTAAGCATTGCATTTGCCTTTTTTATTTCCCGGTTTGAATCGGTAAAAGGTACCATGGGTTTGATTGTAGAAATCTTAATGCCTGTCATTTATGGCGCAGTCCTGGCATATCTTTTATTGCCGGTTTATAACAAAACAAGAGATATGGCAGCCCGTATGCTGAATGCGGTGTTTCATAACAAGAAAACGGTTCGCTCCATTTCAAGAGCTGTGGCGACTCTGGTCAGCCTGATTTTTTTGTTTGTGATTGTCATAGGACTTTTCTCAATGATTATACCCGAAATATATACAAGCATTATGGGGATACAGAATAATTTCGGAGATAACATCAACAATATTGCACTTGGACTTCAAAAGATGTTTCAGGATAATCCTGCTTTTGAAAAAGCCATAATCCCTATCTATGATCAGGTTGCCAGCCGGCTTCAGAACTGGATGACCACTGATTTAGTCCCCAATATGTCTTCCTTAATCGGCAGTTTATCCAGCGGTCTGTTAAGTGTTGTACTGGTTTTTAAGAATATATTAATCGGCGTAATTGTTATGGTATATATTCTTAATATCAAAGAGACGCTTTCTGCTCAGGGGAAAAAAATCATTTATAGCATATTTTCCTTAAAAACGGCGAATCAGGCAATTGAAGAAATCCGTTTTGTACACCGTGTATTTGGCGGATTTATTACTGGTAAGCTATTAGATTCTTTAATTATCGGAATTATGTGCTTTGTGCTGCTCAATGCAATGAAGATGCCCTATGTACTGTTAGTCAGCGTAATTGTGGGAGTTACCAATGTAATACCATTTTTTGGGCCTTTCATTGGGGCAATTCCCAGTGCATTTTTAATACTCTTAGTCAGCCCGGTAAAGTGTCTCTATTTCCTGATTTTCATTTTGCTTTTGCAGCAGTTTGATGGCAATATACTGGGACCTAAAATTCTTGGACAATCCACCGGACTGCCCAGTTTCTGGGTGCTGTTTTCCATTCTTCTGTTTGGCGGATTGTTTGGATTTGTGGGAATGATTATTGCCGTGCCCACGTTCGCCGTGATTTACAGTGTGATTACCAGACTGGTGAACGGATCACTGTCAAAGAAACAACTGTCTTTAAAAACAGAAGATTATCTGAATCTGGATCGGATTGAAGAAGAGAAAAAAACATATATGAAATAAGAGGAGCGCATGAATAAAAAGTCATTGATCGGATTTGTCGTCGGAATTCCTCTCCTGGTTATCTTTCTCATTATCATTATATTGATGAATGAGCCGGAACCAGAGGGGATCTCAAGGGGGTTGGCATGCAAGTCAGCAGCTCTCCTTCTTACAGACAGAGAAAGCTTGGAAAAAATGCCGGAAAATCAAAAACAGCAATATTTCTCCAAACAGGATCAGAGCCTCTGGTATGCGAAATATATGGATTACCTATATGCCAATGGCTATCTTGATGCTGGGCTTATGCCTGCAGACAAAGAAACTGCACAGGGTTTTTTAACTTACCAGGAAGCAGAAAGTCTGGCAGAAGCGCTGGTTCCTGGTTCTGGAACCAACATTCATGCAGGAAGAAAGAATAAGAGCAAACACATAACCGCTGATGAGTGGTGGAATCTGTTTGACGACTTAAAGAAAGCACTTGATAAAGAAAATCAGATAAAAACAATGGATGTACTACTTTATGGAACGCCTTCTAACATAAATCCTTCATCCGTATGGACCGCTTATACCAGTGAAGGTACATTCGGGTTTGAAGGAATCAGTCTGGATTCTTATATTGACTGGGAAATAAAGATTCTCGTAAAGGGCAGTGAGATCATTGCACTAAAGGAAGTGGTAAGTGATTCTGTTACATATAAGAATGCCTGGCTGACAGCTGGGGATAATCAGACATTCCAGGTGCACTTTGGTTCTGTTATCAGAACGTTTCCACTGGATACATCATTGGGGCAGACGGAGGATCTGGTTAATAATCTGGCAGATATCAGTCTGAAACGGGGAAATCTTGAAAAAGTTACTCTGAAGAAAAAGAGAATATCCGGAAAGGTACTTGCCATTACCGATTCTTATATAGAAATTGAGAATTATGGAAAACTGAAGTTTGATAAGGACTTTAAAGTATACCGTCTGTATGGCCAGTTTGAAGAACGATCTGTTACCGATATTTTAGTTGGTTATGACATTCAGGATTTTGTAGTAGCCCATGGAAAGCTTTGTGCGGCTTTACTTGTACGAGAATTTGATGCAAAGACCATACGGGTGCTTTTGATGAACACGAATTTCCAGTCCATCTTTCACCCCTCGGTTACACTCTCTTCTGAAACAGGTCTTACACTGACTTACGATAAAGAGACCGTCCAGGTACCTCCAAAAGCAGAAGTGATTATTGAACCATCTGATGAACGGTTAAAGAGCGGCCGAATAGTAGCAGCTCCTCTGGAAAAAGGCGGATCGATAGAGGTGAATTCCATAAGCCGTTCCTATGGGACACCTTCTTATGGCGGAAGCATTGAAATCAGAAAGGATTCGGATGGCTTGCTTCTGATTAATGAACTGTATCTGGAGGATTACTTAACAAAAGTTGTTCCAAGTGAGATGCCAGACAGCTACGAAAAGGAGGCGCTGAAGGCGCAGGCTGTGTGTGCAAGAACCTACGCATACCGCCAGATCCAAAGCAATACCTACAGCAAATATGGTGCCCATGTAGACGACAGTACACGTTTTCAAGTGTACAATAATCTTCCTACTGCGCAAAAGACAGAGGATGCAGTTCGGGAAACTTACGGGAAACTGCTGTTTTATGGAGATACTCCCATTGAAGCATTCTATTTTTCCACCTCCTGCGGCCATACCACAGATGGCAGTGTATGGGGAGGAGATCCAGCCCAGTATCCTTATCTGGATGGGAGTCTCCTTCAGGATGGAGGGGCAGTGTTAAATCTGTCCACCAATTCTGATTTTGAACAATTTATAAAGAATAAGGATTATCCGGCTTATGATTCCTCATTTCCAATGTACCGGTGGGAGACAACAGTAACCAACCGGCAGCTGGAAGAAGAGATTACTGAGGTTGGCTCCATCTTAAACATTACAGTGGTTGAAAGAGGTGTAGGGGGTATCGTAAAGAAGTTAAGAGTCGAAGGTTCGGAGGGCGTAATGACCATAAGTGGAGAGGGTCAGGTCAGAGCCAAACTTGGTAATAAATATATGACACTTACAAAAAAAGACGGAACCCAGATGAAAAATTTTGATTCTCTTCCCAGCGCTTATCTGGCTATAGAGAATCAGGGCGTTGATGAAAAAAACATCACTACGTTTCATATCTACGGGGGCGGCTTTGGTCATGGAGTTGGTATGAGCCAGAACGGAGCCCAGACAATGGCAAAGGAAGGAAAATCTTTTGAAGATATCCTGCAATTCTTTTATCGTGATGTCCGGGTATGCGAGGCAGACAGTGTAAAGGAATGAGAAACAATCATCCTGCGTACAATGTAAAAAAAGCACAGGATGTAATATGCAGGATCAGAAATTAGAGAATTTGCTTAATCTCGCTCTCAGTGCAACTCCGGAGGAGCGGGAGAAGTCAGGTAATTTAAATGTAGGATACAACCCGGTGGAAAAAACATGGGATGTGATTGTAAAACATTCCGGAGATATCGGTTTTCTTACCCAGATAGGAATCAGGGTGGAGCCAATGATAAATGAGTATGCCATCTTGAATGTACCGGAGTCCCTGATTGACCAGTTAAGTGATCTTCCCCAGATTGAATATGTGGAAAAACCAAAGAGGCTGTTTTTTGCCATAAATCAGGCAAAAGCGGCCTCTTGTGTCAATCTGGTCCAGCAGGGAACCAACAATCTGACCGGGAAAGGTGTTCTTGTAGCCATTATTGATTCCGGAATTGATTACTATCATGATGATTTTCGAAACCCAGATGGAACCACCCGAATTGTAAAACTGTGGGATCAGACCCTGGAAAGAGTATTTACAAAAGAGGAGATTGATGCGGCTCTGGCAACGGGAAGCAGAGCAGAGGCCAATAAACTGGTTCCATCCGTTGATATTACTGGTCATGGAACCGCGGTAGCCTCCATAGCAGCGGGAAACGGCAGGGAAAACCGCGGGCAGTACAGAGGGATTGCATATGAAAGCCCTCTTTTGGTGGTGAAGCTGGGAGTGCCGCAGGAAAACGGGTTTCCAAGGACTACAGAACTTATGCGAGCAGTGAATTTTGCAGTAAAAGAAGCAGTCGATATGCAGATGCCGGTTGCCGTTAATTTAAGCTTTGGCAATACGTATGGATCTCATGACGGAACCAGTCTTTTGGAAACATTTCTTGATGATATCTCTAATTATGGAAAAACTGTAATTGTGGTTGGTACAGGAAACGAAGGGGTTGGTGCCGGACATATTTCAGGAACATTGACCATGACAAGTCCCCAGGAGATCGAACTAAGTGTGGGGAATTTTCAGCAGAGCTTCAGCGTCCAGCTCTGGAAATCTTATGCGGATTTGTTTGATATCAGCATTATAACCCCTTCAGGAGAAGTGATAGGCCCTATCAGCAGCCGGCTTGGCCCCCAGACCATCCGGTACGGAAATACGCAAATCCTTCTGTACTACGGAAAACCGGGACCATACAGTGTGGCACAGGAGATCTATTTAGACTTTCTTCCTGCGGACACGTATGTTGACAGTGGAATCTGGAAATTCAGGCTGACGCCCAGACAGATTGTGGAAGGCAAATATGATTTATGGCTGCCCTCCTCTGGTGTATTAAATCAGTCCACCCGCTTTTTACGGGCAACACCGGAAACAACACTGACCATTCCCTCAACGGCTTCCAAAGTTATTTCGGTGGGAGCTTATGATGATACCTATCAATCCTATGCCGATTTTTCAGGAAGAGGTTTTACCAGAAGAACCAATCAGGTAAAGCCTGATCTGGCTGCACCGGGAGTAGGGATTATTGCCGCATATGCAGGAGGAGGTTATGATTCAGTTACAGGAACTTCGTTTGCCACACCTTTTGTCACTGGCAGTTCCGCGCTGCTTATGGAGTGGGGAATTGTGGATGGAAGAGATCCGTTCCTGTTCGGGGAAAAAATAAAAGCATATCTGATCCGCGGGGCAAGAAAACTTCCCGGAATCACCCAGTATCCCAATCCGGAACTGGGATATGGCGTTTTATGTGTCAGTGACAGTCTTCCTGTGTGATACAAAAGAAAATCCGTTGGAAAACAGACAAAAATGTTTTATAATGGATAAAGTACTTTGCGGAGGTGTGATATGGAAATCAGGCATGAACTGGTAATTCCCAATAATGATCTTCCTTTCCGGCTGTTTATTTTCGAGGGAAGGGAAGGAAACTATAAAGTGACAAAGCACTGGCACCATTCGGTAGAGATTTTTCTGGTACTGGAGGGAGAGATTGATTTTTTTATCAATAACACCCATCTTAAGCTTACCAGAGATGAGTTTGTACTGGTCAATTCCAATGAGGTGCATTCCATCGAATGCCCCAATCCCAATATTACCATTGTTCTGCAGATTCCGGGAGAGACCTTTGAAGATTACATGGGAGAAGATTCCTATGTGAACTTTGAAAGAAAAGGAGAAGAGGCAAACCGCAGGCTGAAGGATCTTGTGACTTCTCTTTTTTTTACCTATGACAAACAGGATTATGGCTATAGCTTCCAGGTAAAAAGCCAGTTCTATCAGCTTTTGTATCTTCTGGTAACAGAGTTTAAAACAGAAAATATGGATAAAGAGATCATCCGGCAGAAAAAACAGCTGGATAAACTTTCTGATGTAACCCAGTATATGAGGGAGAATTATGATCAGGATTTAAAACTGGACTCGGTGGCATTGCGCTTTGGATTCAGTCCCACCTATTTATCCAGAATTTTTTTAAAGTATGCGCAGGTTAATTATCGTACCTTTTTAATTGACCTGCGTGTCAAATATGCGGTGCGTGAACTCATGGGAACGGATCACGAAATCGGGGAAATTGCCATGAGGCATGGATTTCCGGACAGCAGGGCATTTGCCAAGGCATTTAAGAAACGATATGGCTGTCTGCCCAGTGAATACAGGAAACACATCAGCAGCACCCGATGAACGCAGTGCAAATAATTTAATATAGGGTATTAAAATTACTGAAAATATGATATAATGTACCATAACTTTGCGAAGGATGTGATCGAATGAATATCAGAGAATCCACTGAACAGTGGGAGGAAGCTTATTTAAGTCCTTATGCTGCTTTTAGCAAGAATTCCAAAGGCAGAGAGCGGGAAGAAGAACCCTGTGATATCCGCACCGCTTACCAGCGGGACCGTGACAGAATCATTCACTGTAAAGCATTTCGAAGGCTGAAGCACAAGACTCAGGTGTTTCTGGCACCGGAAGGTGACCATTACCGGACAAGACTCACCCATACACTGGAAGTTTCCCAGATAGCAAGAACCATTGCAAAGTCCCTGCGCATGAATGAGGATTTAACAGAGGCGATTGCATTGGGGCATGATCTTGGACATACTCCATTTGGCCATTCCGGAGAAGCAATTCTTAATGAGATCTGTTCCCAGGGGTTCGCCCATTACAGGCAGAGCGTACGGGTCGTTGAAATCCTTGAAAAAAATGGAATGGGTTTAAATCTCACATGGGAAGTGAGAGATGGAATCCTAAATCACCGGACCAGCGGTCATCCCTCCACGTTAGAGGGCGCCATTGTCCGGCTTTCTGACAAAATTGCCTATATTAATCATGACATCGATGATGCAATCCGGGCAAAGATGTTTGTGGAGGAGGATCTACCCGGCTGCTATACCGATATATTAGGACACAGCGTCAGGGAGAGACTGAATAATCTCATTCATGATATTATTAATAACAGCTATGGGAAGAATGAGATCATCATGTCTTCGGATATGGAAGCAGCCATGCAGGGACTTAGAACCTGGATGTTTCAGCATGTTTATAAGAATGAGATTCCAAAAGCAGAAGAAGGAAAAGCACAGAAGATGATCGCCATGCTTTTTGAGTATTATATGGATCATCCAGACAAGCTTCCTCAGGAATACCGGTATCTAATGGAAAAAGGTACTGCAGACAAGGAACGTGCTGTCTGTGATTATATTGCCGGTATGAGTGACAGCTATGCCATTGACCGGTTTGAGGAACTGTTTGTACCAAAGGCATGGAAAGCAATTTGACAAATAAGCATTTTATCATAAATCTTTGTGAAAGGAGGATGATGGCTTTATGCGATATTCGGAAGACGTAATTGAAGAAGTCCGCGTAAGGAATGACATTGTGGATATCGTATCAGGGTACGTGAAACTGCAAAAAAAAGGCAGCAATTATTTTGGCTTATGCCCGTTTCATAATGAAAAGTCTCCCTCCTTTTCCGTGTCACCTGCCAAACAGATGTATTACTGCTTTGGCTGCGGTGCAGGCGGTAATGTTATTACATTTGTTATGGAGTATGAGAATTATTCCTTCTCAGAAGCGTTTAAGATGCTGGCAGACCGGGCAGGAGTAAAACTGCCGGTGGAAGAATACAGCAAAGAGGCAAGGGAGCAGGAAGATTTAAAGGCCGCCCTTCTGGAGATGAATAAGCTGGCAGCCAGCTATTTTTATTATCAGCTGAAAAAGCCTCAGGGCGAAGCAGGTTACCGGTATCTAAAGGACAGGCAGTTAAGTGATGAAACCATAGTCCGTTTTGGACTGGGATACTCCAATAAAACCAGTGACGATTTATACCGCTATTTAAGAGGCAAGGGGTATGAAGATTCTGTATTAAAGCAGTCAGGGCTTGTGACGATTGAGGAAAAGGGAAGTCATGATAAGTTCTGGAACCGGGTGATGTTTCCCATCATGGATGTGAATAACCGGGTCATCGGTTTTGGTGGAAGAGTGATGGGAGCCGGTGAGCCCAAATATCTAAATTCACCGGAGACAAAGCTGTTTGATAAAAGCAGAAACTTATATGGACTGAACTATGCCAGATTGTCACGGGAAAAATACATATTGATCTGCGAAGGGTATATGGATGTAATTGCCATGCATCAGGCAGGCTTTACCAATGCGGTGGCTTCTCTGGGAACGGCCTTTACCACTCAGCATGCCCAGCTGTTAAAGCGGTATACGGACAAAGTGATCCTTACCTATGACAGCGACGGAGCAGGTCAGAAAGCGGCACTGAGAGCGATTCCTATTTTAAGGGATACGGGAGTTTCTATTCGTGTTCTGAACATGGAGCCTTATAAGGATCCGGATGAATTTATAAAGAATCTGGGAGCAGAAGAATTTAAACAGAGAATTGAACAGGCACAAAACAGTTTTCTCTTTGAGATTGAAGTTTTGAAGAAGAATTACAAGATGGATGATCCGGAACAGAAAACAGAGTTTTATAATCAAACGGCAAGAAAGCTTCTGGAATTTCCGGAAGCGCTTGAGCGGGAAAACTATTTAGAAGCTGTTTCCAGAGAATTTTTCATTAATTACCAGGATTTAAAACGCCTGGTTAACCGGCTGGGATCTACGCTCGGACCTGTCCGGTCCTCAGTAAGGGGAGAAGAGGAAGAGAACGGGAAGAATCAGCGGAAAAAAGATAAAGAAGATGGGGTTATGCAGTCTCAAAGACTGATGCTTACCTGGCTGATTGAAAATCCTGTACTATTTGATAAGATTAAAGGGGTCATTACTCCTGATGATTTTATAGAAGAACTGTATCATAAGGTGGCACAGATGGTTTTTGACGGACACGCTGCCGGAACACTGAATCCGGCCGAGATTTTGAATCATTTCATCGATGATGATGATCAATACCGGACTGTCGCAGGTCTTTTCCATGCGAGCTTAAAAGAGTCTCTTGATAATGAAGAACAGAAAAAAGCGTTTTCGGAAACAATAATGAAAGTGAAAAAAAACAGTCTGGATCATGCCAGCCGTCATGCAGCAGGGATAGAAGAACTGCAAAGAATTATAAAGGAACAGGCTGCGCTGAGGGATTTGAATATTTCGCTGGATTAGGGTGTACACTATAGGCAGGCTGTGGAAGGATGGAAAAACATGGACGATAATGTTAAGAAGACAGCAGATAAGATGGTGGGTTCAGGAAAGACAGAAGAGGAACAGGTTTTTGGCAGCAGGCAGGAAGAGTCAACAGCAGCGTTTGAGGAGAAGTTAAACCAGCTCCTCTTATTGGCGAGAAAAAAGAGAAATGTCCTGGAAAATCAGGAAGTACTTGATTTCTTTATTGGAGAGAGTTTAGATTCAGACCGTCTGGATCAGATCTATGATTTCCTGGAGAGCAGCAAAGTAGATGTGCTTTCCATGGGGGGAGAAGAACTGGATTTAGACGAAGATCTGTTTTTGGAAGAAGACATCGAGGAAGAGGAAGAAATCGATATGGAAAGCATCGATTTATCTGTTCCGGAAGGTGTCAGTGTAGAAGATCCGGTCCGCATGTATTTAAAAGAGATCGGTAAAGTTCCCCTTCTTTCCAGTGAAGATGAGATTGAACTTGCGAAAAAGATTGAGCTTGGGGATGAAGAATCGAAGCAAAGATTAACAGAAGCCAACCTCCGTCTTGTAGTCAGTATCGCCAAGCGTTATGTGGGGCGGGGGATGCAGTTTTTGGATCTGATACAGGAAGGAAATTTAGGACTGATTAAAGCGGTAGAAAAGTTTGATTACCGGAAAGGCTATAAGTTCAGCACCTATGCAACCTGGTGGATCAGACAGGCAATTACCCGTGCCATAGCTGATCAGGCTCGTACAATCCGGATCCCTGTTCATATGGTGGAGACCATTAACCGTCTGGTACGTGTATCCAGACAGCTTTTACAGGAACTGGGAAGAGAACCTGTGCCGGAGGAGATTGCGGCAAGGGCAGATATGCAGGTGGAGCGGGTACGGGAAATTATGAAAGTATCCCAGGAGCCGGTTTCTTTAGAAACACCCATTGGCGAGGAAGAAGACAGCCATTTAGGTGATTTTATCCAGGATGATCAGGTGGCGGTTCCTGCAGATGCGGCAACCTTTACCATGCTTCATGAACAGCTGATGGAAGTTCTTGACACCCTGACAGAGCGGGAGCAAAAGGTGTTAAAACTGCGGTTTGGTTTAAATGACGGGCGCCCCAGAACCTTAGAAGAGGTTGGAAAAGAATTTAATGTTACAAGAGAACGGATCAGACAGATTGAAGCGAAAGCTTTGCGAAAACTGCGCCATCCCAGCAGAAGCAAAAAGCTGAAAGATTATCTGGACGATTAAGAAATAAGACGGAGTTAATTATGAAATTATCGAAACGTTTGGGAATGATCGCTTCCTTTGTACCCGGTGGTAGCCGTGTGGCTGACATCGGTACCGATCATGGTTATATCCCGATTCATTTAGTACAGGAAGGGATTGCGAAATCTGCAATTGCCATGGATGTGAGAGAAGGGCCTCTTTTAAGGGCCCAGACTCACATAAAAGAGGCAGGTCTTACCGACCTGGTTGAAGTCCGTTTAAGCGACGGGCTTTTAAAGTTAGAGAAAAATCAGGCTGACTGCGTTGTCATTGCTGGCATGGGCGGAGAGCTGATCATACATATATTGGAGGAGGGACGGCATTTATGGGATAGTATCTCATATTGGGTCCTGTCGCCTCATTCGGAACTTTATAAAGTTCGTAAGTTTCTTGCAGAACATGAATTTTCTATCGGAAGAGAGACTATGCTAAAAGAGGACGGAAAATATTATTCGGTCATGGGTATTACCAGAGATTCTATGATTTCGGAAGATAGAGATCCGGAACTGGAATACCGGTACGGAAAAGAGCTATTAGATTCAAAAAATCCGGTTTTAAAGGAATTTTTACAGAAAGAACAGATACAGATTGGTGAAATTCTAAAAGGACTTCAGTCAAGCGGAACAAAAAACGCAGAGAGCAGAATCGAAGAGCTGGAACTGGAACTGAAGTGGAATAAGGAGGCACAAGATGCAATGCAGCAAACTGATTGAAATACTGGAACAGCTGGCGCCTGTTAAATGTGCCTGTGACTGGGATAATGTAGGACTTCTTGTGGGACGGAATAATAAAGAGATAAAAAAAGTATTTATCGCGCTGGACGGGGATGAGAGAGCAATCGAAGAGGCAGTGCAGTATGGAGCCGATCTTCTTTTGACCCATCATCCCCTGATTTTTAAGCCAGTAAGCAGAATTACTGACAGTGATTTTATTGGTGAAAGACTGATGAAGCTGATGAAGCATGATATCTGCTGTTATGCCATGCATACAAACTTTGATTCTGCACCGGGGTGTATGGCGGATGCGGCTGCGGGAATGTTAGGGTTAGAAAAGACTCAGGTATTGGAACAAGAGGGAATTGTTCCGCTTGAAACACCGGAAGGAATCAAAGAACTTCCATATGGAATTGGAAAGACCGGTTATTTAGAACAGCCCATGACAGTGAGAGAACTGGCTGGTCTGGTAAAGGAACGGTTTAAACTTCCATTCGTTACCATATATGGAGAACAGGATATAAAAGAGCCTGTAACGTTTGTAGGAATTAGCCCGGGCGCTGGTTCCAGCATGATAAAACCAGCATTAAAAGCAGGAGTAGATGTACTGATTACCGGTGATATCGGACATCACAGCGGAACTGACGCAGCAGCAAATCATATGGCAGTGATCGATGCAGGCCATTATGGACTGGAATATCTTTTTCTGAAATTTATGGAAGATTTTCTAAAAGCGAATGCAGGGGAAGAACTGGAGATTGGCAAGGCAGATGTGAGATTTCCTGAGACATTTTTATAAGGAGGAAAAGAATGGCAATTATAACAATAGATGGAACAAAGAAACAATATCCAATTGGAACGACTTATCAGGATATAGCAAAGGAATATCAGACCCAGTATGAAGATGAGATTCTGCTGGTTGGAATCAACGGTAAATTAAGAGAGCTTCATAAGACTGTTCAGTTTGACTGTACACTCCAATTTTATACCGGTAAAGATCAGCCGGGAATTCAGACTTATCACCGAAGTGCAATTTTTCTCATGATGAAAGCATTTTATGATGTAGCTGGTTCCGAGAACATTGAAAAAGTGACAGTTGATTTTTCCCTGGGAAAGGGCTATTACATTCAGCCCCATGGAACCGTAGAACTGACAGAAGAACTGTTAAACCACGTGCTGACACGCATGAGGGAATACGTGGACCAGAAGATTCCCATTATGAAGCGAAGCGTCAATACAGATGATGCCATTGAATTATTTCATAAGCACCGGATGTATGACAAAGAACGGCTTTTCCGCTACCGCAGAGTATCCCGCGTGAATTTATACAGCATCGGTGGCTTTGAAGATTATTTTTACGGCTATATGGTACAGAATACCGGATATATTAAATATTTTAATATCATTCCTTATGATGAAGGATTTATGCTCATGCTCCCTCAGAAAGAAAATCCACAGGAAGTACCTGTTTTTGAGGCAGAAAAAAAGCAGAAGCTTTTCGCTGTGCTAAAGGAAAGTGTTAAATGGGGAGAACGTCTGAATGTTTCCCATGTCGGAGCATTAAACGAAGGCATAGCAGCAGGTAACATCAATGAACTGATTCTGATTCAGGAAGCGCTTCAGGAGAAAAAGATTGCTGAAATGGCAGCACGGATTGGTTCTGACAGAAGCAAAAAATTTGTTATGATAGCAGGTCCGTCTTCTTCAGGAAAAACTACATTTTCTCACAGATTATCAATACAATTAAAGGCCCAGGGGATGATTCCGCACCCCATAGCAGTGGATGATTATTTTGTAAACAGGGTTAACAGTCCGAAAAATCCTGACGGAAGCTATAATTATGAAGTACTGGAATGTCTGGACATCGATCAGTTTAATAAGGATATGACGGCTCTTTTAGCTGGCGAAACGGTAGAGATGCCAAGATACCAGTTTAAAACAGGGGAACGGGAATATCGGGGAGATTACTTGAAATTGGGCAATGATGATATTCTGGTAATTGAAGGAATTCACTGTCTGAATGATAAGTTATCCTATTCACTTCCAAAAGATAGTAAATTCCGTGTCTATGTCAGTGCACTGACCCAGTTAAATATTGATGAGCACAACCGGATTCCAACCACCGACTGCCGCCTGATCAGGCGCATGGTGCGGGATGCCAGAACAAGAGGTGCATCAGCCCAGGATACCATACGCATGTGGCCCACTGTGAGAGAGGGCGAGGAAGCCTATATTTTCCCATACCAGGAATCTGCAGATATGATGTTTAATTCTGCCACAGTATATGAATTATCTGTTTTAAAGCAGTATGCAGAACCGCTTTTATTTGGAATACCAAGGGAATCACCGGAATACATGGAAGCGAAACGGCTTTTAAAGTTCCTGGATTATTTTCTGGGAGTTAACAGTGAAGACATTCCGCGTAACTCCATTGTACGGGAATTTATTGGAGGAAGCTGTTTTAAGGTGTAAGTAAGATATATGAAAAGGAAGCTTTACAAATAGATGGAACTATGATAGAATTATATGGTTTTGAGTAAGACAAATGGTCGCAGCTGCAAAGCCGAAAGGCTGCAGGTGAGGAAAGTCCGGGCTTCAAAGGGCAGAATGCCAGATAACGTCTGGCGGAGGTGACTCTAGGGAAAGTGCAACAGAAATAAACCGCCGCATCTGCGGTAAGGGTGGAAAGGTGGTGTAAGAGACCACCGCTCTCCTGGTAACAGGAGGGGTCAATGTAAACCCCATTCGAAGCAAGACCGAACAGGAAGCATAAGGCGGCCCGTCTGCTTCCGGGTAGGTCGCTTGAGCCTGCTGGCGACGGCAGGCCTAGATAGATGGCCATTCAACGACATAACCCGGCTTATCGTCTTACTCAAAGCATTTAATAGTTAGACAATTAAAAAGAGGGTACCCCTTTATCACATGTTCAGTGATTTTGGCGTTACCCTCTTTTCTGTTATCTGCTATATTTTTCTTCACAATACATGCAGCGGTATGTTTCCTTTTCGGCATCTGAGAGATAAAAAACATGGGGAAGCCCCTGCTCGATGGAAGTGATGCAGCGTGGATTTTTGCACTGTATGATGTTGGTGATCTTTTTTGGAAGGCTGAGAGACTTCTTTTCTACAATTTCATTATCCCGGATAATGTTTACTGTGATGTTGTGATCAATATATCCCAGGATCTCCAGGTTAATATGATCCATACCGCCTTCTATTTTAATAATATCTTTCTTTCCCATTTTATTGCTTTTTGCATTCTTGATAATAGCTACCTGGCAGTCTAACTTGTCCAGCCCAAGATTATAGTAAATTTCCAGACTCTTTCCTGCCTCAATATGGTCTAATACGATACCTTCTTTTAATCCGCCGATATTTAACATGGTTTATTTACCTCCAGTAAAGTCATGATAAGAGCCATACGTACATAAACACCATACTGTGCCTGCTTAAAGTAGGCGGCCCGTTTATCATCATCAACTTCTACAGAGATCTCGTTGACTCTGGGAAGGGGGTGAAGAACATACATATCTTCCTTTGCCAGCTTCATTTTCTTCTTATCCAGAATGTAGCAGTCCTTTAAACGGATGTAGTCTTCTTCGTTGAAGAAACGTTCTTTCTGTACGCGTGTCATATACAGGATATCAAGATCCGGCATGGCATCGTCAAGACTGTCCATTTCAATAAATTCAATGTTGTTGGCCCTTAGGACATCTTCCCGGATGTATTCAGGTACCCTCAGTTCAGGGGGGGAAATTAAGATGAATTTGATGTTTTCGTATCTTACAAGAGCATTGATAAGAGAATGAACAGTACGGCCAAATTTTAAATCACCGCAAAGACCAATAGTTAAATCGTTCAGACGGCCTTTTAAGGAACGAATAGAGAGTAAATCGGTAAGTGTCTGTGTTGGATGCTGGTGTCCGCCGTCTCCTGCGTTAATGACTGGAATACCGGAGTAGTTTGCAGCAACTAATGGTGCGCCTTCCTTGGGGTGTCTCATTGCACAGATATCTGCGTAACAGGAGATGACCCGAATGGTATCAGCGACACTCTCTCCTTTCGAAGCAGAGCTTGAATCGGCAGAGGAAAAGCCAAGTACGCTGCCTCCTAAATTAAGCATGGCAGCCTCGAAACTCAAACGGGTTCTTGTACTTGGCTCATAAAAAAGTGTCGCTAGTTTTTTTCCATTGCATACATGAGAATATTCCGGAAGATTATCTTCAATATCTTTTGCCAGATCAAGCAGTTGTCCGGTTTCTTCCAGACTGAAATCTAACGGGTTAAGTAAATGTCTCATAAGAATCTCCTTTATCCACTGAGTTATGGTTTAAAATTCTATCCCATTATAAAGCATAGTTTAAAATATTTCCACTCTTTTTTTAAATATTTTTTACGGGTTTGTAAAAGACTTTTGGAGGTGTAAGGAATATGTAAGGAAGATTAAGAAAATAAAGAATATCGGATTTGTCAATCCTGTTGTATAATGTGATTGCGTGAATATTTCAAGGAGGAAGCTTAAGTGGTGGAAAACAAAACACCTATGATTCAGGTTAAGGATCTTTATAAGGTGTATAAGGTGGGAGATACCAAAGTCTATGCACTGAATGGAGTAGACTTTACGATATATAAAGGCGAATTTTGTGCCATTGTGGGCCCGTCCGGTTCGGGAAAATCCACACTTTTAAACATGATGGCGGGGTTGGAAAAACCGTCAAAAGGGGAGATTGTCATTGCAGGCAATCACATCGAAAAACTTTCGGAGAATCAGCTGGTTGCATTCAGAAGAAAGCATGTGGGTTTTATTTTCCAGTCCTATAATTTGATTAAGACATTGAATGCAGTAGAGAATGTTGCACTTCCCCTGTCATTTCGTGGTGTGCCAAAAAAGATCCGGAATGAAAAAGCTAAAAAATACATAAAACTGGTAGGTTTGGAAAAACAGATGAACCATATGGCCAATGAGATGTCAGGTGGCCAGCAGCAGCGGGTGGGAATTGCCAGAGCTCTTGCCGTGGATCCCAAGATTATTTTTGCCGATGAACCAACCGGAAATCTGGATTCCAAAACCACAAAAGAGGTTCTTTCATTGATGCAGAAGATTGTAAAGGAGCAGAACCAGACTCTTGTCATGGTAACCCACGACAATTATATTGCCAGGTTTGCAGACAGACAGTTCCACATAGTAGATGGAAAGATATTTAAAATTGAAGAACAGCACCACGAGGATACTAAGGGGGATATGGAAGATGTACAGAGTTAAGAAAAAGATTGTAGGGCTGCTGGCTGTTATTATGGCGGTTACTGCAATACCGGCAACAGCGTTAGCACAATATGATTTAAGCAAAAATACATATATTGATGTGAAAAAAACTCCATCTGGAAAGACTGGGGAAAATATTACCATAAATATGGTTTTTACCAATAATACAGGGAATGATTTAAAGGATGTTGCTGTCAGATTTGACAGAGATATACCGGAACAGGAGTACAGAGCCACCGAAGATGCAGAAGAGACCACTACATACACTGGATCTGTTTTTCCTTTCGAAATATCTTCCAATACATTTGACAATAAAAAACTGGGCGATGTAAAGAGCGGAGGCTCTAAAACATTCAGCCTCACTGCAAGGATCCGGAGAGATGTATCCGAGGGGTATTATCTGGTACCCGTAGAAGTTGTTACTGATGCAAAGAAAAAGGATGATGGTGCGCATGCATCCTATGAAAAGGTGAATATCTGGATTACAAAATCGTCCGCAACAACCTCTTCCGGAGCCAATGAAGGAACCATCAGTTTCGAACTTGGCGAGGGTCAGAACACTCCCTTCGGAACTTATCCGGAAGTGATGAATTATAGCATGAATGTCCGTAATTCTTCTAATTTAACTGCCTTTGACGTCAATGTCCGAATGGGAGTAAACCAGGACAGCACAAAGTTCCCTTTTGATATTAACGATGGAAATTATACCAAACATTTCGACCGGATCGGAGGCGGGGAGACGATTGCCATTCCTTACAGCATGATGATCCGAAAGGATGTGTACAGCGGTTATTATCCCATTACATTTAACATCGAATACCGGGACAGCAGCGATGGAGACATTCAGAAATCCGAAGAGACGTTTTTTGTAAAGGTACAAAACAAAGAGAAGGAAGAGGCGACCAAAGAGTTTAATATCAATGACAGAACCAAAGCCAGGATCGTTGTTGATGGGTTTGAAACCATTCCGGAGAAGGTTTATGCCGGTGAGGAATTTGAGCTTATTCTGCACATGAAGAATGCATCAGAAAGCGTTCCTGCAAGTAATATATTATTTAATCTGGAGTCTGAGAAGGTGACAGATAGTGCTGTGTTTACAACGGATGAAGGTAGTTCCTCCGTTGTTGTGAATTCCCTTGGAGCAGGTCAGACCACAGATGTCAAGGTGAAACTTCGTGCCGGTGCATGGGTGGATCAAAGAACCTATGGACTGACAATTAATGAAAAATTCGACAGTCCGGAATTTAAAAATGCAGATGAAAAAATAATTGTGAATATCCCGGTAAAACAGGTGGCCCGTTTAAATACAGGTACCATCGACATCATGCCGGAATCAATAGCAGCAGGTTCAGAAACCAATATTATGTTCCCGGTTAATAATACAGGCAAGGTTCTTCTTTATAATGTCATGGTGTCATTTGTGGGAGATTCCATACAGCAGTCCAGTACCTATATAGGAAATATTAAGCCTGGAGAAACACAGAATGTGGATGCCATGATTACCGGAACCACACCAACGGCTGATGACGGAAAAATAAAGATTTTAATTACTTATGAGGATGAAAACGGAGTAGTTTCTGATCCGATAGAAAAAGAAGTTACATTGATGGTAACCGAGCCGGAAGAAACAGGAATTGATAACGGAAATATGGGCGAGGAGCCTGTTGATGCACAGCCTGCAGGGTTTGCAAAGTATGGTAAGATCCTGATTCCTTCTGTTGTTGTTCTGCTTTTTGCAGGCGCTGGTGCAGCCTTTTTTATCTGGAAAAGAAGAAAGCAGAAGAAGCTGGCTGCCATAGAGGAAATAAATGATGAAATTTAGTGATTTGCTTTCCATGAGTGTGAACAATTTAAGACGAAGAAAGATGAGAACATTTTTGACTGTTCTTGGAGTTTTAATTGGTACCGCTTCCATTGTTGTTATGGTATCTCTGGGAATCGGTTTTAATGAACTTACCATGGAACAGTACGCTTCTTATGGAAGTCTGACTGAGATCACTGTGTATTCCAATCAATCCTACGGGGGAGAAGGGAAAAAAGAACCTAATTATATGACAGATAATGTAGTTTCCCAGTTTGCTGGTCTGGATCATGTAAAGTCGGCCTCTCCCCTTTTGCAGACAGACACAATTATGAGCCAGGGGGCTTATCAGGCCAATATTACCGTGGTTGGAGTAACCCCTGAATACATGGATAATATATCACTAAAACAGGGGCATCTTCCCGATAAAGGGACGAAAGAACTTCAGATGGTAGTAGGAAACATGGTACCCAGGCAATTTAGTAATCCCAAAAGCAGAAATCAGGATTATTATGATGACCCAACCAAGATTCCGGATATTGATTTTATGAACAGACCTGTATTTGTGGTATTTGACACCGAAGCCTATTACCAGTCTCAGAACGGAGGGACAGCAGGAGATGGAAAAACTCCTGTGAAGCCGCCTAAAAAATATCTGCTAAAGACAGCAGGTCTGGTAACAGGAGGAGTAGAGGACTGGAGTAATTACAGCTACAATGTCTATGTTGATTTGGATGCACTCAAATCCCAGTTAAAACAGATTTATAAGAAAAAGCCGATTCCCAACCAGCCCACCAATAAAAAGGGGAAGCCTTATAACTATTTTATCTATGATCAGGCAGTGGTAGAGGTGGATGATATGGCGAATGTGACCGCGGTGCAGAAGGCGATTACAGATATGGGGTATCAGGCAAACAGCAATATGGAATGGCTGGAGCAATCCCAGAAGCAGGCAAAGATGGTTCAGGCTTTGCTTGGAGGAATCGGAACAGTATCCTTATTTGTCGCAGCCATCGGAATTGCCAACACGATGATGATGTCCATCTATGAAAGAACCAAGGAGATCGGAATTTTAAAGGTACTGGGACTTGATATGAATCATATCAGAGACATGTTTCTGATTGAATCCGGATTTATTGGCTTCCTTGGCGGCATCACCGGTATTACGTTCAGTTACGGGCTTTCTTTTCTTATAAACCGGTTTCTGGCAGGACGTTTTATGCCCGATATGCCAGGAGACTTATCAAGAATACCGTTGTGGCTGTCTTTGGCTGCTGTAGGATTTTCTGTTTTTGTAGGTATGGCTGCCGGATTTTTCCCTTCCCTCAGAGCCATGAAACTCAGTCCTCTGGCTGCCATTCGCAACGAATAAAAACAGGAATAAATAAAAAAGACCTTGCAATTTTTTGGAGAATCATATATTATGTTAGACATGGTACGTGCAACTGGCGGATAAGTGGAGAAAACCACGGGGAGCACGTTACGTTTTAAAGCCGACCGCCTGGGCACCGCTATGGGATGCCCAGGCGGTTTTTTGCGTGTTTATTGAGAATGGAGGACTGTAAGTCATGAATTTGGTTTCTTTGAAGGATGAATTAACAAACAATTCCTATCCTGGAAGGGGGATAATTATTGGAAAAACCCCAGATGGAAGGAAGGCAGTAGCTGCTTATTTTATCATGGGAAGAAGTGTGAACAGCCGTAACCGCGTATTTGTGGAAGATGGGGATGGAATTCGTACCCAGGCTTACGATCCTTCAAAATTATCAGATCCCAGTCTGATTATTTATGCTCCAGTGCGTGTACTGGGCAACAAAACCATTGTAACTAACGGAGACCAGACTGATACCATCTATCAGGGCATGGATATTCAGCTCACATTTGAGCAGGCTCTGCGCAGCAGGGAATTTGAGCCGGACAGCCCCAATTATACCCCTCGTATCTCTGGTATTATTCATGTGGAAGATGGAAGATTTAACTATGCCATGTCTATATTAAAGAGTAATAACGGGGATCCGTCCTCCTGCAACCGCTTTACCTTTGCCTATGAGAATCCTGTGCCTGGAGAAGCTCATTTCATCCATACCTACATGCATGACGGCAATCCGTTGCCAAGCTTTGAAGGGGAGCCAAAACTGGTGGAAGTCTTAGCTGATCCGGATGAGTATACTTCCCTGATCTGGGAAAACCTGAATGAAGAGAATAAGGTATCGCTGTTTGTACGTTATATAGATCTTGAAACAGGTGCCTTTGAGAGCCGGATAATAAATAAGAATGAATAGCAGGAGTACAAAAGATGAATGAATTAGAGCTGAAATATGGGTGTAATCCCAATCAAAAACCATCAAAAATCTATATGGCAGACGGATCAGATCTTCCTATAACCGTATTAAGCGGAAAACCCGGTTATATTAATTTTCTGGACGCATTAAACGGCTGGCAGCTGGTAAAAGAATTAAAAGAGGCTACTGGATTACCTGCGGCAGCTTCCTTCAAACACGTTTCTCCAGCTGGTGTGGCAGTTGGACTTCCCTTAAGTCCGGTTTTAAAAAAGATCTACTGGGTTGAAGATATGGGAGAACTTTCTCCTCTTGCCTGCGCTTATGCCAGAGCCAGAGGCGCTGACCGTATGTCTTCCTTTGGTGATTATATTTCCTTATCGGATATTTGTGATGAAGATACAGCGAAAATCATTAAGAGAGAGGTTTCGGACGGTGTGATTGCGCCTGGCTATACCCCGGAAGCTTTGGACATATTAAAGTCTAAGAAAAATGGCAATTATAACGTGATTCTTATTGATCCGGAATATACGCCCCAACCCATAGAGAAGAAACAGGTTTATGGAGTTACGTTTGAGCAGGGAAGAAATGAGATTAAAATTGGCCATGATGTGCTGGAAAACAGAGTAACCGAGAACAGGGAGATTCCTGAAGCTGCTGAAATTGATTTAATCCTTTCTTTGATTACATTAAAATATACCCAGTCCAATTCCGTCTGCTATACAAAGGATGGACAGGCAATTGGAATCGGAGCCGGACAGCAATCCCGTGTTCATTGCACCAGACTGGCAGGAAGTAAGGCGGACAACTGGTATTTAAGACAGGCACCAAAGGTTCTTAAACTTCCGTTTCTTGACGATATCCGCCGTGCAGACAGGGATAATGCCATAGATGTTTATATCGGTGAAAATGATATGGATGTTTTGGCAGACGGAAGATGGGAGCAGGTATTTAAGGAAAAGCCACCGGTATTTTCAAGAGAAGAAAAAAGGCAGTGGCTTGATCAGCTTTCTGATGTATCTCTTGGTTCTGATGCATTTTTCCCATTTGGAGATAACATCGATCGTGCATATAAAAGTGGCGTGAAATATGTTGTTCAGCCAGGAGGTTCTGTAAGAGATGATCAGGTCATTGAGACTTGTAACAAATATGGTATGGTAATGGCATTTAATGGTATCCGCCTGTTCCACCATTAATAAAAATATGAGATGTAAAGGATCGGACTGTTGTCCGGTCCTTATTTATGGGATTTACTTTACATAAAAATATTATGTAAAGTAATACAGAGAATTTTGTAAATAAATAAGTACCAGCTAATATTTTTTGTAAAAGCACTTTAAAGATAAGGGCGGCATAAAATAGGAGTAAGTAAGTTTAAGGTGGCTTTCTGTGAAAACTTTTCCCAAACCTTTAACTGCGCGAGAGGAACGAGAGTGTCTGGAACGATACCAGGAAGGGGATCAGGAGGCGAGAGCCACACTCATCGAGCGTAATATGCGTCTTGTAGCCCATGTTGCAAAAAAGTATCAGAATACAGATTATGATATGGAAGATCTCTTATCTGTGGGGACTATCGGTTTAATCAAGGCTGTTAATACCTTTCATCCAGACAGAGGATCAAGGCTGGCCACTTATGCGGCGAAATGTGTGGAGAATGATATACTATCATAACGGCTTTTGCAGCCCATTATGATGGTCTCTGTATTGAGCAGGTGAAATCCCCATGTTTTTCCTAAAAACCTTTGAGAAATAATTGCTGTTAGAGTATCCGCATTCCGTCGCAATGGCCTCAAGGCCCATTGACGTATTTAGAAGAAGGGATAATGCATGTTCCAGGCGCAGACTGGTTAAATACTTTATGGGAGAGAGTCCTGTCTGCAAGTGAAACTGCCTTGTTAAATGGGGAAGGCTCACGTCAAGCTCCCGGCACATCTGAGAGAGCCCCATCTGATACTTATAGTTTTTCTGCATCCACTTAGCGGCATCTTCCACACAGGCATTTTTAACTGATTTTAGCGGGGTCTCCAGTTCTCTCATAAGCAGGGTAAGGAATTGGTATAAAAAGGTTCCGCTGTCATAGCGTCCGTATTTTTTTCCTGATTTGACTGCCTGGAATTCCTCTAAAAACAGTAAGATGGCCTGACTTGTATTGGGTATGGAAAAGGTTTTTCCTGTCAGTGCCTGTATCCGCTGAAAAAAATATTGCCCCATTTCGCCGTCAAAATGGATATAAAAGTATTTCCAGGAATTATTTTCAGCCAGATAGTATCTGCTTCTATCTGGAAATGTGATAAAAAAAGCATCTCCAGGAGAAAGAATGGTTGTCTCTCCCTCTGATTCAAACATTCCCACTCCATCTAATGTATACTGAAGCAGATAACCAGAATAACTGCCTCGATTATTATTTTGAAAATCATAGGTTTCATTTTTTCTCTGCTCCAACCCAAAATCCAGGAGAAACAGTGGTGCATTCCATTGTCTGTCAAGATCCAGAAAACCAAATGTCTGGCAAGTTTCGCTGATCAAAAAATTACCCTCCCTGTATCGCGTTCTTACTCTTGTAATACATTGTTCAGTTGCTATAATGATATCAGATTTATCAATAAATTACCAGGAAAGGATATCAGATGAGCAGATATTTATCATCAGGAAAACCCCCTATGGGGTGGAACAGCTATGACTATTATGATACGGCAGTAACAGAACAAGAGGTTCGGGCCAATGCTGAATATATGGCGCAGAATTTAAAAGAGTATGGCTGGGAATATATTGTGGTTGATATACAGTGGTATGCTCATAATGCCGGAACCAGACGGCAGGAGTGCCAGTATATTCCCTTCGGTCAGGTTGAAATAGACGAATATTCCAGACTTTGGCCGTGTCCGGATCGCTTCCCATCTTCTGTGGGCGGTCATGGTTTCAAACCACTGGCTGATTATATCCATGGGCTGGGTTTAAAATTCGGGATTCATATCATGAGAGGGGTTCCCCGTATCGCAGCTCATAATAAGATGAAACTATGGGGGACAGATCGTACCGCTGATAGCATTTCCAATCCTTATTCCATTTGCTCATGGAACCCGGATATGTATGGAGTGAATCCTGAGGCAGAGGGAGCGCAGGCGTATTATGATTCTATTTTCCAGCTGTATGCCCAGTGGGGGGTGGATTTTATCAAATGCGATGATATCTGCCGCATGGATGCAGCGTCTGCAAAAGAAGAAATCCGTATGCTTCATGAGGCGATCAATAAAAGCGGAAGACAGATGGTACTTAGCCTTTCACCGGGACCTGCCCGGCTAAAGGAGGCGTGGCATTATGAGACTTACGCTAATATGTGGCGGATTACCGATGACTTTTGGGACGACTGGACTTTGTTAAAACAGATGTTTGAACGGTGTGAGCATTGGCAGAACCATGTGGGGAAAGGGAATTATCCGGATTGTGATATGCTCCCTGTGGGTATGTTGGGGAAAGGCTTTGGAGAGGAACGTCTGACCCGGTTTACCAAAGAGGAACAGATTACAATGATGTCACTCTGGTGCATATTCCGTTCTCCTTTAATGATTGGAGCGGAGCTTACCCGGTTGGATGAATGGACAAAAACTCTGCTTACAAACCCGGATGTATTAGCTCTTCTTAGTGATGACTGCAAAGCAATTCAGCTTGCCCGGGATGGGAAGCACTGTATCTGGCACAGCAGAAACCGAAAGAGCGGTTCTCATTATCTGGCTGTCTTCAATTTATTAGAAGAAGAAAGAGAAATTGTTATTTCAGCCGGTTTTCTGGAAAAAGAAAATTGGAACGGTATTTGTTTTACAGAACTCTGGACAGGTGAAGCGTTCACCAATATATCAAAAGATCTGGTATTAAAAGTGCCCGGACATGGGGCAAGGATCTGCCGTTATGAGGAAACGTGATTTTAAAAGACATGGGAGTGTGAATAATCCCATGTCTTTTTCATATATTTAAAAAAATAGGACAGGGAGGGATGAGGAACGAAACTGATCGCTGTTGGCAGCCGGCTGATGAAGGATGACGGGATTGGACTTTTAGTCGCAGAAGAACTTGAAAAACGGTTCCTTCGCAGCGAACTTGAAATAATCTATGGAGAAACGGATAGTGAGGCGTGCTTTTATTCTCTGAATCCCCATGATTTTATACTGATCTTAGATGCCATGTCATCTGGGGGCCGGCCGGGTTCTGTTGAAATTTTTTCCATAGAGGAGATTATGGAGCAGGTATCCAATCCCACTATGCAGCATGATATGAGTATTCTTGACATGATAAGACTGTACCGTTTTCCTGTAAGAGGATACTTAATTGGAATTGAGGCTGCCATAATTACACCAGGCTGTGAGCTAAGTACTGTGTTAAAAAGGCAGTTTCCCCATATTTGCAGAAAGACAGAAGATATGATAAGAGAGATTTTGTCAAAAGAAGGAAAAATAAGATAACTTTATTGGGCTACTTTTATAAATGCCCTGGAAAATGGGCTTAAAAACCAGGCTTGCACATATATTCTAACAGATTAGCTGGTAAAGCGGTGATTTAGAAGTGGATAAGGAGGTACCATTATGGATTTGGATTTACTCATGACGTATTTAGGCAGCAGTTTAAAGAGATTAAATGCTGATGTGGAAAAGCTGCGCTCCAATCTATACAACAGCAATGATGTGCTGGATCATTTAAGCAGTGAATTAATTATGCTTCAGAATCATGTTTACTATTTCGGACAATTAAGCCAGATGCAGGAGAACGGACATGGGCTGGCTGCTAGTCAGATGAATGATCAGACAGGCGGCAGAGTGGGAGACCCCACCGGAGGCATAACTGGGCCCACCGGAGGAGTAACTGGCCCTACCGGAGGTGTAAGCGGTCCAACCGGAGGAGCAACGGGCGGTCCCACAGGAGGAGCAACGGGCACTCCCACAGGAGGAGCAACGGGCAGTCCGACCGGTACGCCACAGCCGGAGGAGGGTGGGCAGCCACAGCCTCTGACTTATTTTACTCTGGAACAACTGGCACAATATGATGGGAAAAATGGTGCCCCGGCTTATGTTGCTGTGAATGGTGTGGTTTATAATGTTAGCAATAACCGGTTATGGGCAGGAGGCAATCATTTCTGGGGGCTTTCAGCAGGCAGAGATTTAAGTGCAGAGTTTGCCTCCTGCCACCCTGGCGCAATGGTACTGAGTGTATTGCCTGTTGTAGGATATATGGTTCAGGAATAGGGGGGGAGCGATTACCTTTGGAGAAAAAGCATGCATTTTGTCCTTTTCAAGAAATGAAATGGAAGGAAACCAGACAGCTGGTAACCAGAGTAATGGAAGAAATCGGAAGTCAGAAACGTACCAAACCCAATTTGGTCTGGCTGGAATTAAACGGGTGTACAGGAAATACCATTTCTATGCTGGATGGTCAGGACCCGGATTTCCAGTACCTTATGACGCAGATGACCAACTTTATCTACAGCAACAGCCTGATCGTATCCGAAGGGGATCAGGCGATGGATCAGCTGTTTGATATCATTGGGGATGAATACATATTAGCAGTAGAAGGTGCTGTTTCCAGAAAGGACAACGGACTCTATCACATCATCGGACGCCATGAGGGGAGAGAAATAACAGGCCTTGAAGCAGCAATGCGGTTGGGAGAACGTGCTGCCCACGTAATATCAGTTGGTGACTGCGCCTCCTACGGCGGAGTATCGGCGGCAAGACCGAATCCGTCAGACTGTACCGGAATTTCAGCTGTTGTCAGCCGGAAAGTAATCAAGCTTACCGGATGTCCCTGTCATCCGGACTGGCTCATGGGAACTGTGGCTTATTTAATTCTGTATGGGGAACCTCCCCTGGACGAAGTAGACCGTCCACTGATGTTTTATGGCATAACGATTCATGACCGTTGTCCAAGAAGATCCTATTATGATTCTGGAATATTTGCAACGAAGCTGGGAGAAGAAACCTGTATGTACATGCTGGGATGCCGGGGACCTGTGACACAGACAGACTGCCCTATCCGCAAATGGAATGGGCACGTAAACTGGCCGATTGGTGATGATACGCCCTGCATTGGCTGCGCCCAGTTTGGATTCCCAGATGCCATGGAACCATTCATCACATTTGATACCATGAGGAAGGAGTAATATGGCGGACACAATTATCATCAATCCAGTTACAAGGATTAACGGATTCATGGAGATAGCAGCAGAAGTTGGAAATAATGTCATTACTGATGCACGCACAAAAGGCCTTATGTTCCGGGGTTTTGAAAAAATGCTGACAGGCAGAGCACCTTTGGATGCGGTTTATTTTACACAGCGGATCTGCGGAATCTGTTCTACTGCCCATTCTATGGCCTCCGCCCTTGCCCTTGAAGATGCTCTGGGAATTGTACCCTCAGAGCAGGGAAGATATTTAAGGGATCTGCTTCATGCATGTGAATTTCTCCAGAATCATTTAAGGCATCTCTATCAGTATACACTTCCAGACTATGTAAAGCTGCCGGAAGGCTATCCTCTTTTTAAAACGGATCACAACGATTACCGATTGCCTGACAATGTGAATGAACGCATGGTAAATGATTATTTTGAATCAATGGAATATAGCAGAAATGCACATAAAATGCTGGCAATACTGGGAGGAAAGGCACCTCATAATCATGGTGTTTTTATAGGAGGAATCACATCTCCTGTAACGGCTGATATGATTATAGCCATTAAATCCATACTATTTGGGATTGAAACATTTATTACTGAAAAAATGCTGCCGGATGTATATGAAATAGCGGCTTATTACCCGGAGTATTATCATTTTGGCGGAGGCTACGGTAATCTTTTATCTTATGGCTGTTTTCAGCATTATAAGGAGCTTGGGACTTTATATGTAGATCCATATATTTATACAAATGAGCAGTATTCCCATTTTGATCCGGATCTCATTACCCAGTCAGATGAATATGCCTGGTTTAATGAAGCCAATGAGCCAGACAGGGAGAAACCAGAAGCTTATTCCTGGATCAGGGCTCCCAGATACAACGGGGACCCTTTTGAAGTGGGTCCGTTGGCAAGGCAATGGTTGTCAGGGGAGTACAGACATGGGATATCTGTTATGGACAGAACCATTGCAAGGGTTCTGGAAGCGAAAAAAATAACCCAGATCATGAATACTCTTTTGGAGAATTTAATTCCAGGTGTACCCATGCAGCAGGAATATGTAATACCGGCTAAAGCATATGGAAAGGGGCTAATCGATACAACCAGAGGAGCACTTGGACACTGGCTGACAATTGAGGATGAAAAAATCCTGTTCTACCAGATTATCACTCCGTCTGCATGGAATTTATCCACTCAGACAGGAGAGAAAAAAGGAACAGCAGAACAGGCGCTTATGGGCGCACCGGTGAAAGATGAATCTATGCCAGTTGAAATAGGAAGAATTATCAGATCCTTTGACCCTTGCGTTTCCTGTGCCACTCATGTAATCATCCCCGGAAAAACCAATAAAATCATTCCGGTTGTCTGACTGCCTAAGTGCTTTCTGCTTTTATTGCATCTAAAAGCGCTTTCTTTTGGTCATTTGAGCAGTGAAGCAGGCGGACTGACTGCATTAGCACCTGATTGTGAATGACAGCTGCCCTTCTGCCCAGTTCTTTTTTATCTTCTTCAGTTTGAGGATTATATACGATCATGTTCATAGAGAATACCTTGAAATTCAGGGTTACTATATTTGTATGTTATTCTGCGTGTCCGGTATGTTTGAGGACGCGCTTTCCATGTGAAAACAAGGAGGATTTGTGTGATGGAAGACAGAAATCAGCCGTTTGCCATATATTCAAGAAAATCCAAATTTACCGGAAAAGGGGAAAGCATCGGCAATCAGATCGAGCTTTGCAGACAATATATCTTAACCCATTACGGAGAATCCTTTGCAGACAGTGCCCTGATTTTTGAAGATGAGGGCTTTTCCGGAGGAAATTTAGAGCGTCCCCAGTTTCAGCAGATGATGAAAGAAGCAAAGAAAAAGAAGATATCAGCGATTGTATGCTACCGCCTTGACCGGATCAGCCGTAATATCGGAGATTTTGCCAATCTGATTGGAGAATTGAACCATCTGGAGATTTCATTTATTTCTATTAAAGAGCAGTTTGACACATCATCTCCCATGGGAAGGGCTATGATGTATATTGCTTCTGTGTTTTCCCAACTGGAAAGAGAAACCATTGCAGAACGGATCCGGGACAATATGCATGAACTTTCCAAAAGCGGAAGATGGCTTGGCGGAAATACCCCAACCGGGTATCAGTCTGAACGGGTAACTTCCATAACCATTGACGGGAAGCAGAAAAAGGCATATAAACTGAAACGGATACCCCAGGAGGCAAAGCTTATAAAGCGGATTTATGAAAAATTTCTGGAAACCGGTTCCCTGACACAGACGGAAACTTATCTCATACAGAATGGATACAAAACAAAGCAGGGACGTTTATTCAGCCGTTTTGCAATTAAGGCCATACTTTCAAACCCGGTGTATATGATTGCAGATCAGGAGGCCTATCAGTATCTGAAAGAGAAAAAGGTAGAACTTTTTGCTGAACCCGCTGATTTTAATGGAACCCATGGTATTATTGCATATAACCGGACGTTACAAAAGCAGGGAAAGGCCCATGAAATGAAAGAGATGGAAGAATGGATTGTGGCAATCGGTAAACATGAGGGGCTGATTCCTGGAGCGGAGTGGGTCAGTGTCCAGCGTCAGCTGGAACGGAATAAATCAAAAAATTACCGCAGACCCAGAAGTAATGTGGCACTTCTTTCCGGCATTCTTGTATGCGGAAATTGCAATCACTATATGCGGCCCAAGCTTTCCGGCAGATATAATGACCGGGGAGAACAGATCTATTCCTACCTCTGTTCCATGAAAGAAAAAAGCCGTATGAAGTGCTGTGCAATAAAAAATGCCGATGGGAATCTCTTAGACAGACTGGTGATTGAAGAACTTAAAAAAATTTCTGAAGACAACAGAGAATTCACCAGGCAGCTGGAGGAAGGCAGAAAGCAGCTTAAGGAAGAAAAGCAGGACTATGAACAGGATGTCAGCCGCCTTCTAGAGGAATTATCTCAAACGGAAAAAGAGATTGAGGGACTTGTGACGTCAATCAAGATTGCCGGGGGAACGGCGGCATACGACTATATCGTCAGACAGATTGATGAACTGCATAAAAAGAAAGAACAGATCATGTCCCAGATTGAAGTCTGTAAGGAAACTGCCATGGGGAAAGAATTGACTGCTCTGGAATTTGATTTGTTGAAAGAGACCCTGTCCAATTTTGAAAAGACTGTGGATTTTATGGATGTGGAACAGAAACGGGCTGCAATCCGGATTCTGGTAAAACGGGTTGTCTGGGATGGGGATACGGTCCATCTCTATCTGTATGGCTCTAAGGAGCCGCTTTGTGACTCTAGCAAATGATATACTATCATAACGGCTTTTGCAGCCCATTATGATGGTCTCTGTATTGAGCAGGTGAAATCCCCATGTTTTTCCTAAAAACCTTTGAGAAATAATTGCTGTTAGAGTATCCGCATTCCGTCGCAATGGCCTCAAGGCCCATTGACGTATTTAGAAGAAGGGATAATGCATGTTCCAGGCGCAGACTGGTTAAATACTTTATGGGAGAGAGTCCTGTCTGCAAGTGAAACTGCCTTGTTAAATGGGGAAGGCTCACGTCAAGCTCCCGGCACATCTGAGAGAGCCCCATCTGATACTTATAGTTTTTCTGCATCCACTTAGCGGCATCTTCCACACAGGCATTTTTAACTGATTTTAGCGGGGTCTCCAGTTCTCTCATAAGCAGGGTAAGGAATTGGTATAAAAAGGTTCCGCTGTCATAGCGTCCGTATTTTTTTCCTGATTTGACTGCCTGGAATTCCTCTAAAAACAGTAAGATGGCCTGACTTGTATTGGGTATGGAAAAGGTTTTTCCTGTCAGTGCCTGTATCCGCTGAAAAAAATATTGCCCCATTTCGCCGTCAAAATGGATATAAAAGTATTTCCAGGAATTATTTTCAGCCAGATAGTATCTGCTTCTATCTGGAAATGTGATAAAAAAAGCATCTCCAGGAGAAAGAATGGTTGTCTCTCCCTCTGATTCAAACATTCCCACTCCATCTAATGTATACTGAAGCAGATAACCAGAATAACTGCCTCGATTATTATTTTGAAAATCATAGGTTTCATTTTTTCTCTGCTCCAACCCAAAATCCAGGAGAAACAGTGGTGCATTCCATTGTCTGTCAAGATCCAGAAAACCAAATGTCTGGCAAGTTTCGCTGATCAAAAAATTACCCTCCCTGTATCGCGTTCTTACTCTTGTAATACATTGTTCAGTTGCTATAATGATATCAGATTTATCAATAAATTACCAGGAAAGGATATCAGATGAGCAGATATTTATCATCAGGAAAACCCCCTATGGGGTGGAACAGCTATGACTATTATGATACGGCAGTAACAGAACAAGAGGTTCGGGCCAATGCTGAATATATGGCGCAGAATTTAAAAGAGTATGGCTGGGAATATATTGTGGTTGATATACAGTGGTATGCTCATAATGCCGGAACCAGACGGCAGGAGTGCCAGTATATTCCCTTCGGTCAGGTTGAAATAGACGAATATTCCAGACTTTGGCCGTGTCCGGATCGCTTCCCATCTTCTGTGGGCGGTCATGGTTTCAAACCACTGGCTGATTATATCCATGGGCTGGGTTTAAAATTCGGGATTCATATCATGAGAGGGGTTCCCCGTATCGCAGCTCATAATAAGATGAAACTATGGGGGACAGATCGTACCGCTGATAGCATTTCCAATCCTTATTCCATTTGCTCATGGAACCCGGATATGTATGGAGTGAATCCTGAGGCAGAGGGAGCGCAGGCGTATTATGATTCTATTTTCCAGCTGTATGCCCAGTGGGGGGTGGATTTTATCAAATGCGATGATATCTGCCGCATGGATGCAGCGTCTGCAAAAGAAGAAATCCGTATGCTTCATGAGGCGATCAATAAAAGCGGAAGACAGATGGTACTTAGCCTTTCACCGGGACCTGCCCGGCTAAAGGAGGCGTGGCATTATGAGACTTACGCTAATATGTGGCGGATTACCGATGACTTTTGGGACGACTGGACTTTGTTAAAACAGATGTTTGAACGGTGTGAGCATTGGCAGAACCATGTGGGGAAAGGGAATTATCCGGATTGTGATATGCTCCCTGTGGGTATGTTGGGGAAAGGCTTTGGAGAGGAACGTCTGACCCGGTTTACCAAAGAGGAACAGATTACAATGATGTCACTCTGGTGCATATTCCGTTCTCCTTTAATGATTGGAGCGGAGCTTACCCGGTTGGATGAATGGACAAAAACTCTGCTTACAAACCCGGATGTATTAGCTCTTCTTAGTGATGACTGCAAAGCAATTCAGCTTGCCCGGGATGGGAAGCACTGTATCTGGCACAGCAGAAACCGAAAGAGCGGTTCTCATTATCTGGCTGTCTTCAATTTATTAGAAGAAGAAAGAGAAATTGTTATTTCAGCCGGTTTTCTGGAAAAAGAAAATTGGAACGGTATTTGTTTTACAGAACTCTGGACAGGTGAAGCGTTCACCAATATATCAAAAGATCTGGTATTAAAAGTGCCCGGACATGGGGCAAGGATCTGCCGTTATGAGGAAACGTGATTTTAAAAGACATGGGAGTGTGAATAATCCCATGTCTTTTTCATATATTTAAAAAAATAGGACAGGGAGGGATGAGGAACGAAACTGATCGCTGTTGGCAGCCGGCTGATGAAGGATGACGGGATTGGACTTTTAGTCGCAGAAGAACTTGAAAAACGGTTCCTTCGCAGCGAACTTGAAATAATCTATGGAGAAACGGATAGTGAGGCGTGCTTTTATTCTCTGAATCCCCATGATTTTATACTGATCTTAGATGCCATGTCATCTGGGGGCCGGCCGGGTTCTGTTGAAATTTTTTCCATAGAGGAGATTATGGAGCAGGTATCCAATCCCACTATGCAGCATGATATGAGTATTCTTGACATGATAAGACTGTACCGTTTTCCTGTAAGAGGATACTTAATTGGAATTGAGGCTGCCATAATTACACCAGGCTGTGAGCTAAGTACTGTGTTAAAAAGGCAGTTTCCCCATATTTGCAGAAAGACAGAAGATATGATAAGAGAGATTTTGTCAAAAGAAGGAAAAATAAGATAACTTTATTGGGCTACTTTTATAAATGCCCTGGAAAATGGGCTTAAAAACCAGGCTTGCACATATATTCTAACAGATTAGCTGGTAAAGCGGTGATTTAGAAGTGGATAAGGAGGTACCATTATGGATTTGGATTTACTCATGACGTATTTAGGCAGCAGTTTAAAGAGATTAAATGCTGATGTGGAAAAGCTGCGCTCCAATCTATACAACAGCAATGATGTGCTGGATCATTTAAGCAGTGAATTAATTATGCTTCAGAATCATGTTTACTATTTCGGACAATTAAGCCAGATGCAGGAGAACGGACATGGGCTGGCTGCTAGTCAGATGAATGATCAGACAGGCGGCAGAGTGGGAGACCCCACCGGAGGCATAACTGGGCCCACCGGAGGAGTAACTGGCCCTACCGGAGGTGTAAGCGGTCCAACCGGAGGAGCAACGGGCGGTCCCACAGGAGGAGCAACGGGCACTCCCACAGGAGGAGCAACGGGCAGTCCGACCGGTACGCCACAGCCGGAGGAGGGTGGGCAGCCACAGCCTCTGACTTATTTTACTCTGGAACAACTGGCACAATATGATGGGAAAAATGGTGCCCCGGCTTATGTTGCTGTGAATGGTGTGGTTTATAATGTTAGCAATAACCGGTTATGGGCAGGAGGCAATCATTTCTGGGGGCTTTCAGCAGGCAGAGATTTAAGTGCAGAGTTTGCCTCCTGCCACCCTGGCGCAATGGTACTGAGTGTATTGCCTGTTGTAGGATATATGGTTCAGGAATAGGGGGGGAGCGATTACCTTTGGAGAAAAAGCATGCATTTTGTCCTTTTCAAGAAATGAAATGGAAGGAAACCAGACAGCTGGTAACCAGAGTAATGGAAGAAATCGGAAGTCAGAAACGTACCAAACCCAATTTGGTCTGGCTGGAATTAAACGGGTGTACAGGAAATACCATTTCTATGCTGGATGGTCAGGACCCGGATTTCCAGTACCTTATGACGCAGATGACCAACTTTATCTACAGCAACAGCCTGATCGTATCCGAAGGGGATCAGGCGATGGATCAGCTGTTTGATATCATTGGGGATGAATACATATTAGCAGTAGAAGGTGCTGTTTCCAGAAAGGACAACGGACTCTATCACATCATCGGACGCCATGAGGGGAGAGAAATAACAGGCCTTGAAGCAGCAATGCGGTTGGGAGAACGTGCTGCCCACGTAATATCAGTTGGTGACTGCGCCTCCTACGGCGGAGTATCGGCGGCAAGACCGAATCCGTCAGACTGTACCGGAATTTCAGCTGTTGTCAGCCGGAAAGTAATCAAGCTTACCGGATGTCCCTGTCATCCGGACTGGCTCATGGGAACTGTGGCTTATTTAATTCTGTATGGGGAACCTCCCCTGGACGAAGTAGACCGTCCACTGATGTTTTATGGCATAACGATTCATGACCGTTGTCCAAGAAGATCCTATTATGATTCTGGAATATTTGCAACGAAGCTGGGAGAAGAAACCTGTATGTACATGCTGGGATGCCGGGGACCTGTGACACAGACAGACTGCCCTATCCGCAAATGGAATGGGCACGTAAACTGGCCGATTGGTGATGATACGCCCTGCATTGGCTGCGCCCAGTTTGGATTCCCAGATGCCATGGAACCATTCATCACATTTGATACCATGAGGAAGGAGTAATATGGCGGACACAATTATCATCAATCCAGTTACAAGGATTAACGGATTCATGGAGATAGCAGCAGAAGTTGGAAATAATGTCATTACTGATGCACGCACAAAAGGCCTTATGTTCCGGGGTTTTGAAAAAATGCTGACAGGCAGAGCACCTTTGGATGCGGTTTATTTTACACAGCGGATCTGCGGAATCTGTTCTACTGCCCATTCTATGGCCTCCGCCCTTGCCCTTGAAGATGCTCTGGGAATTGTACCCTCAGAGCAGGGAAGATATTTAAGGGATCTGCTTCATGCATGTGAATTTCTCCAGAATCATTTAAGGCATCTCTATCAGTATACACTTCCAGACTATGTAAAGCTGCCGGAAGGCTATCCTCTTTTTAAAACGGATCACAACGATTACCGATTGCCTGACAATGTGAATGAACGCATGGTAAATGATTATTTTGAATCAATGGAATATAGCAGAAATGCACATAAAATGCTGGCAATACTGGGAGGAAAGGCACCTCATAATCATGGTGTTTTTATAGGAGGAATCACATCTCCTGTAACGGCTGATATGATTATAGCCATTAAATCCATACTATTTGGGATTGAAACATTTATTACTGAAAAAATGCTGCCGGATGTATATGAAATAGCGGCTTATTACCCGGAGTATTATCATTTTGGCGGAGGCTACGGTAATCTTTTATCTTATGGCTGTTTTCAGCATTATAAGGAGCTTGGGACTTTATATGTAGATCCATATATTTATACAAATGAGCAGTATTCCCATTTTGATCCGGATCTCATTACCCAGTCAGATGAATATGCCTGGTTTAATGAAGCCAATGAGCCAGACAGGGAGAAACCAGAAGCTTATTCCTGGATCAGGGCTCCCAGATACAACGGGGACCCTTTTGAAGTGGGTCCGTTGGCAAGGCAATGGTTGTCAGGGGAGTACAGACATGGGATATCTGTTATGGACAGAACCATTGCAAGGGTTCTGGAAGCGAAAAAAATAACCCAGATCATGAATACTCTTTTGGAGAATTTAATTCCAGGTGTACCCATGCAGCAGGAATATGTAATACCGGCTAAAGCATATGGAAAGGGGCTAATCGATACAACCAGAGGAGCACTTGGACACTGGCTGACAATTGAGGATGAAAAAATCCTGTTCTACCAGATTATCACTCCGTCTGCATGGAATTTATCCACTCAGACAGGAGAGAAAAAAGGAACAGCAGAACAGGCGCTTATGGGCGCACCGGTGAAAGATGAATCTATGCCAGTTGAAATAGGAAGAATTATCAGATCCTTTGACCCTTGCGTTTCCTGTGCCACTCATGTAATCATCCCCGGAAAAACCAATAAAATCATTCCGGTTGTCTGACTGCCTAAGTGCTTTCTGCTTTTATTGCATCTAAAAGCGCTTTCTTTTGGTCATTTGAGCAGTGAAGCAGGCGGACTGACTGCATTAGCACCTGATTGTGAATGACAGCTGCCCTTCTGCCCAGTTCTTTTTTATCTTCTTCAGTTTGAGGATTATATACGATCATGTTCATAGAGAATACCTTGAAATTCAGGGTTACTATATTTGTATGTTATTCTGCGTGTCCGGTATGTTTGAGGACGCGCTTTCCATGTGAAAACAAGGAGGATTTGTGTGATGGAAGACAGAAATCAGCCGTTTGCCATATATTCAAGAAAATCCAAATTTACCGGAAAAGGGGAAAGCATCGGCAATCAGATCGAGCTTTGCAGACAATATATCTTAACCCATTACGGAGAATCCTTTGCAGACAGTGCCCTGATTTTTGAAGATGAGGGCTTTTCCGGAGGAAATTTAGAGCGTCCCCAGTTTCAGCAGATGATGAAAGAAGCAAAGAAAAAGAAGATATCAGCGATTGTATGCTACCGCCTTGACCGGATCAGCCGTAATATCGGAGATTTTGCCAATCTGATTGGAGAATTGAACCATCTGGAGATTTCATTTATTTCTATTAAAGAGCAGTTTGACACATCATCTCCCATGGGAAGGGCTATGATGTATATTGCTTCTGTGTTTTCCCAACTGGAAAGAGAAACCATTGCAGAACGGATCCGGGACAATATGCATGAACTTTCCAAAAGCGGAAGATGGCTTGGCGGAAATACCCCAACCGGGTATCAGTCTGAACGGGTAACTTCCATAACCATTGACGGGAAGCAGAAAAAGGCATATAAACTGAAACGGATACCCCAGGAGGCAAAGCTTATAAAGCGGATTTATGAAAAATTTCTGGAAACCGGTTCCCTGACACAGACGGAAACTTATCTCATACAGAATGGATACAAAACAAAGCAGGGACGTTTATTCAGCCGTTTTGCAATTAAGGCCATACTTTCAAACCCGGTGTATATGATTGCAGATCAGGAGGCCTATCAGTATCTGAAAGAGAAAAAGGTAGAACTTTTTGCTGAACCCGCTGATTTTAATGGAACCCATGGTATTATTGCATATAACCGGACGTTACAAAAGCAGGGAAAGGCCCATGAAATGAAAGAGATGGAAGAATGGATTGTGGCAATCGGTAAACATGAGGGGCTGATTCCTGGAGCGGAGTGGGTCAGTGTCCAGCGTCAGCTGGAACGGAATAAATCAAAAAATTACCGCAGACCCAGAAGTAATGTGGCACTTCTTTCCGGCATTCTTGTATGCGGAAATTGCAATCACTATATGCGGCCCAAGCTTTCCGGCAGATATAATGACCGGGGAGAACAGATCTATTCCTACCTCTGTTCCATGAAAGAAAAAAGCCGTATGAAGTGCTGTGCAATAAAAAATGCCGATGGGAATCTCTTAGACAGACTGGTGATTGAAGAACTTAAAAAAATTTCTGAAGACAACAGAGAATTCACCAGGCAGCTGGAGGAAGGCAGAAAGCAGCTTAAGGAAGAAAAGCAGGACTATGAACAGGATGTCAGCCGCCTTCTAGAGGAATTATCTCAAACGGAAAAAGAGATTGAGGGACTTGTGACGTCAATCAAGATTGCCGGGGGAACGGCGGCATACGACTATATCGTCAGACAGATTGATGAACTGCATAAAAAGAAAGAACAGATCATGTCCCAGATTGAAGTCTGTAAGGAAACTGCCATGGGGAAAGAATTGACTGCTCTGGAATTTGATTTGTTGAAAGAGACCCTGTCCAATTTTGAAAAGACTGTGGATTTTATGGATGTGGAACAGAAACGGGCTGCAATCCGGATTCTGGTAAAACGGGTTGTCTGGGATGGGGATACGGTCCATCTCTATCTGTATGGCTCTAAGGAGCCGCTTTGTGACTCTAGCAAATGAGATCCTAATGCTCCTTCGTGCTAATAAAAAATATTCTAAAGAGGTGTCTTTATATGAACCCATCGGTGTAGACAAGGATGGAGAAACAGTAAGCCTTCTGGATGTGATCGAGATGGAGAATAAAGAGACGTTAGAGACCATTATACTAAAACAGGATATCAAGGAACTTTATGAAGTTTTTGATTCCTGCCTGAAAGACAATGAAAAAACAATTATAGGAATGCGCTATGGACTTCATGGCGGCAGGGAGTACACTCAGAGGGAGATCGCAGATCTCATGGGAATTTCGAGATCCTA
>CAURBV010000021.1:0-85212 GCA_963523055.1 uncultured Paenibacillaceae bacterium | reverse complement strand
CTTCACGGTTTCCCTGATAGCCGCCCTGGCCCTGGGGTCTGTTTCCCTGGTAACCACCCTGACCCTGAGGTCTGTTTCCCTGGTAGCCGCCCTGACCCTGAGGTCTGTTTCCCTGGTAGCCGCCCTGACCCTGCGGTCTGTTTCCCTGGTAGCCGCCCTGGCCCTGGGGTCTGTTTCCCTGGTAACCGCCCTGACCCTCCGGTCTGTTTCCCTGGTAACCGCCCTGACCCTCGGGTCTGTCTTCGCGATTTCCCTGATAGCTTCCCTGTGGTCTTTCTTCACGTGGTGCTGTACTATGATCTCTTACTGTACTCTCTGATGTCTGTTCCGTCTTTTTCTGCATGTCATCTCTCTGTCCCATATTCTGTGCAGGCTTCTGTGCAGGTCTTGATGTACCCTGGCCCTGTGGTTTCATCTGTGCGTTTTGCGGTCTGAATACAGCCGCTATTTTTTTCTTTGGTGCTTCGGAATCATCACCGCTTGGTGTTTCAGTACGTGCAGGTGAAGTTCCCCTTCCTGCGCCTACTTCCTTTTTTACAATTGATGCCTGTTCATCGGTGATGTTTGAAGAGCTTTTTAAATTTATATTATGTTTTTCCAATATATCCAGTATCTCCTTACTCGTGTCTTTTCCCAGTTCTTTTGCCAGATCATAAACTCTCATGCTTTCCTCCATTCTGTGCACATTCTGCAGCACATACTGGTAGATGTGAAGGCTCATTCTCACACTCACTACCTGCATTTGTATTCATTAGTTTCTCGATTGCCTTTGCAAACCCATGATCCACGACAGCAAGAGACGCCCTCATCTCCTTACCCATAGCGTGACCCAGTTCTTCTTTTCTTCCAAAGAAATAAATTGGTACCTTATAGTAAGTACACGTATTGGTAAACATCTTCCTTGTATTGTCTGAGGCTTCCTCAGAAACGATCACTAACGATGCTTTTCCTGCCTTAACGGATTTCTCAGTCATGAACTCTCCGCTTGAAATCTTTCCGGCTTTCGTTGCAAGCCCGATCAGATTCAGAATTTTCTGTCTGTTATCCAAACTGCTCCATCTCCCTTTCCAACGCTTCGTAAACTTCTTTTGGAATCGACATTTTAAAGGAACGCTCCAATCCCTTACTTTTTACCGCTTTTTTGAAGCATTCCATAGATGGACATAAATAAGCTCCCCGTCCATTCTTACGCCCGGTTCCATCAAGAACAAAGCTGTCTTCCGAAGTTTTTAAAACACGTATCATCTCTTTTTTATTTTTCATCTCACCGCAGCCGATACACTGTCTGAGCGGTACCTTTTTTGTACTCACGTCTCCATCACATCCTAATTATTATTCCTGGTAGCTGTTTTCGGACTCTTCTTCCTGAAATTCGCCTTTAAACTCCTCAAAGGCATTGCTGTTGTTTGTACTGTCCTGATATTCCAGACCAAGTTCTTCAAAAAGACCAAGTTCTCTTGCCTGTGTTTCACTCTTAATATCAATCTTGTAGCCAGTAAGTCTCGCAGCAAGTCTTGCATTCTGACCTTCTTTACCAATAGCCAGTGACAGCTGGTAATCCGGTACAATCACCTGTGCCTCTTTGGATACTTCGTCAGCCACAACGCAGATTACCTTTGCAGGGCTGAGTGCATTCTCAATTAAGTAAGCTGGATTGTCATCCCAGTTAATAATATCGATTTTTTCTCCCCTTAATTCGTTTACAATGGAATTCACTCTTGCTCCGTTTAAGCCAACGCATGCACCTACCGGATCAACATTGGTGTCATTGGATTTTACGGCGATCTTGGTTCTGGAGCCGGCTTCTCTTGCGATTGCCTTAATCTCTACCGTTCCATCCTTTACTTCCGTTACTTCAGACTCAAACAGACGTTTTACCAGATCCGGATGAGTTCTTGATACAGAAATTCTTGGTCCCTTGGGTGTATCCTTTACTTCCAGAACTAAAACCTTGATTCGCTCTGTCGCCTTGAATACTTCTCCCTTTACCATCTCCGTTTCATTTAAAATGGCGTCTACCTTGCCTAAGTTGATACTGACGTTTCTTCCCAGATATCTCTGTACAATACCAGTAACAACTTCCCGCTCCTGACAGTACCAGTCATTAAACAGTGATTTTCTGCCTTCTTCGCGGATCTTCTGCAGAATCACGTTCTTCGCATTCTGTGTGGCAATTCTTCCAAACTTTTTCGAGTCTATAGGACAATGAATCACATCTCCGAGATCGTATTTGGGATCTGTCATCTTTGCCTCTGCCAGGCTGATCTGCAGCAGAGGATCTTCAACTGTCTCCACCACTTCTTTTTCTGCAGAAACGTTAAAATCACAGGTATCGCGGTTGATGCTGACTTTAATATTATCCGCTTTTCCGAAGTGGTTCTTGCAAGCAGTAAGGAGAGAATTCTCAATTGCTTCCAACAGGGTCTCCTTGCTGATACTGTTCTCCTTTTCCAGAATATTCAGTGCTTCTAACAGTTCCTTATTCATTTTTTTATCCTCCTAATATCTCTTACTGTTTAGAAATCAAATGCCAGCCGGATTAGTGCGATCTCCGGTCGGTTGAGCGTAAGCTCTGCTCCATCTTCCTGGGCAATGGTTACAGTGTCCTTGTCATAGGATATCAGCGTACCAGTGAAGTCCTTTTGTTTGTTCAAAGGCTTATACAGTTTAATATCCACATCTTCTCCGATGCTTCTGTTAAAATCCTTATCTTTTTTTAAGGGTCTGCCAAGTCCCGGGGAACTGACCTCCAGAATGTAGCTGTCTGCAATTAAATCTTTTTCATCCAGCCAGTCTCCCAGCTTTCTGCTTATAATTTCACAGTCATCAACTGTAATTCCGCCTTCTTTATCAATATAAGCCCGTAAATACCAGTTTCCCGCTTCTTTTATATATTCCACGTCAACCAGTTCGAAATTGTTCTCTTTCATAAGGGGCATTAAAAAGCTTTCTGTCTTTGCCTCATACTCTTCTCTTTTAGCCATTTTCTTCCCACCTTTCCAAACAAAATGGAAAGAGTGGACTTCCGCCCACTCTCTATCAGTCAAACATGCTTGTTATCTTGAATAGTATAACACCCTTTTCCTGGCATTGCAAGGCTTTTTCCTGTTTTTTCTGATATTTCCGTCTATTATTTGAATTTCTTAAATTGTTTCGATTACGAGACAGGACAAAGTTTTCTTCACAATCCCTTTATTTGTACATATTATAACACTATATCAGAGTTAATTCTGTCAAATAAGGAGGACCCATGAAACCAAAACTGGAAGTTTCCGGGCTCAGTTACTCCTATCATTCCCTTGAGGGTGAGACACTGGCCCTTTCCAATATATCCTTTACTGCTGACAACGGGGAATTCCTTGCTGTAGTCGGTCCCTCCGGCTGCGGGAAATCAACCCTGTTATCACTTTTATGCGGACTTCTGATTCCCGATGAGGGCGACATTTTAATCGACGGCGTACCAAAGTCTGAATCAGGTGTTAATATAGGCTACATGCTGCAGCGTGACCATCTCTTTGAATGGCGCACCATAATGGGAAATGCTGAGCTTGGACTGGAAATTCAGAAGAAACGAAACAGCAGTTCCAGAGAGAAGCTTCATAACATGCTTCATACTTACGGTCTTGGCAGTTTTGAAAATGCAAGACCGTCCGAACTGTCCGGCGGTATGCGCCAGCGTGCTGCTCTGGTCCGCACCCTGGCACTGGAGCCGGACCTTCTTTTATTAGATGAACCATTCTCCGCTTTAGACTATCAGACCAGACTTTCTGTCTGTGACGATATCAGTACGATCATTAAAAGTACTCATAAAACTGCTATTCTGATTACCCATGATCTTTCTGAAGCCATTAGTGTGGCAGACCGGGTAATCGTCCTGACAAAGAGACCTGGCAAAATCAAGGCTGTTGTTCCCATCTCCTTCGGCAGCGAGAACATCCGGCCTCTGGACCGCAGAAATATGCCGGAATTCTCTGTTTATTTTAATCAGGTATGGAAGGAGCTGCAAAACCATGATTGAAACACACCCTACGTTAGCTCAGCAGGCATTTATTGAAAAAGAGAAACTGCACCGCAGAAACGTAAGAGTATGGCGCTTCATGCTGCTGGTTCTTCTGCTCTCAGTCTGGGAGCTATGTGCCAGACTGGGCATCATCAATGACTTTATCTTCAGCTCCCCTTCCAGAGTTACCATCTGCTTTCTTGAAATGGTAAAGGATCAAAGTATCTTCATGCACATCGGAGTCACCGTCATGGAAACACTGGTCAGCTTTGTGCTGGTGGTTGTGTGCGGCTTTCTGATTGCCGTTCTCCTCTGGTCCAGCCGCAGCATATCGGAAGTTCTGGAACCGTATCTCGTGATGTTAAACAGTCTTCCGAAATCAGCGCTTGCCCCTATATTGATCGTATGGCTGGGCAATAATATCAAGACGATTATTGTTGCTTCCATCTCAGTGGCTGTATTTGGGTGCATCATGACACTCCATACTGGATTCTCACAGACAGATCCGGATAAGATTAAGTTGATTTATTCCCTGGGGGGGAATAAAAAGGATGTGCTGCTAAAAGTGCTGCTTCCGGGATCGGTGCCCCTTATTATTAGTAATATGAAGGTTAATATCGGGCTTTGTCTGGTTGGGGTCATTATCGGTGAGTTCCTGGCGGCGAATAAGGGGCTTGGATATTTAATTATCTATGGCAGCCAGGTGTTTAAGATGGATCTGGTTGTGATGAGCATTGTGATTCTCTGTATTGTTTCTGCTATTTTGTATCAGGGGATTTCGTTGCTGGAGAAAAAGATAGTTCATAATTAGGAAATGATATTGTAAAAGGGCAGGCTGTAAAAATAGACGGTCTGCTCTTTTTTCTGTGATAAAGACTGTCATAAATGTTTTCTAAGGAATTATGATGATCCGTATCTATTCTAGAAATTCTCCTGCACTTCAATCAAATCTCCATCCTGCATTCGTAAAATTATATCTGCTTCCATTGCCACCTTGGGATTGTGTGTGACCACAATAACAGCATACTGTTCCGTATGGGCCAGCTCCTTTAACAGCCTAACGATATTCTCCTCATTCTTTGTATCCAGATTTCCCGTGGGCTCGTCCGCCAATAGGACACTCCCCTCCGATGCCATGGCTCTGGCAATGGCCACTCTCTGCTGTTCTCCCCCACTCATCATCTGTGGAAACTGTTTCTCAATTTTCTCTCCAAGCCCTACTTTCTTGAGCAGTTCTTTCGCCCTTATCTTTGCCAGCTTCAACGGCATCCCTTTCAAGGTCATTGGAAATACAACGTTCTCCAATGCGGTCAAAAGTGGGAACAGATGGAATGCCTGATAAACTACTGCCGCCTGATTTTTGCGGTATTGATCCCTGTTAATGGTACGGATATCTTTTCCTCCAATATAAAGAGTACCAGAGGTAGGTAGATCCAATCCAGCCAAAAGAGAAAGAAATGTACTTTTCCCACTTCCGGATTCCCCTACAATTGCATAGATTTTTCCTGTTTCAAAGGAACAGGTCATATTCTTCAGTGCTTCAATTTTCTGGTATTTTGTATGATAGACATAGCCCACCGCTTCTGCCTGAATGATTTTCATCTTATCAACTTCCCTTCTACTTTTATTCTGCACTAAATAGAGCTTCTGTCACACTAGTTCTTCCCATACTCCACAATGCAGCCATACAGCCCATCAGGTAACTAAGTAGAAAGATAACTCCTGCAGCTACCACCGCCATACCGCTGCGATACAATAAGAAAGCCACTCCACCGCCTATGATTTCTCCTATGAGAATCAGCGTAAGCTGTTCCAGCAAAAGCAGGCCAAAGCATGTACCTCTGCCAGCTCCCAGTGCCCTCATTAAAGCAAATTCATTTTTTCTGTTGTTTATCAAAAGAAAGCTTGCAATATAACCAATGCAAGCAATAGTAATGCCAATAAGCGAAAAAAAGCCTTGCAGAGTATCTATGCTTTGGCGGAGTTGACTTGCCAGTGTCCGGAAGGTAGTGTCACGTACGGAAAGGGCAATCCCCTTGTAGTTATAGTCAGCGGCGGGAATCTTTCCCATAAGACCATAAGATCTCATTTCTTCCTTGAATGCATTTAACTGTAAAGGTTCTGCCACGTAAAAGAATGCGGAATCTGCCTTAAAAGGAGCCTGTTGGCGATGAAAGCTTTCCCTAAGTGTTTCAAAAGGAAGCAAAATATCCGGCGGCATCTGCCCCGTTGATGAAGTAATGTTATCTATGGTGCCAAGAATTTCTACCGATATCAACTCTAGGGGATCATAATGGAGTATATTTCTGTCATCATAATATTGGTAGTACAGATTCAATGGCACCGTATCTCCAATCTTCCATTGATATTTTTCCATGACATTCTCACTGACCAGGCATACCGGTTTGGAGGAAGAGAAAAAATCTGTTACTGCCTCTCCCTGCATATGGATATTTTCCGGGGAAAGTCCGGCAATTGCATTAAATTTATTGGCACCGGCAACAAACAATGTCAGTTTTTCTTTCCATTCATCAATAGAGAAATCTCCTTCTCCAGCCATCAATCGAATGGCAAAGGCAGCGTCCCTTACCTGATTACTAGACAGCAGATCATCTACCAAATCCTCAGAAATTTCCAAGCCAGTCTCCAAGGAACCGTCCAAATTGGTGATACGGCAATAAATAGAGGTAACAGAGGGAAGATTGGCAAGCTGTTCCTTATTGATTTCTATGTTTTTCAGGTATAAATTCAACAATAGTAGCACAAAAATACATAAACTTATGGTTATTATGCTTTTTACCCAGTTTCGTTTTATATTACATTGTATGGTATGCAGGTAAAACATGTCTCCTCCTTCTTATTAATGTTATCATAGTAATCTTAATAACAATTTATTATAAGTCCATTAGTATTCCTTTTTTTAAAGTATATTTTTTATCAACCTTATCTAATACCCTATTGTCATGAGTAATGATGATTATTGTTTTATCCTTATATTCATTCATGATTCTCTCAATAAATGAATTGGTTGATATTTCATCATAGTTGGAGGTAGGTTCATCCAAAATTAATATTTCGCCTTTTTTCAATAAGGCTCTGGCCAAAGCCAATTTTTGTCTCTCCCCCCCAGACAGATTTGCGCCGTTTTCCTCAAGTAATGAATGGTAACCGCTAGGAAGCTTACGAATTACATTATCAATACCCATTCTTTCGCAAACAGACATAATCTCCTCCAGACTGCATTTATCTTTTAGGTCAAGATTACGAACCACTGTATCCTTAAACATATATACATTTTGATTAACAATGCTAAATAATTCTCTATAATCATTCAATTTAATACTGTTTATTTCCTTTCCATTTATACATATGTTACCGCCAGATGGCTGTAAAAAACGTAGCAATAGTTGTATGACCGTAGTCTTTCCCGCACCGTTTTTACCGACTATAGCTATTTTATCTCCTCTTTCAATCTTTAAACTCAAGTTTTTGAAGACTATATTATCCCCATAGGCATATGTAACATTTGTTAATATGAGATTTTTAAACTCATTATTTTGAATAATACAATTTCCATCTATTTCCTCTTCTAATCCAAAAAAATCATGCATTCTATCAGCAGACGGTTTAATACTTGAAAAGATATATCTTAAATTTATAATTGAAGAAATTGGACCAGTGACAGATATGCTATATGCTAAAAAAGCAACTACTCCTCCTATTGACATGCGGCTGTTACTTACTAACCAGCCACCTCCTATATATAGAATCACAGTTAAAATTGCATTTATCGTGCTATCACCAGTTATATTATAACAATTTACCATTTCTCTTTTTTTTTGTATTGCTAATATTTGCTGCTGTTTACTGCTATATTCCTCGCTTTTAATTCTACATAAATTCCATAATTTTACTTCTTTTATCCCGTTTATAATATTCCCAAACCATGAGTTTAAATCAGAAGTCTTAACAATCAGTTCTTTTTCTAATTGTTCATTTTTAATCGACATATAGTAAACAATCAAAAATTTTACCGGTACAAACAGAAATACCGGTATTGATAATTTCCAGTTCAATAAGATGATGCCTATACTTCCGCTAATCATACAGATTACATAACTAATAACACTAATCATACTACGGTCAACGATTAATCCTATCATATCTACATCATGGTATAATCTTCTGACTATCTCTGCACTATTATTTTCATTAAAATATTTTAACTTAAGCTTCATAAGTTTAGTAAATGTTTTTACCATTAAACTATTTATAAAATAATTTTTTACCTCTATACTTAAGTTACCCTGCAGTAGATTATTAAACTGTTGTAATACATATACGAGCAGTAATAAAAGAGACTGCATACAAATATAATGAAAATTTTTATTTACCATTCCATAATCCATTATATTTTTTATGATAAGAGGGTTTAGAAAGCTATACATTGATCCCAATGCAAATGTAAAAATAATTAAAACCAGCTTATACTTAATCATCTTAATTGTCCCTAATAAAATCCCAATTATCTTTCGATTCATATTAACTCCTTTACACTGTAGTACAACGAAATAAAAAAGTAATTTCTCATACAAAAGCACTATTTATAAATACTATAAATCACTTCATACAACTCCATAATTGTATTACAAATTATTGATTTGCTGTTATACTCTAATCTGTACATATCTGCATCTGGTATAATAACAATATCTACAGTGCTTTTTTTTAGTAAGTTAACTGGATTATCATGTAAACATAAAATCAAAAGATCTGCTTTATATATATAAGCAATAGAAGCCACAACCTCTTCTGTTAATTTTTCTGCGTTACAATAAATATCCAGTGGGATACCTCTCTTCTCTTTTTCACCCTCGGTAACAAAAGCGATTGCATATCCTTCCTGCTCAAATAACTGCTTAAGCTCTATTGCTAACTCAATATCGTCACTATTAAAGGCAATAACCGGTACATCAGAGGGCAAATTCAAGTTTGTATATATTTTATCTATATTTTCAGCCTTGCAAGATTTCCTTACAGCCTCTTTCTCCAAATATTTTAATACTTCCTCAAATTTTGCTTTCGGATGGTCCACTAAGCAACGGGCAATGTATGCGGTTATTACCGGAGCTGAAAAACTGCTTGAACGGTACGGAAATTTATCCTGGTATAAATCCTCTTGGCACTCTTGTAAATCCCAGTGAGCGACAAGGGTATTTTCCTTATTTAAGCCTTGATTAGCAATAAAATTAAACTCTCCGTTTTTTAGTATATTCCCCTTGTCTGCTCGAACCCCAAATACTTTCTCATAAGCAGCAGGATATGATTTTATATGAAAGTTATTAAAAGCGGAGACAAGGTATATATTTTCTATTGCCAATTTTTTAATAGTCTTTTCTAATTTTGTATACTCCCAAAAATTTACCGTTCCAAAACTCATATTTACGATAGAAATATCATTTGTCAAGCACCATTCCAAAGCTAAAACAACATTATCAATAGTGCCATATCTTGAATCAAAAGCTTTGATATCAATTATTTCAGACTGTTTCATTATATGAGCAATTATACAGGCACAAATGGTACCATGGGTCAATTTACTTGTGGAATCATTCATCTCTTCTACTACAGTATTTTCTATAATTTTATAGTGCAAAATATTTCTTTTTATATAGTTTTCACATATACCATTATCAATAACTGCAACTCTTATCATTTTTCCCTCAATCTATTACTCTATTCTTTTATCACTAAGCAACTTCATGGGTTCAACTTTCAGATTTTCATTGATTTTCCCTATTGAAATCCCTGCTCCAAGTAAAATAATAAATATGCCTACAGAAATGGAAGAAATTCTCACTACTACTGTATTACTCTTTTCCTTTTTAGCTGTCTCTTCCATTGTAGTCTCTATAACACTGCTATAGGAGGCATCATAATATATCCGATTCATATCCAAGGCGGAAATATGTTGTGATAATATGCCACCCATACCACAGCCAAGAGCACTGCCCATAAAAAGCAAGATCAGTATACCTGAAAGTATAGAGCTTATACATTGCTTTTTTTCTACACCCAGACACCGTTCAATGGCGGTTCGTTCCTTTTGATTTGCAATAAACAAATAATTGAAGAACAATAAGAGGAAGATGCTCATTAAAAGTCCCACTACCAACAATAGAAGGGACACTCGCTTCATATTTTCCAGTCCCGATTGCAACTGGGAGTATCCCATGTCATAAAAATTGATTTCCAGCTCATCCGTACCATTTTGCTCCCATGAGGTAAGAAAGCTCTCAATGCTTCCGTTAGGAATCTGAAAGGAAGTGGTAGGTCCTGTCATAGGCCCATACTCCATAATATTGCAGCATTTTTGGTTTTTAATGGAGCCTGTGGGAACAATTACCTCATTTTGTCCTATACTATAACTGTCCTGACTCGCACCCGGAGAACTATCATATATGCCAACTATGGTATACTGGCTGTCTTCAAAGATAGATGGAACTTCACCGTTTGTTGTAACGGGTAGCCATTGTTCCATTCCACCAGCATTAGCGGCATAGAGTTGTCCGGCAGCACGTTTATTGTTTGTAAAATATAGCTGTAACTGAACACTATCACCAATGGTAAACGAATTATTTTCTGCAAACTCTCTTGAAACTAGACATACCTTTTTTCCCTCCTTATATTCCTCTTCCGTTATATCCCTACCCTCACTGATATAGGAATCTCCACGGTAAAAGGACATCAAAAGCATAGTAGCATTGGTTCCCGTAACAGGCATGGTTTTTCTTAGCATGGAATATCCGTCCGCTAGGTTCAACAATCTTCTTCCAATATCCGTATTATAAAAGACATCTGTTACTTCATAATAAGGAGAATCTTCTGTCACCTGCTCTTCCAACATATCCTTCATCTGGACACCATTCGTCTCATACTGATAGGTCATCAACTCAATAGGAACATATTCCAATGTCTGTTCCTCAGTTCCTTTTATTTTCTCATACTGCTTTCCATGAGTCCAACCCTGAATGCTCATAGCCACAGCATAGCTTTTTCCTTTTTCAAGTGGTTTTGGGGTTTTCGTATAATGATTACAAAACCAAAGGGTTGATCCCTCTAAGGAAGTGTTACCAAAGAGAAGCTTATTCACTTTTACCAAAACGGATTCATTAGGTGCACAATCTTCCATGGGCGAAATCTCTGCAATTACAACGGGAAAACTTTCGGAAAATTGAGTATTCCATAAAATATAATCCGGCGCATAGGAACCGTAATAAGAACGTTTTTCCGGCTCATGTATATAATCAGCCCCTTTAAAGTAAAGCAGGGAAATTGGCAGTAATGTAGAATACTCCGCCTTTTGAAACAACCGGTAATCCTTTAGTTCTGCATCCCATTCCATTTTTTGAGTAAGGGAAAAAGCTTTCTGCTCAACAGTTCCAATTGTAATAAAACTATCCTCATAACTGTGGATAGCAGAACTGTTATTAACCCATAAAACTACTCCCATGGTAAGAAGAAGGGCCGAAAGTATGATTAATAATAAAAAGGATATACTTCTCAAAGGCATACGCATCATCTGCTTGATACTATTCTTTATCACTTTTCTATACCTCAACTATAATTCTGCCATAATAAATTAATTATATTTAAGGAAAAATAGTAATAAGTAGATGGCAGAAAAACTGACACCTACTTATACTATTTATTACCCAATATTAACTATTATGTGCCGAGTTAACGTTATTCAGTGCACGGTTGTCATAGACTCTTACATAATCATCTGATGGGACACTTCCACACCCCGAACAGCTATGATGAAAGCACACACAAGTCGCATATAATTCAAGTGATTTTTGAGTATTTTCCCTTTTTTTTCTGATCTGCTTTTTCATATTCATTTTTCCTTTCTATTTTATTTAATTATCCAGACTAATGTCTGGCAATTATCCTTTCATTAGACCATTCTCTATTATTTTGAATATGTTTTCATATGTATCAAAGCGATTGTTTTTTATTTCATCCTTGCTTATGTGAATTCCAAAATATTGCTCTAAATCAAACAAAATCAATACTAACTCTCGAATCGGGCATGCAATTTTTTTCCCCAATAGTTTTTCACCTTTTAGTTCATTATTTTTCTCAAAATCAATATTAACTCTATTTTTAAAAATTTCATTTAACACTTCTTTAAATTCCATAATTAATTTACCTTCTCCCATATTATGATAATGCATCAAGAATTTGATTTGCTACTTTTTTCAAATTACTGGGGTCTAATAAATATCCTACATCGGTTTTTCCAACCTTATTCAATTCTATCTGCACATATTCTTCCTTTAAAGTAAAAAAACGTCGTATATAATCTTCATAAATACTTCTAAGGTCTAATGCTACAGGAGCGATATGGCAATAAACCACCTCAAATCCATATTTATAGAAAATATCTCTTTTTAATTCTGTGAAATCAAAATCTGTGTTCTTATAAAATGGGCTACATAAAATAGCATAATCAACTGGTACTGCCATTGATATTAAGAAAGCCATTGTTCCAAAATTATTATGGTTAATTTTGTCAAATGGTAACACACTTCCTGGTACTCCAATAATTATTAAATCAGGTTTTTTTGTTATTTCAATCTGTTTTATATAATGATTATATTGAATTATTTTCTCAGTATCACTCATATCTGTTTCAAGCATGAATTTAGGAATGGAATTTATACCAATTATCTCACTATCTAATCTGGTTGATATTGCCTCAACATTATAATCCAATTCTCTAAACATTCTCCACAGAGCTACCTGTACATCAAATTTTTGAACATTTTCTTCTATTCCTAATATCGCCACCACAGGAACCTTTATACTGTAGCAATAATTGTTAACTAATTCATTCATATTCTTTCTATTCGGACTTATGGAATCCTTTTTTAAGTTCGGTAATAAATTCATAACTTTATCATACATTAGCTTGTCTTTGTATCTTGTATAAATAATATCCTTTTTGTTCTTAATTGCCTCAATGACCTTACTTAACAATAAATCTTCCGGTAAAGGATGGATATCATCTTCCACAAACCAAACTGTTGAACATTTTTTTAATTCACTTGAGTAATCACTATTTATTACATATTTTCCTTTATTGTATTTAACTTCCTTTCCTTCTAAACCCCAACCATTGGGAGAAACAAGAGATTGAATTATTTTATTCTCATCTATTTTTCCAGTCCAAACATATGGCTGATATGATTTACTATAAGGATACACTAATACTTTTTCCATTATTTCATCCCTCACGAATCTAAATCAAATTGATATCCTAGTTCTTTCATAACAATGTAGTCAGATAGTTCGCTTTCTGCCGAATTCCTCATATCATTACATCGTTCTTTCAATTTTGAAACTGAGATCTGAGTTCCATCATCCAGTTTAGAAATACAAGCAGTACAAAAATAATAAGCCCAACAATTTCTACACATTTCAGATGTCTCTCGTTCCACATTGAGAATTCGTTCTGCTTTTTCAATGTTAATTCCATTATGAATATCTCCTATCTTTGCTACCGATGATGTCTCACTGACTCTTTCACATGGATACAGTTCACCTTTTGTTGTAATAAAAAGCCGCTGGACACCTGGTACACAAGGTCCTCCTCTGTGAAATTTTTCAGGAATATGATCTCTTTTTATTGTTTCAATCATTTTTGCTAACTTTTTTAAACTTCCATAGTAAGAAGTAAGCAATGGAGATGTATCTTCTTTTTCTAACCAACCTAACTTCCATAAAAATGTTTTAAACAGCTCATATTGGAATTCTTCATCAAAACTTTCATTATGAGATATCTCATTTTTAGCATATGTATCATCAATAAGTGTTGACGTAAATGTAGATTGATTTAAAAGCTCACTACTAAGGATATAATTATTTATGATATCGAAATGGTTTAGAGGATCTAAAACCGTATTAAACTGTATGTTACTTCTATAAAATTCTGGATATGTAACAAAAATATATTCCAAATTTTTTATAATTTTATTGAACGTTCCTAATGCTGTATATGCAAATTTCCTATGTCTGTCATGTATTACCAGGGGGCCATCTAAACTAATAGTAATCCTAAAATCATGTTGTACAAGAAAGTCAAGCTTGTCTTTTGTCAGTAATGTACCATTTGTAGTAAAATTAAAAATCACTATTCTTCCTTCTGCCTGCAAATTAACATATTCCACACATTTTTTTATTAAATCAAATTCTAATAAGGGTTCTCCTCCGTAAAAACTAACTGCTATCTTGCCCGCATCGCTTGAATGATTTATTAGATAATCAACAGAGTTTCTCATTGTGTTTTCATCCATGCGTTCATTGCTGTGTTGTCTGTTTTTATATTCGCCTGAATATATGCAATATTCGCATCTTAAGTTACAGTTTTGCGTAACTTGCAATGTAATATGTGATATTTTATTATTTGTTAAATCTTCTAGAAATTCCGTAAGGGGGTGTTCTGATTCTTTAACACGCCGATTGCTTAAATAACCTTCTTTTTTCAATTTTTCATAATATGCAATAGAATCTTTACTGCAATCTTGAATTTCTGTAGAATTATTTAAATAATCATTATAAAAATACTCTGGGATATTCAATATCTTAACGGTATTGACATCAAATAAATAATATCCCAAAGAATTTTTAAACATATGAATATATGGTTTGTCCTTGTTCATATTATTCTCCATTCCATAAACAAGCGATTAAACAAATAGTTATGAAAAGTTTCTACCTTAAAATTTTCGTGTAATAATAGACAAAAATTAATGCAGTCCGACTACAGCAACAGACACTCGCCTTCTTGCTCATTATGTGAAGGTGTATCTCGTTTAATCACGGAGTTTTACTTCTCTCACACTATTCCTATTTTCTCGATATTTTTTCATTTGTCTTTTCACTTGCATAATATTATTTAATATAAAGACATTGTAACATAAATAAAATGTCTGTTCAAACTCTTTCGTTCGACAATTTCCCCACTTTTTTGCATTTTTATAAAATTCAATATAATTTCCGAATATTTGATAGTTTAATAAAGAAAACCAATCACCCAATCACAAAAATACAAAAGTAAAAAACAAAATTATCAGATTGCTACTATCTATAAAGAATGATGGATTAGGGGTGATGAGTTAGAGCAAAAACTGATTGTTACTTATAAGCATGGAGTATTATGGAGACTTTTTTCGAAAAACTAAAGACCTGAATATTTTATGGTCATGTAAAGGATTTTAAATCCTTCGAGGAATTTAAGAAACCAATAGATGAATATATAGATTATTATAATAACACTAGAATTCAATCAAAAACAAAATGGATGCCTCCTGTAATATACAGGAAGACATCCAACAAGAGTGCCTAATCATCCAGTTGAAAAATAATGTGTCCAGAAAACTGGGTACATATCATTTTGGGGGCTAACTAATGGGGGTTATTGTCTCATATTGTAACAGCCGTTTATATTACCTTTTTACCACAGTTCCATCCGGATAGCGGGCAAATCTTCCCATCTCCCTTTCATGAACCGGCTCATCATCATGCCATGGCCAGCCTCCAAACTGCGTATTCCTATAATCCTTATATGCATTTTGTATTTCCTGTTCGGTATTCATTACAAATGGTCCATATTGTGCGACCGGCTCATTGATTGGTTCTCCCTCTAATAGTAACATATAGCTGGTTTCATCTCCGTTTACCACTGTAATTGAATCTTCTCCTGAAAGCCTAATCCGGGAGGAAGGAGCAATATTTTGACCATCTATGGTAATGAAACCTGATCCCTGATAGAAATATAAGTTGCGGTTTAAGGTCTTAGAACCTGCAGCGATTTGAAACTCTGCCTCAGGCTCCAGTATAACAAGCTGGATTCCCACATGATTTTCTTCCTTTGCAGCCCATGAATTTTTCGTTGGCTCCAGGCTCTTTTTGTCTTCATATTTTCCGGCAATTAATCGGATGGTTGCTGTCTTTCCCTTTTCATTAGTATGTTTGATCACGGGGATCTCTTCTGCCCAGAGCATCTTATAATCCGGGTCTGCAAATTTACTCTTCGCCGGTAAATTCAGCCAGATCTGAAATAGCTCCAGGGGATTTTCCTGATCCTGATGAATCAGTGGGAACATCTCCACATGCTGGCATCCTGCTCCGGTAGTCAGCCACTGGACGTCACCATTTCCATAACGTCCTTCTGCTCCCTTGGAATCAAAGTGGTCAACAATTCCTTCCAGTACTACAGTAACAGTCTCAAAACCACGGTGAGGGTGAACTGGAAATCCCGGAACCTTCTCTCCATGATACATACTAAAGCCGTCTTTTCCGGAAAAATCATTGCCCATATTTCTTCCTGCTAACGAAACCGCAGGTCCCTGCACTTCATTCCCTGCCGGGAACTGATCCTTGTGATGCATACATGCCAGAAACGGACTATCCATTCCCCATTGAAATCCTATTTTTTCAATTGCTTTTATTTTTTTGCTCATTTGATTCACTCCTTGTGTTTATTTTTTTTAACAGATGCACTAACATTTCCTTTTCCTCTTCATTCAGTCCGGTAAAACTCTCTGCTAAATCTTCCACATGCCTGGGGAAGATCTCTTCAATTTTTTCTCTCCCCTTTTGCGTGATTGCAATAATACTGGACCTTTTATCATTTGGATTGGGATGTCTTTCTATCATGGCATCTTTTTCCAGATTGTTAACTACCACCGTCATATTTCCAGAGGTAGAAAGTATACTGTCAATAATCTCGTTAATTGTTAAATCGCCTTTGTGGTACAATGCCTCAAGCACAGCAAACTGCGCTGATGTAAGGCCGCCCTGGCTAAAAATGGCACCTGCTCTTCTGTGAAGTGCCTGGGTTGTTCTGCTAAGTCCAATAAATGCTTTTAAATTGGAATCGTTTTCTTTTCCATAAGATATAGTGTTCTTTTTCATAGTTTTAATATATCACTAATTAGTGATAATGTCAATATCGTTTTAAGATTCTATAATTTGATTAATTGTAAATCCTATTTATTACAGGGTTTTACTCCATTGTTAAATTTTGTGATATTTTTTAAATTATGCTATAATATGTACTATTATTATAAGCAATCATTTAATGAACAATAGTAAATTTTCTAAGGAGTTACAATGGAAAAGATAGATGAAGTGTTTGAATTTTATAATAGTGGTGCTGAAAAAGGCAGATTAGAACGAGGACTTGGAAAAGTTGAATTTTATAGAACAAAAGAAATATTGAAAAAATATATTACTAATTCGAATAATAAAATTTATGACATTGGAGGAGGTATTGGGATTTATTCTTCTTGGCTTTCACGGATGAATAATGAAGTACATCTTTTAGAACTAGCACCATGGGCAGTTGAATATGCAATTAAAAATCAGAATGAAAATAATACTTTTATTGCAGAAGTTTGTGATGCAAGAAATATTAATAGGGATGATGAAAGTGCAGATATTGTTTTGCTTATGGGACCGCTATATCATTTACAGAATAAAGATGACCGATTACGAGTTCTAAATGGAGCAAAAAGAATTTTAAAGAAAAATGGGTTCCTGTTTTCAATTGGAATATCAAAGTTTAGTTCTACAACATGGGCATTGTCAACCTATGGGAAGGATAATAACTTTTTAGATGATGATGTTTTTAATAATATGATTGATAATGAAATTTCTTCAGGTATTCATATCAGACCAAAAGAATATCCACATTTTATTGCACAAGCATACTTTCATACTCCGTTAGAATTACAGAGAGAAATTGAATCAGTAGGTTTTGAAACAATTCAAAAACAAGCAATAGAAGGAGTTATTTGGTTTACACCCTGTTTAGATGAAAAATGGGAAGATAAGAAAAGCAGAGAACGATTGTTAAATGTTGTAAGGCATACAGAAAATGAAGACGAAATTATGGGAATGAGTCCACATTTTATGGTTGTGTCAAAAAAATAGCAGTATCTTTTATTGTTCAATCCAATTTAATGATTTTTCCATACGCTCTCCTAAATCGCGTCAATTTCTTTCCATGCTTCTTCAAGTGTATACACGGAACCACGCTCCATACTTTCAACTCCTTTTTCCAGTTCTGACCTTAATGCCTGTATTGTTTCAGTCCCTGTGTAATTTACTTTTTCAGATACTTTTACCTGATTAGATTTTGCCATTACTTTGCCCCCTCTCACGTTTTATTTTAATCTTATTATACTTTGAGCCGATATTAAAAACAAGACTTGTATTATATGTTTTATCAGGGAATATTTTTATTGGGGGCATAGGCAAAGACCTATCTGCTGCTATGCCTCAAATGATATAGAAAGAATTATAAAATCAAAGGAACGGGGCAGAGGGGTGAAAAAATTTTATCTACGCCACGCAAATTGAATGCGGCGAGGAGTAAATAAAGATCCGTTGCTGAAAATACCCCGAATCGTATTTGAGATGATCTAAAAATCTAAGAAATGAGGCATAGGGGTGAAAATGAACTATTAATGCCTCATTAGATACCATAAATGGATAAAAGAGCAAATGTAACCCAGATGGGGGAGGATATTTTCAAATATAATTTAGATAAAAGTATTAGTTTTTGTTTGACTTTCCTATCACCCAAGAGTATATTTTATTTTTGTACGGTACTGACTGAAAACTCTACCGCAAATCTACTAAATCAGGTGAACCGACATGAATTCAAACTTTTTAAAGCAAAGCACCGAGCAGCGGCGGGATCTCATTCTCAACGGCTCCGTCTTTGGAACCATTTTATTTCTTTCCATTCCCACCCTGATGATGGGTCTTATCCAATCCGCAATACCAGTTATCGATGGCTTGTTTCTTAACAATCTGGTAGGAACCAGTGCGGCAAGTGCCGTCACCTACTGCACCCCAATTGTAAACATGGTCTCTGCTCTGGCGCAGGGAGTGAGCGTGGCCGGAATGGCCATTATCGGCCAGTCCAATGGAAACGGAGACTTTAAAAACAGCCGGAAGATTTCCACTCAGATCATTGTATTTACTTTTTTACTGGGCTTTTTCCTTGCACCTATTTTAGTTGCCCTTGCATTTCCCATATCCGCCCATGTAAATAAAGAAATTTCCCGCAATGTCTTTCTTTATCTTGCATTGAACGCCTGTGTGACACCGTTTTCCTTTATGGAATCAATCTATAACTCCATAAAAAATGCCAATGGCAAGCCGGAGGATACATTTGTCCGGATGGTGATCATGCTGATTTTAAAAATTATTTTCAACGCCCTCTTTATTGCAGTTTTCCGCTGGGGTCTTGTAGGCTCAGTCATGGCTTCCCTGGCATCCAACTTTTTAATTACGGGATGGATGTATTATGAATTGTTTATCAAAAAGAATGGAGAACGTTTTGTCCTGTCCGGCTTCCGGTTTGACTGGTCCATCATTCACACCTTGCTGCGAATCGGTTTTCCCGCCATGCTTTCCAGTCTGATGCTCAACCTGGGCTTCTTCCTGATCAACAATGAAGTGGAGAAATACGGGGCAGTTGTATTAAACGGGCAGGGAATTGCTAATAACATAACCTCCATATGCTTCATACTGCCCTCCTCTTTCGGTTCTGCAGTCACTACCATGGTCAGCATGAATATCGGAGCCAAGCAGCCGGAGAAGGCAAAAAAAGCCTGTTTCGACGGATGTATTATAAGTGCCATTACTGCTGCACTTTTAATCGCTCTGGTGGTTCCATTGTCATCGAAACTTACGGTACTGTTTACCAGAGATGCATCTGTTCTGGCTGTAGCAAATCAGGCGCTACATATTTATACCTATTCCGTAATCGGCTTTGGTATCTGTATGGTTCAGCAGGGTGCTTTTATCGGTCTGGGAAAAACCCGGATCACGCTCTTTATCAGCCTGCTGCGGGTATGGCTTCTGCGTTACATATTTATATTGGCAACCGAACATGTTCTGGGCTTTTATTCGGTATTCTGGGGGAACCTGTTTTCCAATTACATGGCAGCCTTTATTACCACAATCCTCATATTAAGGGTAAAATGGGTATCCGACATAAACTACTGACAATTGGATAAATTAGCAAAAGGCGCTTTGCAGCATTTAAAAAATACCGCAAAGCGCCTTTTCAATCCCTAATTAATGATTTAACATAAATAATAGCTCATCTATTATGCATCCATATAACAAAATAATAATACTCATAACACTAATGGTTACCCTGTAAGAAAATATTTTAAATCTCTTTTTCCACTCGAACCAGTCTTTTTCATTTTCCCGGTCTTTTCTTAAAATAGACACTGCTCCCATTATGAGTCCCATACTTCCGGCTGCAAATAAAATTGCTTTCATGCTTTCTAAAGAAGCGATCAAATTTCCTTTTGAGATTACAAAACTGATTACACCTGTTACCACCACTAAGATGCCGCTAATAATACTGCTGTACTTCAGGCATTTATAAAAATCCGATCCCACTGTCTTTAAACGTTCCATCATATTCAACCTATTTATTATATAAGTGACAGGCGACAAAATGTCCCGGTTCTACTTCGGTTAATTTCGGTGCATCACATTTACACTGTTCAGTCGCTTTCCGGCATCTGCCCTGGAACTTACAGCCTGGCGGTGTGTTAATTGGGCTTGGTACATCACCCTCTAACATAATTCTCTGTCTGGAATCTTCAATTTTAGGATCAGCAATGGGTATCGCCGACATTAATGCTTCCGTATAAGGATGGAAGGGGTGATGATAAAGAACTTCCGAATCTGCCAGCTCCACAATCGAGCCCAGATACATCACGGCGATACGGTCTGAAATATGCTTTACCATTGCCAGATCATGAGCAATGAACAGATAAGTCAGCTTCATTTCCTGTTGAAATTTAATCAGCATATTGGCAATCTGTGCTTGTATGGATACATCCAATGCTGAAATAGGCTCGTCACACATAATAAATTTAGGTTCAACAGCAAGTGCTCTTGCAATTCCGATTCTTTGCCTCTGACCACCTGAAAATTCATGGATAAACCGGTTGGCATGTTCTTTGTTCAAACCCACTAATTCCAGCAGATGAGCGATCTTTTCGTCTTTTTCCTGCTTTGTTTTAGCCAGTTCATGGATTTCAATTCCTTCCCCAATGATTTCTGCAACGGTCATTCTGGGATCTAAAGACGCATAAGGGTCCTGAAAAATGATCTGGACTTCTTTGTTAAAGGCCTTTTTGTCTTTTCCTTTTAATTTATGTACATTTTGTCCCTTATAGTATACTTCTCCATCTGTTGCGCGGTACATTCCAACTACCGTACGGCCGCAGGTTGTCTTACCACAGCCGGATTCACCCACAAGGCCTAATGTCTCACCTTCTTTTATGGTGAAAGAAACATCATCTACCGCCTTTAAAAGATCATGCTTTCCAACATTAAAATATTTCTTTAAATGTTTTACTTCTAAAATATCGTGACTACCCATTTTATTCACCCTCAACTGCTGCAACACCATTTTCGTTATCAGTTATGATCTTTCTGTCATCGTAGAACATTTTTTTAACAGACTCTGGTACTTCCTCATCATGCAGCCAGCAACGTGTATAATGACCAGCTTCAAAATCAGTTGTCCCAGGCATCTCTTCCAGGCAGACATTCATACAGTAATTGCAGCGCTTTGCAAATGCACAGCCTTTTGGCGGAGAAATAAGATCTGGAGGCGTTCCTTTAATTGTCTGTAACAGCTGTTTATTCGCCCACTCCAATTTTGGCACACTGCCAAGAAGCGCTAAGGTGTATGGATGCTGTGGATTGTAGAAAATCTCATTTCTTGAACCGCTTTCAATCACCTGTCCCGCATACATAACGGCAACTTTATTGGCAGAACCTGCCACAACTCCAAAATCATGGGTAATTAGAATCACTGCCGTATTTCGTTTCTCCTTCAGACTTTTAATCAGCTCCATAATCTGTGCCTGAATTGTCACATCAAGAGCTGTGGTAGGCTCATCTGCAATTAAAATCTTAGGGTTACAGGCAATCGCAATGGCAATCATAGCCCTTTGCCGCATACCGCCAGAAAATTCAAATGGATACTGGTCAATTCTCTTTTCAGGATTGGGAATACCCACTGCTTCTAATAACTGAATGGCTTCCTGTCTGGCTTCTTTTTTGCTTATCTTTTTATGCTGTACTATATTTTCAATAATCTGTTTTCCGATTTTCATGGTTGGATTTAACGAAACTAAGGCATCCTGAAAAATCATGGAGCATTCACCGCCACGAAAGGCTCTTTGCTCCTTTTCATTCATTTCTAATATGTTATTTCCTTCATAGAGAATTTTACTTCCCTTTTTAATTTCCCCCTGAGGACCTCTGACAAGAGACATGATCGCTCTGGAGGTAACACTTTTACCACAGCCTGATTCTCCTATGATAGCTAATACTTCTCCTGCTTTTACATCAAAGGATACGCCTCTTACCGCCTGCACTTCTCCTGCATAGGTATGAAAAGAAACTTTTAAATCTTCCACTTTTAATAAGGGTTCCTGACTCATCCTGATTTCCTCCTAGTCTCTAAGCTGTGGATCAAGTGCATCCCTTAAACCGTCGCCTAAAATATTAAATGACAATACAAGTAAACATAAAAGTATACTAGGATATAATAAATGGGTGGGATAAAAAGCCATGGCCTCCTGGCCTGCTGAAAGCAGTGTTCCTAAACTGAATGCAGGGGGCTGAAGACCGATTCCCAGGAACGAAAGCACAGTCTCGTCAAAAATAATATAAGGAATGGATGTCGCCAGATCCAGAATTAACAAACTCAGTGTATTTGGAATTAAATGTCTGATAATTACTCTTCCTGACGATGCTCCCAAAGCTGCGGAAGCCATGATGTATTCGCTTTCCCGAAGCTTTAAAATCTGGCCTCTTACCATACGGGCTGTACTTGTCCAGTTTGTGATACATAATGCAAATAATAAAGGTAAATAACCATTTCCCAGTACGACTAAAATAATTAAAGTAACGATAAGATAAGGGATGCTGTTTAATACCTCTACAATACGCATCATAATATCATCTACAAGACCGCCCAGGTATGCCATAACAGCTCCATAAATACAACCGATCAGAACCTTAAGGCTTGCTGCAACCACAGCAACAATAATGGAAAATCTTAAACCTTTCCACAAACGGGAAAAAAGGTCTCTTCCTAAATAATCAGTTCCCAGCCAATAGGTACTGTCAGGCGGTAAATTTTTAATTTCCGGCATTAATGTTGTATAATTCTGACCACTTATGCCAGGACCAATTACAGACATAACAAAAAGAATGAGGAGTACGCCCATGGATAACATGGCTAATTTATTCTTCTTTAATCTTCGCCACGCATCCTGCCAGTAACTGATATTCGGTCTTACGACCTCGTCAGCATCAAACTTGGACTGGTCGGCGAGTTCAAATCTTTTATCTATCATTGAATTCATTTTATTTCTCCTTTCCGTTATTTCGAAACACCGATTTTAATACGGGGATCCACAATAACATATAAAATATCTGTTACCAGCATTGTTATAACCGTAATAATGGCATAAAATGTTGTTCCTGCCAGGACAATGGGAATATCTCTTCCCTGAACAGCTTCTATATAGTATCGTCCCATACCCGGAATGGAGAAAACGCGTTCAATAAACAGAGAACCAGTTAAAATACCTGCTACCGTAGTGGGCAGTACAGTAATAATTGGAATAAATGAATTACGTATCACATGATTTTTTACAATCTGCAGTTCAGAAAGACCTTTTGATCTGGCTGTAAGGGTATATTCCTGATTGATGCTTTCCAGCATACTGGTTTTGGTAAGCCTTGAATAATAGGCAATAAAACTGCAGGAACCGGCAATGGTTGGAAGGATTGTGTATTTCCAGCCTCCGAACCATAATTCTTTTCCTTTCGGCCAGCCAATAATCGGCAATTTCAGGAACGATCCGTTTGCACAATATTTTTGAAGTAAAAGTGAGATAACCAGCGAAGGCATGGATACTAAAATCATGGCTCCCACTAAGATCAGCTTGTCCCAGAAAGTTCCCCTCTTCATAGCTGCGATAATTCCCAATAATATACCTAACGTCACACCTAATAGAATCTGCTGAACACTGAGCCTGATTGTTACCGGAAGTTTAAGCTTTAAATTCTTGGCAAATGTTTCGCCTGGTCTGATAATGGATTCTCCGAAATCGCCATTGATCAGCAGCCCTTTCATGGTAATTACATAACGCTCTGCAACTGGTTTATCATATCCATATTTTTCTATAATCTTAGTCTGCACCGTCTTTGGCAATTTGGCGATTTTGGAAGTCAGCGCATTTCCAGGAATTGCGGACAGTAAGAAGAAAGTAGCTGTCACGATTAAAAACAGGGTAATCAGCATTTCCAATACTCTTCGGATGATGTATTTGACCATTTTCATTCTCCTAATCTATAAAGTATACCACACAGCACACCCCCGTACAGTGATGCGCCATGTGGTATGACCTTTAAATCTATTTATTCTTCCACAATGTAAGCATATTTGAATTCATGCTTTCCACCGAAAACAGGGTATTGGAAACCATGAAGACGATTGTTTATATAACTGTGTTTGTCGCGATATAGAAGAGGTTTAATTGCTGCATCATCCTTGATCAGAATGCTTTCTGCATCTCCATACAGTTTGATACGTTTATCATTGTCCTGCTCTTTTGATAACTGATCCAGAACCTGATCGTATTTCTCACTTGAGTATTTACCGTAGTTACTGCTTCCGCCAGTTCTGAAGATATCAATAAATGTCATGGGATCATTGTAATCTGCTCCCCATACCTGCATACATAAGTCAAACTCACCAGCAACCTGCGCAGCATGTGCAAGACCAAAGTCACCCACAATATTTAAGTTTACTTTCACACCTAAATTATCCTGAATCCGCTGAACTACATATTGTTCTATGTCTTTTTCAATGGTTGTTTCGCCATAACCTAAGAATTGAAGAGTGATGGTGCTTAAATCATCGGTGTCTTTTCCAAGTTCCTTTAATCCTTCATGGAATAATGCTTTTAACTTCTCCGGATTATTCGCATATTCACTATATTCTTCTTTAATCGGTTCTGTCACTTCCGAACGATATTCTTTGTCTCCGACTTTAATATTCGGTGTTACAAGCCCATAAGCAGCTGTATATCTGCTGTTGTAAACAGAATCAATAAATGTCTGGCTGTCAAATGTATAAGCAACTGCTTTTCTTATTTTTGTATTCTGCATTAAACCACTTGGACATGATTCCTGTGTATTAAATGCAAAATATTGGGAAGCAACATCTCCGTCTGTATAAAGCTGACATTTGCCTTCACTTGCTGCCTGATCCCATTTTTTCAAATAGTCACCGGAAGCTGATACATAATCTAACTGGCCTGCTTCAAATAACTGGAACTGGGTCGCGGTTTCATCAACCTGCTGCAGATCAACCTGATCTAAGTAAACATGTTCTGCATCCCAATACTCCGGATTTTTTACCAGAACAGTGCTCTGATTCGCTGTATATTCCTGTACCATATAAGGGCCGCAGGATAAGGTCTGCATTGCATCGGTACCATATGTATCACCATATTTTTCAATATTATCTACGCGGATCGGATAAAACACGGTGTAAGATAATTTGTCAACAAAATAAGGTTCTGGTGCTTCAAGCGTAAATTTTAAAGTGTAATCATCTACAACCTCTACACCGACCTGGTCAAAGCCACATTCTTTGTTGTAGAATTTCTCTGCATTTTTAATTGGAAATGCAAAGAATGAATAGGCACATGCCAAATCAGCATTCAGCACTCGTTCTACCGCATCTTTATACTGGCTGGCAACTACTTCTACCCCGTCTGACCATTTGTTTTTTCTTAAATGAAATGTATAGGTAAGACCATCATCTGAAACCTCATATTTTTCACAGCCTGCATTTTCAATCACACCTTTATTCTCTCGGAATAAGCCTTCACAGGTTGCTAAGAAAAATGAACCTGACTCCGCATCTCCTACCTGTGCCGTATCAAAAGTAATCACATTAAATTGCTGACCATGTGCAACCTGTTCGGAGGCCAGTGTCTCACCATTGGGTCCTTTTTTATCATTTTGTGCTGTTTTTTGAGTTTCTGCAGTGTTCCCGCCTGTGGTTTTACCAGATGAGCCGCCGCAGCCAGCCAGACTGGAGACAACCAGACCTGATACAATTAACATACTTAAAATTTTTTTTGATTTCATTAATATTCATCCCTTTCGTTTCACTTTTATAATATTTGATGATACGTTTATGTACTCCCATATTGCCTTTCGACATCTATGGGATTGGATCATCTCTATTAATCTTTTTCATACCAACCCTCCTTAAAAATTTTTATAGATCAAACGATCAGCTGACTGCTATTCGAATACTATACAGATATTTAAAGACATAATGTTTCCAGTTTCTCAACAATTCTTTTCACACAGCCATCTTCAAACGGGCTGTCTAACCCAACCTCTTTCAGCATATTAGTAAAGAAATCACTGGCTGATAAATTACAAAGTTTCAAGTAGCTGTCCCAGGCTTCCTGATAATTTTCATCCATTCTTATTTTGTACTGAAAAGCACAAATCTGAGCAATACAGTAATCAATATAATAGAAAGGATCGTCATAGATATGAGGCTGCTTCTGCCAGAATCCTCCTTTTTCAAAATATGGATATCCGGTATAATCCAAATGTGGCCGATATTCCTTTTCAAGCTGAATCCACGCCTGGTGCCTTTGCGCAGGAGTCATCTGAGGATTTTCGTAGACAATGTGTTGAAATTCGTCTACCATACAGCCATAGGGAATAAATATGGCAGCATCCTCTAAGTGCATGGAACTATAATCTTCCGTCCGGCTGCCAAAGAATTGGTTCATAAAGGGAGCTGTGAAAAATTCCATGGACATGGAGTGAATCTCTGCTGTTTCCATGGTGATATCCGCATGTTCTTTGATGGGATCTTTTCCTGACAGATACCCCTGGAACGCATGGCCGCATTCATGAGTAATCACGTTGATGTCACCACTGGTTCCGTTGAAATTGGCAAAAATGAAAGGCGCATTATAAACAGGAAGGTAAGTCATATATCCCCCTGCCCGTTTTTTCTTTCTGCCCAGCACATCAAACAATTCATTCTCAGACATGAAATCAAAAAATTCCTTTGTTTCTTTGGAAAGTTCTCCATACATGTCTTGTGCACTGGCCATAATCTCTTCCGGCGTACCGACTGGTTCCGGATTGCCAGTTTCAAAGAAAACACCTTCATCGATACAGGATAATTTTTCAATTCCTATTCTGTTTCTTCTTTTTTCATGAAGCTTTTCAGCAAATGGTACGAAATATTCCTTTACCTGTTTTCTGAAATTTTCTACCATAGCTTTGTCATAACAATTTCTCCGTACCCGGTCATAACCTAACCCTACGAAATTATCATAGCCTAATTCTTCCGCCTGTTTTGTACGATTTTTTACCAGCTTGTCGTAAATAGAATCAAGTTTATCTCCGTTTTCTTCGAAAAAGGAACTGTATTTTACATAAGCTTTCCGGCGTACTTCCCTGTCTTTATGGGTTAAATACTTTCTTAATAAGGAGAGGTTCAGAGTTTCCCCCTCCCAATCAATTTCTGCACTGGCAATTAATTTATCGTATTCAGTTGTCAGCGCATTCTCTTCCTGCTTAAGTGGAATCAGTTTTTTATCAAATGACCTGATATTCAGCTGAATGTTCTTAAATGCAACGGTTCCTATCTTTTCTTCCAGATAATTCCGATAGGGAGATTCATACATCTGCCGCGCATATCTTACGTACATATCAATCAGTTCCGGCTCTATTTCATCATAATAATTCCGTTCTTTTTCATAGAATTCATCTGTCGTATCGATATCGTGTCTGATACTTGCAATTATGACCATGGTATCGATTTCATCTTTGAACTCATAATATCTTTTATGAATCTCAAACTGGGCTTCTCCACTGGCTGCAGCGGCGAAATCCTTCATAATTTCTTCAAACCGAAGCTTTTTTTCTTCTAAATCTACTCTTTGATATGGCATATCTTTAAATTTCATTTTAATCCTCCAACAATTTATTTTTCGTTGCTTCCAATAAATAATTGACTGCTTCCTTATTCATTTGATAATAAACTTTATTATCTGACTTCTCTATATTGATAAGCCCCAGCTTCATAAGTGTATTCATATGATGGGAAATGGTAGCAGTCGTTAGCTTTAGTTCTGCCGCAATTTCCTGCCCGTAAGCCTTTTTATTCCGAATAAAACACAATATTTCAAATTTACTGGGATCGGACAATAACTTTAGTCCATTGCTCAATTCCTGATTACTCAATTGTCTTTTCGATACTTTATAATTACAGTCAAATAGTATGCCCACATCCAATATATGATAATCCCCCACGTTTTCATCATTACCATAAAAAATAACCCGGTTGCAAGCCATAATCTGTGTTCGTATAAATGTGGGCTTGCTGGGATAACTGTCTTCTTTTATATTATAAAAGCTATTCATCAACTTATAGAAACTATGTTGTTTGAAATATTCCATCCAATATTCCGTAGCTGTTTCTTTTAATTCCAACAATATTATTTCTTGTTTCTTTAATTCTGAAACTGTCTTTTCAAGAATTTCGTAAAGAATTTCCGCATGTTTGCTGGAATGTTCTATTAATTCCAATAATTGCCACTTTTGTGCTGGTTCACATTCCAGATTATTAATCCTGTCTGTAAATGATACTGTCTTATTGTTTTCATAACCGGTAGTTCTTAGATCGACATCATCAAATGATAGTTCTAAGGTATTGTCATCCTTTATGGTACTTAGATATCTGTTAATAAAGTGTATCACTTCACTTTTATTGCCGGAAAAAGTGGAATGTCTCACACATTGATATAATATTTTTGCAATACAAATATTTTCTGATATAAATGAGGTAAAGTAGAATTTAATAAGAGGATTGTTTACATCCGTTTTTTGTTCAATCTCTTCCTGAATAAACGATAATTGATCTAATTGATAAGAGATAACAGCCTTTTTCTTTTCATCTGTCCGCTTCAACAGATCCATTTTTAAGTTCAGATAAGATTTTTTATTGATAATTCGAAATAATAATTCTATACTCTCCATATAGTAATCAATTTCTTTTATAACCGTACACTCTATGCTCATCCCAAGACCTCATCACTTTAAATTGTCAACTTGATGCCGAAATACAGTTCAATTTTTATAATTATAACATCAATTAGAAGGTTGTCAATGAATACATTAGATAAACATCAAATATGATACAATAAAGTTAATAAGATAAAGTTTTCCTTTTTTATGCAAAGATATTTTCGAAAAAACTTAAGGGATCAAACAAAGCGAAAGGGATAATAAATTATGATAGATAATAATTATATAAATTTTCCAATCATAACTGAAAGATTATGTATTAAAAAGATTACTGCAGATGAATTAATGTTGATCAGAGCTGAAACAAATTATGACGAAACATATAAAATGACTTGCCGGCCTATCATAAAAAGGGAAGGAATTGAGTTAGTTGAATTTTATAATCATATTATTAAAAAAGAAAATAACCTTATATTTTCCATATGGAGAAAACAGGATAAGAAATTATTGGGTAAAGTATCCTTTAACGATTACAATCCGAGAAACAGAAGTATGGAGTTAGGATATTATATGATTCCCACATACAGAAAATACGGATATATGAAAGAAGCACTTACAAGTCTGTTAGATACTTTGTTCAAAAATATGGAGTTAAATAAAATATATGCACAGACTGGCAGCTTTAATATAGAATCCATTCATTTATTGGACAAGATGGGCTTTCAGAGAGATGGAATTTTAAGAAATCATCATGAATTGGAAGAAAAATTTTATGACGACTATATTTTTTCAATATTAAATAAAGAATGGAATGATCGTTCCCAACTGGATACTCATGATTATGCTTCGCCGCGCTTACTCAGCCAGATAAAGGCACTGATACATATAACAACTGACAGAATTGACCCCACGGGGGCTGCAATTCCCATGGGAAAAAGTGTGTCTGCAAAGTATACTGATGCCAGGTAGGCAAGGGGAATGCGGGCGCAGATAATGGATATGGAATTATGGATAAAGGATATTCCAGACAAACCATATGCACAGAAATACCCACTGAAACAAAAATGAATTCCTGCAAAAATGCAATCCCAGACATAGCTGCTCATATACTGTCTGCCAAGCAAAATTACTTTTGAATCATCTGTAAAAAAACCAATTACTGATCCAGCAGAAAACTGCATGATAACCGCTGATACTATACCGAATACTACCGTAATCAGAATTCCAATCCAAAGAGTCTGACGTGCACGATCATGTTTCCCTGCACCTGCATTTTGTGCGGAAAGTACAGAGACGGCAGACAGCATGGAGGACGGAACCAAAAATAAGATGCCGATTATCTTTTCCACAATGCCCACTGCTGCTGCATCATTTAATCCTCTGTTATTTGCAATTATTGTTATTATAAGAAAAGAGATCTGAATAAATCCATCCTGCAACGCCACTGGAATGCCAACTTTAAGCAGATTAAGAATCACTGCTGCTTTCGGTTTAAGATCCTTTAGGGAAAGACTGATTCCCATTTTTCGCCTCCGGATAAAGTTCAGAGAAATAATTACGCTGATTGACTGTGATAAAATTGTACCAAGTGCAGCACCTGCTGCCCCAAGTTTAAACACACCGATAAAAACATAATCTAAAACGATGTTGGCCACACAGGCTATACCAATAAAATACATCGGGCTCTTGGAATCGCCCATTCCACGTAAAATCGAACTGATAATGTTATATCCGGTAATAAATGGGATCCCAATCATACAGATGGTAAGGTAGGTAACTGTCTCACCAAAAGCTTCCGGAGGTGTTAACATAACGACAGCGATTGGCTTCACCACCATGAGCAGTACAATCATAATTATGACGGACAAAGCCATAAATAAAGTAATTGTATTTCCGATAACAGAAGATACCTCCTTATGCTTTCCTGCCCCCACAGCCCGTCCAATCAAAACGGTGGCTCCCATTGCCAGACCGACAATCATAACCGTTATCATGTGCATAACCTGACTTGCAATGGAAACTGCTGTAATGCTGTCCACTCCGTTAAATTGACTGACAATAAACAGATCTGCCATCCCATACAATGTCTGAAGAAAATACGACAGCAGGTACGGTAAGGAGAAATATACAACGGTTTTAAATACACTTCCTGTAGTTAAATTCTTTTCCATAAATCAATTGCATCCTTTACTTTATTTATTTTAGTATATCATAAAGTCTGCAATCGTTGTACAGTCAATACAAAAACACCACAGTTTTTCAACTATGGTATTTTTGTATGGTATTCATTATTCACACTGATAGGAAATCTCACCGTTTTCTACGGTTACGTCTCCTTCTTTTGCATACTCCAGATCATACCGTCTGTAATTGAGTACAGATTGCCCGGCTCACAGGGAAAACAATTTTCTTCTTAAAAAACCCCACAATCATTCCTCCATCTGCGGGCAATTCTTATTTCATGTTTTTGCCCCACTCTTTCCCATTGGATTTAATCAGTTTTGAGTACCAATGGAAGGAATCTTTTTTAATGCGTTTCATGCTAAGTTCCGATACATCCTCGCAGTTAACCAGTTCCTCATCTGTAGTATCAATGTAAACCAACCCATAACGCTTCTTAATTCCATTACCAGTTGATAATAAATCCGTGAATGACCATGGGTTGTATGCAATTACTTCACAGCCATCCTCAATGGCAAGACCCACTTGATAGATCTGATCTCTCAGGAAATCAATTCTTGCTGTATCATGCACCTGTCCGTCTGCACCCTTGGTCTCGTTTGCTCCAAATCCATTTTCTGTAATCATCATTGGAAGTCTGTAGTGATTCCAAAGATAACGGAGAGAATATCGCATTGCCTGGGGATCGATTTCCCAATCCCAGTCCGTATATTCCACATAGGGGTTGGTACATAACGCATATTCACCGGGGACATTGGGCCACTGCATCTGACCTTTGATACCAAACTTATTCAGTCCATACTCCTGTCTCTCACTGTCAATTTTTGATTCATATGCAGTGTTGCTTCTATAGCAGTTTACAGATATGAAGTCGATTTTAGCCTTCTTCATCAGCTCTAAGTCTTCTGGACGAATATCTGGATGAATGTCGTGGGTTTCCCAGTATTTTTTTACAAAATTACTGTATTCCCCATATACATACGTGTCATTCCAGATCTTCTGGGTTAATTCTTCTGCATTCATGGCAGCGATCTGGTCGCCGGGATTACAGGTCTTTGGATAAATCGGAACATAACCTGGAACAGGTCCGATTTTTCCGCCCTCTACCATTTCATGACAGTGAATGACTGCTTTTGCATGGCAGAGATTCATGATATGGTTAATATCCCACTTCTCTCTTTCCCAGTCTGTACAGCCCACACTTGTGCCCAGCCAGTGGCCATAGCAGATCTGCATATTCTGCTCATTGAGAGACAACCAGTATTTCACTCTGTCACCAAAATTTTCAAAACAAACTTTACAGAGATGTTCAAATGCATCAATGGTCTTTCTGCTTCTCCAGCCGCCTAATTCCTCATATACCCATACAGGAAGGTCATAATGGTATATGGTCACAATAGGAGTAATGTTATTTTTAATGAGCTCATCAATCAGGTCGTTGTAGAATTTGATTCCTTCCGGGTTGACTTTTCCGTCTGAATGAGGAATAATTCTTGACCAGGAAAGGGAAAAACGATAGGAGCTGAACCCGCATTCTGCCATAAGTACCACATCTTCTTTATATCTATGAAAATGATCCGCTGCGATTGAATTATCCGCATATGGTTTCTTTTTCGTGCTGTTTATATCGATCATGGCCGGCGTTCTTCCGCCCTCTGCAACTCCGCCTTCTACCTGCCATGCAGCGCTTGAAGCACCCCACATAAAGTTTTCGGGGAATTTAGGATCTTCTTTATAATACATGTTGCACCTCCAGTTTTTTCATACAATTTGTCATAAGTTTCTTAGTTGGCCCCCGCTTTCTTTTCCGCTCTTTTTCCCAGCACTAAGGTAATTACAAATGAAACTGTAACTGCAGTCACCATAACAACCAATGAGACAATCAGGTTTTTACCTGTTCCATCCGGGTTGATATAAGCAGGAATTGAGATAAATCCGGGGGTTGATACTACGTACTGGGTCATTCCGAATAACCCAGCTATAAGGCCGCCAAGACCACCGCCGATCATTGCACCCAGAAGGGGATATTTTTTTACAAATAATACACCGTATACACCTGGCTCTGTAATGCCGCACAGTGCAGTAATACCGGCTCCTGTTGCGATACTGCGGGATTCTGCATTCTTTGCAATTAATGCTGCAGCCAGACAGGCACCGCCGACAGCTACATTAGCCGGAGCCATTCCGGTACAGATTAACGGGTCAGAACCGATTTCAGCTATTAATAAGAAAACTACCGGATACGTTGCATTGTTCATACCAAAGAACACCATAAGGGGAGTCGTAATACCAATGATCATAACCGCGATTGCCGGAGCTACTCTGTATACAGTCAGTACGCCGTCTGCCAGCCAGGTTCCTGCAAGATTACCCACGGGCCCCAGTACAATGAGTGTGACCGGTACCGTAACCAGCATGGTAATAAGGGGTACAAAAATCGTCCTCAAGTAGACTGGTATGATCTTCTGTAAATATTTATAAATGACGGACATGAATAAAACGCCAAGGATTACAGGAAACACCGTTGAGTTATATGCAATCTGTGCAACCTTAATGCCGAAGAAGTCAAGTGCTTCTGCATTATTGATGGTGGAATATAACAGGATTGCTCCAAGAAACGCTCCAAGGTATCCGTTGGATTTTAATTTGTTTGCTGCTGAAAAACCGATAAATACCGGCAGGGAATAAAAAGCCGCCTGGTTTACAGCATAGAAAATTTTGTATGCTCCATCTTCAGAAGACACACCAAAGAGTGTGGTAAGAAGCGTTAACACTGCCCCCGTAAGACCACCAGCGATCAGTACGGGAATAACCGGAGAAAATGTGCCTCCGATAAATGCCATAATACCTGCAAAAACATTTCCTCTGCCAGCTTTCCCATCCTGCTTAACTGCATCTGAATTCCGAACTTCACCACCTGTTTTAATACCGTCCCGCTTCTTAAATTCTGCAAAAAGTGCCGGTACATCCTGTCCGATCACAAACTGGTACTCTCCGCTCTGTACAATCAGGTTAAGAATGCCCGGGATCTTTTTCGCCTCATCTTTATTCAGTTTTGTCTCATCATGCAGCTGAATGCGCAGACGGGTCATACAGTGTGTAACATTAGCAATGTTTGATTCGCCTCCGCAAGTATTGATTATATCTGCACATATTTGTACATAATCTTTTTTTGCCATGATTTTTCCCCTCTTCTTATAGTCTGCTTTTTGTTTCACCATACCCTCGTTGTTCCATTGGATTTACACCAGCGCGCCTTATGTATTTCCATAGCCAGATTATATCAGATTTCGACAAAACCCCGGGTTTCAGAATATGAAACCAAATCTGAATTTTAATTATTTTACCCTGAATTTATATTGTGTCTCTATTATTTTTGATATATAATCTGGGCATGGATGAAAATAATAAAAAACAGCAAAATGCATTTAGTCTCAAGGGCTTTAGTATTACCTCTTCCCTGCTTGCTATCATTAATAATTCCAACGAAGACGATATTAACTACGTTTTAGCAAATTATCTGTTGGAACGCATTGATATTCTGGATAAAATCAGCATTTATGATGTGATCGATTACTGTTATGTATCAAGGAGTACAATTCACAGATTCGTAAAAAGCATCGGCTTTGAAAGCTTTACACACATGAAAGATAACATCAGACATATGCGGGTTCATTCCAGAGCATTTATTGACTTCGTCAACCAGTCCTCTTTTCATGATTACATCATGACTTCCATGGTTGACATGCTGACAGATATTAATGATACCATCGACCAGCAAAATATCGAACTGCTTGTGGATCTGATTAAAAACAGCCGTAATGTTGTTATTTTGAATTATGACACCTCAAGCTCTTCTGCCAAGGAATTTCAGCTGGAGATGACTTCTCTTGGCAGGCTGATTAAGCTTGTCACCAATATTTCCGGCAATACTGGAATTCTTCCTGCTCTTACGGAAGATGATCTGCTGATTACATGCTCTGCATCTGGAAATTATGCCATTGCGACCAAGGATGACGTAAAAGATGTGAAGGCACGTAAATTTCTAATCACATTAAACCACGCTAAACAGTTTGAGGAATATTATGACACCATCATTTTCCTGAGTGACAAGTTTCAATCCTGCGATTACATTTCCAACGGAATGCAAAACGTTTATACCCGGTATGGAATTAACTACTTCTTTGATTTGCTCTTCAACCGTTATGTACAAAAATATATATTAGACAGGTAAAAGTTGAGATTCCTTTTACCTGTCTATTTTTTATACCATTCCTTCCAGACGTAATTCGTTATGCGCATAGTTTCTGTAATAAATCATAGTAATATATTGGTAATTTCAGATACCAGTTGTGAAACAGATGACCAGTTTAAAGATAATATTAAGGAAATATATGGACGTATATAGATTCTGTTAATATTATTGAGCGGCAATCTTACAGGGTATACAATTATTTTCTCAGAAACGATTTAGTTAAAAAGTCTTCGAAATCATTTTTTAAGAGAAAGAAGGTTATAACACAATGGTTACAGAAAAAGAGGGTAAGGAAGAGAATATTGCGAAGCTGCCTGCGGATCAGGTCTATGCTGCACTGGGAAGCAATGTCCGTGGACTGAATCAGTCACAGGTGGCAGAGCTGCAAAAAAAACTTGGCAAAAATCTAATTGAAGAAAAAAAGAAAAAATCTGTAATACTTATCTTTCTGGGAAACTTTATCCATCTTATGGCGATTCTGCTCTGGATTGGCGGTGCTGTGGCATTTCTTGCAGGGATGCCACAACTTGGAGTGGCTGTCTGGCTGGTAAACGTCATTAACGGTGTTTTCAGCTTCTGGCAGGAACACAGGGCCGGTAAAGCCACAGATGCATTAAGAAACATGCTGCCTTCCTACGCACGCGTCATCCGTGATGGGGAAGAGCAGAAAATACTGGCAGAAGATCTGATTATCGGCGATATTATACTGTTGGAGGAAGGGGACAAGATCTCCGCTGATGCCAGATTAATAGAAAGCAGTGATTTACAGGTGGATCAGTCCACTTTAACCGGAGAATCCAACCCGGTGCGAAAAATCAAGGATGCTGTATTAAAAGATGACCTGACAAAAGCGGAAACTCCAAATCTGATATTTGCAGGCACCAACGTAGCCGAGGGCAACGGAAAAGCCGTTGTAACGGAAATTGGGATGCGTACGGAATTTGGTAAAATTGCAGGATTAACACAGAATATGAAAGAAGTCCAAAGTCCCCTGCAGAAGGAACTGAACCGTTTAACAAAACAAATTTCTGTTATTGCCATCTCATTTGGCGTATTCTTCTTTGTGGCAGCTTTGTTACTGGTAAAGGAACCAATGGCCTCCTCCTTTATCTTTGCACTTGGAATGATCGTCGCTTTTATCCCGGAAGGTCTTCTTCCTACTGTTACGTTATCTCTTGCCATGGCAGTCCAAAGAATGTCAAAGCGGAATGCTCTGGTGAAAAAGCTTTCTTCTGTGGAGGCACTTGGAAGTACTACCGTAATCTGTACGGATAAAACAGGAACCTTAACCCAGAATGAAATGACAGTAAACCATCTATGGCTTGCCGACCGGGAATACGAGGTAACGGGTGTTGGTTACAGCCCCAAAGGCGAGATCATGACAGGCGGAAAAACAGTAAAAGCCAGTGAGGATGAGGACATGAATCTTCTGCTGACTGGCGCTGCACTATGCAGCAATGCAAGGTTGCTTCCCCCAGGAGAAGAATCCGCCCGTTATACAGTGCTTGGTGATCCTACCGAGGCATGTCTTGGCGTAGTTGCAGAAAAAGCAGGGATTAACGTGGCAAAACAGGCGGAACTGACACCAAGATTAAGAGAGCTGCCATTTGAATCCCGCCGGAAACGAATGACAACCGTGCATCGCCTTCAAAGAACCATAGAAGGCACCAGACTGATTGCCTACGTAAAAGGTGCTCCAAAAGAAATCATGAAACTAAGTAATACCATTCGCAGAAACGGGACTGTCACTCCCATGGAAGAAGAGATGCGAAGGGAAATTATGGATGCCAATGACAATTACGCCAGGCAGGGATTACGTGTTCTGGCTGTGGCATACCGCCTGCTGAAAAAAGAAGATAAGATTCCAACAGCCATGAGCGCCTATACACCAGATCTGATAGAACAAGATCTGACTTTTGTCGGGTTGGTAGTCATGGCAGATCCGCCCAGACCCGAAGTAGCTGCAGCCGTTGAAGAATGCCGGCACGCTGGTATCCGCATTATTATGATAACAGGTGACTACGGATTAACGGCAGAAAGCATTGCTAAACGAATTGGTATTGTAAAAGGTTCAAATCCAAGGGTTGTATCAGGGCTGGAACTGGAAGAGATGTCTGATGAGCAGTTAAAGGAATATTTAAAGGATGAAATAATCTTTGCCCGGGTGGCACCGGAGCAAAAACTCAGGGTCGTAACGAATTTACAGGATCTGGGTGAGATTGTTGCAGTAACCGGAGATGGTGTAAATGATTCTCCTGCCCTGAAAAAAGCCGATATCGGAGTAGCTATGGGAATTGCTGGAACCGATGTGGCAAAAGAGGCGGCTGATATGATTTTAACGGATGATAACTTTGCTTCCATCGTCCATGCCATTGAAGAAGGCCGGGCTGTTTACAGTAATATCCGTAAGTTCTTACTGTATATTTTAAACTCCAATATGCCGGAGGCCGTACCCTCCGCATTGTTCCTGTTTTCCAGGGGTGCAATTCCTCTTCCACTGACTGTCATGCAGATTCTCACCATCGACTTGGGGACGGATATGATGCCTGCTCTGGGATTAGGGACTGAGAAACCGGAAAAAGGAATTATGGATCAGCCGCCCCGTAATCCAAAAGAGACTTTGTTAAACAGACCGCTGATCATAAAAGCGTTCTTATGGTATGGAATGCTGGGTTCACTGGCCTCTGCCTTTTCGTATTTCTTTGTCAATATACAGAACGGCTGGCCGGATATGCCGTTAGCCAGCGGAAATAATCCGGTTTATTTCAGGGCTACTACCATGGCACTGGCAGCCATTGTATTCAGCCAGATCGGAGCTGTGTTTAACTGCCGTACTGAAAAACAGTCTGCTTTTCAAGTCGGATTGTTTAAAAATAAACAGGTTAACGTAGGAATCCTGATCGAGATTATATTAATCTTTGCCTTAGTTTATCTGCCGCCATTACAATCCGTATTCCATACGGCTCCTCTTCTGCTTTCCGACTGGCTGCTGTTATGCATCTGGCCGCCGCTGGTATTGCTGCTTGAAGAGGGAAGGAAATTTTGGCTACGTAAGAAAGAACGGCAGGAAATTAAAATCATAGAGAGGTGATCGTAATGAAAGTGATTGTAGTTGGCTTAGGAAAAATGGGAATCGGCTTATCCAATAATTTAATTAAAAAAGGACACCAGGTAACAGTCATTGATTCAAATCCGGAAGTTTTAGACAGCCTGGGAAGCGATTTCGCAGGAATTAAGGTTCTGGGATTTGGGTTTGACCGGGACGTGTTAAGCAAAGCCAGGATAGACAAAGTTGATGCTGTGGTATCCTGTACAGAAAGTGATGAGATTAATGCCGTAATCGCCAGAATTGCCCGAACGATTTACCGTGTCCCTCATGTAGTTGCCAGACTGTATGATACGAAAAAGGCAGAAATCTATCACAGACTTGGCATTCAGACAATATCCACCACTTCCTGGGGTATTGAACGGGCAACCCAGTTTTTGACCTATCATCAGCTGGACAGTGTCTATGACATTGGAAATGGAACTGTGAATCTGGTCCGCATAGAGGTTCCCTCTCTTTTGGTCGGTCATCAGGTAAATGAGATCACAGTGCTGGGTGAAATACAGGTTATTTCCATCAGCCGGAATAATAAAACTTTTTTACCGACTCTTGGTACAATTCTGGAGGCTGAGGATATCCTGTACATTTCAGTTATTATAGCTGCAACAGATAAGTTGAAATCCATGCTGGATCTGTTATAGATAACAAGGCGAACTGTGAGAAAATGGAAAGAAAGGATGCCACGAAAGCTATGAAAGTGATTATTGTAGGAGGGGGCCAGGTCGGAACCTATCTTGCTTCCCTGTTATTATCCAACGGACATGAAATAAAAGTAATTGAACATCGGAATAAAAATTTTAACAAACTATTAAAAGAACTGCCTTCGGAAGTATTAATTAACGGCTTTGGATCAGACCCTGCTGTACTGGAACAGGCAGGGATCGACTCTGCCGATGTTATCGCAGCAGTAACCGATGCCGATGAAATCAATCTGGTCGTATCCACTCTGGCTAAAATGGAATTTGGTGTTCCAAAGGTGGTTGCCAGGGTGAACAATCCCAAAAATGCCTGGCTTTATAACAGCAGTATGGGCGTAGATGTGGGTGTCAATCAGGCCGATTTAATGGCTCACTTTGTAGTAGAAGAAATGGATTTGGAGGATATGTTCACCATATTAAAATTAAAACGGGGCGATTATTCCATTATCCAGATGAAAGTTGCAGAGTCTGCCAGGGCAGCTAACCAGTTACTGAAAGACCTGTCCATACCGAAAAAGACAGTACTGATCGCCATTACCAGAGACGATGCCTTAGTCATTCCAAAAGGGGATTCCCAAATCCTGGTGGGGGATGATATTCTGGCTTTAACCGATGAGGGAAGCCGGAAAGAATTGAAAGAGATATTTGGTTAAACATATGTTCAAAAGGAACTGCAGCCCTGAAAAAACTTCCGGGCTGCAGTTCCTTTCTAGTGTTACTGATACCACTGTGCCTGTGCGTCAACCTCCCCTCACACTGCAGGCTAACTTTAAGTTAGCTCTCCATTTTATGAGCCGGGCTTCCTCATATTGCTCATACCAGTCTCCGTTCAGCTTTTCAGAATAACCAAACAGCGTCCGCTCATTGACAGCCTCACGGCCGGAAAGCACATTAGCCAGATACTGATAGCGTCGTTCATGATCTGCAACCAGTTTCTTTGCATTATAATTCTTCTCTCCGGTTTTTAGTGACAGGATAATTAAAGGAATACAAAGAACTGCAGTAAGAATACCAATCCACCATACTTGTGTAAAAACAATATACAATACACCAAATATCCGGATTACATACAGAATCAGATTGTAAGAACGTTGGAGCATCATGGTGATCTGCCGTTCCGGCTGCTTACTCACCCGATTAATTAGATTCCAGCTTTCTTCATTCTCCACCAGATAATAGGAAAGTCTGGAGCGTTTTTCTGTGAGAGCCCTGTTCATTTGGGCTGCAGCACATATTCTGATACGCTCTGTAAAAACCACTCCCACCCGAAAGGAAATTCTTCTCCACCCCACGCAAACTGCCAGAATAGCAAACCACACAAACACACTGCTCCACTGCCCGTTACTCTTTAACGCAAGGTCGGCAGAATCCAGAAATCTGGCCAGAACTGCTACCTGAAATACAGCAGAGAGTGCCGTCAGCAGTTTCTGGACTCCCAGTGCCGCAGCAGCCTGCGAGTCACAGGCAAATGGAATCGCAAAAAAATCCACCCAGCCGTAGCGTTTTTCCCTCAGTTTAAATTCTTTCTTGTTCAATCATTGACCCCCCCTTTGACTTTTTCCATAATTTACCTAATCCATCTTATCAGCCAAATATGAAAAGTGCAATTAAATTAAACATAACGTGTACTGCTTCTACTTGTAAATCACAAAATACAGGCTTATACTAAAGAAAAAAAGGAGTGTTTATTATGAATCTAGAAATTTATGATACTGCAGACTCAATCTACATAGAAAAAGAGAATCAGACAAAAGTCAATTATTTCATTTTTGATGAATATGAAATTCATCTCAACACTCTTCCTCCTCATGCCATTCAGGAATGGCACAAGCATCACAAAATTGAGGAAGTTATATTCGTAATTTCCGGAGAATTAAAAATTTTATGGAAAGAAGAGAATCAGACAGAATGCCGGATTGTTTCACAAAATTCAATCGTCAGAGTGAAAAATTCAATTCATACACTGGAAAATGATTCGGAACAGGATGTCAGGTTCCTCGTTTACAGAATGGTACCTGATGGAATCAATAAGAAAAATATAATAAAAAATGACAAAGAACTAATAATATAGCAGTAAAAGCAGAAATCTGTTTACACTTAAGTGTATTATATCGCCGAAAAAAAACAGTTGGCAGCAACAGCGCCAACTGTTTTCCCATAATCTTTGGCACAAAATGGTGTTATTTTCTGTGCGGCATACGGGTTTGAAACTCATCTGATCTAAAATCAGATATTTGATGCCACCTCAAATGCATCCCAGATCGCGTACATAATATTGGAAACCTTTCTTGCATCTCCTAATATGTAAAGATCCCTGACATCATATTTTAATTTATCATAAAGTCTGTTTTCGGAATCATAACCAACTGCAAGCACTACAGAATCCGCGTTTAATTCCTCTTCTCCAGCTCCAGTCTCAATCAGAACTCCCTGTTCCGTGGTACGAATTGCTTTGGAACCTGTATAAACAGATACTCCTTTGCTTTCAATCAAGGATAAAAGCATACTGATATTGGCAAAACACAGCGGACCATTTAGTTTTAACAAACCGTCCTGGGCTTCCACAATGGAAACTTCTTTTCCGTTATTCCTAAGCCACAAAGCCAGTTCACAACCAACCAGACCTCCCCCTAAAACCACAACACGACTGCCCGGATCTCTGATTCCGAGAAGAACCTCTTCGGCTGTGAATACCTTACTGTCATCTCCAAGACCGAATACCTTAGGCCTTGAACCGGTTGCAACAATGACCGTATCTGGTCTGGCTTTGCCAACCATTTCAGGAGTCACCTCTGTATTATAATAAACCGGCACTGACAAGTCTTTTAATGTGTTCTCATACCACTTTGCCAGTGCATGATCATCTTCTTTAAAATCCGGTGTTCCTCCTGGAATTAAATTTCCTCCCAAACGGTCTGTTTTTTCATAGATCACTGGCTGATGACCTCTTAAACTTAACACCCTGGCAGCTTCGCATCCAGCCACTCCTCCGCCAATAATCATTACCTTTTTCTTTTTCAGAACTGGCTTTAATTCTGTAATCCGTTCTCTTGCGCAGGCAGGGTTGACAGCACAGTTCAGCCATCCATAATGAACCATCCGGCCGAGGCATCCCTCATGACAGGAAAGGCACGGACGAATCAGTTCCGTCTGGCCGAAACGCAGTTTATTTACATAATCGGGGTCTGCCAGAAGAGGACGTCCAAGTCCGATTAAATCGCAGCTTCCGTCTTCAATGGCAGAAAGAGCCAGATCCGGGTTATCCATACGGCCAGCACAGATAACAGGACCATTTACTGCCTCTTTTATTGCTTTTGCATAAGGTATGTAAAGTCCTTTCTTCTGATACATTGGCGGATGATTCCAAAACCACGCATCATAGCAGCCCACATCCACGTCAAGGGAATCATACCCGTACTGTTCCAACAACTGCGCTGCTTCAATCCCCTCGGGCAGGTCACGGCCCTTTTCTTCAAATACTTCACCAGGAAGAGCACCGACACGCCAGTCTTTTATAAATGATTTGGGACTGTAACGAAGCGTAACTGTGAAATCATCCCCGCAGGTCTTCTTTATTTCCTCCACAATTTCTCTTGCAAAGCGAAGGCGGTTTTCCAGGCTCCCGCCGTATTCATCCGTTCTGTTATTAAAAAATGAGATCGCAAACTGGTCAAGCAGGTAACCCTCATGAACCGCATGAATCTGAATTCCATCAAATCCCGCATTTTTAGCAATTGCTGCTCCTTCCCCAAACCGTTTCACAATCCGATGGATTTCCTCTTTTGTCAAAGCTCTGCAAGGGATATCTACCCAGCGGTTCATAATCTCTGACGCAGATACCGGCTTTAAATCCGGATCAACAGGAGGTGCAACCCGGCCAAAGCCAGCACTTAACTGGAGAAATACTTTGGCATCATAAGCATGAATCCGTTCTGTCATTTCTCTTGCAGTCCGGGTAAAATGCACGGGATTAATGGTGGGACAGGGAGTACTTGGCATGGAGTGATGCTCTGCTTCATTATCAACGAAACATACTCCTGTGATAATAAGCCCTGTTCCGCCCTTGGCCCGCTCCACATAATAATCAATCCCTCTCTGATTAAAGCCTCCCACGGAGTCTCCCAGACCCTGAGGGCCCATGGGTGCCATAACAAAACGGTTTTTCAATGTTACATTGCCGATTTTAACCGGTTCAAAAAGCTTTTCGTATTTGTTCTGCATATTTGTCCTCTCCTTTTATTGTTGCTATGAAAAAATAGTATCAAATACAAAAGGAAAAGGGTATGTCTGAATCTATAAACTTTTACCAGTTTCTTATTGGTTTTACTAAGATGTCTTTTGTTAAATCAAACAATTTAATCGTCATTTTTTAATTATTTTTAACAATCCATTCTGGAATCCACATAAAAACAGTGATATAATATTTTCCATAATGACTCATAAATTCATATGAAAAGAGGACGTTTATGGCAAAGCACATGAAAAATCTGGCGGAGTTTTTAAAGAATTACAGCTGTCATTGTCATATTAGTAATGATTTGACCATCAGATCATGCCGTTGTCTGGATGGCTTACTTAAGGCATTCTGTTCCGATATGGTTTACATCGCACATGTATCCGACCTGCCTGACTCTCTCCCGCTTTCAGAAGCTGTCAATCTTTTGCTCATTGGAGATAAGGAACTCCCCCGCTCCTATGGCATGGAAAATAAAATCAACTGGATTGTCTGTGATCCCAGTCTGGTGACATTGCCAAAATTAATTAACCTGACGGAGGAATTCTTTTTCGAGGAACTGACCCTGTACCAGTACAAGGAAGAGATGATCCAGGCATTAGACGATCCCGATGCCATGAAGAAAATGCTGGAAGTGACCTTTCAATATGTTGGTAATCCGTTAAGAGTGATCGATTCCGCCCACAATCCGGTGGTCTCCTGCTGGGGTGAAGAACAGTTGGATGAGCCTCAGTGGATGGAATATAGGGAGAATCGGACTTTCTCTCAAAAATACAACGATATCTGCAACGCTGATTACGCATTTCAACGTCATATGATCAATTCCCCGACGCCATATATTATGAATTACCCGGATATTTATAAACACCGCCAGCGTATTCTTCGCATCAGACAGAGTCATATGAATATCGCTTTTGTCAGCGAACTGGAATACAACCACCCCTTTACGGATTTTTCCAGTGAAATATTACAGATCTTCACCCATTTTGCGGGAATCCGGCTATGTAATGATGCGCATTTTTACTGCTCCTACGATTCCCCAATATCGGAGATACTTCTTTATGTTTTAAAAACCCAGCAGCCCAATCCGGAAAAGATCAGGCAGTTAATGAAGAAATCCGGACTCCATTTTAAAAAATACATATACTTACTCTATATTACAGACAATGACCTTTTTGACTCCAGAGAAAAAATGGTTTATATTTGTACACTGCTGAATAAATTTTTTATCGGGGGACTGACTCAGATGTTCGAAGGTAAAATAGTGATTCTTTTGGATTCTGATCAATGCACGAAGTCTCCTCTTGATGATGACCGTCTGCAGAATTTTCTGCAGATACTAAGTGCAAATCATTTGTTTGCAGGAGTAAGCCGCGGCTTTTTAGACCTTTCACAGGCAGGCCATGCCTTAGAGCAGGCAAAAAAAGCCTTTGATTTTTCAAGACAAAAGAAAGGCCTGGGACAATTGTTTTATTATGAAGATTATATTTTAGAAGATCTGGCAGAAACCTATCTGCTACAAAACCCGCCTGTTCACATAGTTGAGCCTGGTATTCATGATCTGATTGAATATGACAGGCTTCATAGTACCTCCTTAATGGAATCACTGACCTGCTACCTGGAGCATCAGCTGGATCTGCACACTGCTTCGGATTGTCTGCACATTCATTTTAATACACTAAAATACCGCATTCAAAAGATTAAAGATATCACCGGCCTTGATTTAAACAAGATTGATATTATTATAAGAGTCAGGCTCTCCCTGATTATCCTCAAAGTCACAGAATTGGTATAAGACTGCCTTGTTTTGTCAGCAATAAGCCTTTATAGGGGTAACAAAAGACCACCGACAAAGTAAGCCGATGGTCTTTGTTTCCTACTTTAAATTGCCTTTATACTTATGTTTTTTGTGTTAAATAGTTCCATGTCGTTTCCGGTACCAGTCTTTCTGCATCCTGAAACCTGCCTTTTTTAACAGCTTCTCTGACTCTGGAAGCGCTGATCACTTCCTCTCCCTGTATTTTTCGTTCAATCTCTATGACTTCAATTCCATATTCAGGGAGAATCTGTTTCATTGCTGTATTATAAGAACCAGTTACTCTGCATATAGGTTCTGTTCCTACGAACCGTCTGGTTATCTTAAGGGGAGGGGCAATTATTTCTGCAAACAGTTCCAAATCAAATTCACAATTGGCTTTATTTGCAAACGTCCTTTCTTTCAGATAGTAGGTGGGAAAAGTGGCGGCAGAAACCATATAATCAGAAGCCTGATGAACTATGACCCGATTTAAATCTTCCGTTCCCTTTAAAACCATCTGATAACGGTCTTCTGCGCCATAAAAGGTCCGCTTATCCGATAATACAAACACATGCAGATAGTCACACTGTTTCAAAGCTTCTTCTATTAAATACCGGTGTCCCAGTGTAAACGGATTACAGTTGGCTACGATTGCACCAACTATTCTCCCATAATCTTTGGCATCGATTGGTGTTATTTCCTGTATTGCCCGGATAAATTTTTCAAATCCCTGTTTCTCATTCTCCATAAACAATACAGATTTTGTCTGGAACACGGTATAAAATCCTAAACTCTTAAACAGTTCCTCATTCTTTGGTTTTGTATATAGGACAAGCCTGCTTCTTCCATGCTCAAACTCATACTGAATCAGCTGGGATACCACACTGCCGGATAATCCTTCTCCAAGATGATGAGGATCCACTGCAATGCACTTTAACACATTCTCTTCCACAGAACCTGCTGCAATGATTTTGTAATCATCGTCAAGTATACATGCACTATATTCAATCCCCTCATCATAGTTAAGATCCTGACTGGCTAAAAATATTTTTAATTCCTCCAGTGCACGGCCCTCTAATGGTCTTCCCTCCAGCATCATTCACCTGCTCACTTTCCTGCCCACGCATCCTCAATCTCAGATAAAAAGATAGAGGCCGCCAGCAAATCGGCACACCCGCCGCTGCTATAGTTTTTATGAATAAAATAGGTGTCAAGTTTTATTAACTCCTCAATCGCACCTTGGGAATAGGCACCCCCTGTAAGCAGAAATTCCTGAGACAGTTTCTGTACTTCCTTAAGCCCCTCACGCCTGCACCTGGACAGGATGTTTCCATCTTCCACCTGACTCATCAGGGTAAACAGCGTCTGGATTTTCACCAGATTCCAATAGCGTCCCTCTTTTTTTCCCTGTCTGATAACCGGTAATGCCAGGTTTATGACGGAAGGATAACCATCTGCCGCCTCTCCCCTGATTCCTCTGGAACCATAAGTACATAAATTCTTTTGGCCATGGGTATCTTTACTGTTCTTAAACTGTATGGAGTCAAGTTCATTTAATAAAATATTCCGAACCATTTTTTGTTCCTGCATAATCAGACTGCTAATGGACACCTGACCATACTTTTTAAAACAGCTTCCGGCAGCCGCACATAAGATACCCATAGTAAACACAGCCCCTTTATGGGTATTAACCTGTCCGGTTGCTTCATACATCGCATTTTCTGCCTGAATTCCAATCTGACGGATCTTTAAAAAGCAGCCTTCTGGTTTTTCAGACATATGAATTCCTGTTTCCGCAAATTTACAAAAATAAGGCACCAAAGCATCTGTGCTTCTTTTAAATGTAAGCAGATTCATATCCCGGTGGGCTCCATTACTGAGCGGATCCACAAGCCCGGGCTTTGGTGCCGTATAAACTTCCTCCAGCAATGCTGATCCTGCCATGTTTCCAATCCAGTGGGCATAAGTATCATAGTTCTTCTTATCTGTATCTATCATCTAATTATCTGAGAAAGTATATTCTTTCACCTTGCGCACGACATCTAATATGGTTCCATCCCGGCTTTCGATAATTCCTACAACCTTATCATCAAAAACCACTTTCTCCGGCTCTCCAACCATGGAATAGGCAATGTCCCGAAGTTCTTCAATTGTTTTAAATGGAAGGTCTACCCCTTTCATGCAGTCAATTAAATCCTGTCGTTTTGGATTGATGGCAATTCCATAATCAGTCACTACTACATCAATGCTTTCTCCCGGAGTGGTCACTGCAGTGACTTCCGTACAGACCGCGGGAATTCTTCCCTGTAATAGTGGAACGATGACGATTGCACATTTGGCACCGGCTGCTGTATCGGGATGGCCTCCCTGGGCTCCGGTTATCTCTCCGTCTGAGCCAACCACCACGTTACAGTTGAAATTAATATCCACTTCAAGAGCAGCCAGAATGACAAAATCCAGTTTATTCACCACCGCGCCTTTATTAAACGGATTTGCATACTCTCCGGCGGAAATACGGAAGTGTTTTAGATCTTTTACTGACTCGACTGCATCAAGATCGAAATCCTGGGTATCCAGCAGACAGTCTACCTGATCATTTGCCAACAGATCACACATGGGTTTTGTCAGGCCGCCTACACCAAAACGCATGCGGATATTGCGTTCCTTCATAATTTTAGAAAGTGAAATAGTAGAAGCGATGGATGCCCCTCCCACGCCGGTCTGATAAGAAAATCCATCTTTAAAATAAGGAGTATTAACAACAAACTGGGTACAGTAATCAGCCATCATCAGCTTTCTCATATCAGTGGTGGGTTTTGCAGCACCTGTGGCAATCTTATCTGGATTTCCGATGGCATCTACCACGACTACATAATCCACCTTTGTCATGCTGATGTGTGCAGGAAAATTGGGGAAAGGAACCAGACAGTCTGTAATTGCAACGACCTGGTCGGCATAATCTCCATCTGCAAGAGCATAGGAAAGAACACCGCAGTTACTCTTGCCTCCGATTCCACGGCAGTTGCCATAATCGTCACAGGTTGGTGCACCGATAAATGCGATGTCGATTCTGGTTTCTCCGCTTTCAATGGCACGAACCCGTCCTCCATGAGAACGCATGATGGCCAATCCTTTTAACTTTCCGGCGGAAATAGCCTGTCCGATTTTTCCTCTGACACCGGAGGACTGGATATTGGTTATGGTTCCATCTTCAATGTATGGAACAATTGGATCGTGAGCCTTACCAAGGGAACTGGCGCAAATGGTGATATTTTTAATGCCCAGCCGGTGTACTTCTTCCATTACCATATTGACTATATAGTCACCTTCCCGAAAGTGATGATGGAAGCCAAGAGTCATACCATCTTTTATGTTGCATCTAATCAGTGCATCATGAATACTGTCTACTAATTTACTCTTCGTATTATCACTCACACATCTGGTTACCGGGCCATCTTTTTTATAAGTATATCCGTCTCTGTAGTGAATTCCCTGGAACACTTCTTTTCCAGTGGCTTTCAAGATCTCATCCGGGATATCTCTTCCAACTGCATTTATCATTTTACAAATCCCCCTTATATACACCCGATGCTTTCGCCATATAAATGGTACGTATCGCACCATCATAAAATGCGATATCAATCATCTTTCCATCAACGGTAAATACACCGATTCCCTTTGCCTTCTTATCATCGATTTCCTTGACTACCTTTTCTGCAAAGATAATGTCTTTCATTGTTGGTGTAAATATTTCATGTACAATATTGATCTGTCTTGGATTTATAATTGATTTTCCGTCAAATCCCATTAGATGAATGGATTCAACCTCGTTTCGGAAGCCTTCCATGTCATCTAAATTCGTATAAACGGTATCAAAGCACTGAACGCCGGCCGCTCTGGCTGCTATGATCATATGCTGCCTTGCACCCATGAGCTCCACTCCGGTTCCGGTAATGCGTGTCTGTAAATCTTTGGTGTAATCTCCTCCGGAAAGGGCTATACCAAAAAGCCGTTCTGAGGATTCACAGATTTCAAGAACCTTCATGACTCCTCTGGCGGATTCAATGGCTGCCATAATAAGGGTTCTTCCTTCTGGAATATCAAACTCTTTTTCTGCTGCAGCAACCGCTTCCTCAACCAGCTTCACATCCTCTGCCCGCTCTGTTTTTGGAATTCGTATGGAATCGCATCCGCCTGCTACTGCACAGCGGATGTCTTCCTTCCAATAAGGGGTATCCAGGGCATTAATCCGGACTACCCGTTCACATCCATGGTAATTGATTTCTTTCAGTGCATGATAAAGGGAAAAACGTGCAGCATCCTTTTGGTTTTCGGCCACTGCATCCTCTAAATCCAGCATAATGGAATCTGGCTTATAAATGTAGGGATCTTTGATTAACCCCGGTTTCTGGGCATTTAAAAACATCATGGTTCTTCTTAATCGTTTCTTTTCCGGATTCATCATCGAACAGCTCCTCCCCATGGAAGATGATCAAATTGCCCGACAGAACGGAACAATGCTCCTTCTACACGCGCTTTTATTGTACAATCCAGTGCTCCTTTGTCTACGATAGAGATTTTCACCTGACTGACTTCCAAATTCTTAAGAGTATCCATCACAACCTTTTTAATCTGATTACCAAACTGATTGATAACCACACTTTCCAGGTTAAATTCTATGCCATTATTACCAGGTTCTACCGTAACCTGGCAGTCGCTGGATTCCAGTGTTCCGGCCATTGCCGGCTGCACGATTTCCATATTGTTCCTCCTCTTATTACCTTTTTCTGTTGTAATTGATTAAGCTTCCTGCTTTAACAATCTCACGTTCTTCCTGAGTCATGTCCGTGATATATAAATGAATTTCTTTGGTTTTATCTTCTTTTATCACATAGGCTGTGATATCTGACATATTTCCGCTTTCCAATGCGGTGCGTACTCCAGGGACAAATATATAATCGCCTGTCTCAAATTCCGGTTCATCTTTCATCTGAAATGGAAGCATTCCCCAGTTCATTACATTGGAACGATAGCGTTTTGTCGCATATTCTCTGGTTATGTTGGCAAGTCCGCCAATCACTCTCTGACAGCTGGCTGCCTGTTCTCTGGCTGAACCATCTCCCGGTTTGATTGCATAAATCATACTTCCAATTTCTGTATCAGATATTTCAAGAGTTTCCATTCCAGGTATTTTTTTGACTGTATCATAGATCTTTGTAAGCTCGGGATCTAATTCTGCCGGAGATTTTCCTGCAGTTCTTGTTTTTTCCAGACGGTCAACGCTTTTACTTCTTTCCACATACGCGGGATCTCTTCTGGATAAGGTAAATTCAGCAAGTCCCAATGGATTGGATCGGTAAGAAGCAGTTTCGCCGGAAGGAATCAACTCATCTGTGGTTGTAACCTCATCCATAATCTTAGAGCAGACTTTTAAAAGAATGTTTTCTGTCAAAGCGCTCATCTCCGGCCAGTCTTTAATATTGGGGCCGCATACCAGTTCTTTCTCTTTTTGTTCATGATTAAATCCCTGGTATATTCTCTTCTTATATACAGTGCTGTCAAACTGATAATCCGGTATGTTTTCCCAGCAGTCAAACGCTTCTGCAGAAGTAAGCACGCCTCCGTTGGCTGCAGTTGCTGCAATAGAGCGGGCATCCATCAGTGCAACGGCTGCCATCTGACCATTTCCAGGCTTGGAACCTTCCCGGTTGGGGAAGTTTCTGGTGGTGTGACGGATACTCAGCCCATTGTGAGCAGGGGTATCACCGGCACCAAAACACGGTCCGCAGAATGCAGTTTTTAACACGGCTCCTGCTTCCATTAAGTCTGTTACAGCACCTTTCTTCACCAGATCCATGTAAACAGGCTGTGAAGAAGGATAAACGGAAAGGGAGAATTCCCCATAGCCGCAGTCTCTTCCTTTTAAAGCATTGGCAGCTTCTATTACATTGGTATAATTGCCTCCGGCACATCCGGCAATAATACCCTGCTGAACCTGAAGTTTACCATTAATAATTTTATCGGTCAGAGTAAATGGAGCCCGTCCCTTGCTTACTTTCTCTGCCTCTTTTTCTACCTGGCGCAGAATATCAACCAGATTTTCATTCAACTCATCAATTTCATAGGTATTGCTTGGGTGGAATGGAAGTGCAATCATAGGCTTAACTGTGCTTAAATCCACATATACACAGCCATCATAATAAGCCCTTGCTGCAGGTTTTAATTCCTGGTAATCTGCCTCTCTTCCATGAACGGATAAGTAATTTTTTGTATCCGCATCCGTACTCCATATGGAGCTTAAACAGGTTGTTTCCGTTGTCATTACATCAATTCCATTGCGGAAGTCCGTGCTCATAAATTCAATTCCTGGTCCCACGAATTCCATAACCTTATTTTTTACATAACCATTTTTAAAAACTGCACCGATAATTGCCAGGGCAATATCCTGTGGACCGACTCCGGGATTTGGTTTTCCAGTCAGATAGACTGCAATAATATCCGGGTAAGCCAGATCATAAGTATCGCAAAGAAGCTGTTTTACCAGCTCACCGCCACCTTCACCAACTGCCATGGTTCCCAATGCACCATAACGGGTATGGGAATCAGAACCTAAAATCATCTGACCGCCGCCTGCATGCATTTCCCTCATATACTGATGAATGACTGCAATATGAGGAGGAACATAGATGCCCCCATACTTTTGTGCCGCAGACAAACCAAAAACATGATCGTCTTCATTTATCGTACCGCCAACTGCACACAAAGAATTGTGGCAGTTGGTCAGTACATAAGGAATGGGGAATTTATCCATACCAGATGCTTTGGCGGTCTGGATAACTCCTACAAATGTGAGATCATGGGAGGTCATGGCATCAAATTTAATTTTCAAATGAGACATATCTTCAGAAGTGTTATGGTTCTTTAAAATATGATAAGAGATTGTCCCTTTTTTTGCTTCTTCTTTCTCTGAATCTGTCAAAGTTCCTGATTTAAGGTAATCTTCCTCAGAAACAATTTCCTGACCATGAATCAGATACACGCCGCTGTCATAAAGTTTTACCACGTCTAAATCCTCCTGCATTCTAACAATTAAGTTGTTTCATCATTCCCAATCAACAATATGTAAATCCTTCCAGTATCAGATTTGCGGTTCTGAACCCAAATGTATCTTCCACGATTGTTTCATTTCCTTCCACATGGAAATCAACACCTGCTTCCAAAATACCGCCTGCATGGCCGATACGGATAAACTTTGTATCTGCTTCCGGTCTTAAAACCTGATTTACCACACTGCCTGGAATAATGGCAGCAGCAGCTGTACACATGGCACCAGTCATGGCGTAGGTGGGATGGGTCTTTTGCATTGACATCATGCGGGATAACAGATCAATGTTATCCCCTTCTATGGTACTGCCTGAGTTGGTCACATACTCACCTGGTTCTGCCACAAAAGTCATTTTAGGGATTCCGGGCATTTCCCATGCTGATTTCTTATAGTCGGTAATTAATCCCATTTTAACAGCTGCAAGTCCTCTGACAGTCTCTAAAAGATCCAGTTTTTCCTGGTCTGAATCCAGATCTTTTGGAAGTTCTTTTCCCGTCAATCCCAGATCAGAAGCCTTTACAAATACCAGTGGATTGGCTGCATCAACAATGGATACTTCTACCTGTCCAATGCCAGGAACTTCCAGTAGATCCACCGCATTTCCGGTGGGAAGAAGCTTTCCGGAAACACTTCCGGCAGGATCAAGAAACTTCATTTTAACCGGTGCACCAGTTCCCGGGACTCCCGCAATTGCAAAATCACCATCGTATTTGACTGCTCCGTCTTTTACCTGTACCTCTTCTTCAATAATTTTCCCTGTATTAGTATTAAACACTTTAACAATTGTGACAGGCTCGGTTATTTTAACAAGTCCCTGTTCAACCGCAAAAGGTCCCACTCCGGAAGAAATATTGCCGCAGTTTCCTTTATAGCTTACAAGGGGTTTATCTACTGATACCTGTGCAAAGGTATAATCCACGTCTGCATCCTCACGGCTGGATACCCCTATAATTGCAACCTTACTTGTAACAGAAGCTGCACCGCCCAGACCATTAATCTGCTTGATATCAGGACTTCCCATGATTTTCATGAGAATCTCATCCCTTGCCTGCTCCTCAGAAGGAAGATAATTCTCCAGTATGTACACACCTTTACTGGTACCTCCCCGCATAATAGAACAGGGAATTCTTCTTCTTTGCCTATCTAACATGATGGTTCCTCCAATTATCGAATAATTCCATAAATTCCGATTGTTGCTAAAATTGCATTTGCGATTACGCAAACAAATGCGATTAAAAACAAACGGCCGAACAGTTTATTCTGCTCCTGATCTTTGTCCTCAGCGTTTGACGCTGTCATATATGCGGCCAGGATCAGTCCGCCTCCGGTTGATGCCGGGCTGAATGCTGCTGATAAAGAAGAAGTAATTACAACACTGGCAAGCTCAACAAAACCAGCATTACCAGTTCCTAATGACTGTACAATCGGTCCAAGTGTGGGGATCATGGAAGGCATTACCACACCTGTGGTGGAACTGAAGAATGATAATATAGAAGCACTGATTCCAATGATTGGAGCCGCTGTCTTTGGCGTCATGATAGATAAAAGTCCTTTAGACACCAGATCCAGTCCGCCCAGCTCTATAACAACGTTCATCAGCACGCCTACACCGCAGATTAAAATGAGTGTTCCCCATGGTACCTTTACTAACGCTTTCTTTTCATCGGTCACGCCTAAAATCACCAATGCTGCGGCTACTAAAAACGAAGCCAGACCTACGTTAATATTCAGACCAACAACCATAACTACCATAGCCAGTACACCAGTGATTGTAATCCACTGCTGTTTATTGAGATGCTCTTTTACTTCCAGTGATGCGATATTTTTATCTGCAGGTTTTATCTTCCAGATCTTATAGTAAATTGAGAAACCTATCATCAGGATTGTTGCCCACAAAATGCAGTTCCACATAACCGGGATTTCAAATCCGGTGAAACCAGCTTCGGTTCCCAGCTTCTCCATCAATACTCCCGGAGGCGTTAATGGGGACAGCGTAAACCCATTGGCTGCCACCTTGGCTGCCAGTGCAAACAACAGCGGATTTTCTCCCATGCTGACTGCAACTGTAACTGCAACAACTGTCATTAAGTTTCCTACCGGAATATTGCCAGGTCCGATAATCGTCAGAAGTCCAGCTACAAGGAAAATGATGATCGGAACCAGATAGGTTCTCTTTCCTGCAAGTGCGATTCCCTTTTTTGCAACAAGCTCCAGCGTGCCATTAACCTGGGCAACGCTGAATAAAAATGAAACTCCAACCAATGTTATAAACAATTTTGCATCAAAACCGGCCAGTACCTTGCTGTCACTTAAGCCCCCCAATCTGGCAAGAATCAACGCTGATCCGATTGCCAGAACACCAATATTGCACTTTTTTATAAACCCAATTGCCACCACTACAAATAAGAATATAATAGCTATAATATCTATGTAGTTCATGTCTGTTCCACCTCATTATTAAATTTTATCTAACGGTTACCATCTCTGAATTATAATTCGATCGATATGGTAAATATAACATGTTCTTAACTATATGTCTAATTCATGTTTTTCATATAAAGTATAGTTTATGACTATAATTTTCTTGTTTTTTTGATTAACTTCAGGTAAAATGGATAAAGAGGTGATACCATGGATTTTAAAGATTTGAGTTATGTTTTAGCGGTTGCCAGGTTTCAGAATATAACAAAAGCTGCCAATTCGCTCTATATTTCCCAGCCTACGCTTACCAAGTTTCTGCAAAGTCTGGAAAGCAGCCTTGGACAAAAGCTGTTTAAAAAAATTGGAAACCGTTTCATACTGACCTATGCGGGGGAACGATACGTAAAAAAAGCCGGAGAAATCCTCCAGCTGAAAAAAGAATTGGACAATGAACTGTCCGATATTATTAAGAGCAATATTGGGGTATTAAATATTGCATTTCCAGTTATGCGCGGAACTTATATGCTCCCCTGTACTCTTCCTATCTTCAAGAGTCTGTATCCAAATGTCATTATAAATATTAAGGAGTCTGCTTCAACCACTCTGGAAAGCATGATCCTCTCCGGTGAGACAGATCTGGCCTTTTTCAACAAACCGGTGAAAAGTCCTGAGGTTGATTATGAGGTCATCAGCCATGAAGAAATGCTACTTGTTATGTCAAAAAGACATCCGCTGGCAGATCAGGGAATAACAAGAGAGGATTGCAATCACCAATGGTTTGACTTAAGCCTTCTGCAGGATGAAATATTAATTCTTCAGGAGACCGATCAGCGTTCCCGTCAGACAATTGAACGTGTCTTTCAGCAGGTTGGCTTCCAGCCTGATAAAATGCTAATTACAAGCAATATCCGGGCAGGAGCAGAGCTGGCTTCCAGAAATTATGGAGTTACCTTTGTCACAGACACCCATTTAAAGCATATGAATTTCCTCGATAAGCTGATATGCTTTTCCTTTGGCACGCCAAATACCATGGTGGACTTTGTCGCTGCCTACCGAAAAGGATCGTATTTGAATTATCATGCAAATGAATATATTAAAATAGTAAAAGACTTCACATAATATTACCAGAGAAAGAGAAAAGCTGCCCGGCGAACAGATGTGCCGGACAGCTTTTAAACTTTTATTAATTCTTTACAAGAACTCTCTTATCAATATCTTCTTTCTCTTTCCCATCTGGTTCTGCACCGATGCCTCCAAATGGCATCTGCCCGATCAGCTTCCAGCCAGCCGGAATGTCAAACAATGTGGCAACCGCCTGATTGATAACCGGATTATAATGCTGAAGAGATGCTCCCACACCCACTTCCCGCAATGCAGTCCAGATATTGGACTGAAGCATACCGTTGGACTGATTCGCCCAGACCGGGAAGTTATCTGCATAGAGGGCGTACTGTTCCTGATATGACTTTACAAGTTCTTCATCGATAAAATAAAGAATGGTTCCATACCCGTTTTTAAAGGAATCAGTCTTACTTTTATCCACCTGCCCGCCAAATGCATCATAAGCACTGTCCCACAGCTGATCCTGCTTCTCTCCAAGTGCGACCACAACTCTGGCACTCTTCATATTGAACGCATCTGGTGTTGCTTCTGTTACCTTTCTGATAATATCCAGTACTTCCTCTTCTGACACAGGAAGCTCACGGTTGATATTATAATAGGTTCTTCTCTTCTCAAGGCTTTGAATAAATGACATCATGTTTGTTCCTCCTTATTTTATATGAAACCACTATGAGAATCATCTCACTTCTCACGTGTTTTATTCATGTAACAATTATTATAGTAAAATACTACCATATTATTCTACGTAAGTCAATATAGTTTTAATAAATTATATTTAGCAAAATTAATTATCAATAAGATCCGATATCGATCACTCTGTCCACCCAGTCCCTGTAAAAGGAATTTTCGTGGGAAACCAGCAAAACAGTGCCGGAAAATTCCCTTAGTGCCTCTTTAAGTGCCAGTTTTGCCTGTACATCCAGATGATTGGTTGGCTCATCCAGTATTAAAAAATTATAAGTTCTTCCTGTCAGCAGACATAGCTTAACTTTTGCCTGTTCCCCTCCGCTTAAGGTCCCCACAGGCTGCAGCGCATGTTTTTTTGATACCCCGTTTTGAGCCAGTTTTTTTCTCACTTCCATTCTCTCCAGCAATGGGAAATGATCCGATACGATCTCTAAGGGTGTCAGACTGTCATTTTCCCATACCTGATCCTGCTCATAATACCCGATGACTGCCTTTGCAGAAAAACAATAATTACCGCCTATGGCGGGAATCTGATTCATCAGAGTTTTTAACAGTGTCGATTTACCCGCTCCATTAAATCCCGTTATCACCACCTTTTCCCCCTCTCTCATGGAAAAGTTCACACAGGACAAAACAGGTGAACCGTATCCTACCGTCAGATTTGATACCTTCAGTTTTCCTGCCGAAGGAAGCGCGCCCTGATCAAACCGGAAAAAAGGTCTGATTTCTTTTTGATCCAGTGCCTCCATTCGTTCCAAATGGTCAAGCTGCTTTTGCCTTCCTCTTGCCATTTTTGATTTTCTTCCTGCTATATTTTTACGGATAAATTCTTCTGTCTTTTTAATCTCTTTTTGCTGGGCACAGTATTGCCTTGTATAATTTTCCCTAAGCTGGGCCTTCTTTTTTAAAAATTCTCCGTAAGAGCCAAAATATTTCACTACTCTTTTTTGATCAATATCACAAATCCAGTTTGTAGTTTTGGTCAGAAATCCCTCGTCATGAGAGATCACCATAAATGCCTGTTCGATTCCGCTTAAATAATCCTGAAGCCAGACTATATGATCATGATCCAAAAAATTAGTGGGCTCATCTAAAAGCAAAACATCTGGCTTTTCAATCAAAAGCTTCGCCATAATGACTTTTGCCCTCTGACCACCGCTCATCTCTCCAATGGGACGGTTAAACCCAAGGGAAGAGAGTCCCAGCCCCTGACAAACCAGATCAATCTGTGAATCGATCCGGTAAAAATCACGATGCTCCAATTGTTCCTGGCAGACTGCAGCCGCCTTAAGCGCTCCATCCTGCCCTCTGGCTGCACGGTCATACAGCTCATTCATCCTTTTCTCCAGAGTATAAAGTTCCTCAAATGCTGTTTTTAAAAATGCTTTCATTGTCAGCTCATTATTCATGCTGGCATATTGATCCAGATAACCCACTTTTGTCCCGGGATACCACACCACTCTGCCCTGATCCGGTATGATCTGGTCTGTACAAATCTTAATCAGGGTACTTTTTCCTGTACCATTCTGCCCTGTAATTCCAATATGTTCTCCTTTATTAAGAACTAAATCTGTTTCATAAAATAACTGATTATCTCCAAATGAGTGAGATAAGCCTGTAATCTCCAATAAACTCACGTTTTACTTCCTTCTTTCCTGTGTTCATTTCAAATACAGACCGTTTTTCTCCTTTAATCCTAATATCCTCTCTGCTAAATTTAAATTAAAAAACAGAAGACCTGGATTATAACTCCTCAGCCTTCTGTTTTTACTTCATACAACAAAAGGCCATGAACAAATAAAACATTGTCCATGACCCTTCACCGCAAAAAGAAGCAGGGAAAACAGGCATCAAAAGAAGAAACAGCCTGTAACGCTGTTCTTATTGCTGCACTGTTTCCCGATGAATCTTATAAGCGTATCAGTAACCGCCATACTCTGTACAATGTTTCACCGGGTTGATTTGTACAGAGCTCATTCGTCTTGTCAATTGATCGCTAATAAAAAAATTCATATCTGCTCTCCTTACTCTTGATTAAATGACTATATCACTATCTTGTTTTTCTGTCAACCCAGCCACAGCTCTATCGGACTTTCCTCCTGCCGGGATCAGTTTCCACACAATTATACTGATAGCAGCCAGGAAAACAGCACAGAGAAAATAGGGCGCCCTTCCCCCAGCAAGAAAAAAAATACTTCCTCCAATAAAAGGACCAATGATTCCGCCCAGACTGGTGCCAAGCATATACTTTCCATAAAAATCTCCCATTACCTGTTCCGGAACTCCCTGCACAAAAAGTGCATCTAAAGAATAGTCCTGGGCCGTAAGGGCTATCTGATACAAGGTCCAGACAATGGCAAATATTTTCAGATTGGGGCTGAAAACCAGCCAAACCATGAAAGCAGCAGCAATCAGAGTAGCGGAAAAAATTGTTTTCTTATAGCCCAGCTTATCTCCAATCTGTCCGATTCTTGGACTTAAAAAGGCAGTAAGTATTACCGGCAACATAAAGACTAATCCAATCGCCTGCATACCCACATGATATGTCTCCATCATATATGGAATCACTAAAACTCCCACCAGGCTGGCTGGTATACAATATAAAAGATTCAACATCCAGATCTTCTGTTCCAGGGGAGTATAGACCACTTTCCCAGTATGGAAAGCCGGTTCACTTGTATGAGAAGGTTTCTTTATAAATAGAAGTACCAGCGAAACAAATGCAAAAGCAGAACTGATTAAAAAGATCTGGCTCCAGCCCTCTAAAAAATCAGTGCGGTTTAGCACATAAAATGTCAGACCGATTCCTATGATTCCGCCCAGCTGCCGATTTCCGCTATACCTTCCAAGACCCTTTGCAAAACTTGTTTTCTCAGCTGTAATCAGGCTGATGGCTGAAATTGTTAAGAGAATTCCTGCAGCTCCCTGTACTATTCTTGCGGCCAGTAAGTATCCCAGACCTCTCGTCTGGGAAAATAAAAAATAAGCGATCCCATACAGAAGCATGGCACAACACAGCACCAGAAACCGACTGTAACGGTCTGAAATCTTCCCAATCAGTAATCTCATTACCAACGATGAAAATGAATAAACGGAATACAGAATGCTTAACTGAAACACGGTGTAGCCCAGCTCTGTGGTATAGGCAGGCAGTAAAAAGTCAAAAACCAGGCATGGCAGTGAAACCAGAATAATTGATAATGCTACTTTTTCATACTTCATAAACTCCCCCCGTTAAACAGAACCAAAAGCCTGTTCTATATCCTTTGTAATACCGGAATCCACAAAACCACTGTCTGCCATATCAGAAAGTACCTTAACAGCCTGACTATGGGACATTCCAGTCCGGTAAGGACGATCCTCCGTAAGTGCCTGGTACACATCAAGACATGCCATCATACGCGAATTAAAATCCAGTTCAGCCCCTGTTTTACCAAAGGGATATCCCCTGCCGTTCAGCTTTTCATGGTGGTTGGCCGCCCATTCTGTGATGTCTTCAAAACCCCTGATTTTCTCAAGTGCAACTCTTGTATAATACACATGTTTTTTTACTGTCTCAAATTCCTCCGGTGTCAGGGCACGAGGAACGTCAAGAATACTGTTCGGCACAGCCAGCTTTCCTAAATCATGCAAATCAGCTGCAATAATCAGTCTGGCCGTCTCCTCCTGATCCTTATTATAATATTCAGCCATTCGGGCCGCTTTTTCTGCCAAGCCCATGGAATGGCGTCTGGTAAAGCTGGATTTACAGTCGACAATTCTGGAGAATACGCCGGTAACCTGACGAATTTTATCCAGAGGTACCTCCATCTCAAAAGACGGAATCACTTCATCAAGTGCCTGTTCAATCCTGTCATTGCTTAGATTATCCCAGACTGACTGATCTTCCACCATCTGATGAATAACTTTTGCAAGCTCTGGACAAACCATGCCAGACTCACAGATAGCCAGCCATTTCAGCACCTCTCCATGAGAATAATCTCCGTCTGCAAACTTAAAATAGTTTTCAAAACTGTCAGCCGCAGCAATAATCTGAGAGATGAGCGGTATATCATCTCCTTTTAACTCAAAATACCCATTTCCGTCATAACGCTCATGATGATAGAGAATTACATCCTGCGGTTTTGTCAGAAACGGGTAGTCTTTTATATTTTTTTCTCCAATCATGCAATGGCCTCTGGAGCCTTCGAATCTGGTTACTGCATGATCCCATTCCCCGGCAAGATCTTCATAAAGGCTTGATTCACTTAAACCGTTATCATGTAAGATGGAAAGCGCAGCTGCATCATAAATCTCTTCCTCTGATAAATTCATCCTCCTGGCTATACATACGGTTAAATAAGCCGTTCTCTTTCCATGATTGGACTGCATTCCCAGCCGGTCCTTCTCCATAAAGTCCAATGCAAAGGAGACAGCGATTAAAAAATCATTTAAGCTGAATTGCATATCGTATGGGCTCCTTCCTTATCCAAACCAGCAGATTACCTGTCTACTGGTAAATTCTGTATAAGTTTATTTTAAATCAGCCAGGGATGTCTGTCAACCAGAATGGACTGGGCCCATGCTCCTTCCTCTGCCATGGGGAATGAGTAAAGGTGTTCCAAATAATGGGTCTGTTGAGATCTCACACTCCAGATGAAAGACTTTTCTGACTGTCTCTGCAGTCATAACCTCTTCCGGAGCTCCCTCTGCATACACCCTGCGATTGCTTAACGCGACCATGTGATGACCGTAGCGGCAGGAAAGATTTAAATCATGAAGCACCATAACGATGGTGCGTCCTTCTCTGGCATTTAAGTCATAAAGCAAATCCAGCACCTCAATCTGATGGGCAAGATCCAGATATGTAGTCGGTTCGTCTAAAAGCAGGTATTCCGTTCCCTGTGCAAGAGTCATGGCAATCCAGGCACGCTGCCGCTGGCCGCCGGAGAGAGAATCCACAGTTCTGTCAGCGATACCTGAGACATTGGTATCTTTCATGGCTTTTTGCACCATTTCCTCATCCTGTCTGGTCCATTGCCCCATAAAATTCTGATGAGGGTATCTGCCCTGTCTTACTAACTGGGAAACGGTCAGCCCCTCTGGCGCCGTCGGACCCTGAGGCAATACCGCCAGTTTTCTCGCCACAGCCTTTGTTGACATTTTAAAAATATCCTGTCCGTCCAGAACCACGTTTCCTTTGCTTGGTCTTAACAGGCGGCAGAGTGATTTTAGCAGTGTTGATTTCCCGCACCCGTTGCTTCCCACCAGTATGGTGATCTTTCCTTTTGGAATGTGAAGATTTAATCGTTCGATAATAAGCTGGTCTCCGTAGGACAGAGATAATTGATTGGTCAATAATTCATTCATATGTTTTCTCCTGTCAATTGGACTGATTGCGGCTGCGGTAAAGCTGGTAAATGAAAAACGGGGCTCCAATGGCGGCAGTAAACACTCCTGCAGGCACATCAACCGGCAGGAATACCGTTCTGGCAACCGTATCAGAAACCAGCAGGATCAAAGCACCGATCAGTGCCGAGGCCGGCAGCAGAAAGATATGCTCTGTCCCCACCAGACGGCGGGCCATATGAGGTGCGATGAGACCGATAAATCCAATGGCTCCTACCACCGCTGCCGCACCTCCTGATAAAGCAGCGCTGAGTAAAATGATGACTGCTCTGTGTCTCTGTATTTGAGCTCCCAGACCTGCTGCCACTTCATCTCCCAACCCCTGCACATCGATATGACGGGAGTATACCATTGAAAATAAAAAGCAAATGGAAAACCAGGCCAGAAGAAGGCGCACATCATTCCAGTCCGCACCATACACACTGCCCACCATCCATAAATAAGCCTTATCCACTGCCGCATTTTTACTTTTAGAAAGCAGCAGGGTGGTCAGTGCGCTTGTTACAGATGAAACACCAATCCCGACCAGAATCAGCCGTATGGGGGTTACTCCTTTCTTAAATGCCAGCACGTAGACAACCAGGGCTGCTGCAAGTGCTCCCAGAAACGATGCTAGGGAAAGGAAAACCGTTCCACCATCCGGAAAATAATTGAGGAACAGAACGGCAAAAAGACTGCCTCCTCCGGTGATACCAATTACATTGGGAGCGGCTAACGGATTTCTTATGGTGCCCTGAAGCAGAGTTCCGGAAACACCTAGTGCTGCTCCTGCAAGAACCGCAGTTGTGGCACGGGGAAGCCGGACGGTCTCCAGAATCATTTTCACCTGACTGTCAGACTTTCCGAGAATTCCAAGAAGAACAGTATCTGGAGAAAGAATCAAAGATCCGGCGCAGACGCAGGCCGCATAGGAAGCAGCCAGTAATATGGAAAGTGCCAGAAGCTTTCTTTTTGGGGCTGATGCACCTTTTGCAGCTGCAGTTTTAGATCGTAATTTCATTGTCTGCCTTTCCCTCCTTTTCTTGCGATATAGATGAAAAATGGTGCACCAATGAGAGCTGTCATGACTCCTACCGGTGCTTCGGAAGGCATGACAATAAATCGGGCCAGTACATCAGCAATTAATAAAAGGGCTGCTCCCAGTACTGCACTGTAAGGAATAATCCATCTGTGATCCTGCCCCACAAGATTTCTGGATAAATGGGGAACAACCAGACCCACAAAGCTGATGGAGCCTGCTGCTGCCACGGAACTGCCTGCTAATAATATAATGGAAACTCCCATCATTATTTTGACCAGCAGCGTACGCTGTCCCAGTCCTTTTGCAACGTCATCTCCTGAAGATAAAATATTCACAGGAACCGAAAGCAGCAGGGCCAGAAGCATACCTGCTGCCATATAAGGGATCACCATCATCTGCTGCTTCATATCACGGCCTGCAATTCCTCCTGCCAGCCAGGATAAGGTGTTGCGGATCCCCGATTCGCTTAAAACCAGAATTCCCTGGGTAAAAGAAGAAAAAAGTGCAGTAATGGCAGATCCGGCCAGCACAATCTTAACAGGCGTAAGTCCATCCCTCCCTACCGACCCCAGAACGTATACACAAACGGCAGAAAGAGCCGCGCCTGCAAAAGCTGCCCATAAAACACCTTCCGCCGGCAGATTCCCTGCAAAGGAGGAAGCAAGTACTGCAAAAAATACAGCGCCTGAATTTATCCCCAGGATGCTGGGGGAAGCCAGGGGATTTCTGGTCAGTGCCTGTGTCAGCACGCCGGAAACCCCTAAACTCCCACCCACCAGCATGGCTGTGACTGCTCTTGGAAGTCTTGTATGTATCACCAGAATATGCTCCGTTAAACCAGGATCAAAATGAATAAACGCCTGAACTACCTCATGAAGAGCAATGGAATAAGTACCAAGAGATACGCTGGCTCCAAAGCAGAGCACCATTCCTGCAAGAAGTCCAGTTAATACTGCTGTTTTTTGTGTTGTGGTCCGCAGCCAAGCCATATGCCTTTCTCCTTTTCTCTTATTCTACTCCGTAAAATGCATATACTTCCTCAAGCATATGCATGGCTGCCTGAGGGCCGCCTCCGCTGTTCCAGAATACAGAATTAACCGGATATACCTGATTGTTTTTTACTGCGGTCAGATTGGACCACAATGGATTGGAGGTCCATTTATCCCGGTTTGTCACATTTTCTGCCTCATTTAAGTTGGTCTGGTCAAAAATCAGATCCGCCTCCATCTGGGGAATTGCCTCCTCAGACTGCAGCATAACACCCCACTCCTCTTTCTTATGACTTTCCGGACGTTCAATTCCCATGTCATCTAATACCGTAGCAGCAAAGCCTGTATAGACAATCCGCGCATGATCCGCTCTGAAATCAATGACAGCCACCTTGGTATCCTTGATTTTATCTGCTGCCTTCTCTTTAAAATATGCAGTTTTTTCATCCCACTTTGCAAAAAATTCTCCTGCCTTTTCTTCTTTGTTCAGGGCTTTTGCACAGATATTCAAAGTATCCTTCCACTGATACACCTCATTTACCATAACAGTTGGTGCAATTTCATTGAGCTGGGAATATATTTTTTCGTGGCGGACTTTAGAAGCAATAATTAAGTCTGGCTTTAACGCAATAATTTCTTCCAGATTCGGCTGGGTTTCTATTCCTAAATTCACCACACCATCCATCTGACCCCTTAAGTATTCGTAAACCGGCTTTTCTGCCCAGGATTCTACTGCACCAAGAGGGGTTACGCCAAGAAGGAGGGCACTGTCCGTTGCTCCCTGAAACAGTGTTACAACTCTGAGAGGCGTTCCTTTTATCTCCGTTGTTCCCATGGCATGTTCAATGACTCTGGCAGACTCCCCTTCCGTTGTCTTGGCAGTTACGGCTTCTGTTTTCGTACTCTCCTCACTCTGCCCGGATGGCCCGCATCCAGTTAAGAGAACTGTAAGTACCATAAATCCGGAAAAAAGTTTTATAAGCTTCACTCTTATACACTCCTTTGTTCTTATTGATTTATTTTCTCATTAGTTAGTTTATGCTAACTCTTAAAAATACTTGTACAGTCTATCATTGGATCCACCATCTGTCAACATAAGACAACTGAGATTAAATATCAATAAAACAGGAGAAAAATGCATTACACACCTTTCTCCTGCTTTATCAGTAATAAGGATAGACATACTCCTGCTCCGGTTTTTCCGCTGCCACAATGGTTTCTGCTTCTATGGTGGGATACCCGTCTTTTACCAGCAGTTTACCCGTAACCGTAACCCAGTCATTCTCTTTAAAACCAAGTCCATTTAAGTCATCCGCCATCAGGCCCATAGGTGACATATCAGCAGAACAGCACCACATAGACAGACGGACCAGGGCAAATTCATTTTCCTGCCGGTTTTCCAGATCAAGAAATACAAAACCCTTCATGGTAACAGTATACCCCTGGTATTTGTCTGCATGAGCTCCCAGCTCTGTCATCCATGCATAATAATCGTTATCTGCGATATTGATGGTTTTCGCTTTTTCATCAATACCGTTTAATCCGGCTCCTTTTAAGAGCTCCGGCTGCTGATTTTGATCCTGCTGAATTTGTGCCTGCTGCCCGTCCTCTGTTTCCCCATCATAACCAGCACCGTAATCTGGTTGTTCCTCCACTGTTTCATTATCATAATAATCATACCCTGTAGATTCCTGAGCACTGAAGCTGTCATAACCGCTCCCGTCCCTTTCCTGGGAAGAACCTGGAATACTGGCGTTTGAATAATTCTTAACTGCAGCACTGCCCTCTGGTGGAGCTGGCGGAACTGCCAATATAAGAATCGGAATTCCAAGAACCAGACAATGAAACAGGCGACATCTGTATTTGGGGCTGAAAATTCTTCCTGCCCCCATTGCTGCCCATAGAACCATAATAGCAGATAAGCCATATAAATAGGGCTTCATTCTCGGTGTCACATAGGAGAGATATCCGCCGGTCACAGTCAGCCGGAACAGCAGTATACCAAAAATAAGATAACAGGCAGTCTCGGTCAATGCCTGAATATTAATTCCCTTTCCTCTCAGTTTCATATGCGGATCCCTCCGCTTCCAAGCAATGCAAACACACCGACTGCACCAAAGCAGATCAGGAATGTTGTAACAAAAAGGCGGACAATAAACTTCTTTTCAAATCCGCCAAGTAGCATGGCTCCGTTTTTCAAATCAATCATGGGGCCAAACACTAAAAATCCCATCAGTGCCCCTGCCGGGAATACACCTGCCATGGTTCTTGCCACAACTGCATCGGAGGATGAGCACAAGGACAGTATAAATGCCATAGCCATCATAAATGCCACGGAAGCTAAGATGGGAATTCCTGCTCCGGAGCGGGTCATGGAAGGCCAGACTTCCTGCAGTACTGTAGATACAAAAATACCAGTAAGCAGATATGTACCAACTTTGAAAAATTCATTCTGGGCATGACCCATCATCTGATAAAACCGTGACATCCTGGTGTCTTTCAGTGCCTTTATCTCATAATCTCCGTAGGTTTCTCCTCCCTGCATTACCGGATCCGTTAACAGAACCGTTTCAGGCGGATGTACCAGATAAGTCAGACCAGTCAGCACGGCACATAAGATTCCCAGACCGCACCTGGCCGCAATAATCTTTAAGTTTCCATTAAATGCATACCAGGTAGATAAAATCACAACCGGATTTATCACAGGGGAAACCAGCATAAAGGTTACTGAAGCTGAGAGCGGAACTCCTTTTTTTACCAGACCTTTAAACACTGGTATGGAGGCACAGTCGCAAACAGGAAGGAAGAAACCTGCCACAATAGCAAAAAGCTGCCCTAAAACCACATTCTTTGGAAATTTACTCCGTATCCAGTCCGCAGATACATAGACCTGTATGGCAGAGGAAAGTAAAACCCCAATCACAAGAAAGGGCAGCGCCTGTAAAAATACTCCCAGAAACAAAGTAATAAATGATCCTAAAAATGAACTGGCTGTCAGATAAAAAATGGCTGCAGCAGCGGCCAATAGCAGCCATATCTGGGATTTTACCTCATACTGAAACATTTTTTTCTTAAAACGATCCCATTTTCCTTCTGTAAATACATGAATGTCAGGATTAATCTGAAAAAGCTCCCGTGCACTTAGTTCTGCATTCTCCTCCCTTAAATACGCCAGATTTCCTGCAGCAATCTGGGACATGGAAATCAATCCGGAATCTGCAATTTTGTGCTTCAGCTCTTTTTCATCTCCTACATAAATAACCTTTTCCACATGGATGACCGACTTTAAGTGAAACTGAAGAAACATCTCCTCAAATCGATGAAAATGCTCCATCCCATTCCACTCAATTAAGATTAACTCTGCCGGATCCTTCTGGATCTCTTCACAAATGGAATCAGCCACAGCATATGGTGATTCCTCTATTTCCGCCTTAGAATAATAAAGGGAGCGCACTCCTTCCCCTTCGGCAAGGGGTGTGTCTCCCCGCTCAAATTGAATCACCAGGACTTCCTGTTCAGAAAGCTCTTCCCGGATTAACCGGTTTATCAGCGTTGTTTTCCCGGAATCAAGAAATCCTGTGACTACCCACGCAGGTGTTACCATGGTGTCATTCTCCTTTAAACAATGATATAATCTGATCTTCCTTTATTCCCGTCCCAATAAAACACACACTGTTTCCTTCTCCCCGAAAGCTTTGTATCTTAAGTATTCCAGGTATGTAATGAAAAGAAATGCTTCCCGCGGGACCTTTCACGATCCCTTTTCCTCTAAGAATCATTCCATCAGCCTGACTGGTCACTCTGTTTATTTTCTCCTTCAGTTCCGCCTCTGTAAGGACTTCGTCACAATCAAAACTTACGGATAAAAAGATCTCTCTGGTAAAACGAAACAAAGGCCGCACCGCGCATTCTCCCTTGCCGCCGGAACGGATCTTCCGGTTAAGGGTTACGGGGGTTTTCAGTTCTTCCATCAAAGACTCAGTAAGAGATACCCTGTCTCCCTGACGAAATACATCTGCAGGAATCCCATCCCAAAAATCCGCTTCTATTCTGGCCTCAGGATTCAGTTTCCGGATTTTTTCCATGGTATCCCGGATCTCTCCTGTTTCCCCGCTTAAATGGCTTAATAGAATTAAGTCACCGAATTGAATCTGATTGATAAATACTTCTCCAAAGTTTTCCCTGTATTTATCAAAATTCATCACATCCACCACAGTAATGCAACGGCAGATTTTCACCAGATCTTTTTGGTTCATACAGGCCTTAATAATATCAGAAAGTCTCCCTGCTCCAGAAGGCTCCACTAAAATCACATCCGGTGCATACTCCTTTACAATCTGTTCCAGGGATCTGTTAAAATCTCCGGTCAGACTGCAGCAGATACACCCCGAGTTTAAACTGGTCACAGTTAAACTGTCACCTTTTAAAAGTTCTTCATCAATTCCGGCATCACCGAAATCATTTTCTATCACCACAACCTTCCGGTTTTCAAAAACGGCAGGGACCATAGTCTGTATAAGTGTGGTCTTGCCTGCCCCAAGAAATCCGGATATGATATATAAGTCTGTCATTGATCTACTCCTTATCGTGACCTAACCTTTCACTCCAAGCAGCTTTTTTCCAATAAATATGAACAGAAGGAAAACCACACCCACTAAAACAATGGTTCCTCCCGGCTTTAATCCCAGATAATAGGCAGCAAAAAGACCAATTATCATAAATGCCACATCAAAACCAATGGCATAAAGAACCGTCTGCCTGTAATTTTTGGAAAACTGCATGGAACAGGCGGTCGGAATCACCATCATGGACGAAACAATTAAGGCTCCTACGGTTCTTGCCGCAATGGAGACCGTAACTGCCGTCAATACGGTAAATATAAAATTCACTATTTTGACAGGAACGCCGGCAAGTCTTGCACTCCTCTCATCAAGAGCAATGTAAAACAGTTCTTTATAAAGAAGTACAAACAGCAAAAGCACCGTTAGCGATACTCCGATAACCAGAAACATCTCCATGTCGCTGATTGCCACAATACTGCCAAAGAGAAAACTGTTAAAATTGGCAGAATTCTTCACAAAACCAGACAGTACACCTGCCAGACCGATTCCGGCAGACATAATAATGGCAATGGACATTTCGGAATAGCGGGGCAGTTTTCTTCGTATTGCCTCGATTCCAAGAGCGGCCATAATACAGGCAGCAACTGCTCCGGCAACCGGATTAATACCTATAATGAGGCCGAAAGCAACTCCTGCCAGAGAAGTATGGGAAAGGGCATCTCCGATCATGGAAAGCCTTTTTAATACAATTACCACACCGATACAGGGAATCACCATGGCAAGCAGGATTCCCACTACAAAGGCCTTCTGCATAAAGGCATAATTAAATATCTCCATCACAGTCAGCCTCCCCCGGGATTGTTATTTGTCGCATCACGCCGTTTTCCAGCCGAAAGATAGTATCTGCCAGTCCGGCCAGCCGCTTCCTGTCGTGTGTTACCATAAAAACAGTCATGTGATCATTGCGATTGAAGTTTTGGATCAGCCGGTAAAATTCTTCCGTATTCTTTTCATCCACACCGGTGGTGGGCTCGTCAAGAATTAATAGACGTGGCTTGTTAACCAGGGCTCTTGCCAGCAATACCCGTTGCTGCTGACCGCCTGACAGCTTCCCGATCAGGCGTTTTCTGTATGGTTCCATTCCCACCTCACAAAGAGCTTCCGTCACTTTTTCCTTCTCTTTTTTTCCAGGAAAACGAAACAGCCCGATCTGGCTGTATAAATTCGCCTGAATAATCTCCTCAACAGAAGCCGGAAAGTCCTTGTAAGTATCCATTCCATTTTGGGGAACGTATCCCACGTCCTTCCAGTCACTAAACTGGCGGATATCCTTTCCCAGCAGTTTAAAACTTCCTGCTTCTCCGGTTAAAGACAACTCGCCTAACAGGATTCGGATCAGTGTACTTTTTCCAGCTCCGTTATCACCGGTGAGGGCGGCAAAACCGCCTTGGGGAACGGTTAAATCCACTCCGTTTAAAACCCCTGTTCCACCGTAGGAAAATGTCAGTCCTTTCATTTCAATCGCGTTCACATTCTTACTCCTGTTCTTTTTATTCCAGCGCTTCTTTTAAAACAGTCAGATTCTTCTCCATAACAGAAAAATAATCATCCCCATTTTTTAACTGCTCATCAGTCAGTCCTTCTAAAGGATTTAACACCTCTGTTTTTGCGCCTGTTTCTTTTGCAATGGTCTCCGCCACTTTGGGGCTGACCAGATCTTCAAAGAATATGGTTTTTACTTTATTTTCTTTTACAAAGTCTATCACTTCTGCCATTCTTGCCGGATCCGGTTCAGAATCCGGTGTCAATCCCTCAATGCCCATCTGGGTCAGTCCATAGGCATTGCAAAGATACCCAAATGCCTCATGGGCAACGACTACCGACTTATTGGGCAACGGAGACAATGTATCTTTATATTTCTTGTCCAGCTCATCAAATTTGCTGGCATAGGTATCAAAATTAGCCTGATAATATGCTTCATTAGCTGGATCTGCCTTAACAAAGGCATCCTTAATATTCTCCATCTCTTTCTTTGCATTCACTGGGCTTAACCACACATGAGGATCGAATTCTCCATGCTCATGATCCTCACTTTGTGCCTCTTCCTGTTCTTCCCCCTTCAGCAAAGAGATTCCGGAAGATGCCTCTGTCACAGTCAGATTGTTGTTTTTAAGGCTCTTTAACACATCATCCACCCAGTGCTCAATTCCAGCTCCGCTATATACAAATACATCTGCTTTTTCCAGACCGGTAATATCCTTTGTCGCCGGCTCCCAGTCGTGAGGCTCTGTTCCTGCTGGCACCATATTTTTAACGTCTACTTTATCGCCGCCGATCTTAACGGCAAAATCATACATGGGATAAAAACTTGCCATTACATTCAGCTTTCCGCTGTCATTTACTTCTTCCTTCTGACCACATCCTGATAACAGCAATGCAGAAGCTGCCGCTGCTAACAGAATTACTTTCGTTCCTTTATTCATGAATAAAATCCTCCGATTTTTCTGTTTCCTTTAAATTCCCGTATGGATCAACCGATTCAATTATTCATACGGATCTTTAAATCTACAAGAGAAACCGGACTGAGAAACAGCCCTGCCAGATAAGGAAGCATGGAATACTTTATAATTGGTAAGGAAACAGCGATTACTGCAGCTGTTCCAATCGCTTCAAAAATTACACTGAGCGCCGAAATACATACTTCTATCTCCTGACAGACTCTGCAATGTCTGCCTGTGCAGTTATGGGAAAGATGAGTGAATACAAATATCGATGAACCCAGAAAAACCACAGTGAGAATCAAAGCTGTCAAAAGGGCTGCCCATTGTCTGGGATTTAATCTGCCTTTCATAATAAATCCTTTCTTTTATCTGTCACTTACTGCTGACAGCTGCTGCAATAGCCGTAAAGCACCATGTGCTTTTGATCAAGCTTAAATCCATGATCATCATGGATGTGGTGGTAGAATTCATCCAGCCTGGAACATTCTAAGGGAATCATGGATCCGCATTTTAAGCAGACCAGCTTCCCCACATTCCGGTTTATCTCCTCACCAATATATCGAAACTGAGCCTTGGATCCGTCAACGGATGGAATCTTTACAACCACGCCATCCTCACACAAACGCTCCAGGGCCCGGTATACAGTAGTCTGTCCTACATGAATTCCATCTCTGCGCAGACTTTCCATAAATTCTTCCACGGTACAGAATATCTCTTTTTGTTTTTTTAAGCAGCTGACAATTATTTCCTGCTGCCTTGTCCGGTATCTTCCACGTTCTGCCATATTCATCCCCTATTTTCGAAATCAGAAATCATTTTCATATTATAACACTCTCCTTTTAAATGTCAAGGCGGATTTTAATAAAAAAGGAAGCCGCTGCTCCATAAATGATATCTCACTTATGGAGCAACAGCTCCCATTTGTCATAATTTATTCAGCAACGTGCTTTCTCTTTAAATTCATACGTATGACTACTATACCTGAAAGTGCTGAGATGGTAAACAGCCATAATGCAATCTTATTTACAGATCTGCGATCATCGGTTTTGGGCAATCTCCCAGGATGCTGCTGTGCGTCAGAGCCTGCCATATAGCCAAGCGGCACCTGCCCCCAGATTTCGTATAACTGCTGAGGGGTATAAACATGATTGTCCGGGCCAACCATGTAGCCGAGAGGTACCTCCCCGTATATGTCATACAACTCCTGAGGGGTCATTTCTTCTCTGGTTTTTGGCGTATTGACGACTGTTACCTCTGATTGTGCCGGATCCGTGGGCTTCGGCGGGGATACTTTTGGACCTCCACCACTGCTTCCACCGCCACCGCTTTTGGATTCATTGATGTAAGTGTTGGTAAACACAGCCACTGATGTGGTAAGAGTGTCCACTGTTCCGCTTCCTCCTGTGGAGGCGGCGGTATACCTTTGCAACCTATAATCAGCTTCTGTCACCTGATATTTCGTGCCGTCCGGTAGTCCTGTGATAGTGATGCTTTCCCCGTCAGCAAGAGAAATTTTATCTCCGCTCTGAATTGTCCCTCCACTAACGCCATTTCCTGTGTAGGGATAGGAACCCTCTGCCGTGAAAGTCACGGTGAAATCAAACTTCTTTTTTATATCGCCTCCGCTTCCTGCAACCGTTTTGCTGACAGTCAGGCTTCCAGGCAGCCATTTCGTGTTCACAAAGGAGGCAGTCTGATTTTCATTTGTGATTATCGTGCCGGTCTCATGATCGGAGTTCATCACATAGCCGTTCTGGGAATCATTATTTTCAGTTACTGTGTAAACAGTATCCTTTGGCAGCCCTGTTATGGTGATGCTTTGGCCATGGGCGAGGGATATCTGACCGCCACTGCTAATCATTCCGCTCTCACCTGACCCGGAATATTCGTACACGCCGTTATCCGGCGTACCATCCGGTTTTGCAAACGTTACAGTGAAATCAAACTTTATATTTTTCTCTGCATTACCGGCAACTGTTTTTTTAATGGTCAGACTTCCGGGCAGCCACTTTGTATTGATAAAGGAAGCTGTCATGGTCTGTCCGACTTTGATGGAACCGGATTCTCCTGTGCTGGAAGTCACATATCCGTTACCGGAATCTGCTTCACTAATCTGGTAGGAAGCACCGTCCGGAAGTCCAGTTATGGAAATCCCTTCTTTGTCCTTAAGCTGGAACGTCCCACGGTTGCCGCTGATTGTCAGCTGGCCGTTTTCCCTGCCTCCGGAACCGATGTAATTATAGATGCCGTCAACACTTCCTCCAGTGAAATCAATGGTGAAATCAAACACATCTGAGGTACTTGCCCCATTGCCTTTTACTGTCTTGTCAATTGACAGTCTGGTGACACTGTTAATTGGGTAATTCATAACGGTGAGAATCGCTCCCGGCGTTTTTCCAGAAACTGTAGTGACCGCTTTACTATCAGAACCCCTTCTGACAGTCACAGTATAAACCATATTATCTGATTCATAACCGGGTGGAACTGTTGTTTCCTTTAAATAATAAGTAAATTCAGGGTCCCCAAAATTTCGAGGTGCAGGAATCGGAACAATCCGCAGTGTACCATCTGCACGCACAGAGCTGTTACAAACAGGATTTTGGAGTTCCCGATCTGAATACAACGTGAACACGGCACCGGAAAGCTTCTGGCTCAACTCATTAACCTTGGATATATCCAGATAACCATTGCGTTCCAGGGTAGCACTTGCATGTGAATCCTGAACTGTATAAGAGGAGTTGGTGCCGGTGCCATCAATGGCGCTGCCCGATACCGTTACCTGATTCTTCAGTTTTGCACTGATATTGCCGGTCACTTCGGTCTCATAGACGATTTGATACAGTTTTCCCTCTGCCGGAGTAAAGGTCAGAATACGTGAAGCTTTCTCGTAGGAAATCATACTTTGAAGCTGCTCTTCATTCAGTTCATTCCCTCCTGAGGAAGGAAATGCTCCGTTTATCTGCCTGTCATATTCTGTGACCTTAAAAGTGGTAAGATCAAGAGAACCGTTCTGTTTCAATGAAAACTCAAGCCCGTCCGGAATCTGATCCGTAATCTTTACATTTTTAAAGGCCGGAAGGTCATATGGATTAAATTTAATTGTCCACTCCACCGGATTTTTGCCGCTGTTCACGGTTTTTACCAGAAATGCTGTAGGTACCTGGACTGTCTCTGACTTTTCAGCCACCCAGCTGGCATCACTATCTGCGGTAATTCTGACTGTGTTGGTAGCGTTCTGATAGGAATCAGATTTTCCGCTGGAATAAGCGCTTTCTATGTATTTCAAATACCCTTCCTCAGAGAGCTGTGCTTTTACCAGAATGTAATAAGCCTTATTCAGCTTTTTAAACACAAATTCAGCTGTCTTACCAGAAATTACAGGATCACCTTCTAAGATATCAGATGTGTCCATGACCAGGTTATTACTCCCATCATAAAGCTGATATTTTGCATCGGATAAAAGATCAACAAATGTCCAGTTATCAGGCAGCACATCCGTTACGGTCACATTTCCAAGCGTTCCGTTTTTCGTCTTTGCTCCAGTCAGGTCATAACCTTCCGAATTGATATTCAGGCGGAAAACAGCCGTTTTATCTTCCGGATTAAAACCGTTTGCACTGGTACCAGCCATATTCGTTCCAGCTTTCAGTACCTGCTTGCTTAAAATATTGCTGTTGTAAGTGGTTTGAGCATCACCATTATCTAAATATGTTCCGTCATAATACAGAGATGCCGTATTATAAACGGTTTTGCTTTTGTTTGCAGCAAAGATATCTGGATCCAATACCTGGGTTTTAAACATAAAACTATAGGCTTTATCTATATTGAATCCACTGACCGCCAGTAACTCACCAACAACGACTCCTCCAGCAGTCACTTCCTGTATCTCTTCTGTTAAAGAACCTGATCCGTTAAAACTGCCGGGAACATAACTTTGTCCGAATTTTGCATTTAGTTTTTTATAGTCCGTTCCTATTATCGCACTTAAATTGGTATCCTCAAGCGCCACAGAATCCCCATAAATCAGCAGATCGTACACCTTAATCTGATTCACATCGGTGAATCCGGTCTGATTTTTTAAGTCAACGGTTGCCTTCCATTGGATCTGGCGATTTACATAATCAGGCGTTCCAACTGCCTGCTTTGTGATTCCGTCAATTCCAATGCCAATATTTCCTGTCTCATCATACCACGTCCCGCCAGGCATTCCATTCCAGGTTAAAGTTGCCCTATTTTTATAGTAGGTTGTGGTACCTACATAATTCTCTACAGGAACTTCACTTTCAATGGTCAATTTCACTGTTTTGGTAATCGTACCACTTAGGGTGTATTGATGATTCGCTGGCTCAGTACTGATGGTTATGGGTAATGGGATTCCAGAGTCCGTTTCAGAATCATCGTTCCAGCTCCACTCTGCCGACTTCCAAATCAGATTACCGGGAAGCGTATCTGTTACAGTCACATCTTCTAATGGAATTTTGTCCTGGTTTACGGTAATCGTCCAGGTGATGGTACGGTTAGTTGGATCGTATGTACCTCCCGACATGCCGCCTCCAGCAGAACCGGTTTTATTAATGAGCGTTTTTTTTGCAATCTGGATTGAAACCTGATTGGTATTTACAAGTGTACCGCCTTTTCCAAACTGGGCAGTGTTTTTGATTGTACCACCTTTGATCAGAGTATCAGGTGGAATCTCTGTTGTGAAAGTAATGGTCTGTTCTCCAATGACATCTGTGTCAAACGTATATGAAAGTGTTTTATCAGCAGGGTCATACACATTCTCATCGCTGATATTATTATCGCCAATTTTAAATGAATCCGGAATGTAAGTGCCTGCACTTTCTAAATTATCCTGAAATGCATAATCCTTTAAAGAAACGCCATTACTGCCTTTCGATGCATTTACTACTACTTTCCAATTGATTTTCGTCTTATCAGCAGACAGTTCGCCCGATTTTACCTGGGTCTGTGTAACCGGAATCTCCGGAGCCTTGACGGTATATTCCTTATCTATAATAAAGACTTTATCATTAGGACTTCCTTCTTCCACATCCGTGCCTGTATATTTCATGGTCGCTGCAAATTTACAGACCACATTTCCTACCCCATCTTCGTTCAGGACCTCCCCGTCAAACACAATTCTAATTCTGCCGCTTTCAAAATAAAGTGTTCCTACCTGCTCTCCCTGGTAGGTCAGATACAGCTGCTTTGAAGCCGGAACTATGATATTAATATTCGTATCTAAATTAAATACCGCTTCATCACCTGTTACAACGCATTCATCAGATGAAAGGCCATCCCCCACGACTGGTACGCGAAAGGAACCATTTACCTGAAAATCTTTCCCCGCAATGATCCCCCCATCAACATTGTCATTCCCATCCTGTGTGATTTCCAATTTCACATCTAAAAGCCGGTCCGTTACATCAATCCCGGCTGCCTGGTCCACGAACGGCATAAGCTCCGTCAAAAAAGGCGTTGCCCCAGGATCTTTCATTCCTTCAGATGGGGTTGCTATAGAAACCTCCGAATCATTTCCCTTTGAACCGTTTTCACTGGTTTCTTCCGTGGGATCGGTTTCTTCCTGCTCTGCCTCACTTGGGCTTGCTTTGTCATCACTGTTGGTGATTGTAATAATATTGTCTGAAGCCTCAGCTTCATCAGCCAGAACACTGCTAACAGGAAGAAACATGTTCAGCACCAGCAGCACAGTCAACAGCCATGCCACAAAGCATCTTTGTTTCCTTCTCTTCAATTTTCATACCTCCTTATAACCATCATTTCATATAATTAAATTTGGGGAAAATAACCTATTATGATTATATAGACAGGCCTGAAGTGTTGCTTGAAACTTTTTCAAAATAGTTACTTCTTTTTTGACAGTAATGGAAAACTTTGTAACTTTTTGTCAATAACTCTGCATTTCCAACAGAACTTTTCTGTCATGATTCATTTCCGTTTTACGGTTACATAAAAATAGACAATCGTAATAATTTATGTTACTATAATTTTCATAAACATACATAAGAAGTAGGAGCTTAAATATGAAAACCGGAGTGCTGTTGGAAACACTTATTAACATTCCCAAAATATCTAAAACAGATTTTGCTATCTATTTAAATATGGCCCCCAGCAGTCTCAGCAAAATATTAAATGGCTCGAGACTTCCTTATTCAAAGGAAAAGAAACAGTTTAGCCGGATGGCCGCTGGTTATTTTGCAGATGCACTTTACTGCCATAACTGCCATATAAAATTAAAAGAGATTTTCCCTGTCATCTATGATTTTCATTCTAAATTTGAACTGGAAAACTTCTTATCCCTTGCAATTGCTTATGCTATTAATAAAGATTTGGATGAGGAAAGCGGCGCTTTTCTCAACTTTCCCAACAGTGAATTAAGTTATCTTGGAATTAATAATATTTTGAATATGCTATGTATTCTTACTTCGGAATCTATTAGCAGCAGTTCCGGAGAGGAATTGGAATTTTTCAACACGATTTCTATTTACAGCCCTTTTTTTTACGATATCATTCAACGCGTACAGTTATTGGATACCAATGCAGGTAAACCTGCCATATTTCATCAGTTCCTGGATTCTTCCATAGATGAATGTGTCCAGAAGAACGATAAACAGAATTATCTTTCTGCAATCGTTCATGCTCAAAAATATGTCGATTTGTATTTATGGGAACTATGTGAGAAACCAGACAACCCCTACTTGCTGCTGAAAGGGAAATACCTTCTTATCTTCAGCCGGCAGCCAGATGGAACACCTTTAATGACTTATATCAGACAAAAAAGCCATATCGTATCCTGCCTGACCGCTCTTTTAGATATAAAACGCAAACAAATGACGTTCAGCCAAAGTGAGATCAAACAAATACTGACGGAACATCCCTCTCATTTATCAAAGCTCCTTAAGCGGCAGCCAAATTCATTATTTACCTCTATCCCTCTGGGATATCTGGTTGATGAAGATGATTTAAAAAATTATAAAGCTGATGAAAAAATAAAAACATTGATGATCGACTTCTTTCGGGAAGTCCTGACAAATGATACTGAGTTTATTATTACGATTGATGCAATGATGAAATTCTGTATAACAGGAACGGTTGTTGTACCATTAATCGGCCAAATTTATATTCCGACGGACAGACGGATTGACTACTTAAAACGGTTAAACGGTTTTATAAGAAATAAGCAGTTTAATAAAATAATTATTATTAACAGCACCTTACCTGAGATGATGGTTTTTGGTTCAGAAAGTAAATCCATGATCTATCTTCTTGACCATAATCTGCAAGATAAGGTTCATACATTCCCTTCACGTGAAATAAATGATAACCTGCAAAGAAAATTCACCGAAAACCCGAAAAAAATTGTAAATTTCAGTGTTGAACTGTGGAATAGCTATCTGGATGAGATGGTCATTAAAATTCAGGAACTCATCTCCTGACAGCTTTAGAAAATTGGACAAAAAGAGGTACACGGTCTACACTCCGTAACAGGAAGACCGCGTACCTCTTTTATTAATAATTCATCCACTTTCACTGATTAAATTCATTTTTTACTTCTTCCAGCTATTGACATTCAATCTTTAACCTGCTATTATGTTCATAATTTATAAAATATAATATTTTTTGAACATAAAAGGAGGAGCCTATGCAAGCAATCATCCTGGCTGCCGGTATGGGTCGGCGTCTGAAACAGTTAACCGAACATCAGCCCAAATGTATGGTACCCGTCAATAAAATTCCATTAATTGAACGAATGTTAAAACAGCTGGACCAATATGACCTGGAAAAAATCATTCTTGTTACGGGCCATAAGGGGGAGCTTCTGCGTTCCTTTGTGGAATCACTTTCGCTTCGTACTCCGGTGACTTTTATTGATAACCCGGTTTATGAAACAACCAACAACATCTACTCTCTTTATCTTGCCAAGGAGCATCTCCTGGAAGATGATACTCTGCTCCTGGAATCAGACCTGATATTTGAGCAGGAGGTATTAACCCAGATCATTAAGGACCCCCGCCCTAATCTGGCTCTGACCGCTCCCTTTGAAAGCTGGATGGACGGCACCGTTGTACTCATTGACCAGCAGGACAATATCATGAAGTTTTTAACCAGAAAAGACTTCCGTTTCGAAGACATTCATTCCTACTATAAAACGGTTAATATATACAAATTCAGTCAGAACTTCTCCTCCACCCATTATGTTCCTTTCTTAGAAGCATACAGCAAGGCATTAGGAAACAACGCCTATTATGAGCAGGTGCTGAAAGTTATCTCCCTGCTGGACGATCACGATTTAAAAGCATCCCGTCTGGAAAATGGTTTCTGGTACGAAATTGACGACGAGCAGGACTTAGATATTGCAGAATCCATATTCACAGATTCCCAAAGCAGACTGCTTCGTTTATCTGAGCGATACGGAGGATACTGGCGCTATCCGGGACTGTTGGATTTCTGCTATCTGGTAAATCCTTATTTCCCTAACAGCCGTCTTATGGGTGAGATAAAAGCCAGCTTTGAAATTCTTACAACCAGCTATCCCTCAGGACTTGATATTAATAACCTTCTTGCTGCAAAATCTCTGGGACTTGATAAAAGCCAGGTATTAACAGGAAATGGCGCCACAGAGCTGATAAAACCTCTTCTTCGCAGCTTTGAAAAACCGGTGGGTGTTCTGCGTCCTTCCTTTTCAGAATATGAAAACTGTGCAGCCTCTGTCATCCCTTATACCGTTTTCTCCAGGGATTTTACTTACACAGCTGAGGATCTTATGGATTTTTACCGTGATAAGGAAATCGCCGCACTTGTTTTGGTGAATCCGGATAATCCTTCTGGGAATTACATAAAAAAAGGTGATGTGCAAAAGCTTGTCCGCTTCTGTCAGGAACGAAATGCTCTTCTGATCCTGGATGAATCCTTTTTGGATTTTTCTAATCAGGAGGAAGAACCTTCCTTTATGACACCGGAGATCTTAAATGCCCATCAGAATCTGGTTCTGATAAAAAGCATCTCAAAATCCTATGGTGTACCGGGATTGCGCCTTGGACTCATGGCATGCGCAGATCCTGATATCATTGCTCTTGTACGCAAAGAGCTTCCCATCTGGAACATAAATTCTCTTGCAGAATATTTTCTTCAGATATTTGAAAAGTATCAGGGGGATTACCGGGATGCCCTAAAACAGTTTCAGGAGACAAGAGACGAACTGTACGGGTTACTGGGTTCCATAAGACAGCTGACTCTGTATCCGTCCCAGGCCAACTTTATACTTTGCGAAGTAAAGGACGGCTGCTCTGCCCATCAGATCGCAGAGCTGCTATTAAACCGATACAACATTCTTGTGAAAGATCTCTCCCACAAACCAGGTATGGAAGGAAGAGAATGTATCCGAATCGCAGTCAGAACCAAAGAAGATAACAAGCGCCTATGTGACGCACTAAAACATATATTACGATAATATCAGGAGGTAGTTAAAATGAATGCACAGGAAACAGCAAACGAAACATGGAAGCAGATCTGGGTAAGAAAAGGAAAAGCAGAGGGAAATGATTTACTGGCCTTTGACGGCTATGAAGCAACTCAGGTAGATATGGAGGAAGTGGCCCGTCAGATAACCAAACGGCTGGATATACAAAAAAGTGACAAGGTTTTAGAAGTTGGCTGCGGCGCAGGTGCCCTTGCCCAATATCTGGACTGCGATTACACAGGAATGGATTATTCCCATACACTGGTTAAAAAACATATTGAGATACTGCACAATTCTGTCCTCACCGGAGAAGCTGCCGATTTACCGTTTAAAGATCATACCTTTGATAAGGTGATCTGTTATGGTGTTTATCTCTATTTTGACAATAAGGAGTATGCAAAAAAAGCCACAAGTGAGCTGTTAAGAGTTGCGAAAAAAAGTGTGCTCATCGGCGAACTTCCCATTCGTTCTCACCGTGAGGAACATCTTCTGTTTACAAAGGATGACTTTGAAGGCTGGGAAATCAGCGACGGCTTTTATGATCCTTATAGAAATGACCGTTTTAATGCCATTTACCGCTATACCCTATAATTATAGAAGAAACAGTTTCATAAGCCCGCCTGATTCAGTGGCGCAGCTTATGAAACTGTAATAAAAAACACCTTATGGTGTCACTCTGTTTAAATCTCTTGGAAAAAGAGAAGACAGACGAACATTATCCTGATCCAGTAACCTGCTGGTAAAACGTTCCAGCCCCAATCCAAGGCCTCCATGGGGCGGCATGCCATATTTATGCATCATCAGATAGCTTTCAAATGATTCTGTACTCATTTCCCGCCTCTTCATTTTATTTAACTGCTGCTCATAGTTATGAATTCTCTGTCCCCCTGTGGTAATTTCAAGTCCTCTAAACAGTAAGTCAAAGCTTTCTGTTTCTTCTTCATTTTCTATGCTGTCCATGGCGTAAAATGGTCTTTTCCTGCTTGGATAGTGGGTGACAAATACAAAATCACTCCCTGTTTCTTCTTTTATTATCTGAGAAAGTTTTTTTTCCTCTTCCGGTTCAAAATCATCAAAATCCACGATTGGCCTGTTAAATCTTACGGAAATCAGTTCTTTTGCCTCCATAAATTTAATCGATGGAATTTCTTTAATATAAGGCAGCTTTACATTTAATATCCGCCGTTCTTCTTCATAATTGGATTCCAGCACCTCTATCACATGACGAAGCATAGCCGTTTCCATTTCCATGATGTCTTCAAAACTCTTAATATATCCCATCTCAAAATCTACGCTTGTGTATTCATTGAGATGTCTTGAGGTATCATGCTTTTCTGCCCGGAATACCGGAGCGATTTCAAATACCCGTTCATAGACTCCCACCATCATCTGCTTATAAAACTGAGGACTTTGGGCAAGAAACGCCTCCTTGCCAAAATAATCGAAGTGGAAAATATTGGCTCCTCCCTCTGCGCCGGCATGAACAATTTTCGGTGAGTGGATTTCTGTAAAATTCTCTTTTTTCAAAAACTCACGAATTCCCAGAGTAATTCCCTCCTGTAATAAAAAGATGGCCCGTTCTTTCTCATTACGCAGAGTAACAGGTCTGAAATTAAGAAGATTTTCCAGGGATGTGTCCACTCGTTTATTATTAATCACAATGGGGCTCTGCTGATCCGGTTTTGATAAGATCTCCACCTGAAGGAGCCGAAGCTCAAAACCTGCTTTCGACCTTTCTTCAGGAATCACCTGGGCAGTTGCGATTACGCAGCTCTCTTCTGTCAAATCTTCCAGTTCAAACCGAGAATATTCATTGCTGTAAATACATTGGACCACATTTCTTTTGGTTCTTAACAGGATAAATGCGAACCCGCTCATTTTTCTTATTTTATAAATACTTCCATGAATTTTTATCTTTTCATTCAGATGATTTGCCAGATCCCCGGCCTCAACTGTTCCTTTTTCAATCATTCCAACAATATTCTTCAATATTTTTTCCTCCAGGATTCATAGAATGCAATTTCAAACCATCCCATTCCATCCATAAGGACATCATCCATATGTCCCACACGATCACCACCTTTCATGACAGCCCGTATGGGTAAAAAAATAGAACCACACGGATCAGTACTATCCACCAATGCGGTTCCGAATTCTATTCTTTCCACATAGGCACAGCAACGAAAGCGCCTGTACCCATGAGCGATTCAAGATACAAGCGCTATCAATCGTCGTCCCTATTCAACATGGAAATTTGTTGATTACGATTCATCATAGCCACCTCTGCAGTTATATTAATAGGTAACAGATTATCACAGATCCTGACACATGTCAAATGCAAGTTCCTTATACTTTTCCATCAGCAATGGCTGAATATGAGGATAGGTCCAATTCTCTGGCAGCTGCTCCGTAATGATTACTTCTGCAATTTCATGATGTAGCTCTTCTTCAAAGGAATATATTTCAGCAAAGTAAAGCATACCAAGGCTTTCTTCTTTTAAACACTCTCCATCTCTGGTCTCACCGCATACTGAATATACACATAATGGAATCATATCAAATTCCACTGCACCTGTTTCTTCCCTAAGTTCTCTCCTGGCAGTATCGTTGATATTTTCAGACTCTTCCCGGTGCCCTCCCGGCACTTCATAGGTATCTCTGTCTTTATGTCTGCAAAAAACCCATTTCCCCTTATTTTTGGAAATAATTACTGCAAACTTCAATTTCTCATCCTCTGCCTTATCATAAAATTTAACCTGCGTCACCATAATTTCCAATATCCTCTCCGCATTCCATTTACTGATTCAATCATATCATGAAATAAATCATGACAAAAGTAAAAAAATGGTAAAATTTAGATATAGCAAATTTCCAAAAAATCGTTATAATGATATCTGATTATATGATTTGATCCATTGAAAATCAGTTATTGTAAACTGATAATGAATATCAATTGAGTATACCAAAACCTACTTTTTACATGTGTTAATTTTGTAAATATATCGCTTTATTTAATGAAAAAGGCGCAGTTTAACCAAAACCACGCCACCATTTTCAGACTAATTTCGACAAGATCCATTATATAATACGACATTATTGTTTGTCAATACAAACAAAAACAACATTAATAATTGAATTTACAGAAACATTAACAAAAAATTTATTGCATTTTAAGTTGAATAAGAACTATTCGCCGTCAAAAAACTCGTCACCCGAAAAGGAGTAATATTAATATGCCTCGCAGAGGAGAAAACATTTATAAACGCAAAGATGGTCGTTGGGAAGGCCGGCAATTAAAAATCGATGGAAAATACCAATATTTTTATGGAAAAAGCTACCGTGAAGTAAAAGATAGTATCAAATCTTATCAGGAAAATGGAAATAAAATAAAAAAAGAGGTAAAAACTTTGGCGAGCGCATCATCACTTTTTGAGTTATGGTTGGACAGCGATCTTGTGAAAAGAGTAAAACCTTCTACTTACGAAAGCTATTACCATTGTGTAACAAAATATATTATTCCTTTTTATAAAAGCAGTAATTATTTTCAATTAACAGAAGATACGGTTTCAGAATTTGTAAAATTCATGCATGATGACAATTCTATCTCCCAATCTTATAAAAGAAAGATACTGGCTGTCTATAAAACTGCCCTCAGAGAAATATTGAAAAATAATCCTGATTCAATCAAATTATTGAATTACATAAAATTCCCCAAGTCAGAACAAAACGAAGTACAGGTATTTACAATGAAAGAGCAGTGTCTCATTGAAAAAGCAGTTTTAGGCTCTCCAGATAAACGAACACTGGGGATTATCCTGTGTTTTTACTCAGGAATACGTCTGGGGGAACTTTGTGCCTTAAAATGGTGCGATTTTGATTTTGAAAATGAAACCCTGTTTATTAATCGCACGGTTAGCCGGACAAAGAATTTTTCTGATGATGATAATAAAACTCTGCTTTTAATTGGGACGCCAAAAAGCAGAACGTCTTCAAGGAAGATTCCTCTACCATCATTTCTCATTACATTATTTAAAGAATATTATCAACGTTCGGGCAAAGAAACATGCTATTTTATGACTGGCAGCCAAATCCCTATTGACCCAAGGGCATTCCAGAAACTTTATAAAAAAATACTAATAAAAGCAGGTGTGCCAGACCGCAAGTTTCATGCCATACGCCATACATTTGCTACCCGTGCGCTGGAACTCAATGTTGATATTAAAACAATCAGTGATATATTAGGACATTCCAATGTTTCCATTACCATGAACATTTATGCTCATTCTTTGATGGAACAGAAAAAAATAGCAATTGACCGATTTAATAATATGCATTTAGCCAGCATGGAAACCGGACAATACGCCGTCATAAACTCCGTCAATGAGAGCCAGCTTTCCAGTAAAAATGCGGACTTCTGATGAAAATGACACAGTTTTGGTTAAACTGCG
>CAURBV010000020.1:0-93744 GCA_963523055.1 uncultured Paenibacillaceae bacterium | reverse complement strand
CTCAGAAACAAATTCATTTGTTTCTGAGCGCGGGCCTACCCCTTTTTCTATGGAGCGAACGCTCCCCATCTGGTTGAAAAATTGTTTCACAATTTTTCAACCAGATGGCTCCTGCGTCCTCCCGTCCTCTCAAGCCTGTTATTTTCCCCCCTCCCCCCCTCGAAAATTCCCTCCCCTCCCATAAAAAATTTCAACATCTTATTCATAATCCGTATCATACCCGCATAAGATATAAATAGTAAGGTTATGAAAACTAAACGAACCAAAGGAGAGGATATAGCTATGGCTGAGATACATTACTTAATATCGGATGCATCAAAAAAGGTTGATGTAGAATCCCATGTCCTTAGATACTGGGAGGACGAGCTAGAGTTAAACATTCCCAGGAATGAAATGGGACACCGGTATTACACCGAAGCACACATCCGTTTATTCAAGCAGATCAAGGACTTAAAGGAAAAGGGATATCAGTTAAAAGCCATTAAGACAGCGCTTGAAAAAGTCATTGGGGACGGAAAGGATCCGGTTATACCTGATGAGTTATTGGAGGGGCAGATGACCCAGGAATTAAAAGACAGTGGATTAGCCGGAGAAGACGGCGAGTCAGGCCTGGAGGTACATAACACAGCACAGGTCTCTATTGCACAGGGAAAGATGGAACAGTTTCAGGAAATCATGAATCACATCATTGGACGTGCGTTGGAGTTAAATAATGAGCAGTTGAGCCAGGACGTCAGCAGTCTGGTCAATGACAAGGTCATTAAGGAAATGGAGTACTTAATGAACCTGAAAGAAGAAAAAGAAGAAGAGCGCTACAAACAGTTGGACGAGCTAATGCGTACCTATCAGAAAGACAACAAAGGCCGTGCAGAAGCTGCAGCATCCAAGATCCCCTTCTTTAATCGCAAAAAGAAATTTGGTCGAAACGGAAAAAAGTTATAGCATACTCTCACTTTCAGATAAAAAGAGCCGAAAAGCGGCTCAGGCAAAAAATCCGCAGTTGCCACTGAGAGTGTAAACTGCGGATTTTTTAGAACGTCTGTTTAATTCTCAGAGCAAGCTTCCACAAATCTCTCAAAAAGCCGAAACGCTTCCTCATTCTTTTCCCAAAGATATTCCGGATGCCACTGAACGCCCACAAAGAAGGAATAACCAGGCATTTCAATCGCCTCAATCAAATCATCCGGAGAGTAAGCCGATGCAATCAGTCCCTGTCCCAAATCCTTCACGGCCTGATGATGCATGCTGTTGACCCGTAATGTATCCATACCAGCGATTTCCCTTAGCAACGTTCCATTTTTCAAAGAAATCGTATGACTGGGCATGTGATATGCAAATGGCTGAGTATGTGCGATAGGAAAATCCGATTTTGTCATAGAAAAGATATCCTGCCAGATCGTCCCGCCCATAGCGATATTCAACACCTGAATCCCTCTGCAAATCCCAAGAACCGGCTTCTGTTTCTCCAAAACAAATGGCAGCAAACCAATCTCCATCCGATCCCTCGCCTCAGATACATTTCCACAGTGTACCTGAGTTTCCTCACCAAACAAAAACGGATGAACATCCGGTCCTCCAGTAAACAAAAAACCATCCAGCTCATCCACCAGCTGCCTCAGTTCCTCCTCATCAGCCTCCAGCGGCATAACAACCGGAATCCCGCCCGCAGCCTTTAAAGCACGTAAATAGGTGGGTCTCATCTTAATATCATTATTATCCGTATCGTGGGCAGGCGTCAATCCTATCAGCGGTTTTCTCATACTAACTTCCTTTCACAACTAACATAAGTGATAATAAAAAGATATGGAAAGCAATAACAAAATGCCCCTCCCTTACGGAAGAGGCATATATGTATTTAAATAATTAAGCTTCAGAAATAGCTCCAGTTGGGCATACACCTTCACATGCGCCGCAATCGATACAAGCATCTGCATCAATAACAAACTGAGAATCACCCTGGCTGATAGCGCTTACTGGGCATTCGCCTTCGCATGAACCACAACTAACACAAGCGTCACTAATAACACGTGCCATGATAAATAACCTCCTTATATTCTATACATTTTTCTATATTTTATACTATTAATAAAATTTAATCAAGTAGAAAATGTAACAATTAATGTTTAATTTTAGGAGCAATAGGGATCAGGCGCATTAGTCCGGGCATCCCTGATTCCGGTAAGGATGATCTTCTTAGCCGATAGAGCATCTTCCTTTGATAAAGGTGGAACGCCTTTCAGCGGATAATCCAACCCCATACTTTCATATTTCACCTTTCCCATATCATGATAGGGAAGGACATCAAGGGCCTTCACGTTTTTTAACTGTCCGATAAATCGTCCCAGATGGTATAAATCTGCTGCTTCGTCTGTGATGCCGGGCACCACCACATGGCGGATCCAGACAGGAATTTCTTTTTCATCAAGATAGCGGGCAAAATCCAGAATAGCTGCATTGGAATGACCAGTTAAGGGTTTGTGCCTGATATCATTAATCTGCTTGATATCCAGCATGACCAGACTGGTTGAAGCAAGAAGACGGTCGAGTTTCACTAAATACTCTTCACTGCTTCTATTAAATGTTACTCCAGAGGTATCCAGACAGGTATGAATATCCTTTTTTCTTGCTGCTTCAAACAGCTGGGTAAGAAAATCCAGCTGCATCAGCGGCTCACCGCCTGTGGCTGTGATACCTCCGCCCCGGTAAAAATGCCGGGACGACTCATATTGCTTTAATATTTCCTCAACGGTCATCAGACTGCCGCCTGCCAGCTCCCAGGTATCCGGGTTGTGGCAGTACTGGCAGCGCATGGGGCAGCCCTGAAAAAATACCACCATGCGCACGCCTGGACCGTCGACGGTACCAAAACTTTCAATGGAATGGATACGTCCTGTCATAAGTGCTTCGCCTTCTTTTCTGATTGTTACATATTGCTGTGGAATGTACGGGAGATAACTTCATCCTGCTGTTCTTTTGAAAGCTTGATAAAGTTAACTGCATAACCGGACACACGAACGGTCAGCTGAGGATAGTTCTCCGGATGCTTTTGTGCGTCCAGAAGAGTATCCTTTGTAAAAACATTGACATTTAAGTGATGTCCGCCTTCTTGTACATAGCCATCTAATAAGTTCACGAGATTGTCAATTTGAGATGCACTGATATTTGCCATTGTATTATCCTCCTTATGTGTTTTCATTCATTTGTTACTCCCGACTATTGGTCATCCTCTTCCCGGTCCATGCCCTGAAACAGGGTAGGAACGCGGCAGGCTACATCGCCTTCGGCACAGTCAAGAGAATTAGTTGTCGTAACTGTCTTTGCCATAGTCTTATGGGCGTTTACGGTACCGTCCTCAGCTACAAGGATATTCATATGACCGCCGTTGTTGGTCATAAATGAATCCAGCATTGAAACGATATCATCAATTTGTTTTTCATTTGGATCTGCCATAACAGCCACTCCTTACTTCTGGTCCTCGCTTAAAGCCAGCTCAAGATCCACTTCCAAGTCTCCGGTGAAGATCTTATCCTCTTTGCCAAGAGCTCCTGGTACGATTGAGAAGGTGTTGGAGATACCATCCTGAGCATCCTTAAATGGAAGCTTGGCCACAGATGCCAGAGATGCGACTGCACCATGAGTATCTCTTCTGTGCATTGGGTTTGCTCCTGGAGCAAACGCTTCACCCTTCTTACGTCCGTCAGGAGTTGCTCCTGTGTTTTTACCATATACTACGTTAGAAGTAATTGTCAAGATGGAAGTTGTAGCAATTCCTCCGCGGTAAGTGTGATTTGACTTCACAAAGTTCATGAAGGTGTGTACCAGATCATTTGCAATCTGATCCACGCGGTCGTCATTGTTTCCGTATTTCGGGAAATCTCCCTCAATTTCATAATCCACAACAATGCCATTCTCATCACGGATTGCTTTCACCTTAGCGTATTTAATAGCGGAAAGTGAGTCAGCCACAACAGAAAGACCAGCAATTCCGGTTGCAAACCAACGAGTTACTTTTTTATCATGAAGAGCCATCTGAATGCGCTCATAACTGTATCTGTCATGCATATAGTGAATGATGTTTAACGCGTTTACATAAACATTTGCAAGCCACTGCATCATATCCTTATAAGCATCCATTACTTCATCATAGTCTAAATATTCAGAAGTAACAGGACGGTATTTCGGGCCTACCTGTTTCTTTGTGATTTCGTCCACACCACCGTTGATGGCATATAAAAGACATTTTGCCAGGTTGGCACGTGCTCCGAATAACTGCATTTCTTTTCCGACTCTCATGGAAGATACACAGCATGCAATGGCATAGTCATCACCGTGGGTAACTCTCATTAAATCATCATTCTCATACTGAATAGAAGAGGAGGCGATGGAAGTCTTTGCGCAGAAACGTTTAAAGTTATCAGGAAGCTTTGTGGACCAGAGAACTGTTAAATTCGGTTCTGGTGCAGTGCCTAAGTTTTCAAGTGTATGAAGGTAACGGAAGGACATCTTTGTTACAAGAGGACGTCCGTCAATACCCACACCACCGATGGACTCTGTTACCCAGGTAGGATCTCCTGAGAAAAGCTCATTGTATTCTGGTGTACGTGCAAACTTCACAAGACGAAGCTTCATAATGAAGTGATCAACAAATTCCTGAACTTCTTCTTCTGTGTAAGTGCCTTCTTCCAGATCTCTCTGAGCATAAATATCGATAAATGTAGAAGTACGTCCAAGGGACATGGCAGCACCGTTTTGTTCCTTAACTGCAGCTAAGTAAGCCAGGTAAGTCCACTGAATGGCTTCCTTTACATTCATAGCAGGTTTTGAAATATCAAATCCATAAATAGTTCCAAGTTTCTTTAATTCCTTTAAAGCACGGATCTGCTCGGATAATTCTTCTCTTTCCCGGATTATTTCAGAATACATGGTAGAACGGGTTGTGTCCTTCTGTTCTTCCTTATCTTCGATCAGACGATCAATTCCGTAAAGAGCGACTCTTCGGTAATCACCGATGATACGTCCGCGGCCGTAAGCATCCGGAAGTCCGGTGATGATGTGGCTGGAGCGGCAGTTACGCATCTCCTCTGTATAAGCATCAAAAACGCCTGCGTTATGAGTCTTTCTGTGAACGTTGAAAAATTCCTTTATTTCCGGATCAATGGTATAACCATTATCTGCACATGCCTTTTCTGCCATTCGGATACCGCCGTAAGGCTGCAGGGAACGTTTAAAAGGCTTATCTGTCTGAAATCCAACAATTGTTTCTTTGTCCTTGTCTAAATATCCCGGGCCATGAGAAGTAATAGTGGAAACCAGCTTTGTATCCATATCAAGGACACCGCCTGCTTCACGCTCCTGTTTGCTTAATTCCATAACCTGTGCCCACAGTTCCTCTGTCTTTTTGGTGGGTCCTGCAAGGAAAGTATCATCCCCATCGTAAGGGGTATAGTTCTTCTGAATAAAGTCTCTGACATTAATCTCGTGTTCCCAGATGCCGTTGTTAAAAGCTCTCCACTCCGGTCTCATTTGTTTGTACCTCCATAAAAAATCTTTATAATAAGTGTCAATAATAAATAAGTGTCATCAAAGGTTATAATTCCTACGACCTTTGTATGAATACATTATATATGAATACTGTATACAATGTCAATAGCGCTTATTGATAAATTTTTCTATAAGCATTTCAAAGAAAAAAGGGAATGAAACCCTTGCTAATTGTATGAAAAAGTATTATATTATAAAAACAGTATGTACAATTTTATAAGGAGGGATACAAGATGCAGATTGATAAAAATATGCTGATCGGAGCATTACTCGAGATGGATGACAACGTTGCACCTATGCTTATGCGCGCAGGTATGCATTGTCTTGGCTGCCCGGCATCTCAGGGAGAGTCTTTAGAGGAAGCTTGTCAGGTTCATGGAATTGACTGTGATGTTCTGGTTTCTCAGATTAATGAAGTCTTAGCAGACAGATAGAGTATAAGGAGGCGGTCTTAACGATCTGCCTCCTTATTTTTCATTTTTAATTTCTTTTTTTTCTTCCCGGTAATGTCTGGGACTTATTCCATATTCCTGCTTGAATATCTTTGAAAAGGTCAGCGGGTTATCATAACCGATGCTGGTGGCAATTTCCTGTATGGACCTGCAGGTGCCGGCAAGTTCCTGGGCAGCAATGTTTAAACGGAATCTCATTAAGTACTCCTGAGGAGAAACTTCCAGCTTCTTTTTAAAAATTGACGTTAAATAAGAGCGGTTAATCCCGATATAATCTGCTATATCCTGAACTTTAATACGGTCATAGTTCATCTTAATATACTGAAGTGCGTAATCCACATAAGTATCAATGGAATAGTCATACTGATTCCTGCTTGTACGAAGGCTGCTTTGTGTCTCGATCAGCGTGGACAGGATCTCATATAAATATCCAACACGCTTAATTTCATTGGCAAAGGTCAGCTGGTTGGTGTCCAGCATCTTCTGTATCATGGGAAGATAGCACCGGTTGGGGATCTGGGAATGGATGGCACAATGATCGTTTAACAGACCTGCATACCCTAAATAGGCTTCTGCCATGGTACCGTCAAAGGTGATCCACATATACTCCCATGGGTTTTCATAATCGGCATGATATTGAATGGGCTGCCCTTTTGGTATCAGAAATATATCATCAGCCGCCAGCTCATAATGAGTGCCTCCCGTCTCCAGAACACCCGCTCCCCCCAAAATAAAGTGAAGGTGATATTCATTGGGAATCTTGTGATTGTAGGTATATCCGGGAGGACACTGCTGAATGCCGCAGTGAACCAGATACAAATCATTGGTTTGACGCTTGATGTTTCTTAAACAACGGAATCCTGCCACACTTTTATAACTCGTCTGTTTTTCAGTCAAAGCTATGCCCCCTCAATCGGATACTGATTATTCATATCTATTATACAGGAAGCAGATTTTACATGCAAATCTTATTTGAGGAAGAATTGTCATCGGTACATACTCATATAGTCACCGTGTGCATCAATCAGTTCATCCACCATAGCCCGGATATCCCGGATGCTGAGTTCGGCGCTGGTATGGGGATCCAGCATGGCAGCCTGGTAAATCATTTCCCTGCTTCTGGTTCTAGCCGCTTCTACGGTGATCAGCTGAGGATTAATATTTGTCATATTCATGGCAGCCAGCTGGACTGGAAGACGGCCAACATGGCAGGGAGTAATACCGCTTCCATCCACCAGACAGGGAACTTCCACACATGCATCAGAAGGGAGATTTTCAATGAGACCCTGATTTAAAACATTTCCGCCAATTTTATAAGGCTGATTGGTTATAATCGCCTCCATAATATAGGAAGCATATTCCAGAGAACGGGTATGAGTAATAGCTCCGTTATTTAAAATGGATTTTTTCTCTTCTTCCCATTCATTAATCTGCTTGATGCAGCGTCTTGGATATTCATTTAAAGGAATATTAAATTCTTCAATCAGCTGGGGATAGCGGGATTTAATAAACAGGGAATTATACTCTGCATTGTGTTCGCTGGATTCTGTACAATAATAGCCCAGATTCCGTATGTATTCAAAACGTACCATATCCTTGTGTCCGCCAGCCTGATTCATCTCAAAAGCCTTCTGCCGGATGGCGGGATAGAGATCTTTCCCGTTCCTGTCATGAATATTTAAAAGCCAGGCCATATGATTAATTCCGGCAATCAGCTCTGTCCTTCCATTCAGACGATCTTCCATACCCAGTTCTTTTAACAGATTTTCCGAACAGACCTGTACACTGTGACACAGACCAATGGTTTTAACTGAGGTATACCGCTGCATAAAACCGGTCAGGATTGCCATGGGATTGGTATAGTTTAAAAACCAGGCATTGGGGCAGACCTCCTCCATATCTCTGGCAAAATCCTCCATAACAGGAATCGTCCTTAACCCCCTCATGATCCCGCCGATTCCCAGTGTATCTGCAATGGTCTGGCGCAGACCGTATTTTTCCGGTATTTCAAAGTCGGTAATGGTGCATGGATCGTATCCGCCAACCTGGATTGCGTTTACCACGAATGTGGCACCAGACAACGCTTCTTTTCTGTTTTCCGGTCCTAAATAGGTGTGAATATCAGCCCTGCCCTCATTCACATTTTTGTTGATTGCACTTAAAATAAGCTGTGAGTCCATAAGCCTTACGGGATCAATATCATACAAGGCGATTTCGGCATTGCGCAGTGCGGGTGTACACATGCAGTCACCCAGGACATTCCTAGCAAATATCGTACTTCCAGCTCCCATAAAAGTTATTTTAATCATTGTTTTTCCTCCTTGTTTTTCTTGTCTGTCTATTAAGGTTATTGTATAATCACACTAGATAAAAAGATAGGAAGTTTGTTTCTAAAAATTGTCATTTTGTTGCATGGAGGTTTTAAAATGAATCAATCAGCAAGGGAACTGACCATCTATTACTGCGGCCGCGAAAGGTGTGCACCCGGTCATTTTTTCGGACCTGCCGTCCGCAAGCATTATCTCCTTCATGTTATATTGAAAGGAAAGGGGATTTACCGGATTGCTGACAAAGAATACAGGCTTAAAACTGGGGAGGCTTTTTTAATTAAGCCCCAGGAAGTAACGTATTATCAGGCGGATGACAAAGACCCATGGGAATATGCCTGGGTGGCATTCTCCGGAAATGAGGCAGAACGTCTGGTTTATGAATACCGCAAAGAGGAAGCTGGTTATTGCTATCATTTTATAGACGGGAACCAGTGGAGGGAGATAATACTGGAACTTGTAAACGCTTTTTACAGCACAGCCCATAACATGGACGAGATGAGGGGGTATCTTTATCTTTTGTTTTCCCGGTTTCCAGGTAATACAAAAGAGTCAGATCTATTTGAAAAAAGTTATCTTGAGCAGGCAGAAACTTATATCCGGCATAATTACAGCTATCCTATACAGATTGCGGATGTAGCAAGGTTTATCGGCATTGACCGGACCTATCTTTACCGGATATTTAAAAAGCACAAAGGGGTATCTCCCAAGCACTATCTAACCCAGTACCGGGTGTTGGAAGCAAAGCGGCTTTTAGAGGACACCTCATTAAGTATAACGGAAACAGCTCTTTCCTGTGGCTTCCACGATGCCTCGGTCTTCTGCAGATGCTTTCAAAAAGCCGAGGGGGAATCTCCGCTCCGGCACAGGAAGCAGTTTCACCAGGTTGATGAATGAATGTAACAAAACGCCATATAAAAATCACATTAATCTATGTAAAATTAACAAAGAACCGATTATAATTAGGTTTATAATAATAAAAAGCAACAAAAATGTACTGGGTATAATTTTTGCAACTATTGAAAGTGACAAATTAAGGGAGGTAACAAAATGAAACGGAGATGGGGATTACCAGCAGCAATGGCAGTAATTGCAGCAACCGCACTGATTGGATGTACGGGTCAGCAAAACAGTGGCCAGGCAACAACTGCAGGATCACAGGAGACCAAGCAGGAATCAAAGCAGGAGTCAAGCGCCGCAGAAACAGAGAAGGATAAAGGGGGCTCTTCCGGAACTCTGACGGTAGCGATCTGGGATAAAAACCAGGAACCAGGTCTGACAAAGATCATGGCTGATTTTACAAAAGATACTGGAATTAAAACACAGATACAGGTAACACCATGGGATCAGTACTGGACCATGCTGGAAGCAGGTGCTACAGGAGGTTCTCTTCCTGATGTATTCTGGATGCATTCCAATGAGATCGCACGGTACTCAGAATATGAGATGCTTTTGGATTTAACAGACCGGATCAAAGCAAGTAAAACCCTTGAGATGGATAAATTCCCCAAAGAGATTGTAGATATTTATAACTGGCAGGGAACCAAGCAGTATGCAGTACCAAAGGATATAGACACAATCGCTCTCTGGTATAATAAAACCATGTTTGATGCAGCTGGAATTTCTTACCCAAGCAAGGACTGGACCTGGGATGATTTTGCAGATGCAGCGAAAAAGCTTACCAAGGCAGATGGCAGCCAGTATGGATTCGCAATTAATCCGACCAACGATCAGGCAGGCTGGTGCAACCCGGTTTACGATATGGGCGGCTACGTAATCAGCGAGGACAAAAAGTCTTCCGGATTTACACAGCCGGGAACCATAAAGGCTCTGACGTTCCTTACCGACCTTATGAAAGACGGGTATGCTCCTCCTTATGAGGTAATTGCAGAGAATAAGGAAGAAGCGTTATTTGAAGCAGGCAAGGTAGCAATGATTACCCAGGGTTCCTGGATGCTGTCAGAACTTTGCAACAATGATTACGTAAAAGCAAACTGTGATATTGCAGTTCTTCCAAAGGATAAAACCACAGGAAGACGTGCCTCTATCTATAATGGTCTTGGCTGGGCAGCCTCTGCCAATACCTCCATGCCGGAAGAGGCCTGGAAACTCATTGAATACATGGGTTCCAAAGAAGCTCAGCAGAAACAGTCTGACCTTGGAATTGTAATTTCAGCTTATCAGGGAACCACTGCTAACTGGGTTAAGGCATACCCCAGCTTCAATTTACAGGCATATCTGGATATGATGGATGATCTGGTGATTCGTCCATACTCCAAATCAACGGTTGCATGGACCAACATGATGCATGAAAAACTGATTGATGCGTGGACTGGAAAGAAGAGTGTCGAGGATGTCTGCAAGGATATTGATAAGGAAATGAATGCCATGCTGGCGGAAGAATAAGTATGGTCGGGGAGGCAGATATAACGGATGCCTCCCCTTTTAACGAATTTGCGGAGGGACTGCATGAACAGAGAAAAAACGGTATCAAGACGGGAAAAAAGTGAATTTTTGTGGGGCTGGCTGTTTCTGCTGCCTACCATGACAGGCCTCATAATTTTGAATATTATACCAATTTTTCAGACAATCTATCAAAGTTTCTTTAAAACCGGAGCCTTTGGTAAGGGTAATGTATTTATTGGGCTTGGTAATTACAGCAAGCTTTTGCAGGACGGTACAGTTTGGCAGGCTCTATGGAATACCTTTAAGTATGCACTTGTGGAAGTGCCGTTTTCCATTGCCATTGCGCTGGTGCTTGCTGTTATACTGAACGGAAAAATAAAAGGCCGTTCCATCTGGAGGACTATTTATTTTCTGCCAATGGTGGCTGCTCCGGCAGCGGTAGCCATGGTCTGGAGATGGCTTTATAATTCAGAATTTGGTTTGATTAACCACCTTCTAAACCGAATCGGGTTTTCCTCTGTGAACTGGATTTCAGATCCTGGAATCGCTTATATTTCCGTAGCCATTGTGGGAATCTGGTCGGTGATCGGATACAACATGGTTCTGTTTTTTGCCGGTCTTCAGGAGATCCCCAGGGATTATTATGAAGCAGCGGAAATTGACGGAGCCGGAGGTGTGAAACAGTTTTTCTACATCACTCTTCCCCTGATTTCCCCCACCATGTTTTTCGTGACTGTGACCAGAGTAATTGGAGCCATGCAGGTATTTGACAGTATTTATATGATGATGGAAAAATCCAACCCGGCTCTGGTAAAAACCCAGTCCCTGGTTTATCTGTTCTATAAATATTCCTTTGTAGAGGGAAACAAAGGATATGGTTCCGCCATTGTCATGCTGTTGCTTTTAGTAATCCTGCTCATTACAGTAATCCAGCTTCTTTGCCAGAAGAAGTGGGTTAATTACAACTAAGGGGGAGAATGATGGATAAGAATAGAAGATTTAAGTCAGTACTGCAATACTTCGTGCTTGCAGTGGGCTCTGTTGTTATGCTGGTTCCTTTCTTATGGATGATACTTACGGCTTTTAAAACAGCGTCTGAGGCGACGCAGATGAATCCATTTATTATCTTTCCTTCTGTCTGGAGAAAGGATGCATTTTTATCTGTAATGAGTAAAATGAATTTTTTAAGGCTGTACTATAATACACTGGTTCTTATTATAGAACGTGTAGTCTGTGCAGTGCTTACAGCTACCATGGCAGGATATGCCTTTGGAAGGCTTCATTTCAAAGGAAAGAATTTTGCATTTTCCCTGGTATTATTCCAGATGATGGTTCCATCCCAGATATTTATTATTCCACAATATCTGATGGTAGGCAGGCTGGGCCTGTTAAATACCTCCTTTGGTCTCCTCTTCCCAGGACTGGTTACAGCCTTTGGTACCTTTTTGCTTCGTCAGGCCTATATGGGGCTTCCTGCATCATTAGAAGAAGCAGCCAGACTTGATGGCTGCAACATCGGTCAGGCATTCTTATATGTAATGGCGCCGCTTACGAAATCATCTATGGTTGCGCTTGGAATATTCACTGCATTGTTTGCTTTTAAGGAACTGATGTGGCCATTAGTCGTCAATACAGAACAAAATACCATGCCGCTTTCTGCAGCACTTGCAAAGCTGCAGGGTCAGTTTGTGACCAACTATCCGGAACTTATGGCAGCTTCTTTGCTCGCCTGTATTCCCATGGTTATCATTTACCTGATTTTCCAGAAACAGTTTATTGAAGGAATTGCAACATCAGGAGGAAAATTATAAAGGAGTTTACACTATGCCAATCATTTATCATCAACAAGCAAAAGAGTTTCATCTGTATAACCAGTCTGTCAGTTATATCATCCAGATTATGGGAAACGGCCAGCTGGGCAATCTGTATTACGGGAAACGAATCAGGGACCGGGAGTCGTTTGAGTATCTTTTTGAAACAGGTGAGCGTCCCCATGCTGCAATCAGCTGCCCTTATCCCGTCAATGTATGCCTGCAGTATACAAAGCAGGAGTATCCGGCATATGGAACCGGGGATTACCGGTACGGTGCGTACAGTGTAAGACAGGAGAACGGCAGCAGGACTACAAACTTTACTTATGCTGACCATAACATTTGCAATGGCAAGCCTTCCATTGAACCTCTTCCCTCTACCTATACAGAAGATGATTCAGAAGCATGCACGTTAACAATCCGGCTTCATGATGATCTCATTGATACAGATTTAATCCTCACTTATACCATATATGAAGAACGTCCAGTGATTACAAGGAATGTCTGTTTTACACATAACGGAACAGAGGAAATTGTGCTGTTACATGCCATGAGTGCAGCGGTTGATTTACCGGAATCGAACTTTGATATGATTCATTTATCAGGTGCCTGGTCAAGGGAACGGTATGTAAAGCGGCGGCCGCTGGAGCAGGGGATTCAGTCTGTCTACAGCATGCGGGGGATCAGCAGTGCGGAACATAATCCCTTTCTGGCACTGGCGGAAAAAAACGCCACAGAAGGAAGCGGAACTGTTTACGGATTCAGCCTGGTCTACAGTGGAAGCTTTCTTGCCCAGGCAGAGGTCTGCTCTCATGATACAACCAGGGTTTTAATGGGAATTCATCCCGATACCTTTGAATGGCCTTTAAAAACGGGGGAATCATTTCAGACACCGGAGCTTGTTATGGTATACAGCGATCAGGGATTGTCTTACATGAGTCAGGTATACCACAGACTTTACAGAACAAGACTTGCCAGAGGATACTGGAGAGACCGGGAGCGGCCTGTGCTTTTAAATAACTGGGAAGCCACCTATATGGATTTTGACGAAGAGAAGATTCTTTCCATTGCAAGAAAAGCAAAGGAAACAGGGGTGGAGCTGTTTGTGCTTGATGACGGCTGGTTTGGCGACCGCAGCGACGATGACCGAAGTCTGGGGGACTGGTACGTCAATAAGGAGAAGCTGCCGGGAGGCATATCCGGGTTGTCAGAGAAGATCGAAGCCATGGGGCTTAAGTTTGGTTTATGGATTGAACCGGAGATGGTCAATAAAAACAGCAGATTTTATGAGGCTCATCCAGACTGGATCATATCCGCTCCAGGGCGTTATGAAACACCCAGCAGACAGCAGCATGTGCTTGATTTTTCCAGAAGTGAAATTGTGGACTCCGTTTACCAGATGTTAAAAGATGTGATACAAGGCGCAAAAATATCTTATATCAAATGGGATATGAACCGTTATATTACAGAATGCTTTTCACGGGGCGGGGGTAAGGACCAGCAGGGAATGGTGATGCATAAATACATTTTGGGAGTTTATGATCTTTACAGCCGTTTAATTCATGATTTTCCACAGATTTTGTTTGAGTCCTGTGCCAGCGGAGGAGCCAGATTTGATCCGGGAATGCTTTATTATGCACCTCAGGCGTGGTGCAGTGACAATACAGATGCCATTGATCGGTTGAAAATTCAGTATGGAACCAGCATGGTATACCCTGTATCCAGTATCGGAGCTCATATATCAGCCGTTCCAAATCACCAGATTCACCGGATTACGCCTTTAAAAACCAGGGGCAATGCTGCATTCTTTGGAGCCTTTGGGTATGAGCTTGATTTAAATCATTTAAGTGAGGAAGAAGTACAGCTGGTAAAAGAGCAGATTGATATTTATAAAAAGAATCGAAAACTTTTGCACCAGGGTACCTTTTATCGGCTGAAAAGTCCGTTTGAGGGAAATGATACTGCCTGGATGGTAGTATCTGAGGACCAGAAACAGGCGATTGCCGCTTATTATCAGACCTTAAACCCGGCCAATGCAGGATGGCTTAGATTAAAATTTGCCGGACTTGGTGAAGATGTGCTTTATCAGGTGACTGTTGAAGGCGATACAGGGGAGTATTATGGTAGTGAGCTGATGCATGCGGGAATTCCCATAAACAGAAACCGTTTCTTTAAGGAAACAGGTGATTTTGCTTCCCTCCTTTTCTTTATGAATGAAAAAGAAATATAAGTAAAAAATATTTAAATAAAAAGTCCGGATCTCAATGGTTCGGACTTTGTTAATGTAATATTTTGCATTATTTTATCTGGAATCTGGTGATAATGTTGAAAAATATTTCAGCGCATGCTATAATTCTATAAAAATTATGGGTGTTTCCTCATATAGCTGAAAAGAGGAGGGTTTCAATGAAGGATTATAATGTGCATTTGACGTTGATTGATCGGATTATACTTGATTCCTATAAGGTTTTACTGGAAGGGCTGGCGGATTATCTGGGCAGTGGTTACGAGATGGTGTTACACAGTCTGGAAGATACGGAGCATTCGGTAATAAAAATCATTAATGGCCATCATACCGGGCGGGCAGAGGGTATGCCTATTACGGATCTGGCACTCCAGATGCTGGAACAGATTAAAAAAGAAGGTGAAAAGGGTTACATTTCTTATTTTACAAAGAATAAGAAGGGGGAGCCTTTAAAATCAACCACGATTGTTGTGCGGGGTGAGGAAAGCCGGATCATCGGTCTTCTTTGCATTAATTTTTATTTAAATACTAATTTTTCGGAGATTCTTTCCGGCTTCATACCGGATATTACATCCCGCGCTCAGGTAAAGACTGAGACATTTGCCAGTAATCTGGATGAACTGATTTACAGTAAGGTTTCGGAGGTACGCAGTGAAGTAATGGAGGACGACCAGATTCTGCCCTCTCTTAAAAACAAAGAGATTATTAATATACTGTGCCAGCAGGGGGTCTTTACTCTAAAGGATGCGGTGGTTAAAGTTGCGGAGTATCTGGACATATCTAAGAATACCGTATATATGCATATTAGAAATGCCGGAGTTATTACGGATAAGGAAAAATGAGTAATAGTTAATTGGGGAATCATAAAGATCAGAGAAATGTCCTGCATTGTTTGTTAAAATAAACAAAAAATAATGCAGGACATTTTATTTTTTGCTGTATCACACAAAAATATTGCATTTATTAAATTTTTATGATAAAATAAATTACACTGATATGAAGAGAAGTAAAAAATATTTTATTCACTAATGAAAGGGAGGTATTGAAATGGAAAAAAGTAAAAAGAAACTTGGACTTGTACCCAAATTAATCATTGCCATCATAATCGGAATTCTGTTGGGACTGTATTCTCCAAGCTTTGTCGTCTCCATTTTAATTACAGCAGCAGATTTATTTAAGCAGTTTTTAATGTTTATCATTCCGCTTATGGTTGTTGCGTTTGTAACCATGGGTATTGCGGATTTGTCACAGGGGGCAGGTAAGCTGTTAGCATTTACAGCAGCAATATCCTATACGTCTACCCTGATTGCAGGAAGCGCTGCATATTTTATAGCCAGCAGCTTTTTCCCAACCTTTGTTAATGAGGAGGTGGTTGCCAAAGTTGCCGCTGCAAGTGACAGAGCCATAGAAGGATATTTCTCCCTGGCCATCACTCCCTTGCTGGAGACTACGGCAGCAGTTGTGCTGGCATTCGTTCTGGGTGTATCAATCAGTACCATGAGAGGAAAGGAAATTGGGGATACGCTTTATAATGTATTTAAAGATTTATCTGAAATTATTACCAAGGTATTAAACCGTATCATTATCCCGCTGCTTCCCATGTATATCTGCGGAACTTTCGCAAAAATGACTTATCAGGGAACTACATTTGCAATTATGTCCGTACTTTGGAAGGTATTCCTTGTTGTTATAATTTTGCATCTTCTTTACCTTTTAATTGCATTTACATTTGCAGGAACCGTAACGAAACGCAATCCTATTACCATGATGAAGAATCAGATTCCAGGATATTTAACGGCGATCGGTACCCAGTCTTCCGCTGCTACCATTCCGGTAAATATTAAATGTGCGGAAAGCAATGGAATTTCTGAGGAAATCCGTAACTTTGTAGTTCCGTTATGTGCCAACATTCATATGGCAGGTTCCATGATTACCATTACCTGCTGCGTGACAGCAACTTTATTAATCTACGGAATGCCTCATGGTTTTCTTACACTGTTTCCATTTATCTGCGTTCTGGGAATTGCTTTAGTTGCATCTCCGGGAGCTCCGGGCGGTTCTATCTTTACTGCTACTCCATTTTTCCCAATCGTCGGAATTCCGGCAGTGGGAGATATTGCCAGCCTTTTACAGGCAATGTATATTGCACAGGACAGCTTTGGAACTGCCTGCAATGTATCTGGTGATAATGCAATCAGTGCGCTGGTAGAATCCTATTACCGCAAATACATTAAAAAAGAAAAATAGAACCACACGCTTTGAAAGGAGCAATTAATATGCCGTCAATCAGTATATTTGATGTGATCGGTCCCAATATGGTAGGACCGTCAAGCTCCCATACGGCTGGAGCCGTAGCCATCGCACTTTTGGTAAAAAAATTGTTTCCCGGCACTGTGAAAGAGGTAGAATTCGTACTATACGGTTCCTTTGCCAGGACTTACAAGGGGCACGGTACAGACCGTGCCCTGCTGGGTGGAATGCTGGGATTTGAGACTCACGATTTGAGAATTAAGAATTCTTTTCAACTGGCAGAAGAACAGGGACTAATTTACTCTTTTGTTACCAATGAAAAAGAAACGGAAGTTCATCCAAATACCGTAGAGATTCATTTAACCGGCACAGATGGGGCTGTTATGTCCGTAAGAGGAGTTTCTATCGGCGGCGGTAAGGTGAAAATTGTTAAAATCAATGGTGTCGATGTTGATTTTACAGGAGAGTACTCCACTCTGGTAATCCGGCATTTGGATTATCCCGGGATGGTGGCCTATATCGCTACCTGCTTAAGTGAAAGAAATGTAAACATTGCATTTATGCGTTTGTACCGGGAAAAGAAGGGGGCTACTGCCTATTCTGTGGTGGAATCAGATGAAGAGATTCCCCAGGAGCTGCTTGAAAAACTGCGGGAACATGAAAAAGTTGAAGATGTAATGCTGATTCAGGTTTAGGAGGAGCTATGGATTTTATTTCAGGACAGGAATTACTGCAATTGTGCGAAGAGAATGGCTGCCCGATTTCCGATATCATGATTCAACGTGAAATCAGTGAATATGGCGCCTCTTCGGAAGAAATAATGGGGCGAATGAAGGAAGCTTATCGAATCATGAAAGAAGCCTGTCATAAGCCGTTAGACGAACCAGTTCCATCCATTGGAGGCCTTATCGGGGGAGAGGCAAAAAAGGTAAGGGACAGAAGACGTCAGGGAAAATCCATATGTGGAAGTATGCTTTCCAAAGCAATTACTTATTCTCTGGCGGTTCTTGAGGTGAATGCTTCCATGGGTCTGATCGTGGCAGCGCCCACAGCCGGAAGCTCCGGAGTCCTTCCCGGCCTTTTGCTTGCATTGGAGGAGGAGTTTTCCCTTGATGATGAGCAGATCATATCCGGTCTTTTTACAGCAAGTGCCATCGGGTATCTGATTATGAGGAACGCTACTGTAGCGGGTGCTCAGGCTGGCTGTCAGGCCGAGGTGGGGGCAGCCTCTGCCATGGCAGCTGCAGCTGCAGCTGAAATCATGGGCGGAACTCCTCAGCAATGTATGGATGCAGCCTCCGCTGCACTTGTTAATTTACTTGGATTAGTCTGTGATCCGGTGGCAGGACTGGTGGAATGTCCATGTCAGAGCCGTAATGTAATCGGTGCTTCCAATGCCCTGGTCTGTGCGGAAATGGCTCTGGCCGGAATCCGGCAGCTGATACCATTTGACCAGATGGTGGATACCATGATGACGGTTGGACGTTCTATTCCATTTGAATTAAGAGAAACAGCACTGGGTGGGTGTGCAGCAACAGAAGCTGCCTGCGCAAAAACCTGCCAGATCTTTAAAAATTAAGTGAAGTAATATAATAGAAAAGGATCGGTCTTTAAGACTGGTCCTTTTCTCATTTCCAATTTTTATTTGCCAAAATAAAATAGTTGCGAGTGCAACTATTTTGTGATATGCTGTTTTTGAATTATTTTGTATATTCGTGTTTAAACACCAGGAGGTGAATCAATTGGATAAACACAGAGATATCGGGAAATATATTTCCATCCTCCAAAGGCTGAATAATATGTTTTACGCTAACCGATTATCTTCTTTTCAGATAGGCTGTGGACAACAGTTTTTTTTATTGCAGATTTTTAATCATCCGGGCATGAATCTTCATGAACTGGCATTAAACGGAAATTATGATAAGGCGACAGCCACCCGGGCAGTAAAAAAGCTGGAAGAAGAGGGCTATGTGCGGACGGAAACGGAAGAAGAGGACAAGCGGATACGAAGAATCTACTTAACTGATCAGGCGAATCCGGTTGTAGAAAAGACCCAGGAGTGTGTAGATGAATGGGCAGAAATAATTTTAGAAGGACTTACAGGCGCAGAGCGCAAAGAAGCAGAGCGGCTGCTCATCCGCATGGCGGATAATGCACATCATTTTAATAGCAGGCAAAAAGGAAAGGAATGACATAATTTATGGAACACAACAAGATAAATCAGGGGGGAAATCCCCTGGGCTATAAACCAATCGGACATCTGCTGATGCAGTTTGCTCTCCCTGCGATAATCGCCATGCTGGTAAACTCAGTTTACAATATCGTAGATCAGATATTTATTGGACAGGGAATCGGTTATTTGGGAAATGCCGCCACTACCATTTCATTTCCCATTGTCACTATCATTTTAGCAGTTTCAACCCTCCTTGGAGCAGGAGGAAGCGCTTATGCCGCCATTAAGCTTGGTGAAAAGAAGGAAGAAGAAGCAGAACGAACTCTTGGCACTGTAACGATTCTTACTCTGGCAGCAAGTGCTGTTGTAGTGGCTGCTGGTTTTATATTTTTGGATCCCATGTTAAGGCTTTTTGGCGCAACGGATAATACCATGGTTTATGCCAGAGAATATACTTCCATTATGTTAATAGGTACTCCATTTAATATGCTCGGGGTGGTACTTAGCAACATGGCAAGAACTGATGGCAGTCCGTCTGTCGCTATGTATGCCATGCTGGCCGGCGCATTTTTAAATACAATTCTGGATCCTGTTTATATTTTTGTTTTCCATTGGGGTGTTACAGGAGCAGCCATTGCAACCATTACTTCCCAGATCATTTCAGCGGTAGTTTTAGTCATGTATTTTGTGAAAAAAGGCAAAAACATGCGTTATCGCAAAAGCATCCTGCGTGTTGATCCCGAAATATGCCGCCTGGTACTCCCACTTGGAATCTCCAGCGGTATTACTCAGATTGCATCAACCATTTTGCAGGTTGTCATGAATAATTCTCTGGTGTATTATGGTAATCAGACCGCTGTAGGCGGCGATGTGGCGCTTAGTGCCATGGGTATTGTCAATAAGATTGGTATGATATTAGTCTCCATCTGCCTTGGAATCGGAATTGGGTCACAGCCTATCTTTGGATTTAATAAAGGCGCAAACCAGCCAAAGCGGGTGAGAAAAACATTTCTGGTAGCTGCAGCATCTGCAACCACTGTGGCAGTGTTAGGCTGGCTGGTCTGTCAGCTATTCCCGGGAGCTATTTTAAGTCTGTTCGGCACCGAGGATCCTCAGTTTAACCTGTTTGCAGAACGGTGCTTAAGGATATACATGCTTGGTATATTTGCAGCGGGCTTTCAGGTTGTCAGCACAAGCTATTTCCAGTCAACGGGACAGCCTTTAAAAGCATCTATTTTGTCCATGCTTCGCCAGCTTTTATTATTAATACCGCTGATTTTAATTCTGCCTCTTCGTTTTGGTCTTTCTGGAATTTTGTATGCAGGGCCTGCCGCAGATATCATTTCAGCAATTGTGGTCAGTCAGTTTATTATTCATGAGTTAAGGAAATTAAACAAAGCCTGCAGGGACTGATAAGTTTTAAGCGGAAGGAGAACCACAGCCGTGAGCCTGAAGATACAAATGATAAAATTTTTAGCTGGATTTGGTAATGCAGAAAAAAAGATGGAAGCGGAGCTTCTGTCACCGAAACGGGGTGGCAATGTCATTGACCGGGATCATTATAATAAGAAGATCCGGGTGAAGGAGTGGAGTGTGGATGGCTTTGGGGGAGTAACCATCAACGGCAGCTATACCAGTCAAAAGCACATATTAATGCTGCCAGGTGGTGCATATTCCCTGGAACCCTCCAGCCGTTATCTGGGGCTTTCGCAATATTTTGCTCTATCCCATCAGATGAAGGTCACCATTCCCTTCTGCCCTCTGTCACCGGAATACACAGCTTTAGAAGTACACCAATATCTGCTGCATGTTTACAGCCGCCTCATTAAGGAGTATAAAGAAGATCAGTTCTTTTTTTGGGGAGATTTTTCAGGAGGCGGTTTGGCACTTTCCTTTTTACAGGAGCTTCGGGATAATAAGAGCTTACCGCTTCCGGTTAAAACTACGGTAATTTCGCCGTGGTTAGATATTACTCTGGATAATCCTCTGATTAAAATAGCGAAAAAGGCAGATGTTTTCCTTCCGGTAGAAACGCTAAAACAAACGGGAATCCGTTACCGGGGTTCCCTGGCTTCTGATCACCCTTTTGTTTCTCCTATCTACGGAGACTGGGACAATCTGGGTAAAATTCTGATATTTTCTGGAACGGAAGATATTATGACTCCGGATTGTGATTTGCTTGCAGAAAAGGCGGGCAGTTTTAAGGGAACAGAGCTGATTTATAAAAAAGGAGCTGGCATGTTCCATAATTGGATTTTAATACCCTGCAGAGAGACAGATGCTACATTGGATTTAATTGCTTCTTATTTTCTTGATGAGGGGGAAATTTAAAAATGAGGTTCGACCCAGGGTCGAACCTCATTTTGGCTTGTGATGAAGTACTATGAACAAAGGAACGGATTAAAGTTGTGCAAGTGACTGAAGGGCATTCCCCTCAACCAGGACCTCGTAATGTTCCTTGTAGTACGCTTCGGAGGCGTAATCCTGATGAATCTTGGATCCGTACTCTGCAAGAAGATTGCATACCCGGCTGAAGTCCAGAGACTTTTCAGGTGTGTTACGTATTACCAGATAATACTGTCTGGTATTTGGTTTTTTATATAAAGTATTCCTGCCATCATAAACCTGTCCGATGATCTTTGCAGCATCAGAAATTTGATCCAGACTCTGAAAACAGTAGATTCTTACTGAGGAAGCGGTTGATTGCTCTTTGGGTTTTTCTTCTTCCGGCTCATCTTTTTTGTCTATTCCCAACAGATTTAACAGACCATCAGCACCTTCTAAAAGCTCACTGGCCAGATCTGCAGGCATGGAATCTAAATCCTCGTCTGTTGTTGGTGAAAATTTTGCAAACCTTGTATCTAATTCTTCCGGATCATCAATTTTAGTGATTACTAACATCACGCTTTCGTTGGATAACGGAATCGCTTCTACCATGAGAGGAATGTCTTCAGCTTCAAATCCCACTTCGTTAGAGGCTTTTTGAATCATCTCGCGGAACAGGTTGCGGGCTTTTTCACTGCCGTAGGCAAGTTCGCCTAAATTAAGGTTTCGGACGCTTAAATCAAAGCTGGTAAGCGTACAACGGATCTGATTTTCATTGATACGTTCTATCTTCATAGGATCACTTCCTGTTCTTTTTAAAATGGTGAATATTTTTTACATACTTCCTCAACATAACTATACTATATATTATAGCAAAAAGGCAATTACTATGTGAAAAAATTTATATAAATTTAAGGTTTATATGCAAAAATACGGGTATCCTATCTAATTACTGGGATTTAGCGCATTGGATATTCGGCTTGATACAAATATGATATTACTGGATACAGGAAAAGAGCAACCGCCCTTTTTGTGAAATCGTATATTGTATGAAGAAAGATCCTGTTTTAATTATAAGTTTAAACAATCTCACTTTCGGTAAAGAGGATAAACGGGGGAGTGACTGCTGATTGTTCTGGATTTTCACTTTGATGGTTACGGGTCAGAATGATATGATCAATTCCATCTTTTTTATTTTCAACCAGATGGATAAAAGCCCTCTGGACCGGAAATAAACAGCTACGGCCATTTTTCCCCAGCGTTACGGAAGGCTCAATTCCAAGAAGCAGGGTATATTCCTCATATGTTTTATTCCATTCACTGGTTGAGATCCTGATTTCTTGGATTGTGGCGGCTCCGTTGGCATGAGAGGTATCTTGCACTTCAACGATTGGAGATGGATGATATTCGCTCATCAAAAAGGGCAGACGAATACTTTCTGGACAACAGAGTGTCCATTTGAGTTTAATTCCATGGTGCTCAGTCCGGGATTTTGGACGTGGTTTAGATAATTTCAGACCATTTTTAAGAAGCTTATCTATATTTTCCTGATACAGTGCACCGGGTACAGAATCCAAAGCAAAATCTCTTAATCCCTCCTGTCCCGGCAGGTAACGTGCAAGACGGCTGGAGTAAGATGAGTTTCCTAATCCTATTATTTTAACCATAAATCTAAGAAGTGTGTTAATAACTCTTCCGTGATTTGTAGAGAACAGCTCCAGAAAAGAGCCATCTTCTAAATAGATCAAAGCATTATGTGTCTTGCCAGGAACACCTCCTGGCACTACTTGAAACCCCATTTCGTGATATTGCCGGATGGCTGTTTCAAGATGGGGGACTTGGATTAACACATGCCCGATTTTAAATGGGATATTTTTATTTTTCACAAATAAGACCTCCTGATTCGTAATATTTAGTTAGAATAGACTAACTGAAATTCTAATAAAAGACCGTCATTGAAAGACGGCATTTTTAAAGATTTTACATGTTGCTATATAATTTAACTATAAATTATCACTTCTTTTGTTGGTTGTCAATTAAAACAACTATTGATTCTCAGCCCACGCTGAACTGCAGTACACGTAAAAGTAAATGTAAAAAAATTATAAACTGGTTGAAAAACATGGCATATTATATTACAATAATTTCCAAGAGATGATATTGGACAGGCACAAGGAGGTGATTTTAGTAAGCACCGTTCTGTTTGGCAAATATCAACTATGCGGTATCTTGGGAACCGGTCGGGAAGGAACAGTTTTTCTGGCGGTTCATCTTGGGCTTGAGGAATACAGGGCAGTGAAACGTGTATCCAAAAGCTTTCTCAATTATGAACAATTCAGGCGTGAAGCATTGATTTTAAAAGAGCTGCGCCATCCTGGTATTCCCATTGTATATGACGTAGAAGAAGATGAAAGTTACAGTTATTTAATTGAAGAGTATTTGGAAGGAGATTCCTTATATGATCTTGTGAAAAAACAGGGTCATCTGTCGCGGGAGCTGACCATTTTCTATGGAATTCAGCTTGCCAGCATCATTAATTACCTGCATCTCGCAGGAACAACCCCCATATTACATTTAGATTTACAGCCAAAAAACCTGTTACTATGCCACGATACCATTAAACTCATTGACTTCGGACTGGCTGCATCGTTAAAAGAAGCAAATAAACCGGGAGAACGATATGGTACGGTGGGATGTGCTGCACCGGAACAGTATGAGGCAGAAGCAGTGCTTGATGAAAGAACAGATATTTATGCCATTGGCACGATCCTCTGTTATCTGTACACCGGGACATTTCCCCAGCTGCCTTTTATACCAGCATCGTCCATGGAGCGTGGGCTGGCAGCAGTTATTGGGCAGTGCATCTGTAAAGAAAAGGAAAACAGGTTTTCAACGGCGCAGGAGCTTATGGAACAGCTTCGTCGATTAGAAGAAACGGAAACGGATGCAAAAAAACGTCTGCAATCATCATCTCTTACAATTGCTCTTTCAGGGAGCAAATCTGGGGCAGGAACAACCCACATTGGAATCGGCCTGTCTGTCTACCTTAAAAATCAGGGAATTCCCAACTTATTGGAAGAAAAACAGGACTCTTTTATGGGGACCGGACTATTTAAATTCACAAAAGCAAAGCGGGACAGCTATGGTCTGCTGCATTACAGAAACTTAATTATAAAACCATATTACGGAGCGGGAGTGAAATTAAAGGATCCACCCTTTCATGTGCACCTGATGGATTGGGGAGAGAATTTAACCCAGGCGCTTAGTATGGCACCTGATGCTGTAATACTGGTGTGTGATGCCAGTATATGGAACCAGATTCATGCCTTTGAAGCTGTGGAAGAAGTAATAAGATCCGGAATCCCCTATGCCGTCATATACAATCACTGGTCGATTGATAAAAAAATCTGTATCCCAAAAGGTGCACAAGCATCAGTCTTTTTTCGGGCCCCATTTTTCTCTGATCCATTTACAGTCAGTAATGAACTGGAAACTTTTTATCAGGCTGTTACCAATGAAATCCTAGAGGAAACCCAGGGAGGACGAAGATGGGATTTACCAGTCATTCGCTGGGGAAAAAATGTGATGAAAAAATTAAGGATAAAGGAGCGCCGTCTGTCAGGAAAGGGTTAAACTTCTATGAAGAAATTTGCAAAAAGAGGCTGGAATCTGGGTGACCCGTTTGGTAAGGTCAAAACCCCTGAGTTAATTGGAATTATTGGTACCGGAAGAGGAACGGGAGTGACTCATTTTTCAGTTATGACAGCGGGATATTTATCAGGTGTAATGAGAATGCGGTGTGCAGTTTTGGAATGGAATCATCATGAGTCCTTTTCGTGTATGGGAGCTGCCTGTTCCAGTGGGAAAAAAGGTGAAAACCCGTTTCGGGTTCTTGAGACAGATTATTTTGGTAGAGCGGGGATTGATACACTGCTATTGTGTAAAAAGTCTGGCTATCATGCTGTAATTGTGGATTATGGAACTGCAAAGGAAGGAAATCTGGAAGAGTTTTTTCGATGCAGCAGGCAACTTGTAATAGGAAGTCTTAGTGAGTGGCAGATTGGCGAGTTTCTGGAATTTGAAAAGAGGGGGATAAAAACGAAGAAAAGCTGGGACAGCCTGGTATCATTTGGCGGTGAAGAAGCAAGAACAAGTCTGGAAAAAAGATTAAAAGTTCCGGTCAGAAGAATTCCCTTTTCCATTGATCCATTTTCTGTCACTGCTGAGACTATCAGTTTTTACGAGCAATTATTTTAAAATACAAAAGATAAAACGGCGGGGAGATAGCAATATGAGTAAAGAATACAGTGGTATATGGAAAGAAGGTAAAAGAGACCAGTATCTGGAAGGACTGAAAAGGTACAGAAATAAGGGGGTTCCCATTGTAATCGACGGCGAGGAACTGCCGGAGACAGACTGGGGAAGAATATTTGAAATAAGGGAGGATGACAGCTTTTATATGGCAGACTATGTTCCTGATGAGGAGACCGGTAAACTGCAGGAAATTAGATTTGACCGTGTCTACAACCGGTAATTTCAGGAAACATGGGATCAGGGGCGCGCTGGCGGATTCCATCTTCAGCCCGGAGAGAATGAGTTTATGCGCGCCAGGGAGGGACAGGGGAATCAGAATGTAATGAAAATGTAAATTCCAAAAAGAAAGAAGTATGATATAATCTAGAAGATATTACAGAAATGAGTTCATAAGATATGATCCATAAGCAGGAGGAAAACAGATGAAGAGGAAAGCAGTGCCGGTAATGGTGGCGCTGGGATTGATTTTACTGGTTCTGGCCGGTTCTTTCGGAGTCCGGTTTTTGGAACGGTATATTCCATCCAGTGAGCAGGCAGATTTGACTGAGATTTTTGGGGTCACAGGGGATGAGGTGGCAGTTTTTTTAAATGAGAATCTTCAGGAAACCAAAGGTCTTTTTGTAGAGGATCAGACCTACCTTCCAATCAGTTGGATCAATGAAAATTTAAATGAGCGTTTTTACTGGGACAGCAATGAGAAGCTGCTTGTGTATACGCTTCCGGATTCTATTGTTTATGCAGACCAGAACACAAAGGGTTCTTCCGGAAAATCACTGATTCTGGAGAAAGACGATACTGTGTATTTATCCCTGGGCCTTATTGCTAACTATACAGATGCTGAGTTTACCGCGTATGATTCAGCCGCAAATAAGCGGGTGTTTATCAATAATAACTGGACGGATAAAGAACGGGCTACAGTTGTGAAAGACGGTAATGTGCGTATTAAGGGCGGAGTCAGGAGTCCCATTGCAACTCATGTGAATGAGGGGAGCAAAGTGACGGTTTTGGATTCCATGAATAAATGGGATAAAATCAGGACAGAGGACGGTTTTATTGGCTATGTAGAACGCAGACGCCTTGGAGAAGCGCAAAAAGAGGCTTCCGTAAGTACTTTTACAAAGCCGGTTTACAAAAATATAACCATGGATCAGCCGGTTTGCCTGGTATGGCATCAGGTTACCTCGGCAGAGGGGAATTCTACCTTTGACAGTCTGATTGCCAATACCTCGGGGGTTAACGTGATTTCACCAACATGGTACGAATTAAGTGATAATGAAGGTGGTTTTCATTCCCTGGCAGATGCAGGGTATGTAAAAAAGGCTCACGACAAAGGATTGAAAGTCTGGGCACTGATTAATAACTTCAGTTCAGATGTGAATACGGAGATCCTGATGTCTAAGACATCAACCAGGAAGAAATTGATTGATGGCCTGATGGCAGAGGCAAAGACCTATGGATTTGACGGCATTAATCTGGACTTTGAAGGCATAAAAGAGGAAGCGGGTCCCCATTACATTCAGTTTATCAGAGAGCTGTCCATCCCATGCAGAGAGAAGGGACTTGTCCTGTCCGTAGATAATTACGTGCCCGTTGCAGGAAATGAGTTTTATAACCGGAAGGAGCAGGGGATTGTAGCTGATTATGTGATTATTATGGGGTACGATGAACATTATGCAGGCGGAGAGGCTGGATCTGTGTCTTCTATTCAATATGTAGAAGATGGAATTAAGAATACGCTTAAAGTTGTTCCTAAGGATAAGGTTATTAATGGTATTCCTTTTTACACCAGAATATGGACGGAAGGAACCGATGGAAAGACATCATCCTCTGCCATAGGTATTGCAAAATCCAAAGAATGGGTTACGAAAAATGATGTGAAACTATACTGGCAGGAAGAGTTGGGACAGTATTACGGAGAACTTCAGACAGAAGAAGGCAAAAAGTCCGTGTGGCTTGAGGAAGAACGTTCCATCGGTCTGAAGATGAATTTAATCCGTCAGTACGATCTGGCAGGTGTAGCATGCTGGAAGCTGGGATTTGAGCCGGCTGAATTGTGGGATGAAGTACGGCTTGACAAGGAATAACAAAAGAAAGGGATAAGCAGGAAGGTCAGTTTATGAAGAAGAGGGTATTATTGGCAGCATTGGCGGCTGCAGTTTGTGTAACTTCAGGCTGCTCTTTTAAAAAGGGAGCACAGGAACTTACGCAGGAAGAGAGCACGGCGCAACCGGAGACAACCGTTACACAAGTACAGACACCTTCCACAGCAGAAGTCCCTGAAACCTCCGGGGAATCTTCGCCGGAACCAACCCAGGCACTTGAGGAAGGAACTGCCAGGATTATAATAGCTACAGATATTCATTATCTGGCCAGAGATTTAACCGATATGCAGATGAGCTATGAATATACAGCTGATCACGGAGATGGCAAAGTAATGAAATATATCTGGGAAATTACAGATGCGTTCATTGAAGAAGTGAAAGCAGAAAAGCCGGATGTGGTAATATTAGAGGGTGATTTAACTTATAACGGAGAACGGGATAGCCATATAGAACTTGCCAGTAAACTGGAGGCCATAGAAAAAGAGGGAATTCCTGTAATCGTTATTCCTGGAAACCATGATATTAATAATCCTGATGCCAGTCGGTTTGAGGGAGAGTCCATAGTTAGTACGGAGAGTATTACACCAGAAGAATTTGAAGAGATCTATGACGAATTCGGATATAGTGAGGCGGTGAGCCGGGACCCGGATTCCCTAAGCTATGTATACCAGATCAATGATAAAACCAGAGCTCTGATGCTTGACAGCTGCCAGTATGACCCCAAGAATCTGGTCGGCGGTATGATAAAGGATGATACATACACCTGGATTGAGGAGCAGATGGAAGAGGCCTGGAATCTGGGGATGAAAGTGATTCCTGTGGCCCATCATAATTTACTTGATGAAAGTGAAGTTTATCTTCAGGATTGTACCATTGAGCACAGTGAACAGCTCATTGATCAGCTGGAGAGCTGGGAAGTTCCTTTATTTTTAAGCGGACATCTTCATGTTCAGCATTACAAGAGATCCCATGGCGATTCTGGAATTTATGAAATAGTGACAGGCTCTCTGTCTACCCCTCCATGTTTGTACGGAATTCTGGAGTATGGACCGGAAGGAACCTTTAATTACCGTACGAAATCTCTTGATATGAAAGCCTGGGCGGAGAAAACAGGAAATAAGGACAAGAATCTTTTAAACTTCAGTAATTATGGTAGAAAGTATTTGAGTAAAGTATTTTATAATCAGGCTCAGGATGAGTTTAATAGCTTAAACACCCTTCAGGGTCTGACGGAAAGTCAACGGGATATGATGGCTAAGGTATACGCAGAACTGAATTCTGCGTGTTATGAAGGTAAAGTAGCGGATATCCGTGAGAAGGTCATGGCAAAAAAGGGATATAAATTATGGCAGGATGAGGGGTATCCCAGTATTTTATCCCAGTATCTGGAGTGGATCACTGCAGATGGCGGCAGAGATTATAATACATTAAGCGTTAAATAAAAGGAAAGTCACTTGTACCGGTTCTTTTTTAATTCACCAAAAAGTATAATTCAATAAGAACGTGAATCGGGTAAAGAGCGTGAAATTAAAAAAATGGGAACCGTTCATGGCGGTGATTTTGCTGATATTGGTTTATGTTATATCGAGCCAGGCGGGAAAGATGGCAGCAGTAAATAACGCCCCATCTGCACAAAAGAATCGGCCTGTGGTAGTAATTGATGCAGGCCACGGGGGGAATGATCCTGGAAAGATCGGGATTGACGGTACTCTGGAAAAAGATATTAATTTGCAGATTACCATGAAACTGAAAAAGTATCTGGAAGCATCGGATGTGGATGTTGTTCTTACCAGAGATGATGACAATGGACTGTATTCAGCCAGGGACAACAGGAAAAAGATGGCGGATATGACCAAACGGTGTGATATCATCAATAAAACCAAGCCTGCATTGACTGTAAGCATCCATCAAAACAGTTATCATCAGGAGGAAATCTCCGGAGGACAGGTGTTTTATTATAAAAAATCAGAAAAAGGAAAAAAGCTTGCTGAAACCATACAGGAGCGGTTCGATTTTTTATTGGGGGATAAGAATACAAGACTTGCAAAACCCAATGACAATTATTACCTGCTGCTTCACGTGAGGACACCGATTGTAATTGTAGAATGCGGATTTTTAACCAATAGCAGGGAATCAAAGCTTTTGAATGATGAAGATTATCAGGACCGGGTAGCGTGGACCATACATATGGGAATCATGAGCTATTTAAATAATAACTAAATATATAAAAAAACAGGAACCTTTGACTTACAGGTTCCTATTTTTATCTTTAAATGGAATAAATGTTATTCCGACTGGATATCGGTATCTTTCTCAGTTTCCGGTTCCATTTCCGTTTCAGTGCTCTCTGCAGCGCTATTTGACAGCACGGCAGCAGTCTCATTAACTTCTCCAATTTTTTCAGAAGTTTTTGCTACTAATTGATCAGATCTGCTTTGTAGTTTGGATGCAGCCTCGATTTTTTGATCTATATTTCCGTAACCTTGTTTAATCTCACTTTTTAATACATTGATTTTTCCATCCATCATGTCTTTCGCGGATGAGATTATTTCTGCCTGAGATACACCGGATGATAATTCTGTGATTGCACTCATCTGCTCAGCCTGCGCATCTTCTTTTGATTTTGGTTTTTTATAAATTTTACCGGTTTCATCAATGGAATAAGGCTCCGATTTATCTGATTCATCCGCCTGAAGCTGTGCGATCTGATCGTCAATGGCTTTTAGCTGCACCTCAAATTCTTTCAGTTTATCATTCATGCTGTCTGAGTCGTTTGCCGGATCGGAGTCCAGCATCGACTGTTTTTGTTCCAGAATCCTTTGCTTCTGATCCATCAGCTGCTTCATCATACCCTGCTTTTTTCCGGCAGGGGAAATTGTTACTTCATCGGTTTTCTTGTTTTCCTTACTTTTGCCGTAAATTGCTTCATATTTATTGTTAGCAGAACGGTTGATGGAAGCGATATTTATTTTTGTCGACTGGGTTCCTATTTTACCAATATACATCTCATACCCTCCTTTTGTACTGATTATTTATTCGGCAGTTAGAGGAGGAATATAATTATTTTGGCGCAGACGGTAACGATTACGGTATAAACGGTCTTACTATCAATGTGATGGTGGAAAAAGCGGAATCATGACACAAAAATGAAATAGTTTCTCTGAAACTGATATGTCCATAGTTCCATTACAGCGTGCAACTGCATCCCGAATGTTTGATAAGCCGATTCCATGAAGATGAGGGTCTTCTTTTGAAGACAAAAAAGGGCTGATACCTGGGCTTGCTTTATGTGGGACCGGATTGGTTATTTCAATCATAAGAAAGGAACGCTGGACACAGGAAACTGCTGTTATCAGTGGAGGATCATTCTGGTCGGCTAATTTTTGGCAGGCTTCCAGAGCGTTATCCAAAGCATTGCTTAAAATGATACACAGGTCAGAAGGATTGATCAGATCAGAGGAGGGAAAAATGAAATCGGTATCCAAACGAATTTCCCATGCTCTGGCAAGCGCAAGTTTTTCCCTGATAATTGCATCTGCATAAGCATTGCCGGAAGAATAATCGGGATAAAAAGTATTAAAAGTTCCGGTTATACAATCCAGGTAATTGAAGGCCTCTTCATTTTTTTTCATGGAGAGGAGATTCCTTAAGCACAGCATATGGTTCTTAAAGTCATGGCGAAAACCAGACAGCTGCTTTTCCTCTCCCTGCCATGCTGCAATCTGCTTTTCCAGTATTGCATTTTTCTCATTAGCAAGGTGTAAACTAAGTTTACGATCTGCATAGTAGGAGGAAAAAGTAATCAGTGAAACGCCGCCAGCTGCCACAGCGGTTGCAATCATGCTTGATAACAACGTATTGTTATACTGGATCTGGTTCCAACCGTAGTAAATAACAGTCTGTCTGGTAAAGAAACATAATATCAGGAGGAACAGGTTTTCTGTCATAGTAATCTCACCATGTAGATTGCGGCATTTACTGCCAACCCACTCCAGTATGGATGCGATAAGCAGGCTGGATAAAATATCACATAGTTTATAAGCCATATCATAAGCAGATGAATTATCAATGATGTTTTTGCTTAAATATTGAATTAATGGCAGAAAAACAAAATTACAAGTATATCCAAGCCCATCAGTGAAAATAGCCAACATTACCTTTTTTCCGGTACTGCCCTGGAATAATACCCAGATCATGATCAGCGAAGTGATAAAATAAAACAATTCCTGTGGAAAAATCAGGGCAAGTCTGCAATTAATGTTGATAAAGTTGGAGGCTATGGAAAAAAAGACAACACCAATAAAGGTTAAAAGCTTGTGAAAGCGGCATTTTAACATCTTACTGAAGAAACGATATTGGATGTAAGCGGTAAAAAGAAGAAGAATTATAACAATACCTCCTTTTTCATATATTTAAGAAAGGTACTGGAAAAATCCTGATATTTTCGCTTGCTGACCGGAATTATTTCTCCGTTGGCAAGATGAAGATCCATTCGGTCAAACCGGACAATATAATCCATGTTAACAATGTAACTTCTGTGGCACCGGAAGAAACGGGCGGGTAGATTCTTTTCAACGGATTCCAGCTTACCAGAAGCTTCGGTTGTATTAGTTTGGTTGTGAAGAGTTAGTGTTTTATTATTTACTTCCAGATACATAAGATCAGAGCAGGAAATACATATGGTGGACTGGCCTGATTTTACTATAATAGGAGGTTCTTTTAGGAGATTAAGCTGTTTGATTATATGATCCAGCACGGGATAAAGCTTTTGTCTGCTTACTGGTTTAATGAGATAATGGGAAGCATCCACATCAAAGGCTTGAAATACATATTGTTTATAAGCAGTAAGGAATACAAGCTTTGCCCTTGTATTGGTCTCCCTGATTTTACGTGCAGTGTTCAGTCCGGATTCCTCGCCCATTTTAATATCCAGAAAAATAAGGTCCGGAACAGCTCTGGAGGACAGAAGTTCTGTTCCGGATGTAAAAAGGAAAAGCTGGAAGGGGATATTCCGTGTACGAAAATACCCTTCCAGATCATTTGCAAATCCATGCATAAACTCTGCCTGGTCATCACAAAGAAATACGTTCATTGCGTCCACTTCCTATGTAAGAATTAAAGCAGAAATATATTGTTCTTTCTGCACTCTTTTCGCATTTGGTCTGGCCAGATACTGGCCTGAACTTCGCCAACGTGTGCCCGGTCTAATAATAGCATACAAAGGCGTGACTGTCCGATACCTCCGCCAATGGTATAGGGGAGTTCTCCATTTAAAAGCATTTTATGATAAGGGAGTTCCTTGCGGTCTTCACACCCTGCTTTCCTTAACTGTTCTGACAGAGCTGTTTCATCTACACGGATTCCCATGCTTGAGATTTCTAATGCGCAGTTTAAATGTTCGAACCAGAAGAGAATATCTCCGTTAAGCTGCCAGTCATCGTAATCAGGTGCTCTGCCATCGTGGGGTGTTCCGCTGCCTAATTTATCTCCGATTTTCATGAGGAAGACGCAGCCGTGTTCTTTTGTGATGGCATTTTCCCGCTCCTTGGGTGACAGTTCCGGATAAAGGTCTTCCAACTCCTGGGAGGTGATGAAAGCAATGTCATCAGGAAGCGCTTTGACTGCCTGGGGATACTTGTACCAGACTTCATGTTCCATGTGTTTAATAATCTTGAAAATGATTTTCACGGTCTCTTTTAACGTATTTTCGTTTCTTTCTTCTCTGGTAATTACTTTTTCCCAATCCCACTGATCCACATAACAGGAGTGAAGATTATCTAAATCTTCGTCTCTGCGGATGGCATTCATATTGGTGTAAAGTCCTTCTCCTGGCTGAAAGCCGTATTCGTGGAGTGCCATACGTTTCCATTTGGCAAGGGAGTGTACCACTTCCATGGTTTCGCCGGGAACTCCAGAAAGATCAAACTGTACCGGGCGTTCCACACCATTTAAATTATCATTTAATCCGCTGCTTCGTTCTACAAATAAAGGGGCGGAGATTCTCTCTAAGTTCATCTCCTTACCCAGTTCCTTTTGAAAGGTGTCTCTGATGTATTTGATTGCTTCCTGGGTTTCCCGGACAGAGAGCCTGGGATCATAGTTTTGCGGTATAATCAGTTCCATGTTTTTCTCCTCTTTTAACGTATACTGTTAATATGGTATCATTGATAGGAAAAACTTACAACTGCTATTTGCATAGGGCTTTAAAAGCCCGTTTTGTCAGGGGTAAAAGCATTGCATGAGCCTTTACGCTGTGATATGATAAATGGAAGTGAAAAGAAAAGAGCAGAGTGATATGAATACGAAACGAATTATATTAAAAGACAGAGAGAATCCGGATTCAGAACAGTTAAATGAACCGGCTAAAATATTAAGGGAAGGCGGTCTTGTTGCATTCCCAACGGAAACTGTTTATGGTCTTGGGGCCAATGCCTTAAACGAAGAGGCTGCAAAGAAGATCTACGAGGCGAAGGGAAGACCATCGGATAATCCTCTCATTGCCCACATTGCAGATTTTGACGATCTGCTGCCCCTGGTGACGGAAGTCCCGGAAGCAGGCAGAAAACTTATGGAAGCATTCTGGCCTGGTCCCCTTACGCTGATTTTTCCCAAAAGCAGTCTGGTCCCTTATGGAACGACCGGCGGACTTGATACAGTAGCGGTTCGAATGCCTGCTGATCCTGCAGCCAGCGCGCTGATCCGTCTGGCAGGAGTCCCCATAGCGGCTCCCAGCGCCAATACATCCGGCCGTCCCAGCCCTACCACCGCAGACCATGTATGGCAGGATATGAACGGAAAGATCCAGATGATCGTTGATGGCGGTGCGGTTGGAATCGGTGTGGAATCCACCATTATTGACGTTTCGGGAGATGAACCCATGATACTAAGACCAGGTGCAGTTACCCAGGAGATGGCATCTACAGTTTTAGGGAAAGAGATCTGTCTGGATCCTGCTATTCTCTCAGGCCCGTTAAAAGCCGATGTGAAACCAAAAGCGCCGGGAATGAAGTATAAGCATTATGCACCAAAAGCAGATCTTACTCTGGTTGAGGGAAATACAGAAGCTGTGGTTTCTGCTATTAATAAAATGACAGAAGAAAAGCTGGAGGCAGGATACCGGGTAGGTGTGATCTGTACCGATGAGACGTCAGATCTTTATCCGGGAGGTATGATAAGAAGTATCGGCAGCCGCCTGAAAGAGGAGTCTGTCGCCCACAATTTATATGCAGTTTTACGGGAATTTGACGATTTAGATGCTGATTATATATTTTCTGAGAGCTTTTCCAGAAGTCATCTGGGACAGGCAATCATGAACCGGCTTACGAAGGCAGCCGGTTACCACATTATTAAAGTTTGACAGGGAGGAGCAGGAAGGATGACTGGAAAAAGAGAAGATTATATTACCTGGGATGAGTATTTTATGGGAGTGGCTGTTTTGTCAGGAAAACGATCCAAGGACCCAAGCACTCAGGTAGGGGCCTGTATTGTTAGTCAGGATAATAAAATTTTATCCATGGGTTATAATGGATTTCCACTGGGATGTTCCGATGATGAGTTTCCTTGGGGAAGAGACAATGAGGCAGAGGATCCCTATAATGCCAAATATTTCTATTCCACTCACAGTGAATTAAATGCTATTCTTAATTACAGGGGAGGAAGTCTGGAAGGTTGTAAACTTTATGTAACCCTTTTCCCCTGTAATGAATGTGCAAAGGCAATTATACAGTCCGGAATTAAAACAATTGTATACGGTTCGGACAAGTATGCCGGAACACCAGCGGTGAATGCTTCCAAGCGTATGCTTAACGCGGCAGGTGTCCGCTATTATCAATATCAGCCATCCGGCAGAAAAATAGAGATCGAGGTTTAATATGAAGTTTTTACTGGCGGCGCTGAATGCCAAATATATTCATTCCAACCCTGGAGTTTACAGTTTAAAGGCTTATGCCCATGCGTGGCTGGACGAGCCGGAACTGAGCGACGGAAGGTTTGAGATAGAAGTTGGGGAATATACCATTAACAACCAGATGGATGAAATATTGAGTGATATTTATAGAAGAAAACCAGATGTAGTGGGATTCTCCTGTTACATCTGGAATATTTCCTATATTTTAGAACTGGTACGGGACCTTCCGAAAGTTCTCCCTCATGTGGAGATCTGGCTGGGAGGTCCTGAGGTGTCTTACGATGCAGCCCGGATTTTAGAAAAAGAGCCACATGTTTTCGGTATTATGATGGGTGAAGGGGAAGAAACCTTTAAAAAAGTGGTCAGTTGTTATCTGGATCAGCAGAGAGGAACTCTGGGGTGGGATCAGACAGCCTTTCAGGAGATAGATGGAACTGCTGTCCGGGATAAAGATGGACTACCGGTTATTAACCCTTTAAAATCCCCAGTCGATTTAAACAAGATTCCATTTCTTTATCAGGACATGGCTGGGTTTGAAAACCGTATTGTTTATTATGAAAGCAGCCGTGGCTGCCCGTTTTCCTGCAGCTATTGCCTTTCCTCTGTTGACAAGTCCGTCCGGTTCCGGGATACGGATCTGGTGCTAAAGGAACTGGATTTTTTCCTTCAGAAAAAAGTTCCGCAGGTGAAATTTGTAGACAGAACCTTTAACTGCAGCAGGGATCACTCGTTTCGCATCTGGAAGTATTTGATTGAACATGATAACGGGGTGACTAATTTCCATTTTGAAATTTCCGCTGATTTACTGAATCAGGATGAACTACAGCTGATGTCCCGTATGAGACCCGGACTGATCCAGTTAGAGATCGGGGTGCAGAGTACCAATGAATCCACCATTAAGGAAATCCACCGGAGCATGGATCTGTCTGTATTAAGGAAGAATGTGGAGATCATAAACAGCTATGGAAACATACATCAGCACCTGGATCTGATTGTGGGACTTCCATTTGAAGACTATGAAAGCTTCCGACGTTCCTTCAACCAGGTTTATGATATGAAGCCGGAACAGCTTCAGCTGGGATTTTTAAAGGTATTAAAGGGTTCCTATCTATCACAAAAGGCACAAGATTATGAGATCCGTTATAAGGAAACGCCTCCTTATGAAGTTTTGTCCACCAGATGGCTTGACTATGGTGGTGTTCTTAAGTTAAAGGGACTGGAAGAGATGCTGGAGGTTTACGGCAACAGCGGTCAGTTTCAAACTACAATAGAAGAATTCCGCAAAGAATTTAATACTACTTTTGATATGTTTGAGTCATTGGCCGAATATTATGATAAACAGGAATTGTCAAAGCTGAGCCACAGCCGTATGGCAAGGTATGAGATATTAGAGAAATTTATCAGCCTCCGGGTTCCTGATAAACAGTCCATTTACAGAGATCTTCTGGTATATGACTTATATCTGAGGGAAAACTTGAAGAGCCGTCCTGTTTTTTCCGCTGATCAGGAACCTTATAAAGATCAGGTAAAGGCATTTTTTGCCGATGAGGCGGTTCAATATCGTTATTTAAAAGAAGGTTATGAAGGATTTGAAGCCAGGCAGCTGATCAAGATGGCTCATGTGGAGGTATTTCATGATGGAAGAGCGGTTCTTTTTGATTATAAAAAAAGGGATCCGCTTTCCCATAATGCAGCAGTCCATGAGCTTGGCATATGGAGGAGATGATGGCTAAAAAAGAGACAAAAGCAGAAAAAAGAGCCAGGGTAACCAGAGTTCTAGAGGCTCTTGACCAGGAATACGGAACAGAATATATCTGCTATTTAAATCATGAAACACCATGGCAGCTGCTCATTGCAGTTATTTTAAGTGCCCAGTGTACCGATGCCAGAGTCAACATGGTGACTGTAGATTTATTTCAAAAATACGACTCGCCGGAAAAATTTGCAAATGCCCATATAAAAGAGCTGGAACAGGATATTCACTCCCTGGGATTTTATCACATGAAAGCCAAAAATATTATTTCCTGTTGTACGGATCTGGTGGAAAAGTATGGAGGCGAAGTTCCAAGGACCTTGGAAGAGCTGACTGGGCTTGCAGGAGTGGGCAGGAAAACGGCCAATGTAATACTGGGCAATATTTATAACGAACCCAGTATTGTAGTCGATACTCATGTAAAGCGGATATCCAAAAAACTGGGGTTTGCCAAATCAGATGACCCGGAAAAAATTGAATATGAATTAATGGAGATACTGCCAAGAGATCACTGGATCCTGTGGAACATCCAGATTATCACGCTGGGAAGATCCATCTGCATTGCAAGAAGTCCCAAATGCAGAGACTGCTTCCTAAAGGAGCTGTGTCCCAGTGCTGTAAAAGGGGAAATTGAGGAGAGGAAGAACAAAACGTGATATCATCTTATGTTGCCGTGGATTTAGAAACGACCGGTCTTGACCCAAAGCGGGATAAAATTATTGAAATCGGAGCAGTGCGGGTGACGGATGGAAAAGCAGAAGATACATTTGAATGCTTCGTAAATCCTTACCGCAATCTGGAAGAGCGTGTGATTTCCCTGACTGGTATTACGGACAGTCAGCTGGAGCCTGCGTCAGGCATCGAATCCATAATTGGCCATTTCCTTGATTTCGCAGGTAAACTGCCTATTCTGGGACATCATATCATCTTTGATTACAGTTTTTTAAAACGTGCAGCAGTAAATAAAGGATTATGTTTTGAACGGCAGGGAATTGATACATTAAAGCTTGCAAGAAAATTTATGCCGGAAGACAGATCAAAAAGTCTCTCCGCAGCCTGTGGTTATTTCGGGATAGAAATAAAACAGAGCCATCGTGCCAGATTTGATGCCATTGCCGCTCATGAGCTGTATCAGACAATGAAAAAGGAGTTCGGTGAAAGGAATCCGGAAGTCTTTGACTCTGTCCCCTTGATTTATAGGGTAAAAAAGGAACAACCGGCGTCAAACCGGCAAAAAGAACACTTGCAGGATTTATTAAAATATCATAAAATAGCTTTATCTGTGCAATTGGATTATTTATCCAGAAATGAAATATCCAGAATTACGGATAAAATCATCGCACAATATGGAAGAATATAAGAGAGGTGATACAAAATGATTAATTTTAACAATAAGAACAATAAGAAGTTTATGTCAGTGGTCTTAATCGCAGTTGTAGTTTTACTGATTATAGCAATGGTACTCCCCATGATGTTAAGTTTTATGAGATAGTTTTTATCTGACAAAACGTCAGGCGGAAACAGTAGAGTAAGAGGATGGAATATGAAAAAGAAAACTTTGTCCATATGCCTGGCAGCCTCCATGCTGGCAGTGGGAATCGGATTTTTCTCACCAGCATACGTTATGGCTGATACGCTTCCGGACGGTATCTATGTCGGGGATTATAATCTGGGCGGTTTGACAGAGGAAGAAGCCGGGCAGAAAGTTCAGGGCCTGGTTAACGAAATGGAAAATCAGAAAATCACACTGGTTGTAGACGGACAGCCGGTTGATACGACAGCTAAGGATCTGGGATTTCATTGGAGCAACCCGGAAGCGGTTTCTCAGGCAGCATCCTCCTGGCAGGGGGGGAATTTATTAAAACGTTATTTAAATAAAAAGGATATTGAACACAATCCAGTCATCATTCCGTTGGAAACTTCTTTGGATGATGGCAGGTTAGCCTCATTTGTAGCTGAAAAATGTGCACCTGCAGTCGCTGAGCCAAAGAATGCCTCTATTGTCCGCCAGAACGGGGCATTTACAGTCACACCTTCTGTGATTGGTAAGACAGTGGATGTGGAAGCTACAAAGCAGGCTCTTAATGCGGCGTTTGCAAATGGTTTAAAAGAGCCGGTAACTGTTAACGCAGTTGTTGCCGAAGTAAAGCCGGCGATTACAACCGAAGATTTATCCACGATTCAGGATGTACTTGGAACCTTTTCCACCAACTTTTCATCAAGCGGTGCTTCCAGGTCCAAAAACCTGCAGGTTGGTTCTGGAAAGATAAACGGCCATGTGTTAATGCCTGGAGAGACTTTGTCCGGTTATGACTGTATGCACCCCTTTACGGTTGATAATGGTTATGCGACAGCTGCTGCATATGAGAACGGTCAGGTGGTTGACAGTGTGGGAGGCGGAGTATGCCAGATCGCCACTACCATTTATAATGCCGCACTCAGAGCAGAGTTAGAGATCAGTCAGAGACAGAATCACTCCATGGTGGTAAGTTATGTAAAGCCGTCGGAGGATGCTGCAATCGCAGGAACCTATAAAGACATTAAATTTACCAATAATTACGGCACACCTATTTATGTGGAAGGCTATACTTCAGGAAAGACTCTTACCTTTACCATATACGGAAAAGAGACCAGACCAGCCAACCGGACCTTTGAATTTGTTTCGGAAACCCTCAGTGTTACTGATCCGGGGGCTGCAAAAGAGGTTGTGGATCCTGCCATGCCGCCTGGATCCAGAAAGCAGGTTCAGTCTGCCCATACAGGCATGAAATCAAGACTCTGGAAAATTGTTTATGTAGATGGTGCAGAACAGAGCAGGGAGATACTTCATACGGATACCTACAATCCCTCCAAGGCGATTATAAAGGTGGGGCCGGCAGCGCCTGCAGTTGCAGAACCATTACCAGTCCATCCTTCTGAAGTTCCTGATGTGATTACACAGCCAGCTGAGGAAACAACCCAGCAACCGGATTCCCCGGCAGTACCTGAATGGGAAGATGCTGTGGATAGTCCCCAGGCAGGGCCAGGAGAATAAAAACAGAACATGAGACGGATTGAAAGAGAAAATACAGGGACGATAAAGCCGGGGCAGGATCTTGTGGCTGCAGGATATGCAGGATTCGCCGGAACGTTAAAAATAGTAAGTGAAAGAGAGGGAGAACTGCATCAGTGGTTCTCCTCGCAATATATTGGCCAGATTTTAACCGGAGATTTTTTAGTACCGGTAAATGATCCGGAGTTTTTTAAGAATCTGGGGGCTACGGAATGGGAGCCGGTTCTTGAGGGAGGAATACTGAAAGCTCTCTGGGATTTATCCGGCGCTTATCTGACGGGAATTCGATTTGACCTTCATAAAATTCCAGTAAGGCAGGAAACCATTGAGATCTGTGAACGGTACGACCTAAACCCATACCGTCTTTATTCAGAGGGCTGCTTTGTTTTGGCGGCGGATAACGGAGGAGATCTGGTATCTGCCTTAAAGGAGCATGGAATGAGAGCGGCAGTCATTGGGAAAGTAACAGACGGAATCAAACGGATTATTGTCCATGAAGACGGAAACGGCTATCTAGACCGCCCTCTAGAAGACGAACTATATAAGGTGTTATCCCAAAACAGGTAAATCGGAGGTAGGATATGAGAGAAAAGATACTGGCTATTATTGAAAAAAACAGCAGAATTGATTTAAAGGATCTGGCGGTTCTACTTGGAGAAAGTGAGGCAGCCATTGCAAACGAGATTGCCGAAATGGAAAAGGAACATATCATCTGCGGATATCACACCCTGATTAACTGGGATAATACCAGCGATGAAAAGGTTGTTGCATTGATTGAGGTTAAGGTAACTCCCCAGAGAGGTATGGGTTTTGACAAGATCGCAGAACGTATTTACCAGTACAGTGAGGTAAATGCAGTTTATTTGATGTCAGGAGCCTTTGATTTTACCGTATTTATCGAAGGAAAGACCATGAGAGCAGTTGCCCAGTTCGTATCTGAGAAACTCTCCCCTATGGAATCCGTGCTCAGCACAGCCACCCACTTTGTTCTGAAAAAGTATAAGGATCACGGGACGGTTCTTGCGGAAGAGACACAAGATGAAAGGATGCTGATTACGCCGTGAGAAACCCATTATCAGACCGTATAACAGAGATCCCCTCTTCGGGAATCCGTAAATTTTTTGATATCGTAAGTGAGATGAAGGATGCCATTTCTCTGGGTGTAGGCGAACCTGATTTTGACACGCCATGGCATATCAGGGAAGAGGGTATTTATTCACTGGAAAAAGGACGGACATTTTATACCTCCAACGCTGGCTTAAAAGAGCTTAAGACGGAGATCTGCGGCTATTTAAGCCGCCGCTTTGAAGTTACATATGATCCTGATCATGAGGTGATGGTAACGGTTGGCGGCAGCGAAGCCATTGATATTGCACTCCGTGCCATGTTAAATCCAGGCGATGAGGTGCTGGTTCCCCAGCCCAGTTATGTTTCCTATGTACCTTGTACCATTCTGGCCAATGGAGTTCCGGTGATTATTGATCTGGAAGCAAAGGATCAGTTTAAGCTGACCAGGGAAAAGCTTCTGGAGAAGATCACTCCAAAGACAAAGGTACTCATTCTTCCGTTTCCGAACAACCCGACTGGGGCTGTCATGGATGCCAGAGAGCTGAAGGAAATTGCAGACATTGTAATTGAGAAGGATTTATTCGTTATCTCTGATGAGATCTATGCAGAGCTTACCTATGGCGGGGATCACTCCACCATAGCAGCTTTTCCTGGAATGAAAGACAGAACCGTTTTAATTAATGGATTTTCTAAATCCTACGCCATGACCGGCTGGAGGCTTGGCTATGCCGCTGCCCCCAGAATGATTTTAGAGCAGATGTTAAAGATCCACCAGTTCGCCATTATGTGTGCTCCTACTACCAGTCAGTATGCAGCAGTTGCTGCGCTGCGGGACGGCGATAAGGATGTGGCAGTCATGCGGGAATCCTACGATCAGAGAAGGCGTTATTTAATCCATGCGTTTCAGGAGATGGGGCTTGAATGCTTTGAGCCCAACGGTGCCTTCTATACGTTTCCGTGTATCAAACGGTTTGGTATGACCTCCGATGAATTTGCCACCCGTCTTTTGATGGAAGAAAAAGTAGCGGTTGTTCCCGGGACTGCGTTTGGAGACTGCGGAGAAGGGTATCTTCGTATATCCTATGCGTATTCTTTAAAGAACCTAAAAGAAGCTTTAAGCCGTATGGAACGCTTTATTAAAAGACTGGATGGAAAGGTGTAATTACTATGAATATTGTACTATTGGAACCGGAGATGCCGGCGAATACAGGGAACATCGGCAGAACCTGTGTGGCCACGGATACCAGGCTTCATCTGATTCAGCCTTTGGGTTTTAAGCTGAATGATAAACTGATCAAACGGGCAGGGCTTGATTACTGGGATAAGTTAGATGTTACTGTCTACAATGACTATCAGGATTTTTTAGACCGGAATCCGGGAGCGAAAATCTATATGGCCACGACTAAGGGACATCATGTTTACTCAGATGTAAAATATGAGCCGGATTGCTTTCTCATGTTTGGGAAGGAAAGTGCCGGAATACCAGAAGAGATTCTTGTGGACAATGAGGACTGCTGTGTGAGAATTCCCATGTGGGGCGATATCCGTTCCCTGAATTTATCCAATTCTGTTTCCATTGTTCTTTATGAAGCTTTGAGGCAGAATGGATTTGACCGTATGACCATGGAGGGAGAATTGCATCATCTCCATTGGAAAGAATAATAAAATGCCTTGACCGGTAATGGTTAAGGCGTTTTTTAATGCGCACGAGTTAGTTGCAACAAACTAATAGGTTGACAATTATGGACCGATATGGTAAACTGCGGATTGAGTTAGTCTTTACTAACATAAATCATGCATGGCAACTGTATTTACACATTTGCCGGTTAATACATAATCAGGAGGTTATTATGAGAAAATCTATTTTATCCAAGTTAACTGTCGTTGCAGCAGTATTAGCCCTGGCGCTGACGGGCTGTTCAGGCAAAAGCAGTAACACGGCGGCTACCCAGGCAAGTACGCAGGCAAGTGAATCTGCGGAAACCACAGCAGCGGAAACTACAACAGAGAAGGCTGCAACCGTTGAAATTACAGATATTCATGGAACGGTTACTGTTCCTGTAAATCCAAAGAACGTGGTTGCATTGGACAACAGAACCTTTGAAACATTGTCTGATTGGGGAATCAAGTTAGCGGGGGCTCCCAAGGGAGTTATGCCAGCAGACTCACCATATGTAGCAGACAGTGAGGTTCAGGACATTGGAGATCATAAAGAACCAAATCTTGAAATAATTGCAGCTGCAGATCCGGAGCTTGTTATTGTAGGCCAGAGATTTTCCAGTTACTATGAAGATATAAAGAAGCTGGTACCAAATGCAGCGGTAATTGATCTCAGTTTTGTGGTTTCAAAAGACGCTGGTGAGTCCGGTGACAGTTTGGTAAATGGACTGAAGGATTCCACAATCACATTGGGTAAAATCTTTGATAAGAATGAAGAAGCAGAGAAGCTGACTGCAGATTTTGACAAAGCAATTGAGAAGGCAAAATCAGCATACAATGGAACTGACAAAATTATGAGTGTTGTAGTTTCTGGCGGAGAAATTGGTTTTTCAGCCCCTCTTTCAGGACGTGTATGGGGACCGATGTATGAAGTGTTTGGCTGGAAGTCTGCATTAGAAGTTGACGGTGCCTCTTCTGATCATAAGGGAGATGATATTTCTGTTGAAGCAATTGCACAAAGCAATCCTGACTGGATTTTTGTAATGGACCGTGATGCTGCAATTTCTTCTGAAAAGGATGCAGTTCCCGCAAAGGATGTAATTAATAATTCTCCAGCCCTTCAAAACACTACCGCTATCTCAAAAGGACATGTCGTGTATGCACCAAACGACACATACACCAATGAATCCATACAAACTTATTTGGAGTTATTTGATAACCTTGCAAGCACTTTGACCAAGTAGGAAAAAGGATGTATAACAGAATGCTTAAAGATCGAATAAGAATAATCACAGGGGCTGAGAATTCTCAGCCCCAGAATGATTATAATAAAATATGGACAAAACCTTTTATACTGGCAGTAACCTGTGTTTTTATTCTGGGAATCATATCACTCTTTACTGGGGTATATGATATTAAGGGACAAGAAGATGGATTGCAAATGTTCTTTATCACACGAGTTCCCAGAACCGCTGCTCTCATGCTTACCGGTGCGGCAATGTCCATGTCAGGGCTGGTCACACAGCTGATCACTCAGAACCGTATGGTGGAACCTACTACAACGGGTACAATTGAATGGGCAGGCCTGGGACTTGTTTTTGTTTATCTGGCAATTCCGGCACCGACTCTGGTGCAAAGAATGGCCGGTGCCATCATTTTTTCATTTATAGGTACTATGATTTTCTTTTTCTTCTTAAGAAAGGTCAAACTTCGCTCGTCCCTGATCGTTCCTATCATAGGAATGATGCTGGGAGCAGTCGTATCTTCCATTTCCACTTTTATCGGGCTCCTTTTTCAAATGACGCAAAGCATTGAAACCTGGTTCGTCGGTTCATTTGCTCCGGTCCAAATCGGACGTTATGAGTATTTATGGCTGATTGTAATTATTAATATCGTTATTTTTATCTATGCGGACCGGTTGACCTTAGCCGGATTAGGAGAAGATGTGGCGACCAGCCTTGGAGTAAACTATAATAGAATTGTTATTCTGGGCACTGGTCTTATTTCGGCAGCCGTTGGTATTGTTGCAGCTGTTATTGGAAACCTGCCGTTTTTAGGATTAATTGTACCCAATATTGTTTCCATGTACCGGGGCGACGATCTTAAGAGTAATTTACCCTGGGTATGTGTATTGGGAATGGGAGCAATCACATTGTGCGATATTATTTCCCGTACAATTATAATGCCCTTTGAAGTCCCTGTCTCTTTAATACTTGGAACTGTGGGTGCGGTTATATTTATCGTGATCTTAATGAAACAAAGGAAGCTAAGATGAGTGAAATTATATACAGTAATAAAAAAAGCGGATTCAATCCCGGACTTGATGATAAGAACAGATCAGCCAGAGCTTTTCGTACCAGGAAAGAGGAGACACGTTATTGGTTTTTGCTAATCACATTGTTTGCGCTAGGAGCTCTTGCCACCTATGGACTATTGGTTTATAACAATCCGGTTCCCATCGGCTCTCCTTCGTTTATTCCGGTTGTAAAGCGGAGGCTGACAGCAATTATTGCAATGATTATTTCAGCTGTTTGTCAGAGCCTGGCTACCGTTGCGTTCCAGACGAGTACAAATAACAGGATTATCACTCCTTCTCTTTTGGGATTTGAGGCACTTTACTCAACCATACATACCAGTACCATGTTCTTTTTTGGCGCTGGTGCCTTTATACAGTTCAGCGGCGTTGGACCCTTTCTGCTGCAGGTCACTGTTATGGTTATAATGTGCTTAATCCTTTATGGCTGGCTGCTTTCTGGAAAGTATGGAAATCTGCAGCTTATGCTTTTGGTGGGAATCATTATTGGAACGGGGCTGAAGTCGGTATCCTCTTTTATGAGAAGACTGCTGGCGCCGTCTGAGTTTGATGTTTTGCAGGCAAGATTATTCGGATCTGTTAATAATGCAGATGCGCAGTATTTTCCCATAGCCATACCAATCGTAATCATTGCTTCAGTGCTGATTCTTGCCTACTCAAAGAAATTAAATGTATTGTCTCTTGGAAAGAGTGCCAGCACTTCGTTGGGGGTTCAACATCAGTTTGGAGTCATTTATACTCTTATATTAGTTTCTGTTCTGATGTCTGTTTCGACCTCTCTGGTTGGTCCCCTCACCTTCTTCGGATTTTTAGTTGCTACCATGAGTTATCAGGCAGCGCCCACCTATGATCACAGATATATTTTTCCAATGGCACTTGCCATAGGCTTTTTGGTTTTAACTGGCTCATACTTTTTTATGTATCATATATTCAGGGCCCAGGGAGTTGTTTCTATTATCATTGAACTGTTTGGCGGAATCACATTTTTGGTTGTAATGCTGAGAAAGGGAACTTTATGATTGAGATTCTTAATGTTAGAAAAACGTACTCAGATGAGGTTATGATAGGCCCTTTAAATATTCAGATACCAAAGGCTGGTCTTACTTCTCTGATAGGACCAAATGGTGCTGGGAAATCTACCGCATTGTTAATGATTGGAAGACTTCTGAATATGGATGAAGGCCAGATTAAGGTAGCAAATATGAATGTTTCAGATTCGAAATCAGAAGACCTGGCAAGAATCCTAACGATTCTGCGGCAGGAGAATCATTTTGTCACCAGACTGACGGTCAGACAGCTGGCAGGGTTTGGGCGGTTTCCTTATTCCAAGGGGAGATTGACAAAGGAAGATGAAAGGATCATTTCCAAATACATTGATTTTCTGGATCTGGGTGATTTAGAGAACCGCTATTTAGACGAGTTATCAGGCGGTCAGAGGCAAAGAGCATATGTTGCAATGGTTTTATGTCAGGAGACAGAATACGTGCTTCTTGATGAGCCCTTAAACAATCTGGATGTTGCACGTTCCGTGCAAATGATGGAACATCTAAGACATGCCGCCAATGAATTTGGCAGAACCATTCTCACCGTAATACACGACATCAATTTTGCGGCTAAATATTCGGATCGGATTTGTGCCATGAAAAATGGACAGATTGCTGTGTTTGGGACAGTGCAAGAGGTGATGAAGCCGGAGCTTTTAACGGATATTTTTGAAACAAATATAGATATTATGGAAGGTCCCCATGGACCAATCGCCATTTATTAATTCTATCATTTATATTACCCATTTAAGGACAGGAGGGAGAATTGTTTTATTCTCCCTCCTGCCCGTTTAATTTGTTTAATTGACCAGCATGGAGGCGGAGGCCTGACCTTCCTCCGTCTGATTTTCCAGTTTCACATCATTGATTTCATCTAAAGAAACGGGGCGGAATGCATCAGCTTTTTTTACAATCTTTACCCAGAAGAAAGCGAAAAGTAAAGTAATAATAAGCAATACAAAATATATTTTATAGATAAATATCCGTGCATCACCTTCAGCAATATGCCAGATCATATAAACGTCTCCTATCATACAGATAATCTGGGGAATTCCCCATAATGTAAACCGTTTATCTCTTCCCGGAGCATTGGGATAACGCCTGCGCAGCACCAGGACGGTAAGATTGACCAGAATGTAGGAGGTGAGCCAGAAACAGGAGGCTGCAAGCAGGAAATTGGTTAGACCGGAATAGTTTGCAATACCGCTCACCAATATAAAAGAGATGACTCCTGTCATAAGGAAAAGTCCTGGTGTGGGAGTTCCGCTTTTATTTTTTATGCTAAAATAAGACGGCATTAAACCGGCATCTGCCATACCGCTTAAGATTCTGGTTACGCTTCCCAGTACAGTATTGATGGTACTGACCCCGGCCAGTATGGTGATAAACCCCATCCAGTAGCTGCCGGCTTTTCCCATAACCCGCTCTGCGAAGATAATATGAGGCATGCTGCTGGAACGTAGTTCTTCCAGTGAAACGTAGTTTCTCATGCCGGTGCTTAATAAGCTCTGAACAATAAAAAGAAGGCATACGCCAAGGATCATGGCAAGAGGAACATCCCGTTTCGGATTTTTTAAATCCTTTGATACCGGAATGACAAATTCTATCCCGATAAACATCCAAAATGCCAATGCAGTGAGAGACAGGATTCCTGAAAATCCTGTTACGACAGGAGGAGTCTGTGCGCTGGGAGCAAGGGGAGTACCCACTCCTAATTTAAATGTACTGATGACCCCCAGCAGTATAAGAGAACCGATGAGTGCTATAACAGTTAAATTTTGTATTTTAGCAAAGAGATCAACTCCCAGATAATTGACAACGGTTAAAAAAGCAAGAAGGGACAGACTGATTACCAGTACAGGAACTCCTTTTAAAAAGGTTTCCTGAATGACAAGTCCGCACATGGCAAGCTCTACAGAACCGGCCAGCATATTGGTGATAACGTAGGCGGAAAGATTGGAAACAATGGACGGAACCGGTCCCAGTCCCGCCAGTGTATACTGCCCTAGTCCTCCTTCGGCCTCCGGCATTAAATCGTGAAGTTCACGAAAAGAAAGTGCAAGAAGAATATTTAAAATTACAACAATAAACATAGCAGTGATAAAGCCTTTTCCGGCAAGTCCGGTACCAAGTCCCAGCGATAAAAGACAGCTGGTTGCCACGATTAATCCAACACATACGGAAACTGCACTTCCAAGTCCCATTTTTTTACTGTTCATATAGCTCCTCCTTTATGTGGTCAGTGAAGTGAAAAACAAAGACATCTTAAAATAGACGTCTTTGCCATTGGGTCAAATCTTTGTATGAAACCGGTCGTACCGGAAATCTTTAATACTTAAAACAGGCTCTTCTCCAGTGGCCATCTGGGATAAAATCGTCCCTACCGTAGGTGAGATACCGAATCCATGACCGGTAAATGCACAGGCAAGAATCAGTCCCGGGACTTCCTCCACATGGCTGATTACAGGGACATGATCGGCGCAGACATCAATGAATCCTGCCCATGTTCTTACAATCTTTGCACTTGAGAGGCAGGGGAAATATTTCATAATGCCACGGCAGATGCAGGAGGCGGTCAGACTATTGGTTACAGGGGTTCCATTGCTTTTGTTAAAGTCCTCAAACCCGGAGGAACCGCCAAAGACAAAGGATCCGTGAGTGCTTTGGTGTCCGTAGAAATCAGCCATTGCAGTGCCCAGCATCTGATAGAACATGGGGGGCTGGGCCTCTGTGACTAAGACCTCTAAAAGTGCCTGAGTCATGGGAACATCCACTCCCACGGAAGCTGCAATCTTACGGCTTTCATATCCGGCTGCCAGTATGATGGTCCCACCTTCATATACGTTATTGTCAGTAATAACCTGCCTTGCTTTTCCCTTGTATTTTTTTATCTCAATCACAGTTTCTCCAGTGATAAAATGCACACCCAGCTGTCTTGCTTTTCTGTAATAGGCAAGAGTCGCAAGCATAGGATTGGCATGACCATCGGTGGGACACCAGCTTGCTCCAATTACCTCATCGGAGAGGTAAGGACAGATATCCCTGGCTTCTTTTTTGTCAATCATGGTGACTCCAAGACCCTGGGCGCTTGCACGATCAGTAAGACCGTTTAGTATTTTTAGATGATCTTCTGTTTTCCCAAGGCGCAAATTGCCTTTTTGATAATATTCCACATCCATTCCAAGCTCTTCTGAAAGGGTGGGCCAAAGGTTGGCGGCTCCGTACATTGCCAGGGGAAGCTCTCGCCTGTCTCTGCCTGACTGGCGGACACCGCCTCCATTTCTGGAAGAACCACCGCCTCCGATGTGGTCGCTTTTTTCCAGGACTATGACAGAACAGCCCTTATTCGCCAGATAATAAGCGGTTGCATTTCCAATAATTCCGCTGCCTATGATAATTACATCTGCGCAGTTTCCCATTCCATCAGACCTCCTTTCTGTCATTGCCTAAAATTTTTATTTCTACGGGCCTCATAGGTGCACGGGATGCAGCCGGTTCTATATCACCCGGGGTAAGCCCCAGTTCCTTTGCTACAATAGACTTCACCAGCTTTGAGCAGGTCTGTCCCTGGCAAAGCCCCATGCCTGTTCTTAAATATCTTCGAATCTCGGTTAAAGTAAACATGCCATTATGAACAGCCTTTCGGATTTCGCCTTTCGTGACTTCTTCGCAGCGGCAGATAATCATATCATCATCTGGCTGGGGCATTAGTGGTCCGATGTCTGCAAAGCGGTCGTTTCGTTTATTCATGGCTATCCCCCCTGCTTTTATAAAACCTTGCTTTCATTGCCATATCAAGTGGTATCTTCATGGTGAGTAAGGTGGTATGATCAAAGGATTTCAGCGTTTTTACCTCAATAATCTCCGCCTGGCATACCTCTTTTCCACTTCGGTCAAGCGCTAATCCTGTATCCCCCTTCAATGGTATTGGAAGGAATTCATAGGGGAGAGTAACCGAAGCGTAACCTGGCTCATAATCCTCGTTTAAAAGAAAGATTGCCTGGCCGGAACAGGAAGCAACGCACATACCACAGCCGCTGCATATATTTTCTTCATCAATGACTGGAAGTGACGTGATGGTATCCCCGATTTTAATACATTTTCTGGGGCATGCTTCCTGACAGGGGTTACATGGAATGTTCTGGGTGCATTCTATGACAGGGTGGATTCCCTTTCCTTTTCCAAATCCCGGAAAACGGTCTAATTCCGCTTCGTCTAAATATCCATTGGTTAAAAGGCTTTCTGAAACCGGGATGCCCTCATCGGTCAGAGTGATTTTCTTTCCCCGGTTTTCTGGTGCGAACATGCCTTTTCTTAAACAGTCTAATGCCAGTTCTAATTCTGCTGTTGTTTCTTTTGCTCTCTCCTCTGTAAGGAAACCCAGATACTGCGCAGCTTTTGTTCCTGCAATCCGCCCCTCTATCATGGCAGAGCTGGCCTCTTCAATACCGGAAACATCTCCTGCTGCATAAATGCCGGGTATGCTGGTTTCGCCATTTTCATCAATCACTGGAACATATCCAAGGGGAGTATCCTGCATCTTACAGCCTGCCATATGAAGCAGCTGAGACATGGGAGACAGGCCTACTGCAAGACAGATCGTATCAACAGCAAAATGCTTTTCTGTGCCAGGAATCAATTGAAAGGAAGAATCCACCTCTCCAATTACGACTCCTGTGACATGATCCTCCCCCTCAGCTTTAATAATGGTATGGGAGAGGTAAAATGGAACACCGCATCTTGCTACTTTGGCCGCATGCACACCGTATCCCCCTATTTTTGGAGCGGCATCTACAAGTGCGGCAACCTGACAGTCTGCCTGAAGCAGCTGGAAGCTGACCACCAGCCCCACGTTTCCGGTTCCAAGCATCAGAACCCTGTTTCCTGGTTTAATGTGATGTAGATTCATCATGGTCTGGGAAGCTCCGGCTCCTATGACACCAGGAAGTGTCCATCCTTCAAAGGGAACCATATTTTCCGTGGCCCCGGTAGCAACAATCACGGCATCTCCCTTATAGTGGCAGATTTCTTCGCTAATCTTTACGGTAATTTCCTTATCCTGATAAAGACCTGTTACAATTGCATTTAACACGACTGTTACCTTTAAATCTTCTGCTTCTTTTAATAATTCTTCTCCGATCCGAAATCCCCGGATCTTTGCCTTATGTTCTTTTGAGCCAAAGAACTTATGGATCTGTTTAAAGAGCTGTCCTCCAGGTTTGGAATTTTCATCGAACACAATGACTGACAGTCCGTTTTTAGCCGCGCTGATGGCAGCGGACAGACCTGCAGGACCGGCTCCTATAATAATCAAATCAAATCGATTCATGTTGACTCCTCCTGTGCTGACACCCCGTACTGGGTTTGTATAACCATACCTTCTCTTAAAGGAGTGATGCAGGTTCTGACGTTAGGTATTCCGTCTACAACCATAACGCAGTCCGTACAGCGGCCGATTGCACAGAAGACCCCTCTTGGCTTATGGTATTTTTTCGTATATCGGTGAATCATAATGCCTGCAGCTTCCAGAGCCATGGCGATTGGTTCCCCTTCATAACCAGTAAGCGGTGTACCGTCGTATATAAATGAAATGATGTTTCTCTCTTCCGGTTTTCCCAGTATTGGGTGTTCTCCAATTCTCATATCGTCAGCTCCTGTTCCTGAATTTTTAAGCGAGGTAAGGTTCTTTCCAAAGGTTCAGTCTGGTTCCTATTCCATTTTTAAGAGCATTTCTGTAAACAATGCTTCCCCACGCCACATCCTCGATGGGCATTCCCCCCACGGAATAAATCACGATTTCATTCTCTTTTCTATGAACAGGAACCGTACCGGTAAGTACATCTCCCAGATCATCCACCTGATCGGCCTTCATAAGTCCGTCCTTTATTAAATCCATGCAGTGAACTGCAGGTATGGGAACGGAGTTGTAGGAAGGATAGGGGAGTTCTTCTGCCCAGGCTTCGTATAACTGAATGTTATCTGCCACGTTTCTTGCCCTGTTTAAGATAAAGTCGTCATCAAATCTGGCAGCTGCCGGACAGCAGAGGATAGCTCCTGGTTTGATCCATTCTTCCTTGATATAAGAATACAGGGAAGGATCTCCCGTTGGGCTGGAGGTGGCAATACTTACAATATCTGCACCCCTGACCGCTTCTTCCTCCGTATCCACAACAATCAGTTCTTTGATCTGAGGATATTTATCCCTGACATACTGGATAAATCCATCTATGGATTTCTGGCTTCGTCCCTTTATTTTTACCGTATCAATCTGATATCTTACTGCCATTGCAGCATCAAAAGCAGTTTTACTCATAACACCGGGGCCGATGATACCTACCACTTTGGAATCTTCTCTGGAGAAATATTTAATACCAACTCCTGGCACTGCTCCTGTGCGGAAAGCACTTAGAATATTTGCTGACATATAGGCAAGTGGTGCGCCTGTGTCCTTATCGTTTAGTGTCAGCATAAGGATGGACCTGGGTAGTCCCTTTTTTCGATTTTCTGTGTTAGAACCGTACCACTTCATGCCTGCCATATCAAATTTTCCGCCAAGGTAGGCCGGCATTGCCATAAATCGTCTGTCGGGTCCGTCTGTCGGCATATTTGGAAATGGAGAAGTCTCCGGAAAGGTCATCATAATACCATGTGAGTTAGCATTGGAACCGCCCATTCTGAAATCGCCTGCTTTTAACAGTCGGAACATTTCTTCCATGGCATCTACACAGCCCTTCATATCCGTAACTCCTGCTTTTACCATGTCTTCTTCATTCAGATAAATAAAATCAACCTCAGGATAAGCCATATGTTTTACCTCATCTTTCTTAATTTACATCAATAATAAATGCTTCCAGTTCTATCTCAACCATTTGTGACGGGCGGTTAAGTTTGGATGTCTCGACCATGGTAAACAAAGGACGGACTTCTTTAAAATAAGGGGAGTAGGCTTCCCCCACTTCCTTTGCAAAACTCATATCTGTTACATAAGCCTTAATTTTTATAACATCACTGGCCTTTGCTCCTGCCTCATTTAACAAGTTAATAAACTTCTTAAAGATATAATCTGCCTGTTCCAGTGCTGTATCTCCGTGGACGGTTCCGTCCGGCAGGACGGCGGTAGTGCCCCCGATATAAATATGTTCTCCGATTTTCACCATTCTGGAGTATCCCACCAGCTCTTCTAACGGAGCACCGGAGGAAAAGTTGATACGTTTCACCTATGTACCTCCTTTCATTAAAAAAAGCCTTATGATATGGAATCATAAGACCTCGCTGTCTTTTTTGTCATTCTACCTGTTTTACTGTATACAGGTATTGTAAAAATCGGAAGTCAAAAGGGAAGAATTGACAGGCGGTAAATGATAATATATCTTGACCTTGAAAAAAGAAAGTGATAGAATGCATCAAAAGACACGAAGGCGTTCTAAAACCTTTGTGTCTTTTGTGTTTTAATAAGGATGCGCCTCTTTTACTATAAAATAAGAACGGAGCAGAAAGGAGCGGTCAATATGAATAATGGATGGAGAAAAGAAGATATTCCGGTACTAAGTCCCAGACAGCCTGAGTTTGTGCTGGCAACAACAAACTATTCTAAAAAATGTATTATGAAATATAATCTTTCTCATTTTTATCAGTTTACTGCGGAATCAGACCATATGGGAGTAATTCCGGATGCCTGTATTGATATGCTGTTCTGGGAAAAAAATGGAGTAATGAAAGCCAAAGCAGCAGGTACCCTGTTAGAAAAAGGAACGGCTAAAACTGAATTAAACTGCCAGTATTTTGGAGTCCGCTTTCTTCCGGGGGTCAATCCGGTAGCAGGTAACGTGAAGCTAAATGAACTGGTGAATAATGAGATCAGTCTGGAAGATATGCTGACCAGTTCAGGTGAACGGGAAGGGCTGCTGGAGCGTATGTATGAGGCTGAATCCTTTCATGAAAAAACAGAAGTATTTCTTGATTTTTATCTGAAATATTTTTTTAGTCATGCCGAAGATAAAAATAGCTTGAAATACGTAATACACCAACAGATACTAAAGTCAGACGGAAGCCTGAAGCTCTCAGAATTAAGCAGCTATACAGGCTATTCAGAACGATATTTAAATCAAAAAATTCACGAAGATTATGGCATGAATCCAAAAAATCTGATCCGGTTTATTCGATTTCAGAAATCAGTGAGCAGACTGGTGGAAACCATTCACTGCGCAAATGGGGCAGATACAGCACTGGTATCCGGATATTATGACCAATCCCACTTCATAAAAGAATTTGTGAAGATGTCAGGATTTACACCATCTGCTTATGTAGATACGCTTCTGGGAAATGCGTATGATAAAAAGCTTCATGTTATTTATTAAAAAATTTGAATGATAAGGAAATCATTAGCGGGCTTGTTCTTAAATATAAGAGCGAGCCATTTTTTTTGTATTTTCATGTCTAAAATTGTCGAGAGTAATCCGTCAATTATACATAGTTGTATAGACAACTTAATAAAAATACTTAAAATGTTAAAAAATGTATTGACAAAACATTGATGAAATTATATATTTGTTTTATAACTGAATTTGGTAAAAATAACCATAAAAGTGAATGCTAAAAAAGATATTATAACAAAAGTCACATTCAGCATTTGCCATAATTCGACAAAACATGTCGAATCAAACAAAATACATATTTGCAATATGTGCAAATTGTATATACTAAAATGTAATTATTAGGAGGGTATGAAATGATGAAACGAAGAGTACTTGGAGTCATGCTTAGTGCAGTGTTGGCGGCATCTGCATTATTTGGATGCAGTTCGTCTCAGACAACTGCAACCACGGCGGCAACCAAAGCGGCAGAGACCAAAGCAGCAGAAACTACAGCTGCAACAACCGCTGCGGCAGCAGCTACAACAGAAGCAGCTAAAGCAGCGGGAAGCGGCGGAAAAGTAGGTGTGGCTATGCCAACCCAGTCTTCTGAGCGCTGGATTAATGACGGTGCAAACATGAAGAAACAGCTGGAGGCCCTTGGATATCAGGTGGATTTACAGTATGCAGAGGATGATGTCCAGATGCAGGTTTCCCAGATTGAAAACATGATTGCTTCTGGTGTTAAGTGTCTGGTAATTGCATCCATCGACTCCTCAGCTCTGGTCAACGTGGAAGCTCAGGCCAAGAGTGCCGGAATCCCGATTATTGCCTATGACCGTCTGCTCATGGATACAGATGCTGTTTCCTATTATGCAACCTTTGATAACAAGGGAGTAGGAACAGCCATTGGTAATTATATCAAAGAATCAAAGCAGTTAGATAAGGCAAAAGCAGAAGGAAAATCCTATACCATCGAATTCTTTATGGGATCTCCTGATGATAACAACGCATTGTTCCTCTATAACGGGTTAATGGAAGTATTAAAGCCATATCTGGATGACGGAACCTTAAAATGCGAATCCGGACGTACTTCATTTGAAGATACCTGTATTTTAAGATGGTCTCAGGAAACAGCGCAGCAAAACTGTGAGAACTACTTAACTGGTTTCTATGCAGACAAAAAGCTGGATATCTGTGCATCTGCATTTGATGGTTTTGCATATGGCTGCAAAGCTGCATTAGAGGGAGCAGGCTATAAAGTAGGCGTTGACTGGCCTTTAATCACTGGTCAGGATGCGGAATTAATGGCAGTAAAGAATGTTATTTCCGGTTATCAGACCATGTCCATTTACAAGGACACCAGACTTCTTGCTGAAAAATGTGTAACCATGGTTCAGGCAGTGTTAGAAGGCGGAAAACCTGAAATTAACGATACAACCCAGTATAACAATGGTAAGGTGGTAGTTCCTTCTTATCTGTGTACACCGGTTGCGGTTGACAAGGACAATTATAAAAAGATCATTATTGATGGCGGTTATTATACAGAACAACAGCTGGCACAGTAGCAGAGACGTACATACAGGCGGCGGTGGAAAAGACTGCCGCCTGTTTTCGTGAAGGATAAAAAGAAAAGGAGTTGGAAAGATGGCCGATTATATCCTGGAGATGAATCACATCACCAAAGAATTTTATGGTGTAAAGGCACTTGATGATGTGAATATCAAGGTGAAACGCGGGGAAATCCATGCTCTCTGCGGAGAAAACGGTGCCGGAAAGTCTACGCTTATGAACGTACTCTCCGGTGTTTATCCTTATGGAACCTACAGCGGTGATGTTGTCTATCACGGAGCAGTGTGCCAGTTCCATAACATTAAACAAAGCGAGGCAAAGGGGATAGTAATTATTCATCAGGAGCTGGCATTAAGCCCTTATCTGTCAGTAGCGGAGAATGTATTCCTGGGAAATGAGCAGACAGGGAAAAAAGGAGTCATTGACTGGACCAAAACCCATAAGCGGGCACAGGAAATGCTGGCGAAGGTGGGACTTGAGAATGAAAACTTAAATGTGCCGGTGAGCAGCCTGGGGGTCGGCAAGCAGCAGCTGATTGAGATTGCCAGGGCAATGGCAAAGCAGGTAGAACTTCTGATCTTAGATGAACCCACGGCAGCGTTAAATGATGAAGAGAGCAAGCGTCTTTTAAACATTATGCTGGAACTGAAAAAGCATGGAATTACCTGTATTATGATCTCCCATAAGCTGAATGAAATCAGCTATGTTGCGGATTCCATTACCGTAATCAGAGATGGAAAAACCATTGAGACTCTGGATAAGGGGAAAGATGAAATCAATGAAGACCGAATCATAAAGGGAATGGTAGGAAGGGAACTGACCAACCGTTACCCGGAGCGTACCAGTGAAATCAAAGATAACATATTTGAGGTGGAAAACTGGAATGTATATCATCCCGACGATCCCAACCGTCATGTCATTCAGGATGTATCCTTCCATGTGAAGGCCGGTGAGGTAGTGGGATTTGCCGGACTGATGGGTGCAGGAAGAACGGAACTGGCAATGAGTCTTTTTGGAAGGTCCTATGGACAGAAAATCAGCGGAACCATAAAGATAAACGGAAAGCAGGCTCTGATAAGAAATGTAAGGGATGCCATTAATAACAAGCTGGCATATGTTTCGGAAGACCGCAAAAACTACGGCCTGATCCTCATAGACACTGTAAAAGGAAATATGACGCTGGCAGCTCTTAGAAACTTCTTTTCCAAAAAAGGAATTGTCAATAAAAATGATGAAATCATTTCCGCAGAAAACTACCGGAAGAAAATTAATGTTAAGACAAATTCCATCAACCAGTCAGTCAGCTCACTGTCGGGAGGAAATCAGCAGAAGGTCGTCCTGGCAAAATGGATGATGACTCAGCCTGATATCCTGATTCTTGATGAACCCACCCGGGGCATTGACATTGGTGCAAAGTATGAAATATACTGCATCATCAATGATCTGGCAAGGGCAGGGAAAGCCATTCTTGTCATATCGTCGGAGCTTCAGGAGTTAATCGGAACCTGTGACCGCATCTATGTCATTAACGGAGGGCATATCTGCGGAGAACTTACCAGGGAAGAGGTTTCACAGGAAAAGATTATGAAGTGTATCATGGAAGACAACGGAAAGGAAGAATAAAGATGGATAAGAAGAAAACAGTTAATATAAACATGAAGCAGTATGGTATGATTCTGGCTCTAATCGTGGTTTTCTTAATCTTTGCTGCAATGACTGGCGGTAAAAATATGTCACCGGCAAACATTAACAATTTAATCATGCAAAACAGCTATATTGTGATTCTGGCGGTAGGCATGCTTCTTTGTGTTCTGACCGGTAACATTGATTTGGGGGTCGGTTCCATTGTTGCCGTATGCGGAGCAGTTGTGGGAATTATGATCGTAGACTATAAAACCAGCATGTGGGTTGCAATACTGGCGGCTCTTGTTATTGGAACCCTTTCCGGTATGTTTGTTGGATTTTTTGTTTCCAAGCTTTCGATCCCTCCCTTTATCGTTACACTTGCAACCATGCTTATGGGGCGGGGGCTTACCTATACACTGCTAAAGGCGCAGACCAAAGGTCCTCTTCCGGCCAATTATACTTACATAGGCGCAGGCTTTCTTCCAACTGTTAAAATACCCTTTGGCGGTGGAACACTGGATCTGGTATCCATTGGAGCGGCACTCATTGCGTTTGCCTTTATAATTATATCGGAGATCAGAAGTATAAAAACAAAAAAGAAATACGATTTCCCGGTCAATCCCTTGTGGCAGACAATTGTCAAAGTGGGTGTAATCATGATAATTGTGTGGTTTTTCTTCTATAAACTGGCACGTTACAACGGAATTCCCTTTGTCCTCGTTATTATGGGACTTCTGGTTGCCCTGTACCACTTTATTACCAGCAAGACTGTAGCGGGAAGGCAGATCTATGCACTGGGCGGAAATGCAAAGGCAGCCCGTCTGTCCGGTATTAACACGGAAAAAGTATTCTTCTGGGTGTATACCAACATGGGAATTATGTGTGCAATTGCCGGAATCGTGCTTTCTGCACGAAATGCATCAGCAACGCCAAAGGCTGGGGATCAGTTTGAAATGGACGCCATCGCTTCCTGTTATATTGGAGGTGCTGCTACATCAGGAGGTATTGGAACCATCATAGGAGCGGTAGTCGGAGCATTTATCATGGGAATCTTAAACAACGGAATGTCTCTTTACGGCTGGTCTACGGATATTCAGAAAATCGTAAAAGGAGCTGTATTATTAGGAGCAGTTACGGTTGACTTGTTGTCCAAAAGAAAAAAATAATCAAAGACAGTAGGAGAGAAGATGCAGTCGCAGGAAGCAAAATATATGGCTGTTGTAAACTGGGTCATGGAGCAGATCCAAAACGGGGTGTTCCAAACCGGGGATAAGCTGCCGTCAGAGAACGAACTAAGCCGTGAATTTGAACTCAGCAGGCAGACTGTCCGTCATGCCATTGATGTATTGGAACAGAAGAACATGCTGACCAGAATTCGGGGAAGCGGAACTTATTTAGGAGTGGGAAACCGGGAAGTGAGAAAAGAACGCTACCAGAACATCGCAGTAATCAGTACCTATGTAGACAGCTATATTTTTCCTCCCGTATTAAAAGGGATTGAAAAGACATTGTCAAAAGCAGGCTATACCATGCAGGTGGCATTTACCGGAAACAGAATCGAAAAAGAAGGAGAAATTCTTGATAAGCTGTTAGACAAAGGGTTTATAGACGGGCTGATTGTGGAACCGGCAAAAAGTGCGCTGCCAAATCCAAATCTGGATTCCTACCGCAGGCTGGCAAAACAGCAGCTGCCCGTCCTGTTCTTTAACAGCAGTTATCCCCAGCTTTCATTTCCCTGTGTAGCTCTTCATGATGAACTGGTGACCAAAAAAGCGGTTGAATATCTGATTCATGCAGGGCACAAAAAGATCGGGGGGATCTTTAAATGTGATGACGGACAGGGACATCTTCGTTATCTGGGGTTTGTAAAGGCAATGAAGCAGGCTGGTATCAGCATAGACAGAAGGGGGATTGTCTGGATTGATTCGGAGAGTCAGAATGATCTGGAAGCCTGGTCTGATTATCTGTTTGACCGGTTAAAAGGTTGTACGGCACTGGTCTGTTATAACGATGAGGTAGCTTATCTGCTGTCGGGCATCTGCATAAAGAGGGGGATTTTGATTCCCGAAGATCTATCCCTGGTCAGCATTGATAATTCGGAGCTGGCATCTCTGGGTGAGGTACCAATTACTTCATTTCCCCACCCGATGGAGGCACTGGGGAAAAAAGCAGCGGAAAACATGATACGCATGATTGAAAATCCCTATTTTAATGGAAATTATCTTTTTGATTCAGAGGCGGTAGAACGGAAATCCGTTCGCGTCAGAGTATAGGAGCATAACATGAGTGAAGACAAAAAGAAGCAGGGTGAGTCACCTGCGCCCATTACTCTGGGTTTAAGACTGGTAGGAGGAGGATATCTGGTCTGGCTGGCATTTCAGCTGGTTCCGGAACTTCTTATCTCTTCCGGAATCAGAAATCTGATTCAGCTGGTCTTTATGACCCTGTTTTTTCTTACCGGTTCCATTATGATTATCTGGTCATTAAAAAAACTGCTCTTTAAAGGGCCGGAACAGTCCGGGTCATGGAAAGAGGATGAACAGGAACATATATTATAAAATTTAGGATATCTGGAACCGGATTCCAGAAAATTGAATCTGTTTTTACATTTCTTTTACCATACTGTGATTACAGGAGTCCATGGCAGAAGGTATAATCAGATTTACAGAAACCAGAGTTTCTGAAATTGCAAAGGAGTCCGGTAAATGATAAAAACCTATGTGGTAGATACCAATGTTCTAATTCAGGCCCCTTACGCCATCAACTGTTTTGAGGATAACCAGGTGGTCCTTCCGGTCGCTGTACTGGAAGAACTGGATCACTTAAAAAAGGCTGAGGGCGAAACAGGTGCCAATGCAAGAAAGGCCATCAGGCTTTTGGAACAGCTGCGTCATCAGGGAGATTTACTGACAGGAGTAAAACTGGAGCATGGAGGAACAATCAGGATTGAAAAAAACTTTGTGGATGTTGTACTTCCCCCAGATCTTCCCGATGATAAAATGGATAACCGCATTCTCAAGGTGTGCAGAGGACTTGAGGGAGAGGTTATACTGGTAACCAAGGACATATTGCTGCGCATTAAAGCGCAGATTATCGGAATCCGGGCCGAGGATTTTACAACCGAGCAGGTATCCGGGCGAGAGGAGCAATACACAGGAAGAATTGAGGTATTTGCTCCGGAGGAAAATTTTAAGGATTTTAAGAAAAAGGGAATTTCAATCGATCGGGTATACATAACCAATGAATCCGGTGCTAAAAGCAGTCCAAATCTGTTTGAAAATCAGTTTGTTATATTAAAAGCGGATCAGTCAACCAAAAAAACCGTGCTGGGACGAGTAAACGGGGATAAAATAATCCCTCTTGATTACCAGAAAAGCAGGCCCTATGGGGTTGCACCCAGGAATGCGGGTCAGTATTTTGCCCAGGAAGCCCTGATGCAGCCTGCCGAAATAGCACCGTTAGTCATCATTAAAGGTATGGCGGGGACAGCCAAAACCTTTTACTCTCTTGCAGTAGGGCTTGAAAAGCTTTTAAACAATCCAACCGGGGAATACAGACGGATCATTGTCAGCCGCCCCAATGCCCAGTTTGATTCTGACATAGGATTCCTTCCGGGAGACGAGCAGGAAAAAATCTCTCCGCTAATGAGACCTGTGATTGATAATCTGGAACAGCTCATTGATTCCAATGAGGAGAAGCGATATGAAAATGAGGATGAACTATCGGGCAAAATCGAAGAAATATTTGCCAGAGGCCTGATTAAAACAGAGGCGCTGACCTTTATCCGGGGGCGTTCCATCATTCAGACGTATTTAATTATCGATGAAGCCCAGAATATGACACCCAATCAGGTCAAGGGAATTATAACCCGTGCAGGAAAAGGAACAAAGATCATACTGCTTGGAGATCCCAATCAGATTGACCGCCCGTTTCTTGATGAACGGACCAACGGACTCAGTTATGCGGCTGAGCATATGAAAGGAAGCTCTCTGTGCTGGCAGATTACCCTGCAGGCAGAGGAATGCGAACGGTCTGTACTGGCAATGGATGCAGTAAAACGATTATAAGATTTTATTGATAAAAAAGGCATGCTGTCTTTCCTGAATCAGGAGGCTGGCGTGCTTTTCTGTTTGATGAAAGAGTTGTATTATTCCCCTGTAATTGTGAATTGACAAACATACTCCGCAGGTTTAAACTAAGATACAGCTTACAAATGCAGACCCAAAAGGAGTTATATATATGAGCACACTTCCAAAAATATCAGAAGCAGAATGGGAAATTATGAAACTTATATGGAAGTCTAACCCCATAACCTCAGAAGAGATCATTAACCTGCTGTCTGGCAGAATGATGTGGTCAGCACAGACAATAAAAACCTTTATAACAAGACTTATCAAAAAAGAAGTGATTGGATTTGAAAAGAAGGGCAGAGTTTATTATTACTATCCTTTGCTCTCGGAAGAAGAGTGCATCAGATCTGAAAATGAATCCTTCTTAAAAAAGGTATATGATGGCGCTTTAAATATGCTTTTTACCAAGTTTCTGGAAGAAGAGCTGTCAATGGAACAGATTGAAGAACTGGAACGTATTCTGAAAGATAAAAAAGTAAAGAGAATATCTGACAGCCGGGATGAGCATAATTGATTCATTTATTTACAAAACACAAAAGCAGATAAGTTCAGACAATCAAAGCGTCTGTTCTTATCTGCTTTTTCTATAACACAGCAGCTCCTATAAGCTAGTTGATTTAGGAAGGCTGAAAATAAACTCAGATCCCACCCCTTCTGTGCTGACTACATCAATATTTTCTCCGTGAGACTGAATGATTTCCCGGACAATTGCAAGTCCCAGCCCGGTTCCTTTCTTGTCCTTTCCTCTGGATAAGTCTGATTTGTAGAACCTCTCCCATATCTTTTTAATGCTCTCTTTTGGTATTCCAATTCCAGTATCTTTTACTGATACAAAGATTTTCTCATACTTGCCGGAAGCCTGTATATATATGGTAGAATCCGTATGGCTGAATTTAATGGCATTATCAATAAGATTATAAAGAACCTGCTGAATTTTGCCAAGGTCTGCGTGGACCATCTGAATGCTGTCAGAGAAAGTCAGGTCAAATGTAATATTCTTTGTATTGCAGGTACCTTCTAAAGAAGCAGCCGTATCTTTGATCACCCGGTTAATATCAAAATTAGTCCGGTTTAAATATCCTTTGCAGTCAAGGGAATTAAGGGTCAGCATGCCCTGTGTCAGCTTATTAAGCCGTTCTGTCTCGGATATCACCCGGTTTAAATACTTTTCATGCATCTGGGGCGGTATGGTGCCGTCTAAGATCGCCTCTAAGTATCCCTTGATGGAAGTCAGCGGGGAACGGAAGTCGTGTGATACATTGGCGATAAAGGTCCGCTGGTATTCCTCCATCTTATTGATCTCGTCAGACATATAATTTAAAGTGGCTGCCAGATATCCCATCTCATCTCTTGTATTCACATCAATGTGATGAGTCAGATTACCCTGTGCATATTCGTTGGCACCCGCTGTAATCTTTTTCAGAGGGATATAAACATTTTTTGTAAAAACCAGCAAAATGATCAGGGAAAAACCGAATACTACCGCTGAGGTAATATATACGATGTTTAATATACCGTTTCTCTGGGACTGTAAATAAGATAAGGGAAGATGAATCACCACATACCCATGAGTGGTATAGTTCCCTGTTATGGGAGCATGTACGCTTAATACATCGTAAGGAAACTCGTTGTAGTAATTACCGATGGTATAGGATTTATTCCCCATAATGGTAGGGTCAAAGTTCTCTATCATATCTCCGTCTTTCCCTGGCTGCTGGCTGTCGGATACGATCTTGCCCTGACGGTCCACAATCCAGATGCGGGCGTGGAGATAATCCGCTTCATTTACAAGACCAGGATAGGAAGAGGAAAGCTTCATATCCTTTCCGTGATACATGCTGCTAAAGGATGAGGCAATCTGGTTGGCTTCATCATACAGACATTCTGACTGCTGGCCAAGGAGATACTGGTCGGTAATCCTGGAAGAGAAGGATGCGATGGTTACGAAACCCAGCAAACCGAAGAGTAGGTAACCCATAATAAATTTATAATACAAAGAATGTGTCATTTTATGTTCCCCTCAAAAAATAGCATTTTATATAAATGTCTAGTTATATATCTTCGAGTATCTGATGCAACAAGTATACATCTTTTTATTATTCATGTCATTCCCTATTTTCATTTGTCTGGAGTGGATAAATTTTACTTTAGCATTGTAGTGAATGTGGATATGTTATAATATTAAAGCATGAAAAATAATGAAGGGGAGGTTGATTGCGTGACAAAATATAAACACAGCCATGTTTATCGGCTCTGTACAATTGTATTCTCATCAATAATTCTAATGCTGCATATGGCTGCATTAGGGTTTGTTTATCGTTCTTTAGATATCCTGCTAAAGGCAAAAGACATAACGTCTGACGAAGTAAGGAAATTAATGCTCTCGCAGTCTGATAATATGAAAAGATATTCAGGTTATTTTACAAATGGTTTTTTCATATCCTGTTACATATTCTTTATTTTTACCGGAGTTGTACTGCTGTTAAGAAAGATCAAATTAAAAGACCTTTTGATTGGAGATATAATATTTTATATCATTCAGGTTATAGGGATTGGGGTTTTTATACAGTTATTTAATGTTTATGGTTTAACAGAAGGGTATGGCAGACTAAGAACCATTTTCAGGCATGAGCTGTTGTGGCTTATTATTATTGTTCCAATCATGATTCGCTTATTATATGATATAGTTAGAAATCAGAACAAATCAACCAGGAAAAATGACAGTTAAGTGAAACTTAAAAGAGGAGCTGCCGCAAAATGCAAGATTCATCCGGATCTGGTTTCTGGTCTACTGACCGGCACCAGATCTATTGTGAAAATTCATTTTACGACAGCTTCTTATGAATCGCCTGAATTATCTTTTGACCTCAAATTTATACCCAATCCCCCACACCGTGGAGAGTGACCAGCCGGAATGGTCCTTTATCTTTTCTCTCAGACGCTTGATATGAACGTCCACGGTTCTTGTGTCGCCAATATATTCATACCCCCAGATATGGTCCAAAAGCTGTTCTCTGGTAAATACCTGGTTGGGAGAGGAGGCAAGGAAATAAAGAAGCTCCAGCTCCTTTGGAGGCATTTCAATGGAATGTCCCATATAAATGACGGAGTAGTTGGTTAAGTTAACAATCAGATCCGGATATTCCACAAAGTCGCCCTGCTGGTCCGTATGGGAGGCGGCTGCAGCAGGAGAAGTCTGATACCGCCGCAAGACTGCCTTAACCCGTGCCACAAGCTCTTTGGAATCAAACGGTTTGATCATATAATCATCAGCGCCAAGCTCCAGGCCCAGGACTTTGTCAAAGACCTCGCCTTTTGCTGACAGCATGATAATAGGCACCTGGGATCCGGTGCGAAGCTCTCTGCAGACCTGATAGCCGTCCATGCCCGGAAGCATTAAATCGAGGAGAACCAGATTTGGTTTGAATTCAGGAAAAACCCGAAGCGCTTCCTCTCCGTCGCCCACGATTTCTGTTTCATAGCATTCCTTTAAAAGATATAGGGAAATGAGTTCTGCAATATTGCTGTCATCGTCCACAATTAAAATCCGCTGTTTTTCTGCCATAATGGATCCCCCGTTCTAATATTTATTTAAATGAGACAATGGTCACTCCGGAATCACCTTCACCGAAGACGCCAAGCCGGAATTCTTTTACATATTTTAATCTCTTTAAATGCTTATGCACTGCATTCTTTAAAGCACCGGTACCACGTCCGTGAACCACCCGTACCTGGGGAAGATGGGCAAGATAAGCGTCATCTAAATATTTGTCCAGCTGAGGGATTGCCTCATCTGTGGTCATGCCGATTAGATTAATTTCAGGTGAAATGGAGAAGGATTTGGACATACGGGTTGAACTGCTTCCGCTTCCTGCCTTTTTTGCCCGGTTTTCTGACGGTGCAGAAGCCGAATCATCATAAAGGAGCTCTAAGTCAGATATGTTAACCAGTGATCGCAAAATTCCCATCTGAACATATAAATCCCCTTTGGCATTGGGAAGGGAGTTTACAGTTCCGTTTAAGTTCATGCTTAAAACCTTTACGCCGTCTCCCAGCTTCAGCTTTTTCGGATCAATTCCCTTTTTCGGATTTTTCTGTTCTCTCTTTAAGGACAGGGAAGAGTCCACATCCTGCAGCTTGTTTCGTAACCGGCTTCGCTCTGCTTCCAGCTCTTTGCCCACTCCGGATTCGCCAGCCAGCTTATTGATCTGGCGTATGGTGGAATCTGCTGTATCCTTGGCATCCCGTAAGATTCTCTGGGCCTCTTCTCTGGCGTTTTTTATCATCTTATCCCGACTCTCGTCAAGCCGTTCCTCTTTCTGAGTCAGGCGGGCTTTCAGCTGTTCCACTTCCAGTTTATAGGAGGCAATCTGGATTCTCTCTTTTTCAATGGTAACCCTGTTTTCCTCCAGATGTGTCAGAAGATCCTCAAAGGTTTCATCCTTTGCTTCCAGATGGTTTTTAGCCTCATCGATAATATAATCCGGGAGTCCCAGCTTCTTTGAGATGGCAAAGGCATTACTTTTTCCCGGAACGCCGATGAGTATCCGGTAGGTGGGCTGCAGTGTTTCCACATTGAATTCGCAGCAGGCATTTTCCACACCTGGCGTAGTAAGTGCAAAGACCTTTAATTCACTGTAATGAGTGGTTGCCATAGTGCGGCATTTCATATTGTGAAGGAAAGAAAGGATGGAGATTGCCAGGGCAGCTCCTTCTGTAGGATCTGTACCTGCTCCAAGCTCATCAAATAAGCAGAGAGAGTTGCTGTCTGCCTGATTTAAAATCTGTACAATGTTGGTCATATGAGAGGAAAAGGTACTAAGGCTCTGCTCAATACTCTGTTCATCACCGATGTCAGCAAACACTTCATCAAATACGGAAAGCTCAGAACCGTCAAATGCCGGAATGTGAAGACCGGACTGCCCCATCAGGGTAAACAGTCCTACTGTTTTTAATGACACCGTCTTACCGCCGGTATTTGGACCTGTCACAATTAAAAGGTCAAAGGTTTTTCCCAAATGGATGTTGATAGGAACAACCTTTTTCGGATCCAGCAGGGGATGGCGGCCGTCTTTAATATGAATTTCATGTTTGGTGTTAAAAATAGGCTCACTGGCGTTGTAATGTTTGGCCAGAGCTGCTTTGGCGAAGATAAAATCCAGTCTGGTAAGAGTATGGAAGTTGGTCGCCAGCTCTTCTAAATAAGGTGCCAGCTGATTGCTTAAATCTGCCAGAATCATCTCAATTTCTTTTTGTTCCTGGATTTCCAGAGCTCTTAAATCGTTATTCAGCTTTACAATTGCCATAGGCTCAATAAATAAGGTGGAGCCGGTAGAGGACTGGTCATGAACCATTCCCGTCACCTGGGATTTGTGCTCCGCTTTTACCGGGAGACAATATCTTCCATCTCGCATGGTAATTACGGCATCCTGTAGATAAGAACGGTTGGAATTTAAAATAGAGTTCATCTGTGTGTGAATCTTATCATTAATAGAACGCATGGAACGTCTGACATGGTGAAGGCCAGGGCTGGCATCATCACTGACTTCTTCCTCAGAAATGATACAGCGCTTAATCTCGTTATTAACCGGAGTCAATGGCTCCAGAATGCGGAAAAATTCTTCCAGAGAATCTTCGGAAATCTCCTGATCCTCATGGCGGCCGTATGCCTTTGCTTTTGCGGATGCGGTAAGAAGGGAGCTGATGGATAAGATTTCAATCATTCCAAGAGAACTACCTACCTCCAGACGTTTTAAGGAAGCCCGGATATCTTTCACACCCCCAAATGAAATTCCGCCTTTTTGCCGGACTCTTGTAACTGCATCGGTGGTTTCCCTTAAGGAAGTGGTAATTTCCTCATAATCGGTGGAAGGCACCAGTCTGCGGCACAGTTCTTTACCGTATTCACAGGATGCATATTCGGTGAGCTGTTCAATTATTTTATAGTATTCTAAAGTTTTCAGTGCTTTTTGATTCATAAGTTTATACCTTAATTATTCTGCTTTCTTTCTGGATATTTAACCGGCGTGAGAACCGGCTCTTGAATAATGGGATCGGTTACAGTATAGCATAGAAGAGACAAAAACTGCAATCCTCAGGTGATTGTTTTTCCCTGTTATTATGGTTGTTTCATATGTTTTTCTTGCATTAAACCGGGAAGAACCTTATAATAGTAGTTAGGTCTTCTGAAAAGGAGGGTAAGTATGCCGGAAAATAACGGGCCAGACGATAGAAAGGCGGAGCCACGCCGTTTTATCAATGAAAAGATTGTAAAACAGCCCATGTCAAAAAAGGATATGCTGAAAAGATTTCTGGGTCTTTTAGTGACTGCAGTTATTTTCGGAATGGTTGCGGCGGTTACATTTGTCATATCCAAACCTGTAGCTGAGAGATTACTTGTGGGAGAATCCACCGGTGAGACGACTCCGGTGACCATACCAAAGGATGAGCCTGAGACCGTTACTTCTGTTGCTGAATCTTCTACAACTGCGGTTGAAACAGAACCAATTGAGGATATACTTAAGTCCGCTATGGAAAAATATCCATTTTCCGTAGATGATTTAAGCACTCTATACGGAAGCTTAAAATCTGTGGTTCAAAAGGCGGACAAGGGAATCGTTACGGTTCACTCCGTAAAGACTCAGACGGACTGGTTTAATAACCCGGTTGAAAACTCCGGACTTTTTTCCGGGGTAATCATTTCATCTGCGAATCAGGAGCTTCTCATTTTAACACCGGAAGGTGCAGTTGAGGATGCAGAAGCGATTCGTGTGGCTTTTTCCGACGGGACAGAGGTTCAGGGTAAGATTAAACAGACAGATAAGCTGTCTGGTATGGCGATTGTCAGCGTTTCCACAGCGGAACTTAGCAGAACCCAGTTGGAAGACATGAAAGCGATTGAACTAGGCAACTCTTATTCGGTCAAGCAGGGAGATATTGTTGTTGCAATTGGCGGACCTGCTGGAATGGTTCATTCAACCGGATATGGTTTTATTTCTTTTATAACCAAGAATGTTCAGACCATTGACGGAATGACCAGAATTCTGTATACCGATGTCAGAGGGAATGCCGGAGTGGGAACGTTTCTTATGAATACGTCCGGTCAGATTATTGGCTGGGTGACGGATCAATATAAAAACGACAGCAGTAAAGATATGACTGCAGCTATGGGCATATCCGATTACAAGAGTATTCTGGAAAAGATGAGCAATGGTGCGCAATTCCCCTACTTTGGAATCAAAGGACAGGAAGTAAGCTCAGCCATGAACAGCAGCGGTATACCTCTGGGAGTTTATGTAATGGAAGTGAATACAGACAGCCCTGCTTACAATACAGGAATACAGAGCGGTGATATTATTACTGAGATGGGTGGAGCAGCCATTGTTACCATGAAGGATTTTCAGGTGGTTTTGGAAAAATCAAGTCCGGGACAGATCATTCCTGTGACTGTATCCCGCAATGGCCGGGAAGAATATAAAAAGATACAATATCAGGTAACCATCGGAGCCAGGTAACTATCCTGGCTTCCTTGTTGCTGTCAGTGAGATATGGAGGAAAAAAATGAAGTATATCGAATCATTCCGGGAAGGAATGCATGTTTCTGATGTGTATTTGTGCAAAAACAGGCAGATTTCCCTGACAAAGTCAGGAAAGGAGTACGGCAACCTGATACTTCAGGATAAAAGCGGCACTGTGGATGCTAAAATTTGGGATTTGGGATCCCCGGGTATCGGAAACTTTGAGACTCTGGATTATGTATACATAGATGCAGACGTTACGATGTTCCAGAATTCCAATCAGCTGAATATTAAGAGAATCAGAAAAGCGGAAGAAGGAGAATATATCCCAGGGGATTATCTTCCTGTTTCCGGTAAAGATATCAAAGTGATGTTTGAAGAACTGACCGGTTTTATCCGTTCTGTAAAAAGTCCTTATTACCGGACTCTTTTAGAAAGCTTTTTTGTAGAGGATACTGCATTTGCCAAGGCATTCCAGTTCCATTCTGCAGCGAAGAGTGTCCACCATGGATTTGTAGGCGGCCTGCTGGAACATACCCTGAGTGTAGTGAAGCTTTGCGATTATTATGCAGGATATTATCCCCTGATTAACCGGGATCTTTTGCTTACGGCTGCTATGTTTCATGACATCGGCAAGACAAAAGAGCTTTCCACATTTCCGGAGAATGATTACACCGATGACGGGCAGCTTCTTGGACATATCATTATCGGAACTGAGATGATAGGGGAGAGAATCCGTACCATTCCCGGTTTCCCCGAGAAATCCGCAACCGAATTAAAGCATTGTATTCTGGCCCATCATGGCGAACTGGAATACGGTTCCCCGAAAAAACCGGCTCTGATTGAGGCACTGGCTCTTAATTTTGCAGATAACACAGATGCAAAGATGGAGACCATGATTGAAGTGCTGAGAGCGGCTGGGGATAATAACGGCTGGCTTGGTTTTAACAGGCTGATGGATACAAATATCAGAAAGACTACAAACGAAATCTAAATGATAAGGTGCTTAAGGAGGTTGTTTTCCTTAGCACCTTTTTTAAATAATGCCGGATCCAGGGAATTTTAGAATTTCTTTCGTTTTCTGTGACAATCATTTTAAGATTGGTATTTTATCCTAAGAATATGGAGAAACAATCAGAGTGAGGTATAATAAATGCATGGAACGCTGGGAGAAATCAGCGGATTATGATAGATAAGGAGAGATCACATGGACGCAAACCACATCTTATTAGTTGAAGATGACAAAGAAATCAGGCAGGGAGTAGAAATATACTTAAGAAGTCAGGGATACGAAGTGTTTCAGGCGGCAGACGGAGTAGAGGGTTTAAAGATTCTGGAGCAGGAGGAAATACATCTGGCTATTGTCGACGTCATGATGCCTCGTATGGATGGAATCACCATGACTGTGAAGCTGCGGGAAAAACATGATTTCCCGGTTATTATTCTGTCCGCCAAGTCAGAAGAGGTGGATAAAATTATGGGTCTCAACATTGGTGCAGATGACTATGTGGCAAAACCATTTACTCCCATGGAGCTTCTTGCCAGGGTAAATTCCCAGTTGAGACGGTACAGAAAGTATATGGATATGCTGGAAGCAAAAGAACAAAAGGAGAAAAGCAATGTCTATTCCATTGGAGGTCTGGAATTAAATGAAGACACGGTGGAGGTTACTGTAGATGAAAAGCTGGTAAAGCTGACTCCCATAGAATTTAAAATCCTTGCGCTACTTATGAAAAATCCAGGAAGGGTATTTTCTGCGGAAGAAATTTATGAAAGAGTGTGGAATGAACGGGCAATTAATACCGATACCATTATGGTGCACATAAGAAAAATCCGGGAAAAGATTGAATTAAATCCGAAGGAACCGAAATATTTAAAGGTGGTGTGGGGAGTTGGATATAAAATTGAAAAACAGGCATAGAATCAGCTGGTTACTGGCCCTGGTGGTTATTCTTGCTGCATCATTTGCAATGGTGGAACTTTATCCATACTTTGAAAATGAATCTTCCAGAAATGGGGCTCCAATCTACGAAGAGAGTGCTTTTTTAAAACATCTTGTGAATGGTAATTACGTTCTGGCATTGGAAGACGCACAGAAAGAGCAGAATAAAATTCTTTCTCCTTTTCAGTATTTTTTACCAGAGGCTGAGGCAGAACTAAAAGCGGCAAGCAGCGATGGAAGCGAAAAAAGCACAGCCACAGAAATATCAGGATCCACTTCATTGGATTTCCAGATAGCGGAAGACAAAGGAGACGAAAGAACAGAATATTTAAGAGGACTTCGCAAAAACTGCATCCGGGAATTTGAAAACTGGAACCGGAATTTTGGAAATGTCCGCAATTCCATCGATTATCAGATGATAGATGAAAACGGCAAAGTGATCCTGGATCATGCAGAAGGACGGTTCATACCCAATAACAGTTATTATGTATTTCAGGCAGTTTTACATTACGATGAACTTGGGCGTATGGATATCAGCTGTGTGAGAGGGGAAAATACAGCTTATTTACTCAATACGCTTCAGGATTTTGGAGATAAGGATCCTATGGAAAGTTATTATGATGACTATTTCCAGATGGGTAATCTAAAACTGTCCAATCCACGGAATATGACATTTGCCTATGGTATGTCAGAGCAGCAGATTTCATCATTTAAAGATACCAGTGGGAATATCTGGACTGCTTATGAAAACTCGGGGAGTGTCAACCGTATCTTTATCGGACTGGTATGCGCCGTAGCTGCTCTTGCATTTCTGTTTTCCTGTATGGATGTGAATCTGGCTGATGGAAATGCTATTTTAAGAACCCCTTTGGAACTGGTGGTTGGAATCGTAGCCGGCTCGGTTGCATTTGGAGCAGGACTTACAAGTCTGGTTGCAGTGACAAACCGGGGTGATTTATATAGTGCGCTGTTACGTGCTAATTTTATTCCTGAAGCAGCAGATATTATGGTTAAGCTGTGGAATCTCCTCTGGTGGGCAGTGCCTTTTGCTGTGATTTACTGGGCGGTCCTGTGTATGAGAGACGTGTTTCACATTGGCATCACCCGTTATTATAAGGAGAGGACCTTATGCGGTTTATTCTGTGGCTGGGTAGTGAACAGCCTGAAAAAATTGTATCGATATTTAGGAAACATTAATTTACAGGAAAAATCAGACCGTACAATCTTTAAAATTGCAGCTGTAAATTTTATTGTACTTACTATTTTATGCAGTCTCTGGTTTTTGGGTATCGGGGCATTGTTCCTTTACTCGATCATTCTGTTTTTCGTAATGAGAAAATATTATCTTGATTTAAGCAGAAAATACAACGTGCTGTTGAAATCTACCAATCAGATAGCGGAAGGAAATTTAGAGGTTGTAATTGAAGAAGATTTAGGTGTATTTGAACCATTTAAAAAAGAAATACAAAAGATTCAGAGCGGTCTTAAGGGAGTCGTTGATGAAGAAGTCAAAAGCCAGAAGTTAAAGACTGATTTAATCAGCAATATGTCTCATGATTTAAAAACACCCCTTACTGCCATAATAACCTATGTAAATTTATTAAAGGATGATCATGCAACTCCGGAACAGCGTAAAGCCTATATTGATATTCTTGAACAGAAGTCCATGCGGTTAAAAGCGCTGATTGAGGATTTATTTGAGATCAGCAAGGCCAACAGCAACAATGTAACACTGGAACTGGAAGATGTTGATATTGTCAGTCTGTTAAAAGAGGTTAGTTTTGAACTTAGCGATAAGATCGAGGAATCCACCATTGATTTTCGCTGGAATCTGCCTGACGAGAAGATAATTCTGTCTCTGGACAGTCAGAAGACGTACCGGATTTTTGATAACCTGCTGACTAACATTATCAAATATGCCATGCCAGGAACCCGGGCCTACATTGATATGAGAAAAGAGAATGACTGGGTCGAGATCATATTAAAAAACATATCAGCTGCAGAGCTGACCTTTAATCCTGAGGAGATAACCGAACGTTTTGCCAGAGGAGATCAGGCGCGCAATACAGAAGGGTCGGGTCTTGGTATGGCAATAGCCAAAAGCTTTGTGGAGCTGCAGAACGGAAAGCTCAACGTTGAAACGGAGGCCGATTTATTCCGTGTGACCATACGCTGGCCAATTATGTAAGAATATAATTTTTATAATAAAGAAAAAAATAAAAATAATTTCCAAAAATTCTTGAAAACCGGAAAGCAACTGTATATACTGAAAGAAAGGTCAGGTTTGACCTGTCACATCAGTATAGTGATCCGGAAAGAAAGAGGGTAGGAATATGATAATACAGAGCAGACGCGTGTGGATTGCAGGACAGTTTATTCCGGCACAGCTTGAGCTGTCGGAAGGAAAAATTTCAGCAGTAAACGGGTATGGAACCCAGCAGGCCGATCGTGATTATGGAAATGATCGGATCGTACCGGGGTTTATCGATATTCATACTCATGGAGCATATGGCTATGATACCAATGACGGTGAGCCACAGGGCCTCAGGGACTGGATTAAAAGAATTCCCGAAGAGGGAGTTACTGCACTTTTACCCACAACAGTGACTCAGATGCCAGGAGTTTTGGAAAAAGCAGTTTCCAACATAGCCAATGTTGTAAATGATGGTTATGAGGGTGCCGAGATCCTTGGTATTCATTTTGAGGGTCCTTATCTGGACATGAAGTACAAAGGAGCACAGCCTCCGGAAGCCATAGCAAAGCCCTCTGTGGAACAGTTTGAACGTTATCAGAAAGCAGCAAAAGGAAAGATTAAATATATTACTCTTGCTCCAGAGCGGGACGAAAACTTCGCTCTTACGAAATATTGTAAAAAGCATGGGGTAGTGGTAAGTATGGGGCATTCGGCTGCTACGTATGACCAGGCTCTCATGGGAATTGCCAATGGCGTCACCTCCATGACCCATGTCTATAACGGCATGACCCCCTATCATCACCGGGATCCAGGGCTGGTAGGGACGGCTCTCAGAGTACGTGATATTTACGGCGAGATCATCTGTGATGGCTGTCACAGCCACATGGCAGCTTTAAACAACTATTATACGGCAAAAGGCAGGGACTATGCCATCATGATCAGTGATTCCCTAAGAGCTAAAAACTGTCCGGCAGGGGGCCAGTACCAGCTGGGTGGTCATGATATCGAGGTCAGGGAGAATGGCCTTGCTTACTTAAAGGGAACAGAAACCATTGCAGGAAGTACGCTGAAGATGAACAAGGGCTTAAAACTTCTGGTAGAGGAAGCTTTGGTGCCTTTTGATTCTGCTCTCAATTCCTGTACCATAAACCCTGCAAAGTGTCTGGGAGTGGATGACAGGAAAGGTCGTTTGAATGCAGGATATGATGCAGATCTTGTAGTGCTCAGTGATTCTTATGAAGTCGTGCAGACCTATTGCAGAGGAGTAGGAATGGTTGATGAGACAGATGGTCAATCCTAAATAATTGTGGAAAGTGCACAAAAAACAATCTCTTAATATGTAATGATACACAGTTGTTATGACTTGATGTAATATGTTATACTTGTATTACTATAACGGGATTGTAACTGCTCAGCAGGCAACACCTAAATTAGTGTGCGTATGAAACTATGCATACTAATTTAGGTGTTTTTTATTTATTAAGGAGGAATCGGAAGATGAATTATCATGTTAAAAAAATATACAACAACAATATTATTTTAGCCGAAGATGATAAAATGTCTGAAGTAATACTCTTAGGAAGAGGAATTGCATTTCAGAAACAGATTGGAGATCTGGCAGACATCGATAAGATTGATAAAAAATTTATATTTGAATCCCCCGAAACCTATTCCAAATATATTACGTTACTCAAAGAAGTTCCATTAAATCAGGTAGAGCTGGCTAATAAAATTATTGAACAGGCACAAATAGAACTGGGCGTCACATTTCACGACAGTATTTATATTGGATTGACAGATCATATCAGCTATACCATATCCAGATATAAAACAGGTCTGACTATAAAAAACGCCTTGCTCTGGGAGATTAAAAATTATTATTCAAAGGAATATGAGGCGGCACGGAATTCACTGGAACTGATCAGGTATTATGAAAAAATCCATTTGTCTGATGATGAAATTGGATTTATTGCTCTTCATTTTATCAATGCCCAACAGAATGGGGAAGAGATTCAGCAGACAATGGCAGTAGCTGAAATCGAACATGACATACTAAATCTTGTTAAATACCATTATCAGATCGAATTAAATGAAGATACATTAAACTACAGCCGTTTTGTTACTCACATTCGCTTTTTTGCCAGAAGGCTGTTAAAAAAAGAAATATTTATGTCAGATGATGATTTTCTTTACGATCAGATCGTAATGAAGATGCCCCAGGCAAAGGCGTGTGCGGATAAAGTAAAGGACTATTTCATTAAAAAATATGACATTGCGATTTCCCAGGAGGAAATGATTTATTTTATGCTGCATATCAACCGGGTTGCAGAAAGAGAAAGGAAGAACAGCAAAAGCTAAGGATTTAATAAAAAGGAACGTCGACACCTTTTTATTTCATATAGATATTAGATCACACACAGGAGGATATTATGAATCATTATGAATTGGCAAAAGAAATTTTAGTGCTAGTAGGCGGCAGCGAAAATATTGCACAGCTGAACAATTGTGCCACCCGCCTGAGAATGAATCTGAAAGATGAATCAAAGATTGATTTAAATAAAATAAAAGAAATACAAGGTGTGTTGGGAGCCGCAAAGAAATCCGGACAATATCAAATAATTATAGGCACTGATGTGTCAAATGTTTGTGATGAGATAAGAAAAATGGGTCAGATTACTGAATCATCAGCACCTATTCAGAAAACGGGAAAGTTAGATACTTTAATGGATATTTTTGCTTCCATTTTCACCCCGGTCATTCCGGCAATTACTGCTGCCGGTATGATAAAAGCAATTCTGGTAATCTGTGTTCTTTTTGGAATGAACAAAGAATCACAGGTTTATACCATATTAAACTTTATAGCAGATGCCGGATTTTATTTTCTGCCGGTAATGCTGGCATTTTCTTCCGCCAAGAAATTGGGCTGCAATCCCTATCTGGCAGTCATGATGGGAGGAATACTGCTTCACCCTGGTTTTACTAAAATGGTATCTGCAGGCGATCCGGTTTTCTTTTTAGGACTTCCTGTTAAACTGGTTAATTATGGATCCAGTGTAATTCCGATTATACTGGCAGTCTGGCTAATGGTCTATGTAGAACGTTTTGCGGATAAGATTTCACCAAAACCGGTTAAGTTTTTTATGAAACCGACTTTGACTATTTTAATTGTTGCTCCAATCGTATTAATTGTACTGGGGCCGCTGGGCTCTTATGTTGGTACCGTCATTGCAACTGTAACGGATTTTCTTAACAGCCGTGTCAGCTGGCTGGTTCCCATGCTCATGGGTGCCTTTATGCCCCTGCTGGTTTTAACCGGTATGCATTGGAGTTTCCTTCCTATATTGATGACATCTTACAGTACTTACGGATATGAAGCTGTTATGGGGCCTGGAAGTCTGGTTTCAAATATCTGTCAGGGTGCTGCCGCATTCTGTGTTGCCCTTAAAACAAAAGACAGGCAGTTTAAACAGCAGGCATCTTCCGCAGGTATTACTGCATTAATGGGAATTACAGAACCTGCCATGTATGGAGTCACCATCAAATACAGGAAAGTACTGCTGTCAGTTATGCTTGGAGGTGGGGCAGGCGGTTTTTATGCTGGCTTAATGGGAGTCGTACGTTATACATCAGGCACTCCCGGCCTTCTTTCTCTGCCAATTTTTATTGGGGATAATCCAATGAATGTAATACATGCTCTCATTTCCTGTTTGATTGGTTTTTGCATCACCTTTGTATTAACCTGGTTTTATGGATTCAAAGAATCGGAAATTGACGAGGCTGTGGAACCGGATAAAGGCAGATACACAGGAAAACAAGTTTCAAAGAGTAAAAAAATCATGATCTATAGTCCTGTTAATGGAAGGAAAGTGAAGCTATCAAAGGTGAGTGATGAGACGTTTGCGAAGGAAATTGCGGGAAAAGGGATGGCAGTAGAGCCAGCAGACGGTAGAATTACGGCACCGTTCGACGGTGAGGTTGTAACCGTATTCCGTACTAAACACGTCATTGGACTTAGAAGCAGTGAGGGAGTAGAACTAATGATCCACATAGGGATTGATACGGTGGAGCTGGAAGGGAAATACTTTACTGCTCATGTAGCAGATGGAGATATTGTAAAAACCGGAGATCTTTTAATGGAATTTGATAAAAAGGCGATTGAAGCGGCAGGATACGAAACGGTAGTCCCGGTTATAGTGACCAATACAGGAGATTATCTGGATATTATTACAAGTGAAGAGGGAACTGTTAAAAGCGGTCAGCCACTTTTTACAGTACTTTAAGGAGTTATTATGAAATTAATAAAGGATTTTCTATGGGGAGGAGCTGTGGCAGCTAACCAGTGCGAGGGTGCTTATTTGGAAGATGGAAAGGGTTTATCGCCTATGGATATTCTCCCGACTGTGCAGCTTGGGAGAAAAGAGGCAATGTATCACCCGGAACTGGCGCTTGAGAAAGATTATGGTTATTATCCCAGTCATGGAGCGATTGATTTTTATCATCGGTACAAAGAAGATCTGCAGTTGATGGAACAATTAGGAATCAAAGCATTTCGTACATCCATCAGTTGGGCCAGGATTTTCCCGGATGGAGAAGGTGAACCCAACGAAGCCGGTCTTCAATTCTATGACAGCCTGTTTGATGAATGCAAAAAACGCCACATGGAACCGGTTGTGACCATCTGTCATTTTGACACACCCCTTGCCTTGACTAAGAAATATGGCGGCTGGGGGAACAGAGCACTGATAAATCTATACTTAAACTATTGCAGAGTTCTGTTTAAGCGGTATGGAAAAAAGGTGAGATATTGGATTACCTTTAATGAAATCAATATGATTACCCACATTCCTTTTTTTGGAGGCGGAATGGTGATAAAGGAAGATGAAAACGTCAGCCAGATTGTCTATCAGGCGGCTCATCATCAGCTGGTTGCCAGTGCACTGGCTGTAAAAATGGCACATGAGTGTGGTGAGGGGCTTTTGGTAGGCTGTATGCTGGCAGCAGGATCTTTTTATCCCTATAGCTGCAATCCGGAAGATGTCTGGGAAGCGGTGGAAAAGAATCAGGATTCCTATTTATTTATTGATGTGCAGGCACGGGGAAAATACCCCTCCTACGCGCAGCGAATCTGGAAAGAGAAAAAAGTTACTCTCAACATGAAAGACGGGGATGAAGAAATACTGCGCTGTAATCCGGTGGATTATATTGCATTCAGCTACTATTCCAGCCGTCTGGCAGGTGTAAGTCCTGACATTAACGGTAAGGTTGCTGACGGCAATGCCATTTACACATTACGAAATCCTCATCTGGATATTACGCCATGGGGGAGGCAGATTGACCCCATGGGACTGCGTATTACAATGAATGATTTGTATGACCGTTACCAGAAACCATTGTTTATTGTGGAGAATGGTTTGGGAGCTACAGACAAAGTTGAGGCAGATGGCAGTATTAATGATGATTACCGCATTGAATATACCAGGAACCATATAAAAGCGATGAAAGCAGCCATGGAAGACGGTGTGATATGCCTTGGATATCTGGCCTGGAGCTGTATCGATCTGGTAAGTGCAGGAACAGGTGAAATGGATAAACGGTATGGGTTTATTTATGTAGACAGGGATAATGATGGTAATGGCACATTGGAACGCATTAAAAAGAAGTCCTTTTACTGGTACCAGCGAGTGATTGATAGCAACGGTGAGGAACTGGATTAATAAAAGCAGCATTTATAACAGTGGAGGTACTGTATAAGTAGATAAGTCTACTTAGCAGTACCTCCATTTTTGCATTTAACGGAATTGCTGATGTACAGGAGTGGAACGAAGCATCAGACATTTTGCATAGGATGATAGAAATGAGATATAAAAGATAAAGAATGGACAATAAAGTTTACGTAATCATGTATCACTATGTAAGGGATTTGGAACACAGCCGTTATCCCCGGATAAAAGGACTGGATTCAGCCTGCTTCAGAAAGCAGATAGAATATTTAAAACAAAACTTTACGGTTATTACCATGGAGGAATTAATCTGTGCCTGCAATAACCAGCATGAGCTGCCCAAACAAGCAGTTTTACTCACATTCGACGATGGATATCTGGATCATTATACAACCGTATTTCCAATATTAAAGGCAGAACATTTACAGGGCTCTTTTTTTATTTCAGGGAAAACACTGAAAGAGCATGTTTTATTGGATGTAAATAAAATTCATTATATACTAGCCACCACACAAATAGACGTTCTGTTGCCGTCAGTTCTTAAATGCATGGATTATTACCGGGGATCAGAATACGAATATCCTGATAATGATACGCTTTTTCATGAATATGCATCTGGAAATCGATTTGACAGCAAAGAAACAATTTTTGTGAAACGAATGCTTCAGACTGTATTGCCGGAAAAAGTAAGAAGTATGATCTGTGATGACCTGTTTAAAAAATATGTAGGCATATCAGAAGATAAATTAGCTGGCGAACTGTATCTGACTTCAGATCAGATCAGGCTTATGAAACAGGAGGGCATGTATATTGGTCTGCATGGATATAACCACTACTGGCTGGGCCGCTTGCCTGAGGAAGAAATGCAGAAAGATATCAGGCAGGCATTGGCTGTCATGTCGGAATATATAGACGATAAAAATTGGGTAATGAATTATCCTTATGGCAGTTATAATGAGGCGCTTTTGCAATATATCTCTTCTACGGGGTGTAAACTGGGACTTACTACTCAGGTAAAGGTGGCAGATTTATCAGAGTGCAGCAGCCTTACAATTCCGCGCCTTGACACCAACGATTTTCCACCGGTCAGTGAAAAATTTAAATGTCGTCTGGACAAGGAACGGACATGAACCAGGAGGTTAAACACTATGAATCAATTCGATACACGGTATGAGATCCGGCTTGCTGATAGCTCTGATATAGAACTGATTATGGATTTTATTGATAAGTATTGGAAAAAAGGCCATATCATGTCCCAGGACAGAGATCTGTTTCGATATGAGTATCAGGATGGGAATCAGATTAATTTTATTCTTGCAATTGATAAAAACACCCGATTACTGGAAGGTATTTTTGGTTTTATCAAATGTTCTGATACGAAAGATGTTAAGAAGAAGGATATCTGGGGCAGCATGTGGAAAGTACGTGAATCGGGTGAAAACATGCCTCTTTTAGGCATAGAGCTGGCAAAACGGGTTTTTGACATCACCGGCTGCCGAACCCAGATTGGTAACGGAGCCAACCCTTATACCACAATTCCATTAAGAAGACTGTATTTTCATGACAGAACCGTCCGCATGAGACAATATTATAAGTTAAATACTGAAACTAAAGAATTTAAAATTGCACTGGTTAAAAAGAAACCGGAAATCATGCAGGAAAATCATTTTGATACAAAAATTATACTTTTTAGTTCTATAAACGAAGTAAAAGAAAATTTTAATATCGAGAGCATCCATTCTATTCCATACAAAGACAGCTGGTATGTAAACAAGCGATATTTCTGCCACCCGTACTACCACTATTCTGTTTATGGATTGAAAAACGGAAGTGGCAAAGTAGGTGCACTTATGATGGCGCGGGTAATTGAATGTAACGGAGCAAAAATCTTTCGCGTTGTGGATTATATGGGAGATCAAAGGTTGTTTTCCGGGATGAGAAATACGTTAGATGAAATTATGAAAGAAATGAATTTAGAGTATATGGATTTTTATACCTATGGATTTGAAGAACAATATTTATGGGACGCCGGTTTTATTTACAGGTCAGATGATGATCCCAATATCATACCTAACTATTTTGAACCATTTTTACGCGAGAACGTTGATATATGGGCCCATTACAAACTGGACGGAACCCTGTTTTTTAAAGCAGACGGAGATCAGGATCGGCCAAATAAGAGGATGGAGAGAAATCAAGGGGGCCAGGGGGAGCTATGACAGGTAAAAACGAGTTTAAAGAAAAACTTCTAAATAAGGATTTATATAAGACAAATGCAGGGAAGTATGCGGAAAAAATCAGTAACAAAGATAATGTCATCATCTGGGGGTCGGGGAGCGCTTCCGACGCACTTTACCAATTTTTTAAAGAATTCCACTGCTTAAGCGGATTAAAAAATTATGCTGATAATAAAAAGGAACTCTGGGGAACGAAAAAGAATGGATATACCATATTATCACCGTTAGAAGTCACTGAAAAGGCAAAAGAGGAACCGGTTTATATTATTATTGCCAGTATGCGGTTTCCAGAAATAAGAAAGCAGCTGATCTTACTGGGGATAGAAGATTCAATGATTGATACAGCAGGCTTTACAGTTGCCAATGATTATAATACTTACAAAGATGAAACTGCTTATCAGATTGTAAAATTATATTTTGGTGAATTCAGGCAGGTCTATAACAGTCTGGCAGATAAACGCTCCAAAGAAATCTATTTAAATATATTGAACTCCAAGATATCTTTAGATAATAAATATCTGGAATCCATATCCTCTCCTTCAAAAGAGCAGTATTTTGACAAGGAACTATTGAAATTAAAAACAGATGAAATTTTTTGTGATTGCGGAAGCTACAATGGAGATACCATGGAGGCTTTTTTTCAGTTAACCGGAGGAAACTGCAGAAACTATATTGCTATAGAAGCGGATAAAGATATCTATTTAGAACTAAACCAGAAAGTTGCAGATAAAAACTATAAAAATGTCATAACCCATAATATTGCGTGCTGGGATAAAGAGACGGTTTTAAAATTTCAATCGGCAAAGAGCGCTGGGCATATTGCTGATGAGGGGGAGATTGAAGTTTTGGCAGATACACTGGATCATATTTTAAAAGATGAGCCGGTGACCATGATAAAAATGGATATTGAAGGCGCAGAGCCAGCAGCTTTGACCGGTGCCAGGTCTGTGATTAGCAAGTATAAACCTGTGCTATGCATTTGTATCTATCATAATCTGAAGGACTATTACAAAATCCCACTAATGATGAAAGAATTCAATCCAGATTATCATTTATTTATCCGAAACTATACTGATATGGTTGCTGTTGAGACTGTGTGCTACGCAATTCCAGCAGAGCGGATTAATCTGAAACTTGAGGAGGAAGTTGAATGAATCAGGTTGTAATAGGAATGGTTGGTGCAGGCAGGGCAGCAGAACTGCATATGCACGCATATAACCGTGTAAGCAGGGTACCGCTTCGCTTTAAGACCATTGTTGCCAGGCGCCCGGAGCAGTTATTGCCTGCAAAGGAGCTTTATGGATTTGAGATTGCAACCTTTAATTTTAATGATTTGCTTATGGATCCGGAGATTCAGGTAATTGATATCTGCACACCGCCCTATGTCCATGAGGATATGATTATAAAAGCAGTAAAATCAGGAAAACATGTAATCTGCGAAAAACCCCTTTCCGGTTACTTCGGAACAGGAACTGATCCGGAACCAATTGGAAAAAACATACCCAAAGCGGTCATGTATGAAAAGTTATTAAGCTCCCTGGAAAATATGAAACAAATCATTGAAGAATCCGGCTGCAAATTCATGTATGCAGAAAACTTTATCTACGCACCCGCTGTTGCAAAAGCGGAAGAGATTATCTCGTCAAAAAAGAGCCGTATCCTTTATATGAAAGGAGAGGAGAGTCTGAAAGGATCAAGTTCTCCCGTTGCAGGAGCCTGGTCAAAGACCGGAGGAGGAACCTTTATCCGCACCGGAACCCATCCCCTTTCCGCGCTTCTTTGGTTAAAACAGCAGGAAGCAAAGGCCCGCGGTGTTGATATCAGGGTGGAAAGTGTTCTGGCAGATATGGGCACTGTTACCACCACACTTTCCGATTATGACCACCGTCATATCAAGGCACGGCCAAATGATGTAGAGGATAATGGAACGGTGTTACTCACCTTTTCAGACCAGTCCAAGGCATTGATCATAGCAACCGATACCTGTCTTGGAGGAAGCAAAAATTATATTGAATTATATTGTAACGATGCAGCAATTACCTGCACGCTTACCATGAATGATATGATGTCCACATACTTTTTAGATGAAGATAATTTAAATGGAATTCAACTCTCCGAAATGCTCCCGGCAAAGACTGGTTGGAACAACCCCTTTATTGCAGATGAAATCATAAGGGGGTATACCGGAGAAATGCAGGATTTTATGGAGGCAGTCTGTTTTGACAGAGCTCCCAAGTCGGACTTTCAGCTTGCATATGATACCATCCGTGTGGTTTATGCGGCATATATGTCTGCCGAAGCAGGGAGACGTGTGTATCTTTGAGTATGGGGAAAGGAGTGAGACGATGAGCAAATTATGCGATTTGTTTTTTGACATGGCCTCTCAATATCCACAGAAAACGGCGATCTGGTGTGATAACAAAACGATTACCTATGAGGAATTGGCAGCATTGGTATGCAGGTATTCCAATTTTTTAATAAAAGCCGGAGTCAATTACAGCGATCACATCGGTATTCCTATGAATAACAGTATCGAATCAGCGGCTTTGATCCTTGCAGCAGCCAGTCTTGGAGCGGCGTTGGTGCCCATTAATCCAACCCTGCCGCCAGAAGCAATAAAGTCTTTGTTCGCTGCCGCAGAGGTAAAGCATTTAATTGCAAGAAAAAATTTCCTGGAACAAACAGAAGGGAAAATTGACTTAAATCTAAAAGGAGCACAGATCTGTCTGGATGGCTCATGGAATAACACCTTGTCATTTGAACCGATATTAAAAATGTCAGATAAAAGACCGGTGGTGAAACAGGTGACGGGAAAGGAAACTCTGATTATAACCATGACCTCTGGTTCTACCGGTGAGCCAAAACCCATTGATTTAACACAGAATAATAAATTAGAAAGAGCAATGGCACACATCAGGTTATACAATTTGAAAAAAGATGACCGGATACTGGCTGCAACACCACTCTATCATTCTCTGGCAGAGCGGTTGGTATTAATGCCGCTCCTTATTGGAGCAACAAGCATTTTATTGCCCAGGTTCACTCCTGCTTTGTGGTTAAATTGTGTAAGAGATCAGAAAGTTACATTTACCATTGCAGTTTCAGCCCAGCTGGGGCAGATTGCAGAGCTGCTGACCAGTCCCTTTGTACCTGAGATCGATTCTCTCAGATGTGTGGTATCCTCTTCCTCCCTTTTAGAAAACCATATCAAAAATGAATTAATCGATAAACTGAACTGTGATTTTCATGAAATGTATGGCACCTCCGAGACTTCAACTGTTACCAGTATCAATTTCAGAGAAACAATGGGTAAAAAACATTCCGTTGGCAGACCGCTGCCGGAAGCAAAGGTAAGAATTATTAAAGAGGATCAGAGTATTGCAAATCCAGGGGAAATTGGAGAAATTACCTGCAAAACAACACTGATGTGCAATGGTTATTATAATCATCCGGAAATCTTTCAGGATGCGCTGCAGGAGGGCTATTTTAAAACCGGTGATCTGGGATATCTGGATGAAGCGGGATATTTATATTTTGCAGGACGAAAAAAAGAATTGATTATTACAGGTGGGATTAATGTATATCCCCAGGATATTGAGGAATGCATGAAAAAACTCCCGGAAGTAAAGGAATGTGCGGCTTTTGCTTATCCGGATAACAGACTTGGAGAGGTAGTAGCATTGGCGATTGTGCCAAAGCCGGATACCCAGTTGAGCAAACGGAAAGTACAGATTCATTGTGCCAAAAATCTGGCAGATTATCAACAGCCCCATATGATTGTTTTTCTGGATGAATTACCTAAAAATTCTTTGGGAAAGCTGGAAAAGTACACTCTGCCGGAGTATGTAACGAAACATGGCGTGTTCAAATAAAATAAAAATAGGGGGAGGGTATAATAATGACAGCAAGAGATTTTATTTTGAAGGAACTTCAAAGAAAATATACATTGGATAAAGAAACCGACATTGAGTCATTTAACTACCTGGAAAGTGGTTATATAGACTCAATTGGTATTATAAAGTTTCTTGTAAGCCTGGAAGAAGAGTATGATATTGAATTTACAGATGCTGAAATTGCTGATCCTTCTTTTAAGATCGTTGGTCAGCTGGCCCAGTTAGTTGAAAGAAAAGTGATGGAAAATGAAAGATTTAAAGCTGGTAATGGCAAAGAATCATGACATAATTACTCCAAAGACCGAAATAAAGATAGGTAATATTACAATAGGAAGAGATTTTCTTGTCATCGCAGGACCCTGCAGCGTGGAATCGGAGGAACAGATTATGAAAGCAGCCAGATCTGTAAAAGAAGCAGGGGCGAACATGCTTCGGGGCGGAACCTATAAGCCAAGAACGTCTCCGTATTCCTTCCAGGGGCTTGGTCGGATCGGTCTGCAGTATTTAAGTAAGGCTGGATTGGAAACCGGCCTTCCCATTATTACTGAAGTCACAGACACAAGAGATGTGTATCTGATTGGCGAATATGCGGACGTTCTTCAGATTGGCACAAGAAATATGCAGAATTATTCATTGCTGGTTGAAGTAGGTAAGATAAAGAAACCAGTCCTGCTAAAACGGGGAATGAATGCCACAATAGAAGAATGGCTAAACAGCGCGGAGTATATTATGAATGCTGGAAACCCAGATGTGATTTTATGTGAGAGAGGGATCCGGACGTTTGAAACCTATACCAGAAACACACTGGATTTAAGTGCCGTCGCGGTTGCAAAAGGTCTGAGCCACCTGCCTGTAGTGGTAGATCCGTCCCATGCTACCGGAAGAGCGGATTTGATTTTACCGATGTCTTTAAGTGCGGTTATGGCTGGCTGTGATGGTCTTGAAATAGAAGTACACCCTTCTCCGGCGGAAGCATTAAGCGATAAGGAACAGCAGCTCACACCAGGGCAATTTAAAACACTGATGGCAGTTGTAAATAAGACCCTGGCTTTTAAAGAAGAGCTGACCAGATATGAAAACACCACCCTCTGAATGGGAATCTGTCATACGATACAGAAAATGCCGCTCAACAGTCATACTGCAGCTGTTTTGCGGCACTTTTGTATTATATAATGATTTATAAGATCCGTACATTCTTCAAAGCGCCTGTTTTTGCAAACTCTGTCCATTCGCATACATTTACTGCATGATCCCCGATTCGCTCCAGGTATTTGGCAATCATCAGCAAATCGATGCACTGGTCAATATGCTCCGTGGACTGTTTTAATAAGTCTACCACATCAACCTTTACCTTATCAAACAGTTCATCTACCACATCATCCTGTTTCTCTATTTCCTTTGCGATACTTAAATCCTGTTTAATAAATGCCTCTATGGAACATCTTACCATCTCTCTGGAAGCAGTTGCCATGGAAGGGATATGACGAACGACATGATAGACATGTTCCCCTTTAATGCGAAGGATCAGTTCAGCGATATCAGATGCGTGATCCCCGATTCTCTCTAAGTCTGTAACCACCTTTAAAGCGCTGGAAACTACTCTTAAATCTCCAGCTACCGGCTGTTGACGAAGAATAAGAGAGAGACAGCGTGCTTCTATGGAACGTTCCAGATCATTAATGGTGCGGTCACCCTTTATAATATCTTCTGCTTTTTCAAAGTCCTGATCTTCAAAGGCAATAAAACATTGTTCAATGGAGTTTTCCACCAAACGTCCCATCTCCTTAATGTCATCATTTAAAAGATTTAATTCATGCTCATAATTTACTCTTGTTGTCATATTTATTTCTCCTTTATTCGTTTAATCATAAATCAGCCAAAACGGCCAGTGATATAATCCTCTGTCCTGGAATCTTTCGGAGCAGTAAACAGCTCGGTAGTTGGAGCATATTCCACAACTTCACCGACCAGAAAGAAAGCGGTGTGATCAGCAATACGGGTTGCCTGCTGCATATTATGGGTTACAATGGCTACTGTATATTTTTCCTTTAATTCATCCATTAAATCCTCAATTTTCAGCGTGGAAATAGGATCTAGGGCTGAAGTGGGTTCATCCATTAACAGAACTTCAGGTTCCACAGCTAAGGCTCTGGCAATGCAGAGGCGTTGCTGCTGGCCTCCGGAAAGACCAAGTGCGGATTTTTTTAAACGACCGGAAACTTCCTCCCAAAGTGCAGCACCTTTCAGGCTTTTTTCCACAATATCATCAAGCTCAGATTTATTCTTGATGCCATGAATTCTGGGACCGTAAGCTACATTATCGTAGATGCTCATGGGAAAAGGATTGGGCTGTTGGAATACCATACCAATTTTTTTGCGTAACAGTGTAGTGTCAACTCTTGAGTCGTAGATGTTTTCTCCGTCTAAAAGTACTTCACCTTCAATTTTAACACCTGGAACTAAATCATTCATTCGGTTTAAGGTCTTTAAGTAAGTAGATTTGCCACAACCGGATGGTCCGATAAATGCGGTGATCTTGTTTGTATAAAGTTCCATATTTACGTCTTTCAAAGCGTGATTCGTGCCATAGTATAAATTTAATTGACTGGTTGAAATCTTAATTGTATTTGTATTCACGATTCTTTCGCCTCCGTGTTAAATTTATGGGACAGATATTTGGCCAGACCGTTTATTGCAAGTACGATTACAAGTAGTACCACAGCAATTCCAAAGGCCTCGTCATATTTTGCTTTCTGCATGCAAAGATAAAGCTGAATGGTCAGTGTTCCGCCGGATTCAAATATCTTTCCGAGGAAGCTTCTGGGGAGTATATAACCGCTGCCTGCTGTAAAGAGCAAAGCTGCAGATTCCCCTACAATTCGTCCGATTGCCAGAATAATTCCCGTTACAATACCAGGCATTGCGCTGGGAAGTAAAATAGTGCGGATCATATACCATTTCGTTGCACCAATTCCCAATGCGCCGGAGCGGTAACTTTCTGGAACTGTTTTTAACGCTTCCTGTGTGGTTCGTGTAATAAGCGGAAGAACCATAATGGATAAAGTCAGGGCGCCAGTCAGTATGGAATAACCAAGTCCCAACGTAGTGCCAAAGAATACATACCCGAAAAGTCCAAATATAATGGATGGAATACCGGATAATGTTTCTGTGGTAAACTCGATGATACGAACCACTTTACCGCCTTTTGCATATTCGTTTAAATAAATGGCAGAGCCCACGCCAATAGGGGTGGCAATAACCAGTGTAATTGCTACCACGTACAATGTATTAACTATATTTCCCAGAATACCAAAGGTTCCTTTTATGGTGCTTGGCACTGTAGTTAAAAATGCAACATTTATCCGGGGAACTCCTCTTACAAACACATATCCCATGATGCCGATAAGAATAAAAATTGATATCAGTGCGCATAAATAAATAAGTATTGTCAGAAGGGAATCTGAAACTCTTTTCTTACCATTATAAATACTATTTACAATAATGGAATCCCTATGAACAGGTATTGTGAGATCATTTGTCATTTTTATCCTCTCCTTTCTTTAAAAGGCCGTTGAGAATTACGTTTATCATCATAATGAAGACGAACAGGACGAGCCCGATGGTAAACAGAACCTGCTTATGAAGGCCGGAGGCATAGGACATTTCTGATACAATGGCTGTTGTAAGAAAGCGGACAGAATGGAAGGGCAGCGGTAAGTTTACAGAACTTCCTGATACCAGACTAATTGCCATGGCTTCACCGATTGCTCTGCCGGTACCCAGAACTACGGCAGTTATAATGCCTGATTTTGCAGCAGGAATTACCACATGAAAGATGGTCTGAATCTTTGTTGCGCCCAATGCCAGGGATGCACTTCTAAAATGCTGTGGAACAGAGCGGAGGGCAGTTTCGCTGATATTGATTACAGTTGGAAGAATCATAAGGGCGAGAACCAGTACCGCCGAGATCAAATTAGCTCCGCCTGTAAACTGATGGGTGGAAGAGCCTTTAAAAATCTTCAGTTCCAGATCGTACATAATCGGATTCAATATGAGAATTCCTAAAAGACCATAAATAACAGATGGAATTCCAGCTAAAAGCTCGACTGCAGGACGGACAATATCAGCCAGTTTTTGAGGGGCTACCTCTGCCAGAAACACCGATGTCATAACACCGATGGGAACGCCTATTAAGATAGCAAGAGCGGTACCAACAATTGAGGTTAAGATAACATATAGAATTCCAAAGCTGGGTATAGCCGCATCTGGTTTCCAGACAGAACCAAATAAAATATCCAGAATTCCCACTTGAAACAATGCAGGAGTGCCGCTTGTTAACATATAAATACTGATTGACGCCACAGCCAGAACAGCAAAGAAGCCGCAGATGGTAAATATCACTTCTGCAGCATGTTCAATACCAGATTTACTTCCGTGACCGCCAAATATGGAATAAGACTTTGGTTGCATAGAATGGCTCCTTTCGTGAGATGGGGACGTAGCCAAAGCATTCAGCTGCGTCCCCATGTAGTGCATTCAATATAGGAAGGAACGGCTATTCCTGTTCCGATTAGTTTGCTGGGATTAAACCAACAGATTTTACTAATTCTTTTCCTTCATCAGAATGGATATAATCGAATAATGCTTTTACATTGTCGTTCTGCTTGGAAATATCACCTTTGGTTGCCATAACAAATGGACGGCTTAAGAAGTAGGAACCTGCTTTAATATTCTCTGGTGTAGGATCTGTATTCTCCAGCTTTAATGTTTTTACAGTTTTGTCAAGTACATCAAGAGAAACGTAGCCGATGGAACCTGGAGTAGAAGCTACCTTTGCCATTACTGCACCAGTACTGTCAAGTTCGTTGCTGTATTTACATTTGTCTTCCAGTTTTAATAACTCTTCAAATGCACTTCTTGTACCAGAACCGGATTCACGTCCGATTACTACGATAGGCTGATCAGCACCGCCTAAATCTTTCCAGCTGGTAGTAGTACCGTTATAGATGGCAATCAGCTGATCCTTTGTCAGATTCTCAACTTTGTTAGAAGGATCGGTTACTACAGCAATACCATCAATTGCTACTATATTTTCAACAATACCTTTTGCTTTTTCTTCATCTTTTAAATTGCGGGAAGCATTTCCGATATCAGCAGCGCCGTTGGTAACAGCTTCAATTCCTGCTCCAGATCCAACAAACTCAGCCTGTACGGTAACACCAGGATATTTTTCCATAAATACTTCACTTAAAGCAGTTGCAAGCTTTTCCATTGAGGTAGAACCAACCATACTGATGGAACCCTTTAAATCTGCAGTGGCCTTAGCTGTTGTTGTAGCTGCGGCAGCAGTAGTTGTCTGGGTTGTGCCTGCAGTTGTTTCAGCCGCTTTTGTTCCAGCTGCTGTTGTCTCAGTTGTGCTATTTCCGCATCCGGCTAATGCTCCCATTGTTAACACAGCCATACCAGCTGCTGCAAGTATTTTAATTAAATTTTTTTTCATAATTACTATCTCCTCTTTTCTTTTTAAATTGCTTTCGCTTACAAGTTGGAGTATAGCAGTCGGTTCTTTTTTCTGAAATCATATTTTGGTATAGTGTCTGTAAAGCTTGTGTAAAACACAGTAACTGGTGTATAATTCTTCTAAAATCAGTATCTGCAGAAAAGTAGTTTAGATTCAAAATCTTTTCTTTCCCGTCCGGTAAAAACGGTAAAAACCGCAAAATTACGGAAAAATCCCGTTATTCTTTATAAAAATAACGGGATGGACTGGACAGAATGGGAGCAAATGTGGTAAATTGTTACGTGCATTTTATTATAGAAATAACAAAAGATGATTCCGTAATTTTTTAAGAACGGATACAGAGGATACGAGAATGGAGGACGTTTTCATGGGAGCATATCAACTGAAAATCACGATCAAAGGAAGCAAGCCGCCGATCTGGAGAAGGATTCTGGTACCGCAAGGAGTAACGTTTGAAACACTTCACAATACGATTCAGGCGTCATTTTGCTGGTCTGGCCAAACACCGTATCAATTTGAATTTCGTTCAGAGAAAATACGGGTTGCCTCAGATAATATAGAACAGACGGGAAACTATCAGTATCTTCCAGCAACCCAGGCCATTAACGATCAGATAGGAAAGGATTCCAAATTTACATATGTGTCTTATGGCACCAGTAACTGGGAATTTACAATTCAGACAGAAGACTATTTAGATGAGTATCAGGAGACGGCAGCCAGAGTGATTAAATATAAAGGGGAAGGTTCATCTGATAATGAGATGGAATATGATATGGCGGCAGTGAATCTGCGTCTGGAACAGATGGCAGGCGGATCTGAACCTATCATTATTTCGGATATCTTTGACTGCTACGATAAAAACAGCATACTGGAAATAGCAAAAAGACATCATATGACTGGAACCGCTAAGTTAAATAAAGAAGAATTGGTGCAGAAGACCATTTCTTACATATTAAATGAAAAAATAATGAAGCCTTATTTTCTTTGTGTTCGTGATTGTGAAATGAATGCATTTGAGAAGGTAATGTCAGGCTGTACAAAGCTGGACTTTCTGGAAGAACAAAATTTGGAATATCTTTATGCAGGAGGATATATAACTTCGGGAGCAGACCACAGTTTTCTGGTTGCAGAGGAAGTTGTAAAAGCATACGAAGCACTAAATACTGCTAAGTTCCAGGAAGAGCGTACCCGCGTAAGCAGAATCGGTGACTATATCTGTGCTGCCAATTCCCTGTATGCTATTACCCCTCCATCTGTCCTTCTGGAAACATTTAATAAATATGAAGAAAAGAAACTGACAGTGGAGGAACTTTTAAACGCATATGAATCTTTAAGACCTTATCGTCTAATGGTAACTTATATTGATGGTAATTTAGTCGATGCAGCGCTGGCAGAGCAAAAAAGTTATAACGATCTTTTGCGTACGCAGAGGAAAGTTCCCTATTATATTCCTACTCAGCAGGAAATCCGCTTTATGGCGGATAATTCCGGATTTTTAATGGGAACAGAATTAAGCAGGCTTAGTGAATTCCTGATCTTAGAATTAAGTGTGCCGGATAACATGATACCTCTGATACTCCGCCAGGTTCAGGCTGAGATCAGTATGGGTGGACAACTTCAGGAAGTCGTAAACGATTTAGAGGCAGCGGGAATACTCATGGGTTCATCCGAACATATGGAGAAGCTTGCTGTAATTGTGACTGATATCTGGAACAATACCCGAATGGTGCTAAACAGGGGGCATAAACCTTATGAGATGGTAATGAAAGGTTATAATGAAGTGAGTGCTCAAAGGAAGAATATTCAGAAGATCTATCCAAATGATGCCTGTCCCTGCAATAGCGGTAAGAAATACAAGAAATGCTGCGGCAAAAATGCCTGATCTTATAGTTGGAGAAAAGGAGCTCATCTGCAAACGGAGATGAGCTCCTTTTTTGTCACGAATGTTATGAAAATCATGTTTTTCTAAATTATTAAAAAATTTCGAAAAATATGTTGACTTTTGTCGAAGGCTTTGATATGATATACCTCGTCGCTGAGAACGGCGACAAACTTCTTCCAAAACACATCGATGAACGATGAGAAAAGTTTTGAAGAAATTGAAAAACATGGTTGACAAATAAAAGAAACCATGGTATTATATACCAGCTGTCGAAAAACAGTGAAAGAAATCGAAAAAAAGAAAATAAAAAAGTTGTTGACAAAACAGAAGCAACATGATATAATGAACGGGTTGCTCATGAAACGGACAACACAAAAAGCACTTTGAAAACAGAAGATTGAACAGTATGTAAAACCCT
>CAURBV010000019.1:0-119283 GCA_963523055.1 uncultured Paenibacillaceae bacterium | reverse complement strand
TTTGTACCTATCTTTCCCGTTCAAAAGGGAAAGTCATTTTACAATTGAGGGTTTATAAGATGAGGCTTAATATTATCTATAATGCAAATACAGGCAAAAAAAACTGCGCTCAGCTGATTAAAAAGCTGTGCGCAGAATATTGTAGAATGATACTTTGTGTTGTTTGGGAATTGGAAAGAGAATTTTTTATCAGTCTATTTTTACAATATCAAATATAAATGGAAACTTTTCTGCAGTTTTATTTTCGAAGTCGACTTTGTACCCAGTTCCGTCTTTGTAAAATAAACCCCGGGTTAAATCCACTTTGATGTAACACATATTTTCATCATTTTCATTGTTATGGGCAAAATACCATGGCTCAAATACCTTAATCAGCTTTTCTCTGATTTTAAGATTTTCCTTTAATAATGGATGTCCAATGTTTCGGGCAATTCCGGTAAAACGATACAAATCTTTACTTAGTGAAATTACAGGGTTATTTTCAATATCTGTTACTTTATGAGACTTTCCGTAAGTTACAATGTAAAATGCCCCATTATTATAAAAGGTATCAACAAACCTTACGGCCGGTATGTTATTGTTTGATGTAGCCATTGCAAATTGATAGTCTCTGGCAAATAATGTTTCTAAAACTCCAAGTCCTTCTTCATACGCATTCAATTCTATTCTCCCCTATTTTCTTAATATTTTTTTCACTTCCCTGCCTTTGGCAAACTCATCTATTAACTTATCCAGATTGTTTTATATGAACCCTTTGGCTTCTTTCCAATCTATGAGAAGATTGTAACGGCTTGTGGTGAAACGCAAAACACAGTAATTGGGATCATCCCAGCCACTAAAATGATTCTCCAGTCCTCGGTACCACATCTCTTTTTTTATTTCAGGGTCTGTTATTACTTCTATCGTACCCACTAATGTGATATTATGATCAATCGAATTAAAACAAACACTGGCTTTGCTGCACCGATCGATTCGTTTGGTTCTAGCACTTCCAAAACCGGTACAAAATGTAAGCCAGTTAATGCCGTCAGCTTTTGATACGGATATCGTTGAGGTTGTTGGAAAGTCATCCGTGTCCATTAGTGTAAAGGCGCAGTATCCTTTGTCTTCGCCTGCGGTGTTAGTTGCAATGATCTCTCCTGCTTTAGCAATGATTTCTTCGTTCATTTAATTTTCCTCCTGATTGGTTATGGATATAGTATATAATAATAGATAGGACAACTGGGTGTCATGTTTAAAACGGGTGGTAAAAAAATTGGGTCCGTAACTCCGTCGTGTCGATCTCGATTCCGCTTACGCTCCATCTCAATCACGGGCTTCGCCCTATAAAAATAAGTGCCATAAAGCCGGGGGGAGAGCAAGCTCTCCTCCCGGCTTTTTGACACTTATTTTTGCACGTCTCATTGCCAACGCGTTAATTATTCAACGCCGCCTGTGCTGCTGCCAGTTTTGCGATCGGCACACGGAATGGGGAGCAGGATACATAGTCAAGACCAATCTTATGGCAGAATTCCACGGAAGATGGATCTCCGCCGTGCTCGCCACAAATACCTACATGCATGTCAGGACGAACGCCCTTGCCTAACTTGATAGCAGTCTCCATTAACTTGCCTACACCGGTCTGATCCAGTTTTGCAAATGGATCATTCTCAAAGATCTTGGTATCATAGTAAGCATTTAAGAACTTTCCTGCATCATCACGGGAGAAGCCATAGGTCATCTGAGTTAAGTCATTGGTACCGAAGCAAAAGAATTCTGCATCCTTTGCGATATCATCGGCTGTCAGTGCTGCTCTTGGAATCTCAATCATGGTTCCTACCTGATAGGTTAAGCTGCTGCCTGCTGCTGCAATTTCTGCATCTGCAGTCTCTACAACAATATTCTTCACAAATCTTAATTCCTTCTCATCACAGATCAGAGGAATCATGATTTCAGGACATACGTTCCAGTCTGCATGTGCTTTCTGAACGTTGATAGCAGCACGGATTACTGCTTTTGTCTGCATTCTTGCGATCTCCGGATAGGTAACGGCAAGACGGCAGCCTCTGTGTCCCATCATTGGGTTGAACTCGTGAAGAGAATCAATAATTGTCTTGATCTGCTCCACAGTCTTGCCCTGTGTATCAGCCAGCTTCTTAATATCATCTTCCTCTGTTGGAACAAACTCATGAAGAGGCGGATCTAAGAAACGAATGGTAACTGGATTTCCTTCCAGAGCCTCATAAAGAGCTTCGAAATCCCCCTGCTGTACAGGAAGAATCTTCTCCAGAGCTGCTTCTCTCTCCTCAACAGTATCAGAACAGATCATCTCACGGAACGCATCAATTCTTTCACCTTCAAAGAACATATGCTCGGTACGGCAAAGACCAATTCCCTCTGCACCAAGTTCTCTTGCTTTTCTTGCATCAGCAGGTGTATCTGCATTGGTTCTGACTTTCAGTCTTCTATACTTATCAGCCCATGCCATAATTCTTCCAAACTCACCGGCAACGGTTGCGTCTACAGTCGGAATGACTCCGTCGTAAATTTTACCAGTTGATCCATCAAGAGAGATCCAGTCTCCTTCATGGTATTCCTTACCTGCAAGAACAAACTTCTTTGCAGCTTCATTCATGGCAATTTCAGAACAGCCGGATACACAGCAGGTTCCCATTCCTCTTGCTACTACGGCTGCATGAGAAGTCATTCCTCCTCTAACAGTCAGAATACCCTGAGCTGCCTTCATTCCTTCAATATCTTCAGGAGAGGTTTCAAGACGGACTAAAACCACCTTTTCTCCTCTTTCTTTCCATGCTTTCGCATCATCAGCTGTGAACACGATCTTACCGCAGGCAGCTCCAGGAGAAGCAGCAAGTGCCTTTCCAACCGGTTCTGTCTTCTTTAATACTTCTGCATCAAACTGAGGATGAAGCAGAGTATCCAAGTTTCTAGGATCAATCATCTTAACTGCTTTTTCTTCGGTAATCATAAACTCGTCTACTAAGTCACAGGCAATCTTTAAAGCAGCTTTTGCTGTTCTCTTACCGTTACGGGTCTGAAGCATATAAAGCTTCTTGTCCTCAATGGTAAACTCCATATCCTGCATATCTTTGTAGTGATCTTCCAGGATACTGCAGATTCCTACAAATTTATGATAAACTTCAGGCATAACCTCTTTTAACTGTTCGATCTTCTGGGGAGTACGAACACCGGCAACTACGTCTTCGCCCTGGGCATTCATTAAGAATTCACCCATTAAGTGCTTTTCACCAGTTGCAGGATCACGGGTAAATGCAACGCCTGTACCGGAAGTCTCACCCAAGTTTCCAAATACCATCATCTGAACGTTGACAGCGGTTCCCCAGGAATAAGGAATATCGTTGTCACGGCGGTAAACATTGGCTCTTGGGTTGTCCCAGGAACGGAATACGGCTTTGATTGCCCCCATTAACTGCTCCTTGGGATCAGTCGGGAAATCTTCACCAATCTTTTCCTTATATTCTGCTCTGAACTGTCTTGCAAGTTCTTTCAGATCGTCGGCATTCAGATCCACATCCTCTGTAACACCCTTTTTTTCTTTCATTTCATCGATCAGCTCTTCGAAGTATTTTTTGCCTACTTCCATAACTACATCGGAGTACATCTGGATAAATCTTCTGTAGCAGTCATATGCCCAGCGTGGATTACCTGATTTTTCAGCAAGTACTTCCACTACGTTCTCATTGAGTCCGAGATTTAAAATCGTATCCATCATACCAGGCATGGAAGCTCTGGCTCCGGAACGAACGGAAACTAAAAGAGGATTTTCGTTATCACCAAATTTCTTGCCGGTGATTTTTTCCATCTTTTCGATATGATCCATGATCTGCCCCATGATCTCGTCATTAATCGTTTCCCCATCTTCATAATACTGAGTACAGGCCTCAGTCGTAATCGTAAATCCCTGAGGAACCGGCAGACCTAAATTAGTCATCTCTGCCAGATTCGCCCCTTTACCACCTAACAGGTTTTTCATATCTGCACTACCCTCAGTGAACAAATAAACCCATTTTCTTGCCATAAGTAAAATCCTCCTCAATTGTGTAAATTATGCTGCTCCCCCGCGCTTTCCATTGCGGAAAAGCCCTGAAAGTATTATAGCACAATTAAGGGGGTAGTAAAGAGGTTTTCATAGATTATTTAAAGTAATTATCTCTTTTTTAAATACAATTGCATTGAAAGCACTTACAAAGTCTGTCTTTTTCCGATATGCGATTTGCGTTCGTATATGCGAAATTACGTTCGACAAAAGCTCTGTTTCTTTAACATAATTCGACACGTGACAAGGGTCAGTATCTCTGTCACAGGCATGACTGTCCAGATTCCGGTAATTCCCATAAAAATTGGAAGAATAAAGACCAGAATACTGTTTAAAACAATTCCCCGAAGCAGACAGATCTTTAATGCATTTCCCGGTTCCATCACGGACTGAAACCAGGTGGTATACAGCACATTCAGCCCCATTGCTGCAAAAGACAGGAAATAGATCCGAATGGCCGGAACCGACATAGCCAGAATTTCCTTTTCAGGTCTGACAAATGCTTCTGTCACAAGAACCGGAAACAAAAGCCCTGTTGCAGCAAACAACACACCGGAAAAACAGGCGGTACGCTCTGCCAGATGTCTTACTTCCTTTAAACGGTCTTTTTTACCAGCTCCGTAATTTGTCGCCAGGATGGGCTGGACTGCCTGTGAGATACCGTTATTAACAGATGATGCAATATAGGCACTGTTGGAGATAATACCATATACCACCACCCCAAGTTCCCCTGCAACAGAAAGGATCTGTCGGTTAAATAAGAAGGTTACGATTCCGTTGCACATATCCAGTAAAAAGCTGGAGAACCCATTCTTCACTACAGCCACAGCCTGACTGAGATGAAAGCCAGAAACAAATTTTAACGTATTCCCTTTTGAAATCAGATGGGTCAGCAGTATTAAAAGTGTCACACAGGTTCCGATGACAGTTGCGGCAGCAGCTCCTGCCATTCCCATTTTTAATGGAAACATCAATACATAATCAAGAATAATGTTTAAAACTCCGCCAGAGACCACTGCTATCATCGCCAGACGGGGTGCTTTATCGTTTCGTACAAATACCTGATAAAAAGAAGCAAATAAAAAGGCGGGAGCTCCTGTTATGAGGATTCTTCCATATTCCTTCACATAAGGCGTCATGTTTTCATTTCTCCCCAGAAATCCCGTAACAGGCAGGAAAAATGCATGTCCAAGAACTACATAAATCACGCTCATTCCTGCAGCCATCATAAATGCCACTGTATAATACTGATTTGCGCCTGATTCATCTTTTTTTCCCTTACAGACGGACAGGAGTATGCCGCCTCCTGCCCCGAACAGCATACCGGTTGCAAAAAAAAGGCTGAATAACGGCAGCAGTATATTTAAAGCCGCGATTCCAATTGCTCCAACTCCTCTTCCAATCATAAGAGTGTCTGCTAATATATAAATGGAGGTAACCATTGTTGCACTAATTGATGGAAGAAGATAACCTGCAAATAATTTTTTAACAGGATCTTCCAGTAAATTTACTTTTTTCATAATTAAGTCTCCTTTTGAAAGTCTTAAAATAGTTTACCATAATTTAATTAAATAACAAGGAAAAGAACGAAAGTGTGATTTAACATTTAAAAGTTGGGGCATATATATTAAAATGACAGAATTTTTCATCTTAGTTTTTATGCAAAATATCATGAATTAAGATTGTTTCCAACGCTGAAATATGATACATTAGAGTTATCTCTGAAAATATATTAATAACAGGAGGAAAGATCGTATTATGAAAAAAAGAGCTCTCGCATTAACCATGGCAGTAATGATGGCCGCAACACTCAGCGCATGTGGTTCCGCTGGTAAAGGAACTGCTACAACTGCTGCTCCATCTGCAGAAACCACAACTGCTGCAGAAAAAACAGCTGAAACGACTGCTGCTACATCCGTTAAGTCTGATTCTTCAACCGGATATGAATTGGCACTGGTTACAGACCTTGGTACCATTGATGACAAATCCTTTAACCAGGGTGCATGGGAAGGTATGAAGAAGTACGCGGAGGAGAACAAGATCTCCTATAAGTACTATCAGCCACAGGAAGGTACCACTGATTCTTATTTAGAAACAATTGGACTTGCTATTGAAGGCGGTGCAAAATTAGTAGTTTGTCCTGGCTTCTTATTTGAAGAGCCTGTATTCCTTGCTCAGGATCAGTACAAAGACGTTCACTTCATTCTTCTTGACGGAGTTCCTCATAACGCAGACTACTCAGAATATAAGACAGAATCCAATGTTATGCCAATCCTGTTCCAGGAAGATGAGCCTGGATTCTTAGCAGGCTATGCAGCAGTAAAAGAAGGTTACACAAAGCTCGGTTTCTTAGGTGGTATGGCTGTGCCTGCAGTTATCCGTTATGGTTACGGATTTGCTGAAGGTGCTGATTATGCAGCTAAGGAAATGGGCATTGACGGCGTTGAAATCATGTACAACTATACAGGTGCTTTCGCTGCAACTCCAGAGGCTCAGTCTATGGCTGCATCCTGGTTCCAGAACGGAACCGACGTAATCTTTGGCTGCGGCGGTGCTGTTGGTAACTCTGTTATGGCTGCTGCTCAGGAAAAGGGCAAAAAGGTAATCGGAGTTGACGTTGACCAGAGCTATGAATCTGAGACAGTCATCACTTCTGCCATGAAGCAGCTTTCCGTATCTGTATACGACGGCGTAAAAGACTTCTATGACAACAAGTTCCCAGGCGGCGAGACAAGCATCTTCTCCGCTAAGAATAACGGTATCGGCCTTCCGATGGAAACTTCCAAGTTCACCAAATTCACAAAAGAAGATTACGAAAAAATCTTCACTGAATTAAAGGATGGCAAAGTAACTCTGGTACAGCCTTCTCAGGATAACAACGATCCGAACAAAGACTTAAAGCTTGAAAAAACAAAGATTAACTTTGTAGAATAATCCGCGGGTATAGTGCCCTCCGGGCATACCACGATGTCAGAATTCTGACATAAAAAAGGAAAGGAGATGCCGTTTGATTCACCAGTCAGTACAGATCTGGTCTCTTACGGCATCTTCTTTTTGCTTTAAAACTTTATTAACCGGGTACCGGGTCCCATAGATAGGTACCATAGTAAGGGGGATTTTATGGACTACATTATTGAGATGCTTCATATCACAAAAGAATTTCCCGGTATTATCGCCAATGATGACATTACACTACAGTTAAAAAAAGGCGAGATACACGCCCTCCTCGGAGAAAATGGAGCAGGCAAATCAACTCTTATGAGTGTATTATTCGGATTATATCAGCCGGAAAAAGGCTCAATCCGGGTTCGTGGTAATGAAGAAAAAATCACAGGTCCGCTGGATGCCAATGCACTTGGTATCGGCATGGTACACCAGCATTTTAAGCTGGTAGAGAATTTCACAGTCCTGCAGAATATCGTACTGGGCATGGAGACCACAAGACGGGGCTTTTTGAAGATGGATGATGCCCGCAAAAAAGTAATGGAATTAAGTGAAAAATACAAACTGTTCGTAAATCCTGATGCGCTGATATCCGATATCACCGTAGGTATGCAGCAAAGGGTTGAAATTTTAAAAATGCTGTATCGTGATAATGAAATCATGATATTTGATGAACCGACCGCAGTCCTGACTCCTCAGGAAATTGATGAACTGATGCAGATCATGCGGGATCTGGTAAAGGAAGGGAAGTCCATACTGTTCATCACACACAAGCTCAATGAAATCAAGGCGGTAGCAGACCGCTGTTCCGTCCTGCGCCGCGGTAAATATATTGGAACCGTAGATGTTGCTGATACTACGCGGGAAGAGATGTCAGAGATGATGGTTGGCCATAAGGTTAATTTAACCATCAGTAAAAAAGCGGCCGAACCCGGTGAAGTAGTACTGGAAGTAAAAGGCTTAACCGTAGAAGCCAAACGGGAAGGACAGACCAAAAAGCTGGTTCATGATGTATCATTTCAGGTAAGAAAGGGTGAAATTGTCTGTATCGCCGGTATTGACGGCAATGGGCAGACAGAGCTTATTCATGCAATCACCGGTATTTCCGATCCAAGTTCTGGCACTGTTACCATTAACGCAGAGGATATGACGAAAAAAAGTATTCGTTATAAGAATACCCACGGACTCTCCCACATACCAGAAGACCGTCATAAACATGGTCTGGTTCTGGAATATAACCTGGCGTACAATCTGGTTTTACAGCAGTATTTTGACAAGGAATTCCAGAACGGCACATTTTTAAAGAATGACCAGATCTATGACTACGCACAGAAACTGATCGAGAATTATGATATCAGAAGCAGTGAAGGAGCTTTTACCACAACCCGCAGCATGTCCGGCGGCAATCAGCAGAAAGCAATCGTAGCAAGAGAAATCTCCAAAGGACCGGATATCCTTCTTGCAGTACAGCCTACCAGAGGACTGGATGTTGGCGCAATTGAATACATTCACAACCAGCTGGTAAAACAACGTGATGCAGGCGCTGCAATTTTACTGGTATCACTGGAATTAGACGAGGTTATGAATTTAAGCGACCGAATTTTAGTCATATTTGAAGGCGCAATCGTTGCTGATTTATCCCCTGAGAACATTACGGTTCAGGAATTAGGTCTTTATATGGCAGGCGCTAAGAAAGAAGGTGGCACACTATGAAACCGAAACAGATAAAAGATCATACAGGCATCCTCTCTTCCGTTTTCGCCATTATTCTGGGACTCATTGTGGGACTGATTATCTTATTTTTATGTAATTCAAAACAGGCACTTCCCGGATTTGCTACCATTTTAACCGGAGCCTTTACTCATGGTGCCAAGGGCCTTGGTCAGGTGTTTTATTATGCTACACCTATTATTCTTACAGGTCTTTCCGTTGGATTTGCATTTAAAACCGGACTCTTTAACATCGGTACTCCCGGTCAGTTTATCATAGGAGGGTTTGGTGCCGTCTATGTAGGCATTCTCTGGACCTCTCTGGGACCGGTTCACTGGGTTGTTGCTTTGACTGCAAGTGTAATTCTTGGCGCACTGTGGGGGCTGGTACCAGGAATTTTAAAAGCGTACTACAATGTAAATGAGGTTATCGCCTCCATCATGATGAACTATATTGGTATGTATCTGGTAAACTGGATTACCAAAAGCTACAAGCCGCTGTTTAATAATTTGCGGAACGAATCGAAGAATGTAGCGAATAGCGCCAATATCCCAAAGATGGGTCTTGATAAAATTTTTCCGGGTTCCAGTGTAAACGGAGGAATCATTATTGCTATTTTGGTTGTAATCCTTATATGGGTTATTTTAAATAAGACCACATTCGGCTACGAGCTGAAAGCGGTTGGTTTTAACCGGGATGCCAGTAAATATGCAGGTATTAATGAAAAGAAAAGCATCATTCTTTCCATGGTAATTGCCGGTGCCATTGCAGGACTTGCAGGCGGACTTTTATTCCTTGCAGGAACAGGAAAGCATATTGAAATTAAAGACGTACTTCCTTCCGAAGGCTTTACAGGTATTTCTGTTGCTCTTCTTGGTTTAAACAACCCCATCGGCGTTCTGTTCTCCGGTATTTTCATCGCATACCTGACAGCAGGCGGCTTTTACTTACAGCTGTTTGAGTTTTCAACGGAAATTATCGATATTATCGTAGCAGTCATTATCTATTTCAGCGCATTTGCCCTGATGGTAAAAATCATTATGTCAAAGCTTATTGGACAAAAAAATGCAAAATCAGACGGAACTGAGAAAGGAGGAACGAAATCATGAGTGTTATCTATTTTATTTTTCAGCAGACCATGTATTTCATGATTCCTCTCATGATCGTTGCTCTCGGAGCTATGTTTTCAGAACGAAGCGGTATTATTAACATCGCTTTAGAAGGTATTATGACCATGGGAGCATTTACCGGAATTCTGTTTCTGAATTTAACAGGAAATAGTATGAGTGGGCAGCTTCAGCTAATTATCGCCATTCTAATATCCATGAGTGCCGGGATGGTATTTTCTTTGTTTCATGCTTACGCCTCTATCAACATGAAATCAAACCAGGTTATCAGCGGTACGGCTTTGAATATGTTTGCTCCTGCTTTTGCAATTTTCGTTGCACGTGTCATACAGAATGTGCAACAGGTTCCATTTAACAATACCTTCCGCATAACATCGGTTCCTGTACTTGGGAGAATTCCCTTTATTGGACCTCTTTTATTCCAGAATGCTTATATTACTACCTATGTAGGAATATTAATCTTTGTATTATCTACCGTTGTGCTTTACCGCACACGATTTGGTTTAAGGCTTCGGGCATGCGGAGAGCACCCACAGGCAGCGGATTCTGCGGGAATTAACGTTTACCGTATGCAGTATGCCGGAGTATTAATCTCCGGTGCTCTGGGCGGTCTGGGAGGTCTGGTATTTGTAGTTCCAACTTCCACCAACTTTAATGCAGATGTGGCAGGTTACGGTTTCCTGGCATTGGCGGTATTAATCTTTGGTCAGTGGAAACCAGTCAATATTATGCTGTGTTCCCTCTTCTTCGGACTGATGAAAGCGGTGGCTTCCTCTTATTCCGGAATTCCATTCTTAAGTGCTCTTGGAATTCCAAGTTATTTCTACAAAATGGTTCCTTATATCATTACATTAATCGTATTGGTATTTACCTCAAGAAATTCCCAGGCTCCAAAAGCGGAAGGAATTCCATACGACAAAGGTCAGAGATAACAAATACGCCGCAGGACAGGATAAATCCACTGGATTTTCCGCCTGCGGCTTTTTTCTTTGTCTGATCTGGTGTCACTGAACGATTGCGGTACCATATAATACATTACTAAAATGAAAAGAGTGATGCTTCAATGTCCGACTGTAATTCGTTTTGTAACTCCACCTGTCATGAACGCTCCTATTATTCCTGGGATGCCAGCGACTACGGGCCTTCACCTCTCATTCTTAATATCAATCATGATACATTAAGAAATCCTTCCTTTCGAACCACAAGATGGACAGGAGAACATATGCAGCTTACTTTTATGAGTATTCCTGTAGGGTATGACATAGGTACAGAAAACCACCCCAGCCAGGATCAGTATATTTGCATTGTAGATGGAGATGGTGTCATTTACATGGGCGATAGTCCATATGACCTTTTATATTCCCACCCGCTTGATAACGGCTGTGCAGTTTTAATTCCAGCCAATACCTGGCACAATGTGATTAATACCGGTGACAGGCCCCTGAAAATTTATTGTATCTATGCACCAATTGTGCATCTGCCGGAAACGGTACACTGGACCAAACGAGACTCGGATTTAGAAAAGTGACGAAAAAAAATCCGGAAGAAAATCTTGCAAAAGATTCTCTTCCGGATTTTGTTATTAGAAATGGAACTTATCTTCAAAGTAGCTTTTAAGCTCTGCAATTGGAACTCTTACCTGATCCATAGTATCACGGTCACGAACGGTTACTGCGTGATCTTCTTCTGAATCAAAGTCATAGGTAATGCAGAATGGTGTGCCGATCTCATCCTGTCTTCTATAACGTTTACCAATGTTTCCTCTGTCATCAAATTCACAATTATAATATTTGCGCAGTTCATCAAATACTTTTTCTGCACCTTCATTTAATTTCTTGGACAATGGAAGAACGCCAATCTTAACCGGTGCGATTGCCGGATGGAAACGAAGTACGGTACGTACATCACCTTCTGCTATCTCTTCTTCATCGTAAGCTGCACAAAGGAATGCAAGTGTTACACGGTCAGCTCCAAGAGAAGGCTCGATTACATATGGAATATAACGCTCTTTCTTCTCATCATCAAAATAGGTTAAGTCCTGTCCGGATGTGTTCTGATGCTGGGTTAAGTCATAATCGGTTCTGTCCGCAATACCCCATAATTCACCCCAGCCAAATGGGAATAAAAATTCGATATCAGAGGTTGCTTTGCTGTAGAAAGAAAGTTCTTCCTTCTCATGATCTCTGACACGCATCTCATCCTCTTTCATGCCTAAGTTCTTTAACCAGCTGACGCAGAATTCTTTCCAATATGCAAACCACTCTAAATCTGTATCCGGCTCACAGAAGAACTCCAGCTCCATCTGCTCAAATTCTCTGGTACGGAATGTAAAGTTACCAGGTGTAATTTCATTACGGAAGGATTTACCGATCTGTCCGATTCCAAAAGGAATCTTCTTACGGGAAGTTCTCTGTACATTCTTAAAGTTTACAAAAATACCCTGAGCAGTCTCTGGTCTTAAATAAACCGTATTCTTCGCATCTTCGGTAACTCCCTGAAAGGTCTTGAACATTAAGTTAAACTGACGAATGTCGGTAAAGTCATGTTTTCCACAGCTTGGGCAGCAGATATTTTTTTCATCAATGTACTGTTTCATCTCTTCCTGAGACCATGCGTCAACGGAACCTTCTATGGTGATTCCATGTTCGCCCATGTAATCTTCAATCAGTTTATCCGCGCGGAAACGTTCCTTACATGCCTTGCAGTCCATGAGAGGGTCGGAAAAACCGCCTAAGTGTCCGGAAGCGATCCAGGTCTGGGAATTCATCAGGATGGCGCAGTCCACACCTACGTTATGTGGACTTTCCTGTATAAATTTCTGCCACCATGCCTTCTTAACATTGTTCTTTAATTCCACTCCCAGGTTGCCGTAATCCCAGGTATTTGCAAGACCTCCGTATATTTCAGAACCTGGATATACGAATCCTCTTGACTTTGCCAGTCCCACTATCTTTTCCATTGTCTTTTCCATGATCTTAACCTCTCTTATTTAAAAATAATGTAGCTTTTTCCCTTTGTTGTCTGTACAGTATGACTGTCCTTTATCACCACATTGTCGGAAACGAGCAGAATCTTTCCCTGGGTCTGTATGGTTATGGGATTGGCTGATGTTACAACAACCGTCTGGCTCGCACCTTTTTTGGATACTGCCTTTTCATCCGCTTTTTTACCGTCCGAAGCTTTTATAAAGGTTACTTTTTCTGATTCACTCTGACTATATACTTCAGACAGCTTATTTACCTCAATGGATTCTACCAGATTGGCTTTATCTTCATACTGGGTTGTAAATCCAATCAATGCCTCAGCAGAAGCGTAATTAAACACCATCTTGGCCGTTCCCTTATCCAGTGTACAGGAGTCTAAGGTGACCTGATTCTGCCCGTTGGCTCCGTTATACTGAGAAACTGCCTCTTCCAGATATGCTTTCAGTTCATCCCCATTGTAATAGTCCTGCTGCGCATAAGATTCCACCGTTGCAGTCTGAAGGGTTCCTTCTTCTGTTACAAAGATTCTGCTGCTCTCTGAATTTAAGGTGCTGCTGCCGCCATTGCCAAGACAGCCTGTCAGCATGCCCGCAGTCAGCAAAACAGCCAGAACCGCTTTCCTTTTCTTCATCCAAATTCCTCCTGCATTGGCACATATGAGAGCATTATACCAAATGCTGCCTTTCATTTCAATACTTAACTCCCCATCATCGTCTGCAAAATATCCAGAGAATGAAACTCACGGTCAACGTACCGCTTTTTATTGATTTCCACACAGCGGGAGAACTCTATAAGCACCGGTTCCGTCAGGGTAAAGGTATATAAATGCTCCATTGGGGAACCGATGACATACTCCCATGCATAGTTCGCCGAATCACTGACCTCCCGTGGCGGACTCTCCGTATATTCCCCGTTTAATACCATGGCCTTCAGCTCAAAAATCCGCAGAACCAGCTGGTTATTTAAAGAAGGCTTTAAAAGAGCCCTTACCGACTGGTATAAAAGCTTTAACAGTCCGGTCCCATCTATGTTTTCTCTGGAATAGTAATCGGCAAATTCCAGGAAATAAGAGCCATAGCAGGTACATTCCATATCAGCTGCCAGTTCCTCAAAATAATTAGTAATTTCTGCAGACTGAAGTGTGTAGGAATCCCTGCCGGCATAAAGGGAAAACTGGCCAAAGGCAAAGGGCCTGCTCACCGCCATAAACGGATTGCCCGGCCTCCTTGCACCTCTGGCAAATGCGGTAATTTTCCCTCTTTCCCTGGTCAGTATCACAAGACGCTTATCCATCTCTCCTACTGGAGAAACCTTTAATACCATTCCCGTCAGTTTCTCTGTTTCCCTCAATTTCTACCACCGTTTTTAAATATCCTTCTGGCTATACCCATAATTTTTCATATACAATTCACTGTCACGCCACTCTTTGCGAACCTTGACCCACAGCTGTAAATTTACCTTCGTCTCCAGCTGCGACTCGATCTCTCTTCGTGCTGCACTTCCAATTCTTTTTAACATGGCGCCGCCTTTTCCGATGATGATTCCCTTATGGGATTCCCGCTCACAGATAATATTGGCTTCGATATCCATGATTCCGTTGTCCCGTTCCTTCATTTTTTCTACTGTTACTGCAATTCCGTGTGGAATCTCATCGTTTAAAAGCCGGAGCGCCTTTTCTCTGATCAGTTCTGCAGTGATCTGACGCATGGGCTGATCAGTCACCGTGTCTTCGTCGTAATACTGGGGACCTTCCGGAAGATATTTATAAATCAGATCCAGCATTAAATCCGTATTCTTATCCTTTAAGGCGGATACCGGAACGATCTCTGCAAACTTGCAGATATCTTTATAAGCGTTTATAAACGTGAGAATCTGTTCCTGGTTCTTCACCGTATCAATCTTGTTAATTACTAAGATTACCGGTGTTTTTACCTGGTTTAACTGCTCGGCGATATGCTGCTCTCCTGCACCGATAAAGGTGGACGGCTCTACCAGCCACAGAACCACATCCACTTCCTTTAACGTATGCTCTGCCACACTTACCATATACTCTCCCAGCTTATTTTTCGCCTTGTGGATTCCCGGAGTATCATGGAATATAATCTGCCCCCTGTCATCCGTATATACGGTCTGAATCTTGTTTCTTGTTGTCTGCGGCTTGTCTGAAGTAATGGCAATCTTCTGCCCGATTAAATGATTCATCAGAGTAGATTTTCCCACATTTGGGCGCCCGATTAAAGAAACGAAGCCAGATTTATAATTTTGATCCATATAGATTCTCCTTTGTGTTATGAGTGGAATAAGTTCTTTGTCTCTGCAAACATAGAGCTTTCCGCTGTGATCTTTTCTTCATTGCCGATGACACAGAGACTGCCGGTGCTTAATACCGCTTTTACGATAGGAGCCAGTCTTTTAATATCTTCCTGTGATGCATTTAACACTTCTTCCCGCTCTTTTTCCATCATTTCCCTGGTCACGCCTGATAAATAGGCGGACAGACCGCGGTTTCCTTTGGTAGATGGCGGATAGGGGACATCCATATCACTGATGGTTCCGATTACGTATTTGGTCATATCCCGGTCTTCCACCTGGAAGTTTTCTAAATATTCCACCACGCCTTCGTAGATCCGGTTTGTTTCTTTTAAATTAGGATCACGGTAAGAGACAAAATAGCCTTCGCCGGAACGCCCGAATCCGCTCATACAGCCGTAAGCGCCTCCTTTGACTCTCAAATTGATCCAAAGATAGTCATAGCTTAAAATAACTTTTAATATCTTTAATGCTCCGGTATATTCCATACCAGTGCCTGCAAAGGTTCCGCATCTTGCCACATAGCTGACCTGGGAAGCGGTGGTGAAGCCTTCGTTTCTGTTTCCTGACGGGTAGAGGAAGGAATACCGTTTTTCATCTCCATCAGGCAGCCCGTCCGTCAGCTTTTTCATTGCATCCGGCAGAAGGGCATAACCTTCTTTGTCTGCTGTATAGCTGACCAGCATATTGCCGGTTGTAAAAAGCCTTTTCACCACAGACTGAAATCTGGCAATAAATGTTTTCTTATCAGCCGGATATTCTTTATCCAGCTTTTCCAAAAATTCATAATAACCGATTCCTCCGGTTATATCATTAAAGTAGGCTGCTGAGGAGAAATAGGATGTGGCTCTTGCCACTGCCGCCGAATGGCAGGCTCCTTCCAGTTTCATTCTTGCTCTGGATCTGGTTTCGCTGATTACCTCTCCTACCCGCTTTTCATCATCCAATAGAGAACGGGTCAGTATTTCATTTAATATAGAAAATCCGAAGTCAATTTTATCATAGAGCACCCTGGCACTTGCCATGAAATACCCTTTAAACTGACCTCTGTTTTTTAAATCAGGATAAGAGGTGACACTGAAGCTTACACCGCCGCTGTTTAAATGAATCTCACTGGCTAAATCACTATAAGTGTAATTCTCTGTATTCACATATCCAAGCAGGGATTTTAAAAATCCTACATAAGGTAAATCCTCCATCGGCAGAACCGATGTATCAAACAGCACTTTCAGGTAACCAATACCGGAACTGAACATCTCATGATGGAGCACCTTGACTCCATTGACATCTTTCTCCTCCCAGATAATCTCCTCTGGCTGTCTGCTGATATCTTCTCTGGCAAGCATGGGGATCTTTTCCAAGTCTTCCTGGGGAGACGGGTTTTCCTGATATTCCCTTAACGCTTTTGTCTGAATGATTAACCGGTCAATCTCTTCTTCCGAAAGAGATGCCTTATATTCTGCAAGCTTTCCTGCTGTTTTTCTGTCTTCTTCTGCTGTTAAGTTCTTTTTCGGGCTGACGGTCAATACTGCCTCAAAGGGATTATCTAACAGATACTCTCTGATCAGCTGTTCGAAATAGCCGTCATCCACTACTTTCTTTAAATAATCAAAGGTGGCCTGATACTGTAAGTGCATCATGGGATCGCCATCGTAAAGCCAGCTGTCCATACACTGAAGTCCATACATCAGCCCTTTTGGTGCGGAACCGTAATCTGCTTCCCGATAACGGAATTCATAGTAATTCATGCCTGCCTTTAAACTCTTTTTATTAATTCCCTCATCTGCCAGCTTTCTTAAGGTTCCCTTGACAACTGCAAGGAACTCTCCCAGCTGCTCTTTATTCGCATTCTTTGCAATCACTGTAAAATACGGCTGCAAAATTCCACTGTCGTATCCACCAAGAATATCCTGGCCAATTCCTGCATCAATCAGTGCCTGTTTTAAAGGAGCGCCTGGTGCATCTAAAAGGGTATACTCAAGAATCTGGAATGCCACATACAGTTTAGGATCTAAATCGGTACCAACTACGGTGTTGATGGAAAGATAGGTGGCATTTTCTTCGGATTCCCCTTCTGTTATTGAATAGTAAGTCTCTTCCTGTACCGGATGATCAAATGGCTTCTGTCTCTCAATTCTGGAATCAACCTCTGCCTGATCATAGTGGCTTAGATACTCACGATCCAGCCATGTGAGCTTTTCTTCCATATCCATATCGCCGTAAAGGTAAATATAACTGTTGGAGGGGTGATAATACTTTCTGTGGAAATTTAAGAATTCCTCATATGTGAGATCCGGGATAAAGGATGGATCTCCGCCGGATTCCTGACCATAGCAGTTGTCCGGGAAAAGTACCTTTCTGGTAAAACGGTCAAGAACTTCTTCCGGAGAGGAGAAAGCACCTTTCATTTCATTGTAAACCACTCCGTTGTAGATTAAATCCGAGTCTTTATCTTCCAGCTCATAATGCCAGCCTTCCTGCATAAAGATCTTCTCTTCTTTATAAATGTTTGGATGAAGTACTGCATCCATATAGACATTCATCAGGTTATGAAAATCCTTTTCATTGCAGCTGGCAACCGGATATACGGTTTTATCCGGATAGGTCATGGCGTTTAAAAATGTGTTAAGGGAGCCTTTGACCAATTCCACAAAAGGGTCTTTTACAGGGAACTGATCAGAACCGCATAAAACACTGTGTTCCAGAATGTGTGCCACTCCGGTGCTGTCCCCCGGAGGAGTCCTGAATCCAATGTTAAATACCTTATTATCATCGTCACATGGTATAATGAAAATTCTGGCTCCGCTTTTCTTATGATGGAGTACGCATCCTGTGGCGTTTAACTCCGCAATCTCTTTTTCCTCTACAACCTCGTAGGCCGCAAGCTTTTTTAATTGATTCATATATGATTTCTTCCTCCTGCAAAATTCTGTATTAATTACATATTGCCCACTAATTTGTCTTTTAATATAGCCGCGCATTCCCTGACGCAAAAATGTAGAAAAAGAACAGGATCAGATCCGCAGGATATTCCGTAAATATCAGGAATGCCCCATTTTTTAGCAATTTGCTGGGCACGAAATACGTGAAAATCACTGGTCAGCACTCCCACTCTTATGGGTTTATCGGGCACCTCTTCAAATGCCCCCGGAACCACAATGCCGGGGCTGTTTAACCGGTTTGCCTTTTTCCTTGCCTGGTCCTCTTCAATCGCTACTCGGCTGTACGCAATATTCTCAACCGTACTGAAAGAACGTGTTTCTAGAATAAGCTGTTCATCTCTTACACCATTATAAATCAGATAATCTCTCATGGCCTCTGCCTCGGCAACCGGCTCATCTTCTCCTTTGGCACCGGATAAAACGAGAATCGCACCTGGGTTCTTATCCACATATTCCACCGCCTTATCCAGGCGTTTTTTTAAGGATTTAGTAATTCCTGTCTCCTTTACTTTGGCCCCCAGAACGATCACATAGTCCAGATTCGAAGTATCACGGACAGCCACACCTGTAAATACTAGAATCTCAACCACAGCAAACACTAAAATACCGGTGCAGCACATGGTGGCAGCTGAAACAGGAACCCACAAAGGCACCTTATCCTTATGCTTTATATAGGTTTCCCATCCTCCTGCCAATAACATGCATATGGCGGCGAAAAACAGCCAGATCAGGGAAAAAGATGTGGTTAAACCGGAATAAACCACAATCACAATATAATAAATGACACATATAACAGCTATCAGCCACAAAATCCATATCATACGTAAGCCTCCGCTCTGTCAGCTTCTATTTTATTTAAACTGATTTAGACATTCTATAGCATACCACAATATGGCAGTTTCTACAACAACCACCCGGATTTGCAAGAAAAGAAAAACACCATCCGGCAGTTACCTGCCATGCCGGACAGTGCTTATAATCTTATTTATTTTATTTCATTTCACTTCTGCGAAGAATATCGTATGGTTCCAGCTGTTCATCAAGTTCCACAAAAAGGATCTGTCTTGAATGAGGTGCACTTTCCTGCGCCTCCCCGTCTTCATTCCAGATACCTTTCACCGTTACTTCCAGGTTTCTTCCGTCAGGCTTCATCACCTCAATGGTTTCTCCCACAGTAAATTTATTCTTCTGCTCGATTCTTGCAAACCCTCTTTCATCAACAATTTCAACCGTTCCTAAATAGGTGTAGTTTTTTACATAGGTGTTGTTGTCATAAATCTGAGTGGTTTCATCGGGTTTGCCAAAATAAAAACCGGTTGTAAACTCTCTGTAGGTACATTTTCCGATTTCGGAACGGTACCAGTCCATATTAGCTTTATAAAGTTCAGGATCTTTGTTGTAATCATCAATAGCTTTCCGGTAAGTTCTTGCCACTGTTGCCACATAAAGAGCTGTTTTCATACGTCCTTCTATCTTAAAGCTGTCAATTCCTGCATCCATCATCTCCGGAATATACTCAATCATGCATAAATCCTTGGAATTAAAGATGTAAGTGCCCCGTTCATTTTCATAAACCGGCATATACTCGCCCGGGCGCTTTTCTTCCACAATGGAGTATTTCCATCTGCATGGATGGGTACAGGCTCCCTGGTTTGCATCTCTGCCGGTCATATAATTGCTCAGTAAACAACGGCCGGAATAGGACATGCACATGGCTCCGTGTATAAAGCTTTCGATCTCTAAATCTTCCGGAATCTTTCCACGGATTTCTTTAATCTCTGCAAGAGACAGTTCTCTTGCTGATACCACACGTTTTGCTCCCAGCTGATGCCAGAACAGATAAGTTCCATAATTTGTATTATTGGCCTGGGTGCTGATATGAAGCTCCATATCCGGAATCACCTGTTTTGCAATGGCAAATACACCCGGATCGGAAATAATCACCGCATCCGGCTTTATTTCTTTTAATTCGTTAAAATATTCCTCTACACCGGAAAGATCATCGTTGTGAGCCAGTATGTTGGCTGTGATATAGACTTTTACCCCGTGTTCGTGGGCAAAGGCAATTCCTTCCCGGATATCATCATTTGTGAAGTTTTTTGCCTTGGCGCGCAGTCCAAAGGCTTCTCCTCCGATATAAACAGCATCTGCACCGTAAATGACTGCGGTTTTTAACACTTCCAGGCTGCCTGCCGGAATCAAAAGTTCGGTCTTTCTCATGAAACTCCTCTCTCGTACTTCTCTTTTAAAATGCTGACGGTAATTCCATCTCCAATTGGAACCACCGATGTAATAAGCTGGTCACAATGCTTTAATTCAAACAGATATTCCCGCATCCGGGTATGAATGGTCCGGTTGCGCCGCTCTACTGCATAGCGGGATTCTATTATATCCCCATCCTGAAGAACATTGTCTGAAATCAGCATTCCGCCTGGCCTTAAAAGTTCAAGAATTCTGGGAAGCCAGATTAAATACTGGCCCTTGGCGGCATCCAAAAAGACAAGGTCAAAGGGGCCGCTAAGCCCCTCTAATACCTCCTCAGCGTCCCCTTCATACAGGGTAATTCGATCCGTTTCTCCAGCTTTTTCAAAGTTAGACTTGGCCTCTGGAATTCTTTTCTCGTATTTTTCTATGGTAGTGATATGGCAGTTACGGGGCATAACCTCCGCCATCAAAAGGGCAGAATAACCAACCGCTGTTCCCACCTCCAATATGGCCTGTGGCTGCATGGCGGCAGTCATTGTCTGTAAAAAAGCGGCGGTTTCTTCCCGGATGACCGGAACTCCTTCCAATCTTGCCTTTTCTCCAATCTCTGTAAGAAGACCGCTGCGGTCTGGCTCCAGAGATTTCATATATTCCGTTATCCTGTCGTTAACAATCATTGTTTATCTTTCTTTTCCTCCGTATTATCATTCATCATCTGAAGGATCTCCTTGGAGGTCATGGAAGTATTAAAGGTATAGATACCCGGATTCACCTTATAATCAAAGAACTCTGCCTGTATGATAAAGGAATATTCATTGGCAATTAAGCCGCTTCCCTTTAAAAGTCTGGCTACCCGCCCAGCTGATGCACCCTTTTCCACAGTAATATTCTTATCCTGGCCGGGTTTTTGTTCAACTGCGGAGGCATAGAATATCTCATGACCAAAATCATAGCCTCTGGTCACGCCTTCATACAGCAGCATTACGACCAGTGCAAAAATGATAAGTCTGGAGGATATGGCTATGATCGCTCCTGTTATTTTATTTATCTCATTCGTTGTCCGGCTCATAACGATCCATTCCTTTCGCCTTAAAGGCAGGAGTTTAATAAAACTCCTAAACCTCCATAATGATCGGCAGAATCATGGGATTACGCTTCATGCGCTTCCAAAGGAAATCGCTTAAGCTGTCCCGGATAATATTCTTGATTTTACCCCAGTCGTTGATTTTGCGTTCCAGGCAGTCCTGAACTGCATCATTTACAATGGCTCTTGCCTCTTCCATCAGATCCTCAGATTCTCTTACATATACAAATCCTCTGGACACAATGTCGGGTCCTGCAAGTAGCTGATTGGAATATTTTTCCAGAGTCAGCACAACTACGATAATTCCGTTCTGTGCCAGATTCTGTCTGTCTCTTAATACGATATTGCCTACATCACCAACTCCAAGTCCGTCTACCAGAATCCCTCCGGACTGAACGTGATCTACTACTTTCCAGGATTCTGATCCCAGCTCCACTACGTCACCGGAAGACATGATGATTACGTTCTCTTTTGGAATACCCATGGACTGAACCACACTCTTTTGTGCAATTAAGTGACGGTATTCTCCATGTACCGGAATGGCGTACTGAGGACGAACAAGGGCATACATAAGCTTAATTTCTTCCTGACATGCGTGTCCGGATACATGGGTATCTTCGCAAATTACCTCAGCACCCTTCATAGAAAGCTCGTTTACTACCTTGGAAACTGCTTTTTCATTGCCAGGAATGGGGTTGGAGCTTAATATAATTACGTCATTTGGCTTAATGGAAATCTTCTTATGTGTGCTTCCTGCCATACGGGAAAGAGCTGCCATGGATTCTCCCTGGCTTCCCGTTGAGATAATCACGGTCTGCTCATCGGGATAATTCTTCAACTGATCAATGTCAATTAACGTGCCTTCCGGAATAGCGATATATCCCAGCTCACTGGCCGTACCAATTACATTGACCATACTTCTTCCTTCAACTACAACTTTACGCCCGTTCTTGGCAGCAGAATTGATTACCTGCTGTACACGGTCCACATTGGATGCAAAAGTTGCCACTATAATACGGTTATTCTTATGGTCTGCAAATATATTATCAAAGGTCTTACCAACCGTCTTTTCCGACTGGGTAAAGCCTGGTCTCATGGCATTGGTACTGTCACACATGAGGGCAAGCACGCCTTTTTTTCCAAGTTCTGCAAAACGCTCTAAATCTGCTGGTTCTCCAAATACCGGAGTGTAGTCAATCTTAAAGTCTCCTGTATGAAGAATCACACCTGCCGGTGAGAAAATAGCAAGGGCAGATGCATCGGCGATGCTGTGGTTTGTTTTGATGAATTCAATACGGAAACAGCCTAAGTTAATGGACTGTCCATGTTTAATCACCTTTCTCTTGGTGTTTTTCAAAAGATTATGTTCTTTTAATTTGTTTTCGATTAATGCAATGGTCAGTTTGGTGCCATAAACCGGCACATTGATCTCTTTTAAAATATAAGGGAGCGCACCGATATGATCCTCGTGACCATGGGTGATGACAAATCCCTTTACTTTGTTTATATTTTGTTTCAAATAGGAAACATCCGGGATTACCAGGTCGATTCCAAGCATATCATCTGTGGGAAATGCCAGTCCGCAGTCCACAACAATGATGCTGTCCTCGTATTCAAAAGCAGTGATATTCATACCAATCTGCTCCATTCCTCCTAAGGGAATGATTTTTACTTTCGCGTTGCTGTCTTGTTTCTTCAATCTTTTACCTCCGTTTTATTATTTTCCGTCCTGATCTTCTTCCATTTTTTCCCGGCATTCCCTGCAGTACCCGTGAAGTTTCACTTCATGATCTGTTACCATAAACCCCTCTGTATCAAGAAGTGCCTGTTCCAGAGTATCTAAAAGGTCACCTTTAAAGGAAAATACTTTTTGGCATCGGCTGCAAATGGCATGGTGGTGGTGGTGTCCGGACTCACGATTAAAGCCCCCCAGTTCGTAGCGGGCAAATCCATCATCAAAGCTGACCTTATCAATCACTGACAAATCCACCAGCACCTGTACAGTCCTGTAAATCGTGGCAAGTCCGATCTCCGGGCAACTCTGTCTGGCCAGATCATAAATCTCCTCTGCAGTCAGATGTTCTCCCGGACGCTCAGCCATGAGTTCCAGAACCAGCATACGCTGATTGGTCACCTTGAGTCCTTTTTTTCGAAGCATATCTTTAAAAACTTCCTGTTCCATACAACAGTCCCTCAATCACTTACCATCATTTTTCAATATCCACATCCGCTCCGTCAAGCAGTTCGGAAAATATTTTAAATAAATAATCTATCTCGTTATCATCCTCAACAAACTCATACAAAGCTTCTTCTTCATTCTGCTTTGACATGTCTTTTAAGATGTAACATTCTCCTTCTTCGTCCTCATCTGTGGAATCTGTTACCAACAGATAATTCATACCATTAATTCTGGTTTCTTCTAACACATAAAAAATAATTTCTTCCCCTTCGTCATTGGTCAGGGTAATTTTTCTCTCTTCACTGTTCATTGCCTGTCTCCCGTTTTAAACTGTCTAAATATCCCTGCAGAATCAATCCTGCTGCCACCTTGTCAATGACTGCTTTCCGGTTTTCCCGTCTCACACCGCTCTCCATTAAAATTCTCTCAGAAGCGGCTGTAGTCAGTCTCTCATCCCATAAAACCACAGGAAGTCCTGTCCGGCGTTCCAGCATATCTTTAAATTCCTCAGTCTTCTTAGCTCTGTCTCCAGCCGTGTTATTCATATTCTTAGGATAACCCAAAACAATGGTTTCAATCTCATAATCCTGAATCAGTTCCTCAATCCGGGCACAGGTTCTTCTCAGTTTATTTTCTTCTTCTCTCGTAATTGTCTCCACACCCTGGGCAGTTATACCCAGTAGGTCGGAAACTGCAACTCCCACAGTCTTAGAACCAAAATCAAGTCCCATGATTCTCATATTTCCTCTTTCCTGTCCATGCTTTTTGGACATAAAGGTATGTTCGCTAGAACGCTCCTCTTTCCTGTCCATGCTTTTCTGGACATAAAGGTATGTCCGTAAGGACGCTCCTCTTTCCTGTCCATGCTTTTCTTGCTTTTTGGACAACAAAACAAAGCTGGTTCGCAGCCAACTAGATAAAAACAAACTGCCAGACTCCGCCTCTTACCACTTCATCTGACAGCTGTAACGCATTGCAAAGGTCTTATAGAGTTAAACCTACCCGACTGACACCGAATGGCGTCATTACTTTAACTTCGTATCAATATATACCCGCATCAGTTCTTCCAGAATCTCGTCCCGTTCCACTTTCATGATCAGACTTCTGGCATTCTTATGGCTGGTGATATAGGTAGGGTCACCTGACATAATATACCCCACAATCTGGTTAACCGGATTATAGCCTTTTTCTGTGAGGGCAATATAAACCTGTTCCAGTACCTGACTTACGTCCAGCTTATTCTCCTGGACTGCTTTAAAAAATTGTGTATTATGAATATCGCCCATGTTTCTCACGTCCTTTAACTGTTCTCCTTTATTTTAAACCATAATTATGGATTCGGCAAGACAAAAATAATTTTTGTCTCTTAACATTTTAAAAATATGATCTCATCTGTCAGCATTTTCCATAAAGTTCCCTTTATCATTCTGCCTTTTATTCCTTCTTCGAAAGGCACTGCTGCTTTTAAATATTCTTTTGTATAGCCAATCACGTAGCGCTTTCCATCTACCTCATATTCTTCTTCCATCAGCACTTCGGTCTGACTTCCCAAATGAGATTCCCGGTAAGAAAGTGACATCTCCCGTTCCAGAGCCAGAAGCTCACCGCTTCGTTTTGTTTTTACCGATTCCGGGATCTGATCCGGCATATCTGCCGCTCTGGTTCCGTTTCTGACTGAATATTTAAATACATGCATTTCGTAAAACTGGAGTTTCTTTAAATATTCTCTTGTGGTTTCAAATTCAGCGTCGGTTTCACCAGGAAACCCTACTATGATATCGGTAGTTATGGCAGGATTCTTAAATGCACTTCGAAGAAGCTCACAGCCTGTTAAGTATTCCTTGGTGTTATATCTCCGGTTCATACGCTTTAACGTGGCATCACAGCCGCTTTGCAAAGACAGGTGGAAATGAGGACATATCTTTTCCATCCCGGCAAGAGCTGATGCAAATTCTTCAGTTATAATCCTTGGTTCCAGGGAACCCAGACGGATTCGTTTGATTTCCGGTATTTCATGTACTTTTATAATTAAATCCAGCAGGCCGATTCTCTCCTCTGCCGGAAAATCCATGCCGTAAGAGCTTAAATGAATTCCCGTTAAAACAGCTTCCTCATATCCCAAAGCCGCCAGCCGTGTGATCTCTTCCACCACTTCCTGAGGCTGTCTGCTTCTGACCCGTCCTCTGGTGTAAGGGATGATGCAGTAACTGCAGAATTGATTGCAGCCATCCTGCACCTTTACAAACGCTCTGGTGTGATCACCGATCCTGCTGATGGAAAGATTCTCATATTCAGCGGTATGGCTGATGTCAATCACTGTTTCTTCCTCTATGACTTTGTTTTGTGAAAAGTAATCCTCCAGAATGGAAACCAGCTCTGTCTTCTTATTATTTCCTATCACCAGATCGACTGCTTCGTCTTTTTTCAGTTCTTCGCCTGCTGCCTGGACATAACATCCAGCTGCAATAACCACTGCACCCGGATTCATTTTCTTGGCGCGGTGAAGCATCTGTCTGGATTTGCGGTCAGCAATGTTGGTTACAGAACAGGTGTTGATAATATAAACGTCTGCTCCCTCAGCAAATGGTACGATTTCATAGCCTGCGTTTTCCAAAAGCTGCTGCATTGCTTCTGTTTCATATGAATTTACCTTGCACCCAAGGTTATGCAGGGCTGCCTTTCTCATTTTATTTTCTCCTATCTAAATATTGCTTAAATTTTCAGTATTTTCATGTAAAATTACCATTGACTTTTATACAATAAATCAGTAGTATTGAAGTGAAAAAGGGGGCGGTTCCCTGATAAATAAAAGAGCTCACGCAAGGAGGTTTTTCACATGAAAACAGTTCGTATATCTTTAAATTCCATCGACAAAGTAAAATCTTTCGTAAATGACTTAACAAAATTTGATACAGACTTTGATCTTGTTTCCGGTAGATATGTGATCGATGCAAAATCCATTATGGGTATTTTCAGCCTGGATTTATCCAAGCCAATTGATTTAAATATTCATTCCGAAAGCGCTGTCGATGAAATCTTAAACATTTTATCTCCATATATTGTAGATTAACTTGATTAAGAGTTATTTGAGAAATGGGATCCGTCCTTTTAATAAGGAGCCGGACCCCATTTTTTCTTTAACACCAGACTTTTTCTACGGTATTAATGGCTGTCTCAACCAGCTCATCAATCTTCTCTTCCAGTTTTTCTTCTGAACGCTCAATCATTTTAATGCTTGGCTTTGTAACGGGGTGCTTTGCAACAAAGATGGTGCAGCAGTCCTCGAAAGGAAGTACAGAGGTTTCATAAGTCCCGATCTTTTCTGATACGTCAACAATCTCCTGCTTATCAAAACCGATTACCGGACGGAATACCGGAATTGTACAGACTGCGTCAGTCGCTGCCAGTGACTGCATGGTCTGTGAGGCTACCTGTCCGATACTTTCTCCTGTGATTAATGCCTGTGCTCCTGCTTCTCCAGCCAGATGCTCAGCAATCCGCATCATATAGCGTCTCATGATGATTGTAAGTTCTTCATGAGGACATTTGTCATAAATATAAAGCTGAATGTCAGTGAAATTCACGATATGAAGGTGAACTGGTCCGGAATATTTAGAAACCAGCTTTGCAAGATCAATGACCTTTTCCTTTGCACGTTCGCTGGTATAAGGCGGAGCATGGAAATAGACTGCGTCAATTTTAACTCCCCGTTTTGCAATCATATAACCAGCTACCGGACTGTCGATTCCACCAGATAATAAAAGCATGGCTTTTCCGTTGGTTCCTACCGGCATTCCTCCCGGTCCCGGAATAATTCTGGAATAAATATTGATTTTATTTCTGACTTCTACATAAAGCATAACTTCCGGCTTATGAACGTCAACCTTTGTGTCAGGAAATGTATGAAGAATCACTTCTCCCAGATCCCGGTTAATCTGTTCTGAGTTAACCGGATACCGTTTGTTTCCTCTTCTTGCATACACTTTAAATGTAAAATGCTTATCGTCATAATACTGGTCCACATAAGTTAAAACCTGCTGTTTTAAATCCTCATAACCATTGTCCTCCACCTGAACCATGGGACAAATGGCTGCGATTCCAAATATGCGGCTTAATGATTCCACAACTTCATCAAAGTCGAATTCAGACTGTGCAGCGGCATAGATACGTCCGGATTCCTTGGAAACGATAAAATCTCCATCCAGCCTCTTTAATGCATGGCGGATGTGTGCTACAAGAGCATCCTCGAATAAGAAACGGTTTTTTCCTTTCACACCGATTTCTGCGTATTTAATTAAAAATGATTGATATTGCATCTGTTGTCCTTTCTTTTAAAAACCCATTTAACCTCGCTGGTACCGCCTGAGTACAGGCAACAATTCCTTTAAGGTTTGTATGCAGTAGTCCACTTCTTCCCTTGTATTAAAAACTCCGAAACTAAATCTTAAGGTGGAATCCAAAAGTTCCGGTTTTATACCAATTCCCTTTAAGGTTCCGCTGACAGCCGGGTGGTTGGAGGAACAGGCAGAACCCGAAGATACATAAATCTCTTTCTCCTCCAGTGCGTGAAGGAGTACTTCACTGCGGGTTCCGGAAAAGCTGGCACTGACAATCTGTGGTGCCGACAATTCTCCTTTTAGGCTGTTTATGGTTACCCCGTCTATTTCTGACAGTCTGTCAATCAAATAATCCTTAAGCTCTGTAATTGCACGAATTTTCTTCCTGTGATTGGTATACATAAAGTTTGCGGCTGCAGATAAACCTGCGACACCCGGAACATTTTCCGTACCGGAACGCATCCCTCTTTGCTGGCCTCCGCCATAAATCATGGGCCTTATTTTAACCCGTTTATCAATGTAAAGAAAACCGACCCCTTTCGGGCCATGGATTTTATGAGCACTTACTGAGAGCAGGTCAATTCCCTGGCTCTTTGGCCGGATCAAAAGCTTCCCGTAAGCCTGTATGGCATCAACATGAAATAAAATGTTTGGATTTTTCTTTTTTATAATTTTAGAAATGGCTTCCACTGGTTCAATGGCGCCGATTTCATTGTTTACATACATGATGGAAACCAGAATTGTCTCAGGACAGATCGCTTCCTCCAATTCTTCCAGGTTAATATGACCCTGTCCGTCAACGGAAAGATAGGACACCCGAAATCCCTGCTCTTCCAGATAGGCAAGAGGATTGTATACGGAAGCGTGTTCAATTCCAGTACTGATAATATGGTTTCCCGCCCGTTTATTGGCCATGGCAGTCTCGATAATAGCCATATTGTTGGACTCGGAACCACCGGATGTAAATACGATTTCCTTTGCAGCCACCTTTAAAGTTCCTGCAATGGTTTCGGCAGCTTCTTTGATATACCGTTCCGCATCCAGTCCTTTTTTATGCCTGGCTGATGGATTTCCATAATCCTCCATCATTGTTTTTATTACAATCTCTTTTACCGGCTCCAGAACTTTGGTCGTTGCCGAATTATCAAAATATGCTTCCATTTATGTCATCTCCCTAAACGCTTTCCAACTGAAACCCAAGTATAGAAAGAACGAAAAGTCCCGCGGTTTCCGTGCGTAAAATACGTTTTCCCAGTGTAATGGTATGTGCGCCGTATGATTCTCCAAGTTCCACTTCCCCATCCTCAAAGCCGCCTTCCGGTCCGATGAAAATTCCAACTTTCATCCCTGAGGTAATGCGGGAAACAATCTCCCTTGTGTGCACCATTCCTTCGGCATGTTCAAAAGGAAGCAAAAGAATGTCAAATTCCTTTGCATATTCAAAGGCTTCCCGAAGAGTCTTTACACCGGTCACTTCTGGAATCAAAAGCCGTTTGGACTGCTTGGCCGCACTTTCAGAAACAGCCGACCAGCGTTTGATTTTTGACTCCTCTTTCTTTTTATCAAGCTTCACCACAGCGCGCTTTGTTTCAACCGGAATGATCTTAAACACTCCAAGTTCGACTGCCTTTTGTATGATCAGCTCCATCTTGTCGCTTTTGGGAAGTCCCTGAAACAAATAAATCTCCACTGGCAGCTCCGTACCGCCTTCCCGGATCTCTAATATCTTTGCCGTAACCTCATCGGAAGAAATGGACAGAATTTCACACAGGTAATCCTTATCCAATCCATTGCTAAGCAAAATTTCTTCTCCAGGACTCATGCGCAGGACATTTTTTATATGGTTCACATCCGTACCAGTAATCCGGACTGTGGTCTCCCCAATCTGATCCTGCTGTACAAAAAAATGATACATATCTGTTCACCTATTTCTTTCTGACTGTCACAGAAACCCATTCTCCCTGATAGGTGATCTCCACCAGTTCAAAGGCATCATTGGCAGCAAATGCCTGCTTTACAGCTTCTTCCTTCATATTAATGATACCGGACGTAATAAAGACAGTTCCCTTCTTCATATGAACCGGAATTTCCTTCTGTAAAGGAATAATGACATCAGCCAGAATATTGGCAACTACTACATCATATTTTTCAAAGCCTGCAGTTTCTTTTACTTCTTTGTCATCGATGATATTGCCTTTTAAAACCTTAAATTTTTCCGGAACTATGTGATTGGATTCCATATTTTCCATAACAGCAGTGATGGCATTTTCATCTAAGTCTGTTCCGAATACTTCACCTGCTCCAAGCTTAAGTGCCGTAATTCCAAGAATGCCGCTACCGGTACCCACATCAAGAACAAGGTCACCTGGTTTCACGTATTTTTTTAACTGACGGATGCAAAGCTGTGTGGTCTCATGCTGTCCTGTGCCAAAGGCAGTACCAGGATCAATTTCAATCAAAAGCTTTTCCTTATGTTCCTCAGGAATTTCTTCCCAGGTAGGCTTTATTAAAATATCGTCAACCGTAAAGGGTTTAAAATACTGTTTCCAGTTGTTAATCCAGTCTTTGTCCTCTGTTTCACTTGTTTCAATGGTACGGGCTCCCAAGTCCGTAAACATGGAAAGCTCATCAAGGCCCTCTTCCACCTTAATTAACATCTCTTCTATATTGGTATCAGAGTCCGGATCTAAGTAAAAGCTGACTCTTGCAACTCCCTCATCCGGGGGGAGTTCCGGAAGAATGTCAATAAACATCCCTTTCGTTTCCGCTTCTGTAAGAGGAATATTGTCTTCAATTTCGATTCCTTCAATTCCAATTTCATCAAACATGCTGCTGACTAAATCAACAGCCTCCGTTGTTGTAGTAAGAGTAAATTTTTTCCATTTCATAACAATTCCCTATCCTTTTATAATTTTCACAAAGAGAAATAACAAAACCACAAGTACAACAGGGCGCACAATCTTCTGCCCGTTTTTCACCACAAGACCGGAACCGATGTAATGCCCTGCAATACAGAATACACCAGCTGCAAGACCAAGTGGAATTAAAACTTTACCATTTATTAAAAATGTTGTCAGAGCCGCAATATTTGAAGACAAATTAATCACCTTAGTGGTTCCGGAAGCACTTCTGATATCCATTCCTGCAAGACCGGTCAGTACAAGAAGCAAAAACGTTCCCGTTCCAGGCCCATAAAAGCCGTCATAGCAGCCAATCACAAGGGCAGCCCCCATGGTGATCAGTATCATTTTTCTCTCAGATACTTCTTTATTTTCTTCCTGCTCTCCCAAATCTTTATTCTTTAATACATAAAACGCAACAACCGGCAGTGCCACTAACATCATGGTTTTTAACACCGTCTCACTTGCAAGCATGGATAAATGAGCTCCAATAACAGAACCTCCTATTGCCAGAAGTGCTGCGCACAAAGACAGTTTCACTTTTATATAACCATTTTTTGCAAACCGTGCCGTAGAGACCACAGTCCCCATGGCAGATCCCATCTTATTGGTGCCAATTGCAAGATGGGGCGGTATTCCCGCAGCAAGATAAGCAGGCAGTGAAATAAGTCCACCTCCGCCGGCAATGGAATCTATCAGTCCAGCCAGAAATACAAGAGGACACACAATTAAGTATTGATTCATCTTCTGTTTCCTTTCTTTCGTCGAATCCTATTCCAATAAAAATCCTTTACAAGGAAAACCACATGATATCATAACATACAATGATTTGGGTTGCAAGCGCAGAAAATCAGGCTTTCTCCGGGATATTCCGGAAAAAATATATTTTTTTTAATTTTTTTAAAAAGAATGCAATAAAATTTCCACTTGGTGCATTAACTAAGTGAACGGATGAAAAAGACTTTTGTTCCGTAGCAGATATAAGGGCAAAAAAAAATATCAAGTAAACGAAATTCCTTGATGCATTACACTCCATCACACCCGCCTGAGTATCTGTGACCGGAACAGAATCTTTTTTACAAAATTACAATCTAAAGGCAATTAGAATTTGTAATGAAAAACAGGAGAAATTTGGAACGGCTGATGATTCAGTCATCTCAAATGTCTCCTGTTTTTCGTTTATACAAAAAATTCCTCACGGAACCCATGCTCCGTCAGCCCCCACCTGATAACCATCTGGCGTGACTGTATTCAAAAGAAGTCTGCCCTGTGTTCCGTCAGACATGGTGTTAAAATAATATGCTTTTTTGTCAATCAGCTGCCAGCCAGTTCTCATGGCACCAAGCATTCCGTCATCAACAGGATTTAGATAATACTTTGCGCCATTCTGATCCGAATACCAGCCTGTGACCATGTGTCCCCCCTGATCAAAGCGATACCATCTGCCGTTTATAAATTTCCAACAGTTAGAAGGCCATGTGCCGTCACTGTACTGAAACCACCAGCCTGCAGGACTATAATACCACCCTCTGCCAGTACTGCGGTTTCCCGGTCCATCGTCATCTTCATCCTCATCATCCCAGAAGTCAAAGTAATCACCTGAGTTACCTGGTCCGCCGATTTTGGTGCCTGAACCATTCCAGCCCGGAAAATCTCTGGCAGTCTGGCCATTATCCGCCCATACATTCATGGACAGCAGGATTATCATTCCTGACAAGACTGCTGCCCATACTAATTTTTTTCTTACCCCTTTCATACCTACTCCCTTCTCCGTACCATGTACGTTCAAAGGCTTTATTTAAAAAGTCCCTTCTTTTTATGTTTATCACCGTCCGGGTTCCCGTTCATGGCTTCATCGAAATTCTTCAAAGCTTCTTTTTGTGCCTCAGTCAGACGTTCCGGTACGGAAACCACCAATGTAACATAGTGATCACCTCTGACTGCACGGTTACGTAAAGTAGGAACGCCTTTTCCTTTTAAGCGCACCTTGGTATCTGTCTGGGTTCCTGATTTAACTTCGTATTCTACATCACCGTCCACGGTTTTTATCAGTATGGTGCCCCCAAGTGCTGCTTTTGCAAAGGAAATGGGTACCGTAGAGAAAATGCTGGTATCCTGGCGTTTAAATATGGGGTGATTGGAAACCACTGCTTCAACCAGAAGGTCTCCCCTCTCTCCGCCATTGGTTCCAGGCTCCCCGGCTCCAGCCAGTCTTACAGACTGTCCGTTGTCAATTCCGGCAGGGATGGTGACTTTGATCTTCTTTCTCTTTGTGATATATCCGGTACCATAGCAGTCCGGACATTTTTCCTTAATCACCTTACCGGTACCGTTGCAGTCCGGGCAGGTCTGTACGTTCTGGATCTGACCAAAGAAGGACTGCTGGGTATACATAATCTTGCCTTTCCCGTTACACTTGGGACAGGTTACCGGTGATGTACCCGCTTTTGCACCGCTTCCATGGCAGGAAGCACACTCTTCCTTAAAATTGATCTCGATCTCCCGTTCACAGCCGAAAATCGCTTCTTCAAAGCTGATGCGGATGCTGGTTCTGATATTTGCTCCCTTTAACGGGCCGTTATACTGGGCGCTTCTTCTTCCGCCCCCAAAGATATCTCCAAAAATATCTCCGAAAATATCTCCCATATCGGAACCGTTAAAATCAAAACCGCCAAAACCGCCAGCTCCGCCGCTTCCATCAAATGCAGCTGAACCAAACTGGTCATACTGACGTCTCTTGTCCGAATCGCTTAATACGCTGTAAGCTTCAGAAGCCTGTTTGAATTTCTCTGCAGCAGCAGTATCTCCAGGGTTCGTGTCCGGATGGTATTTTTTAGCCAATGCGCGATAGGCCTTCTTAAGTGCTGCATCATCTGCATCTTTGGAAACGCCAAGGATTTCATAATAATCTTTTTTACTTTCTGCCATCTTAGGTCTACCTCTCATAATTGTAAGGAATTTATTCCTGCGGAAAAAGTGCTGTATTCCTACAACACTTTCCCCAAAGCCCTGTCAAACGACTTAATATTAAACTTCTTTGTAATCTCCGTCTACAACATCGCTTTCCTGGTAAGAAGCATCTGCTGCTCCCATGTCAGGACCTGCGCCTGCGCCTGCCTGAGACTGTGCCTGCTCATAAACCTTTGCAAACAAAGCCTGAGCGCTGTTCATCAGTTTTTCGCGGCCTGCCTTAATATCTTCAACCTGAGCATCGGTCATATCTTCTAGCGGAGCTCTGTTGATTGCTTCTTTTAATGCATTTAAATCAGCTTCAACCGTTGCTTTGTCTGTATCTGCGATCTTATCTCCAACTTCCTGAAGTGCTTTCTCTGTCTGGAATACCATGGAATCTGCATCATTTCTTGCATCAATGGCATCCTTACGTTTCTTATCCTGAGCCTCGTATTCAGCTGCTTCTTTTACAGCCTTATCGATATCGGTATCGGACATGTTGGATCCGGAAGTAATGGTGATATGCTGCTCTTTTCCTGTTCCTAAATCTTTTGCGGAAACGTTAACGATACCGTTGGCATCAATATCAAACGTAACTTCGATCTGAGGAACACCTCTTCTTGCTGGTGGAATTCCATCCAGACGGAACTGTCCGAGAGTCTTGTTGTCTCTTGCGAACTGTCTCTCACCCTGTACTACATGAATGTCAACTGCTGTCTGGTTATCTGCTGCAGTAGAGAAAACCTGGCTCTTCTTTGTAGGAATGGTTGTGTTTCTCTCGATCAGTCTGGTAGCTACGCCGCCCATTGTCTCGATGGATAAGGAAAGCGGAGTTACGTCAAGAAGAAGAATATCGCCTGCACCTGCATCGCCTGCAAGCTTACCACCCTGGATACAAGCACCGATTGCTACGCACTCATCTGGGTTTAATGACTTGGAAGGCTCTTTGCCTGTCAGCTGTTTTACTTTCTCCTGAGCTGCCAGCATACGGGTAGATCCACCGACTAACAGTACTTTTCCAAGCTCTGCTGCTGTCATTCCTGCATCTTTTAATGCACTCTGTACCGGAATTGCAGTACGCTCGATTAAATCAAGTGTAAGTTCGTCAAATTTAGCTCTGGATAAGTTCATGTCCAGATGCTTAGGACCTTCTGCTGTTGCGGTAATGAAAGGTAAGTTGATGTTGGTTGTGGTAGAAGAAGATAATTCCTTCTTTGCCTTCTCAGCAGCTTCTTTTAATCTCTGCATAGCCATCTTGTCACCGGATAAGTCAACGCCTTCTGCCTTTTTGAATTCATCCACCATCCACTGTGTCAGACGGTTATCGAAATCATCTCCGCCTAAACGAGTATCGCCATTGGTAGAAAGTACTTCGATTACTCCATCACCGATTTCGATGTTGGAAACGTCGAATGTACCGCCGCCTAAATCGTATACCATGATCTTCTGTTCTTTTTCATTATCAAGACCATAAGCAAGTGCTGCTGCTGTCGGCTCGTTGATAATACGTTTTACATCAAGACCTGCAATTTTTCCTGCATCCTTGGTTGCCTGACGCTGTGCATCGTTAAAATAAGCTGGTACGGTAATAACTGCTTCTGTAACTTTTTCTCCTAAATAAGCCTCTGCATCTGCTTTTAATTTCTGAAGAATCATTGCAGAAATTTCCTGAGGGCTGTAGTTTTTTCCATCAATGGTAACTTTATAATCGGTACCCATATGTCTTTTGATGGAAGAAATGGTACGGTCTGCATTGGTTACTGCCTGACGTTTTGCCGGTTCACCAACCAGTCTTTCTCCATTCTTTGTAAATGCAACAACTGACGGTGTTGTTCTTACGCCTTCGCTGTTCGGGATTACAACTGGCTTTCCGCCTTCCATAACGGCTACGCAGCTGTTTGTTGTTCCTAAGTCAATTCCAATGATCTTACCCATAGTTTTTTCCTCCTATTTTATAAACAAAATTGTGAAAGTTTCTGATTTATAATTAATTAGCTACCTGAACCATGGAATGTCTTACCACGGTATCCCGATAGGTGTAACCTTTTTGAAGTTCCTGGGAAACTACATTCTCTCCAAGAGAGTCATCTTCCACATGCATAACCGCATTGTGGTAATTGGGGTCAAATGGCATTCCAACCGCTTCGATGGGCTTAACCCCTGCTTCATCCAGTGTTTTCATCAGCTGCTTATAGATCTTTTCCATGCCGTCAGCGAAAGGTGATTCCTTATCCGCTTCCGGAATCGCTGCCAGGCCCCGCTCAAAATTATCAACTACGGGGAGAATTCTCTCTATAATGTCCTTAGCTCCGATTTCAAACATGGCAGACTTTTCTTTTTCAGTCCGCTTTCTGAAATTATCAAATTCAGCCATGGATCTTTGAAGACGGTCTGTAAGCTCCTCGATCTTCTCATCCTTCGGATCTTTTTTCTCTTTCTTCTTACCGAAAAAGCCTTTCTTTTCCGGCTCCTCTTTTGCATCGCCTTCCGGTTCTGCTGTCTCATCCTGTTCCTGTGAACATTCTTCCTTACAGTCGCAAGTAACGTCTATCTCTTTTTCAGAGGAAACGGCATCTTCCTGATTTGTCGTCTCTTCTGCCAGATTCTCGTCTGTTTTAACATCTTCCATGCTCAATATTCTACCCTTTACCTTTCATCTTTTTTCAAAATGGTATCCAGCTGGGTCATTAAATTCCTCAGCGTACTTAATACCTTTTCATAATCCATTCGCTTGGGGCCTATTATACCGATGGTTCCTCTTAAGCCTTCCCCAAGTTCATAGTTGGCAGTAACAATGCTGCAGTCCTTCATGGTCTGAAAAGGTGCCTCATCTCCAATGTACACCTGGATTCCGGAGCTGCTTTCTGAACTGTTTACATCATCTACCAGTTCCTGAAGAAGTTCCTTCTGCTCCAGCGCACCGATCAACTGACTTGCTTTATCTCCGTCGCTTAATTCGGGATATTTAAAAATATTGGTTGCTCCGCTGGTGTAAATCTGCAGATCTTCATCATCGGCTCTGATGGCTGCTGCCACCTCCGATAAAACCCGGTCCACGACTTCACTGTGGGGACCCGCCTGGGTCTTTAACCTGCTGATCACTTCTAAATTGATCTCTTCTATAGAAAGCCCGTTTAAAGCATTATTTAAAAGAATGTTTAAATTCAATATTTCTTCATCGCTCAATTTTGAACGAATGGGAATTATGGTGTTCTTTATAATATTGCCTTCCACCACAATTACTACAAGCAGTTTTCCCTCATCAACCTTGGACAGCTGGATAAACTTTAACTTGTTATGATGGTACTGGGGCGCACTGATCATGGCCGCATAATTGGTGTTCTGGGCAAGAAGCTTTGCCACCTGCTTTAACATCGACTCCACCCGGTCCACACGCTTTATCATTAAATCTTTAATCTCAGTAAACTCAGCTTCCTTTTCCTGAAGAATAATATTTACATAGAAGCGGTATCCCTTATCGGAAGGAATCCTTCCTGCAGAAGTATGGGGCTGCATAATATAACCCATCTCTTCCAGATCAGACATCTCATTCCGGATGGTGGCCGAGCTTAAATTCAAGTCTGTATATTTTGAGATCGTACGGGATCCTACCGGTTCACCTGTTTCCAGATAAGTTTTAATAATTGCCTTTAGTATAATGATCTTCCGTCCATCCAGTTGATCCTTATCATCCAAACTGCCACGCTCCTTTCAGAGGTATTTGTTAGCACTCGACGTATAGGAGTGCTAACATCTTCTTTTCATAATATATTCTTTTTTTCTACATTTGTCAATACATTCCTGAAAAATTTTAAATGAAGTTTTTGTGACCTGCATGTACATTTTATCTCAATTTTCTATCAAATATTACAAAGCCTATGACATTTTTTTCTTGACATTTAACACTTTTGTAATATAATGGTAATTGATACACCATAACAACACGATTGCGAGGTAAATCATGATTAGTTTTTCAAGACGATTCCGAATCACCGGATTTCTGACACTCCTTTGTATTCTGCTGTTATCCACTACTGCAATGGCTGCCCAGACGGCTGATAGCCAGAGTACAGCAAACCAACAGTCAGGGAGTGTAGATACGGATAAGCAAATGAAAAAGAACAGTACCGAAACGGTTGCTACTGCAAGTGACGCTACGATAAGCGATGACGTAGGACCGGGCATAGAAAAGAAAGAACTGCCAGAAGAAAAAGCACCCACAGGTCCGGTTTTTGAAAGAGGAGCATCTTTGGGAATATTCTCTGCAACAGCCTACTGCCCCAGCAGCTCAGGAAGACAGCAGAAGACTTACTCCGGAACCATACCACAGCCGCTGCACACATTATCTGCAGATCTTACTGTACTGCCACTTGGATCAAAGGTCATGATTGATGGCGTTGTCTATACGGTGGAAGATACCGGAAGCGGTATCAGAGGAAACAAAGTGGATATCTATTTCGGAAGCAGGGGAGAAGCTCTTGCTTTTGGAAGACAGTCAAAAGAGATATTTGCTGTAGTAGAAAGATAATAAATCATTGTCCATATATGTTGCCGGAAAGCGGATTTCTCCCTTACCGGCAGCTTTTTTTATGCAGAAAATCCTGCTGTCGGGTATAGAAAGATATAAAAACTTGACAAATATGGAAAAAAGTGTAAAATGATTACTTGTACCTCATTTATTACAAATCTGTTACATATATTTATATTATATTAATTTGTATGTACTTTTTGTAAAAAAGAAAGGAAGTAATTATTACATGAATAAAACAAAGAAATTACAATGGTTCCTCGGAACATTACTAATGATAGCATTTTATACAATATCACCCGCTTATGTCCTTGCAGGGCAGACTCCCGGGATTATAGACGGCGCGGATGAAACCAGCATCCGGGGATGGGCCTGGAACAGCGCAGATCCCTCTTCCACCCAGGAGGTTAAAGTCATCATTACCAATCAGGCGACGGGAAGTGTTGTGGGAGAACTGACTGCTTCTGCAACGAAATACAGAGAGGATCTGGCTGATCAGGGCACCGGCAGTGGAAATTACGGCTTTGAAGTATCCGCTCCCTGGAACAGTTATGGGGACGGTTCCTATCTTGTGGAAGCTTATGCGGACGGTCAAAAGCTTTCCGGCTCCAGGGTATATGGTGTTGGTTCCTTTGCTTCTTCAAACGGGCTTCGTTCCCTTGGAATGTTTCGGACCACAGCTTACTGCCCATGCAGAGGCTGCTCAGGCAGATGGGGAGGAAGAACCAGTACGGGCACGGTGGCCACTGCAGGCCATACCATTTCCGTTGATCCAAGAGTGATTCCTTATGGAAGCCGTCTTATGATTGGCGGAGTGATTTATACGGCTGAGGATTGCGGCAGTGGCGTAAGAGGAAATCATATTGATATCTATTTTAATACCCATGGAGAGACCCGGACTTATGGCACCAGGAGTATGGAAGTTTTTCTGGTTCAGTGATGAAGCTTTATCATAGAATAAGGGGTCTGCAAAGAAAGTAATTATGTTCTCTTTGCAGACCCCTTATGTTACAATAAAAACTCACTCATCACGTAATTACTGATATCAATTCCCCGTTCTGTAAGCCGGTAAAATCCTTCCTTTAATTCCATCAGGCCTTCCTGCTCCAGTTTATCGAGGATTGGTCCATAAACATGGCGTATGTTCTGGCCGAAACTGCTGACAAAACCATGAGCAGATACTCCTTCAATCAAACGGAGACCTAAAAACATAAACTCCTCCATCTTTTCTTCCATGGAGAGGTGCTCAAACTCCTGTCTTAAAAGCCTGTCAAACTCTTCCTTTCTTCCAAAACTGCCTTTGATATAATTCTCATAACTGGCTGTGTTATGAGAACGGCAGCCATTCATATAGGAAGAAGATCCAAGTCCCAGACCTAAATATTCCACTCCTGTCCAATAGCCGATGTTATGCCGGCATTCATACCCTTTTCTGGAATAGTTGGAAATCTCGTACCGCTCATATCCCTGTTCTTTTAAGAACTCTCTGGTCAGATAATACATCTCTCTCTCCATGTCTTCGTCAGGGAGCTCAGGAAGAGACATCAGACGCCTTCGTTCCTCTCCCGTCATAGAATCATTATCCATCTCCACATGATCTCCATAGCGGTCGTAAAACGGGGTTCCTTCCTCAACGATGAGGCTGTATGCCGAAATATGCTCTGGCTTTAACATGGTAACCTTTTTTAATGTATTCTTCCATGATTCCACTGTCTGACCGGGAATGGCCGAGATTAAGTCCACATTTACGTTATCAAATCCCGCCATGCGCACTCTCTGATAGCTTTTTAAAAACTCATCGTAGGTGTGTATTCTGCCAAGATAGCCAAGTTCTTTATCGTCAGCTGACTGAAGTCCCATACTGATCCTGTTTACTCCTGCACGTTTGTACTGAATGAGTGCCTCTGAGGTAACGGTTCCCGGATTGGCTTCCAGGGTAATCTCTGCCTCCGGATGTATGTCAAACTGACTGTTTAATACGTTAAGGATGGCAGACATCTGATTTGTTTCCAGAATAGAGGGCGTCCCTCCCCCGATAAATATACTGATGACCTGATATTCTCTGGTATATGCACTCTGGTATTTTATCTCTTCCAGCAGCTGTTCTGTATATTCCTGCTGCATCCGTTTATTTCCGGGAAATGATAAGAAATCACAGTAAGCGCATTTACGTGCACAAAACGGGATGTGCACGTAAATCTCCATATTTTTTTTATTCATCATCTAATTTCAGTACGCTCATAAATGCCTTCTGCGGTATCTCAACGTTACCGACCTGGCGCATACGTTTTTTACCTTCTTTCTGCTTTTCAAGAAGTTTCTTCTTACGTGAAATATCACCGCCGTAGCATTTGGCAAGTACATCTTTTCTCATGGCTTTTACTGTCTCGCGGGCAATGATCTTGCCGCCGATGGCTGCCTGAATGGGAATTTCAAAAAGCTGTCTGGGAATCTCATCTTTTAGCTTTTCACACATTCTTCTGCCGCGCTCATAGGCGGATTCTGCATGTACGATAAAGGAAAGTGCATCCACTTCTTCTTTATTGACTAATATATCCAGCTTTACCAGTTCCGACTTTTCATAGCCTTTCAGCTCGTAATCGAAGGAAGCATAGCCTTTGGAACGGGATTTCAGTGCATCAAAGAAATCGTAGATGATTTCATTTAACGGAAGTTCATATTTTAGTAACGCTCTGGTGGCTTCCATATATTCCATTCCAAGATAAACACCACGACGTTCCTGACAAAGCTTCATAATGGCTCCTACAAATTCCGTAGTTACCATAATTTCTGCGCTGACAATGGGCTCCTCCATGTATTCAATCTCGGTAGGATCAGGAAGATTGGAGGGGTTGGTCAGTTCCAGCTTCTCCCCATTCTTTTTGAACACATAATAGACTACGCCAGGTGCAGTCGTCACAAGATCTAAATTATATTCCCGTTCCAGACGTTCCTGGATTACCTCCAGATGAAGAAGTCCCAAGAATCCGCAGCGGAAACCAAAGCCAAGGGCAAGTGATGTCTCCGGTTCAAAGAATAAGGAAGCGTCGTTAAGCTGCAGCTTCTCAAGTGCATCACGAAGATCATTGTAACGGGCTCCGTCGGAAGGGTACAGACCACAATACACCATGGAGGTTACCTTTTTATAACCAGGAAGAGCCTGCTTGCATGGTCTGTCAGCAAGGGTAATGGTATCTCCCACCGCCGTATCTTTTACGTTTTTAATGCTGGCAGTTAAATATCCAACCATTCCTGCAGATAATTCTTCACAGGGCAAAAATTGGCCTGCGCCGAAATATCCGACTTCCACTACCTCTTCCACTGCACCGGTAGCCATCATTCGCACCTTATCTCCTCTTTTAACCGTTCCTTCTTTTACACGGAAGAATACGATGACTCCTTTGTAGGAATCATAAAGGGAATCAAAGATCAGAGCCTGAAGGGGTGCTTCAGGATCACCAACAGGGGCTGGTATTTTCTCAACAATCGCTTCCAGTACCGCTTCTACATTCAGGCCTGTCTTGGCGGAGATTCTGGGTGCATCTTGAGCTTCAATGCCGATTACATCTTCAATCTCCTCAACCACCCGCTCTGGCTCCGCACTGGGAAGGTCGATTTTATTTAAAACTGGAAATACATCCAGGTCGTGATCCAGTGCCATATAGACGTTTGCAAGAGTCTGGGCTTCAATTCCCTGAGAGGCATCTACTACTAATACAGCGCCGTCACAGGCTGCCAGGCTTCTTGAAACCTCATAATTAAAGTCAACATGACCCGGTGTGTCAATCATGTTAAAAACGTATTCCTGTCCGTCATTTGCCTTATAAACAGTACGAACCGCCTGGGCCTTGATGGTTATTCCACGCTCCCGTTCCAGATCCATATTATCTAGAATCTGAGCCTGCATCTCTCTGCTGGTCAGCAGTCCTGTTTTCTCGATAATTCTGTCTGCGAGAGTTGATTTTCCATGATCAATATGAGCAATAATGCAAAAATTACGTATTCTATTCTGCTGGGCAGCTGCCATAAAATATAATCCTCTTTTCTGATGTTTCTGGTGTCTTCAAATATACCATTAAAATTAACGGTTGTCCACCGGGAAAGCGTTGAATTCCATGAATCATATACATTTCCTGTTACTAGTTTCGCTTGCAAATACAGGAATTATGTATTAGAATAATAGTAAAGAAACAACCGCCCCATTACAAGGGGTTGGCCAATTAAAAGAGTTGAAATTCCACCCTCGAACTCGCCAAAGTATACAAGGGTGGTTTTTCTCCGTCCATTTTCAGGACTATAAAGAGAAATTTTGGTAACATATTCCAATTTAACATTCAATTGATTTTCCCCTCCGCTGATTACATTTTCAGAGAAGACTCAAAGCTGGATAAGCCTGATAACATAACAGGCTTCCAGCTTTTTTATTTACTACTATGTTGTTTGTTAATTTCCTTTTAAGACCATATCCAAAACCTCTGAAAGGGGTTCCATGGCATTTAATGCTTCCTGGTAGGAATTGGTCTGGGCGCCGACTTCAATCAAAGCGGATCTGGCTCTTAAATGCTGGTTATAACGAAGCCCTTTTATGTAAATTTTACGGGTAAGTCCAGGGAAATAGGCTGCGCCGTCCAGCTGCATCTGAAAGCTGAAAGCAAGATTCTTCTCTCTGTATGGGTTAGGCAGATATTCAATGGGACCTTCCGGTGTCTGGCTGACTCCGTTAAAAAACATGACCGGAGCTGTCATTTTCCCATTGACCTTATTAACCATATGCAGATCACTGTTTACTCCATCCCGGTGCACATCCAGGATCACCTCGATAGACGGATTATCCTGAAGGATTCTTGTAATGCCATCAAGGGCGTATGTATATGCTTTGTTTCTGTCCAGCTTTCCATTTTGCAAGTCATAGACAGAGGTATCGTGAATGACATTGTAACCCTTTGCAGTTAACAGCTGGGTTAAATAATTTCCGATTCCCACTACTGTTGCTTCTTTATTGCCAGACGCAAAGTCAGTATATTCTTCCTGGGAATGGGTGTGATAAATTAAAATCTGGGGTTTGTCATTTCCTCCATCCAGAGTAAATTTCTCTGAAAGGAACTGATCAGCTTTCATTAAATCCCGTCCAGCGGTGGTTGAGGTGTGAACACTGTAAAAATGCTTCATCATATAATCGTAGTCTGCCAGCTGCTCCTTCCGGTAGGTGGTTCCCACAATAGGCCAGATACTGCTTGATGCACAGGTCATTGCAGAATTCTTTTCCCCATTGGCAGATACGGGCTGTTGGGGCTCTTTGGCCACCTCTTGTTTTGGGGGTTCTGCGGCTGCCTGACTTTCTGGTGTCTCCTGGGAAACCTTAGGTGCACCGGCATTTACACTTCCGTCTTCCCCGCTCTCTTCTCCTCCATCATATAGAAGAAAGCTGTGTTCCTCGTAAAATTTTCCGCTTTCTAAATAACTCCTGTAGGCAGGATCATCTTCTCCGTAATAATCTGCTGTTGTTCCATTTTTATTTGTATACCGGGATAAGGGGGAATGGCTGAAGAAAAAACCACAAAACAGGCTTCCAAGTGATTTTTCCTGATATAGGTTCTTCCCGCCTTCCCCTTCCTGCTCCCACACAGAAGCAGGATACTGGTAACGCCAGATTATTGAAGCGCTTTCAGAAACGCCCTCTCCAATCCAGTTTTGAATATCTTTTAGATCCAGCCTGCCTGCTGCCTGGGAAGCTTCTTTGAGACTTAAAAAAACGGCCAGAATCAGGCTAACTGTAATCATTAATTTTTTAATTATCCGGTTCAATCTTTCATTGCTCTGTTTCATAGCCGCCTTCCTGCATTCTTGATTATAATATACTATGCAGAAAGGTGGCTGTTTACTACGAAACTTCCTGTCCCAAAAAGGTCATGTGGATCCCCTCGGAGATGGTAAAGCTTAATTCTTTCACAGTTTCATCAATATCCGGAGGGGTTACATAAAGGGGTCCGAATTCTGGCTCTAAAAGTTCCCGGATCAGATCATACTGTTCGTCAGAATTAAGATTTTCCATAAAATCTCCCATTCCTTTGGTTTCCATATTTTCTGACAGTGCCCGGATTAAGGTTGTCACTGTATCATGGACGATTGCGGCCGCCCCTACAACAGTAGGTACGCCAATTGCCATCACCGGTACCCCTAAACTTTCTTTTGTTAAGCTGCTACGGTGATTTCCCACTCCGGAACCCGGATGGATTCCGGTATCTGTAAGCTGTATGGTTGTCCCAAGACGTTTTACGCTTCTTGCAGCCAGAGCATCAATTGCAATAATGAGATCGGGCTTTGTTTCTTTAATAATACCTTTTAAAATCTCGGCTGTCTCCATTCCGGTCTGAGCCATAACACCTGGTGCAATCCCACTGATTACAGGCATGGGTTTTCCACGCCAGAAATCGTCTCCATACTGAACCTTTAAATGTCTGGTAACCTGAAGATTATTAAGAACTCTGGGTCCCAGCGAATCGGGAGTTACAGAAGAATTACCAAGTCCTGCCACCAATACATGAAAATTGGGTTTTGTATAATCTTTTCCCTCAAGCAGCTTGGAAATCTGGGCTGAGAGTTCCTTAGACACCTCTCTGTGATAATCCTCATCTTTTAAAGAAAGCTGGTCTGCCTCCAGGGTAATATAGGTTCCAATGGGTTTTCCCATGGCTTTTGACCCTTTTTCATCAAGAATTTTTACCTCTGTCATTTTAATCCGGCTGTCAGCCCGATGCCATTCCCGCAGTGATACTCCTGATATTTCTCCGCCGTCACCAGGAAAACTTTCTTTTTCTTCAACTGCAAGGTCCGTACGTACTTCAAATGTGTTTTCCATTTCTTCCTCCTTTCCAGCATTTCTAAGGTATTTTCTGCAAAAAAGCAGGAATTATGTATTGACATATGTACTGAAATTAGCTAAAATATAAAAGTATGTTTACATTGAACTGTCCGTGTCCAGACTTTGATGCAAAACAAAGAATAAATCATATTACATTTTATTGGAGGTGTACAGATTGGCTAACATTAAATCTGCAAAGAAAAGAATCTTAGTTAACGAAACTAAGGCTGCTAGAAACAAAGCGATAAGATCCAAAGTGAAAACATCCATTAAGAAAGTGGAAGCTGCTATTATTGCCGGTGACAAGGCTGCTGCACAGGTAACATTAGTAAATGCTATTACAGAGATCGACAAAGCTGCTACTAAAGGCGTATATCATAAGAATAACGCTTCCAGAAAAGTATCCAGAATCTCTAAAGCTGTTAACGCTATGGCTTAATTCATAAACGATATTTATCCCGTTCAGACTAACCCCCTGAATGGGATTTTTTGGTTTGGCGGGATTTCCGGGATCTCTAATCACCGGATCCCGCCAGGTTCTTATTGGATCTGAAGTGCGCCGTTCTGGTCTGACTTTAAGTGAAGCTCACCCTCATACATACTGCCGTCAGCTGTCACACGGTAAAGTTCATTTTTCCAGATCACCCACTGGTCTTTTGCCATTTTCCCGGCACTGTCTAAATAATACCACTTTCCGTCACTACCGGTTTTCCAGGTATCTTTCACCATATATCCGGCTTCATCAAACCAGTACCAGGTATCTCCATCCTGATACCAGTCATTTTTCACATAATCTCCTGTATTCCCTAAATAAAATCTCCATCCGTTCTCATCTTCCGTCCAGCCGGATTTTACTTCTGCTGCGGATAAAAGAGAATCTTTAAAATCTTCCCATGTGTGAATGGTGTTGTTGTATACGTAAGGATTGGGGCAGATTTTACCGGTTACATCATAATGGCGGATTACGTGATCTTCTCTGATACCGTATTGTTCCATCAGATTTTTAGTTAATTTTTTTGCTGAAGCTACGGTTGCGTCTTCAAAGTACCAGTCTCTGCTTGTATCGGACTGGCTGCCTTTGTTTCTGACACACAGTTCGATGCCAATGCTGTTGCTGTTGCGGCATTCTGGATGGATATAGGTTTTGGCTCCGCAGTGCCATGCGACGTTTTTGTCTTCGACGGACTGCCATATTTCTCCGGAAAAGCCTACAAAGTAGTGGGCGCTGGCCCCTACGTACTGGGAGGCATAGTATTTGCAGTTTGCTTCCGCGCCTCCCAGCGCTCCTACATAATGAATGACGATATATTTAATACGGCTTAGTTCGCCGTTACTGTAGTTATATGGGGTTAGAAGTTTGTTTATTTCCACTTAAATCCCCTCCCTTCTTCCCGAGAATCCCATGTCATCTGCATCAAAGGATTCCCGGAAACGTTCGATTTCTGTATAATCGGAATCTTTTAGATTCTCCTGTATTCCAAGTAATTCGATGTTGCTCATGTCTTTGGTTGATTCGCTTTTTACCATAGATATCACCTTGTCCCTTTCTATTTATCATATGAAGAAAGGTGGGGAAATGTCACGGGGCGGTGTACTTGGTAAGTTTTAGGTGCGGTCAGGAAGCTCGTCGGTGTACTGTGACAGGAACTTCTTTATGGCTTCCCATATGTGTTTTACGGGTAGACCGCATAATGTCATGTTTTTTAAAATACTGACCAGTTCGTAGGCTATGTATAGAAGACCGAAAAACTCGGCAACACCTATTGAATTAACTGGTAGATAGGACCGGATAGCTTCCGGGATAAAACCAATTAGGTTTAGGTGTACAATTTGGTCTAGTACAAGGAGGAACGCCAGGGATGCTACCATTGATATTTTTCTGATCGCACCGTCTATTCCAAAACAGCTGTTAAATTTATGTTCTTTAATTGCTCTGATGCAACCAAAGCAGGTATCCATAACTACTGCTAAAATGACCAGTTTAATTATTGGGCTTCCCCACGCTAAGGCAAACAGTTCTATAATTCTATCCATTTCTATTTTCCTCACTTTTTTTATCATAACCCTGTCCAGTTATTTCTTTAAATTCATTAGCAGTGATCCAGCCACAGGCAACTGCGTTACTTACCATACCCTCTGACCATAATTTTGCATTATAAAATGCCTTTACCTTATTAAAATTTTTACTCATTATTTACCTCCACTTCAACCCCTGTCATCATAGATAAATAGGTTATCTGAGCATTAAGTACCGGAATCTGTTGTTCTGCCGTAGCCACATGAATTATTTTTTTTTCTGTACCATCTTCATTAATGTGATAAAAGATCCCATCACGATACTTATCCCCTATTTGGCAAGGATACTGTAAGCAGTCTATTGCAAATGCTTCTTCACCATAAGATGCTCTCACCAGCCAATTGGCCATTTCATAGTTATCGCATACTATTATATTTTTAACTTCGTCTTCAAAAATCAAAGCATACACTTGATGTGTTATCATAATTAACTCTCCTTTCTAATACCCCCAACGAACGATACATATTCCAGATCCTCCCGAACCTCCTGATTTAATACTATACCAACTATCTCGAGCACCACCACCTCCGCCTCCTCCAGTATTTGGAGCACCATTAGTGGGTGCAAATCTAAAGCCTCCTCCTGTACCACCACCACCGGCTCCTCCGGCAGCACCTTCTCCCCCTCCACCTCCGCCTCCAGCGTATAAAGTATTCCAAGATTCTCCAAAAGCTCTGGTAGTAAAGTGCTGCCCAGTTCCTCCATAGACGGGTTCTCCATTACCCCTCCAAGAAGTCTCCCCGTCGGAACCATCTGAACCTCCCCTTGAGCTATGAAAGTCATATTTTCCAGAGTCATGATCACAATCGTATCCTACCCCTTCACCAGAACCACCATTACCACCAGTACTAACTCCATAGCGTTCTCCTCCAGCTGCGACAACTAAATTATTACCAAAACTGGTTGCATTACCGCTATATACCAAAGTTCTATCCCCAGGGCCTCCCGCACCAATAGTCACTGCAAATTGTTGTCCTGGGGATACATTAACTCCCTTTATAGTTGCTGTCCTACCACTCGATCCCCCTCTTGTTGCATAGGAAGAACTGCTTACACCATATCCTCCAGAAGCTCCCCCACCAACACAAAAAACATCAATACTACGCACTCCATTGGGTACTATAAATACTCCAGAGTCCGTAAATACTTGTTGTCCTCTGGTTGTAGATACCGCTGCAGTAAACGCTGAATCATGTAACCAAAGAGATCCAGCCTGTGTGCTAAAACCACAAGCCCGGAAATAATAAGTTACACCGGGGGTAAATCCATCTACTAAGGCACTAGAAGAGCCTAAAGGATTATAATTATTGCCAGGTCCCTGATAACATAAAGTCCCATCATACATACTCGCCGGATACCCCCCAGTTTTGTATACTACACGAATTCCTGCAAAAGGCCCTGTGGCAGGATTCTGCCAATTTAACATAATTGCCGTGGACGAGTACACGGCTGCATTAAAAGACAAAATACTTTGTACTCCTAATGTCCCATCAATTTTGGCACCATTTACATATGCCGAATACCCAAATATAATTTTGCTAGCAGTCGCATTTCCAGGAGTCTGATTTGCCAAACTATTAGCGGTGATCTTTCCTCCGCCGTTATGGTACCCAGCAGGTATTGAATAACTTTCTCCTGCATTAAGAGCAGCTGATGCAGCTCCACAATTTGACATTGTACCAATCCTCTTATCTTTGGGATTTGTTTTATAAAAAGACTTACCTGCCAGAACTTGACTATCCGCTACATCTCCTGTAAGTTCCAAGGTTCCGCCCACCACTTCATCATCAGAATTATTTGTAATAGCAGTATATCCTTTTAAAACTTCAGCTCTAGTAGCAGTACACTCATCAGACCCGGCTCCAGCACCTCCAGCACCTGAAATACTAACTTTACCCATTCGCACTCACTCCTCTCAGATATACACTAAAATCTTCTGTTGGCTTCTTTTCACCGCAAAAGAACGTTACATATCCATCTTCTGTCTCACCGTCAGTTATCATCCCAGTCATTTTTCTTCTAAGCTTTACAGCTGCAGCATCCAAATTTTTAGGTGTACAAGGGCTTAATACCGGATTATCAGTTGCTTTCACCCCTGCCACCGCTACTCTTTGACTATAAGGTGCTGTATCACTCCAGCCAGAAGCCGGAATACTTACCTCTATTAACTGTTCATGCTGCTCCTGAACCATCTTATTATAAAAAGTATTATTAAAAAGCTGTTCAATCTCAACCGCCATCTCCTGACCATCTGCCAGCGTATCCCTGTCCCATTTACGAATTTCAGCCGTATATTGCGGCGGATTCTTTACATCACAATATGCCATAGTAAACCTCCTTAAAATATTTCATCCATATCATAAATCTGAGGAATATCTGCATCTTTCCCTTTTCGCATAAAGGTTCGGTATGCAATTAAATCTCCTTCTGCATCAAACAATCCCATTTCGGATATTTCACTTCCAGTTAATTCTCCTTTTTCCAATGTGGCCGTGTAACGGCAAGCAGTCTCCTCATCATTAACATAAGTGTGAGCCTCCACTTTCTTCTTTAAAAGTTCATGATAAAGAGCGACCTCACCTCCAGAAGCTGCCTTTGGCTTCCCCTCATCATTTACCCCCCCATCTCCCCACGCCATATGAGTGATAATGGGAAGAGCCATATCTCCTGCATGTGCTTTGCAAAATTTCTTTCTCCCTGTTACTGTAATAACTCCATTTGTAATGTCTGCCATAAATTTTCCCTTTCCTATAAAATAGTCAAACCGCCATTTAAGTTACGATTACCGTCTAATGCCCATTCATCTTCCAATACATTTCTGTTTGTAATGTAGACAGGACCGACCGTCATGTATTCCATCGCACTGAAACTAAAACTCATCATTTCTTTTATTTTAAAATCATTTTTTGATTCTGCATGTACTACAATTACTTCATTATCTGAAACTAACTGCCTTGGTATGACAACCGATATACGAAACTGCTCTTCCCGTTTATTAGGATGCTGTATTTCTGCACAAACCCTGGTTCCTACAGGATAAAAGTCAATGGGACTTTCATCATTGTACCCGTTTAATTTATTGTCCCCATTCAAAATCCAATTACGATCCAGATTCAAATGCGCCAGATTATATCGAGGAAAATAAACTGTACGAATAGTTATGCTGTTAAAGAAGTAACTGTTTGAGTGATAATTCCCCTGGTATTTACTACAAAATTCTGCTTCCAGATTTGCTGGTATTATTCTTCCTACCATATCTCCAATGCTTTCCACAATAACCAGAGAACACTCTTTTACTACAATTTTTAAATTGCTCTTAAGGATATCCACGTAGATTTCATAATTGTCCCCAAGTAAAGATGTTAACTGCTCCAGTAACTTTCTTTGGGTATAAGGGAGCTGATAATTCCAGTTTGCTAATACAATATTTCTTCTTTCCTCAAGAGAAAGTGACGCGTCCCCTTTGATTCCTAACAATGACTCCCATTTTTTTATCCCCTGATAATCGGAGGATACTATAAAACTGTTATCCCACAGGATTCCAATATTTGAATACAGCTGCCTCAATTCATTTTCTTCAGCTCCGCCTATCTCATTAAACTCTCGGATTCCTCTTAAATAATCTGGTAAATATGATATTAAATCCATTTCTCTTTGATTAAGCATCCACATCACCTCTTTGTGCTATCTTCTCAGAGGGAATTACATAATTACCATTAACTCCATTGATCTTTGTATCCATGACATCAAGAACCCCTTCCACATCCAGCAACCTGCTTTCAATTCTGGAAATCCTGACAATAATGTTATCTAACTCTTGCCACGAATGATTCAATTCTTCGAAATATTCGTCCATAGTCTTTTCAATAAAATCTTTACATTTTACAGAGTCATATCCTGCCTGATATGTGATTTTTGCAGTAATTGATACTACCTCTGCCTGGGCGCCTGCAACAGAAACTTTATGACCAATAGGCGCAATTCCATAGCCTTTCCCCTGATCTGTAATTGGATCAATCTGTTCCTGTACACTATCAATTAAATCCAGACTGGGAGCGTGAAAAGAGGAATCAACAATGACCAGTTTCACCGTTCCACCCCCATTCCAGGCAGGAAACACCTTTACTCCACCTACTCCTGGAATCGCCGAAACTTTCTCTTTATAATCTGCAATATTTCCACCGTACGCCTGAGATTTTAAACTGTCAAAATATCGTTTACGAAACCGTTCTGTTTCCTCTTCCTCTTCTCCTGGTACTAAAAGTTCTGTAAGTTCAGCAAATGTTAACCCTTTCATATATTCAATGGGAATCAATCTGCCTAAATTTGCATTTCCGGAAGTACCAATTGTTTCACACCGCATCCGGTATTCAAAGTTACCTAATTTTTCTATAGCCTTGTAATTCATTAAGTTTTGGGAGAAACGACTTCCTATTGGAATTTCCATATTAAATCGTGCCTTTAGCTCTGCATAAGAAGCTGACTTGGGAATAATTCCGCGCTCAGCTGCTCTACGTATTAAAAATTCTCTGTCTGCTGTATCCGCAAAAATCTCTTTTAAAACCTGGTCGATCTCTATGTACATAATAGCAAGCTCTGCAGCAGCTGGAGCCAGCGCAGTATAAATTACAGAACCTTCCCTTTTATCTAAGTCAGATGATACTTTATTTAACATACGCTTTAATATGTTCTCATACGAAACACTTTCATACACTTAAAAATTCACCTCCTTTTCAGCATTAATTTCTCCCACCGGAGTATGGACGGTAAATGTTACAAATAGTGATGTACCATTCTCTTTAAAAGAGAAATTGTCCACCTCATTGATTCGGTCGTCTTGCTTTAGGGCTTCCATGATTCTTTTTTTCACTTTAGCTTTAACCAGCCCTAACGGCCTTCCATAAAGCCTGTTTAATTCCACTCCATAATTCCAGCTATAAATTAGCCAGTCAAAACGCTCCGTATTTAAAATGCAGTAAACAGACTGTCGAATTGCCTCTAAGCCATCTGTCATTCCCATAATACGACCGCTGTCCATAACAAGACGGAAGGTTTTAGATGGCTGCTCAATTACTTTAAAGTCCTGTTCCAAAATATTACCTGTTACTGGGAGCATAGTATTCCTCCTTTACCATCTGCCTGCGACTATGTATTGTTGTCCTCCCCGTTTTTGAATGAGAAGAATCCTGTCTCCATTTTTCAGACCTGCCTTTACAGTCACTGTCATTTCTCCCAAACCCGGTATTTCCATTACACTTAAATGGTCTGTAAACTGTTCTGGTAATATAATCTGGGTTTTTGTTAATATGGTTTTCTGATCTATCCGAATTTCTAATGGATCCGTGTTAAGCACAGAAGCAGTTATAACATCACAAGGATCTCCAGCCTCTACAGCCTGCATTACAATTCTTTTTATGTTCTCTATCCATTCAACGTCAGCCAACTATTTTTGCTCCTCTCAATGTTAAATCCATAGTATGAATTCCTTCATCAATTTTGTGAGTGACGGATTCAATAACCAAATAATTTTTACAACTTGTGTCTAATGAATCCAGAAAAACCGGGATAAGACAACCAGCTCTGGCACGAATATCACCAAATGCATCTTTTATAGTCAGGGAACGGGAAGGGCGGTTGTACAATGTCAGATAGGTTTCTGCTATTTTTTGCCCATCCACTCCCTTTTCAATGGATTCATCCTTTTTAAGGACTCCCCATTTATTTATGTTCTCTGTGCTTTTTGTAATGTAACACTCTCTTTGTTTCGTATCACTATTGTCGTAATACAGTTTGATGAGATTAAAGGTATTGCTGTCAATACTGACTTTATAGTCATAGTCCTGTGCTGTCGTTTCATCAATCATGATATCCAACTTCATGTTTTCCATAGATTTAAGTGTTAATTTTCCTACATCATCATAGAAAGTATATAATTTCCCCGAATGTATCATAGCAAGATCCATATTGTTCAAAATAATATCAAACAACGTCTTGTCTTTTTCTTTTCTGGAAAATCTCTGACCAGTATCCTCAAGCTCTCCTGTCTTTAGATGAAAATCATCCGCAATCATCTGTATTAATTCAGCGGCAGTTAAATCCGTATAATTATAAGTTTCTTTATTTTTAAGATACCGAAGCTGATCGTATGCTGTAACCTTTACCTGACCATCACTGTTCCAGTTACGTTCGAAAATAAACCCAAAGAAAACAGGGATTCCAGTCACGTCCAACCGGACAGCATTGCCCTCTTCAATTTGAAGCATTTTGTCCGGGAGAAGCGTAAATGTGCACTTTCCTGGCTGTCCTCTTCGTTGGGTCTGCCATGTAATGTTTCCGCATACGACTGGTTCATAAACGGTCCGATCATTTTGGATATATAAATGTGCTTTCATTTTTCTCCTTTCCTAAGGCATAATTAATACCTGGTTTGGGTAAATCAAATTAGGATTGGAGATTTTATCGCGATTTAACTGGTAAATTTCTTTCCACTTGCTTCCATCTCCAAGATTTCTTTTAGCGATGGACCAAAGGCAATCTCCTTTTACAACCGTATATTCTTTTTCTATAGGCGGCTCTCCCTGACGTTCTTCTTCCGAACTGGTCACTTCATTTTGGGATTCATCCTCATCGATTTTAAAATTCATGATTTTTGTTCCATAACTTTTATATTCTTTCATGTTAAGAGATACTACCAGATCAAATCCCTCACCGACATCATCTGTGACTTTATAGTCCTCCAATGTTACATCAAGAGTTGTGTCAAATAAACTGTTTCCCATTAGTCCTTCACGAATTACAGTAAATTCAAAAAAATTTCCATTATCCTTAAGTTTTTTTATTTTAGTTAAGAAATCTTCTGCACTTCCTATACTTCCATCCCAAGTGGCACATGGATACTCCATTTGAGGGATAATTACATCCAGGCTTATTTCAGCAAGACCAGTTGGCTTAATTAAATTAATCTCCTCTCCATTGATGAGATTTATAGTTTTATTCTGTCCATTGTATTTTAATGGTATTTTTTCTGGTGGAAGAGGAAGTAGCATGTCATTAATATAGATTTGATAAGCCATTAATATACCGTCCCTTCTGCGGAAGAAACCAGCATTTCTGTAGTAACATCGCTAAGCATTCGAGCTACATTATCAATGTCCGTAACAGTCTTTATGGTGTTATTATTATTAACATCTACCTTCAATTCCGCCAGTGTAAACCGGTTAATAATTTCCTGCTCAGCCGCATCCCGCATGTACTTTAATTCCTCATCTACGATATCCATGGAATCTGCCATAGCTGCTGTACTTGCCGCCGTATTACCTGTGTTTTTTATAATATCTTCATTGGGTACCTGAGCATTTTCCACAGGATCACGCTGCTTAACAAGTGTTTTGAAATCCTCGAATTTATCTTTAGCTTCAGTTTCTATGCCCGTCCCCCAATTATTAGCATTCTTATAAGTATCACCATAATTAAAACGATCCGGTTTTAATCCCGCTTCAGACATCATCTTATCTAAATCCAATGGTTTAAACTTTTCTTCGTAAGTCCCATTTCCATGTTTCTTAGCAAATCTATCATAAAAACCATAAATGTCTTCTCTCCAAACTGATACTGTTGCTTCAAAATGAGAACCAGTAACCAGATCCAGAGCTTTTGCCACCTTCTGAATCAGGCCCAAAATTTGATCTCCGAAATCTGCAAATAGATACACTGCAGAAGCAAGAGGATCACGAAACATATTTGCTATAAAATTAGCCAAGAAAATAAAAGGATTCAGCATAAATTCAACTACCCCAATAACCAGCTCAGCCATGGCCATCAGTATATTGCCAACTGCCGCCAATGCCATTGCAAATACCCCGCAGATTATTCCTGTTGCACTATAGGAAGTCCCGGCAAATTGATTTACTGCTGCTACTCCAGCATAGAAAAGAGCTATTAGCATAATAATAAGAATTATTATCCACGTTAGTGGACATGCCGCTAGAGCTGCATTTAAACCCTCTGTAGCTAATGTCTGGGCTATTAGTGATGCTGTATTTGCCCAATTGGAAACTGTACTTAATGCAGTTGTGGCTGCGCTCTTAATCATTGTAAGCCAACCAAATCCCAAAACTGCATTATAAACAATCAGAGCTGCAATAATTCCTAAAATAACAGGTTGTAAAACAGACCAAGACTCTGCAATGCCATTTCCAATCTCTCCCGCTACCAATCCTATTACACCAAAAATTCCACTGATATTTTCCACATCTCCCTGTAATCCTGATGTAAAATCATGGATACTTTTTGTAACAAAGTCCACTACCCCTCCAATGGGGCCGGCTAATCCTACATTTATAGTCTTTGCAAGGGAACTGAGAGCACTGGCTGCATCATTGTATTTCGTTCTGTTTAGTTCCTCCAGATGATCTTTTGTCAATTCAACAGATCCACTTAAGTCAGCCAGTGACATTACACCGTCGCTTCCAATATTTCCCCAGGCATCACCAAACAGCTTAACTCCTGCTAGATTCCTACTTACCGGGTCTTCCATATTGTTTAAGGCATTCAATGTCTGCATAAAAGCCTGCTTTGCGGTCTCTCCTCCACCTTTAAATGCTTCCGTCATTTTATTTGCATCAAGTCCAAAAGCAGCGAATCCCTGGCTGGAATCTTTTCCCCCGCTGACTGCCCGTTTTGAGAATTCGCTAACCGCAGCACCAAGGGAAGCAATTGAAACTCCTCCATTTTCAGCACCATTAATTAAAGCCTGAAACATTTCATCTCCACCAAGACCCAGGCTTTTAAATTTGGATGAATACTGATTAATAGTCGCCAGTAAATCGCCATTCTTATTAAGACCTGCCTGTGTTCCCTGAATAATCAAATCAAACGCTTCGGCACCGGATATACCAAACTGCTGTTCCAACATGCCTGCAGACTTTATACTATCTGTCAGTCCATATCCAAAGGTATCCTGCATCAGCAGCCCGGCACGGGTTATCTGCTCTAATCCGCTTCCCGTTTGTCCAGTAAGCTGATTAACTGCAGAAAGGCTTTGTGCTGCCGAACTAAGACTGGGACTTAAATTATCAATATAGAGATTAGAAGCACTTTTCTGTGCTGCACTAAGATCTGGTCCCTGCATACCGGTTCTTGTCTGTATGACATTACCTGCGGCTTTCATGTCGTTTGCCTGATTGAAAATATCCATGGCACTTGTCTTAATACCCATTTTCTTTGTAACAGAAACAACTTTTTCCCAGGCTTTCTTTAGCTTTTCGACTTCTTTCTCATTCTCTCTTGTGTCCTCAGTTAACTCCTCCTGCTGGTCTTGCACTTGATACACCGTTTCTTCTATTCTGTCATACTGGAGGCGAATTCCAGCCAGTGAAGATTCCCACATTTGCATACCAGGCAGTGCCAACGCATTTGATGATGCCATTTGTAAGCTGCGCATAAGACCGGCAGTCATATTAATGGAAGTACTGACTCTGTTCAGTACAGGTGTTGCACCGTCAACAAGCTGTATTGAGTTTTCTAATGTCGCCACACTTCTACCTCCTTTCCATTTATTATTTGGGAAACGTCTGTTAAGGCGCTTCCCTCATTTACTACCTGTGCCTGGCCTTTGCTTTTTGTGCCTGCTTCTTATCATTTTCCAGTTTTAGATTAACTGCTGCAATAATAAATGCTTTCTCATACCGGTCAAGGCTTAAAAATTCATGTGGCCATTTGTGAAGCTTGTGGAGGCAATAGTAAGCAATGTTGGCTTCCATATCGCCTCCATTTATTAGTTTTTTGCCTCTTCAACCTGCTCTTCAAGTGTTGTGTCAAATCCATTCACCTGCTGGATCCGCTCTAAATATCCGGCATATTCTCCAGCAGTCAGCATTGCTTTTAACAAAGCATCTGATCCCATAACCTGGTAGGAATCCTGTAGACCTTTATCATTTAAATTGGGATACACCGTACATTCTGCGGCCAGTTTTCCAAGATAAAGATTATAGTCAGTCTCCTGTGTATACTGTCCCTTTTTGCCAGTCACCTGTACCCGTTTCGTGCACTCTTTTCTCAGCGCCTCATCTTCTTTTGAAGTAATTGCTTTAATTTCCCACTCCACTGGTTTATTTTTCTGACCAATAAAACGTTTTGAAGCTACAAACTTCTCATTCTCCGCCTTTACAGCATTCTGACTTAAAAAACAACTTAAATCTCCCATTTTCATATCCCTCCTTGTATTTACTGCATTCCTGCAATTGTTCCAAAACGTTCTGGCATTTCCCAGCTCTCAAACGTAAATTCAAATTCATCCTCTAAATATTCTCCTGATGCATCAAACTTGGTAATAATTCCACCGTTTAAGTTACAATTCTTTAAAATGACAGTCTGTCTTCCTACGCTGGAAGCAGGATCTTCATTTGTAACCTGGATATCAAAGTAGATATCCTTGCCAGTCTGCTGATATCGATATAAAATATCACGGAAAATGCTTGTGTTATAGTGAAATGTTGCAGAACCGGTCCCCTTCATTCCAACCGTCTTGTTACCTTTCATAGCTCGTCCAAGAATAGGGATTTCAGACTTCACTTTTTCAATCTTTGCTTCCAGATTCAAAGCCTGCATGAAATTAAAACGCTCATTTTCAATTGTAATAAAGCACTCTGCTTTTGCTGCGCTGACTGCGTCCCACGCATTCATTGTTATATTACTCATTATTCATTACCCCTTTCTTATGAAACGACGACTGTCATGTACAAAATACTCATGCAGTTAATAGGCTGGACCGGGAAATTAACTAAAACAGACCGTTTCCCCTCACCCTTATCCACTGTGACCGCTTTTGCATCAAAGTCTTCAATGGCTCTTAAAACTGCCAGCTGTTTCCCGTAAGTTACAATATCATTCCACAGACTGATTCGCCCTGCATTATCATTTGGCATCTTTCCCAGATACCGGGAATGAAAAAGTTCTGCAATATCATTACCAATCTGATCCAGTACGCGGATGGTCTGGTTATTGGAGAAATCTTCACCTTTTTCATCTGTATCGGTTACCAGAGTATTAATATCTGTAAGAACCCTGATCTCACTTCCTACTTTATGTAAAAGGAACTTGCCGGCCTTCATTCCATCTGCAAGCTGCAGCTGGGTATAAGGAACTTTTACAGTGTATTCTCCGTCATACTTCCTGTTTTCCACTGTTTTGTTAATATCACAAGCTGCTTCAGCACCTGTTACCCAATAAACCAGGCCTGCAGTATGCTCTTTGGCCTCATTTTCCACTGATATAATTCCTTCATGATCTGCTTTTGAATATTGATGTAAAACTGTCTGGAATTTTACTCCAACATCATCCCTCATTCTCCTGGTAAAGGCCGCAAATAATGCTTTCACATTATCATCCTGTGAGGGGCAGCAAAGAATCTGGTAAGAGCTGCTTTCTATTGCATGTAAAAATTCAGAATAATCTTCGCCGGTTATTTCGTTCCCATCGGTACCTCCAGTAAATGGAAGTCCTGCAGTTTCTGCCAGTGTTGTCTCCTTTTTAAAAACTACGTAATTGTTATCCTTAAGTTCAGCTGATTTTGAAACAGTCTGAACATCTATTTCTTTTCCATCAAACAAAATGCTTACATTAAATTTTGAATTATCATCCACATTTTTTGAGATGACTGCCATCAAATTGTTTCCCCGGATTCCGGAATATTTTGCTGTTCCATAGTCACAGGATGCATGGTTACCAGTATTTAACCGATAGAAGATTCCCTTTTTCATATTTTGGAATAATTCTCTTACAGGCAGCATTGCTGCATCCTCAACCGAATAACCAAAAATTTCTTTACTGTTATACTGGAATTCCTCAGAGGTAACTTCAAAAATCTCCTTTTCCGGTCCCCAGCTTAAAATCATTGGAATTGCGGCCACACCTCTGTCACCAAAGGATACCCCAGACGTAGCACGATTAATAAAATTTATATACGCACCGGGAAATACCTTATTTTGTGTTTTAAAATTTCCTCCACCTAACATACGTTTACCTTACCTTTCTTAAATCGATTCATTATCTCATCTGCTTCTGCTAATGAATAAGTTTTTTCGTTCTCTAACAATGCACATAGCAAGTCACTTTGGCTGCAATACTTCTCTGAGCAGATTAACTGTTTTTTTGTATAACGTACTGCCTCAGACTTTTCCGCAGCCTTTCTTCTACTGTTTCCAGTCATTAATTTACCTCTTTCATTTTAAGTTAATGTCCTCCATAGACACTTCCTCCTCCTGATTTTTCAGAAAGAATATCTGATATTCCGTTTGAAATTTCAGATTACCGTTTTCTACTAATCCAGATCTGTCTTTGCTTCCTATAACTGCCCCATTTTCCAAAGAAATCGAATCCAAATGTTTCATTAACAACTCCAATACGTGGTACCGGTCCTCATATTGCTCCTCTGCTCCCTTTGGATAATAATTAATAAATATTTTCATACTACAGCAGTATCGCTTCCCATTTATACAATTCTCCGACACCTGTGAAATTCCAGCCACTAAGCAGGATTCTTTCTCCTCTTCTTCAATAGATCCTAAGCGAATCTTAGTTTCAGGAAAGATAGCCTTTAACTTCTTAATTACTGATTCCATTATCTTGATATACATTTCTTGCCTCAATCCCTTTCACCTACCTTCTGCCAGAAGATTATGTAGTCTTTTTGTCTACTTCTTCATTAAAAAAAATACCACTGATCTCCTCCAACGATGCAATCCCAAGCAACTCACACAGTACTTTAATCTCACCCGCCTTAAACTGACTCTTATTCCACAGTTTCCTCCGAAACCCATAGCTGGACAAGTTTAGTCTGTCCGCAATCCACCCCTTTTTCAGCCCGGATTTTTTTATCAACTCATTTAACCGAACCGTATTGGTCATTCTCTCCTCCTTTCTTGTAGTCTTTTTGTCTACACCATCATCATACTCCGCTGTTTCCTTTTTGTCAACACGTTTCTCAATTTTTGTTGAAAGTAATTCTACTCCGTGTTATAATGCTGTCATGGAGGTGATCCTATGGATATTGGTCAGATCATAAAACAAAGACGTGAGGAACTGGGAATGTCTCAGGAAGAGCTTGCGAATAAGGCGGGTTACAAATCCCGTTCTTCCATCAATAAGATAGAGGTAGACGGCAGAGGCCTTCCCCAGTCTAAAATTACTGCAATCGCAAAAGCTCTGAGGACAACTCCGGCTTCCCTCATGGGTTGGGAGGAAACAGATGTTTCTGCGCTGGATCATGAAAACAGCTGTTTCGGAGAGTCAGCAAGAGAAATGCTCAGTAATTTTCAAAAGCTAAATGAAAGCGGACAAAAAGAGGCGCTAAAACGAGTCAGTGAGATGGTGCACATCCCCCAATATACAAAAGTGGACCCAGTTGTCCGGCCTTTGCATCAGGATTCCAGATCTTATTTACAGCCGGTAGCGGCTCATGAGCGGACGGATATTGAAGTGACTGAGGAAATGAGACAGCATGATGATGCCTTTTTCGATGAATAAGGAATAAAATTCGTTGAGGTGATTTATTTGAATTATGACATATTATTAAAGGAAGCAGACTCCGACGGAATCATGATTAAAGAAAAACCATTAATAGGTAATGACGGACGGATTAGGGGCGATCAGATCCTCATCAGGCAGAACATGTCCGGCTGTCAGAAAGCCTGCGTACTGGCTGAAGAACTTGGACATTACTACACCACTGCCGGAGATATACTGGATCAGTCTGTTGTTTCAAACAGAAAACAGGAACGCACGGCACGTTTATGGGCTTATAACAAAATGATCACGTTGGAGAAGCTGGTTGCCGCGAAAGAGGCCGGCTGCAGAAACAGCTTTGAGATTGCAGAACACTTAGAAGTTACGGAAGAATTTCTTTTAGAAGCACTGGAATGCTATCGGGCAAAATATGAAAAGGGGCTGCAAAAGGACAACTATTTAATTCTTTTTGAACCATTTAATATTTATAAAATGGCAGAATAATTTTTTTCTTATCTTAATGTCACCTGATGCGTCATATATTATCCAGAGGTGATGAACTATGCAGTCCTGCGAACTGGTAACACTTGTGTCATCCATTGCCTGCTGTCTTGCACAAGGGCGGACAGCTGACGAAATTGCACTCCTCAGCTGTATTTTTAGTCAGCTGGGCGACACCCTGGAGACGATTGCAGCCCACCAGGCTCTCTGTTGCGGCAATGATAAAAATGACAATATTAATGATGATATATTTTTTGGCTTTCAAGGAGAAAGAAGACGGGAGCGATAAGGAACTACTCACCAGTTCCTTGTCCTCCCGTTTTCTGATAAAGACAACCTGTTGTTTTAATATTTTGCAGTCAGCAAAAGCTCCACTGCCATACGATCCGTAAGTCTTCCCGTTTTAACCGCTTCTTCTGCCTCAACACAGGAATTCACATAAGAAAGAATCTGTTCCTTGGAAAAAGTTCTTGCCTGAGGCATCAGCTTACCCGCAGCAAAAGGCGGGATTTTAAGCTTTGCAGCAATTCCCCCTTTATCCATTCCCTTGCCCATCAGTTCCTTAACCTGTAACAGCTGGTTAAACTGTCTTGCAATTAGAAACATGATTCTCATGGGAGGTTCCTTTAATGTAAGCAAGTCCTCATAAAGTTCAAGGGCCCTTTTTGTCTGGCGGTTAACGATGGAAGTCACCATATCAAATATTTTATTGGTGGTCCGCTCTGTACAGATCGCCATCACATCTTCATCAGTTATGACATCTCTTCCTAACGTAAAGCTAATCAGCTTTTCCAGCTCCATGCGGATATTTTCCATATCATCACCGGTCATGTTTAAAAAAAGCTCCATGGTCTGTCCAGTCACCTTCTTTCCTTCTCTGGAAAGTAATGTTCCTGCCCATCTGGCCAGCTGATTCATATCCTGACGCTCCATCTCGGCGGCATAACCAAGTTCCTTTATCTTTTTAAACATTTTGCTTCTCTTGTCCACTTCTGATTCCACAAACATCATACAGGTTGTATCCGGCATCTGGGGCAGATAGTTCACCAGTTCTTCTGCAGCCGCCTTAAAAAATCCACTGTCTTCTACAAGGATTAATCGTCTCTCCGAAAAAAAAGGCATTGTATCAGCAAGGCTTATGAGCTCCTTTACATCAATGGATTTTCCGCCAAACTGATTGAAATTCATGGTATCTCCCTGAGTAATGGCCGATTTCATCTGATTCTTGTAGCTGTTTTTTAGAAATGCCTCTTCTCCATATAAGAGATAAACCGGCTTAAAACTGTTATTTTTTATATCCTGATTCAGGGTCTGCATCGCATGTTTCACTCCTTTTCCTTCTTAACATTATACCCATGGTTCTGGTTTCCGTCAACGAAAGTTGAAAAACGGATCCTGGTTCCATCCGTTTCCAGCCTGACTGCCCCGTTCATTCCAGTTCCAAACACCGATACCTTACGCTCATTAAAACGTTCTAACACTTCTTTATGAGGATGTCCGTAAGAATTCCCCTGTCCATAAGAAATTACAGCCCAGACAGGTGAAACTGCATCAAGAAATGATTCGCTGGTTGAATATTTTGAGCCGTGGTGAGCCGTTTTTAAAACATTTACTTCACATAATAACTGACCGTCCTTTTTTTCAAGAAGAATTTGTTCCTCCCGCTCCCCCATATCACCGGTAAACAGCATATGGCAATCACCATAGTCCATTTTAAGCACCTGGGATTCGCCGTTAACATCTGTCGGTACGTCATCTTTTCCAGGATAAAGGCAGGTAATCCATAGCTTTCCTATCTTCATTACATCGCCCCCTGTCAGATACCACACACAAGCTCCCCTGTTTTTTCCCAGTGCTGCCAGGGATTGTATCATCTCCTCATCCCGCCCATGATAGGGGAGATATAAATTCTTAATCTGTATGTCCTCACAGCTTTCCAGCAGATATTTTACTCCACTTAAATGATCCAGGTCTCCGTGACTGACGAATGCATCATCAATCACCGAAATACCAAGAGACTTCAGACATGGGCACAGTGTATACTCTCCCAGAGATTTTTTAGATGAACTTCCACCATCAACCAGCACGCATGCCTCTTCTGTCCTGAGCAAAATCCCATCTCCCTGCCCTACATCAAGAAACCAAGCCTCGAATCCCTTTACCGGCTGAGGTAATAAAAGAAATATGGATAATATATAAAATCCTGTCAGGAAAAGGAGTTTTCCTACATACGAAATTTTCCCTTTTTCCGGAGTACTTTCATTTCCTTCCACGGTATCAATGCTATTTTTCTCTTCTTCCTTTTCAACCCTGCTAAATAATTTTATTATAAAAATGCAGCCAGTAAGAAGAAACCCATAAGCCACCAGCGTTCTGATACCAGGCCGGCCCAAAATAATATTACTCCCCGGCATTTCCCCCGCAATGTTTAAAAGGATCTCATACAGAGACAGTATATAATGCCCGGTTCCTGCTGCCGCGGTTCCAAGAACAGGACTTACAGATCCAAATGCAATCACTCCCAGACCGGAACAGAGAACTCCGCCCATCAGTGGAATGACCAGCAGATTCAAAACCAGACCATAAGGCGGAATCTGGTAGAAATGAAAGGCTGTCACAGGCAGAGTAATCATCTGCACCGCAAAGCAGGCAGAGATACTTCCGGAAAAAAGGCTATCCTTTCCCAGCCAGCCTTGTATAATTGGAGCGATCGCTCCTATTGCAAATACAGCACCAAACGAAAGCTGAACGCCTCCCTGCATCAGGAGTGACGGAGACTGAAAACCAAGAAAAAATAATGACAGCGAAGCTGCAGACAATAAATCATAGGTTCTTCCAAGACAGGCAGCATAAAATCCCAGACACATCATCACCCCGGCCCGTACCACAGAAGGGCTTGCACCCGTTAATATGCCATATAAAATCAGAAGCGCCATACTAACAAGACCTGCGCCCCAAAAGCCTGCACCAGCCTTTTTTATCAGTTTGTAAAAAGAGAGTCCGATAAAAGACATATGAAGACCGCTGATGGCAAGGAGGTGGGCAATTCCATTTTTCTGGTATAAATCCTTTATATCCCTGGAGATTCCCATTTTATCGCCCAGGACTGCAGCCGTAAAGATCCCTGCATCCGTTTCTATTGCGTCCCGGTAAAGAAGGGTTTTACCATGGACTTTTAATTTTCTTAAAAACTCCAAAATCGGAGACTTCCCCACTTCTACTATATCAATCTCCTCTGCAAAAAGGGTAAAATCCACCCCCAGAGACTGATAGTAGCTCTTAAAATCAAACTCTCCCGGATTTCTTGTCTGTGAAAAGGGCTGTACCTCTCCCCGCACAGCAACAGTCTGTCCGATTCCCATAGATTTTAAAGAAGCTCCTTTACACTCCTTTAGAGAAACCCTGATTCCAGGTGGCTCATAAAGAACCTCTTCCCACTTCCCGTTCATCATTCTTCTGATCTGGTTATTCTTAAGAGTCAGGCTGACAACTCCCTTTTCTTCTTCAATAGATGAAACACTGCCCTGTACCTCTGTGTAATAACCTGTAATCTCTAAAAGCCGGATATCCCGTTCTCTTAATTGATCCATCTCAAGACCTGCACGAGCCGATCCCAGATAGAAAAAAACAAGAGGCAAAAAGACCCAAAGCGGGTTTCTGCCTCTCCTGCAACCACAAAAAATCATCCCGGCAGCAATCAGCGCCGGAATAAAAAGCCAAGATGTCAAAGCCAGCAGTACGGCAGTCTCTCCAAGTACAAATCCCCCTGCAATCAGACATAATGGGCGTTTTATTGTTGTGTTCCTCCTGTTTCTTCTGTTGATTCCTCATTTTCCTTATTGTAATCCAGATTTCGCTCAAACTGCTGGTTCAAAGAAATGGAGTCCCGAAACATCACATCCTGAGAACCATTGACTGTGATCTGAACCTTGTTAATGGATGAAACCGCAGCCAGAGAGTTGACGATGGAATAGATGGGGATATATTCCTTTACCTCCAGAGTATTATTGAGAAATGAGGAGTCAAAATTGATGTAGCACACATTTTCATTGACCGACACATTGATCAGTTTGGTCTCCTTCGGCAGCGTAGGGTTCAATCCCGGTCTGCCAGGACCTGCGATCAGCTGTTCAATTACCAGCTTTTCCAGGGAAGTATTAATATTATGAACTACTTCTCTTGATTCTTTTACCAGCTTCTCTCCGCTTTCATCTGCAAAATACAAGGACAGTTCTGTCTTCTCAAATGAATTGACATTGCTGATATTATCAATAAAATCCGTACTCTGCATTGGCCCCACCGGATTTCCGGTGCTGTCCATAAGCGGCTGTTCCGCTGTGTAGATTGCTACGTATGCTATCCCCTTGATCTGAGTCAGGGTTCTGACAAGAGCCGCCCTGCAAAGAATCTCTCTGGTACTGTTCATCATCGCATAATTATTATCAAAATACAGATACAACACTGTATCCTCCAGCTTATACCGCTCAAATCCCACTTTGTCCGGGACGGCTGCCTGCCGGTCTAAATCCTTGGGAACGTTACGCAGCTGTTCCATCAGATTTTTAATTTTCCAGTCTGTTTCCTCTTCTGATTCATCCACAGGCTTTTCAGGCATGGTATATGGCTGAGGCTCCATTTTGGTCATGGCCGAATTCAAATAGTAGATCTGATAAAGTTCCCCGCTATCCGTGCTTTTTTCGGGTGCTCTTCCGGAGCAGCCGGATAAAAAGCATACCACAGACAGCAGGAATATCAACATACCCATTCGTGGCTTCATCCCTATCCCTCCTGTTCCTAAGAAATGTATGTAAGAGGAATACGTACAGTAAATGTAGTACCCTCTCCCTCTTTGCTCTGAAGTTTGATCGCTCCCTGATGCATCAGAACAATCTTTTTAGTTATGGATAAACCAAGTCCGGTTCCTCCAGTCTCCCGGGATCTTGCCTTATCCACCCGGTAAAAGCGGTCAAATACCCGTTCCTGGAATTCTTCTGAAATTCCAATCCCTGAATCTGCAACTTTTACATAAAAGAACTTGTGGTCTGCATCAAGGGTAACCCGCACCCAGCCGCCTTCTATATTGTATTTAATGGCATTTTCAACAAGATTGCTCAGTGCCAGAGACAGCTTCATCTCATCCACATCTGCCGTAACTTCCCGCATGCTTTCAAAGGTCAGTTCAATATTGCGCTTCCCGGCAATGGGACGAAGACGTTTTAAAATCAGTTCCAGCAGGCCGTTAATTTTAACCTGTGCTACATTTAAGTTAGCCCCTGCTGTCTTATCCATTCGAACAAGAGCAAGGAGATCATCGATAATTTTATTCTCTCGTTCAATCTCTTCCGAAATATCGCTTAAGAACTCCCGGTACAGTTCCACCGGGGCATCCTCCATCCCAATGAGAGAATCTGCAAGCACACGAATGGACGTGATGGGGGTTTTTAGCTCATGAGACACATTGGATACAAACTCTTCCCTGGACTTGTCTACTGCTTTCAGTTTCTTTAATGTGGTATTAATGGAATCCGAGATCTGCCTGGTCTCCTTGTAAACACGGGAGATAATATCTTCATCTATGTTTCCTTCTGCCGCCCGGTTTAACATCCTCTGCAATTCCCGAAATGGCTTCATTAAAAGCTTTACCAGAAGAACTACCACAATTGCCAGTATGGAAATAATTAAAAGCTGCAAAAATGCTCCTTTATCCGATACTGTGACAATACGGTTTAGTAGATCTTCAGAAGATGCTGTAATGATCATAACACCATCAGTCTCTTTTTCCTGACTATTGGAATAGATAGGAATTGTGAGTGAAAAATACTTTTTTTCCTGATTGTATTTGCTGCTGTTTTCCCCGTTAAAGCACCGGATCACTTCCTCCGACACATTGGTCTTACCTGCAGAGAGCGAAAAGGTATCGCTGATAATACGAAAGCTCTTATTAATAATTACAATTCTTCCGTTAAACATATCCGCTTTCACAGCCATCTCATTATCCAAAAGGGGATCCTTAGGATCCATCGTTAAATATCCAATCCTGGTCATCTTATTGCTTAATATCCAGCACTGGTTTTGGATCTCCTGCATTCGTGAATCGATCAGGTTTTGCCGGAATGCACCCAACAGAACAGAACTCCCGACAAAAACCGGAATACTTCCTATAAACAAAAAGACGAGGATCAGAGTGACCTGCAGGCTGATAACGGGCTTTCGGCTGAATAGTTTATCCTGAAACATGGTCTCACCTCTCCAATCTCTGACTTATCATAAATTTATTTTTTTGGTACATGTGACTGCCAGTGCACCCGGACCGATATGACAAGAAACGCTGAGGGAAAGATGATCCACATGGATCTCCCCTGTTTCCGGAAATAGTTCCTGAAGCTCCCGCTTAAATTCCTGAGCTGCTTCCAGACTGTCTGAGTGTACAACTGCCATATGAGTCACTGCACCGTTTGGATCATTAAATCGTTCATCCATGTCCTTTTTTATTGCTGCAATCATCATGGCTTTCGCCTGCTTCATGGTTCTTGCCTTTGCAAATGCATCAAGCTTTTCTCCCTGAATGGTGAGAACCGGTTTAATCCGCAGAAAACTGCCAAGCAGTGCAGCCGCTGGAGTGATTCTTCCCCCTTTTTTCAGATATTCCAGAGTATCCAGGGTAATATAAATGGTGGAGTCCATCTTAGTCTCCTCCAGTTTTTCCTTGATTGCCTGAGGACTTATCCCCTGATCTGCCATCTCCTTTGCATCAAGAACAGACTGCCTCTGGGTCACAGAGATTCTCTGATTGTTAACAACAAACACTTTACCTTCATAATCTTCCGCCAGCATAATGGCTGTCTGACAGGAACTGCTTAAACCACTGGACATGGGTATGTGCACAATGGCATCGTATTCTTTTAACAGTTCATTCCATAAATCCATTAAATCACCGGGTGACGGCTGTGAGGTAGAAATATCAGCGCCGCTTTCCAGCTTTTCATAAAACTCCTGCTGGCTTAAGCTGATATCCTCATAATACATCTCTCCATCCATCATAAATGGCATGGGAACGACATAAATTCCAGCTTCCTTTCCCTGCTTCTGGGTAATTCCGCTGTTGCTGTCTGTAACGATCGCTACTTTCATTCCGGCTCTCCTTTATTTCTCAAATTAAGTATTCTTCTCTGCTTCACTCACAGAGGTATAAAGCTGGTAGTACATGCCTTTCTTTAAAAGCAGTTCTTCATGATTTCCTTCCTCCACAATGCTGTTATCAGAAAGAACTAAAATACGGTCAGCATTCTGTATGGTAGTCAGACGGTGTGCGATAGTCACCGTTGTTCTTCCTTTGGAAAGCCGTTCCAAAGACTGGGAAACCAGCTGCTCGCTTTCATTATCCAGCGCAGAAGTTGCCTCATCTAAAATCAGTACCGGCGGATTCTTAAGGAATACTCTGGCAATACTGATCCTCTGCTTCTGACCTCCGGAAAGCTTTACACCACGTTCCCCAACGTATGTATTGTATCCATCCTTTAATCCTGTAATAAATTCATGGGCGCCTGCCATCCTGGCTGCCGAAACCACCTCTTCCATGGAAGCCCCGGGACGACCGTATTCAATGTTCTCAAAAACGGTTCCTGAGAATAAGTAAACATCCTGCTGTACCACACCTACGGTGCTTCTCAAGCTCTTAAGGGTCACTTCCCGGATATCCTGACCATCAATTAAAATTCTTCCCTCAGTGGGATCATAAAACCGCGGTACCAGGCTGCAAAGAGTGGTTTTTCCGCCTCCCGACGGGCCTACCAGAGCCACCTTTTCACCTGGTCTGATCCTTAGGTTGATGTGTGACAGAACTGGATTTCCGTCATCCGGATATTCAAAAGAGACATCTTGAAATGAGATCTCCCCGTCGATCTTCGTCAGAGGTCTTGCCCCGTCTTCATCAAATATATCTACATTGGCATCCATCAGTTCCATGAATCGGTCAATTCCTGTTATTCCTCTCTGGAACTGCTCCGCGAATTCAATAATTCTTCGTATGGTAGTCAGCAATGTGCTGACATAAAGAGTGTATGCCACAAGATCTCCCGGCTCAATGAGACCTTTAATCATAAAAATACCGCCTGCAACGATTACCACGACATACATCAGACCGTCAAACATCCGAATGGTATTCTGGAAAGCCGCCATGTATTTATAAGTTTTTCGCTTGATCTGTAAGAATTCCTGATTGTCCCGATTGAATTTTTCTATCTCTATCTTTTCATTGGCAAAGGCTCTTACCACCCTGTTTCCAAGCAGACTGTCTTCTATCCTTGCATTCAGTTCACCAATATGATTTCTCTGATGTTTAAACGCTTTTCTCACCTGTATGTTAAAATAGGTACAGGATACTGCCATGACCGGAATCAGCAGGAAAATAAGAACGGTTAAAGGGAGATTAATCCCAGACAGGATAATAAAAGAAATCACTGTCTTTAAAAATGCAATGAAAAATTCTTCCGGACAATGATGGGCAAACTCCGTCACCTCAAATAAATCGCTGGTTATCCGTGACATAATCTGCCCGATCTTGGTGTTATTAAAATAATTATCCGAAAGCTTCTGGAGATGACCGAATGCATCCTCTCTCATATCCGTCTCTATGGCAGCTCCCATCACATGCCCCGTATAAGCCATATAAAAACTTGCCATACCGTCAATGATCCTCAGAACGAAATAAAGTGCCCCGATGATTATAAAGGTTCGGACAGTCAGTGCCGATAAATCCCGAAGCCCCTGATTGGTAATATACCGGAGAATCAGGGGCAGCACCATCTCACAAATAGTGGTTAAAGACGCACAGATTAAGTCCATTACCATGATTTTTGTATACTTTTTATAATAAGGCACAAAGCGCCTCAGCAATATGCCTGTTTTCATCTCTTTTTGATTCATACGTTCCTCTACTCTGTTATGCGAATACTTTTTATCAGTTCCAAAGCCCAGTCTTTCTCCCCCGGTTTTCTGCTTACAATATTAATATTCATACGCTGGTCCTTATAAAGTACCTGGGCAGATACTCCATATCTGGTCTCTCCCGGCTTCTCCTCCGGTTCATAAAATGCCACTCTGACCTTTGCATTATTTAGTTCAAAATCCAGAATCTCCTCAGGCTTGCCCTGTTCAAACCACTGGGCTTTAAACTCCGCTTCACGTCCTGCGAAGACCGCTGCGTAAATATAGTAATCATGACCGCCGTAATCTCTGCCGTCATAATAATGATCCATTGCGCTGTTATCTTCCTCATCGTATAAGAAATTCCCTGGCAGGGCAAAACTCATATTACCAATCTTACGATAGACCAGATATTTTCTGCAACCGATGGAATCTTCAATGTCCATAAGATTCACAGACTTCATCTCCATGGGAGTATGGGAATCAAGAGCGCAGATGTCAAGATAGGTTTTATGGGGAAATGGGATATCTGGATCCATAACATATGCTTTTTCAAGAAGCTCTATAACCCTTTGATTGACATAAACGTCCTGAGTGCTCCGCTGGGAGGGCATAAAATAACAGGACTGGTTTAAAAGAACCATAGCACTATTTCTGTAGTATCTGGCATCTTTTTCAAGATCATTCCACACAAAAAAATCCTTGGCAAATGCCACACTCATACCGGAATGAACCATACCTGCGATCTCTTTAAATGAAAAAGACCGGATGTGAGTAATCAGCTTTCCTTCCTGCCTGGATGGAACATAGTAGATGGCAGGCCAGCAAAACATATATTCCCCTTTTTCACTCCAGCCGGATACTAAATCCATCAAATCGGAAAACCATTGGTAAAAATACTTTTGTCTCATAGCCAGAAAATCTCTTTTTATGAAATAACCGGTCCGGTCCTCTACTCTTAGTTTTAGTTTCTTCTCCCGTGCTGCTTCTTCTAGAAATTCTACCACTGCAGCATGAAACCCGGGACCTGCAATGTTTGTCTGGCTTTCCCCCTGAAGTTTACGCTTATTCCAGTTAAACCAGATATATCCTTCCGGACACAGCTGAACAAGCAGCATGCCTTCAATGCGAAAACACTGATATCCCATCTTCTTTGCCAGATCCTTTACCATAAGCTCCGCAGACTGAGTGTTCCAGGCAAATCCGGAAAATATTTTTTTCTTGGGCTCCAAAGAAAATCTGATTCTTATACTCATCTGAAATCCTTCCTAACATACCTTTCTATATTCTATCGTATTTTTGTTAGAAATGGAAGCACAAAACGTATATGGACAAAGTAATTTTCAAACTTTTATAAAAAAGAAGACCACCCAGCAGGTTTACCGGGAAGCCCTCTTCGTTTATTACATTAACGGACAATCAGTGATTTTCCTGTCATCTCTTTCGGTTGTTCCATACCCAGCAGTTCAATTAAGGTCGGCGCGATGTCTGCAAGGCAGCCGTCCTCTCTCAGCTTACAGGCCGGATCAGCATTTACCAGAATGAAAGGAACCGGATTGGTTGTATGGGCTGTAAATGGATCTCCCGTCTCATAATCCAGAAGCTGCTCAGCATTACCATGATCTGCACAGATAAACATAACTCCGTTCATCTCCTTCACCGCATCTACCGTTCTTCCCACACACGCGTCAACCGTTTCAATGGCCTTAATTGCTGCATCTTCAATGCCGGTATGTCCAACCATGTCCGGATTTGCAAAATTCACGATGATAACATCGTATTTGCCGGAAGTCACAGCCTCTGCCAGTTTGTCGCAGACAACCGGAGCACTCATCTCTGGCTGCAAATCATAGGTGGCAACCTTTGGTGACGGAACTAAAATTCTGTCTTCTCCCTTATTGGGCTCTTCCACACCACCGTTAAAGAAGAATGTCACGTGTGCATATTTTTCCGTCTCAGCAATTCTGGCCTGAGTCATGTTGTGATCAGCAAGGAATTGTCCAAATGTGTTGACAATGGCTTCCTTTTTAAATGCAACCAGCTTATTCTTAATTGTCTCATCGTAATCAGTGAAGCAGACATAGGTAAGATTCAGGCGCTTCTCTCTCTCAAATCCTTTAAACTCATCATCACAGAAAGCTCTTGTCAGCTCTCTTGCACGGTCCGGACGGAAGTTAAAGAAGATAACAGAATCGCCATCCTCTACCACAGCAACCGGTGCTCCGTTCTCTGTCACAACAAATGGCTCTACAAATTCGTCATTCTTCTCCGCGTCATAGGAAGCCTGAATACCAGCAGTTGCTGACTGGGCCTGATTACCTTCTCCCTTTGTCAGTACATCGTAAGCCCGTTTTACACGGTCCCAGCGGTTATCTCTGTCCATGGCATAATAACGTCCGGAAACAGATGCCACTTTGCCTACGCCAAGCTCTTTCATCTTTGCTTCCAGCGCTTCCACATAGCTTTTTCCGGAAGCAGGAGGTGTATCACGACCGTCTAAGAAGCAGTGAACATATACCTTTTCAAGGCCGTTTTTCTTGGCAAGTTCCAATAATCCATAGATGTGACCGATGTGGCTGTGAACACCGCCGTCTGAAACCAGGCCCCACATATGAAGTGCGGAATTGTTCTTTTTGCAGTTTTCCACTGCCTGTAAAAATTCTGGAACGGTAAAGAAGTCTCCGTCTGAAATTGCTTTTGTAATTCTGGTCAGCTCCTGATATACGATACGTCCTGCACCCATATTTAAATGGCCAACCTCAGAGTTGCCCATCTGACCGTCCGGCAGACCGACTGCCAGACCGCTGGCATTGCCTTTTACGTAAGGACACTGGCTCATCAGCTGGTCCATAACGGGAGTTCTTGCTTCGCATACAGCATTATGGTCGCAGTTATCATTTAACCCGTAACCATCAAGGATCATTAATACAACCGGTTTTTTGCTCATAACTAGTTCTCCTTTTCCTTCTGTTCATTCTATCGTAATTGTACTTATTGCAATCATTGTATTTCAACACATTATTTTACATGATTTCGTAATTTCCTGCAACCTGGGAATGGTGAAAAATGATCAGGAAGCAAAAAGCTGCTCCCTGCCCGAAAGCAGACAGGAAGCAGCAGCTGTGTTATTTCTTATAATTAACAATATCTCCGAATTCCGGTTTTAAGGATGCTCCTCCTACAAGACCGCCGTCGATATCCGGCTGTGCAAACAGTTCTGGTGCGCTGCCGGCGGAAACAGAACCGCCATACTGAATCCGGATTGCCTGTGCAGTTGCTTCATCATAGATTTCAGCAATACAGGAACGGATAGACTGGCAAACTTCCTGAGCCTGCTCGGTAGTTGCAACCTTACCTGTACCGATTGCCCAGATAGGCTCATAAGCGATGACTGCTTTCGCAGCATTCTCAGCCGGTATATTTAAGAATGCAATCTTAATCTGCTGGCGAATCCAGTCAATGGTGATTCCCTGCTCTCTCTGTGTCAGTGATTCACCGCAGCAGATAATCGGTGTGATTCCGTACTCAAAAGCCTTTAATGCTTTTTTGTTAACGGTTTCATTGGTCTCTGCAAAATACTCTCTTCTCTCGGAATGACCGATTACCACGTATTTTACACCTGCGTCCTTTAACATGGCCGGTGAAATCTCTCCGGTATAAGCGCCCTTGTCCTCATAGTACATGTTCTCAGCGCCGATGTTAATGTTAGAACCTTTTGCTGCCTCCATGGCAGGAATGATGTCGATAGCGGGTACGCAAAATACCACATCTACTTCATCGCTTGCTACCAATGGCTTTAATGTATTAACAAGCTCCACCGCTTCGGTTGGAGTCATATTCATCTTCCAGTTTCCTGCAATAATTTTTTTTCTGGACATAAAATAACCTTACCTTCCGTTATTTATTATCTGCTGCTGCAACGCCTGGCAGTTCTTTGCCTTCCAGGAACTCTAAGGATGCTCCGCCACCAGTAGAGATGTGGGTCATCTTATCAGCAAAGCCAAGTCTCTTTACTGCATTTACAGAATCTCCGCCGCCGATCACTGTGGTAGCATCGTTAAGCTCTGCAACTGCACGGCAGATTTCTAAGGTACCCTCTGCAAAGTTAGAGAATTCAAATACGCCCATCGGTCCGTTCCAAACAACAGTCTTAGCGCCTTTTAATGCTTCCTTAAACAGTTCAATGGTTTTAGGTCCGATATCAAACCCTGACCATCCAGCTTCAATGGTTTCTACCACTTTGCGCTCTGTATCATTGGAGAATTCTTTGCCTATTACATTATCGATAGGAAGAAGGAGTTTCACGCCTTTCTCCTCTGCCTTTTTGATCATCTCTAATGCATAGTCAAGCTTATCTTCCTCACATAAGGAATTTCCGATCTCTTTGCCCTGAGCCTTAGCAAAGGTATAAGCCATACCGCCGCCGATAATTAAGGTATCAACCTTGTCAAGAAGGTTGTTGATCACGTTGATCTTATCGGAAACCTTTGCACCACCCAGGATAGCCACAAAAGGACGTACCGGATTCTCAACTGCCTGACCCAGGAACTTAATTTCTTTTTCCATTAAATATCCAACAACATTCTCAGATGTATATTTGGTAACACCTACGTTGGAGCAGTGAGCTCTGTGAGCAGTACCAAATGCATCGTTTACAAAGATTCCATCACAAAGAGATGCAAGCTCTTTTGCATATTCTTCTGCGGACTCATCTTTGCCGTATTTGGTCTCTTCCACTCTGTAACGGGTATTTTCAAGAAGAAGAACTTCTCCATCCTTTAATTCCTCAGCCACTTTCAGTGTCTCAGGACCAGTTACCTTAGGATCGTTTACAAATTTAACTTCTACGCCAAGACGCTCGCTTAAAGCCGGAGCAACTGGTGCTAAAGATAACTCAGGAAGAGGCTCGCCCTTTGGTTTTCCCAGATGGGAGCATAAAATAACTCTTGCGCCCTGATCAAGCAGCTTCTTTATAGTAGGAATCGCTCCGTCAATACGGTTAAAGTTCTGAATAACACCTTCCTTTAACGGTACGTTAAAATCACATCTTACAAGTACTTTCTTACCCTTTAATCCGGTTAAATCATCAACTGTTTTTTTATTAAGCATCTTTTTATGCTCCTTTCAGAATATGTTGTTACAACATCATAAAAAAACAAAAGGCCCGGTCCTTTACGACCGGACCCTTCGTGGATCTTTAGCCTAATTCAGCAAAGTACTTAATTGTACGAACCATCTGGCTTGTATAAGAATTTTCATTGTCATACCAGGAAACAACCTGTACCTGATATAAATCATCACCGATCTTGGAAACCATAGTCTGAGTTGCATCGAATAAAGAACCAAATCTCATACCGATTACGTCAGAAGATACGATCTCATCTGTGTTGTATCCGAAAGACTCACTTGCTGCTGCTTTCATAGCTGCATTGATTCCGTCTTTGGTTACATCAGCACCCTTAACGACTGCTACTAAGATAGTGGTTGAACCTGTAGGAACCGGAACACGCTGAGCGGAACCGATTAACTTACCGTTTAATTCAGGAATAACAAGACCGATTGCTTTAGCAGCACCGGTAGAGTTTGGTACGATGTTTGCTGCACCAGCTCTTGCTCTTCTTAAATCACCTTTTCTGTGAGGTCCGTCAAGGATCATCTGATCACCTGTGTAAGCGTGAATGGTGCTCATGATACCAGACTGGATCGGAGCATAATCGTTTAATGCCTTTGCCATAGGAGCAAGACAGTTTGTTGTACAGGAAGCAGCGGAGATGATTGTGTCTTCTGCTGTTAATACATTCTCGTTTACGCTGAAAACAACAGTTGGCAGATCGTTGCCGGCTGGAGCAGAGATAACTACTTTCTTAGCGCCTGCATCGATGTGAGCCTGGGACTGAGCTTTGGAGCAGTAGAAACCAGTACACTCAAGTACTACATCTACGCCAACTTCTCCCCAAGGAAGATTTTTTGCATCTTTTTCTGCATAAATTTTGATGGTCTTTCCATCAACTGTAATGGAATCCTCAGAAGCTTCTACTGTGTGAACTTTCTCACCGTAGTATCCTGCATATCCGCCCTGAGCTGTATCATATTTTAATAAATGTGCTAACATCTTTGGATCTGTTAAATCGTTGATTGCTACTACTTCATAGCCTTCTGCACCAAACATCTGTCTGAAAGCAAGACGGCCAATACGTCCGAAACCGTTAATCGCTACTTTTACTGCCATAATTCAATTCCTCCTAAGAATAAAATTAAAAGTGATCGTTAAATATTAATCAACTACCGTTTATTCTACCTAATATTCCAGTAAATAGCAAGTCCTTTTTTTAATTTTAGCAATTCCTCACAATTATTTTACATTTCATTCTTGACGTATCCGGCAAGATTGTAAGCATGATCGGAAATGCGTTCCAGGTTGCTGATCAGGTCTAAAAATACCACGCCTGCGGCGGTGCTGCACTCTCCAGTCGAGAGACGTTCGATGTGTTTTTCCCTCAGCTCCTCCTCCAGGGCATCTACCTCATCTTCATACTTAATCACCTTGCGAACCTCATCCATATCGCCTCTTCTCCTTGCATCAATGGAATGGGAGAACGACTGAAAAGCAGTCTGACAGATCACCTTAAGGTCAGATATTCCGGTTTCAGAAAATGCCACTTCATGCTCCGCCATATATTCCGCCTGTTCCGCCAGATTTTCTGCATGGTCACCGACACGTTCAATATCGTTGATACTGTAAAACAGGTTGTTGACTATTATTTTCTGCTCCTCTGTCAAAGACAGATTGTTGATTTTGACCAGATATTCCGTCAGCATCTTTTCCATATTATTAATCGTCTTTTCGGTTTTATACACATCTTTTGCTTTATTGACATTTTTAGAGATAACCGCATCGATGGCAAGCTGCACATTCTCCATGGCGATCTGTCCCATATGTACCACTTCCATGGCAGCGGTCTCCACTGCGAATGCAGGTGATTCAAAGATTCGTTCGTCCAGATGCTTCATGGTTTCACTTTCCTGATTATCGGCTTCTTCTGATCCCTTTTTCTCCTCCGGTACCAGCAAACCAGACAACTTCACCAGCTGATTTGCAAAAGGAAACAGAATGCAGGTATTGGTTAAATTAAATATGGTGTGGAAAATAGAAATCTGTACTGCTGTAATGTTGTGGTCTGCAATCTTTGGCATCGCTATAAACATAAGAAAAGATGCAATTCCAAATATGATAGAACCAATGACATTAAAGGAAAGATGAATCGCGGCAGCACGTTTTGCAGTCCTGGAACTGCCGATACTTGAGATCAACGCAGTCACACAGGAACCAATGTTTTGACCCAGTGTAATGAAAATAGCAGCATTGGTAGTAACTACTCCATTCATTGCAAGGGTCTGTAAAATACCAACGGAAGCCGAAGAACTCTGTAAGAGGGCTGTTACCAGCGCTCCGATTATCATGCCAAGGAACGGATTGTTTCCCAAGACACGGAATGCTTCCGAAAATATCGGTGCATCTGTATAAGGTGAAATTGCACTGGACATGAAATCAAGTCCTATAAACAGCATGCCAAGTCCCACCAGTATCTCACCAATGGTTCTGGTCTTCTGCTTTTTTACAAATAAAAGAAGAACCGCTCCGATTCCCACAAGAAGGGGAGCACAAAATGAAGGTTGAAATATAGAATATGCATCTCCCAGCTGATTCATGGAAACAATCCAGGCTGTAATAGTTGTTCCGATGTTTGCCCCCATGATTACACCCACAGCCTGAGTCAGATTTAAAACTCCTGCACTTACAAAACCAACTACCATAACCGTAGTTGCACCGCTGCTCTGAATGATAGCCGTAATCACTGCTCCCAGAAGTACAGCCATAAAGCGGTTGTTTGTCAGCATTCCCAGAAACTGACTCATACGGCTTCCTGCACTTTTCTGCATGCCGTCTGCCATGGTATTCATGCCGTACAAAAACAGTCCCAGCCCTCCCATGAACGTAAACAAACTCGATATGTCATTAACCGACATTGTTACCTCCTTGTAACCAATATGTATTTTTACTACAGATATCTGACCATGCATTTATCTGTGCCGTTTAAAATAATACCATAGAAAGATTTCATTTATCAATGGTTTTTAAAATTTATGTAAAATTCTGTTTAAATTTGTGTAAAACAGTCGGTTGGGCAGATTGCATTTCCTGCCATGTTTGGTTATAATGAATTTAATTTTTGGAAAAGGAGACTCTTATGCTGCCAGACTATCATTTTCACACAGAATTTTCAGGGGATTCCACCACACCAGTCAGAAACCAGATTGAACGTGCCATTGCGCTTCATATGGATTCCCTATGTGTGACGGATCACCACGACTATGACGTAGATTCCCCCATCGATTTTACCTTAGATCCGGAAATTTATTTTAACACCATGTGTCAGCTTCGGGAAGAATATAAGGAACGAATTGACCTTCGTATCGGAATTGAACTGGGACTGCAGCCCCATTTAAAACAGTACTATGACCAGCTGCTGAAACGCTATGATTTTGATTATGTAATCGGATCCACTCACTTTATTAACCGCAAGGATGCTGCCTATCCCGAATTTTTTGAAGGCAGGCGGGAAGAAGACGCATATCTTCAGTATTTTGAGGCGACACTGGATAACGTAAAATTAAAAGACGCTTATGATGCTGCAGGACATATCGACTATATCGTCCGATATGGTCCGAATAAAGCAGCTTATTACAACTACCATGCATATCAGGATATTATTGATGAGATATTAAAGACTGTAATTGAAATGGGAAAAGGTATTGAACTGAACACCGCAGGTTACAGAAAGGGAATTGGTCAGTCGAATCCATCCGGTGATATTATCAAACGTTACCGGGAGCTGGGCGGTGAGATTATTACGGTGGGATCTGATGCCCACATACCAGAAGATTTAGGTGCAGATTTTCAGACTGCAAAAGAGCTTCTGAAACAATGCGGTTTTTCCTATTATACGGAATTCAGAAAAAGAAAACCGGAATTTAAACCTCTGTGATACATCTAAGACAACACGGATTGGAGAACTATCATGAATGTATTTGACATCGTCGGGCCTGTAATGATTGGACCTTCCAGCTCCCACACAGCCGGAGCCGCCCGCATTGGAAAAACTGCTGCGCTCCTTCTTGGAGAACCGGTAGCAAAAGCGGATATTTTGTTTCACGGTTCCTTTGCTAAAACCTACAAAGGCCATGGAACCGACAAAGCCATTGTAGGCGGAATCTTAAAATATGATCCCTGGGACCCAGGAATCCGGACCAGTCTTGAAACGGCCCAAATGCAGGGGATTTGCGTTAACATTCATACTGGTACCATTGAAAACGCCCATCCAAATACAGCATTAGTGACCCTTACCGGATCAGGAGGCGCTACGCTTTCCGTCCAAGGTGCTTCCATTGGAGGCGGCAATATTGTGATAAACAAAATTAACGACATGGAAGTATATTTTACTGGTCAGAATACCACATTAATTGTCATGCATCAGGATGTTCCCGGTATCATCGCACAGGTCACAAATCTGGTAGCTGCCGGCAACGCCAACATCTGCAATTTCCGGTTAAACCGCCAGGAAAAAGGCGGAATTGCAATTATGACAATTGAGATGGATTCCGATGTGGACCCTTCTTTAGTGCCTGAGATCAGGCTTCTTCCTCATGTATACAATACCATTCTTTTAAAACTGGGCTGAAAGAATCAACCGACTGGAGAATACAATGAAACTAAAATATAATACGGTGGAAGAGCTGGTTGAGGCCGCTGCTTCCAGCCACAAAAAAATTTCCGAAATCGTTTTGGAGCAGCAGGCCGGAGATATGGAATCAACCATAGAAGAAGTCTATGCAACCATGGATAGCAGTTTTGACGTGATGCGCCAGTCTGTAATAAGCGGACTGGACGAAACCCTTCGATCTCCCAGCGGTCTTTCCGGAGGTTCTGCAGCAAAATTAAAAAAAGCCGTAGAGGAGGGAAAAAACCACTACGGTCATCTTCTTGGCAATGCCATCAGCATGGCACTGGCTATTACAGAATTTAATTCCTGTATGGGAAAAATTGTTGCTGCTCCAACTGCCGGATCCTGTGGGGTAATTCCTGCAGCCCTGATCTCAGTTATGGATGAATACGATCTCCCAAAGTGTGACATTGTCATGTCTTTGTTTACCGCTTCTGCCGTAGGTATGGTCATTGCCAAATGCGCCAGCATTGCCGGAGCGGAAGGCGGCTGCCAGGCTGAGGTTGGTTCCGCTTCTGCCATGGCAGCCGCTGCTCTGACAGAGATTTTTGACGGTACACCCCAGATGGTATCCGACAGCTGTGCCATTGCATTAAAAAACACCATGGGTCTTGTCTGTGATCCCGTTGCAGGACTGGTGGAAGTTCCCTGCATCAAGCGAAATGCCATGGGTGTGGCCAATGCCTTTACCGCATCCGAGCTTGCCTTGGCAGGGATCAAAAGCGTGATTCCTGCAGATGAGGTAATTCTCGCCATGAGACAGGTGGGACAGCTCATGTCCACCTCTTTAAAAGAAACAGCCGAAGGAGGGCTTGCTGCCACACCTACCGGCTGCCGCCTGTGCAGACAGATTTTTGGTCCGGAAGCCTGCAGTGGAGAATAAACTTACAACGTTATACCTGAAATCATTTCTTCATTTTGGAAGAGAGAAAGGCATAGAAGTCATTTTTCTCTTCCTTTAATATGCGGCCAGGCAGAACAAATCCATGTGTGGAATTTAAAAACACCAGTATCATGGAAGGCTTTTTCCCAATTCTTCTGATTTTGTTCCAGCTTATCTCCTGCTTTCCCTCTCCCTCGCCTACCTGTATTCCCGTGTCATCAAACCGGATTGTAATATCCTGACTGGCTGATGCCTGCTTCTTTGCTTTCCCATAAACTGCAAGAGGCTGAATGACAGGAAAAAGGCAGCAGCCTAAAACTGCACAAATCCGGAAGATATTTCCCGAAGTTTCCCATCTGACAATGGTAAGTGTAAGCATTGCAGCCGTAAAAATCAGATTGCAAACGCCTACCATTGATCCATAAATATAGTACATGGACAGCTGCCAGATATCCATGCCTGTATTTTTGTAAGTATACTCATATTTCATAATTGATTTCCTCCCATAGCAGAAATCAGGCATTGAACAAAACAATGCCTGACTTCAAACGTGCTTATCATCTTGCAAATAAGGACGGTAACCAGAGACTGGCTGCCGGTACAAACGTAATGATCAAAAGGGTGATAATCATGCAAAGGTAAAATGGGAGGGTCGCTTTTACCACCTTCTCCATTGGAATCTTTGCTACCGCCGAACCAATAAACAATACCGCACCAACCGGTGGTGTTAAAAGACCAATACCGCAGTTAAGTACCATAATAATACCAAACTGAACCGGATCGATTCCAATGGAGGTTGCAATCGGAAGTAAAATAGGTGTTGCAATTAAAATAATCGGCGACATATCCATGATACATCCAAGTATCAGAAGAATCAGGTTTAAAAGCAGAGCAAGTACAATTGGATTCGATGTCACACCAGTGATTGCATGTGCCGCCATATCCGGAACATGAAGTGATGTCAGGCAATATCCAAATACATTGGAAGTTGAGATAAGGATGAGAACGATGGCAAGTGTATTGACACAATCATCAATTACATTCCAGACACCTTTCCAGTCTAAACCTTTGTAAATAAAGACGCTGACTATGAGGCTGTAAATAACTGCAATTGCTGCAGATTCTGTTGCAGTAAAGACACCGCCAACTACTCCGAAAACAACAATCAGTACGGCTGCAAGAGCCCAGAAAGAGATACCCAGCTGCTTTACCAGATTCTTCATGCTGAATTTATCTCCCTTTGGATAATTCCTTTTAACTGAAATTATGTAGGATCCAACCATGAGAGAAATTGCCAGAAGCGCTCCTGGTATATATCCGGCAAGGAACAGGCTTCCTACTGATATACCGCCGGCAGTAGTGGCATAAATAACCATATTATGGCTTGGTGGTACTAAAAGCCCCTCGCAGGAAGAGGTAATTGTAACGGCTGTTGAAAAATCATCGTCATACCCCTGATCCACCATCATGGGGATGAGGATAGAACCTAGAGAAGCTGTATCAGCTGCTGCGGAACCGGAGATACCTCCAAAGAAATAGGAAGCAACAATATTTACCATTGCCATTCCCCCGCGCATCCAGCCTACACAGGCATTTGCCAGAGCGATCAGCTTTTCAGATATACCGCCGGATCCCATGAGAACGCCCATGGTAATAAAGAATGGAACTGCCATCAGGCTGAAAGAACTGATTCCTTTTACCATCTGCTGACAGATTACTGCCAGGCCGCTTCCCTGGGAAAGCAGACATAATACGGCTGATAATGCCACTGCATAAGCAATGGGAAACCGAAGGAAAACCATAAGAAAGAAACTTCCCAGTAAAACCAGGATTGCAATATTACCGCCCATTACAGATTTTCCTCCTTTTCAAAAAGACGTTTGACATCATTGTATAAAGCTTCCAGTTCGAAAACAATCATGGCACCGCCTGCCAATGGAACAGGGAAGTACATCCAGAACCGTGAAAGCCGTGGCATACTGGTATAAAAGCCTTTTGAACCAATACCATGAGCATATTTCCAGCCAACAGTCAGCATAATAAATGCAAGTGCAAGAATGGATAAATCTGCCAGAATATCAAGAGCCTTGATCAGATTTTTAGGCAGATAGGTATCCAGCGCGGTCATACGGATATGAGATCCTCTCCGAATGGCAAGAGCTGCGGACAATACCGCCATATAGCACATAAATGTTAAAACAATCTCTTCACTCCATGCCGGGTCAGGGATAAAGGAGATATATCTTCCAGCCACCGACATCGTGGTTATTAAAACATCTCCAATCAAAAGTATCTTACATATAAACAAAACAATCTTATAAACAATATCATAAGCCGGTTTTATCTTATCAATTGTTTTGAAAATTTCTGGCATAAAGAACCCCTTTCTAATAGTGAGGGCACAGAAATCTGTTATTTTCTGTGCCCCACTTGTCAACACTGATTATTTCATATCAAGAATCTTCTGATATAATTCTGCATTATCCTTTGTGTTTTCAGCAATTACATCTTTGCAGGCTTCCTGCCATGGTGTAATGTCATTTACTTCAACTACATTCACGCCAGCAGCTTTTAAACCATCTAACACTTCCTTCTCATTATCCTGAGAAAGTTTCTGATTAAACTCGGAAGCATACTTAGCAGCTTCTGTCATGGCTTTCTGCTGATTTTCAGTTAATTTATCCCAGGATGCATCTGAAATAATAACCTGAATGGCACCAAGTGTATGTCCGTCAAGAATTATATTAGGAGCAACTTCCTGAAATGCATTTCCTTTATAGTTGGCAATGGGCTGTTCTGCTGCATCAACAACACCGGTCTGAAGAGCGGAATAAAGTTCGTTCATGCTTACCACAGTTGCGTTTGCGCCTAATGCACTAACCATTCCGGTCATAACAGGATCACTGGAAACACGGATTTTTAAGCCTTTAATATCATCAATGCTGTTAATTGGTTTCTTGGAGAAGAAATGGCGGAAGCCCTCTTCACCGTAGAATAAACCTCTTACTCCTAAACCAATATCGTGGGGCTCCATTAAAAACTCTGGAGCAAGATCACTTTTTACAAATTTCCAGTAATGATCACGTCCTGCAAATGTGTAAGGAATGGATAACAGTTTTGACTTATTTGCACCGTAGCTGGTAAGAGCGAATGCAGAGATACGTGACATATCAATGGTTCCGCCACCACCAAGCATGTTATCAAGAACATCATTTTCTGCTCCCAGAACACCGCTGGCCTGTAAATCAATTTTAATGGATCCGCCAGACAGCTCCTCTACTTTATCTTTAAACGCCTGGTCCGTTTTACCTACAATTGTGTCTAGTGGATTCACTTCTGCATATACAAGTGTTACCTGTGGATCTGTGGAAGAAGCCTCTTTGGATTCTCCTCCTTTGGTTGTCTCACCTGCTGCTGCAGTAGTAGCCGCTGCAGTGGTTCCCTCAGTTGCGGTATTCGTCTTTGCATTACCGCCGCATGCTGTCAATGATAAAGCTGCAATTGCAGCTAACATCAAAGCACTCAGTCCTCTTTTTTTCATGTTAAAACCCCTCCTTTTAAATTTCCTCGCCTGTTGGGATCCATATTGTTGTCTCATAATCCCCAGCGAAATCATTCTAACATACAAAAAGTGATAGAACCACGGTAAATAATTGCGAATCCTAGTATTATTTTAACATCTTTTTTACAGGAAGCCCGTTTTCCTTTATGTAGTATTAACATTGTTTCTGTTTTTTTAGCCTTCCATTTGACATTTCAGTCAAAAAAAGACCCGTACGTCGTGTACGGATCCTTATCACTTTTTATCTTATTCTTCAATTTTTCTTTTATAGATCTCAATTACCCGTTTCATTGCCTCCTGGCCAGGAGCTCCGATGGTCATTCTCTTTTCCACACAGGTCTTTAAGCTGATTGCATCGTAAATATCCTCCTCAAAAACAGGGCTGATGGCTTTATATTCTTCCAGAGTCATATCATCCAATGCGATTCCTTTCTCTATGCAGAAAAGGACCAGCTGACCAACGATTCCATGGGCATCACGGAAAGGAACTCCGTGGTTCACCAGATAATCCGCGGCATCGGTAGCGTTGGTAAAACCATTCTTTGCACTGATCTCCATCACATCCTTACGGAAGGACATGGAGGAAATCATTCCTGTAAAAAGAGCCAGGCAGCCTTTTACTGTATCAATCGCATCAAACGTCAGTTCCTTATCCTCCTGCATATCCTTATTATAAGCAAGAGGAATCCCTTTCATGGTAGTCAGAATGGAAATAAGTGCTCCATAAACCCGTCCTGTCTTTCCTCTGATCAGCTCTGCAATATCCGGATTTTTTTTCTGAGGCATAATACTGCTTCCCGTACTGTAGGAATCATCAATTTCAACAAAACGGTACTCATTGGTATTCCATATAATAATTTCCTCACAGAACCTGCTTAAATGCATGGAAATGGTTGATAAAGCACTTAAAAGTTCAATTAAGTAATCTCTGTCTGCAACCGAGTCCATGCTGTTTAAGGTTGGTCCATCAAAGCCAAGAAGCTTAGCGGTGTATTCACGGTCCAGAGGATAGGTGGTTCCTGCCAGAGCTCCGGATCCCAGCGGACAGTAGTTCATTCTCTTTCTGATATCCAAAAGGCGGGAATAGTCCCGGTCAAACATCTCAAAATAAGCACCTGCATGATGAGCAAGGGTAATTGGCTGGGCTTTCTGCAAATGGGTAAATCCAGGCATATAGGTATCCAGGTTTTTCTCCATTAAAGCCAGAAGTTCCTTTAAAAGCCCCTTTAAAAGAGCGGAAAGTTCATCTATCTCATCTCTGGTGTACAGTTTCATATCAAGAGCCACCTGATCATTTCTGCTTCTTCCCGTATGGAGACGCTTTCCCGCTTCTCCGATCCGTTCCGTTAAATTTGCTTCCACAAAGGAGTGGATATCTTCATGCTCCGCCGTGATTGTAAGGGCTCCGCTTTCCAAATCGGCACAGATTCCTTTCAGACCATCAATAATTTTATCCCGGTCCTCTTCACTGATGATTCCCTGTTTTGCCAGCATTGTAACGTGGGCAATGCTTCCCTCAATGTCCTGATGATAAAACTTCTGGTCAAAAGACAGGGATGCGTTAAAATTGTGAACCAGCTGATTGGTTTCCTTGGTGAAGCGACCGCCCCATAATTTCATAATTAGTTCTCCTCTTTCCTTAGTTAGTTGTATGAGTCCGCATGGGTTTGCGTTTTTTATTCTTTCCTGCTGCCAGGCCTGTCAGCACCAGAAGTATCAGGATACTTCCTCCGGTAATCATTCCACCGGCTTTTAAGCCCTCCGGCATATATTCAAGGGAAACTTCATGAGTTCCGGCAGTCATATGAACGCTTAAAAACGTATCAAAGATTTTATAGGGTTCTGCTTCCTTCCCGTCGATCTTAACAGACCAGCCCTTGTCAAAAGGAATGCTTAAATACAAAAGTCCTGCTTTCTCAGCATTAACCGTTCCCTTAATCTGGGTATCGGTCCACTTTGTAAGCTTAAGCGAATTCTTATTTAACACCTGATAAACAGATTCCAGGCCTTCGGGTAGAAAACGGTATGCGCTTGCTATTAAATCCTGATCATTGTCATCATTTCGAAGTGTAACCTCTTCTCCTGATTTTAAATAGCCAAGCTCCAGTAAATATCCACGGCTTACATTATCAAAGTTTTTTGTCTTTTCTCCCAGAAGTGCAGTGACTTTCTCAACCTTCTTATTGCTGACAAAAACATAGTAATCACCATCTGTATCAGGCGTGAATGTAAAGCTCTTTCCCTTAACTTCACTTGGTACTTCCGAAAGCACCGGACTTGCACCCAATACCACCGATAAATCATTTTGAACCTCAGCCGGATTGGTCAGCTCCAGCTGCCAGTTATTCTCCACATCATACGGCATCATAAAGCCTAATGAAAGTGCATAATTATTCTTCCACAGCTGCATGTCATCCTGAACTGAAACAAGAGAGGATACATCATTTTCTCCCGTTTCTTCTGAATACAGGGCATATTTCACAGCAAAAAGTGCGTCTACCAATGGAGTGCTGCCTGTTATACTGTAGGCATTGGTTGAGCTTTCACAGCCAAGCTTTTTAAAAAATTTAGACAGGTCCGCGTTGGCGGTAGACGAAAACAGGGATACTGATGGAAAATTCATCCATGCACCGTCGTTCTTGGTTTTTCTTGTGACCTTTTCCACCCTGTAAAAATCCGGGTTGGGCAGCAGACCTTCTGTTAAGTCAATGGACGCCTTATTATCCTTTACATAGTTTGTACGGCTTGTAGTCGTAACACTTGTTACCGTAGTATTGACTGCTGCCTCTAAAGCTACCACACCAAGAGCCAGCAAAACAAGGACATTCCTGTTGATTCCTCTCTGATAAAGGCCGATCAGTCCTGTATAAACTCCCAGAAAAATGATGGCAACATAAAAAACAGAAAAATGGAAGGCATCGTCTGTAATCAGTTTCTGAGCCATAATCACAAAGATTACAGTGGCAAAAAAGGCTGTCACAACATGTTTCCATGGTATCTCATGCAAATAGATATAGGCATGATATCCTGCTGTCAGTATGAGAAAAATATAGATAAAGGACTGCCTGCAGGGAAGGCTGTTTGGATAGTGAAATCCATGCCAGATAAAATTAAGTACATTAATGGAGAAGCTGGCATAAAAAAACAATAAAAGGGAGCACATGACAATCTTATCTCTCTGCCTGATCTTCCTGCATCCAAGATACAAAAGGAAAAATATAAGAATTGCCACGCCGCAGTAAATATTCGGCCAGTGATCCAGTCCGATTTCTGTTTCCACTGCAGGCAAATGTCTTGCAATCATATCAAAGATGGAAAAATAGGAGCTGAAAGTCTGGGGAAAGCTAATATCTCCAGACGCTGTCATCTTCATGGCATAGATTTCAGGCAGCAGTACCACTGCAGCCAATCCACCTGCAAGAAGGGAATACACTGCAAAATGAACCCCGTTAATCAGAATCTCTTTCCATGGTTTTCTTCCTTCCAGAATCAGAAGTGCCACGAAATAGAAGACCATAAAAATACATATCATAATAGATATGTAATAATTCGATAAAATTGATAACCCAAGTGTAATGCAGTAAAGAATGCATTTCTTTTCCTGAACCAGTTTCTCTAATCCAAGCATAATAAGCGGGAACAAAAGAATACAGTCCAGCCACATAATATTCCAGCTATACGCTGCCATATACCCCGATAATGCATAAAAAATCCCAAAGAAAGCGATTCCAAAATCAACTGTCTTAAAATGCCTGCGCAGATACCAGGAAAAAGCAAGACCGCTTAATCCAATCTTTACCACAATCATATAGGTCATGAATTCAATGATAAATTTTTTCGGGCAGAGAACAATCAGCCAGTTTAAAGGGCTCGCCAGATAATAGGAATAAAGAGCTGCAAAATTAACTCCCATACCAATATCCCAGCTGTATAACAGGCTGCCTCCATCAGTCAGCTTATACTGGAACTCAGAGAAAAAAGGCGCATACTGATGATACATATCCGTTCTTAAAAAGCTTTCTTCTCCAAAGGGAAAGATCCCTCTCTGGGCAAATATAATGATCATGATAATCACAGGCACAAAAAAGGCGGCAATCAGACCGTCAGAGTCCTTTACCAGACTTCCACTTCTATGCTCTTTTTTCCGAAAGGAACGGGATACCTCCTGGTGTACTTCTTCAAATGGTTCTTCTTCCCCGATTTCTTCCTCTCCATCTTCCTCTGCATTTACATATTCGTCAACGGGATAATATTCACTGTCTTCATTGGAATCATCAAAATCATAAAGTTCTTCCATTCCTTCTACCGGAACCTCCAGCCTTATGACAGGCATGGATTCATAATCCGGTTGCTCTTCTCCCTCATCCCCCAAAAAACCTGTATCCTGTCTGTCATCCGTTTTTTTCCCTTCCCGGATGTCTTGTGTTTTATCTTTTTTTTCATCTGATGTCATCTTTAGAATATCCTCTAATTCCTTTGAAATCTTTTCAATATCGTCATCGCGTTCCATTTTACTTACCTCTCTTTACAAGGGGGAACCTCACTCTTTCGGAATATGAAAAGCTTACTGAATACATAATTTACAATCACAACAACGATGGACACCAGTATTTTGCTTACATATTCATCCATATTGAGCCAGGAAACCATTATCACCATAAGAACCATTTCCATGACGCCTGATGCAGCCCTGCATGCAGTAAAGGAAATGATCTCCTTCACTACAAATCCCAGATGCAGATCATAGCTTTGAAATACAAAGATTTTATTAACACCAAATGCAAACAGCACAGAAACCAGCCAGGCTGCTGCAGTACTGATCCGGTAGTCGACTCCGGCCTTTACCATTCCAACATACACGATCCAGTTGACTACCGTGGTAAGGACACCAAATACCAAATAGGATATGACCTCCCGGTTCATAACCTTGTCCCATATTTTTTTAATCATAATAGCTGTTCTCCTGTAAAACACATTTCCTCTATTGTATTATAGGCACCGGAAATTGTAAAGGGAATCTAAGGGGACGTTACCAGAAAGTCCTTAGCCCCCTCTGTGTAGTGTACCTTGCCATCCTCGGTAATAAAAACACCATAAACATCATCCATAGAATTTAATAGCTCCATTCCCTTTTCCAGTCCCATAGAAAAACAGGTGGTAGATAATGCGTCCCCATCAACAGAAAGCTTTGAAAGAATGGTGACGGAAACCAGCCCGTTCTCATAGGGAAAGCCATCTCTGGGATTTAAAATATGATGGTAGTTCACCCCGTCTTTTTCGAAATGGCGCTCATAAACCCCGGAGGATACCACAGACATATCTTCTATATTCAACGTTTCAATCGTCTCATTTCTGTCTGCATAGGGCTTTTGCAGTCCAATCTTAAACGGGCTTCCATCTGGTTTCTTCCCCACACAGAGTACATTTCCACCCAGATTAATCACTGCACTTTTCACTCCCTTTTCAAGAAGATAATCTTTCATGCGATCTGCTATATAGCCCTTTGCAATTGCCCCCAGGTCAATGGAAGAATCCGGAGATAAAAAGGTAAGGGTATCATCTTCAAGCTTTAAATTCTGGTAACCTACTTTTTTTACCGCAGCACTAATTTCATCCGTAGGGGGAATAACGGGATTTGAAGCCGTAAAGTCCCATAAGGAAGACAACGGTTCAATGGTAATATCAAATTCACCATTGGATATTTTGGAATAATAAAGCCCCTTAGAAAGCAGGGCAGCCATATCCGGTGACAGCTTCACAGATGTTTCCTGTTCAGGTCTGTGATTGATTTTATAAACTTCACTGCTTTCAATGGTTTTGCTGAAAATATTTTCATAGGAACGGCACAGATCCAGACATTCCTTTAAAATTTTAGGATCATCGTTATCATAAAGGGTAACTGTTACAAATGTATTTAACAAAAATCCGGATTTACTGATTGGCTCTATTTTTCTATGACATCCGGTAAGAAGACTGACGGCCAGGCAGACCGCCAAAATCGCTGCTTTTCCTTTTTTCATTCCTGATCCTCCAATTTATTACCGGCTTCCCTTGCGTGTTCCACAAACATCCGGCGTACACCTTCAATTTCCCCCATTCCTTTCAATCGGCAGATCACGTCATAACCCTCTGCTTCCAGCCGGCTTTTCCACGAATCACTGTCTTTTCCAGCCATATCATTATGAGCATGATCTCCGCATACAATCATCATGGGCTGAAGAACGACTCGTTTTGACTCTTTCCCTTTTAATGCTTCTATAACATCATCAATGGAGGGTTCTGCTTCTACCGTTCCCACATGATACCTGGTATATCCCTGTTTTTTCAAAATTCCGGCCAGGCGGTTATAGGCGGCATTGGCTTCATGTTCGGAACCATGGCCCATAAATACAATCTCCGTACCTTCCAAATCATATTCCTTTGTATCTTCCGTCAGGATCTCAGTCAGTTTTAAATAATCTTCCTCAGAAGAAAGAAGAGGTGCACCGATGATCAACTGGTCAAACGAATCTTTCTGTTTTTTTACAGCATTGACGATACAGTCATATTCTTCCCCACCCATTACAAGCGTCGGTTGGATCAACACCCGTTTAAAGCCTTCTGCTGCCAGCTTTTCCATGGCTTCTTCTACTCCGTCAATCATAATATTATCCCGTTTTCTTAATATATCTATAATGATCCGGCTGGTAAAAGCCCGTCTTAATTCATAAGTAGGAAATTCAGCTGCTACAGCCTGTTCAATGGCTTCTATGGTCTTGCTTCTGCTTTCATTATAACTTGTCCCAAAGCTCACTACTAGTATTGCCTGTTTCATCTTTCTGGTCCACACTTTCTAATCATTTTCCTGACTACCATATCACAGATGATTTTTGCTGTCAAATTCCTTTTTACGCACCACAGGCGCAGAACCAAACGGTTCTGCGCCTGTGATACACATTGCATACATTTTATTGGAGATTATCTTAAAAATCTACCTCTTTATCATAGTAACAACAGGTTAACAGCTTCTCCATCTCAGCCGGGGTAATTGCCCGTGGGTTGGAGCCGGTGCATGCATCACCAACTGCTAACTCAGCTACTGCCGCTAATTTATCATTGAACTCTGCTTCGTCAATGATTCCGCCTTCGTAATCCTTAATACAGGTAGGAATATCCAGCACCTTGTTCATGGAACGGATCTCAGCAATTAATGCATCAACCAGTTCTTCATCTGTACTGCCCTCTAAACCAATGAAACGGGCAATCTCACCGTAACGCTTTGCTGCCTCGGCGTCTTTGGCATTAAACTTAATAACTTTCGGAAGATACATGGCATTGGCACAGCCATGCACAATGTGTCCGCCAGAATAAGCAGCTCCTGTTTTATGAGCCATGGAATGAACGATTCCAAGAAGTGCATTGGAAAATGCCATACCTGCAAGACACTGTGCATTATGCATACGGTCACGTGCAGCCATATCTCCGTTATAGGAATCAATTAAATCATTATGTATCATCTTGATCGCATGAAGCGCAAGAGGATCGGTATAATCGCAGTGAAGTGTGGAAACATATGCTTCCATTGCATGGGTAATTGCATCCATACCGGTATGAGCTGTCAGCTTTTGAGGCATGGTCTCAGCAAGATCCGGGTCAACAATTGCCACATCTGGTGTTATATTAAAGTCAGCAAGGGGATACTTGATGCCCTTGTGATAATCGGTAATAACGCTGAATGCCGTAACTTCGGTAGCAGTACCGGAAGTAGAAGGAATGGCGCAGAACTGTGCTTTTGTTCTTAAAGTCGGGAAATTAAAAGGAATGCATAAATCCTCAAAAGTTGTATCCGGATATTCATAAAATGCCCACATTGCTTTAGCCGCATCAATTGGTGATCCGCCGCCGATTGCAACGATCCAGTCCGGTTCGAACTCCCGCATCATCTGGGCACCCTTCATTACGGTTTCAACGCTGGGATCAGGCTCTACCCCTTCAAACAATTTTACTTCTAATCCAGCTTCTTTTAAATATGCTTCCACTCTGTCAAGAAAGCCAAAACGCTTCATAGAACCGCCGCCTACGACAACAATTGCTTTCTTTCCCTTTAAGTTTTTTATTTCCTCCAGGGAGCCTTTTCCATGATAAAGGTCTCTGGGTAATGTAAATCTAGCCATTGTAAAACCCTCCTTGTGAAATTCCTGTCGTTTCTATGAGATAATTGTAGTTCAAACAGAGAGGAATTACAAAGGTAAAAAAATATATATCAGTATATAAATACTGATATATATTTAACATTCTTATTCTGCCAGTTTTTCCTTTACACAACTTAACTGTTCAAGAAATTTCTTATCCCACCCGGTAAGTGAATACCCCTTCCGGCAAATAATCGAATCCCTGAAACGTTTCTTCTTCACGCATAGTTTTTCCACCAGCTGATACTGCTTTAGAAGCTCTTCCGGCATGGGAGATACCCACATATAGGTCAATTGATTGTCACACAAAAGCTGAAACTGGCTGCCCCGTTCATATACATAAATTCTCTTTGGGGATTTGGGATATTTCATTCCGGCTCCAATATCATCGTTTTTGCTGGAAACAACATCTCCGTGGACAATCTCAATAAAATTCATTAAATCTTCTGCTTCTATCACACTTTTATCTGCAAGAGGATGGGCGTCAGACATGAGAATCCTTAACGAATACTCAAAAACAGATTCCATAATCAGACCCTTTGCAGCGGTCTCCCTTGCATAATACTTTTCAGAAGCAACCGGATACCGGATGATACCAAGATTGTACTCTCCTGTCTCCACGTCCCTGATGGTATCAGTAGAATTGGTCTCCCGAAGCCATACGTTCATCATGGATTCTTCGCCCATTCCCTTTATAAAACCGGAAAATGCAGTGCTGATATAACTGGCTCTTGGCATGGATAGAGAAAACTCCACGCCGCTTCCATCTCCTGTTTTATACAGATGTTCCATTTCATCGATCTGGATCAGAACATTTCTGGCATGCTCTAAAAAGATCCTTCCTCTGGCAGTGGGCACAACTCCTTTGGAAGTCCGTTTAAAGATAGGTGCCCCAAGGCCTTCTTCCAGCGTCTTGATCGCCTTGCTGAGATTCGGCTGATCCATGTATAAATTGGCTGCTGCCTGTGTAATGGAACCGGTCTTTTCCACTTCAACCGCATACTGCAATAGCACGGTATTCAATCATCTTCCTCCTTTGTCTCCTGCCAACCGTTCTTTTCCACTTCATACAGATACTTTGACAGTGCTGCAAGCGAAACTGCCATGTTCTCGTTCTGAACCAGTATATGGGGAGGTACAGTCAGATGAATGGGAGCAAAATTCCAGATGGCCTTTACTCCGCCTGCCACCAGCCTGTCGCAGATCCCCTGGGCATATTCAGCAGGAACGGTAATAATCCCAATGTGTATATTCATACGCTGACAGAGGTTCTCCAGTTTATCCATGGAAAGCACCATCTTTCCGCCGATTCTGGTATTCACCTTTCTTCCGTCAGCATCAAAAGCCATAACAATTTCAACTCCGTACTGCTCAAAGCCTTTATAGGAAAGGAGTGCTTTTCCTAAATATCCCACGCCTACCAGTGCTGCCTGATTGGTGTTATGAAATCCCAGAAATTCCTCCATATCTGCAATTAATTCCTTAATTACATATCCCATTTTGGGCTTTCCTGCTGTTTTGGCTACTAATGCCAGATCTTTTCGGACCTGAACCTCATTTAACTGAAGATCCAAAGCAATGGCGGGTGCGGAAATGGTTTCTAATCCATCGCTGCTTTTCTTTTCCAGATAATGATGATAAACGGGAAGGCGCTCCAGGGATTTTCTGGATATTCCTCCTACCATATGTCTCTTTTCTTCCATAAAATCTTCCCCCAGTCTCATTTAACAAATAACAGATACCGGCAACCCTTTTGTCACTTTTTAATTCACTGTACCCCGATCCTTCTGGTCAGTCAGAAACATGGCATCGCCAAAGCTGAAGAAACGGTACCTCTCCCGAACTGCTTCCTCATATGCATGAAGTACATGATCTCTTCCCGCAAGCGCAGATACCAGCATAATTAAGGTGGATTCAGGCAAATGGAAATTGGTAATCAGACAATCCAGTATCTTAAAACGATAACCCGGATAAATAAATATTTCAGTCCATCCGCTTCCTGCCTTTAAAATACCGTCTTCCGTTGATGCAGATTCCACGGTCCTGCAGCTTGTGGTTCCTACGCAGACGATCCTTCCCCCATTTCGTTTGGCATCATTCACCTTTTTTGCTTCTTCTTCTTCAACGATATAAAATTCAGAATGCATGTGATGAGCTTCTATCTCATCCACCTTAACCGGGCGGAATGTACCAAGTCCCACATGAAGTGTGACATGGGCAATCTCCACTCCCTTTTCCCGTATCTTCGTTAATAATTCTTTTGTAAAATGCAGACCTGCGGTTGGTGCGGCAGCAGATCCTTCATTCTTGGCATAAACAGTCTGATACCGGTTTTTATCCTGAAGCTGGTGGGTAATATAGGGAGGCAGCGGCATCTGACCAAGCTGATCTAAAATCTCTTCAAAAATCCCCTCATAAGAAAACTGGATGAGACGGTTTCCTTCTTCCACCACATCAACCACGGTTCCTTTTAAAAGTCCCTCTCCAAATGAAATGACAGTTCCGACTTTTGCTTTCTTTCCCGGTTTCACAAGAGTTTCCCAGATATCATTCTCTCTTCTTTTTAATAGAAGAATCTCGATCTTTGCCTCAGTGCCTTCTTTTACGCCGAACAGCCTTGCGGGAATTACCTTGGTATCGTTAATAACCAGACAGTCTCCCTTTTTTAAGTAATCCAGTATATCTTTAAAATGTCTGTGTTCCATCTCTCCCGTATGCTTGTCCAGAACCAGCAGTCTGGAAGCCGACCGGTCCTCTAAGGGATCCTGCGCAATCAGCTCCTGAGGTAAATCAAAATAAAAATCTCTGACGTTCATAAAACTACTCTCCTTTATCAAAAATGCTCCTCTGCAGGGTGCCACGCAGAGAAGCATCTGTTTTAACTATTGTTCGACTGGCTGGCTGATTCACTGGCAGGTTCATCAGATGACTCACTGTCTGATTCCCCAGTGGTTTCTGCAGCAGCTTCCGGCTCTTCTTCCCCTTTTTTCAGGGCATTATAAACTGCCAGAAGATTCTCATCGGACTTTAAAGCCTTCTCAAGACCTTCGTTTACCTCTTTTGCCATCTTTTGCACTTCATCAGACTGGTTTACTTCCTGCATAAATTCAGACTCTTCTTTGCTGTTATCCGCAACCAGGTAGCAGCTTCCATCCGATGCAGTCTTTGCATAGCAGACAATCAGACTTGGAGCCATCGTCTCTGCCTGACGGAATTTCACATCAAATCTGGCATAAACCACATAGTCACCATCTGCAATTCCAGGTGTAGAATAGCATTCCAGATTTTCAAAACTCTGATAGAACTTTACCTCTTCTTCCATTCTGGAAGCCAGCTGATCCAGGCTCTCTTCCCCGGTTTTACCGCCATAAACTTTAGAAAGCGCATCCTTATCGCAGCTCTTTCTGGCGTTAAAGTATGACTTCATCAAATCATTCAATTCGGGCACCGCATCCTTTTGCAATGCAACTTTTACCTTCTGCGGCTGATTTTCATCGCTTTGCGGTGATGTACTTTCCGCCTTGGCAGAGACCGTTTCCGGCTCATTCGCGGGCTGTCCGGATTTGTCCAAAACAACCACCGCCATGATCAGTATTACTGCAACTAATGGTATGGCGAGAAACTTCAAAAACCGTCTGGTTTCCGCTTTCATCCCATTCCATTTTTCTAATAAGTCCTTCATTAGACCTGACCTCCTGGAGAAACAATCTCCTCTCTATTCTAACAAAAAAACAGCCAAAAATCAACAAATAACTCTTGCGCTTTAAAACAATCTATAGTAGAATGTAAAAGATGCATCTGTAGCTCAGTGGATAGAGCAGTGGCCTCCGGAGCCGCGTGCGTAGGTTCGATTCCTATCAGGTGCACTATTTTTTTGCCCTTTTTAACCCCCTAAAATCCTTTAATCCGTTTTAATCTTCTTTCTAGCATTGTAATCTTGTATCTGCTCTAAAAGAGATGAAGCCATCTCATTTAATGGTATGAATCAATATCCTGACTCAGTTTTGGTTACGTCACTAAAGGTTTTCTTAATTTTTCCCATTGCAACACCATTATAGTCATGTTCTTTCGCTTTGGTTATAATTTTATTTACTCTCCTCTGGAAGTATCTCAGTCTAATTCGTTCTTACCCTCATATTATGTTCAATTGGTAGTTGAACAGCGGGACACCGATCAAAGGTAATCTTCCCAGAATTACAATGATATTGAAATACTCCCTTTACAAATTCATAATACTTCTTGACTGTTGAATATGCTTTTGAAACTGATCAGTTGTTAATCATGGCTTGTATATCTTTTGTAGCGACATTCCCCACTTGAATCCAACCTATGTAATTACAAACGGCATTATAAGTCTGCTCCATGCGGTCATATGATACTGGCTTTAAAATGGGATATTTCACCGTTCGCATCCCAAATTCTCAATAGTCCCTAAATGTTGCGGCTTCCACTTTTACAGTATATTTTGTCCTGTCCTCATTATATTCCTTAATTTTAAGTCGCAGTTCTATTTTGGTGTTAGCGTAGAAAGATTTCAATCAACTTAGCATTAACACTTTTAGTGTAATAATCTGACACTCACCATCTGCCATCACACCGCTGGGACTTGCACCTGCTAGAACGTGCGCCCGGCGGGCGCACGCTCAAAAAAGAGTAGGAGATTAATCCTACTCTTTAAAAACTTGTTATGGTCTTACAAAATCAGCAGTACATAAAATCAATTGTACATATTGACCATCCTTAACCGTTATAGTATTATTTTTCAACTTTCCAACAAAAGAGTCCCTCACTAAATTTTTTTGTGATGCAAACTGGTCCTTGCTAGAGGGTATGGTATTAAATATTAAGCAATGTGGCATATTCAAACTGGATCTATCATATTTAAGTTGGCTAAGCTTATATGACCCAGCTTTAATATCTCTTCCTACTAAAAAAACTCCTTCTTTTGTAATATCTAATTGTCCGGCTTTAGACACTGGTACGTAGATACCAGAATTTACAATATCGTCTTTATAAAGTCTTATATAATTAAAGTTACTTATGCGACTAGACGATCCCTCAACAATTGTGTTTGTTGTTTGTTCTCCTGGATAATATACATACTCACCTTCTGGAATCTTATTTTCATTTACCCATTTTCCACTTACGTCAAAAGTATATTTATCTTCTAATATTCCAGAATAAGGCATTTCATTTGATTGGATCCATTCTCCTGATTCATTAACCGTATATCCGTCTGGAGTTGTAGTACTACTCAACATATATTCTGTTTCATTAAAATAATACCACTTTTTATTAATTTCTTTCCATGAATTTTTAACGTATGAACCATCATCATTTTGATATTTCCAACCTTTATTATCTGATTTCCATTCTCCTGCAAACGATACAAAAGCGCTACTCATGGCAATAGTTGTGGCCATTAATAATACTAAAAATTTTTTCATACAATTTCCTCCCCTATATTTTCTTTAATCATACACCAAATTTTATTAAAAGAAAACATTAATCCACTAAACATCAACGGGTTCTTTAATATTGTATATTACCTTATTAATTTCTAATCGGCACTAGCTATAATCTCTACGAGTTAGTATTTTACTGAACACGAAATTATGGTAAGTGCTTACTCCCCATGATTTTATGGTAAGTCATTTCATCAATTATAATCACTAGCCCCTTTGGTATGCAATACCCCTCCCTCAATGACAAATAGTCCGTTCCTGCTTCTCATTACGGAATAATACTCCTTCTGAGTTCCAGGTAGACCATACGCGATCTGGACCGTTTTCCAGTTGCTTCTGTATATATTACCTACTTTAACAACCTCAGGAATCGATTCCGTTCTGCTGACTTCCACCATATTCTTATTGTGTATCATATCAATATAATTATATCCGGTTACGGTTATGGACAATATGAGTCCCATAATTAAAAAGCCGGACAATCCGGTGAACATCAGCCAGTCCCGTCCAATAAAGAATAACACAAATAACAGAAGCATAACCACTAAATATAACACTCCATAAACTGTAATCCCAACAATATTAGTCATATGTTTTCCCCCAGGATACAAATCATAATCAAGCTATGGTTCAATGGATATCTGATTGAATTATACCATATATTGCCTTAAAAAAACAGATATGTTAGGTAAAATATACCATTCTATCTATTTTTTAAGTACAGATAATATTATGTTTCATCCAAAAAATATAACTAAATAATAATATTATTTTAATTTTTCTCCTTTCTGAACACAAAAAACGGGTGAAGACTAACCGCGTCAATCTACACCCGTTTCATTATAATATTCCTTTTTTCTCTTATCTAAAAATACCCGTAACTGCATTCCACATCTTTGCAAACACATTCTTCACACGCTGCCATACTCCCACATCCACAGGAGCCGGCTCAATATCAACTGCATTGGTATTTACATCATCTTCTGAGATTTCCTGTGACCTTAAGATAATCTGGATACTGGAAGGAGTCTGATTCTTATCCGATGTAAAGGATACCATCTTATCATCCAGATTCATTTCCAGCAGATTGCTGTCGTCAGCAATCTTATCCAGCTTCTCGTCCAGGCTGTTTCTGATACTCTCATTGGCTCCTTTTAGCTTATTTGTGGTAGAGGAAGTTTCTGCCGCCTTTTCCAAAATATCTATTAATCCGTTTAAGGTATCCTTTGTACCACCTTCCACCGCCGCCCGATTGTTTTTCACGGTGTTTTGAACACTGCGGAACAGGGAAATCACCTGATTGGTTGACGAACTGATCTGTTCTACAGAAGCTGCCGTATCATCAAGCATCAAATCAAAGGCTGCCTTGTTATCATTTTTTGTTTTATTTAAACTGACCACATCTCCAATGGTGGTATCAATGTCGTATGAAATAGATGCAAGCTTACTTACGACTGCTTTACTGTCTTTTACTCCTCCCTGCACATCAATTCCGGATATTGTATAACGAACACTGGATAAGATGTTGTTCATGGAGTTTAAGATTTTTGATAATACAGCGGCTGTCTGTACCAGTGCAGCCGCATTGGTATCGCTCATACCCGAAGCTGCAACCGACTGAAGCTGTGTTCGCAGCTTGTCTACCGCATCTTTTCCCAAAGAAAACTCCAGGTCATCAAGCACATCATTCATATCACCCATAAGCTGCTGCATGCTCTCTGCCTGTTTCTTAAGATCTTCTGCACTTAATGCCGAAGACGGGGAAGCAGTTGAACCAAGCTTCTTTAAAACGCCCTGAATCCCATCAAGCTGTTGCTCAATATCTTTAATCTCACCTGTAATCTGATCTGCATCAGACTCCTCCAGGCCGCTTTGGAGATCTCCCAGGGAATCTTTTAAATCTCTTAATGATGAAGATAAATTATAGAAATCTTCCCCGGAATCCTGAAGTGTTTCCACCAAAGTATTCATTTTGTTATTTACATCATCAAGTCCCTGCTTATTGGCCATGATATCCGGCGCAAGCTGGCTGATCTTTTGATTGGCAGCCTCCAGACTGTCTATACTTGCATCTGTCTTTGAGATTATTTCATCCTTTGATGCATCGAAGTTTTCTCTTGCTCCCTGCAGCTGGCTCAGTCCCTTTTTCGTAACATTCATACCGTTGCTGATGTTGTGCAGCGTATCCAGCATTTCATTCATTCCATCGAGCAGCTCGTCTGCTGAATCCTTAAATGTATCCTTTGCCTCTTTCACATCAGCAATATCACTGATCTGATCCAGGGTTCCCGGAACCATCATCATAATTACTCCGCTGGATTCAAAATCATGGGAACTTATTTCAATATGAAATGTCTTTTCCTGACCTGGAACTGCTGCAAAAAGAACAGCTTTATAAGTACCCAGAGACTGGATCTGTGCTCCGGGCGCTTCAACGGAATTGACATCTTCCATATCTACCATTGTAGCAACCTGTAAAAGCATGTTGTTCTGATAATATGTATTGGCATTCTTATTGGGAATGCAGTGAACATCTATTTCTACCAGCCCATCTGCATGTAAAAGATCCTGAGCTTCTTTTGGTATACCATTTAATTTATAGGAGATATCAAAATCCCACGGAAGAACCACTTCTCCGTTATTTAACTGGCATTCATAATAGAAACGGTCTTTTGTATCTTCTGGAAGCTGCCAGGTCACTGTGTCTCCGTCAACAGCAGGCTTGGCATAATTTGACATATTGGTAATATCCGTATAAGTTCCATAATCAGAAAAGGAACGGATGCCATTTAATGTGACTCCTTTTACCACGCTGCTGTCAGTCTCTTTTCCGTAATAGTCCAGATTTACATATAGTGTTTCATCCACAGATACAGCTGGCGGTCCGGCGTAAATATTTCCATACATATTAATACTGATCATTGAAGTGATGAGTGTCGCTGCTGTCAGCCGATATGCTGCGCTCCATTTACTTTTCATCATTTTTCACTTCCTCCTGTTCCTGCTTCTTATCTTGTGTCCCTGTTTTCTGTCCACCTTCTGCATTACCGGCTTTTGATTGTTCCGCTTCCAGCTGAGCTTTCTTTTTTTCCATCCTGTTTGCTTTGAACGCTTTTTTCTTTTCAATTACGGCCTGATGGGAAGCAACGATCTTTTGCCGTTTTCTTTCCTCCCACATTAACACTGGATCTGCCAGGGTTAAAAGAACCGGCAGCAGGAAGAGTACCATAATTACGCTGATAAAAGCTCCACGCCCGATTAAGTGTCCCAGACCCGCAATAGCAGATACAGAAGAGATAAAATACAATCCGTATCCAACTATGGTTAAAATTGTCCCGGAAGTCAGGATGGAGAGTGCACTTTTGGAAATGGTATGCTTAATGGCCCTTGCCTTTTCCGGATATTTTTTCTTTATATCCATATAGTTATTGGTCATCAGAATGGAGTAATCCACCGTTGCTCCCAATTGAAGACAGCTGACAATGATATATCCAAGATATAAAATGTCCTCTCCTCTAAAATAAGGAATTGCAAAATTGATAAATACAGCTACTTCAATGGGGATTAAAACAATAACAGGAATAATCAAAGAGCGGAAGGTGACCATAACCACCAGTCCTACACCCAATATGGAAAGAATATTTACAAAATTATAATCTTCCGTAATGATAGACCTGATATTCTGGGTAGATGGAATCACCCCTGTTATATAAGCGCCCTCTGGATAATACTGATTTACGATGGCTGTAATTTCATCCGAACACTGGAACGCAAAATCACTCTCATCCGAAGATTTTACATAGATCATAATTCTGCTGTAATCCTTTGTATGCATCAGGCTTGTTATGCTCTTTGGTATAATTGTTTCAGGTATCCCTTCCGGTAAGGTACCGGCCAGAGACGTTGCTGATCTTACATAATCCAGATCCTTCAGTGCATCTGTTAAATTCTTTTCCGTCACCATGTTTGTGTTTGGAACAACTGCAAGAATTAAATTACTCTTTCCAAACCGGCTGTTAATCTGCTGTTCATCATTATATACTCTGGTACCCGGGCTTGACCCCAGTGCACCGTTTCCAAATGTAAATGAATTCATGTTCTGGGCTATAAAAGCCGGTATAATAAGGAGTGCAATTGCAGTAAGTACACCATAACGCACTTTATGTACAAGAATTCCAAGTCCATGGAAGGACGGCATAAAAGAACGATGCTCTGTCTTTTTAATTCTGTCTCCCCATCGAAGTAAAAGAGAAGGCATTAAAAACAGAACCGTTAAAAGACTGATTACAATTCCCTTTGCCAGAACAAACCCCAAATCGTATCCAATAGAAAAGCGCATCAGCATCAGAACCAGAAATCCGATAATGGTTGTAGCTCCACTAGCGAGAATGGACGGTATTGATTTGTGAAGAGCATTGGTAATTGCGGTTACCGGATCGTCGCCTTTCTCCCGTTCCTTTGTGAAACTGTCCAGAAGGAATACCGAATAATCCATGGCTACCGCCAGCTGCAAGATTGCAGCCACACTGAATGTGATAAATGATATGGTACCAATCATCAGGTTGGTTCCCATATTAATGATGATTGCAATTCCCATAATCATCAGGAAGAGAAATGGTTCAAACCATGAAGTCGTTGTTGCACACAATACCACCGCAATCATTACGACTCCCATCGCCATGGCAATGCTGATCTCCCTGGTAAGAGTCTCATTTAACGATTTGTTCTGTACCGCTGATCCCGTGAAATAGCCTTTGTCACCTGTCATCTTCTGCATCTGACTGATTGCCGACTTGGTAAGGCTGCTGGAATCCCCTTCTTCAAAAATAATATCCATGACAGCATAATTGTCCTTATAGTAATCCTGGATATCATCGTAATTAATAAATATGTTTGCTTTATAAACATCGGTGGTGGTATCTGCCCACATCACCATATCCACACCGTCGATATCCGCAATCCGGTCTTTATAAGCCTTTGCTTCATATAGAGTGACCGGGCCAACCATCACCCTCGCCGTGCCGGGATATCCAAATTCTTCTTCCATTACATCAAGGCCTTTTTTTGCCGGGGCCCAATCGGGAAGATATTCGCTCAGATCATAATTAACATGAACAAAACAGGCGCAGACAACAGATATAATCACTGCCAGCGCAAAGAGTTTTTCAATCCGTCTGCCGTTCTTAACGATCAGTTCAATAAGACCCGAATGTCTTTTTTTAGGTCTGGTATCATGAAGCTTTTTGTTTTTTTCTTTTGTATTCACTGTCCTCACCCTTTATTCGTCTTTTCAGTGTATACAATAATACCATTTTCCAATTTTGTAATTATACAATCCTTTTAAGTTGAATGATTTTTCGACAAAATTCCAAATATGTCTAAACATATTGTCATTTTTTATCAACTAATGTATAATGGACTTGATTTTATTGCTTATCTATCTGCATATCTGGTAATCATATCTAATCCAATTTTCAACTACTGTGCTGTATCTCGCATCATGCGATTTACATAAATTAAATCTAAGGAGGTATACAATATGGTATACAAACAATTTCAAAAAGCAGTAAAGGAATCACTGGAAGAACGTTTTGGCTCTGGCTACAACCTGACACTTCAAAGCATTAAAAAAAACAACGGACTGGCACTTGACGGTATCTGCATCAGCAGGCCACAGGAACATACGGCTCCGGCTATTTATCTTCAGACGTTTTATGATACTTATAAAAAAGGAAAATCATTTCCCCAGGTTGTAGATGACATTATGGAATTATATCAGACACAGCATTTGCCAGATGATAATTTTATAGAAGAACTGCACTCAGAAAGCCCTTTAACAGACCGTATCATCTTCCGCCTGATCAATGAACAAGCTAACCGTACCCTTCTAACCGATCTCCCCCACATATCATTACCAGATCTGGATTTATCACTGATCTTCTGTTTGTCTTTAAACAAGAAAGAGGACCAGCTTCTCACAGCCATTATCCACAATTCCCATCAAAAACTATGGAACTTATCCACCGAAGATTTATATCAGTATGCTAAATTAAATACTCCAGACTTATTTCCTGCACAGATCAGTTCTCTTATGGAGGTAATAAAAGAAATCGCAAGAAATTCTTCAGACACGGAAATAAAAGAGGAAGACTGGTCCAATTTATTTGACCCCTCCCCCCTGTCCCCTCCCATGTATGTCCTTACCAATCCCTACGGTGTCCACGGAGCTGCCTGTATGTTCTATGAAGACATATTAAAAGACTTCGCAGATAGCATGGAAGGCGATTTAATCATTCTGCCTTCCAGCATTCACGAAGTCCTGCTAATCCCGCACAGTAATCATATTTCCTATGAAGAGCTGGCGGAAACTGTATTTTCCATCAATCAGGAGGAGGTTCCTCAGGAAGACCGCCTCTCCAACCATATCTATCACTACTCCAGATCAAAGAACCACCTGTCCGTTGCTTTTACTTCTTCTTTCCCAATCGGAACAATGAATCCATAATAAAAATTGCCATGGCAATGGCACCGGAAACCTGAAGTGTCTCCACCAGATAATGGCTGGAAAGCACCGGGTCATTACTGATTACATAGGACACGCTTCGGTATATGGAAGCACCAGGCACTGAGGGCAGGATTCCTGCCACCAAAAACACCGTAACAGGTGCTTTACACACTCTTGCAGCAATATGACTGAACAGCGCTACCAAAAGTGTGGATAAAAAAGCCGCAGCTATGACCGATCCGGCTGCGGCTTGTACAAGAAGGTATACCAGCCAGCCGACTGCACCGATCGTTCCCGAAAGAATCAGATACTTTTTCGGTAGCTCCAGTATCAGGGAAAAGCTGATTACTGCAAGAAATGCTCCAACTGTCTGAATTACCATATAAAATACCCCCCGACAAGCCACTGATCCAGTCCCATACCAGCTCCCACTCCTGCCGCTACTGCAAGGGCTATCACCACAGCTTCCACAATTCTTGCCGTACCTGATGCATAATCCCCGTTTAACGTATCGCGAATTGCTGTGGTAAAGATTACTCCCGGCACTAACGGCATGATGGCACCGATTATAATAATATCACTTTTAATTCCAGATAGTACCCATCTCTCCAGAAAAAGAGTGGTTAAAGCAATTAAAAAAGCGCAAAATGCATTGGCACAGAAATCATTTAAACGGATCTTTTGAGAAAGCTCCATTGCCACTGCCAACACAGCTCCGGTTACGGCAGCAGCGACACAGTCTCTTGCGTTACCGCCAAGAAGCAATGTAAAAAATACCGCCACTCCCATAAAGCCCATATCCTTAAGCCTCTTATGAAACTGAACCGTCTTTCGTATTTCTTTCAGCCGTTCAAATGCCTCTTCCACCGTCATAAGGTCCGCACAAAGCTTTCTTGATACATCATTGACCAGATAAACCCGGTTTAAATTGGTATTTCTGACCGTCACCCTTCTTGCCACTGTAATCGCCTCGATGGACGGATCGTTTAAGGATGCAAAAATGCCTGTGGAAAATACGATGGCTTCTGCCGTATTCCGGCCTGCTTTTCTTAAAATATGGTCAATGGTATCTTCCACCCGAAAGATCTCTGCACCACTTATCAACATAATCTCACCTGCCAGAACAGCAGTTTCCACAAGCAGTTTATCATTCATCAGCTTATCCTCTATCCAATTAAAAAATAAAACTTCCAATCTGGTACACCACTACAGCAAAGAACCAGGCAACCGCCAGCTGAAACAGCACCATTCCAAGTGTCCATCTCAGTGATCCGGTTTCTTTCTTTATGGTGGCAACTGCAGCGATGCATGGGGAATAAAGAAGGCAGAAGATCATCAGGGCATATGCATTCACTCCGCCAAATCCCACGTTGCCCAGCAAACCGGATAATTCAACCATTCCTGCTGCCGAATTAATATTACTGATTCCAAATAATACAGAAAAACTGGAAACCACCACTTCTTTGGCAGAAAGCCCGGAAATAAGCGCTACCGCAATTCTCCAGTCACCCAGTCCCGCAGGAGTAAGCACAGGAATTAAAACTCTGCCAATCATGGCTGCAAAGCTTTGTGATACATCTGTGACAAATCCATGAAACCCTGTATTGAGTACAAACCACAGTACAATAGAGGCCAGAAATATGGTAGTACCTGCTTTTCCAAGGTAATCCTTCACTTTATCCCACACATAAATTACAACCGTTCTTCCATTGGGTGTCTTATATTCCGGCAGTTCAATTAAAAGTGTATCCTCTTCCTGTGATTTTATCATCTTATGTGTCACATGAGCAATTAAAATCGCAACCATAAGTCCGATTACGTATAAAGAATAAGCCGCAATCAACGCATGGTTCGGAAAAAACATCTCTGAAAACAAAACGTAAATAGGCAGTCTGGCAGAGCAGGACATAAACGGTGTGATGAGTATTGTCCTTCTCCTGTCCCTTTCACTGGGCAGTGCTCTCGCTGCCATTACAGCCGGCACCGTACAGCCAAACCCTAAAAGCATGGGAAGAAACGCCTTGCCGGAAAGTCCTACCCTTCCCATTATCTCATTCATTACATAGGCAACTCTGGCCATATAACCACTGTCTTCCAAAAAAGCCAGGGCAAGAAACAGAATAAAAATATTAGGAAGAAAAGTCAGGATTCCTCCTACACCTGCAACGATTCCATCCACTACCAGGGAAGTAATCCAGTCCGCTGCATGAATTCCCGTCATCATCTGATACATAAACGACGATAGATGATCCAGTGCAATCTCAAAATATCCCTTCAGAAAATCTCCCACGGTGAATGTCAGGAAAAACACAAGGGCCATAATACCAAGAAACAAAGGAACTCCCCAGAAGGGATGGGTCAGATAAGCGTCAATCTTATCCGTCATCGCCGCCTTCTGCTCTTTGTTAACCAGGCATTCATGAATCACTCCTTCTATATAATCATATTTCTCATTTATAATCTCTTTTTCATAATTATGATCAATAATATTGCTTAAATCAACCGGATGGTCATTTGCCACCTCTTCATCATATTCCAGAAACTTGATGGCATGCCACCGCAGATTTTTAAGCTTTCCATAATGGGCTTTCAATACTGTCTCCACTTTGGATATCTTATTTTCAATTCGTGGTGTGTACGTAACCACCACTCCCTGAGGTCCTTCCTCATAATGATGAACCACTGCGTGCATGAGAACATCAAGACCGGTCCGCTTTCTGGCTGAAACCGGTACTACAGGAATATTCCCAAGCATCTCAGGAAGGCGGTGAAGATCAATCTCCATCCCCCTGTCTTCTACAATATCCATCATATTAAGAGCCAGAATAACTGGCTTTTTTAATTCCAGAAGCTGAAGTGTCAGATATAAATTCCGCTCCAGAGAGGACGCATCCACAACGTTAATAATCACGTCAACGGATTCATCTTCCAGACACTTTCTTGTAACAATCTCTTCTATGGTGTAACTGGTAAGGCTGTAAATTCCCGGTGTATCAATCACCCGAATGGTCTGGCCTTTGTAGCTGGTCTCCCCTTCCACACGCTCCACCGTAACACCCGGCCAGTTTGCCACTTTCAGCCTTGCACCGGTAAAAGCATTAAACAGAGTTGTCTTCCCGCAGTTGGGATTACCAACGAATGCAACACGGATTGTTCTGTTGTCATCACTCATGGCTGGTCTCCTCCTTTATCTCAATTCCTTCTGAGATTTTCCTGCCCAGAGCCAGACGAGTCCCTCTGACTTTTATAATCACAGTGCCGCTTCCTTTTTTGTTTAATAAGGTAACTGGCGTCATCTCGTTGACGCCCAATGCTTCCAGCCTTCTTGTAATGGCATCTTTCACCATAACACTGTATACAATGTAGGTCTTTCCGATATCTCCTTCATGAAGCTTCATAATAATCTCCTCTGAATGCAGCCTGTTCCAAAACCGGCGCACCAGGGTTCTTTCCCTGGATTGCATCCATAGAGATTTTACACTTATTGAGAATCATTGTCAATACTATCCTAATACCTGAAAGATATTTTTTACTGACTGATATCCTGAAGCATCTTTTTCACCTGTACCATTCGGTCACGCAGCTTTGCTGCCTCTTCGAAATTCAGTTCTGCTGCTGCCTGATGCATCTTTTTTGTCAGTTCCTTTGAAAGCTTTTCCAGTTCCATTGCATCCATGGATTCGGGATCTTTTTTAAACTCCTTATCACTGGCTGCTGCTGCCTTAGATATTGCTATCAGATCACGAACTGCTTTTTTAATGGTAGTAGGAGTAATTCCATGCTCTTCATTATATCGTTGCTGAATCGCTCTTCTCCGGTTAGTCTCTTCAATCGCTACTCTCATGGAATCCGTCATATTATCTGCGTACATAATAACGTGACCTTCGGAGTTTCTTGCCGCTCTTCCTATTGTCTGTATGAGAGAAGTCTGCGAACGGAGAAAACCTTCCTTGTCCGCATCCAGAATTGCAACCAGTGTAATCTCTGGAATATCGAGACCTTCCCTTAAGAGGTTGATTCCTACCAGAACATCGAAAACATCAAGCCGCATATCACGGATGATCTCCGAGCGTTCCAGAGTATCGATATCGGAATGAAGGTACTTGACCCGGATTCCCACCTCTCTCATGTAATCCGTCAAATCTTCTGCCATACGCTTGGTTAAAGTGGTTATTAAGATCTTATTCTTCTTTTCCACTTCCTTGTTGACCTCGGAAATCAGATCATCAATCTGCCCTTCCACAGGGCGCACGTCGATCTCCGGGTCCAGAAGTCCGGTTGGTCGGATAATCTGCTCCACCCTTAAAAGTTCATGCTGTGATTCATATACAGAAGGAGTTGCTGAAACAAACATCATCTGATTAATCTTGGATTCGAACTCTTCAAAATTCAAAGGACGGTTATCCAGAGCGGACGGAAGGCGAAATCCAAAGTTTACAAGAGTGCTTTTCCTGGAACGGTCTCCTGCGTACATTCCTCTCACCTGCGGCAAGGTAATGTGGGACTCGTCCACGATAATCAAAAAATCATCTGAAAAATAATCGATTAAGGTATAGGGCGGCTCTCCCGGTTTTCCCCCGGTTAAATGTCTGGAATAGTTCTCAATTCCGGAACAAAAGCCGGTCTCCTTCATCATCTCTACGTCAAAATTAGTCCGCTCAGAAATTCTCTGGGCCTCTAAAAGCTTGTCTTCACTTTTAAAATACTCCACCTGTTCCTTTAACTCCGTCAGGATTGTCTGTGCTGCATGCTCCATCTTATCTTTGGAAACAACATAATGGGAAGCAGGGAATACCGCAATATGACCCAGCTCTGCCCGAATCTCTCCTGTCAGCGTGTCAATTTCCGTAATCCGTTCTACCTCATCACCAAAGAATTCCACACGGTAAGCTTCACTGCCGGAATAAGAGGGGAAAATCTCCACCACATCGCCTCTGACTCGAAAGGTACCACGTCTGAAATCCATATCATTCCTGTCATACTGAATATCGATCAGCTTATGAACCACTTCATCCCGGTCCTTTATCATTCCGGGTCTTAAGGATATCACCATCTCCTGATAATCGATGGGGCTACCCAGTCCATAAATACAGGAAACCGAAGCAACGATAATCACATCTTTGCGCTCTGACAATGCCGCAGTGGCAGAATGGCGCAGCTTATCGATCTCATCATTGATGGCAGAATCCTTTTCAATGTAAGTATCGGTAGATGGTACGTATGCTTCGGGCTGATAATAATCGTAATAGGAAACAAAATACTCCACTGCATTGTCCGGGAAAAATTCCTTGAATTCTCCGTAAAGCTGTGCAGCGAGAGTCTTGTTATGAGCAATAATTAATGTTGGCTTCTGCAATTCCTGTATGACATTCGCCATGGTAAAAGTCTTACCAGAGCCTGTAACTCCCAGTAAGGTCTGAAACTGGTTGCCCTCCTTAAATCCTCTCACAAGCTGGTCTATGGCCTGGGGCTGATCGCCGGTGGGTGCAAATTCTGAATGCAATTGAAACTCCATACGTTCTTTTTACCTCCTTGGTGACAACATCGTACCAGGATTATAACATAGCAGAGGTAAAAAGTATAGGCAGGGCAGGAACATTTGTTCTGATTTTATTTTTTTACTAACCGGTTTCCTAATCAGCGTTCACAATCCGGCCGGCCAGCGCACAGGCTGCTGCCGTTTTGGGAGAGGCCAGATATATTTCAACTTTGGAAGTTCCCATTCTTCCCAGGAAATTCCGGTTATTGGTAGCCACTACCCGTTCCCCGTCACTTAGAATTCCTCCGGTTCTTCCGCAGCATAATCCGCATCCCGGATGAGTGATAATGGCACCTGCCTCAGACAGAATCTCCATGATTCCCTGGTCCATGGCTTCCTGGTAAACCTTCCGGCTTGCAGGTGTCACAATAAGCTTTACGTAGTCTGCTACCTTTTTGCCCTTTAACACCCCTGCTGCCGCTGCCAGATCCTCCAGACGTCCGTTGGTACAGGAACCAATAAATACCTGGTCAACAGGGATCCCCTCCAGTTCACTGACGGGCTTGATTTTATCCACCTGGGAAGGGCATGCCATAACGGGAACGAAATCCTCTGCACGATACCGGATTACTTTTTTATAAACTGCATCCTCATCTCCAGTCAGACTCTTCTGAAATTCGCTCAGCTGTATTTCACAATACTCGGCCGTTTTTTCATCCGGAGTAAACAAAGCGCATTTTGCACCGGCCTCAACAGCCATATTGGCAATGGTCATGCGGCTTGATACCGACATCTCATCTACGGTGCTTCCTGTAAATTCAAGAGCCTGATAAGTGGCTCCGTCTGCACCCAGGTCCCCGATCAGGCGCAGAATAATATCCTTAGACATCACATCTTCTGGAAGTTTTCCTTCAATAACCACCTTAATCGTCTCCGGTACCTTAACCCACATGGTACCGGTACCCAGAATGCTCGCCATCTCCGTATAACCGATTCCGGAAGAAAATGCTCCCACACAGCCATATGTAGTGGTGTGACTGTCTGTGCCAAAAACCACATCTCCCGGTTTTACGTATCCTGCCTCCGTCATCAGCTGATGGCAGATTCCATCACTTCTGTGGACATGCTTCATTCCATATTTCCCTGCAAATGCATCTCCAATCCGAAAATGCCTGGTGTCATCAAGCTGGCTTGCTGGAACCAGATGGTCATAGATTAAGACCGCTCTATCCGGATCCCAAAGCTTTTTAAATCCCATTTCTTCAAATTTATCTGCTACAAAGGGAATAAAAATATCATGAATCATTACCCGGTCTGCTTTCACAGTCACGATATCTCCCGGCTTTACATTGTGAGAACCTGTATTATGCCTGATTATTTTTTCAATAATTGTGTATCCCATTGCCCCTCCTTAATCCAGTCCGTTGCGTTTTCTCATGGCTTTCACCAGTCCGCCTGCACTGATAATGTCAACCAGATTCTGAGGCAGCGATGCGATCTGATAAAATCTGCCCTGATATTCCACATGTTCATTTACCGTAACCTGAATGATGTCACCTTCCGTCATATTATCATATAAATCCGGCTGTTCAATCAGAAGCAGACCATTGTTAATGGAATTACGGAAAAATATTCTGGCAAAAGATTTGGCAATCACACATTTTACCCCAAGAGCCTTAATAATCTCAGGAGCCTGCTCCCTGGAAGATCCACAGCCAAAATTTTTACCAGCTACAATGATATCTCCTTCTTTGATCAGTCCAGCCAGTTCCGGCCGGAGAGGGCTAAAGCCATACTGCTTCATCTCATCTATGGTTTTTAGTGCCAGATATTCGGTAGGAATAATGATATCGGTATCAATATCATCTCCAAGAACCCAGACTTTTCCTGTAAATGTCTCCATTGTTATTTCCTTTCCCCTCATTATGCCAGCGTAATTTCTCCTGCAATCGCTGATGCCGTCACTGTGGCAGCAGAACCCAAATATACTTTGGAACTGGGATGACCTGCCCTGCCTTTAAAATTACGGGTACCGGTACTGATGAGAACCTCATTCTCACCAATGACACCCTGACAGCTTCCCCAGCAGACACTGCAATTGGGATTCATGACAATTGCACCAGATTCCATGAAAATGTCAATGAGTCCTTCCTTTAATGCCTGTTTATAAACCTCAAGACTTGCCGGAACAACCAGAAACCGGACACTGTCCGCTACCTTTTTCCCCTTAATAATACCGGCTCCGATTCTCAGTTCTTCGATCCGGCCATTGTTGCAGGATCCTAAAAATGCTTCGTCTATTTTTACGCCGCAGACTTCCTTTGCAGGAACCACATCATCCACAAAATCCGGTCTTGCAATCACTGGCTCTATGGCTGATAAATCAATGGTATATTCCCTTGCGTAAACTGCGTCATCATCACTTTTATACACAGCCTTGGGCTTTCTCCCATGCCCTTTTAAGTACTCCAGCGCGATTTCATCCGCCTCAAAAATTCCGGTTTTGGCCCCTGCCTCAACCGATAAATTACATAACACCATACGGTCATTGACACTCAGTGTCTTTGCTCCCTCTCCGCAAAATTCCATCACCTGATAGTTGCAGCCATTGGCACCAATCTGACCAATAATCGTAAGCATTAAATCTCTTGGATAAACTCCCTCTGGAAGCTTCCCAACCAGATTAAATTTAACGGATTCCGGAACCAGCACCCAGGAAGTTCCTGTAACCATACCGTAAAGAAAATCCGTACATCCTACGCCTGTACCAAAAGCACCTAATGCACCATAAGTACAGGTATGGCTGTCTGCCCCAAAAATCAGTTCTCCCGGACAAACGTAATTTTCCATCATAATCTGATGGCAGACACCTTTTCCCTCCCAGAAATCAATCTGATGCTCTCTTGCAAAATCTCTCATCTTCTTCTGGGCCGCTGCGGTCTTTGGATTATCTGCAGGCACATTGTGATCCACAATAAAAACCAGTTTTTTAGTATCAGCAATGCGTGGATTGGTCAGTTTGTTATGATACATATCAACGGTCAAATGGGTTGTTCCGTCATTGCTCATCAGGCGGTCTAAATTAACAGTATGAATATCCCCCGGCTTTACATGATCCACGCCGGCAGCCGCCGCTATTATTTTTTCTGCGATTGTCATTCCCATACCTATACCTCCTTATTTAAAGATGCAATCAGGCCGCCCTGATTCAAAATATTCTGCATATATTCCGGAAGCTTGGTACAGGAGTACTCTTTTCCCTTCGCCTTAACAATTCCCTCTGACAAAGACAGCTCCATCTCATCACCTGTAATTACTTCATCCGGAAGTTCTTTGCACACGATCACAGGAAGTCCGATATTAATTGCATTTCGAAAAAAAATTCTGGCAAATGATTTGGCTATTACAGCTTCTACACCAAGAGCCTTTAATACTCCCGGTGCCTGCTCTCTGGACGAACCGCATCCAAAATTCTCCCCTCCTACCACATAATCTCCCGCCTTTACTTTTTTAGGAAAGTCGGAATCAAGAGATTCAAATGTATGTACTTTCATTTCCTCCAGATCAGGTAATAACAGATACTGGGATCCTATAATCTGATCTGTATCCAGATCATTATGAAATTTAAAAATTGCACCTGTTGGCATAAGGTTTCCTCCTGCTCCTGCGTAATACATATTCTTTTATTAATTTTACCACAGCCTTTAATATAATAATAATACATGATATGAATATTTACTATAACATAAGATTATATTGTAACTTGTCCATCTGCCATTGTAAATCTGTCCCATTTAGTATATCATAATTTTTATACCATCAATCATCAGGAGGACATTTTATGTATAGCTTTAATAACGATTACAGCGAAGGCGCGCACCCAAAGATTCTGGAAGCGATCACACGGACCAATCTGGATCAGAACAGCGGATACGGAACTGACGGGCACTGTACCCGTGCCGGGGAGATGATCAGACGGGAAATCGGGCGTGAGGACGCTGATGTTCATTTTATTGTGGGAGGAACCCAGACGAACCTGATTACGATCAGTACAGCCCTTAAACCGTGGCAGGCAGTAATCTGCGTTGCCCAGGGACATATTAATGTCCATGAAACCGGCGCTATCGAGGCCACCGGTCATAAAGTTCTTGCTATGCCGGGAAAAGACGGAAAGCTGACTCCTGCTGATATCACTCAGGCGTTAAATCTTCATACAGATGAACATATGGTCCAGCCCAAAATGGTCTATATTTCAAACTCCACCGAACTGGGAACCCAGTATTCCAAAGCCGAGTTAGAAGCAATCCGCAGTCTGTGTATGGAAAAAGATCTCTATCTGTTTTTAGACGGTGCCCGCCTGGGTTCCGCCCTGACCAGTGCAGTAAATGATTTGTCCATAAAAGATATTGCTGCCTTAACCGACGTTTTTTATATCGGCGGAACAAAAGCCGGTGCTCTGTTCGGGGAAGCTCTGGTTATCTGCCACCCGGATTTAAAACCGGATTTCCGTTTTATGATGAAGCAACGTGGGGCACTGCTGGCAAAAGGCTGGCTCCTGGGCATTCAGTATGAGGAACTGTTCACCGATAATCTTTACTACGACCTGGCTTCCCATGCCAATGCTATGGCTGATATTTTAAGAAAGGGCATCAGCGGCTGTGGCTATTCCTTCGCTGCCCCTTCTCTCACAAACCAGCTGTTTCCCATACTTCCAGAGGAAGTAATAGAAACCCTTCAGAAATACTTTGTATTTTCCATACAGGAAAAAGGAACCAATGGTCATTCTGTTATACGGCTGGTTACCTCCTGGGCAACCACAGAAGATGGCTGCATACAATTTTTAGACGTCCTTAAAACCTGCTCCATGTAAAGAAAAAGCCCTTAAGAAACTAGCAATGAGATTGCTGCTGTCTCTTAAGGGCTTTATTTATTATTTTAAAGCATTAATTGCTTCTATCAGCTGATTGTCTTCTTTATGCTCAATCTTAATTTTTGTTTTCAGCTCTTCTTTTAATTCTACCGGAACATCTGGTTCAAGACCCTTTTTATGAAGATCAAAACCACTTGGTGTATAGTAATGGGCAACTGTCATCTTAATTGCAGTTCCGTTATCTAACGGGAATAAGGTCTGGACAATCCCTTTGCCAAATGTTTTAGTTCCTACAAGCTTTGCTTTCTTGTATGCCTTAAGGGCACCGGAGAAGACCTCAGATGCACTTGCAGACTGACCATTCACCAGAACTGCCATCGGAACATCTACCTGATGACCGTCTGATGCATAATACTGCTCGCCTTTTCCGTTCTTATCTGCCATATAAACAAGAAGGGTTTTATCCTTTTTGGTTCTTACCAGATTGGGATCGCCTTCAATGACCAGATTATCAGGAAGAATGTAATCCAGCATGGATACAACCGCATCCACAACTCCGCCAGGGTTATTTCTTAAATCAACCACCAGCTTTTTCATTCCCTTTTTCTCCAGATCATCAATAGCACCTTTAAACTGATCAGCAGTTACCGTATCAAACTGACTTACTGAAATATATCCAACATTATCAGCCAGCATTTCATATTCAACCGTAGGTACTGTAATCTGGCGGCGCTCCATGGTCATATCGATATAATCGCCTGCCTCCTTACGAAGAACAGTGATTGTCACAGGTGTGCCTTTCTCGCCTTTGATGTAATCCTTTACTACCAGTTCCAGATCTATTCCTGTCACTTCTTTGCTGCCTACCTTATAAAGGATATCACCAGGCAGAATTCCCGCTTCCGCTCCGGGAGTTCCTTCAAATACCTTGCTGACTGTAATGACTCCGGTTGAGGGATTCTGACTTACCATCACGCCAATCCCGCAGTATTCACCAGCCGTATCTTCCATCAGTTTTTTATATTCATCAGCCGTGTAATAAACCGTGTAGGGATCCTCAAGACCATAAAGCATTCCTTTATAGATCCAGTCTTCCACTTTCGTATTGTCTTCGTCAAATAGATAATACTTATCAATCACACTCTGAATGGTCTGGATCTTAGCCACAATCCGGTTCATATCCAGATCGCCGTTCTGATTCTCTGCCTGAACGGATTCAGCCGTTGTTCCCTTGCCATCAATTGCAGTTCTTCCAATTAAAAAAATGCCTAAGGACATCCCCACAATTACAAGGGCTGCCAATGTGGTAAGAAGTGCTCCGACTAGGGCACCCTTCCAAAATTTATTCTTACTTTCCACTGTCATTCTCCTATCTAGCTCATTATGGGCTTACATACTTCACTGGATTTACATAACTTCCATTCACTCTGATCCCAAAGTGGAGATGCGGTCCTGTGGAATACCCGGTAGAACCCACTTTTGCAATTATCTGTCCCTGCGACACTTCCTGCCCCGCTGAAACCAGGAGTTCGGAACAGTGCATATAAACAGTATAGACTCCCCCGCCATGATGAATCATGATATAATTGCCGGCAGAATAACTGTATGTAGAGATCGTTACAGTCCCGGAAGCAGCTACTACAATACCGGCACCGGTTGATGCTCCAATGTCTATGCCCTGATGATTAGAAGAGGCTCCTTCGGTTGGAGATTCTCTGTCTCCGAAAGAAGAAGTGATTCTTGAAGATGACGGGCTGGGCCATATAAAGCTAATATTCCCGATTGCCACCGTATTATACGTTTTTCCAGCCTTCTGGGCAGCTTTCCGTGCTTCTTCCTCTTGTTTTCGTATCTGTGCTTCCATTTCTTTGATATGCTGTTCCTGAGCTGCTATATCTTTTTCCAGTTCGGATAAATTTTCCTGGTTCATGGCTATCCTGGTCTGATACGATACAAGTTCCTGGTTTTTTGCCTGTAAAAGTCCCTCAGCCTCCTGCTTTTTGTCTCTGGCAGCAGTCTGGAATCCAAGCAGATTCTCATATTCTGCCTTTAACAGAGCTTCTCTCTGACTGACCTCTTCTTTGGTTCTTTTATAATCCTCCAGCATTCTTCTATCATATGCAGCAATGCTTCTGATATATTCCGCCCGGTTATAAAGCTGGGTGAGATCGGCGGACCGAAACAGCAAGTCCAGATAATTCGTCTCACCCTTTTCATACATATATTGAATTCTGAGTTTCATATTCCGGTATTGATGTTCCTGTGCTTTTTTGGCGGTCTCAAGATCTGCCTGGGCAGTTTTTATCTGCTCCTCTTTCGCTGAGATCTGGGCGGTGAGTGCCGTCAGCTGCTTATCATAGACAGCCAGTTTGTCATCCAGACCTTTCACATAAGATGCAGTATCCGCTTTCAGACCTTCCAGCTCTTTTAAAGCTGATTCCACTTCCTTTTTTTGATCCTCCATGGAACTGGCCTTTTTCTTTGCATCATTTACATCATTCTTTGTACCATAGGAGGGAAATATACACGATACGGTCATCAAAAGACCGATTCCCACTGCAAACAGTCTTTTTCCATGATTCACGGACGACTCCCCTTATACTTTTAAATGTTTCCGGATTGTAAAGAAACTGACAAAAAATCCAATTCCAAGTCCCAGTGACAAAGCAGTTGCCGCCATGTAAGGAAATATGGCATCAACAGGAAGAAACTGAAACAATCCGGAAAGAATACTGAACTTAGTCACTACATACCCAACTGCTGAACGGTAAAGAAAATAAATGGCGATCAGAGGAAGAGAGGCACCTACCAGTCCGATGATGACTCCTTCTACCACAAAAGGGGCTCTGATCATATAGTTGGTGGCACCGATCAGCTTCATAATCTGATTCTCGTTTTTCCTAAATGCAGCTGCTACAGAAATTGTATTGCTGATTAAGAAAATGGCTACAGCCAGTAGAATACCAATGATCAGCATGGAAAGGATTCCTATCACTTTATTTAAGCTGTTCATACCTTCTGCCGCTGTCTTGGAATAATTAACTTTCCTTACTCCCTCTATTCCATTTAACCAGGATACAAGATCATCCTGCTGGGTTAAATCAGTTAGAAATATTGTATAGGAAGAAGAATTGGCGAGGGGGTTGTCCTCTTCAAACCCTTCTGCAAGATCCTGCATATCACCGAAGTACTCTTTCTTTGCTTCTGACCATGCGTCTTCCGCAGAGGTGAATTTTACTTCTTTTACTTCTTTTCGTTGTTTAATCTCATTGCCAATTTCAGTGATCTTGTTCTTATCAAGACCTTCGTTAAAAAATACAGTAATTCCTACTGTGCTCTCCGTATTTTTTACTACATACTGCACATTTACCATGATAGAGAAGAACAGACAAAAAAGGAAAATGCATGCGGATACTGTTGCAATGGAGGCCAGGGAAAATAATATGTTTCTGCAGATGTTTATTACACCTTGTTTCAGACAATACCAAAATGTACTAATTCTCATACGTATAACCGCCTTTTTTCTCATCGCTTACGATGGTTCCGCGATCCATCATAATTACCCGCTTCTTCATACGGTCTACAATCTCCTGGCTATGGGTAACGACAATTACGGTAGTACCCAGCTTGTTGATCTCCTCTAAAAGCTTCATGATCTCCATGGAGTTATGACCGTCTAAGTTGCCGGTTGGTTCGTCGGCAAGAAGAATTTCAGGTTTGTTAATGAGCGCTCTTGCAATCGCCACTCGCTGCTGCTCCCCACCGGAAAGCTGCTGCGGGAAAAATTTATATTTGGAAGACAGCCCAACCATTTTTAACATGGCTGGCACTGATTCTTTTATACTTCTTGTGGATGCCCCAATGATTCGCTGCGCAAATGCAACGTTTTCATACACATTACGGTCTTTTAACAGGCGGAAATCCTGAAAAACCATGCCAAGTTTCCGACGGTACCTGGGGATGAACCGCCTTGGCATCTTGCCTAAATTCATATCATTTACTATAATCTTACCAGAGGTGGGTTCCACTTCTTTTAACAGCATCTTCAGCAGAGTGGATTTTCCGGAACCGCTTCTGCCGATGATGAAAACAAATTCACCGTCTGCTACCGTCATATTGATGTTACGCAGTGCCTTGTTTCCCGCCTCGTATGTTTTACTTACGTTCCATAATTCAATCATTTTAGTCCTCTGAGTAATTTTGCATAGCGTGATTTTCTTTGATATCGTGAAACAGTAGGTTTAGGAAATCGCCAGTGTGAAGGACGCGACTCCGCAGTGTAACCTCGATTACGCTTCGCTTCATCTCGGTTTACGGGCTTCGCCCTATGAAAAGAGTCAGCAATACAGATGCTTTTGTGCAAGCACAACGCTTTGTTCTCTTCCCGCGACTCCGCAGTGTAACCTCGATTACGCTTCGCTTCATCTCGGTTTACGGGCT
>CAURBV010000018.1:0-121633 GCA_963523055.1 uncultured Paenibacillaceae bacterium | reverse complement strand
CTGTCAGAGCATCAAGACCTGGTACCGCAGTTGTGGTATCTTTGATATAGTAATTCACTTTATAATCAAATTTCTGCGTTTCATCAACCTCATAATACACCGTCTTTTCGTTGGGGCCTGCTGCTGTAATCGTCATGCTGGCTGGCTGGTCGGCCACCAGCTTGTAGCCGGTTGTTGTCTTTGGCGTATTAATCCAGCTGATTTCCCCTACCGGTTCACTTCCTGTCAGAGCATCAAGACCTGGTACCGCAGTTGTGGTATCTTTGATATAGTAATTGACACTATAATCAAACTTCTGCGATTCATCAATCTCATAATACACCGTCTTCTGATTGGGGCCTGCTGATGTGATTGTCATGCTTTCCGGCTGTTCTGCCATCAGCTTATAGCCAGTTGTGGTCTTGAGATCATTCTTCCAGGTTATATCCCCTACTGGTACACTTCCTGTCAGTGGATTAAGACCTGGTACTGCAGTTGTGGTATCTTTAATAAAGAAATTCACTGTATAGCCAAACTTCTGCGTTTCATCAACCTCATAATACACCGTCTTTTCGTTGGGGCCTGCTGAGGTGATTGTCATGCTGGTCGGCTGATCGGCCATCAGCTTGTAGCCGGCGATCTTTGGCATATTAGTCCAGGTAAATTCCCCTACCGGTTTCTTTCCTGTCAGAGATTCAAGACCGGGCACCCCGGTTGTGGTATCTTTGATATAGTAATTCACACTATAATCAAACTGCTGGGTTTCATCAATCTCATAATATACGGTCTTCTCGTTGGGGCCTTCTGCTGTAATCGTCATGCTGGATGGCTGATCGGCTACCAGCTTATATCCTGTTACAGTCTTCGGGTCATTTTTCCAGGTGAATGTTCCTACTGGTTTACTTCCTGTCAGTGGCGTAAGACCTGGTACTCCAATTGTAGTATCTCTGATATAGTAATTTACCGTATAACCAAACTTCTGCGCTTCATCAATCTCATAGTATACTGTTTTCTCGTTCGGACCAGTGGACGTGATTGTCATGCTCTCCGGCTGTCCGGCCACCAGTTTATATCCGGTTATGGTCTTCGGGTCATTTTTCCAGGTGAATGTTCCTACTGGCCTGCTTCCTGACAATGACGTAAGACCTGGTACACCAGTTGTAGTATCTTTGATATAGTAGTTTACCGTATAACCAAACGTTTGCGTCTCATCAATTTCATAGTATACCGTTTTCACATTGGGCCCAACGGCCGTGATTGTCATGCTCGCCGGCTGCTCAGCTGCCAGCTTATAACCAGTTGCGGTCTTTGGCTCATTTTTCCAGGTGAATGTTCCTACCGGCTCACTTCCTGACAGTGGCGTAAGGCCTGGAACTGCGGTTTCAGTATCTTTGATATAGTAGTTTACTGTATAGTCAAACTTCTGCATCTCATCAATCTCATAGTATACCGTCTTCTCGTTGGGTCCAGCGGCTGTGATTGTCATGCTTTCCGGTTGTTCCGCCACCAGCTTATAGCCAGTATTGGTCTTTGGCTCATTTTTCCAGGTGAATTCACCTACCGGCTCTTTTCCTGCCAGAGTCGTAAGACCTGGGACTGCAGCTGTTGTTCCTTTAATAAAATAACTCACTGTATAGTCGAACTTCTGGGATTCATCAATTTCATAATATACAGCTTTCACGTTGGGACCGGCTGACGTAATTGTCATGCTATTCGGCTGTCCAGCCATCAGCTTGTAGCCGGTTTCTGTTTTCGGAATATTCTTCCAGCTGACTTCCCCTACCGATGCTCTGTCTGTCAGTGCCTTAAGACCGGGTACTGCTGTTGCAGTATTTTTGATATAGAAGTTCACTGTATAGTCGAATTTCTGAGTATCATCAATCTCATAATATACCGTTTTCACGTTGGGTCCGGCTGACGTGATTGTCATGGTTTCCGGCTGTCCGATCATCAGCCTGTAGCCAGTATCTGTCTTTGGCTCATTCCTCCAGCTGAAGTCCCCTACCGGTGCTTTTCCTGACATCGTTGTAAGACCCGGTACTACTGTTGTGGTTCCCTTAATATAGTAATTCACCGTGTAGTCAAACTTCTGGGTTTCATCAATCTCATAATACACGACTTTTACGTTGGGTCCAGCTGCTGTGATTGTCATGCTCGTCGGCTGTCCGGCCATCAGCTTATAGCCAGTATCTGTCTTTGAAGGATTCGCCCAGCCATATTCCCCTACTGGTTCTCTTCCTGTCAAAGCTGTAAGACCTGGGACTGGGACTGTAGTCCCCTTAATAAAGTAATTCACTGTATAGCCAAACTTCTGGGTTTCATCAATCTCATAGAATACTGTCTTCACGTTAGGACCAGCTGACGTGATTGTCATGCTCTCCGGCTGTCCGGCCACCAGTTTATATCCGGTTATGGTCTTCGAGTCATTTTTCCAGGTGAATGTTCCTACTGGCCTGCTTCCTGACAGTGACGTAAGACCTGGTACTGCTGTTGTTGTATCTTTGATATAGTAGTTTACTGTATAGTCAAAAGTTTGGGCTTTATCAACCTCATAGTACACTACTTTTACGTTTGGTCCAGCTGCAGTAATTGTCATGCTTTCTGGCTGTCCGGTCATCAGCTTGTAGCCAGTTTTTGTCTTTGGCTCATTCCTCCAGCTGAATTCCCCTACTGGTGCACTTCCTGTCAATGGTGTAAGACCTGGTACTGCTGTTGTGGTTCCCTTAATATAGTAATTTACCGTGTAGTCAAACTTCTGGGTTGCATCAATCTCATAGTACACCGTCTTCTCATTTAAACCATCTGCCGTAATTGTCATGCTCGCAGGCTGCTGTGAGCTGGTCACCAGCTGGTAGCCAGTTTCAGTCTTAGTTACATTACTCCAGGTAAACGTTCCTACCGGCGCATTTCCTGACAGTGATGCCAGGCCTGGTACTGCTGTTGTGGTTCCCTTAATATAGTAATTTACCTTATAACTAAACGTTTGGGTTTCATCAGTCTCATAGTACACCGTCTGAACGTTGGGACCAGCTGACGTGATTGTCATGCTTATGGGCTGTTCGGCCATCAGCTTGTAGCCGGTTGCTGTCTTCGGCTCATTTTTCCATGTGAATGTTCCTACCGGTGCACTTCCTGTCAGTGCTTTAAGACCTGGCACCACAGCCGTGGTTCCCTTGACATAGTAATTCACCGTGTAATCAAACTTTTGGGTCTCATCAACCTCATAGTACACCGTTTGCTGGTTGGGGCCAGCTGCTGTGATTGTCATGCTGGTTGGCTGGGGTGAACTGGTCACCAGCTGGTAGCCGGTTGCTGTCTTAGTAACATTACTCCAGGTAAATGTTCCTATTGGTGATTTCCCATTCAAAGACACCAGCCCTGGTACTGCTGTTGTGGTTCCCTTGATATAGTAATTCACTGTATAGCTAAACTTCTGGGTGTCATCAATCTCGTAGTACACCGTCTGCACATTGGAACCAGCTGCTGTGATTGTCATACTCGTCGGCTGCTGCAAACTGGTTACCAGCTTGTAACCGGTTGTGGTTACTGGCTCATTCATCCAGGTAAATGTTCCTACTGGTGCACTTCCTGTCAGGGCCGAAAGTCCGGGTACTGGTGTTGTGGTTCCCTTGACAAAGTAATTCACCGTATAATTAAACTTCTGAGTTTCATCAATCTCATAATACACTGTTTGCTGGTTGGAACCATCCGCTGTGATAGTCATGCTCATCGGCTGCGGCGGACTGGTCACCAGCTTGTAGCCGGTTGCCGTCTTTGGTTCATTTTTCCAGGTAAATGTTCCTACCGGTGCGCTTCCACTCAGAGCCGTAAGACCGGGCACTGCTGCTGTGGTACCCTTGATATAGTAATTTACCGTATAACCAAACTTCTGGGTGTCATCTACTACAAACCTGGCATAGAAAGTAGTACCATCTGCCCAGCCGTTGGCCGGACGTTCCGGTGTGTACTTAGCTGAAGCGGATACCAGAACCGTACACGCTGCATCACTATACCAACCGCTAAATTTATAACCTTTATCTGGGGTTGGCGCAGCACCTTTGGAAACTCCAATGTCCGGATTTAAATATTCACCAGCTGGAGAAACATTTCCTTCTCCCACTGCCTGATACTTAATCTGAACACTGTTTTTTAACCTCCATTGTGCATATAAAGTTACTGTGTTGTCCGTTTTGGAATGATTTGCAGTAATAAAATCCTGTGTAAGACTGAACGAGTCTCCTTCATAAAAGGCTTCTCCCTTTCCATCAGGCCGTGTATTCCAACCAGTAAACACATATCCATCTTTCTTTAACGGAAGCCAGGTTCCGCCTTCATACCCTCCTGCTTTTGCTACAGTAACATTAGCATTGAGATCATATCCCTGACCATCTGGAGTTAAACCGCCAGTATTACCATTTCCAGCATAGTCAACGTAATAGCTCTCTTTATCTCTAATGATACCATCTACATGCCAGCCTTCCGTTCCACAAGCTGCTGACTCGTATTTTATAACATACCATTCAATATACTGATTCTTTTCAAGATTTTTAGCTTCCCAGCTGGTAGTAACCTGATAAAACTTATCATTTAAATTCGCCTGTACATTGTCTTTTCCTGTTACTGTTATTAAGGGGTTGATATAATTTAATAGATTATCACCCGATCCTATGGTCTTAAAATATTGACCGTTATCCTTATAAATAAATTCATAACTGCGACTGGTCTGGTTTCTTGGCTCTGCCGGCAAATCACCGCCATCATTTAATACCGCTACCCACAACCGGCCTGTAGCGCTGCCACCGGTTTGTGCCCAAACCGCATATAACTTTTTCACTTTAGAAGTTTCATTGGCATCTATTGTGAAGGTGTCCGTATAAACTTCGTTATATCCTGCATTCCCCTTAGCAGTTATTTTACCTCCGTCCGGAGTGTCGCTCCAACCCATAAATTTGTAATTGGCTCTGGTTAAACTGCTGCCATCTGGTAATTCAATTGAATCCCCTGGTTTTGCATTTTTTGAAGATACGGATCCCTGACCACCATTGGCATCAAACTGGACTGTGATACCATTCTGCGAATACCATAAATAAATGCTGTTCTGTTCCAGATCCGTCCATTTAGAAGATGAAGTTTTATAATAAATAGTATAATCCCATAAACTATTATCACATTGGATAGATTGAATCACGGAACCGTTTTGGAAATTACTTCCAACAGTAGCCTTATCAAAGGTATATCCACTTACACTAGGTGCAATATCTTTCATTGATACGGATTTTCCAAAGGACAGACTATCAGAACGTATGGCATCTGTTCCAATAGGAATAGCCGATCCATTGTCGTATTTTACTAAATTTAATGGAAGAGATTTTCTTTCCCAAAAATTACTGAACACAATTGTATAAGTTGAAAAATGTTCCGCCTCAAACGTAATTTCATTAATACCTTTATTTTCCTGTACATTTAATTCCTCTGAAACAGGCTCCACAGAAGCCACATCTGCCGCTGTCACCTTTGCCTGTGGTTCATCTTCCTTAGTCGTGGCAACATAAACTACCTCAACCGTATTCGCTTCCCTGCTGTGATTCTCCATCGGAGTTCCGGAAAACGTCACCTGCACAGAACCATTCCAGATCTGGTTATCCAGTTTGTTGCCGCTGCGGTCAAGAAGATCGATGTTATAAGATAAAGAGCTGATTACCTCTTTTGCCTCGCCATCCTCTTTTGACTGAGCCTCAACCTTCTCTTTCACTGCATCCCCGATACCGGTAACAACAAATGCTGATGCTTTTACGCCTGCGGGTAATACCCCTTCCGGTGCATGCAAACGTATTATGGTGCCATCTTCCATAACAAGCTGGGAAGAAAATTCTGGATGTTCTCCAGTTTCCGACATATGAACTTCAACTTCCTGATCCTCATAAATCTCTGTAACAGAATACCAGGCGGTCTGTGAACCATCTGTATTATCTGTTGCCGAATCAGATTGTAATGATTGCCCATTCGCCGTTACGCTCTCAATCCTATATCCTATCTGATTCTTAACGCCAAAGGTCAACTCCTGACCTTCCTCAACTCCCCTTGGTCCTTCAATAATACGGGCACTGGCTTCCGGATTGATTTTATATGAAATCTTATATCCATCATAGTCTTCCAACGCTTTTAACTGATTGATTGTAACCGTATAAGCCTTGGCAGTGGAACAATATCCAATACCAACCAAATCAGCTGTTCCGGCTGGAGAAGCCTTTGTTTCTGAGTCTGGCGTCTCTGGTACTGGCTTGCTTTCCGAAGGGGAAGCCGTTCCAGCAGCTGCATTGGCCGCACCCCCTGCCGTATTCTTGCCTGCAGACGTAGACTGGCTTTCTGCAGGAGCCTGGGTGGTTTCAGGCTGGGTGATTTCAATCTGGGACGTTTCCGCCTGGGTTGATTCAGCCTGTGAGGTCTCGGCCTGTGTTGACTCGACCTGTGTTGACTCAACCTGTGTTGTCTCGACCTGTTTCGTTTCTGCCTTGGTTGACGCCTCAGTCTCCTTTGATTCTCTCACATTCTCGGGATCAACAGCAGCTGTCTCTTCACTGACTTCTGCGGCTTGCGTTACCTCACCATTTTCTTTAGCTGCAACTACCGGTACATTGTGGCGAATAATAGAAGCCACTGGCTCAGAGACTTTGCTCTCAGGAACCGGAATCTCTTCCGGCTCAGCTACCTCTTTGACTGTTTCCTCTGCCGGAGCCTCAGTCTGACTTTCTACTGGAGCGGCTATCGTCTCCTCTGGCAGTTTTGGCGGCGTCTCTGGTGTTGATGTGGTCTCCGCCGGTGCTGATACAGTCTCCTCTGCTGCTGTAGTTTCTTTCACAGGCACAGTCTCAACTGCTTTCCCCGCCTCTGCAGGAGTTGCTGTTTCCGGTACCTTTGTTTCTCCGGTTACAGTTGGTTGTTCTGGCTTTGTAACAACATTTACTTCCTCTTTACCAAATGCTGATTCATAACTCCTTACCGTAATGCGATTGGTCTTTTTCACCTTTTCTACGCCGTTATCCATCCTGGTAATTTCTGTGGAACAGCTAATGGTATTTTCTCCGTTATTTACGTACAAGAAAACAATTTCTTCATCGCCGGTTACCATATACATGTCATCAGCATTTTGCGGTATGCGGACAAACACACGCAGCTGTGCATCCACACCTTCGCCCTGAAGTTCAGGAAAGGCTTCGTAAATCTTTCCTTTTCCAAAAAACAGTTCCTTAAATTCCGCGATTTTACCATTGGTGAAATCCAGATCCTCTGCTGTCACCTCATCCCCATTGACAATCGCATCTTCAATGGCTTTGATAAGCTGCGATCCCCCCACTGAGAAAGTAACGGACTCCGATGAACTGGCTGCATACACCTGATTTGTGTCTGCACCTACATTGGCCAGTATCATGGCCGCAGCAAGCAAAAATGCCAGTAATCGTTTTTGAAAACAGTATAATGTCCGTGACGGTATCCTAGATCTTTTTCTTTTTTTCATACATACACATTTCTCCTCTCATAATATTTTTCCATAATAAGGATAAAATGCCTAATTACTGCATAAGTATATGAAACGGCATTTTTCCGATCTGGTACGTTCTAAAAAACATATTTTGTAATATTATATGATAGGAATGTCAAATTTAATCCAACTTTGTACAAGGAATGCTAAATAATGTTATATTTTCCAGGTACTTTTTATTTGTCTGCATTGTTAAGTGAATGGGGCCATATAGAAGGACAACCCTTATACCCAACCCCTCTCCTGTAATCATTCAGACTTAACAAAAAATACCATGATGGTAAGGCACAAACTCATATTTGTGCTTTGCCATCATGGTATCAAACAACACTATGAACAACAAATTAAAGAACGTCCTCCCAGTGATACGGGAGGACGCTCTTTAATTTGTTACATCTGAAAAGACACGGCTCATTACCATATCTTTTATTCCATCTTTATCCACTTCCAAAGCTGCTGCCAGCTCACCATATAACAGATCCTCTGCCTTATTAAAATAGAAATCATCCTTTGCAGTATTCTTTTTGCCTTCTGCAAGTCTCTTTCTTTTTTTCAAATACAGTGTCTTTACAATCTGCATCCAGCCGGCACATTCACATTTTAGCATGATGGCCTTAAAAATACATTCCCGTTCTCTTTCATCCAACACCCAGATTGCTTCGATGCTGGGGATCTGATCAATGAGATCCATTGCTTCCTCCCTGGTAGCAGCGGCTCTGATAGCTGTTTTTCGGTTATCAACAGGTGTGTAAACGGCACTTTGGTGCTCCTCGTAAAGAGGCTTTAAGGTATAATAGGTCCTCTCCTGATCTGCCTCATACATACGCAGATTCCCGATTTCCTTTACCTCACAGATCCCATGGCTGCCGAATACTACTAAATCATTTACCTGAAACATCATTCATTCCTCCTGTCAGAATACCAACACACTGTTACAATAAAAATTCAAACGCTATACTACTAGTGTAACACTTTTTCAAGTGTTTTGTCAGTGTTTTTTGGATTTCTCCCTATTTTTGTGAAATATAACCAAGGGTACCCCCTGCGTTATTTGTGCATTTTACTAATTTATCAGAAAATAAGCACCCAAAACTGTCTGTATTTTTTTACTGTCAGATAGTTTTGGGTGCTCCTCTTATCTATTTTTCTTTATTTTTTCTGGGCTGCCAGCTTTACAGCTGCACTTGCCCCCACGCGATGACATCCTGCCTCAATAAAGGCTCTTAAATCTTCCAGCGTCCGGACACCGCCGGCAGCTTTAATCTTTACATCTGGTCCAATGTGCTTTTTAAATAACTGGATATCTTCCAAAGTCGCTCCGCCAGTTCCAAATCCGGTGGAGGTCTTGATATAATCGGCTCCAGCTGCAGTTACAGCCTTGCACATGGCAATCTTTTCTTCCTCTGTTAAATAGCATGCTTCAATAATCACCTTTAAAACCTGATCGCCTGCGGCTTTCTTCAGTTCTGCTATCTCTTCTTCTACCTTCTTATATTCACCATTTTTCACATCACTGATATTGACTACCATGTCAACTTCCACAGCTCCGTCTTCAATGGCCTTTTTTGTCTCCAAAACCTTGGACTCGGTCACGGAATATCCAAGAGGAAATCCGACTACGGTACAAATGGCCAGAGTAGGGAATTCCTTGTGTACGCGGCTGATATAGCAGGGGGGAATGCAGACAGTCGCTGTTTTATATTCCACCGCCTCCTTGCACAGTTCTTCTATATCTCCCCATGTGGCAAATGCCTTTAACTGGGTATGGTCTACATAACTTAACATTTCTAAATCAGTCATTGTTTTATCCTTTCTATCCTATCAGGTTCTTCACGCCTTCTCTGGTAACTCTGGCATAAATCAGAGGCTCCTCCTCCGGTTTTTCATGGGCAATGGTAACTGCTTTTAAGAATTCCTCTTCTGCGGCATCAAACAGTTCCTGCTTTGAGGTGTAGAGCACGGCAATGGTTTCACCTTCCTCCACTTCCTGACCCACCTTTTTCTTCAGAGCAATCCCAGCTGTATAATCGATGAGGCTTTCCTTGGTAACTCTTCCTGCTCCCAGCATGGAAGAAGCAATTCCGCACTGCTCTGTGTTCATATGAACCAGATATCCCTTCTTCACTGCCTTAATTTCTCTTTCATAAGGCGCTTTTGCAAAGAGTGATGGATCTAAGATCACAGATGGATCTCCGCCCTGTGCCTTTACCATAGCTGCCAGGCGGTTTAAGGCACTGCCATCCGCTATGGTTTTCTCTGCCATGGCATAACACTCCTCTGGGGTTCCTTTACCAGCCAGCCAGAGCATTCCGGAAGCCAGATTTAAGCATACTTCCGTCAAATCCTTTGGTCCTCTGCCCTTTAAGGTCTCTACTGCTTCTATTACCTCCAGGCTGTTGCCGATTAAATTGCCCAGGGGAATATCCATATTGGTAATGAGAGCCATGGTCTTCTTTCCCGCATGCTCTCCGATTGCTACCATCTTCTCTGCCAGAGTGACAGAGTCAGAAAGTGTCTTCATAAATGCACCGCTTCCGGTTTTTACATCAAGAAGAATACAGTCGCTTCCTGCTGCCAGCTTCTTGCTCATAATGGAGGCCGCAATCAGTGGAATACTTTCCACCGTAGCAGTCACATCTCTGAGGGCATACAGCTTTTTATCTCCAGGTGCCAGATTACCGGACTGCCCGATGACTGACAAACCTGTGGTATTGACAACTTCAAAGAATTCTTCCTCAGTCAGTGTTGTTCTCATGCCTGGAATGGATTCCAACTTATCCACAGTCCCGCCTGTATGGCCAAGTCCTCTTCCGGACATCTTTGCCACCTTAACACCGCAGGCCGCTACAATGGGAGCCACCACTAGAGTGGTTTTATCGCCAACGCCTCCAGTGGAGTGCTTATCCACCTTGATTCCCTGAATGGGAGTTAAGTCCACCATATCGCCGGAATGAGCCACTGCATCCGTAAGGATTGCTGTTTCCGTATCGCTCATCCCTTTAAAATAGATTGCCATCAGCATGGCAGACATCTGATAGTCCGGGATTTCTCCCATTACATAGCCATCTATCATGGAACGGATCTCTTCCTCTGTCAGAGTTTCTCCATTACGCTTTTTTGCAATTAAATCATACATCCTCATATTACTTAAAACCTCCCTCATTTTTTCAGTCGGAATTTAAATCCTTCTTTGTAAATCCCAGGGGAAGCAGTTCTTTTAATGTATAAATAACAGTCTCATCCTCTGCTGCCAGGATCACCTGGAATTCATCCGGGTCACAAAATTCTGCCATAACCTGACGGCAGACTCCACAGGGAGCGCAGATGCCTCCCTTTGCCCCTTTTTTATTTCCTACAATGGCAATGGCATCAAATTCCGTCACGCCCTCAGATACTGCTTTGAAAAATGCCGTGCGCTCCGCACAGTTGGTAGGTGAAAAAGATGCATTCTCAATGTTGCACCCAAGATACACAGTTCCGTTCTTCGCAAGAAGTGCAGCACCTACCATAAAACCAGAGTAAGGAACATAAGCCCTTTTCTGTGCACGATAGGCTTCTTCTCTCAGCAGCCTGATCGTCGTCTCATTCAGCTTCAATCAAACACCTCCTGTTATTTTGCTACTTCACCTAAAAAGCTGGTTCCGGCAATCTCACCCTTTAATCCGAACAAATCCAGTACCGTCGCTGCAATATCAGCAAAGGTATCTCTTGTTCCAATGGAAACTCCGGCTTTTATTCCCTGTCCGTAAATCAGCATAGGAGTATATTCCCTGGAATGATCGGTGCTTGGAGTTCCAGGATCACAGCCATGATCCGCTGTAATGATTAAAACATCTTCCGGTCTCATGGCTTCCATAAACTGCCCAAGCTGAACATCAAATTCAGTGGCTGCTCTTGCATAACCCTTTACGTCGTTGCGATGGCCGTAAACCATATCAAAATCCACCAGATTGACAAAGCAAAGACCATGGAAATCATCCTTCTGTGCTTTTAAGGTCTGAATCATACCATCGTTATTATTAACGATGGATGTGGTTTTCTGAATGCTTTTTCCCGCAAAAATATCGTAGATTTTTCCCACTCCGATGGTATCAAGTCCTGCTTCATCCAGACAGTCAAGCATGGTTTTTGCTGGCGGAAGAAGGGAAAAGTCATGGCGGTGGGGCGTTCTTTTATAATCAGGGGATTCCCCGATAAAAGGTCTTGCGATAATTCTGCCTACCCCGTGTTTTCCTGTTAAAATTTCCCTGGCAATCCTGCAGTAACGGTACAGTTCTTCCAACGGCACTACTTCCTCATGGGCAGCAATCTGAAATACACTGTCTGCAGAAGTGTAAACAATTAAATCTCCTGTCTCTACATGCTGTTTTCCAAAATCCCGGATTACATCTGTGCCGGAATAAGGTTTATTACAGAGAATTCCTCTTCCTGTCTGCTTCTTAAATTCATCTAAAATCTCATCAGGGAAGCCTTCCGGATAGGTTGGAAGAGGCTCCTCGGAAATAATTCCTGCAATCTCCCAGTGGCCGATGGTGGTATCCTTACCCTGGGACCGCTCGGTCATTCTTCCATAGGAGCCTGCTGGTTCTATCTCTTTCTCACCGGCTGTTACACCGTCAATATTAAACATACCAAGTTTTTTTAAGTTCGGCGTATCAAATTCCTCTGCTTTTGCGATTGTTCCAAGGGTGTTGCTTCCCTCATCGTGGAACTTTGCCGCATCTGGAGCTTCGCCGATTCCGAAACTGTCCAGTACAATAATAAATACTCGTTTGGTTTCTGACATATTCATTCCTCCTGTTACGAAAAGGGATTGCTGTGCAATCCCTTTGTTACTACATCAAATTTTCTCAAAACGCTCTACATCTGTAACAAATATGGTAGCCCCGCCTAGTTCAACTGTCATGGGCATCATCATATATCCCGCCGAAACTGACGCGATATTGGGTGCAGGAACGTTGCATGTAATTTTCTGGCGCTTTCCGCAGGTATCCTTGATCAGATTAATGACTTCTTCTACCTGTCCGTCATCAGTACCGATCATTAATGTTGAGTTGCCTTTTTTTAAGAAACCGCCTGTTGTGGCAAGTTTTGTGACACTGAACTGGTGCTCATTCAGAACGTCGGTCACCCGGTTTCCATCATCGGAACTGACGATTGCATAAACAATTTTCATATCTAACACCTCGCTGTCTTATTTGGCAAAACTTCATCCATTCAGATACCATTATTATAAATCATAATCTCCAAAATAGAAACAGCTAATCATAAAATAAATGCCAATTTTCTGTTAAATTTTCAGATTTTCCATCTTTTCTATCAGCTTTTTGTAAATTCGTTCTTTCATCCAGGGCTCATTGACCGCTTCCAGACAATCGTTTAATGAAAACCAGCCCACTTTACTGTTCTCGTCTTCTTTATTTCTGATCTCCTCCCTGTCATCTCCTTTCAGTAAATAAGTCACGTTCAGATGCAGATGGGAAGGAACGTATAACCCCTTCTTTTCGTGACCATCTACGGTTAAGACTTCAAGAGAAAATATCTGGTTCATTACCGGTGTTACTGTCTTAATTCCCGTTTCTTCCCTGGCTTCTCTTATGGCAACAGACAAAAGATCCTGTTCCCCGTCTGCGTGGCCACCGGTCCATGCCCAGGAATGATAAATATTATGATAAGCCATCAAAACACGGTCCATGGTCTGGTTAACCACCCAGCCGGAAGCAGAGATATGAGCTTCCTCATTTTCCCGGAGGAAAATATGATCTCCTACGGATAAGCATTTGAGAATCAGCTTTTTGTCCGCTTCCTCCTGTTTATTTAAGGGCACAAATTCTTCCAGTTCTTTTTTTAACGTTCTTTTGTCCTTCATTCAATCACAGCCTCTCTTTTTCCTCTGATTATTTCAGTCATACTCCCTCTGTCTGTTTATATATTTAAATAGAACTACTCTATGGGAGGTAAGAAATGGATCTTTCCGCACTTGTTTTTTCTGACAAATCCCCCTGGCCTGATGTTGAAATCGTAACAGTCAATGAACTTTATGCCTCAGCCATGCTTTCCAACATCGGTGCCTGTAATTCGGAAATGTCCGCAATCAGCTTATACGTTTACAACAGCATGATCACGAAACGGTATTTTTACGATATTGCAGAATGTTTTCACAGAATCAGTGTAGTAGAAATGCACCATCTCAATATTTTCGGTGAGCTTTGTATCATGCTGGGAGCAGACCCACGGCTATGGAGCTGGCAAAACGGCCGCATGAAATACTGGACTCCTGCCTGCAACCGTTATCCCACCAATATCAGCGCTCTTGTAGCCAATTCCTTAAACGGAGAACTGGATGCGATCAGAAAATACCAGCAGCAATGCCTGTGGATTAACGACTTCCGCATCAAAGCCATCTTAAACCGGATTATAGCAGATGAATTATGCCATGTACAGATTTTCCGCCTGATTCTTGCCGAACTAAACGATGATCCATTTGAACTGCCATACGAATACAGAGTCTGTGAAGAGGACCGCAAGAATCCCTGCGATCCCCCAAAACCATGCTGAAATCATAACTTAGGGAGGGTCTCATCCCCAGCTTTTCGGATCTCCAGACCTTCCTGATATCCCTTTTCCATCTTGTGTCTTGCCTTCCTGTTTTCCACGGTATCAAACAGAATGGAAAAATCATAATCTTCCGGATACAGCTGTTTCGCCGAAACCAAAAGTTTCAGCCGTTTATGGTTAATCCAGATTTTTTTATCCGGCATCTGAACCCTTACTACGCCTTTTTCATTGACCGTGGTGCAGACAATGCCTATTTTCTTGTCGGGCAGAATCATAACACTGTCTCCAAGGGTGAATTTTGTCTGCATTGCGATCTGATTCTCTGTTGTTTTCTTTATTTTTTCAATTCTGGGACCGCCCGGTCTTTTCTCTGTTTCCCTGTATTTGCCGGGCTCCGGTTCTGTCTCCGGTAACCCGTAGGCATACTGCTCTGCCCGTTTGATCATACGCTCCGGCATTCCCAGTCTGCCTGCAATATAAAGTGCACAGCTTTCTCCTGCTTCTCCGATTTCCAGTCTGTACAAGGGTCTTAAGGATTCACGGTCAAATGCCATGCGTGCATTGGTGATTCCCTCCGCTTCTTTTGCGTAGGTTTTTACTTCCGGATAATGGGTGGTGGCTAAAAACAGGCAGCCGCATCTTCTTAATTCCTCCAGTATGGAGATGGCGATTCCCATACCTTCTGCAGGATCTGTTCCGGAGCCCAGCTCATCCAGTATGACAAGGCTTTCCCTGTCTGCCTTACTAAGAATATCCAGTACATTTACAATGTGAGAGGAAAATGTGGATAAGTTTTCTGTAATATTCTGTCCGTCTCCGATGTCACAGAGTACCTGGTTAAACAGGCTGATCTGACCTTCTTTGCATGGAATATGAAGTCCGCACTGAGCCATGAGGGAGAACAGACCTACGGTCTTAATGGAGACAGTCTTGCCTCCAGTATTTGGTCCTGTTATAACAATTCCTCTTCCGTTTTTCCCCAGTTCAAAGTTTAAAGGAACTACCTGTTCCGGATTCATAAACGGGTGGCGTCCCTCAGTGATCTGTATGATCCGCTCTGTGGAAATCTCCGGCTCAACTCCCTCCATATCTGCACTGAGTTTTCCCTTGGCAAAAAGGAAATCCAGTTTTTCCAAGACCTTCTGATTCTCCGTGAGGACCGGCAGCTGCTCTTCTACCTGAGCGGTAAGGGTATAAAGAATTCTCCTGGTTTCATTCTCCTCTTCAATTCTCAAGCTCTCAAGCTCTCCATTCAACGCCGCGATGGCAGAAGGCTCTATAAATAAGGTGGAACCAGTGGAGGACTGATCGATCACACTGCCTGGTACTGCCAGCTTATACTCCTTTTTCACCGGGAGACATACTTTGCCGTTTCTCATGGTGATATACGAATCTGAAAAGAACTTATTATTGGTTCTTAGCATGGATTCCGCCTTTGTTCTCAGCTTCTCTTCCATTCGTACGATCTCCTGGCGGACGTTTCTTAAATACTTGCTGGCTGAGTCATCCACCCGTTTGTTTCTGATGCTTTCAAACAGTTCCTTTGCCAGACTCTCCAGGGGATTTAAGTTTTCTTCATAATAGGCAAGGCTCAGCTCTAAATATTTGCATCGGCTTAAGAAATCCTTATACCGTTTTACGCCAGTAAGCATAGTTCCCACTGATTCCAGATCCTCTGGCAACAGTATGCCTACCTGCATCACCGATTTAAATATAGCCGTTATACCGTTCATTGCCACTGTGGGAGGCTGACCCATTCGGTCCAGGATGGTTCTTGCCTGTGTGGTATCCCGGAGATTTTTCCTTACTTCTGCTTCTTTTAACTCAGGAGTTAAATTCCTGATCCGTTCTTTGGCACCTTCTGTAAGTGCCAGTTCTTCCAGTTTCTCTATAATCCGATTAAATTCTAATATTTGAAATGTATGATTCATGTTATTCTCCTGTCTTATCTTTTTTTAAACAATAAAAGATTCATGGAGCGATCAGTCAGGCCTGTTTTGATACACAAAAAAGACCTGCAAGACTACAAATCCCAGTCTTACAGGTCTAAAATCCTGTCAGTCAGTTTTGTATCTTCATGGGCTAAACAGGTACACAAAACAAAGGAATGCAAAGACTGCCTTCCTGTCCGGGTTTCCTGTTCACATTATGATTTTGATTTACGCTCCATGATTTGACACAATTAACATAAACACACTTCCTACTTTCTATAATGCTTTTACTATATCATAAATGCTATTGTCCGGTCAATCCCTTTTTATGGTACCAACGGGCAAGCATATGAAGTTCCTTTTCATTTAAACAATTGACTAAAGTTCCATCTTTCATCCGATTCAGACATTCCTCATAATCCATCCAGAGTACTGATTCTACCTCTTCCTTCTGAAGTACAAGCTGACGTTCATCCACCGATTTTTCATAAACATAGACATGACTAATTTCATGATTACGAAACGGCCGTCCGTAAAATACAGCGTCTTCCTGTTCCTCATGAAGCCCTACATAGGTAAGTTCTTCTGGAGTGGCATTAATTCCAAGTTCTTCTGACAGTTCTCTGACCGCCGATAAAAGAAAATCATCACCTGCCGGAATATGTCCTGCAGAAGAAATATCATAACAGCCCGGATAGGCATCCTTACCTGCGCTGCGTTTTTGTAAAAGCAGATCAAATCCGCTTTTCTCATTGGGTCTTACTATCCATACGTGGGATGTTCCATGAAGCATACCTTCACGGTGCATCATAAAGCGGGCACGAACTTTACCGGTTGTGCAGCCTTTCAAATCCCGTTCTTCTAAAAGCTCTAACGGTGACCCGTTTAATACTGCAGCCTCTAAACTATCTTTGCAATACTGCAGTTTCAGGGAGAAAAATGGAATCTCATCCTTTAGCAGTTCAAAAAAGATCCGGTCTCCCTCCCATATGGGAAGACTGTCAATTTTCTCAACCGGCACCCATTCAAGAACTCCCTCAAGACAATCGATAAGCGAGCCTTCATAATCGTCAGCTGTATATAAAAACATATATTCATCCGGATACTGATCTGATACAAAGGTGATAAACCCTCTGAGCCGATAAGACAGTAACGTCAGGCCTGTTTCTTCCTTTACTTCCCTTAAGAGACAATCTTCCGGACTTTCCCCTTCTTCCAGATGGCCTCCAACCCCCAGCCATTTATCCTGATTGATATCATTCTTCTTTTTAATGCGGTGAAGCATGAGATATTGTCCCTCTTTTTCAATGTAGCAAAGGGTAGTTAAGCTATGACGCTCCATTTGGGTTTTCTCCTCACTTCTTCTCTGTTAAAACTGCATTCTCATTGATGGAAGCGGCCGTCTCCGGTATCTCTTCCAAGGTGTTGCGAACCTCCACCTGCACCACACAATTGGTTTTCTTTCCACCGTAGATCACTGGAACCCGGTATGTACCTGCTTTATTCCAGTCACACTGGCTGATGTCAAAGGTGAAGCCGGAAAGTTCGTAGTTATCCTTATTAAAATACCGTTCTGCCTGCAAATCCGGCGCAGTTCCAAGAACGGTTTTTGCGTAATATGTAGTCATGGTATTGTCATCAAAGATCGGCTCTGCTCTACCCTTTAAGGTCTGGAACAATAAAACAAGAACCAGTACTAAAACGATAGTCCCGAACAATGTTAAGTGTAAGTGAAATTTCCTTTGCTTCATCTAGGCCTCCATACTCATATCCATTTTTTACCTGCGACAGCCTTCAGGAAACCTTTGCTTCATGAAAAAAGCTGCGTTTAAGGCAGCGCAGTCCTATATTATCTTACCATATAATTTCCATCCTGACATCAACTGAATTATTACAATTTCATAAATTTGTCGTAAAGAAGTTGGTTTCATGTCACTGTGTTGTTGCAAATTAAAACGGATAAGAATGAGTGGCTTAAATGCCGCCCATTCTTATCCGCTTTTATTGTTAAGACTACAGCCAAACTAAAATTATATCCACTACAAAAAATGCCAAAATAAATGCCACTTTCTTTGCTGTTGTACTACTATTCTGTTCATTAAATATATTCTGAGCAATAAAGGTTAACAACAAAATATTATATGCCAACATAGAAAAACGTTCACTCCAAATATATTTTAAATAAATGTCATTTGGTAAAAAAGACTTCAGATCAGATATTGGCAGGATCAGGAAACTAAATCCAATTCCTCCTACTTTTAATGTTAACATCATCCGCCTGATGCACTTGAGTGTAAGAACTTATATAATGTCCAAAAGCATCATAACATTTACTCTAATTATTATTCTGACTGCACTTAACAGCATCAATGGCAAGCACCACCATCAGTGATAACAACGCATCCCGTTCTTCCTCCACATCAATGATATACGTATCTGTAAAGCGGAGAAGCTGTTTTTCTATCTGTGCCACAACGCGCCCCTCCCTGGAGTAAATGGAATAATCCCATTCAAAAAAATCGCCTTTTACTTCCCAGCCATTACAGTCGATATGAAAGGAAGGTCTGAAAAAAGTAAACTCCTTTGTTATTGTACCTACCGTCTCACCATTAATTAGAATGTAAAAACGGGGAAGAAACGTAAATATCTGCTCTTTTAAAGTAGCCAGATGACTCCCGTTTTTATCATAGATTTCCAGTTTATGCCCCCAGGCAGGCTTTCCGCTGACAGTGAAAACACATCTGCCTTCCTCATCATAAATGTCATAACTGTCAAACCAGGAAAAAAAGCGTTGTTTAAACATTAACTTCATTGTCTATTCTCCTTTTATACTTTTTCGCTTACTTTCTCTTATCCCTATAGCCAATCAGCCATATTCTCTTTTAGAAATTTAATCTCGCGGATATAAAACTGCTGATGTCCTGATTCTTTCATCTTAATAAACGCTTTATTTCCTTTTTGGCATTCAACGTCAAAAAGCTTCACTAAATCCTGCAACCGTAGTATCAGAATCTGCAAAACCTGATTGGCATTCCTCATGCCGTAGCTGTCAAGAAATTCATGAAGCAATAATTTCCTCTCCAGACGGTCTGCTGACTTGTCATACTTACGATATTGTCTGGTATTTATATCATATACTTCTTCACTAAGTGGCACAAAACGGTAAGCTGCATAAGCAACATCCCAGATCCTTGGAGCGGGGCATGCCGTATCGAAATCAATTATCCCTACGGGGTTTGAATCTAGAAATGTAACATTATACGGTGCAAAATCGTTATGGCAGATCACTTCTTTCTGTAATTCGCCTTTATATTCTAAAAACCAGATATCATCCGCATTCTGTATAAAATCAACAGTTCCATCGTGGAATTTTCTAAGCATTTCCGCCGCCATCCGAACAGTTGTAATTCTCTTATTAATCTCGTTTTGTACGGGATAATCATCAATTGTTTCACCCTCTACAAAGCTTAACATCTCCATATTATTCTCATTCATTCCAAGAAAGCGAGGGGTAAACCCCATCCCTTTTTCTTCCAGGTGCAATAACAGTCTGTGTACGGATTTACTTTGTGGCTTTAAGTCTCTGTAAACCACCTTACCATCACTGAAAACCTCTGAAATATTCCCTTTTTTCAAAGCTACCTTTTCATTATTAAATTCTTCTCTCACACCAATCCCCCAAAATACATTCTTCGCACCTGGCCTTTCTGGCTGTGCAGACCTCTCTTCCATGATAAATCAGCTGAAAATTAATCCGGTTCCAGTGTTCCTCAGGTAATACCTTTTGAAGTTCCTGTTCCACTTTTACCGGATTCTTCCCCTCTGCCCAGCCTAACCGTCTGGATATACGGAAAACATGGGTATCTACCGTAACTCCCGGAATTTCATACGCATCGGCAAGAAACAAAGTGGCTGTTTTTCTCCCAACTCCCGCCAGCTTTAACAGCTCCTCTATTTCTGACGGAACCTCACCATCATATTCATTTACAATCTGACTGCAGCATTTCTTTAAATTCTTCGATTTATTCTTATAAAGGCCAATGGAACGGATGGAAGCCTCAATCTCTTCCAGAGGTGTATCTGCCAGCTGGGCAGCAGTCTGGAACCGACTGCAAAAGTCTGGCAACACCTCTTCCACCTGCTTATCTGTGCTTTGTGCACTCAGCATAATCGCTGCCAGCAGCTGCCAGGGCTGATCATGATAAAACCCTTCTTTGGTAACTCCGTATACATCATCCAGCTTTTTAAGAATTGCACCAATGTTATCTTCTGTCATCTGCTTTAGTCCTTTCCTCTCATTTTTCCAGGGGAAATTTCATCAGGATCAAACAGCTTTATGATACCGTATTCTCCGTCATAGCCTGGTATTCGTTCCACTTTTCCTTCCCGCAGCCGGCTCACCCCTTCTGCAATCATAGAATCTGATCTCTTTCTGATGTCTTCCAGGGGAACCTCTCTTAATATATCAAACTCTGATCCCAGCCCACGCAGCAATTCAAAGTACTGATTTTGAACCTTCTTACTTGCTGCGGAATACCCCAGGGAGGCAGCGATCACCTCCGGCAGCGGAACCAGACTCTCAAACGGCTTTCCCTGGGGTAATACAAAGCCCTCCCCCCGGTCAGACAGCTGTTTAATCCGGTTGGATACTCCCATGGTCAGTTTCCCGCCGCACACCGGACACCTGCCGGAATGTGCTTCTGCCTCGGAAGGAGAAAAGCAGATCCCGCATTTTCTATGACCGTCGTGGTGGTATTTTCCTTCTTCGGGGAAGAATTCAATGGTTCCCATTAATCCACTGCCACTGGTTAAAGCATGAGAAAGTCCGTCAAAAGACAGTTCGATGTCCAAAAGGCTGGCTTCCCTGCCAAGCTTTGCAGGAGAATGGGCATCGGAGTTGGAGATCAGCTGAAAACGATCCAGTGCCGATATGCTCCAGATCATGGGAGGATCAGAAGAAAGTCCGGTTTCCAATGTATGGATATGAGGAGTCAGATCTTCAAAACACTCTTCTATGGTATCAAAGCCGGAACATGCTCCGAACAGGGAGAAATGGGGCGTCCAGATGTGGGCGGGGATATATACCGCCCTGGGATCTGTTTCCAGCATCATTTCCAGAAGATCGCGGCAGTCAAGTCCTAAGATGGGTCTGCCGTCCGAACGGATATTGCCCACAGCCTCCAGTTTCATGGAAAGCTGCTCTGCTGCATGAAGTCCTGAAAGGAGAAGAAGACTGTGTACCTTTCTGGTCTTTCCGTTCTTTTTATAAATGGAACTGATTTCACCGGAAACAACAAAGCGGGGGATCAGGGAACCAAAGGAGTTTTCTCCCTCCAGACGGTACTCTTCTTTTAACACATAAAGCCCTTCCTCCGCCGGGATCAGTTTCTCTTTTAACTCATCTCTCCATGCCGGATGTGTAAAATCACCGGTGCCGAGAATTCCGATTCCTTTTCGTCTCGCCCAGAGATCCAGCTGCTCCGGTGTGCAGTCCTTACTGGTTGCCATGGAATACCTGGAATGGATATGTAAATCTGCTATGAACATTCTTTCACCTGCTTTAATCTATATAGGAACGATTATACCCTGCTTCCTATCCCCACGCAATAAGCAATCTCTTCCTGTTATTTTCCATAGAGAAAGGGGCATTATCTGCCCCTGTGCTTCTCCTTTTTCTTTTGCTGTTTCTGATCAAACTTTTGCTGTGCTTTTGCCTCCCTTGCTTCCCGGGATAAAAGCTTCCGCGCAAGTTTTCCTTCTTCCTGCTGCAATTTCAGCGCCTGCTGGGATTTCGTACTGATTCCAGTGTTTTGGATCTGTCTGCGGACCTCCCGCAAAATCCGTTTGGGATTCTTACTACTTTCTTTTACAGCAGCTTCAACAGCCGGACTAAACCTCAGCCTGTAGTAATTCTTAAGAAGGTACTCATTTACCTCATAATCCCTGGGCTCTGGGCCGAATGTGATTTTACTTACAAACAGTTTTCCATCCACTTCCCGCTCCAGAATGCCTACCCAAAAGGGCTCCTCAAAAAATACTGAAAATCCAACCGAAACCTTGTCCATAACAATTCCTCCTATTCTTGTTTACACAAAGAACGGACGACCAGGAGGAGGGCTACTTAGAAACGGAGGTAAACTGTTTCCGTCCGGACTACCAACCGGATCTCCATGACAGATGCCATGGGCTGTGTTTTTATCTTTGCTTTTTTAATTATATCATTTCTATGAAGATAACAGCAAGTATTATCCGTTTCTTTCCATTATAACAGGCTCAAAATTACATGAGACCAAAAATAGGAAAACGGCATGACAAGTACCATGGCAGGCAGCATATTTGCTATGGGAAATGATTTGATCCCTGAAATACGAAGGCCGGTAGCAAGCATTAAAATGCCGCCGCATGCAGTGAAATCGTTTAGCATTTCCTTTGTTGTCATCGGCATGATAAAAGAAGCGCTTAGAAACAACGTCAAAAGTACAACAAACTGGGGGACGCATACGGTGCAGGTAATAAATCCAAGGCTAGCTGCAAAAATACCCGCTGTAAAAAAATCGAGGATCGACTTGGAGAACAGAATCGTATGATCCCCAGTCATTCCCGCCTGCAATGCACCAAATATGCCGGTTCCACTTGCGCAAAACAGGACGACGATGCTGACAAGCCTCTGCATGAACTCCTCCTGGCTTAACCCAGTCCCTTTTCCCGAAAACAACTTTGAAATAGGAGCCTGCACCTTCTGGGCTGCAGATGTAATGCCCCCTTCCAGATGAATCAGTTCACCGATTGCAGTTCCAATGATTACCGCAAACACAACAGCAGGAAGATAGGTCAGTTTTACGATTGAAGCGATTCCCATGGACATGGAAGCAACTCCGAAGATCAACGTGAGATTATCACGAAGATGACCAGGTATTTTATTTCCTAATAAAGCTCCGGCAGCGCCGCCTGTCAGCACTGCCAGACTGTTAACAATTACTCCGATTGGCATATGTATCCCTCTTATGTATTTAGTAAAAACCAGTAACAATCCAATAACACTCTAGTTAATATCCGGCACCCAGCGAGAAGGATCTACGTCCATAAACTTAGCACGTTTAAATCGGCTCTTCTGGTCAAATGGAACGGTACAGTCAAAAATGGTTTTGCAGGCGATACCATGATCTCGTATGGAAGGTGAGATCGAGGGATCGTTGGAGGGATCCAGTGGGTGACAGCGAACTCCCGGAATGCATACAATACCGGAATCTCCCTGCATACGGGTATTCATCGCCCAGATAACATCATTGATATCAAAGGGATCCACATCTTCATCAACAAGAAATACATGCTTTAATTCACTAAATGCTGAGAACGCAAGCAGTGCCGCCTGACGTTGTCTTCCCTCATCACTGGGGATCTTTTTACAAAACTGAAGAACAGCCATATATTTTCCGCCGCCGCTTGACGCGCAGTATACATTTAACAGCTTCCCAGGCATGGCCTTTTCCACCATCTGAATAATGCTGGCCTCTGTAGGAATTCCGGCCATGCTTACATGCTCCTCGCTTGGTCCAATACAGGTCTGCATGATGGGATTGATTCTGTGGGTCACTGCCTTTACCTTAATTATAGGAAGTTCCGGGTTGGCAGGGCCTGTATAACCGGGAAATTCCGGCATGGCTTTTCCTGTGTTGGTATTCTGATCCTCTCTTACCCGTACTCCGGGGAGCAGTTCACCTTCTATTACATATTCTGCATTGGCAATGCATTTTTCATCTATGGTAATACAGGGGGTCAGTTCCACCGGCTCCTTGCGGATCGCCCCTGCAATCTCCAGCTCATTAAATCCCAGTGGAGTTGTAGGCGGTTCAAAACAGGAAGCGATTTCAATGGCAGGATCCACGCCAATACTGATGGAGATGGGAAGGGGTTTGCCTGCTGCCTCTGCCTTCTCACGGAAAACGTTTAAATGTCTGGCACCTGGTACAAAGTACATGGAAATCTCGTCCTTACTCTGAATACACAGGCGATGAATGGTAACATCAGAAATTCTTGTTTCTGGATCTGAGGCGTAGCACATTCCCAATGTAATATAAGGTCCTGCATCTTCTTCTGTATTGGTTGGAGCCGGAACCAATTTACGTAAATCAAAATCAGGATCGGTGGCATAATGAACCACTTCCTGGCACTTTGCTTCTTTCTGATCAATAACTACTGGTTTTATGGGATGATTCACCGCATCGTTTAACATATGACCCAGGCGCTCCGGCGCTTCATGAAACAGATATCCCACTCGTTTCCTGCTTGCCAGTATACCAATTGCCACTCTTGCTCCCTCATGACCTGTCACCTGATTAAATACCATGGCAGGGCCTTCTTTTGTGGGGCGCATAACTGTGCCACCGGCGCCCACATGGCGGTAAACGCCGGAGAGTTCGGCATGAGGATGAACTTCAACATCTGTTTCAATGAGCTGCCCGGGAATTGATGCTAAAAGTTCCAAGGCTGAACGTAAATCATTTACTTTTATTTCTGACATAATAAATCCCCCTTCTTTTAATAATAGCCTGTTAATTTAACTATGCACTATATTGCGGCTATACAGTCAAGCGGATTTATACTATAATCGGACATATAAAATTAATGATAACTCCAGCGTGAGGATATATTATGAAAACTATGAGTCAAAAGCAAAGGATGCTGATTGGGAGTGCCCCGTTTCTTTGCATTTCCATGTTATTATTGATTCCTTTTTTAACTGCTAATATGGGGAAAACAGCCGGATACATCACAGGGTTTTGTATCTACTGGTTTCTCTTCTGCCTGCCTGTTTCTGCATATTGTTCTGGTGGTTTCAGCCGGTTGAAAGAGATTTACCGTCAAGAATCAAATATAACAGCAAGAATGAAAACTAGTTATTACTTCTTAGCATTAATACCTTGTATTGCCACCTTTTTTGCTGTATTTAAAAATATTGCTCCCATTGCTGATTTACAGGTTTTGATCCTTGCTCTGGTATTTGGAATGATAAACGGTACATTGGAAGAGATGTTCTGGAGGGGGATTTTTAATAAGATTTTTAATGATCATTTGATTTGGGCTTATCTTTACCCATCGTTATTTTTTGGAATGTGGCATATTGCATTATACTTAGCAAAGGGTATCGTATACCAGGGCGGAGGTGGTTCCCTGGTTGGAGGTTCTCTTTTCATGGGACTCTTATGGGGGCTTGCTGCCTATAAAACAAAATCTGTTAAAATGGTGACAGCAGCCCATATCATAACTAATTTTTTTGCTTTTACAGGTCTTATATACCAGAACTGGTTTATGTAAGGGGTACTTTTTTCTTTACGGGAATCTGCAGGCAGCAGTAATCCACCTCATGTTCCGAATTATAAAATGTGGTATCCAGCAGGCATAGATCCAGAGCATCACCAATGGTTTCGTATCCCTGAGACTTGATCCATTCTTTGAGAGTAAAAAAATCATCTTGATAATATGGAAAGGCGTATTTATACATGCAGGCATATGTACCTCCCGCAATCTCCTCAATACCCGGAAGGTTATACTCCTGTTCCGGGACCACAACAAAAATTCCTGCTCCTCTGTATAGATCCCCGGACTCAAACTGACTGCTCCTGATCAGAGTTCCAAACCCACTGGACGGTACCATTCCCCAGTCAAAAATCTGATTCCACGCCCTCATCAGGGTGAGATGGAGAATATTTTTACATGGCTCACCGGGGAACGGCACAAAAAGGACTTTTCTTTGCCCAATCTCCTTTATATGGGGGGTATTAATGGGATGTTCTTCATGAAGCGCTTCATAAAAGCGGATTCTGTGCTCCAGATGATTCTTCGTTTTATTCAGTTCCTGAATCTGCTTTTCAACTGATTCTTTCTGCAATTCCAGAAGGTTAATTACTGTATCAGGATTGCGGTTCTCAAAGCTTTTCTTAATATCTTCCAGCTTCACCCCAAGCTTTTTTAACAAACAGATTTCCCTTAAAACAGGGATCTGGAAAACACTGTAAAGCCGGTAACCATGTTCGTTAATGGAAACAGGTTTTAAAAGCCCGATATGATCATAATAAATAAGCGTCTGGCGGGTAAGGTGATGCAGTTTGGCCATCTCACTGATTGTGACAATTTCATCTCCCATAAAGTGCTCCCCCCTCTATTACAATGAATCAATTATTAAGGAATCCAGCTTGTCCACACCATCCTTCCATGCCATGGAAATATCCTTATGTAAGGATAACGAAGGGCCTGACTTGGAGTAAAAATTCAGGGTACAGGTAAAATGGGTTCTGCAATTATGCATCACCCATCTGCATTTATGGCTGTTTCCCAACACTCTGCCATAAAATGCGGATAATTCCAGAATTGTATTCCGGCAATGTTCAAAGGACTCTCCCTGCTTTTCCAAAATAATATTCTTTATTATCTGAATCGCATCTTCTGCTTTCATTTGAGATAGATCCAGCTGATGCTCTGTTACAAATTTTTGAGCCAGCAAATCATGTTCTTTAAACAGCATGAAATCATCTTCTTCCCTGAAATAATCATTTTCCACAGGCGGTTTGGAAATTTTCTTAAAAAAATCCCGTCCATATTGTTTCAATATATCCGCATATGCTTCAATAGCGAGCTTATATTCTTTTAAAGTGACACACGCAAGGCCATTCTCACTGCTGCCCGGCACAATATCCTGAATCCCATAACTGCTGCATCTGCCTGAATAAGAGTTAATGACCATAAACAGCCTCTTATCCCAACCCCTGGTGTAAAACTCAACAACCAGTCTTGCTGTCTCTCCCTTACTGTTTTTAAATTTTTTTATGAACCAGCAGCTATTTATATTTTCACCAGAGACAAATCCCATGGGTATTAAAACATTTCCGATAATGTCTCTTGTTATTTCCTTTTTAGTCATAAATATATTCTCCTTTGAAATAAGCAAAACAGCGCAAGTATACGATTAGAGAATGTTACTTTGGCTTTATTATATATTACTTTTCATGGCAAACACAAGGGAATGCCGTTAAAAAAGTTACAATTATTAATAATTATATCCTTTAAGCTTATACCATGTTTCCTGCAAATACTCAACCAATAGGACGAAATTATACAAGTTAGGTTCCAAAATTAGCATGGTGGTACGAAAAAAGGAGCCACAAGATATACTCTTTTCCTGATTTGACTCACTTCCCATTTTATGCTAGGATATGCTTATCAATTTAGAATCAGAAAGGATTTACCTATATGAATCTCATGAACCTTATGCAGCTGAAAGAGGCCTGGAGTATCTTTAAAGACAATCACCCTAAATTCCCCTTATTCTTAAAAGCAGCTTCGGAAAGTGCTTTAAAGGAAGGATCCATGATAGAAATCCATGTCACGTCTCCAGAAGGGAAAACACTGACTACCAACATGAAACTGAAAGCCTCAGATCTGGAGCTGATAGAACAGTTGAAATCATCTTTAAAATAGCAGGTTGTTGTTACTGGAAAGTTATGGTAGAATACTTTCAGGCCGTGAAACATCCATTGTTTCAATGGCAAAACAGGAGGAGTAAAAGGCATGAAAAAACTAATCAAAGTATTTGTTGCTGCCTCACTTCTGTCAATCTCTGTTGCATCTACCGCAATGGCAGGAACCTGGAAACAGGGTTCTGATGGCTGGCGGTGGAAAGAAGACGATCATACCTATACAGCATCTGCCTGGAAGTGGATCGATTCTGATAAAGACGGAATGGCGGAGTGCTACTATTTTAATGAAGACGGAATCCTGGTAACCAATACCATGACTCCTGATGGCCGTACTGTGAATGAAGACGGCGCATGGACTGAGGATGGCATCGTACGCTTAAGAGCGGCCAACCCTTCCGTTTCCGTTCAGATGAAGAAAAAGGGAGCTGTTCTTTACCATGATGCAGATAAGAAAAGTTCTTCTTTACCAGGGCAGGATATCAACGCTGATATTGCCATGAATTTATATTACGACTGGCTGCAGATTCCGGTTATTATGAATATGCAGATGAAATACCACGATATCAACACTCCCAGTATGGAGTTTTTATCCAACAGCACGGTAAAGACTCTGGGCATGGAAAAGGTTGAGAGTTCCTTTTATACTGGCGGCTGTTATTACTCCGATTCCAAAGACAGCGGAAAGTATAAGATGAAAATCGGATATGAGGATATGACAAAGCATCTCACTCTTGGAGGTCTAACCGGACAGTTTTGGGGATTTTTAGACAATGTGCAGATCGCACAGGATCAGGACGGTAACAGTGTCATGTTTTATACCACTGAGGCAGACGGTCTGGAACAGTATTTAACCAAATTCTACGATAAAGTATGGCCCACACTTTCCGATTCCGATTATAAAATCACTGGCGTGACCGGAAAAGCAATTATCAGTCCGGAAGGATACTTTTCCAAAGAACAGATCCTGATCTCCATGACTATTAACGAGGATGGCGATACCATGGGACTGGATATGAGTGTGGATCTGGATTATAAAAATCCGGGACAAACGGTGGCAATTGCCTTTCCTTCCACGGAGGGGTTTGAGGAAGTGGTATATTAAAAAAGCGGAGGAAGTGGTTCATAAACGAACTGCTTCCTCCGCTTTTTAATTTTTCAAACCAATATAAATATGTATCCGGCAACGTCCCTCTTCTGTCTTTTCGTACTCCTCAAAGTCACATACAAATGATCTTGACAGATCCATATTCCACAAATTCTGCCACACTTTTGCGACTGCCTCCTTCCCCTCTCCCTCTGCAGTAAATTTTGCATACGTTCCGGCCGGTATGGTTTTGATTGTTATCCCGTCTGGCTGTCCTTCCGTTTTCTTAACTTCACAGGCAGCCAGTACGCTGTAATCTTCCGTTTCTCTTCCCTCATACTCCGTATAAATCCCCAATGTCTTTTCATTAGCCTTATACAATACCGAAGAATAAACACCCATAAACTGCGCCCACAAACCGCCGATTACAGTTCCCATATCCGGTGCATAATTATTAGTTCTTGCTGACAGACCAGCCACCATCATATCTTTTAACTCTACTAACTCATACGTCATTTAATTTTCCTCTTTTCTATTTTATGAAGAAAATTATAACAAAGATAACATGACAGCTGACTGTCATTATTACTCCCTTTTTACCGCAAAAAACCTCATAAGAACGATTACCAGAATCAGCGGAAAGATAATCGCAGAAAAAATCCCGATTTTTAAATTGCTGCCAAATAATCCCGATACAATTCCAACAAGGGTTGGTCCTCCCGAGCATCCAAGATCACCCCCCAGAGCCAGGAATGCGAACATGGCAGTGCCTCCGCCCCGAATGGAAGCAGAAGCCAGACTAAACGTCCCAGGCCACATAATTCCCACTGAAAAGCCGCAAAGCCCGCATCCAATCAATCCCAGTACCGGATTAGGAGTACAGGTAATCAAAAGATAAGATGCCATACAAAGAATACCGCTGGCAGCCATGACTTTTTTCAGTTCCCATCTTTCCCCATACTGTCCATAGACAGCTCTTGATATCCCCATCATAAGTGCAAACAGCATGGGACCCGCCAGATCTCCAATGGTCTTCGTTACACCCAGCCCCTCTTCCGCAAAGGCAGATGCCCACTGGCTGACTGCCTGCTCACTTGCTCCCGAACAGACCATAAGAAGCAAAAAGACCCAGAACAGCTTGTTTCCAATCAATGCGGCAAAAGACATTCCCTCCTCCCCTTTTGAAAGAGAAGCAATGGGCACACGGAAAAATAAAACCATGCATACTGCCGGTACAACTGCCCAGAAAACAGCCAGTATCTTCCAGTTTCCGATTCCGAATAACCAGAAAAATAATGTGGAAATCAGAACAACTCCCACGTGTCCCCAACAATAGAAGGAATGGAGCATACTCATGGCCTTTTCTTTATTATCTGTGGGACACGCTTCCACAATAGGACTGACAAGAACTTCCAAAAGCCCGCCGCCGATGGCATATATAATAACTGCCAGCAGCAGCCCAACCCAGGAAACAGAAACAATTCCCGGCAAAACGGTGAGAAGAATCAGTCCTGCCGCCGCCATAAGGTGTGCGGTAATCATGGAAATCCGGTATCCCACCCGATCTATCACCGCAGCCGATAAAAGATCCACCAGCAGCTGAACACCAAAATTTACTGTAACAAGAAGCGTAATTCTGGATAGTGATATTCCATACTCCCATTGAAAATGCAGAAACAAAAGCGGAACAAAATTATTGACAATCGCCTGGACAATATAGCTTAGAAAGCAGGCATAAACAGTACTTTTATAATTTTCCTTCACGTATTCGGCCCTCCCCTTTAATATGATTGTATTATACTGCAGTTGGTAATTCAAATCTTGCAATTTACCGCCAGCTTATGGTACAATTTAGCCGATCACAAAAAGGAGAACGCTCTATGCAAAGCACAAAAATACTGACCGACGAATCCATGATGGAGCTTGTCTCCCATGGTTTTGCAGACTTTCCGTTTCAATACTATTACGAAGATGTGGGAAAGTTTGACAACCGCTGCATTGACTGGCACTGGCACCGGGAATTTGAACTGGTATCTGTGACCGAAGGAATGGTACATTGTTCCATCGGAAACATTCATTACATACTGGAACCCGGCGACGGTGTCTTTATTAATTCCGGTGTTATGCACCGGTTTTTATCAACCGGTACAGCAATTATACCAAACGTACTGTTTGCTCCGGAATTTATAGCCCGGGAAGGAAGCTCAATTTACGAAAAATTCATTGCTCCCTTTTTATTTTCCGGCATATCCCATTTTGTACTAAGGGGGAGAAATCCATGGCAGAGCCATCTACTTTCCATTCTGTCTGACTTATACCAGCTATGCGAAGATCAGACAGCGACCTGGGAGCTTAATGCTCATGCACTGGTCTGCCAGATCTGGTCCATCCTGTTTTTACACAGGGACGAGTTTGCCACCATGGAAAACGCAGGCGTCAACCGCCTTTCCCAGGCCCGTTTTAAACGAATGACCCGTTTTATTGAGCAGAACTATGAAAAGAGACTGACTCTGGAGGACATCGCCCAATCGGTGGGAGTCAGCAAAAGAGAGGCACTCCGCTGTTTCCAGTGTTCCGTACCTCTCTCTCCAATTGAATATTTAAATAAATACCGGTTAAATCAAGCCAAAACCCTGCTTCTTCACACAGACCGCTCCATCACTGATATCGCTGAAAGCACCGGTTTTGAAAGCACCAGCTATTTCGACCGGTTATACAAACGGGAATATCACATGACCCCCGGCCGCCACAGATCCGCTTTTGTGCAGGCAAATGGCAAAAAAAATGATACCGGTCAGGCTTCTTCCAAAAAGAACGCCGAGAAAAAAGAGCAGGAAATACAACAGAACCAGGATAAAACAGATTTCACCTGCCAACCGGTATCTGACTAATCGGATTCCTTTTGCCCATTTATAAAAATAATAGGATATTAAGCCAATTCCCATGGATCCGACCAAAATCGGCATCCATGCCATGAAAAGAAGAATAAGATTCATTGTACTACGCTCCGGCACTTTCTCCCCTTATCTTCCCCTTTTTATGCCTTAATAATCCAGTTTCTGTCAGAATTGCTTTTTCTTCATGATATTGACAGAAATAAAATAAGATACAAAAACTGCTGCCAGACTAATGATCGGTACAGCTGCTATAACCAGTCCTGGTGATAGTGATGCTGCGGCGGTTGATAAAAAATCCAGTTGAAGTGTCTTTGCCGCCTTTATCATAACAAAACCAGCGGCAAAGATTGCTCCAATGATACATATCAGAACAATTCTTCCCTTTTCTGCACCGAATTTCAACTGGACAGGAACAACCACTGCCAGAAACAGAAGGGATATAAAAAGATACAAAACCGCCATACCCACTAATTCCCCTGTACCTACTCTTCCCCTGAAAGAATTCATGGCAACTGCAAATACGGTCACTACAATCCAGCCAAAGCCTCCCGTCACAATGCCAAATACATATTTTTCTGCCGCATATTGATTCCTGGTAATTGGAAGGGTGAATAAAAAAGCATAGCCATTGTCAAATTCATCGTAACTGATGGAACTTAGTGCAAACAGCGAAAAAATCATTGTCACATAATTAATCACAAAAACATAATTAAAATCTGCCAGAAGCATTCCCGCTGACATCAGGAAGAAAAGCAGGAAAAAACGCTGCTGGTTTTTTAACAAAAGTAAATCTTTTATCAACAACCCTTTCATAACCGTTCCCCCCTTATCATCATGGTAATCAATTCATCAACGCTTCCCTTTTCCATTACAATTTCTGGCTGGCTTTCTCGGTAAAATCCAATTTTATCGGTAAGAAGACGATATCCGTAAGCTTCCTTTTTCCTTCGGATAATATATCTTTTATCCAGCTTCTGTTCTTGTTCTTCTGTTACTTTCAAAAGACCGTAACTCCCTAAAAGTACATCCGTCTCCTCATGCAAAACAATAGTTCCATGATCAATCAGATAAAGATCATCACAAAGCTGCTCTAAATCCGTTGAAATATGTGAACTGATCAAAATAGACCGATCTCCCCGCTCCATATACTCCCGAATAGAATCAAGCAGTTCCTCTCTGGCAAGGACATCAAGTCCCGCGGTAGGTTCATCCAGTATAAGCAGTTTGGCCTCATGAGACATTGCAGCCAATACTCTCACTCTGGCTTTCATTCCTGCGGAAAGATCCTTTCCCCTCTTATTCAGGGGCAGACCAGATTCTCTGCATTTTTTTAAAAACCCGTCCTGATCAAACAACTGATACATATTTTTCATAATTTTAGCAATATCCTGAATTGTTAAATACCCGCTGAATCCAGAGTCTGCCAGAACCACTCCCATATCCTGTCTTTCCTTCAGGGACAACTGACTGAAAAGCTTATCAAATATCTTTACTTCACCCTGATCTAAGGTAATAAGCCCCAAAGCCGATTTAAACAACGTGGTTTTTCCTGCACCATTGGTTCCAACCAGTCCGGTTATATATCCTGACTGCAGTTTAAGAGAACAGTTCAGTGTAAAATCTCCATACGTTTTCTGAATATTTTCCATTTCTAATAACATCATTAATCCTCCAAAATCAAATAAAACAAATCCGTCAGTTCCTCATCCTTCATTCCGCAGCTTCTTCCCTTACGGATAGCCGACTCCAGTTCGGCCTCGACCTCTTTTTTCTTTTCTTCCAGCATAAATTCCTGGCTGGCATAAGCGATAAAGCTTCCTTTTCCATGAACAGTGACAATAAAACCCTCCTGTTCCAGAATGTCATATGACTTTTTTACTGTTAAAGCACTGATGCGCAGTTCTTTTGCCAGAGAACGCACCGATGGCAGATTTTCGCCTTCTTTTAACGTTCCCTGCATAACACCGCACTTAATCTGCTCCGTAATCTGGTCATACAGGGGCTGCATGGATGAATTATTTATTATTATTTTCATTTCACCCCTCCTTGATAAACAGTATATAACAGTACATTACTGTTGTCAACTGTTATATACTGTTTATTACAACTTGAAATATAATCATAAAATAGATAACTTATCCAGCGAATCCTTAAGATGTGTGTAGTTTTGTACATTATGCTATAATATTTCGTTAAAACCAGGAAGGAGAAAATATAAATGAGTCTATGTATAAGCAAAATTGCAGAAGAAGAAATTGAAATATTACTTAAGCTATTACGTGAAAAAGCATATTGGCTTATTAAAATCGGTTATATCGTGAATGTGGGTTTATTTTAAAACGGGAAATTCACGTAGAAGATGGTTTAGATGCCTGTTTATACGAATTATCACTTGAAAAATAGGATGAAGAACCAAAATAAAAAAAAGAATACACTGGCTTCGAGGTGTGATTTGACCCCTTCCTGTGTATCCTTTTTTCTAAACTGAATTCAGTTAATTCAAATTTTTAGCTGAAACTGGCCAATTAAGTCCTTCAGGTTCTGAGCCTGCCCTGCAAGTTCATGGCTGGAGGCGGAATTCTCTTCTGCTGAAGCCGCATTGTTATCTACTTCCATGGAGATTTTTCCGATTCCATGTTCAATCATTTTTACAGAATCCGCCTGATCTAAAGAAGCCTGTGCGATGCTGCGTACCTTATCCATAATCTGGCTGCTTTCGTTTGCTACGCCGTTTAAATTACCAGCTGCCCGGTCCGCAATAACAGTTCCTTCTTCCACTGCCTTTAACGATGCCTCGATTAAGTCGGAGGAATTCTTTGCGGCCTCTTTACTCTGACTTGCTAAAAGACTGACCTGACCGGCTACCACAGCAAACCCTTTTCCTGCTTCTCCGGCTCTTGCTGCTTCGATTGAGGCGTTTAATGCCAGAAGATTGGTCTGCATGGCAATATCATCAATGGTTACAATCATCTTACTGATTTCCTGAGATGTCTTCTTAATGGTGCTCATGGCAGAAACCATTTCCTGCATATTCTGATTTTCCGTTGAAATATCCCGGGCGATCCGTTCCATCTCTACCTGAATTTCATTGGTCAGCTTGGCATTTTCATCAATCTGTTCTGTAATATGAGTCACTGACTCAGACAATCTTCCGGCAATTCCTGCCTGGTTTTCGGCCCCAACAGCCAGGAAACGGGCTGATTCGGAAATCTGGCTGGAACCGTCTGATACCTGATTGGCTGCCTCATTAATTTCTTCAAAACTTCTTGAAATCTTTTCTGTGAAACAATGAAGAGATGATTCAATATTTTTAAAATCCCCCATGAATTCACTGTTGAAATCCACATTGAAATTACCGCCAGCCATCTGTTCCATGGCACAATCAATTTCCATTATATAGCTGCGGATCTTCTCCATGGATTCCCGTAAGCTCATAGCCGCCTGACCGATTTCGTCTTCTGATTCGTAAGCAATCGCCGTATGTAAATTACCTTTGGCAAACTCTCCTGCTGCATCCTGTATCTCTTTTAATGGAACAGCAATGGACTTGGTCAGACGTTTTCCCATGAGAAGTGCAATCATCAGAGAGATCAGGGAGAAAAATGCCAGACATACTGTGGCAGCATTCTCAACTCTCTGACTGTTTGTATATTTTGCAAGAGCTGCTTCATCCGCCTGGGAACCGGTTTTATCCAGTGCATCCGCCAGTACTTCTGAAACGTCATTAAAGGTAGTCTGGTAATACTCCACAGCTCCTTTTGTATCTCCCTTTTCCAGCATAGAAAGCAGATCACCGGTATCTTTCTGGAAATCGTCAAATGCCTGGTCCAATGTTTCTCCTGACTGTTTATCCTTTAGATTGGCTTTGATAACAGCAATATATTTTACAATTTTCTCGAATCTTCCTTCTATTTCTTTTTTTTGCTCTGCAGTAACAGAAGCATCTTCCCGAATGGCAGCCCAAAGAATTCGTTTATTAATGGTCTGTACATCCTTACGGATCTCCATCTGTTTTTTCGTTGTTTCATATTGAATTCTGTAAAATGTTGACATGTTGTTCCCGATGCTGCGAAAACTGATGAGCGAAAATACTGAAGAAAGAAAAATAATAAAAACCAGAATTGCAAATACCCGTTTCAGCCTTGTTGAAATACTTAAATTTCCTGATTTTTTCATCTCTAGTCCCCACTTTCGATTTGTTATTTTGTTCCTAATTCTATTATAACAATCCGTCTTCTCAATGCCAACTTAATATTTATTCAGAAAAATAGCTGTAATCTTAACAAATTGTAAGATTACAGCTATCTCCACTACAAATCGTACTCAAAACTAACCGAATTACTGGAGAGATCAAATATCATGTTCTCCCCTTTATATAGCAAAAACCTTCCACGAAGCAGATGCTCTTCCTTAATAAAGCGGCTCATTTCTCCCTGAACTGGCGCCCGCAGTTTATGAGCAAACCGCTTCTCATCCTTTCTGTTTTGATTGGAAAGAAATACTTTCAAAACGTATGCTCCCTGTTTTATAATGACTGCCGTCTCCCGTTTGCTGACCACTCTGGCTCCCAGGTAAGTAGCAAACCGATATTCTTTTCCCTGATACATGATTACACAGATACAGCCTTCAAACCGAAGTCCCATCCAAGGGATTTTGGCAATGGAAACCATGACGGAGGCATTTTCAGAAAATGCATTGCACTGAATCCAGAGATAGCTCTCGGGAAATGATGTCCCTCTGTCTCCTTCTATATATCCCATTCCCCCAGCAAAGTCCACTACACCCCCGTTTAGTTTCACTTTTCCGGACAGTCTGTGGGACATGCTGATGATCTCATGTTTGCATTCCATAAAAGGCATGTACTGAAACGGGCCCATAATGGGATACCGGATTGGGGTAATGGGTCCAAAACGAACAATTCCTTTTAATGAAATCTCCTCGGTCTTTATATCCAGCCTGATGCCCCTGCGGGAAAAGATATTATTTCCCAGAATAATCCTTCTTTGATTCCAGTCAATACAAAAATCCTCTTCTTTAAATTCCAGCCAGCAGGCATTTTCATTCCATATGACCTGTAAAAATGGAAGGCGTTTTCCTGTTCCCTCCCTTATAAGCCCTGGAATTAGCGCCAGAACGGTGTTTCCACACTGCATCTTAAAATACCAGCCAATAAAGAATTTCCCTTTGGTCTTCCCTTGTGCCATTTACCAGAACCCTCCTGTCTCCATGATTTAATCATATGATTGCCAGGTATGGGAAAACGTAGTCAGGAAATATATTACTGTACCTGAGCTATCCGGTTTACCACATCGATATAATCCTTACAGTAGGTCTGATAAACAGTCATCACGGCACTGCGGAAACGGACCTGCTCCGCCGGGCTTAACTCTGTTACGATACAACCGGCTTTGATCAGACGATCCCTTACATTCTGCTCCCTTTCGGTAAAGATCTGTCGCTCATAGGTTGCAGATTCTTCCCCGCATTGTTTGATTATTTCACGGTCTTTCTCACTTAACCGGTCCCAGGTTGCCTGGGAAGCAAGTTGCAGTTCCGGTATGCGGCTGTGGGCGTCAAGGGTAATGTATTTTGCCACCTCATAGTGATTCATGGTCTCATAGGAAGGCCAGTTGTTTTCTGCTCCGTCGATATAACCGGTTTCTAATGCTGCATACACATCGGAGTATGCCAGCGGAACGGCTTTTGCTCCCAATGCCTCTACTACGGCAGCCATCATATCCGACTTTGCAACCCGGATTCTCATCTTTCTGATGTCCTCCACCCGTTCAATGGGACGTTTGGTGTTATAAAAATGTCTTGCACCCGCATCATACCAGGATAAGGCAACCACGCCGCTGCCTTTTAAATCATTCATAAACTCGTCTCCGATTGCACCGTCAAGAACCTTCCACATGTGAGTTTCATCCCGGTAAAGATAAGGCAGCTGCAATACGTTGAATTTGGGATTTACATCCGTCAGCGTCATAATGGATACGCGTGCAAAATCAATTCCCCCATACTGAACCTGTTCCGCGATCTCATTTTCGTTTCCCATTTCCCCTCCGGAAAAGACTTTTATCTTAATTCGTCCTTCCGTCCTTTCCCATACCAGCTCCGCAAACTTTTTCGCCCCCTCTGTTGTGGGATAATCATCCGGCTGGTTATCGGCATAGGTAAATACATATTCCGGAGTCTGTTCTCCGGAAGAAAAAAGAGAGTCTGACGGACTTTCTTTCTGAAAAAAACCAAAAGAAGCGAAAATTGCCGCTCCTGCCAGAAGGACTGCTCCCCCAATTTTTATTATACGTTTGTTCATTCCTGTACCCCCAAAACGCCTCCCCTGATTTCAGGGGAAGCGTCTGATATTTTATATAGTATGAACTGATTAAGGATTAATGATACTCTGAATTTCCTTATCATCCACATTTGTTTTATCCACCAGAATAACTCCGGTATCTACAGTTTTGTCTTTAATTTCACCGCCATCGGCAATCTGAAGAGCAGTTTTAACACCATCATAGCCCATGTAGTACTGGCGCTGAACAACAGAAGCTACATCGAACTTTCCGCTGCGGATCATGGTCTCGATCTCTGCTGAGAAATCAAATCCAACCATGGAGATATCGTCGCGTCCGGATTCTGTTAAACCAGTTACAAAACCTACAGTAGAACCATTGTTAGGACCGAATACTCCCTTTAAGTTCGGATAGGTTGTAATGAAGTCCTGGCAGAAACCAACTGCCTTGCTGATGTCACCGTCATTTACCTTAATATCGTTGTTTAAAACTTTCCATGACTGAGGTGCATTTGCTTCCCAATACTCATTAAAGCCTTTTACACGGTCATTGATTGTCTGGGAACCAGTGGAGCCAACCTGAATTGCAATCTGTGCTTCTTCTGTCTCAGAAATTCCTCTGTTCTTTAAGCGGCTGATCAGTTCGTCTGCTGCTGTTTTTCCAGCTTCCACGTTATTTGTTAAAAGAGCGGCGCTGTAGTTGTCGCTTTTAATTACGGTATCTACCAGTACAACCGGAGTTCCTGATTTGTACGCTTCTGTAATTGGTGCATCTAAGGAAACGCTGTCAAGTGGAGCGATTACGATTCCGTCTGCCTGAGCAGATACTGCATTCTGAAGAAGGGTAAGTTGTCCTTCAATATCGGATTCCAGAGCGGTTCCGACTACGACTACATTACAGCCTAATTCCTTACCTGCCTGCTCCGCTCCAGCCTGAAGAACGCTCCAGTACTGGTTTCCAAGTACCTTTACAATAACATAAATGGTCTTTTCGCCGGATTTTTTATCTGTCTTTGCTGCCTCTGTGGTCTTATCTCCTGCTGCTGCAGTGGTTGTCTCACCTGCTGCAGTCGTTGCTGCTGTTCCGCTTGAAGATGTACTGCCACAGCCTGCAAGGCCTGTTACTGCCATAGCTGCCGCTAATACAACTGCTGCTAATTTACTCTTTCTCATTTTCTTTTCCTCCTGAATTATATCGTTTTTTATTTATTTTTTCAAGCCAAAAAACCGCTTGAGTGCCCCTAAGTCACCGCTCTTCTTTGCTGTCTGGGAAGCAACTGCAATCAACAGGATAATACCTACAATCATCTGCTGCCAGAAGGAGTTGACACCGTTTAAGTTCAGTCCGTTCCGGATTACACCCATCATCAGAGCTCCGATTACTGTATTTAAAACAGTTCCTTCTCCACCTGAGATGGCGATTCCACCAAGTACGGAAGCGGCAATTGCCTCCATCTCGTATCCGTTACCGGCTGTCGGCTGTGCACTGGAAAGTCTTGATGCTACCAGGATACCGCAGATCGCAGCAGATAAACCGGAGATGCAGTATGCAAACATACGTGTTTTTACTGCATTGATACCAGAAAGCTTTGCTGCCTCAAGGTTGGAACCACAGGCATAAATCTGACGTCCGATACGCATTTTAGCAAGTACCACTCCAAGAATTAATGCATAAACCAGAGTGATGATAACGCTGTAAGGAAGACCGGTTCCACCGATTCTTCCGCCTCCCAGAACATAGAACTGTTTCTGAACCTGCTCGGAAGGAATATTGGTTGTATAAAGAGGTGCTCCGTTAACCAGTACGTTGGCCATACCACGGTATACCCACTGGGTTGCAAGAGTGGCAACGAACGGAACCACACCAAGTATCTCAATAAAAAATCCATTCATAATACCGGTCATAATACCCATGGTCAGACAGAGTATAATGCACAGCCACAGGGGCAGTCCCTGCATTAAGAGCGCTACCATAATAATACCGGACAACGCCATGGAAGCACCTGCTGATAAATCGTTTCCGCCGCAGACAAGGCAGAAAGTCAGACCGCAGCCGATGATAGTATAGGTTACAATCTGCTGCAGAAGGTTCTGTAAATTAGCCGGAGCCAGAAACTTTGCCGGCTGAAGAAGTGAAAACAGAACAAACAGTCCGATCAGGATTCCGATAGAAAAGATCGCCCGGCGTGTTGCTGCATCCATTTTTCCAAATGAGCCGGCTTTCTTCTCCTGTCCCTTTGCTTTTAAGTTCATCATTCTTAATCTCCCTTTCTATTTCCCACACCTAATGTAGGCGCCGGTTTTCCTTCAAGTTTGTTATAGCCAGCAGCCAGATATAAGATCTCTTCCTGGGTGGTTTCTTTCGCATTCAGTTCTCCGTTTATTTCTCCCTGATGAATGACTAAAATACGGTCACTCATTCCAAGAATCTCAGGAAGCTCGGAAGATATCATGATAATGGCTACGCCCTGGTCACTGAGCTGGTTAAACAGTTCGTACACCTCATATTTGGCACCAACGTCAATACCTCTTGTCGGTTCATCCACAATTAACACTTTAACATCGTTGCACAGCCATTTTGCAAGAACTACCTTCTGCTGGTTTCCACCTGATAAGTTTCCGCAAAGCTGATGAACGCTTGGCGTTTTTGTACGAAGACGCTTTACGTATTTCTCAGCATTGACCAATCCTGCCTTGTCATCGATGAAACCAAAACGGGTGATGTTCGGAAGATGAGCCATGTTGGTATTGTATTTGATGTCCAGTCCAAGAGCCAGTCCGTCTCTCTTTCTGTCCTCTGTTGCATAACCGATTCCATGCTTGATTGCCTGAATGACGGAATTAACCTTAATCGGCTTTCCTTCCATAATCAGCTCCATGGAATCTGGCTGGTCCGCTCCGAAGATGCAGCGCATCAGCTCTGTTCTTCCTGCTCCTACCAGACCTGAGATTCCAAGAATCTCGCCTTTTCTTACACATAAATAATCGGCATTGACTTTGGTTCCTCTTCTGACATTTTTTGCCTCCAGAACAATATCGCCGATTTTTCTTGTATGCTTGGGATATTTATCATCCAGGGAACGACCAACGATCATATTAACCAGTTCGTCCATAGTGATTTCGTTTAAGTTTCTGGTTCCGATATACTGACCGTCACGGATAATGGTAACCCGTTCACAAATCTGATTTAATTCCGCCATACGGTGGGAGATATACACCATTCCAACTCCCTTTTCCTTCAGACGTCTGATAATCCCAAACAGCTGGTCGATTTCTTTTTCAGTCAGCGTTGCTGTCGGCTCATCAAGAACCAGTATTTTTGAATTGAAGCTGATCGCTTTCGCAATTTCCACCATCTGCTGTTTGGCGATGCTTAAGCTGCCTACCATTGCATAGGTGTTTATATCAATCCCAAGATCATCGAGAATCTTCTGAGCCTCCTCGTGCATCTTTTTGTCATCGATAAAGATTCCTTTTTTGTGGGCTCTGCCAATGAAAATATTATCTGCAACACTTAAATGACCGCACATATTTAATTCCTGCATGATAATACTTACTCCAAGATCATGGGCTTTGGCCACAGAGTCAATGTCTACTTTCTCTCCTTCGATAAAGATTTCTCCTTCATCAGCCCGGTGAACACCGGACAATATCTTCATCAGGGTGGATTTTCCAGCACCGTTTTCACCTACCAGTCCCAGAACTTCTCCCTTATTTACAGACAGACTTACTTTATCGAGAGCTTTGACTCCAGGAAAGCTTTTGCTGATTCCATCCATTCGAAACAATTCCTGTCCCATGCCATATCCTCCTCTCTGGTTTCTACACTTTTTGTGCCTGGGTTTATTATACGGGTGGTGGCCCCCTGGATTCTATCGTAACATTTTAGCTTTCATAGAAAATTTTTATCTTTTTTTGTGAATGAGCACAAAAAAACACCTGTCCCGTTTAAAAGACAAGCGTTTTTTTACCAATTGTTTAAGATTGAAGTTCTTTTAATTTGTTCATTCTGTACTCAGATGGATTTAAACCTTCCAGACGTTTAAAGACTTTCGTAAAGTAATTATTATCCGTATACCCCACTCTGGCACCGATTTCCTTTACATTGACATTGGGCTGCTCCAGCATCTTTTTGGCTTCCCCCACCCGGTATTCCGCCAGGTAAGAGGTGAAGCTCTGACCAAACTGCTGCTTGAACATCTTGCAGAAATAAGGCTCTGAATAGCCAATTGCCCGGGCTGTCTCACTCATGGAGATCTCATTCATAAAATTGGATTTAATATACTCCATAACCATGGATGTCATAACTGACAGACGGCTGCTGTTTAAATCCGGTTCCTCTTCCATCAGTTCTTTCTGTACCTCAGACTCATTTTGTATAGTCTGTATTGCTTTTATGCCATGCCCGTCCCACTCATCAGTCACCCGAAGGGCCTCTTCTACCACACTGATTACCTCTTTCTGGGAATAGGGTTTCAGTATATATTCCATGGCTCTGATGGAAATCGCCTTTTTTGCATAATCAAACCGGTCGTAAGCAGTCAAAAAGATCAGACAACACCTGGAATCTTCTTTTCGCATAATTTCAGCCGCCTGGATCCCATTCATTCCAGGCATGCCAATATCCAGAATAATGATCTGTATGTCCTCTTTTCGAAAAAGTTCCACCGCTTCTATGCCGTTTCTGGCTTCATAGATCATGCAGTCCTCTCCGAATTTTTTTTGGAGCATCTTTTTAAGCACCATCCGCTCAATCATTTCATCTTCCACAATCATCAGCCGATACATCGTTTGTTCACCCCTTTTTTCCTCCAAAAACAATGATTACCTCTGTTCCCTGATCCAATGTGCTGTCAATCGTTACTTTTCCATATTCGTAGTACGAGGAAATTCTTCTGTAGATATTTCCAAGCCCAATCCCCAGACCTTTTCCTTCTGTCTCAATGGCATTTCGAAGTTCTGCCAGCTTCACCGGATCCATGCCCCTTCCTGTATCAGAAATCAATATATGCAGCAGTTCCTTCTGCTTTCTGATACTGATAAAAATACTCCCCCCATTTTCCTTTTCAGAAATCCCATGTATGACTGCGTTCTCAAGCAGAGGCTGCAGAATAAAAACGGGTACTTCCTCCTTATAGAGATCTTCCTCACAGTCAATATTCCAGGTCAGCCTGTCTCCGAACCTCATCTTTTGAATATACATATAATCCCTTGCTACTTTAAGCTCCTGCTCCAAAGGTTCAAACGCATTGGCAGTCCGTAAGCTGTAGCGCAGAAGGTTTCCGATGGAAACCAGCATCTCTTCGGTAACGGGCGCCTCTTCCATCTGGGCCATTCGTGTGATCATATTAAGGGTATTAAATAAAAAATGAGGATTCAGCTGGCTCTTAATCAGCTGAAGCTGTGCCATGGAAAAACGCTTTTCCAAATCTGCCCGTTCCAGTTCGTGCTTATAGAGCTTTTCTTCAATCTGGCGCTTTTCTTCTGTTGCTGAGATAAAATTCTTTGTAGAATGTTTCATTTTATTAAATGCGTGAACCAGCCTGCCAATCTCATCTGTCCCTTCCCAGACCACATCCGCAGAAGAAAAGTCATTCTTTTCAATTCTCCCGGAGACCGTAGCAAGCTGCATCATAATCTTTACAATATTCCCAGTAAAAAACCGGATAAATACGACCAGAATCAAAAATGCAGTCAAACTGATCGCAACCAGCAGATAGGGCATCCGTTTCAGCACAGGAACCCGATTCTCATAATAATCGTTACCGCTCATCAGAACGACTTTCGTCAGCCGGGAAGCGTATTGATCCAGATATTTCTGCATACTATAAACCTTATACAGTTCTCGTATATAATCTGGATCCCCCTGCTTCATGGTTAAAACCTTATCCTTCTGCTTTTCATAGGTCTCGTATCCGTTTATAATGTTCCAGGTTACGCCGTACCGGTCTTCTCCGATTTTTTCATACTCATAAGGCAGGCTGCTTAAGTATGCTTTTGTGTCCTGGCAGATTCTTTGATAGATCTCCAAATTTTCCATGGTTCTGCTGGAAATCAGACTGGCAAATATTCCCCTCTCCTGGACCATTGATTCCTGAAATTTATAACAAGCCAGATTATCATCCATAATGCCTCTTGCATCGTCGATAAAAATATAGGCAACCTTTAAATTAATAAAAATGGAAAAGCCCATGATAATTCCCACGCTTCCGATCGCCATATATAGCTTTCTGTTCAGCGTCATCTGATACCAACGGGCAAGCAGCCTTTTTCCCACCTGTTTCTCCCTCCAATTACTTTTTTTATGCAATAATGCTAATTAATCTTATATGCTTTGCTATATTATGTCAATATTATTCGAAAACCATTTGTACAGGACCTTAAAAATTATCAGTCATGGAAATCATTAATTTCTGTCCAACTGGTATGCATGATTTTGATTAAATTGGCTATTTAAAAAACTCCAGTTTTTCTATATGATAGGTTTTAACAAAAAAACATCAATTATTTTTATATGAAAGGATGAGGATACTATGAATCAGAAAAGAACAAAGAAGTTAGTATTTGGATCTTTAATGGCAGCACTTACCACGGTAGCTACCATGGTAATACATATTCCAACCGCTACCAATGGATATATTCATCTGGGGGATGGAATGGTTTTACTAAGCGGTATCCTTCTTGGTCCTCTCACAGGCGCAGTTGCAGGTGGGATAGGCTCAATGACGGCGGATTTGATTTCCGGTTACGTATTCTATGCACCGGCTACCTTTCTTATTAAAGCGCTGGCGGCCTTTAGCGGGGGATATCTGTACCGGAGATTTACACGCAGCCGTCAAAAAGCGCAGTTTCGGCTGCTGCCTTTTCTGATTGCAGGCATTGTGTCCAGTGTTCTCATCACAGGGGGCTATTTTGCTTACGAACTGATGGTATATAGCCGGTCGGCTGCCCTTATTAATATTCCATTTAATCTTGTTCAGAATCTATTCAGCCTGATTGTGTCCGGTGCCCTGCTTCCATTTCTTCTTCGCATTCACGAAATCAGGAGCCTGAACCTGGAAACAGATCAAGATGGCATTCAATAAAATAAGCCTGTCACTATAATATTTCACAGTGACAGGCTTTGACGTTCTGATTGTTTTTAGTCCGGCGTATGCATTTTTCCAGTATATTCCCGAAGAATTTCAACGGACTGATGAAACTTATCCAGTTCCTCATCTGTCATATGAATCTCCAGTATATCTGCGGCTCCCGTGCGGTTTAAAATAGTGGGTACTCCGGCAAATACACCGTTTTCTCCGTATTCGCCTTCCAGCAGGGTGGATACAGGAATGATTCGGTTTTCATCGTAAAGAATTGCCTTAATGATACCGGCGCAGGCTGTGGCAATCCCATAATAGGTGGTTCCCTTTCTGTTGTAGATCTCCCAGCCCTCTCTGGTTGTCTTTTTAACGATCTCATCTAAGTCAACCTCTCCAACCAGATCCTTGTTATCCTGAATGATATCATTGAAGGATTTGCCTGCCACCGTTACGGTAGACCAGGGTACCATCTGGGAATCTCCATGCTCTCCCATGGAATAGGCATAGACGCTTCTAGGGTCTACGTTTACAAGCTCCGCTATAAAGTTCTGGAGTCTGGATGTATCAAGGGAGCTTCCCGTACCGATTACCTGATTCTTAGGAAGACCGGAAAGCTTATAGACATAATGGGCAATGATATCAACCGGATTGGAGACTACAATGAAAATGCCGTCAAAGCCGCTTGCCATAACTGGATCAACAATGGTTTTTACAATTTTTGCACCGACTTCCAAAGTATCCAGTCTGGTCTGTCCTTTCTGTGGCGGTGCTCCCGCAGTAATCACAATAATATCCACATCTGAGCAGTCTGCATAACTGGCAGTACGCACTTTTACATTACGGTCCAGATATTTGATCGTATCCTTTAAATCAAGCACCTCTCCCAAGGCTCTTTCCTCATTGATGTCGATCATTAAAATTTCATCACATACTCCCTGGGTTACCAGACTGAATGCGGTGGAGGACCCGACAAGTCCGCACCCTACTACAGCCACTTTTGATGTTTTAATCTTCATGTTTTATTCCCTTTCCTGATGTTCAAAAATTTTTTCATTACGAAAACATAAGAATAGAGATAGTGCCTCCCTTGGCTCTATCCCTATCTCATCAGCGGTTTTACAGGTGCTCTAAAAGTGATTCCAACTGCTTTGCCGTTCCGTTTAATTCCTCAATGGAATTTAGTATTTTTGCAAATTCTTCCGTTTCTTTTGTAAAAATCACATTGGATTCTGTTATCCGGGTGTTGATTGTAGTAATGGATGCATTAATGCTTTTCAGCACACCGTCGATCTGCCCAATGGAATCGCTGGTAGAAGCTGACATCTTTCTGATCTCTCCTGCTACTACAGAAAAACCTCTTCCTGCTTCTCCTGCACGGGCTGCCTCAATAGCTGCATTCAGTCCCAGCAAATTGGACTGGGTTGCAACATCTTTTACAAAATCCAGTATGGAATCTGTATTCTTCGTGCTGTCGTTGGCTTCTTTCACTTTAACAGAGATCTCGCCGTTCATCTCCCTGAGTTGTCCGATTCCCCGGCTCACTCCGTTGGTTGATTCAGCGATCTGGTTTGCACCTGCACTCAGCTTGTTAATCAGACTAATTAAGTTGTTCCTCTTTTCCAGGCTTCTTCCCAATGTCAGGACACCAATAACCTTGTTTCGTTCTGTAATGGGTACTGCATAGGATTTAAAAGGAATGCCATATACCGTGGCAGGCACATCTTTTATAATTACCCTGCCTAAATCCAATGCCTCTCTGATTGCACCTCCGGCAGGAACAACGTCTCCAGAATTGACGTGAAATTTTAGATTTCTGCCATTCCAGACATGAATAAACTTCTCTGAATCGGTTAAGGCAAACGATACATCATCATCAAATAAATTCATCAAATATGGTATAACAGAGTAAAAAGAATCCAGTATTTCGTTACCAGTCACTGAACTGCCCATCTTTCGTAATCCCCCTTTTTTAGGAAATCATCCGGTACCTGTCTGCGGGAGCACAGGTCGATGATTTCAGACACATTTCTATTTTAATACATTCCAAGTTTTCTGTCAATGTAACCAAATGAAAGCTTATTTAATTTTTATATTCAAATTCACCAATTCTTCCTTGCACCTCCGATTGCTCCTGCAAACCTGGATAATTCAGAGGTGATAACCGGTAGTTGAAACTGCCTCTCCAGAGCTATTCTTAATCCTTCCAGATCAGCCAGTCCTCCTGTCAGAAGAACAGGTGATTCCATCTCTATTCTGCCGGCAAGCGCTGCGGTTCTGGCTGCCACTGAATTTACGATCCCGCCAGCCACTTCCTCCCGGCTTTTTCCACCTGCCAGAAGGGATACGATTTCCGAATCTGCAAACACCGCACACATACTGCTGATGGCGCAGCTTTTTCCTTCCTTTAAAAGAGCCGCAAACCCCGACATATCAACTCCCATTCGGTGAGCTGACATCTCCAGAAACCGACCGGTTCCTGCCGCACATTTATCGTTCATCTGAAATGACTGTACCTTCCCGTCTCTGACGGAAATTACTTTTGAATCCTGCCCGCCGATGTCAACCACTGTACGGACACCGGGAAGAATATAATCTGCCCCCAGTGCGTGACAGGTGATCTCCGTTACCGCCCTGTTTGCAAAATCGATTCCCACTCTTCCATATCCGGTAGCAGTAATAAGCAGTTCTTCTCCCTCTGCTCCTGCTTTTACAATCAGTTCATCAAGTATGGTTTTCGCTGTTTCTTTTGGATTCCACCCCGTTGGTTTTACTGCGGCTGCTTTTACCGTTCCATCCCACAAAAGAATTCCTTTGCAGGCTGCTGAACCGCAGTCAATTCCTATACTCACCTGTCCCATAATTTAAAGCATCTCCACAAATGCGCCTGCCCGGGTAGAAAGCTGTCCGATGTCCGCAGTGCTGTAATCCGTCTCCAGCTGCAGGTAAGGGATGTTTTTCTCCTGCATAAACAATTTAACGGAATGTGCCTCCACGGCATAAGGATGGCAGGCCTGAAGCGTCATCTCAACCACTCCGTCAATGTGAAACTGCTCACAGAGGCGCTCTAAAAGTTCAAACCGGTTTGTATCCGGTGTCATGACTGCACAGCCAATCTGCAGATAGTGATCTGCAAGGTTGGTCAATGGATCTCCCTCTTCCCTGCACTGCCTGTCCATCTGTTTTGCACCGGTGCAGTTTTCAAATACTACTACTACCCCTCCAGCTTCCTCAATCACCCGTACTACTTTTTCTGTCACACCGCCGATGGGGCATCCGGTGACCAGAATTCGGGGAGCATTGGCAGCAACTGGTCTTTCTCCCGCATCATAAGCCTGTCTGATGCCGGCTATGGCATTCTCGATTTCCCTTATTTTCTCTTCCCAGTTGAATTTAAACTGGGACCCGAACAGGATCTGAAGCTGCCTCATTCCCGTTAAAGGAGGAGGCGTCATCGTGCTTAACTCATAGAGTTCTTTTAACAGCTTTCTCTCCATATTCCGCCTGCGAATTGCCTCCTGAAGCATCTCATCTGTAATGGTGACATGAAAATCCTTTTCCACCCTCTCCTTTAATCGGACCAGTTCTTCTCTCCAGAGGGCCTTTGCCTGTGGCGTGTTCTGCCGTTTGGGCAGCTCCAGAATATGTACATTTTTGATCTTGCCAAGAAGTTCATACATCTTCACTTTTCCATCGCATGTGGTTTCTCCTACCACTAGATCAGAGAAGTACATATACGGGCATTTATCCGTAATGGCAAAGCCGTAGCTGGACTTGATCAGGGGACATAAATTGCTGGGGAGATCTTTTTCCGCTTCAGGAATCGTCTCGTCGCTGGTTGCACATAAGCCGACTGTAACAAGCCCTGCAGCCATAAATATTTCCTGGGGGGTATAGGTGCAGAACTGACCTACCACTCCGGTGCCACTGTCCTTTAATTCCTTCATAGCCAGAAATCCATCCTGTCTGGCCTTTGCAAAGCTGTCAAATATCCGGGGTAACTGGGTTCTTAATTCCACCATAATTTCTCTCCATTTCGACAAGTATTGTATGTATAATCATACACTAAGACACATAAAATGAAAACACCCATCTTTCGACAGGTGTCCATTCCTAAGATTCTAAAGTTGTAATTCTTCTATGGCTTTATCCAAAAATATAACTCCGTCCAGATGTTCCAGCTCATGACAGAAGCATTTTGCCAGCTCATCTTCCCCTGTGATCATGATCTCTTTCCCGTTCTCATCCAGTGCCTCAATGGTAACTTTCTGAGGACGAATGGTCTTTACAAAACGATCTGGAAAGCTAAGACAGCCCTCGATGCATTCCTGTTCTCCGCTACATCCGATGATTCTTGGATTAACCAACTTTAGCAGGCAGTCACAGTAATCAATGACAACCAGCCGCTTGCAGATCCCCACCTGATTGGCTGCGATGGCGGCTCCGTTCTCTGTATGATGCAGGGTTTCCAGCATATCATCCAGGTTCTGCCTGATTCTGTCGTCTATGACTGTTACTTCTTTACAGCGTTTTCGGAGGAGCTCATCCTCATTATACCGCAGCTTCCTGACAGCCATTCTTATCCCTCCTGCTTTTATCCGCTCTGGATTTTCGTTCGCTTTCCTCAAACAAAAATACATCCTCAATGGGACATTCAAAAACACTGGCAATATCATAAGCAAGCCAGATGGAAGGCTCAAACTTTTCTGTCTCAATTGCATTGATTGCCTGTCTGGAGGTACCGACCAGCTCGCCCAGCTGTTCCTGGGTAAGCCCTTTTTCCTCTCTCAGCTGTTTCATTCTATTTTTCATGTTGTCCCTTTCCATTGTCATGTTAACATTACATTTAGTATATGACGTTTCTATTGTAATGTCAACCTTACACACAGGAATAATATAAAAAAATCCTGCAGATACTGAGCGAAATGCCATTCCTGCAAGATTTTTTATTAATCTGATATTAAATTATTTCGTATCCATTTTTACTACAAATAAGTATGACAAGAAGAACGAAAGTCCAAATGCTATGATCCACCCCATTGCTGCATAAACAAAGTACGGTCCGATATAAGCCGGAATACTGAACACACTGGACGTAATATATCCGTATAACCTTACACCAAATGCGCCAATAAATGCACTTCCTACACAGCTTGCAATGGTAGCTGCTAAAAATCCTTTTTTATATTTAGTTAATACACCAAAGAGTGCCGGTTCCGTAATACCCAGAATTCCAGATAACACAGCTGATAAAACAATGGATTTATCCCGCTGGGATTTCTCTTTAAAATAACATCCGCATGCAGCACCTACGATAGAAAGGTTTGCAATGAACATCATAGGCATCAGCATATCCCACCCTTTTGTCGCAAAATTCTCCAGAGCAATGGGCGTCATGGCGTGGTGCATACCCACCAGAATGGATACTGGACGAATAAGGCCCATAACGAAACCTGCGAAAATCGGAGAAATGCCAAACAGGAAATCAAGCATTCCAGCAAGTCCTTTTCCCATATAGATACCAACGGGACCGATTACAGTCAGAGTGAAAAATCCGGAAATTAATAAAGTTAAGGTAGGAGTAACAACCGTTCTGGCTGCTTCCGGGACCACTTTATCCACCCATTTGTAAATGTAGCTTAAGGCAAAAACTCCGAAAATAATGGGAATTACGGAGCCGGAATAATTAAATACCGGAACCGGAATTACTCCGGCAAATAAAAAACTGCTGATTTCTTTTGCCTTAGCGGCGTCAACCATGGTGGGATACATGATAATAGAAGCAATTGCGGCAGCCAGATATTGGTTTGTCTGAAATTTCTTAGCTGCAGACACTGCAATAAAAAATGGCAGAAACGTAAATACACCGCTGGCCAGCATGTCAATAATCTTATAAGTATCCGTTGTATTGGTGATGACTCCCAATGCAACAAGACCGCCGATCAGACCTTTAATCATACCCGCCCCTGCTATGGCAGGTACGATGGGTCCGAATACACCAGAAACCATATCCATAAACCAGGTAATAAAGTCCTTTTTCTGCTTTTCTTCTCTTTTTACCGGTGTCTGGCCGTCGTTTAGCTGAAGCATTTCCATCAGGATTTCATAATATTTATGTACACTGGTCCCGATCACGATCTGAAGCTGGTCCTTGGCAAACTGAATTCCCATAACACCTTCTAAATTCTTTATCTCTTCCTGTTTAATCAGCTCTTTATTCTTTAAATCAAAGCGGAGCCGGGTCATACAATGCCATGCATTGATTATGTTGTCTTTCCCACCCACATATTCTATAATTTTAGCTGCAACTTCCTGCTTTTCCATTTTTCAATGGTACCTCCTTCAGTTTTTGATGTTTTAGGCACGTGCTTTGTGGTCTAAATATAGCATAGGCGTATTTTTTTGTAAACCGCTCCATTTTTCGGTTTACATTGTATAAAACCCTTGTAAATAAAGGGGTTCTTTGACTTATTATTTCAAATTGGACTGTTTATTTTGGCGTTTTTGCAAATCAAAAAGCCAGGTTGACATCCCCCCTGTGCCTGTGCTTAAATTAGACTCATACAAAACAAAAGGAGTATCTGACATGAGACAAACCATTATCACAGACATCCGCTGCTATATTACAAATCCGGAACGGCACAATCTGGTAGCTGTAAAGGTCATGACTGACCGGGGCGTTTACGGAGTTGGCTGCGGAACCTTTCAGCAACGGCCGCTGGCAGTAAAATCTGCTGTAGAGGATTATTTAAAACCCATCCTGATCGGCCGGGATGCCAATGATATTGAGGATCTCTGGAATCTGATGATGGTCAATTCCTATTGGAGAAACGGACCTGTCTTAAATAATGCCATATCAGGCATTGACATGGCGCTCTGGGATATCAAGGGGAAACTTGCTGATATGCCGTTATATCAGCTCTTAGGAGGAAAATCCCGCACTGCCATCCCCGCTTATACCCATGCAGTCGCTGATTCCATGGAAGAGTTATACCAGGAGATTGAACGGATTCGCGCAGAAGGGTATCAGCATATCCGGTGCCAGCTCGGATTCTATGGAGGAATACCAGATAATCTTAAGACTCCTTTAAACCCGGTTTCCGGCACTTATTTTAATCAGGACGACTATATGCATAACACAGTTACCATGTTTTCAAAGCTTCGTGAACGTTATGGCAGGGACTTCCATATTCTTCATGATGTCCATGAACGTCTTTATCCAAACCAGGCCATTCAATTTGCCAAGGAACTGGAGCAATATCACCCTTATTACATTGAAGATCTTCTTCCACCGGATCAGAATGAATGGCTGTCCCAGTTACGTAGCCAGTCCTCCGTCCCTATTGCAACCGGAGAACTATTTAATAATCCCATGGAATGGAAACATTTAATCGTGAATCGTCAGATTGATTTTCTTCGCTGCCATGTGTCACAGCTTGGGGGTATCACTCCCGCTCTCAAACTGGCTGCGCTTTGTGAAGCCTTTGGTGTCCGGATTGCATGGCACACTCCCTCCGATATTACTCCGATCGGGATTGCTGTAAACACTCACTTAAACATCCATCTGCACAATGCTGCAATTCAGGAAGACATTGAGTTAAAGGACAAGATAAAAGCCGTGTTCCCTGGCTATCATGAATCCCAGGGCGGATATTTCTATCCCATCGAACGTCCAGGCATTGGTGTGGATATTAACGAAGAGGAATTATCCCGCTATCCGGTTGTCTATCGTCCTCATGAGTGGACCCAGAGCCGGATTCCGGACGGCACTCTTATCACTCCGTAATAACTACGCACTATGGAGGTGTGACTATGAGCTCCAGAAAAACAGAATTTATTGTAATTGATTTAGTCAGTAAAATATATCAGCAAAAGTTCTGGAATAACAAACTACCCACCCAGAGGGATCTGGCATCTGCTTATCAGGTGTCCCGCTTTACCATACAAAAAGCCCTAAAGCGACTGGAAAGCATCGGTCTGATCTCCGTTATTCAGGGGGATGGCATCTATGTCCGGGCCCGCGCTCTGGGTAATCCTCTGGTATATAACTCCATGATTGAAGTTCCCTATCAGGAGCTTCAGTCGAAAATGCTTTACTTAAAAAAGATTATTCCAGACCCAAAGCTGATCAGTATCTTTAATCTAAACCAAAACGAGGAAGTCTGGGAATACAAACGGTTACGCATTGTCCGATACGAAATAACCCAGATCGAAACCGGCTGGATCCCCTGCCGTCTGTTTCCGGAACTGAGCAGGGAAATTATTGAAGATTCCATACAAAATCATGCATTAAAAAACAAGTACCAGATCTCCCATTTCATGACCAACTATCAACCCAATTCCCTGACCAAAGAGGAAGCAGAGTTATTGGGCTGTAAAAAAGGAACTCCGGCGATGGAAATAACATCTCGCGGAGTTCTAAAGGATGGAACCATATTTGTATACAGTAAAATCTGTGCAATACATTATGAATGTACTTATATTATACCATTTAATAAAGAAGTATATCTGTCCCGAAGGAAAAAAGGAAAGCAGAAATAACTGAATTAACGGCTATTTTCGTGATTGCCTGTCTCCAGTATTGTAGAAATGGGCAGTCTGATTTTTGCAGCCGTTTCTTCAGCAGTCATTCCCGAACCCAGCAGTCTGGCTATCACCGCAGACTGAGATTCTCCTATCTCCAGTATATGATGGTCCGGATCAAAAATCCGGACCGTTTTCTGTCCCCAGTCCCGCTCAAAACAAGGATTTAAATATTCAATGGCATAGCTTGAATTCTCCAGCCTGTTAAGAAAACGTTCCATATCATATTCTTCAAAATAAAGAGCACTGTCAAGTCCACCAAAGTGCACCTCATTCTTAACTCCGCTCTCCCAGGCAGATTTCTCCTGCAAAACCAGACCTTCTGTAAGAATTACATTCTCTCCAAAATCCGTTATAACAGAAAGACCAAACAACTCTTTATAGAACGTCTTGGATATTTCTATATCTTTGACAGTCAAAAGTACATTCTTCAGTTTCATATGATCACTCCTTTTCTTTGTTTTATTTTATTATACCATTGCTACTATCAGGCAGACAAACTATTTTGTGTTTTACAGTTAGAGAGCACTGCCGCTTAATTCCTATTTGCAGATCCATACTCCCCTTGAATACCAGGGTCGTTTTTTTGCTTTACTTTCATTTAGTTCCAATCTCCTGATACCGCTGGGTATCCTTTATTCCGGTTTTCTTTCTTCGAAAGCCGGACCTGACGTTACGTACATCGTTAATAATGTGATAGTTTTATTAATCATTCTGCTTTATTTTATAAAGCGCAAAAAATACATACAAAAATAGTAGGTTGAATTAAATATTTTCTCCATTCAATTTCCTAAATGAGAACCATAATCAAGAAAAAACTTTTAAATTATGTATACAAATCACCCTTAAAGTGGTAAGATTTATGTAAAATCATTCGACATATTTCAACACAATGCATCAAATTTCAACATTTATGGAGGACATGTATATGAACATGAATCATGAAGAAAATGTTTATAAAACACTTTCAGAAATTAATCTCTCAGATGTAATGGAGATTAGTCTGCTGCAAAAATTCCTTGATAATTTTGCAGTTAGTATGAATCTGGCCAGCGTTGCGGTAGACCGGGAAGGAAATCCTGTTACAAATCCAAGTTCCTATACCAGAATCTGCGCGAATTACACCCATTCAACAAAAACCGGAGATGACCGGTGTGCTGCATCTCATAAAAGAGGCGGCCAGGAAGCGGCCAGAACCGGAAGACCCTACATCTTTAAATGCCATTCAGGGCTGATCGATTTTGCAGCTCCAATTATGGTGGAAGGGGAATTAATCGGAACGATTCTAGGCGGGCAGACCTTAAGCGGCAAGCCAAATGAAGATGAATTCCGACGGGTTGCAAGAGAAATCGGCGTGAATGAAGATCAATACATAAATGCGCTTCATGAAGTGAAGGTTACCTCAGAAATAAGCGTACAGGCAGCGGCAGAAGTACTTTTTATCGTTGCTAACTCCCTTTCCCAGATCGGCTATCAGAAATATAAATTAAAATCAATGAGCAAGGATCTAGTCGATCAGTTTACCGTGATTGAGGCAACCATGGAAGAGCTTGCTTCCTCCTCCATACAGGTCAATGAAAATCAGAATGAACTGAACAAAGAGATTCTAAATGTAAAACAGATATCCGAACAGATTAACGTCATTCTCAACTCAATTAAGAGCATTGCAGATCAGACGAAACTGTTAGGACTTAACGCTTCCATCGAAGCAGCACGGGCCGGTGAGGCCGGTAAAGGCTTTGCAGTGGTAGCCACAGAGATACAAAAGCTTTCTCAGAATTCAAAAGATACTGCAACAAAGGTGGTACAACTGACTGAAGACGTACAGAAATCAATCACAAAGACACTGCAGTTTTCCAATTCAACCATGAAAAATACGGAACAGCAGTCATCGGGAATTGAGGAAACGACTGCAAGTATTGAAGAGGTTTTAGCGTTAACCAACGAATTAAATAAAATGGCAAATGCAAAATAAAAAATACCGGGAAATGATATCCTTCAGACAATCATTTCCCGGTATTTTTTACGTTCCCTTTAATCTTCGCGTTTTCCTTTTACATGGCTATAGTGAACCCGGACTTTAATGTCCTGATTATAGTTACCAAAGCTGCTTCCAAATATGGTTAAACCGCCTGCATTTACTGCGTCTTCCTTTACCTGGAATTTTAATTTAATGGGGCTGCGTTTATCCAATTTAAAATCATCAATGGTAACGGAAGATATCTTTAAACCATCAATAAAGGTTCCAAATTGATTGACCACAATCATCTTAAGCAGACCATACTGATTCCAGTTGGGGAACCACCAGTCCGGTGTGAAAATTCCCGGAACATCACCGAAATCCCCAGGACTGGTCCACATTCCCAGTTCCACATTGTTGATGCTGATGGTAATATCGGAAGGCCAGTCATTGTTAATTCCAGGTGCTTCACTCCCGATTTCCACAGAAAATGTAATCTGATCAATTTTTTGAAGAGGTGGCAGCAGATTGGGAATTACATATTCCACGTATCCTTTGGTAAACCAGACAATGTCAGCCTGATACCGGTCTGGATGAGCAAAATAGCGGGGATCATCTACCTCTCCAATAATTGCCTGGCTGCTGGCCAGACCGCATGTGGGCAGAACCTCATAATCCGTAAAATATCCCACTTTAATATCCGTGGTATAGGTGTTTTTCCCATCGTCACTTTGTTTTGGAGCAATATCCACCAACAGTTTATCCACATTTACACGGCATATTTTCTGGTTCCCGTGACCATTGTGCTCTGAAATCACACAAATCAGACCACAGTCTTCCAGTTTCTTAATATGGCTGGTCAAAGCTCCATTGGTCACTCCTAAACTGGATGCCAGTTCATTCATATTCAACTCGGTGTGCTCAATTAGAAGCTTTATAATATTTATTCTTAATTCCGATCCCAGAGCCACAAAAATCTTCAGCCCTTCCTCAACACTCTTAATATGCAGCATAGCAAATCCTTTCACGCAGATGGGCAGTATACTATGAAAACCTTCTCTTTATTCTAACTATCATCATACATGAATTCTTGTTTTCATACAATACTGTTTTTTAATCAACCAAACGGCTCACTTTACCCTGCTCGCCCATATACTGGTGTTATTATCCCCGATGGCAGTAAACGTCATCACCTGCTCTGAATCCATTTTTTCGTTATGCTGTTTAAAAAATACACCATGATACTCCGTATTGTCCATTTTAACGGTAATGTAATCATACCGTTCTCCTTTTGTCTTTTCCCACGTTCCTTCCCTGTCACCTACAATTTTCCCATCTTTTAATAAAATAATTGATTCCGGGCTGGTAAGACTGGGAGAGGTATCCGATCCATGATTCATAAATTCATATCTGCCCGTAATCTCACTATTCCGGTAATGTCCCGCCGTTTCATTCCGGTTTTCAAATACAGCTGTCACCGGCCAGCCCTTTTGATTAAGAAATTGCTGGTGAACCCGGACTTCATGATATCCGGTACCCTGATCAAATCTCTGATGGTAAATCAGATAATGCTGTCCGTCTTCGTCGATCAATGCTGAGTTGTGGCCGGCTGCTTTGTATCCCACACTGGCTCCGGAAAACTTGTAATTTCCAATCAGCTTAATGCCATAGGAATCATTGTTTCTGTTACTGTCCGCCGCAGGATTGCCTGCTGCATCCAGATAAGGCCCCGTGACTTCCTTTGACCGGAACAGGCGCATGTTGTATCCTCCATTGGCTGTCAGCGCTCCATATGTCTCATATAAATAATAATATCCGGCTGCATCATCATAGACAATATACGGTCCTTCTCCTGACTGATGATTTCCTCCTGCAAGATGGATACCAAAATACCGGTCCACATAATTTCCGCTTATTGAATCCAGGGAATCCGTTCCGGGGTATATTGCATCTCCTGTCTCTCTGTCCAGTTCCAGCAAATAGATTCCTCCTGACCAGGAACCATATACCATATAGAGCCTTTGACCCTGATTGTCAAAAAACAGTGCCGGATCAATGGCGTTTGGACAATAGTTGTGATTCCACTCATCCCCAATAAACCACTTTGGGTTTAATCCATCTTTCAGTTTTCCGGAATCAATCAGTTTTTTAATATGTATGGCATCCGTATCCCACCGGGTATTTCTTTGACTTTTCCCGTCTGGCTTTCCATTTTTCGTAAAACCGGAATAGACAACTGTACTGACATAAGTATAGGGTCCTTCTATATCCTGCGATACTGCATAACCAATACAGGAACGGCGCCATGTGGAGGAGGCACTGTAATAAATCATATAGGCCCCTATTGTACCGTCACCGTTTTTAAAATAGGGATTCCAGATCACATCCGGCGCCCATACTGCATATTTCCCACCTGAGCAGTCTCCATCATCGTAACCTGCCCAGCGAAATGATTCTGCCAGATTCTCTTTTACATTTCCAAAAATCCAGTTATTGGTAACATTATCATAATCTCCGCCCAGAGATCTCCAATCCACCAGATCTTTTGATTTTGCGCCTGCCAGATGAGAACCAAATATATAATATTCTCCGTTTTTGGCCTTTACTATGGAGGGATCGTGTACCGAAACCCGATCCGGTAATTTACTTCTGCCCCCTGCTAAAGCAGCGATTCCCCCAGATACCAGCAGAACCATAACCAAAAGTGCAGCTCCATATTTAACTGCCTTTATACGTTTTTTTCCCTTGCCCATTATTCACCCCTTCACTGCTCCGGCTGTCATGCCTTCAATAAAATAACTCTGAAAGCAGAGGAACACCACCAATACCGGTAAAATCGCAAACATGGATCCTGCGATCAATAAATCATAATTATTTCCATAAGGCGTCAGCAGAGTATTTAAACCGATGGGCAACGTAAATTTCTCCGAATTTCTAAATACCATCATGGGCCAGAGCATATTATTCCATGATCCCATCGCACATAAAATCCCCATGGCTGCAAATGCAGGCTTGGTTAAGGGCATCATGATCTTCACACAGATTCCAAACTCTGTAGCGCCATCAATCCTTCCGGCATCCAGCAGCTCTTTTGGCAGAGAAACCATATACTGACGAAAGAAAAAGATGGTAGATGCACTGCATAACCCGGGAAGAATTACGCCGGCAGTGGTATCAATCAGTTTTAAATCAATCATCTCCTGATAAAGAGGCAGCATCAAAATTTCAAACGGAACCATCATGGTTGCAATTACCAGAAAGAACAACACATTCTTCAGCCGATAATGATACATAGACAGTCCATAAGCTACAAAATAGCAGATAACCAGCGTCAGTACTACGGAAAGCAGAGTCAGTACCATGCTGTTTTTAAACCACATAAAATACTTTTTAGAATCTGCATTCCAGGAAAAAAGATAGGTGTAATTGCTAAATGACATGGTGGAAAAATCCAGGTTAATGCTGAGTCCGCGGCGGATCAATTCTCTTCCTGGCCGAAAAGAAGCCAGAAAGCCTGCCAGTACAGGAAACAGTACCAAAAGGCTGAGGAATGCGAAGGCTGCCGTTGACATTGCCGAAAGGAGTTTTTTCTTATTAATATTCATAATTAATTTTCCTCCTTTTTAAACGTTCCGTTAAGAATCAGCTGAATCACATTTATGATTAGTGCCATTCCAAGGAGCGTCAGACCCACAGCTGAGGCATATCCCATCTGATTCTTTTCTATTCCCCTTTTATAAAGATAACCCACAATGGTCAGCCCAATATTTTTCGGCGAAGAATTTCCTGCCCACAGCATAAAGCTCTCCAAAAACATGGACAGTCCGGCATAAACACTGATGGTCAGTACGTAGATCGTTGTGGGTCTCAGCAAAGGTATGGTTATATAGCGGAATTTATTCCATGCTGATGCCCCATCTATGGAGGCTGATTCATACAGGGTGGTATCAATGCTTTTAAGGCCAGACAGAAAATAGAGCATATTCACGCCGGTCCACCTCCAGCAGCAAAGGGTTAAAAGCGCGCACATGGCAAAGCCTCTTTCTTTCAGCCATGGAATGGGAGCCTTTCCCAGAACGTTTAAAAAGACATTCATCTGACCCGTTGGAAGTTCGGAAAACATCAGGCGGAATAAAGTGCCTGAAATCACCACTGATGTCAGGGCTGGTAAATATAAAGCCCCTTTCCATAATCCTTTTGCCTTTACCAGATTGCTGTCCATCAGAACAGCAAACAACATTGGAAATGGAATCAGTAATGCAATGGAAAAAAACATATAGGTAAGACTGTTTCTGATTGCAGTATGGAACGTGGTATCTTTCAACAGTTTCTCATAATTTGTAAGACCAATCCATTCAATCTGACCCGGAAGAATACTCTGAAAACTCATTTTTACCGTGCTGAACAGAGGATAAATCCAAAACACAGTAAAGCTCAATATAAATGGCAGCACAAACAGAAATGGAGCTGCTTTTTGTGAATAGAAAATCCGTTTTATTTTCATTCAACCCCCTCCAATGGTGAAGCATAACAGAACTACTGCTCTAATTCCAGATAATCCTGGGCATCCTTTAAAGCCTCATCTACATCCTTACCGTCTTGTAATACCTCGTTTAAGGTAGTAGTACAGAAATAATCATTTATTGCAGGAGTCATTTTTGTAATGCTTAAGGTATTAATCTCTGATTTAACCTCATTTAGAACATCAAAAGGGTTGGTCTTAAAAAAGCTGATGTATTTGTTGGATGAATCATTGGTTACCGCAGCATCCGTCCATAAGTCTGTATTGCATACATCAAATCCAAGCTGCTCCCAGATCTGGCGGCTTCCTTCTGAAGAGCATTTGGCATATGTAATAAAATCTGCTGCCAGCTTTGGATCTGAAGACTGTTTCGTCACTACAGTTCCTGTTCCTCCAATTCCTACAGAGCGGTTCTGTCCCTCTTCAAATACCGGCAATGGTGCCAGGGCAATCTTCCCTTTCATTTCAGGCATATAATTAACAAAGCGGCTCATAAACCATAATGCTTTGGGAAAAGAAGCAATATTCCCATCCAGGATATTCTGAAACCCCTCTTCCAAATCCACAATACCAGCTGGTGAGACCATGGCAATCCCGTCTTTTAACCAGGCCTGCTGCATGGTAAGCATATTTTTCACAGATTCAAGTTCTACATTCAGAGTGCCATCCTTACCAGCTGCCCAGTCTTCCCCATATTCAGACATCGCAACGGTCAGCCAGTCAACACCACCACTATCCACACTGGTTAACTTCACCTTTCCTTCTGATGCCTCTTTTAATTTCCTACCAGCCTCAGTGTAATCATCCCAAGTCTTGATTTTCGTATAGTCAATTCCATACTGATCCAGTATTTCCGTATTATAATACATAACCGTAGCTCCTACATGGGTAGGCGCGCCATAGTAATTACCATCTTTTGAATAAACATCTAATCTGGAAGGTACCAGATCCTTCTGATAGGGCTTTATTGCATCGTTTAATGGATAAAGCTGTACATCCCCCTGAAGAAAGTTTGGAAACTGGCCGATCTCCACATCACATAGATCCGGTGCTCCCTGTCCGGTCTGTAATGCCATAATCAGTTTATTATGCATATCCGAAAACGGATAAGTTGTAAAGGTTACCTGAATCTGACGGTCAGGGTTCTCTTTATTCCACCGTTCTACCATATCCGCGTAAAATGTATTATGCAGCTCAGCAAATGACCACATATTAAGGTGCGTACCGGAATCCGGTCCGACTGTATTCACCACTTCCTTGTTATCTTCTGATGCGGATTCCGGTACATCAGTATTTGCTTTTGGATCTGTTCCTGCTTTGTTACTGCATCCAGATAAAATCATAGCCGCCGTTACTGCACCTGCCAGGAAAACAGTTAAATTACGTTTCATATTGTTTCTCCTTTACATTATATTAAATTATTTTAGTTTTTTCTAAACAATTTGACAAAAAATTACACCCCAAAAGAAAACACCGGTTCCCCTTCTTCACTCCATTTCACTTTCATAATCATCGTATGACGGTTGGGATCATACAGAGGATTCCCATCTATCTCACCATACTCTCTCCCATGATAGATGCAATAATCCGTTACATTATCTTCTGCTTTTACAAAAGAATTATGGCCAGGTCCATAGATGTGCCTTGTTTCGTCCGTTACTAAAACAGGCTTTCGGCTTTTCTTCCATGCATGGGGATCCATCACTTCCCCCGACTCATCCAGGGTTAGCATGCCCATACAGTAATTCCTACCCGTATCACTGGCGGAATAAGTCAGATAAATCCGTCCGCCACGCTTTAAAACTGCCGGTCCCTCATTTACCCAGAAGCCTCGTCGCTCCCAGTCATAATCCGGTGTTGACAACAGGATATGTTCCCCTGACAATTCCCATGGATTCTCCATCTTAGACAGATACAGCTGGGATATCTTTTTCCCAGTACCGGTTTTCTCTGCCCAGACCATGTAGTATTCTTTCTCATGGTGAAAAACAGTTGCATCCAGGGAAAAATCCTGAAATGTAAAGAGATCCTCCTTTGATGCCTTCATTCTGCCTAACTCAATCCACTTGTCGGTTACAGGATCCGCTCCCGTACACTGCAGCACATAAGGTCTGATCTTCCACTCGTTCTCTCTTTCTCCGGCAGCATAATAGATATACCAGCAGCCATTTAAATAGTGAATCTCTGGCGCCCATATGTGGAGGCTCTGCTCCCCACTTTCGTGCCTGCACCATATCACATGCTCTTTTGCAGTCTGTAAACCCATAACCGTATCTGCGCTGCGCAAAATAATTCTGTCATACTCCGGTACTGAGGCTGTAAAATAATAAGTTCCGTATTCCTGTCTGCATATAAACGGATCCGCACGCTGACGTATAAACGGGGTGTTAAACGAAACTTTTGTTGTATTTGGTCTTTTCATACATTTATCTTTGCTCTTCCTTTCTATTTTTGTCTATATTATACAATACTTTTAGTTTGAGCTCAAGTATCATTTTAGATACATATAAAATATTTTTATTTTATCTAAATAATATGATAAAATTTATTCTATAGGCTGATTGGATTAACAGCGTAAAAGAACAGGATTGTAATAACTGTACAATTGATGTAAGATAATACAGCATTGAAGTTTATCATACAAAGCATTGAAGTAAATACGACAGAGGACTAGAATTAATATGACAAACCAGAACGAGAACAGAAACAGCATTATTAAACAGGGCAGTATTTTAGCCGTTGCATCAATTACCGTACGCATAATCGGGTTAATTTACAGAATCCCCATGGCTAATATTATTGGAGAAAAAGCGATGGGCATCTATTCTGCCGCTTTTGAAATTTATAATATTATACTTATTTTATCTTCATACAGCATGCCATTGGCTGTCTCAAAATTAATATCTGAAAAGCTGATACAAAAAAGGTATAAAAACGCCAACATTTACCTTCTCAACTGTTTCATTTTTTCAATTATAGTGGGGCTAACAGCAAGTCTTTTTCTATATTTTAATGCTTCCTGGATTGAAAGCACCCTGTTAAACAAATATGCGGGAGTATCCAAATCCCTAAAAATATTAGCTCCTACGATTTTTATCGTTTCCGTGATGGGTGTGTTTCGAGGCTTTTTTCAGGGAAAGAGTACTATGGTTCCAACAGCTGTTTCCCAGGTAATTGAGCAGATTATAAATGCAGTTGTCAGTATTGCAGCTGCCAGTTATTTAATCAGTTTAAACAGTTCCTCTCCTGAAGTGGCTGCCTGGGGGGCTGCAGGAGGTACACTGGGAACCTGCATCGGCGCATTATCCGGATTGCTGTTTCTTATCTTTATATTTGTTTTGTATTCTCCCAATATACGAAGGCAGATGAAAAAATATGAAGCAGAGCCTGCCGACCATGTTAAAATCATATATCAATCCATTTTTATAACGGTAATTCCCATTATATTAAGTCAGACCGTCTATCAGGTAAATGGCGTCATTGATATATCATTGTTTAATAATATTATGGGACGGAAAGGTTTTTCTGAAACTGACATCAGTATTCTGCAGGGTAACTACAGCACACTTTATAAGCTGTTAATCAGTGTTCCGATTGCCATCTCCAGTTCCTTTGGGGGTTCCATGATTCCAAGTATTGTAAGCTCACATACCAATAAAAAGTACCATGAGACCAGAAAGAAGATATCAAGCGCAATCCTTTTTAATATGAATATTGCCTTTCCAAGTGCAATTGGTTTAATGGTTCTGGGAAAGCCAGTTTTAAGCATTCTCTTTCCCAGATATAACGTGATATTAGGCGGAAATTTGTTATTGACCGGTGCATCTGCCATTCTGTTTTATGCTTATTCAACCATTACCAGTTCCACTTTACAAGGGATTAATAAGATGAAAATTCCAGTTATAAATTCAGCAATAGGCCTGGTCATTCATATCGGCGTGGTCTATCTCTGTTTGAATCATTTTAATCTGGGAATATACTCCCTGATTATTGGAAATATCACTCTTCCTCTCATTGTGATGATTTTAAATAGCCTGGCTCTGAATAAATATTTAAGTTACAGAGAAAATAAAACCAAGATCTTCCTGAAACCATTTTTATGTTCTGTTATCATGGGAGTGATCTGCTATGCTGTTTATCATGGAATTTATTTCGTTATCAGAATTAATTCTTTATCTGTACTTTTGGCAATTGCGGCTTCTGTCTTCGCTTATTTTTATCTGATATTAAAATTCGGCGGAATCAGCGGGGAGGAATTAACGGAATTCCCTGCCGGCCGCACCTTATACCGGGCAGCTGATAAGTTACATTTAATTAAATAACGATCTGAAAAAGCCTCGCATTGAGTATCACAATGCAGAGGCTTTCTCTATACACTAATTTTTTGTTTTTTCCTGAAAATTGCGCATACGGCCACAGATCAACACATAGTAAACATACACGACTAAATACAGTCGCAACTCGATTAGTTTAATCAGGATTTTTTCAGCTGGTGTAAATTCGTTTTTCAGCAAATATTTTTTATTTCTAAATAAGAATTCTTTATTTCTTAGTTTGTATACATTGAAAAGTCCACCCCAGAACCCGGCTGGATTCTCATGATGGGTCTCATTTCTTATGCTTCTTAGAAATTTCAAATGCAAAGAAGTGCTTAATCTTCCCATATATCTATTCTCATCATCAAAGAGAACTTCTGCAAATTCCTTCTTCGCTTTAAATACCTCAATTATATTATCCCAGTAATGATTCCAGTATGTAGACCGTTTACTCAAGGAATTAGAGGACATTCGGTTATAGTGATAGAAAGGTTGATCCGTTATGTATAAGCTGTTTGCCCTCATAAAGGACTGAAGAATCATAATTTCATCTTCATGCAGGAAGACGTTTTTGTAAAACTTTATGCCCTCTATCATTTCTCTTTTAAACAGGCAGCACCAGATGTAGCCTGTGGTGATTAACTGATCCTGCTGTATATCGCCATATAGAGGAAGAATGTAGCAATCATATAAATCTGAGATTTGGTACAGACCAGCGGGCAGGGGGAGATTGCATATAATGGCGACTCCATCCTGACGATGCCTGTAGGCAGAAAAAAATACCAGATCTGCTGATGAATGTATGGCTTCCTCATACAGCTTTTCACACAGATTCAATTCACACCAGTCATCACTGTCAACAAAAGTGATATATTGACCTGACGCATTTTTTAAACAAACTTCTCTGGTTGCAGATAATCCCTGATTCTTTTGATGAATTAGCTTGATACGCCTATCCTCTGAGGCATACCGGTCACAAATTTCCCCTGATCCATCCGTTGATCCATCATCTACGATTATTATTTCAATATGTTCCAGTGTCTGATTGATTAAAGACTGGATACATCTGTCTATTGTATCCTTCATGTTGTAAACAGCAACCAGAACGCTTATAAGAATTTCTGAATCCTCTACCCCTTTATATTCCCCCATGATAGCACCTTCCATGATCACTCATTCCATGATTGATTCGTCCGTTAGCTTAATTTTACAGGTCTTTAAAGATTCAAACCTTAAACAAAATAGGGAGAACGTGTAATATATTCAGAATTTAGTTGAAATCTGTTAATTATTATGTTTCAGGGCCTTTTTGCGATACTCGGTTGGGGAACATCCTTTTACTTTGTAAAATGTATGTGAATAGTAATTGGAATCGCCAAAACCTGCCTTCGCAGCAATATCTCCAATGGAATCATTGGAAGCCATCAGATCCTTTAAGCTTTTTTCAATCCGATATTCTAATATAAACTTAAAGAGAGGAATCTTCATATACTGCTTAAAAATCCTGCAGCATTCCCCTTTACAAATATGGATATGATCTGCAATCTCTTCCAACGTTATTTTACGGCTGTAATTTTCTTCAATGAATGATAAAATGCTTCTGATTCTTTCATAATTGTGCCGTTCCGGCGATGTGATTGTCTGAGTCGTATCATAGTTTTGATATAATACTTTCCAAAATTCAAGCAGTTGGATCAGAACGTCTATTTCATAGGTATCCTGCTGTTGCTGATGAATGGTGACAAGTTCATTTAGTATCTTTATGATCTCTTTGTGCCAGGGCTTGGTTAAATCAAAACAAACAGAGAATAAAGAAAGATTCTGAATGAACGGGGATACGTATTTTAAGTAGAAAATACTGTTTTCATAAGAATAAATTAATCTGGGATCGAATGTAATTGATACATACTCACAATCCATATTTTCATACATGCGACCGGTGTGAAGTACTCCCATATTACCAAAAAGTGCCTCTCCCTGACAAAGATGAAACTCTTCATTATTAATCTCATATATCATCTGCCCCTGAGTAATCAGTGTAAGTTCTATTTCAGGATGCCAATGCCAAAGGAATGAATTTAAGTCATATTTTGACAGCCTTTCATAACTAATTAGTAATGGGAATTGATAGTCCCCATGCTCTTTCATCTCTTTTTGGAATTGATTGGTTAAAATCTGCATACATGTATCCCCCGGAAATGCAAATCGTAATTGTTGATAAGTTACACTGCACGATCATATTGTATCATTTAAGAATTTTTCAGTCAATTGCATTGATAAGTTGATGATTTCCGTTAATTATAATCATTTCTTTCGTATGATTTAAACAGATAATGGCGAAAAAATGACGTACAGTATCGTAATAGTTACATTTCTCTAATACATTACAGATAATATGATAAATTAGTAACATCTTATATTACAGATCAGTATTAGATAAGATGTTAACTCATCATAATCAGCATTTTAGTTTTGATAAAAAGGAAACTTTGAAATTGTTTATCTAAAAACTACTGGGTTGGAAAGGAGTTGAAATTAAAAATACAAGAGATGCAAAGCCTGTTATTTTAGATACAAAATTTCAAAGAACCTTTAAAATAATCAATCAAAATACAAGGGGGTAATTAAATGAAAAGAACATTTACAAAAAGGCTATTAACTGTTATATCTGCAATTGCACTTACCGCTTCATCATTAGGAGTTACCCAGGCAGCAACCGCCGACCAGACTTTGTTAAATACATATGGAACCAAATTCCAGAGGTCAGGAACCTGCGTAACGTTGGCCCAGTTGCAAAACGCTTCCACCTTAAATCTGATCAAGCAAAGGTACAACAGTATCACGCTTGAAAATGAGATGAAACCAGATGCACTGCTTGGCAGTTCACCTAATTTGATATCAGTAGCTGAAGCAAAATCCTTAGGATATTACATTCCCAGCAACTATACAGAAGCTACCGTACCAAGAATCAATTTTAATACGGTAGATAAAGTATTAAAAATCTGTTATGAAAATGGCCTGGGAGTGCGTGCTCACACTCTGGTATGGCATGGTCAGACTCCAACCTGGCTATTCCGCTCAGGCTATAACGCTGGCGCAAATCATGTGGATCAAAACACAATGAATACACGTATGGAGTTTTATATAAAGACAGTGATGAATCACGTCTATTTAAGTGAATACGGCAGTGTTGTATACGCATGGGATGTTGTGAATGAATATCTGCATTCTCCGGCAAATTCAGATTGGGTAAGAATTTATGGAGGTGTATCAACAAGTCCGCAATTTGTAAAAACTGCTTTCCGTTATGCCAATGAAACATTAAGCTATTTTAATTTAACCGATAAGGTTAGTTTATTCTATAACGATTATAACGAGTATATGGAAGCTGACAATATTGTTAAAATGATTCAGTTCATCAATGCAGAGAAGAAATTATGCAACGGTGTTGGCGGACAGTCTCACCTTGAATCAACGTTTCCAAGTGCTTCCTATTTCAAACAGGCCTATACCAAATTTAAGAATGCAGGGTTAGAAATCCAGATTACAGAATTTGATGCTGGTGCCAAATCTGAATCAGAACAGGCGGCTTATGTATATGACGTTATGAAGGCAGTCTGCGAAGTGAAAAAGGAAGGCGGCAATATTACTGGATTCACCTGGTGGGGAATGTCAGATGATATCTCCTGGAGAAAGGATAAGAGTCCCCTGCTTTTCTCAAATCTTTGGACTCCAAAGGCTTCTTATTACAGAACGCTGGATGCATTTACCGATACGTTTAACCGGTAAAGAATAAACGTAGGCAAATCCAAAATACAAATAGTACGCTCTCCATAAAGCGAGGAACAGGACTGTCTCATAACAGCCCTGTTCCTCACTATACGTTAGCAGGTAATTTTATGTCCAGGATTCTCATATGGTGAATCTTTGGACAAATAATTAAGGTTCTATCCCCCACTGCAGATTTCCGGCCAGGTAAGCGGTTATTTTATCACTGTCGGCATATGCTGTACCGGTTCCCTGATAGGAATAATCGTCTGTCTGGATATAATTTGTCCAGTCTGACTTGGAAAACCTCACCTGCAATTCCACGGATTTCCCGGCAGAAAGGGTGCCCGATGCTTTGTTAAAGCCAATTTCCAGATAATAATCGGCACCGCTCTTTTCCTCTTTCATTTTCGCAAAGGCTCCTGTCACATTGGCAGTTCCCGCGGAAGACCAGTCGCACCAGAATTGCTGTTCTTTTTCTTCATCGATGGTGTAATAATATCTTAATTTAACATCAGAAAGGCTGATATCCCCGGTTCCCGTATTATACAGTTTGATTTTTGCTGCAATGCTGCTTACGGTTTCGGATGTATTCATATTATACGCCTGGACTTTCAAATCTCCTGTTGGTATAACCGAACTATCCGTTATGGTAATTGTAAAAGCAGGATCATTCCCTTTGCTGAAATCAAAAATCAGTTGTAATTTTCCAACAGATCTGCCTGCCAGATAGGAACTTAAAATGGTAACAATGTTATCGGATACTACATAATCGGTTTCTTTCACCAGCAGATTCGTGCCATTTTTTATATTGTCAAGTGTATTTCCATTGTATATCAGAGTCACGGGCACATCTTCTGGATTGTTTTTGTCAAAAGACGCAGTTACCGGACTGATGGAAGAACTGCCTGATGAACTTCCCGGCTCATTGCCGAATACTTTTACCCCAGCGTCATATACCGGAATATAGGTTGTCTTAACTACTTTTCCGGAAGTTACACCGTCTAATCCGGTATAGGAATAATCATTGGTATGATCCCAGGATGCCATATTTTCCGGTGCGGCGATTCGAAACTGGATTTCTTTTTTGTAAGCAGACTGTCCGCCAGGATAGATTTTGATTTTTGTGAAGTCAACATTCGCATAGTAAATATTGTCAGCCTCTGACCAGGGCAAAAGATGGGATATGGTTGCTCCCTGGTTGTAATTCGCAGTTATTGTAAAATCGTCTGCTGTATAGCCTTTTTTTATAATTTCTGTTATATCAATAAAATACTTAAATGATAAATGGTCACCCATTCTTGCAGGCCATCCGGAGCAATTATTTAATATAGCCTTGATCTCTATAAAGTTACTGCCCGAGGCGTTAATTCCGGCTTCCATAAAGTATTCGTCGTTGGTTACTTCTTCTATTGCCTTAAAGTCAGCAATGGGATCTCCGCCGTATTCTCCATAAAGTTTTGCAAGTGCTCCGACAAATCCGGCATTATAGTCACAGGCAACCTCATTATTCACATAGTTATTGATTTCATCGGTGTAACTGTCGTCTTTATCCGGTCCTCCTGCCAGAGCCCCATAAAGGGTATGTCTGTGGTATGCGGGCACGGTCATGCTGTCTGCCCAGGAACTGTGGGCTGTTCTGTGGTGAGGCCTTTTGGGGGAATTTATTCCATAACCAACCACAAAACTGCGGCCGCTGCTTCCCAGAGCGTAATCGATCTGCTGTTTGGCAAATTTCTTGTAGGTTTCCACTTTGTTTGCACTGCAGCCTGACCAGTCAGCATAAACGCTGGCTAAGAAAGCTGTGGTGGTGGCATATCTTAAAGCACCCCAGGAATCCAGCCAGGCAAGCCCCTTTGGTGTATAGGAAATGCGGCTGCCGTTATATCCGGTTGTCCAGTAATCCAGGTGCATTTCCGTACTGTTTTTATACACTTCTTTTCCGGTTAATTTCGCAAGAAGCAAAGCAGCTCCATTGTGCACATCATCCCAGCATTGTGCCCATTTATAGGAAATGGTGGTAGATTGAGATTCTGTGCCCCATTTTGGAACATAGGATTCTGCTTTGTCCAGATAATCGGAATCTTTGGTTGCTATATAAAGCCATACGCAGGACCAGGACAGTTCATCATAGAAACCGCTACTGGAAGTGTAAAAGCCATTGGCTGCGGTATAACCGCTGTCACTTTTTGTTTTGTCAGCAAATGAAAATAGTTCCTTTGCATGTTGAATGCAGGTCAAGGCATAGCTGGGATCACGATCAGCATATATGACAGCCGCTGCTGCCAGTGCTGCCGCTGCCGCTGCGGAAACAGACGAACCAGGACTGTTAAGATCAACCCGATAGGACGGTCTTCCCATCTGCATTACTTCTGCCGGCCCCCACCAGGAATGATCCGTATTGCCATTTCCAACCTGATAGTAAAAGACATCTGCAGAAGGATGGCACTTGATCAGATAATCGGTTACCCATTTGATTTCCTTTAATAAATACTCTAACTGACCGCTTTCTTTTAAGGCATCCTCTGCCTCATATACGCTCCAGGCGAGCATGGCGGCTGAATAAGCCATGGGGAGATTAAATTTTACATGATCTCCTGCATCATACCATCCTCCAGTTAAATCCATCCCTGCGTCTGAACCGTCAGACAACCCTGAATCTCCTCTCCAGTTATTCCGGATATCAGAAGGTAGTTTTCCGGAACGTTGGAATTCATAAAACATGATTGCTTTTTGTAATGCTTCTCCGTAATTATAATTTGACTCCTTCTTTGACGGCTGAGCCGCAAGGGTGGTACTCTTTTTTATATGCATATCCAAATCTCCTTATCAATCGTTTCCCACGCTGATCGATTGATGAAACGCATCCTTACGGGTTCTTTTTGATAATTCTGACCCAAATCCAGTCTTCTGATATCTGGGCCAGAATTTATATTTTTAAGCTCTACGCTTCTATTGGGGCTCTACTCCCCATTTCAGGCTGCCTGAAACATATCCTGTGATTTTTGTCCAGTCTGCATAACTGCTGCCTGATTTCGAAAAGGAATAATCTCCTGTCTGCGTATAACTGCTCCAATCAATTTTATTGAATCTTACCGGCACTTCGATGGTCTGTCCCTCTGCCAATTTACCGGCTCCAGCTGTAAATCCGATCTCCAGGTAATAATCTGCACCTGGCTTTGCCTTTGGCATTTTTACAAAGGTACCTGTTACATTACTGCTGCCGACTGTCGACCAGTCACACCAGAAATTCTGGTCCTTTTCTTCGTCTATGGTGTAATAGTATCTGAGTTTCAAATCTGTAAGTGTGATACTGGTTTTCCCAGTGTTGGTGATTTTGATTTTTGGTACAATGGAACTTACCTGTGCTGTTGTGCTATCATTATACATTTGTACTTTGATGTCTCCGGCTGCGATGGAAGAATCTGTCACAGTCAGGACAAGTACCGGGTCAGTTCCCGCGCTGAAATCGAAGGTGAGTTTAAATTTGCCCACTTCTTTTTCTGCCAGATAGGTTTTTAATAATACAACTGTATTATCGGTTAAGGTGTACTCAACACCCTCTGTTAAATATTTATTTCCCTCTTTAATCCCGATAAAGGTATTTCCGTTTAAGGTAAGAGTGATTTTAATGTCTTTCTGGCTGCCTGCCTTTTTGTCAAAAGCTGCTGATGTGGGATCAATGGCAGAGTTGTTTACCGGCTCTCCGCCACCTTCAAACAGCATGGAATATACACCATTCGCAATCGCTATATCACACTGTGCCCAGAAGCGGTGGTAATTTAATACCGGAGCGGTTCCTCTTTTGTAAGCGTTCTCAACCTTCTGAAAATCAGGATCATCTTTATATTTAGAACGGATATCTATAAACTTAACTCCTGATTTAATTTTATCTCCGTTTGGCATGGTTCCTGTCCATCCTGACGGTACATAGACTTCCTGATCAAAGAAGCGGCTGTAGTCATTCCTTTGTTCGGGAATGGAGAGTCCTTTGTCACCTTTGTATAAATTCCACATACGGTCTAATAATTCCTTGGCAAGTACTCTGGCCTCATCGTCGCCGGAAGCTTTACTGTAATACAGTAAGGTGTTGGCAAGAGATCCTGACACGCCAAGATCAGTGCCATAGGTGCTTACTTTTACATGCAGATTGGGATTTCCTGTATAGGACCCTGTCCAATTATCAGGCTGGCCGGACCAGTCCAGATTATCAGGAATGGCAAAGGTTCCGTCTGCTTCCAGTTTCACTACTGTTTTAATCCATTTAACCCATTTATCCAGTAAGGCTTTTGCCTTTAAATTCTTTGTTTTGTAATAATACTCTGCTACACGCTGCATTGACCATGCCTGGAATCCAAACCACCGGTTACTTCCCGGATCAGCATACACAGGGTGTTCCTGATAGCCCATTCCATAAAAGGTTGCGGTTCCCGAAGGCCAGCTTTCATAACGGCCTTTATTGGAATTGGAGACACCGCCTGCAATTCCGCCTTCATCGGACTGTAGCCACTGATAGAATTCCAGCTGTCTCTCCAGGCTCTTACTCCAATCACTGGCACCATTCTGGGAGCGTGGTTTGAATTCATCATCCTGTGACAATATCCAGGCTGCCATGGGATTCTGGTAACCAAAATGGTTGTGACTGCATCCAATTACCCAGGACCAGTTTGCGTTCTCGCCGCCACCCCATGCATAATACCAGCTGAGCAGATAATGAGCCCCCTCGTAACCGGTACCGGCAGCAGCTGGCGATCCGATTTTACGGAAGTATTTATCAAACATGGCATATCTTAAATAGTCACCCATTTTACTGGCCTTGCCAATATAGGTTTCGAGATCTACCCCATATTCACTGGCCCATTGCTCTGCCCAATATGTCGCCTGTATTGCCCGCGAATCTGCATCGGGTGCATCGGTATACTTGAACTGTTTTGCGTAATTGCTGTCTCCGGTAAACAGATCCAGGAATCCGTTTTTACCACCGAAACGCATGTCATCCCAGCACGGCTGAGGAATTGTTTCCCAGGTAGATTCCTCTCTTCCTCTCTGGAAGGTATTGATATAAGACGGTGCAGACTTGCCATCTCCCCGTCTGCCAAAACCATACCAGTTGTCCGCATCTAACAGCCAGTGCATTCCATAAATAACAGAAGAGCCATAGGTTGATTTTAAATCGTTATAGATTGGATCTGTTCCTACCGCTGCACCAGAATCCAATTTTGCCGGATAAAGACTTGGCAGCTCCCATTCAGGGGCATAGGTGGCGGGTTTACTCGCGTTGTATCCAGACATACTGCTGTTTGGCTGGTCTTTTTCTGTGGGGATGATATAGGTTTCTGCAATATCCCATGCTTTTTTAAAACCGGAAAAATCACCGGTGAATTTGCCATACATGGCTTCAAGCCAGATATAATAACTTAGCGTTTCACTGGTTGTTACATGACCGTAGTCGGGGGCTTCTACTATCAGAGTTTCTATGCTGTGATAGGGGACTCCCTGGGGACTGAAATATCCATTTTCGGAATCGTGGAGTATCTCCCATAATTCCAGGAACCTTTTCTGATAAGCGCCTGTGGGCTCTTTTAGCTCTTTTAATGACTCGTTTTTCATTGTAAAATATCCTCCTCTTATACTAAAAAATCAACAGAATCTTCAAAACGATAAAATACTTAAATTATCCAATGGAATCACTCCTTTCACTGAAAATTATGGTACCTTTCTTTGAGACTCAATGGTTTTTAGCATATGCCACATACAGGTAAATTCCAACATAAGTTCCGGGATTATATACGTTGAGTGCGATGTTATGAGGTTTAATTTTTGCGTTTGTAAATTTCTTATTTAAATGCGATTATTAATTTTATGACTCAGTTGAGTATAAAAAATAATTTACTTTTATTGCATTTTATCCGTAGGAAATTAGAGCCCAAATGGTACCAATTAATGGTATTTAATATAAATTATTGGACTCAACGAACGGCACTTGTGTTAAAACAACCCTAAGGTAAGTATATGCTGAAGATGTCCTATAAGTGACGGAGACGTTTTATAGGGGTTGTTTTCTTTATAGATTGATGAACAAAATGACGACGATTCAGGGGGTGCAGAGGGAGATTTTCTAATACTTAGGTAGTATTACGTCCCTCTGTCTCAACCATCTCATAATAAAATACACTAATTGTAGTTGGTTCTGTTCTGGTTGTCCGAAACAAATCTGCCGAAGTTTACTTTTGGTCATCGCTTATTGAAGAAGAACAAATTAATTGATTATAATATATTTAAAGTTAATTTCAAATTATCTTAAACCACTTAAAAGCACAAAAAAGAGAAGCTCAAATTGAACCTCTCTAGCTGAATCATCGATCTAAATTAACACTATTGCAGGGGTCTTTACAATATCATTTCGTCAATAGAGCATCTGCTATTTCATTATACCAATACACCTCCATGATAAAAACATTCATAAACTTTAATATTCTGGCAGTATATTTCTTCGTAGCCCTGGAACCACTCCATATCACCAATTACCTTAGTTTTATACGTATACTCTCCAGATTGATAAAATTCCGGACCTCTGTAAGGTAATTCTTTTGTTGCTGATCCTAATACTTCTTTTAAGAAATCACCGCTAAATCTTTCGTCTAAGTTTCTTCCAAAATAGTTCATTGAAAATATTGCTTTCCCATTTTTCCAGATAGCTTCCTCTCCGGAAAACTTTTCCCCACCTAACCACGTATCATAATATTGGTAATTACCTTTATTGTAGGAATAATCGTTTGAACCAGGCCTTTATGCGGCGCAAGGTTCAGCATGACCCGCGTAAGTGTTTTTGATTGCCTCTAATTTAAAATCAATTAGTTGGTCTATATCATTATCATAGGTGATTTCTATAGATTTGCTGCATTGATTGTCTTTGACAAGATAATCTACCGTTATATGAAATAATTCACTTAATTGAATTAGGTTCATTATATCCGGGTATACCATGCCGCTCTCCCATTTTGTGACTGCCTGACGAGATACATTTAATTTTTCGGCTAATTCCTCCTGGGTGATGCCTTTGGATTTTCGGATAATCTGTAATTTGTCTGAGAATGTCATTTTATTGATCCTCCATTTTTATTATTACTTTTTTATACAGAATACCATGAACAGCAAGGATTGGAAAGCAATGGGGAGTTACATTAAGGACACTTGTCGTTGCGGTGATGAGGTGCGCCCTAAAAATTAGATTTTAAGCGTCCTGGATTACCTCCATATTATCCATGCTTTTATCTACTATATGGTGACAGACCAAAAAACAGTTCTTCCATTAGTTTTTTTGTCAAGTCCTCTCTCTGCAATATTGATATCATCTCTTCCAGCAGAGGTTGACCTTAAAGTTAAACATATATTCATCAATAATAATTAAAAATTTCCATCAACGCAATAATGGAAAACCTGCTCATAATGACCTTTATCAGTCTTCCTCCGATTTACAAGCACATTTCTTTGCAGACTTTATTTCATATATTTCCTTCTGCCTAGACTCGATTTAATTACATTGTTCTTCCTGCTTTACATGATAATCTTGTAATCCTTCAAAAGTTTCAACATGATTCTTACTCATGAACAAATACTCATCTTGTAGTCGCAGAAGTTCACACAAATCTTTGGCATATATAGCAGAACCGGCACAGTTTTAAATTGGATATATATTTTATATATAAACCCATAGCAAAATTTATAAGCAAACATATATTGACATTTATAGTTAAACATATATAATAATTTATAGATGCATAAATAAATATCTAATAGAGGAAGAGGAGTTATTTTATGGACAACAAGATTAATAATATTATGGAAATGATTGGTGATAGCGAAGAATTACAGTATGAAGTTTTAAAGAATTGCGTAAATATTAGCAATCCTGAGTTAGTTGCATCAGTAATGAGTGATTATCTTGAAAAAAATTGTATTACAAATTCTAAAATTGCTGAGATAGCCAAGAAAACTCCGCAAGCTGTGGTGAGTATGATTAAATGTAACGAGAGTGATTTTCCTTTGTCATTTAATTTTTCAGGTACAAACTACTATTTAAAGAAGGATGTTGTAGCTTGGTTAATAAATAACAATAAAATCCCAAGAGATGAAAATGATGAATTAAAACCAGAGTTTTTGTTTGGAAATGAAAAAAGTATTTATTATACTGGTGGACCTGGTAATGGTAAATCAACGATATGTGCGAGTGGAGCAGACACATCCATTGTTTCTCACTTGAAGAAAATACTGACCGCGGGAGGAGCTGCTGATACAGAAAATCTTATAAAGTTACATTTTAAGAAAAATTCTGTTAATTATGTTGTGTTTCATTATGGAGAAAGTAGTAACGACAGCATACCCATTAGAATTGATGCGAATAATGTTGATCGCATCAAAGGAGAATTGAAAAAATGTAAGAACGCAGCTAAAGAATACAGAGAGCAAGGGAACAAAGATAAATTAATAGGTACGTATGTTGAATTCGTACTAGAGCCTAATAAAATTATTTCTAAACTGATGAGCCAATGCAACATTGATATTTTGACTTTTATTGATACTCCAGGACTTGATAATTCTCATTCAGGAGATTCAGTTGCAATGGCAGATATTATAGTTATGGTATTGGGTGATCGAGATGATGTGGAAAGTATTACTGAAAAAATCAAAACTAATATAGTTCCAGAGACAGGTTCCACTCAATATATTTATTTGTACAATAATCGTTTTGCATTAACTGTTAATGATTTTGAAGAATGTGAAGCAGTTTATGAGGCGTTTTTAGACGATGCAAAAAAAGATCTTGTTGATTATGCTGATGATTTGAAAAATTTACAGGATGAGTTAGTAATTGGTAGTACTTTGTCTGCTTGTAAACCGATAGATTCATTAATTTGTGTCCCTAATTTTTCGAGAGATCCTGGTATAATAGAGGAATTTTTCTTTACAAAATTTTGTGAAAAAATTAAAGAAGCATTTAGTAATTCTGCGTATTTAACAGAACTTAATGGTTTTGATATGAACTCCTTATCTGATGATTACTTAAATTTATTAAATGAACATATAAAAAGTTTTTCTAAAAAACTGGTGGGAAACCCATCGTATGATATTTCAAATTTTATTGCTGAAAAGCATGGACGAACAAAAAGCTTAGATAATTATAGGATTGAATATAGTTTTAGTAGTACAATGAGAAACTTAAAAAACTATTTTTATGATAGTTTTTCTAAGTATAAAACAGGATCATACGATGAACGTAAAGCATCTGTAATAAGAATGGTATATCTTACAATAAATGAGGGTTTAATGAATAAGGTTCGTTATGGTTCTGGTTCGCATCCATGGGAAGATATCAATAGTCCAACACAAATGATATGCGAAGAGATATTAAGTGAAAAAATAATTGAAAGCATGCAAAATAAAGATTCGTACTGCCAAATTTTAAAAGAGAATTCGATTGAAAGTAAATCTTGGAGCTATGTTTATGTTTGCAATACAGATTGGAATAAAGCTAAACTGGAAATTTCAAATAAGTATAAATTCCCAAGTCTTAAAACAGAAAATATTATAGCATATATTAAAGTTTGTCATTTTCTACCATCTATTTTAGTACAGTCTGTTCTTGCACGTTTTAAAATTAATCCTTCTAGTTGGAGACGAGTTGATTATTCTGATTATTATAATGTAATTGATAATGTAATGAAAGATGTTGAACTGTAACTTATGATAATTTTAAGAATCCTCATCTACTAAGGATAATAGTAGATGAGGTATAATTAATTTTGTAAATTTAGTTTCATAAAAGAAACTGTAAAAAATTTTGTGTAAACTTAGAGAAATCCTCTTTGATTAATGTTAAAATAAATATTAATCCAGGAGGATATTTTTATGGCAAGACAAAGAAAACTTTCACCAGAACGAAAAGAATTCATAAATGGGCTCTTAAAGCATTATCAGCCCAAAACAGCACAGGACATCCAGGAGATGTTAAGAGATCTGCTTGGTGATACCTTGCAAGGTATGTTGGAAGCGGAATTGGATACTGAACTTGGATACTCTAAGTATGACTATTCGGCAAAAGAAACGGACAACAGCCGAAACGGCTACAGCAAAAAAAACGTTATCTCTTCTATGGGAGAAATCTCTCTGGATATTCCGAGATACAGAAAAGGCGATTTTGAGCCGCAGATAGTAAAAAAGAATCAGACAGATATTTCTAATATCGAGAATCAAGTACTTTCCATGTATGCGAAAGGAATGTGCACGAGAGATATTTAAACTCATCTGCACAGTGTTTATGGGGTAGATGCCTCTGTTGAAAGGATATCTAAGATGACAGACCGCATTCTGTCCCTGGCAAAAGAGTGGCAAAACCGTCCCCTTGATAGAAAATATGCGGTTGTATTCATGGATGCTATCCACTATTATGTAAGGCAGGATAATACAACTGTCAAAAAAGCAGTCTATATTGCTATCGGAATTCTCTTAAACGGCTCAAAGGAAGTTCTTGGTATGTGGGTTGGAGGAAATGAAAGTGCAAACTGACTTGGAGTTCTGACAGAAATTAAAAATCGGGTAGTAGAGGATATCTTGATTGTTTCTGTGGATGGCCTTACTGGATTTGGTGATGCCATTCATGCAGTATACCCGCAAGCAGAAATTCAAAGATGTATTGTCCATCAAATTCGCTATTCCACTAAATTCATTTCGTATAAAGATATTAAACCCTTTATGGCAGACTTAAAAGAAGTATATCAGGCATCAACAGAGGAAATCGCACACAATCGTCAGCTGAGAAAGGTAACAAAATCAAAAACAATATTTCCAACGGACGATGCCTTATTCAAGATGTTGTATTTGGCAATGATGGGCATCACGAAAAAGTGGGAAGGAAAACCATGGAACTGGGGTCTGATACTGGAGCAACTGTGTATTTACTTTGAAGGCTGGATTAACCGGAATGACAAAGAACAGGCTGCCAAAAGCTCTTGACAGCCTGTTCTCCATGTGCAACAATACAGTCACATAATCTAAAATTCATTTAACAGATATTTTTTCATTAATCCGTAAACAGTAAAACATTCATACCTTTACAATAATGCCGCCTGACCTCATCCGGGAGACGCTTCCAGCCATCTTTTCCAAAGAACTCCGTAAGCTGATCTTCGGAAAGTTCATGAGGCACAGCTTCTGTTTCAATGTCATGTAAATCTTCCTCACGTTTTCCTTTGTGTTTTTTACGTCTGTAGAGGTGAGGACAGACTTCTTCCATTTCAGGTTCTGAAATGATGAGAGCAGTATCGGCAGTCAATTCAGCTTCATTAAAACATTCTTTCATGGAGAGTTGACCATCGATTTCCAGTTTTTCGGAGGATCGCCCGAAGCGTTTCTGATTAGCAATAGCCACCTGCTCCGTCAGAAGCTTAAAATGTTCTTTAACGATTAAGGAAAGACCATCTATGCCAAGCCGTAGCTTTGTGTAGCCACAGGCAATGTAGATCTTATAAATCCAGTAGCATTATTCAGCATGAATCATTACCTTCATAATCATCTGAAGAAGTATCGGTGATAACGTATTTTGGAATTCAAGAACGCAATTCCCAATACGAAGAATTGCCTCCGGCCGTTCACTATTAGAGGTCGTTGATGAGGGTACATCTAGTTCAACAAAGGTCTGTGTAGGAGAAAGAGACGGTTGCATCCAGGATTTCTTAGATATTCCGCTGCTGTTACATTCGCGGATAATGGAAGTCCATTGGGCAAGCCGCATTTCATGTGAGATTATCCATAGATTAAGTACCTCCCAAAAGCATGTAGTTTTTTAAAGCTATAGACATTATTTCAAAAAAACTAACTAGGAGCTAGGTATTAATGTTTTACCGTATACATTAATCCAATGGGTTTACACAAAATAAATTACACTCTCTCATAAAAAAGTGTCTTCGACACTCTCAACTCCCCTGCCCCTCACTCATGAGGGGTTTGGGGGTTTTCTTTGTTCAACTTTATTGTAAAATTCTTTTATGAATATCTTACAAACCATTTTTGCTGACTATTATAAACACATTATGTACGAACTTCACCCCAGACGTTCCGTTATTGAAAATGTTGGGCGTATGATTGACTGTGGGGATCCCTCCAAGGGCGGTGCTATGTTTGGCTTCCCTCTTTGTGGTGACCTAAAGTTTGTTCCTTTTCGCTGCAAAAGCCGTTTCTTCCCTTTCTATGGCAGTAAATACAACCAGTTTCGCTCTCTTCACATGTCCTCTAAACTTGTTTCTTGTGTTCACCGTCACTGCGTTTTTACAATCCCTGAAGAGCTCCGTATTTATTTCTTAAATGACTGTTTTCTTCTGAACTGCCTCTTTCACTCCGTCCGTGATGTTGTACTTCGTATGTTTATTTTTGATGAATAAGTCTGAACTCTTTACTCCTGGATTCATCTGTGTTCTGCATACCTTTGGCAGGGATCTCAAATGGAATCCTCATATACATGTCCTTATTTCTGAAGGGGGCGCTGGTAACTTCACTCCATGAAGACCTGTTAAACACTTTAACTATAACTTTCTTCGCATTGCTTTCCGGAAAGTTTTCCTTGAGCAGCTTTCTAAACGGCTCGGACCTTCTTTCAACAAGCATGAAGACGGCTTTTATGTTCGTACAAAGCCAAACCTGTGCACACCAAATATCACAATTAAATACATCAGCCGTTACCTTGGTCGACCAGTTATTGCCAGTTCTCGCATTGATCACTATGATGGCGATTTCGTTACTTTTCATTACACACGGCATGAAGATAACAAAACCATCACCGAGCGTATACCTGCCTTAGATTTTATTAAAAGGCTTATCATTCATATCCCGGAAAAGCATTTTAAAATGCTTCGCTATTATGGCATTTATGCCAAACATCACAAGCAAGAGAAAAAACTTCGTAAATGCCTTTCTCCTGAAAAGAAGAAATTTCTCTTACGATATTTAGACTGGCGTAATACTATCCTTTTATCTTTTGGATATGACTCTCTTTGCTGCCAGAAATGTGGCTCTTCTATGTTGGTTTTAGAAGTTTACAAAAAAAAACTGCACTATTTGAACAATATCGAAAGGTTATGGGATATGGATAGGCCAAGTGTTGCATTCAGTTCTGCTTCCAATAATTCCTGCAACATGTCTTTAAAACTGTCCTTAAATAAGGAGTAAATATCCCTGACACTTTTAATGTCGTTGTCTGTAATGATTTGTTGTAACTGTTCATTAGCAATTGCCATAGAAAAAGCTCCCTTCTGAAAATGAATTATTTATCTAATTCATTCCCAGAAAGAAGCCATTTCTTTCCAGAGACACAAAATTTATTACACTACCTCCCAGAAAGAATCCATTTATTTCCAGAGGCACAAAATTAATTACACTACCATCCAGTTCTTTCAAATGCTCCATATTTTTACATATAATATTTTAACTTACTAATTTTTTGTTGCCAATAGGTTGTCAGTTATCTATTAAAGATATCTTACATATAATCATTATAATTAATTTTCAAACCTGCTAATTCCATTTCTTTTGCAAGACTCATTTTCCACGCTCCTGCATCATCCATTTGAACATACACAACTCCTGATACATCTCCAGGAGTTTCTGTATCCCCTTTCACAAGTGCACATACATGTTCTCTACCTAGTCTGCTAATTAAGTATCCATGTTCAAAAACAACATTTTGTCTAGCACGAAACTTATCCTCTTCTGAATTTCTATCTCGTCCTAAATCACATGGAGTATATAAAACAACTGCAAAGGAAACATCGGAATACTTTTCAATCTTTTCTATAATAGTTTTACCCCCACTAGCCTTTTCATGTAAAATAATAGCTTCAAATCCAGCTTTTTCTATTGCACGGGCTACTTGCTCCTTTGCCAAATCATCATGTCCATGTACAATAAACACTTTGCGTAATGTCACTTCATCTATCTCCCTTAATTCTTCCTCTTTAACTGTACTATGTACTGCAACTGCATCAACCTTCATATCAACTTTTACTACAGAAGAAATTCTATCTGAACAACTTCTAGTCAATGTATACCCAGTTTTATATCTAATAAGTATAGCATTCTTCCCTTTAGAGTTATTACCCAACCACCCTGAAATATTGCTATATGCCTTTATTTTTAGAGTATCGAAACACGCTTTAATTTTGTTAGCTGTTACAACATCTTCATCAAAATGTAAATAGTACATAAAATAAGGTATTAGTTGACTAGATGATAAACTATTACTCTCAGGTATTTTATTATAAAACTCAGTTAGTTCCATGTCTCATTACTTTACTCCTTTATTTTTTGGTAACTCATGTTCTACAAAATTTTCTCCAGTAATAGGGATGCTAAAACAGTTATTAGCAGTGGATATATACCCATACTTTGAAGAACTCGTATCACCTAAACTTTGTTTCAATGCGGTTGGTACCTTCCTATTTACATTTTTGTAGCAAGAATAAACATCATCAACATTTATTTTTTCCTTCTTCAATATTTTTTCTAAATAATAAATTACAACTGTATTAAATTCAATATTTGATTTTGGTTGTTTTTCTTCTACAAAGGCTTTTAAGGATACTACGTCCTTTGGAGACAAGTTTAAATCTTTGCTGATTTGATACGTTTCCTTAGTGCAGTTTCGTCTCTTGCTCTTTTTATCCCCAATAGTATCTTCATTTTCTACCTTGTTAACAGGAGTACCTGGACTATTTTCATCCGTTGATTCAATAACTTCTGGAATCATTTTTCTATTTTTTGACATATCAAATATATTGTCAGTCATAATATCAAAGGCTCTTTCTTGTAATTGCTCCGGATATTTTTTAATTATTTCAGCAATCTCCAACATAATGTCCTTAATTTCTTCAATCCCCATTTCCCCCACCTCCGTTTTATCGTAATAATATATTATAAAGGCAAAACAAGCACAGCACACTGCTTTTATTATCAACCTAGCAGATATCACATATCATTACATTTAACGAAAATGCTGACAATCAATTTGCATTTGTTATTAATGATTGTGAAAATTCAATCCCTTTATTTAATAACTTTCGCCTTACCTCTTTCTCATTGCCTTCAACTTTTTCATATTTAAACCCTGTCCTTTCACGCTTAAATACGCCGTTCACCTGACCTTTTGTAGCTGATTCTCCAAAAAATATTGTTCATAATGCAGAGAACATCTGATATTGTAAACCATTCACCTTTGCCCTCATTTGTAAGAATATAAAGCACCATTATTATTTCTTCATTAAAGTCTTTCAGTAACTTTACTTTAGTATATATTGATAAATTCAGTTCATCACTACAATATAAGCATACAAAGATTTTATTTTTGAACTTGATTTTCGTGTTACTGCTTTCTTTTCAGCTCCTTGTTTTGGTTGATATTCTTTTACATATTGTATAGTTGTGTGTCGAAAAATTGCTTACACTACGAAATGTATTTTTTATACGCAAAAATTCAACTTAGGATTACCCTGATAAGATGAAACAAGCAGAACTACCAGTAACCATCTCATTAATACAGCACATCTGTGCACTCAATGAAATCTAGTACTTGCAAATTTCCCCTGCTTTCAGTGAAGATAATTGATTTTTCTTTATATACTTTGTAGTTTTTGGAGCATTATCTGTAATAATACAAATTTGACAATCGAGTTGCTCCAACTACGATTTCTTTACATAGAATTTAAACCTGTCGTACTGTAATTCCCCATTTTTTAGCCGCCTCTTGAACCGTTATATAAACATTTATAAATATTACCTCAATTTATTTCCAAAATATACCTTTTTATTATATTCGTCCAAACAAAAATTGTCAATATTATAGGCTGATAACGCACAAAAATCAATTTTTTATTAAAAGTGTATTCTAAAAACAGAATTTATGATAAACTCTAAGAATGAAGAAAATAATAAAAATATCAAACTATTTTCAAGATGTTGAAATACTACAAAAGCACAACGGTTATTTTTGCAGCGTAGGGGAGGCACCGACAATCGGGATATTGGGGTCACATGAGTTTTTGGAATTTCTGGTTGTTGGAGGCTATATGATTGTTGCGGATGTGTTAAATTGTCAGAAAGAAACTGCCAAAGCAATTAGGAAAGGGAAAGCCGATTATTTATTAAGGATGAAAGAAAACCAACAAACATTGAAAGAGTAGCTTGAAAGTTATGTAAAGGCTGAAACTTGCGCATAGCGATGAATACATATACAACCTTGAGAAACATAGCGGCAGAATAGAGAAATAACCAATGCTGTTTCATGGATTTTGGGTATAGAAGAATAGGAGGACATGATACGTACATTTTAGTGAAGATTTCTATCGTATTGAAGACAGAAATTTCCAACAAAACTTAAATATTATCCGCATAGTTGTACTTAACGGAATCAAGACATATAAAGAAAGAGCTAATGCAAAACTCGCTTTGTCAAAAATCATGTTTGACTGTTTCTTTTTTCTATTATCCGTAGTAATAAAAAAGAAAAAGCCACCACAAAGGCGGTAGCCCAATATGATGACAATTATGATTACTGGCCAGATGAACCGCCAGTCGGTATGTGGTTTAATTATGGATTGGTTGATGAATTCATGAGAGAATGGATGATTCGTAAACAAGAACTTACGTATAAAGAGATAACTGAGGAAGAGTATTTGGAATGGAATTTGAATTGACCGGATACTTGTAACAAATAATATATCTAAGGAGATTGTTATGATTGAGAAAAACCTGGAAGAAAAATATTTAATCAATTTAATAAAAAACAAAAAGTATACATTAGAAATTGAAAACGTTTGTGAAATAGTCAAAACAATTTGGTCATCGGAAGTAAGAATTGTAAAAGAATATACCGATCATGGTTATGAACATTCCCAAAGAATCATAAAAAAAATACATGATATTTTACTCCCCTTCCCCAATATACTCTCAGATATAGAATTATATTTCTTAATCCTTGGTGTTTATTTACACGATATTGGTATGCAATGTGATATCAAAAAGCATAATAAAATAAAAGATCTAGCAATCAAAAATTATTTTGCAATATTTAAAGAATCTTTTCAAGGAGGAACAGCAAACTCTTATTCACCAGAAGAGCAAAATGAAATTAGATTAAATCATCATTTGTTAACAGGAGCATGGATTGAATATTCGTGTACTAACAATACAATACTGTCCCCTTTTTTAAAGATGATTGATTCAACATACATCGAAGATTTAATAACAGTATGTATTTACCATTCCAAATTATCTATTGCTGAATGTCCGGAAGTATCAAAATCAACATTAATTCGCACTAAATTGGTTGCAGCACTATTAAGATTTGGGGATGAATTAGATATAGACAAAGACCGCGTGCATATCGAAACTATGAATGAATTTGGTTACAAAACCCAAAATGCAGTATTTTGGTATCTTCACTCTAGTACAATAATAACAATTAAAAATTCAGAAATAAAAATAACTGTGTTACTCAGTCAAGAAGATTATAAAAAGTACTCCTCTTATATAGATAAAATATATATACAAAGCTTCAAATCGAAGAATAAATCATTAACAGATATTATATCTCGAAATGGAATTAATATTTTTATTAGTGATGATTCTAATGTTGAGGAATACCGTTTTCAAAATAATTTACCAGAAGATATTGTATCTACTTTAACTACAATGTGTGAACAACAAATTAGTTCTGAATCTAAAAAAAACATAAATTTATTATGTAGTTTATCTGCGGGTAAAAATCAGAACCAAATCCTTGAATTACTTCTCGGAGAACATGAAGACTTAAATTTTATTAAGAAATACAAAGATGATTTTTCTAACAAAACACAAATCTTGAAACAATTAATCGATAAATTAAGAACTAGTTATAATGTAAGTAGAATCGAAATAGAAGAAGCAATATCAGTTATGAGCTCCCTTAAGTGGACTACAGTAGCTAATATCATTTTAGACAACGAAAAAGCTTTTATTAATTCATATAACGCATTTTTATTTATTCGCGCATTTACTACAGAACAATTGACATTTTTAAGTGATATTGGTATCCGCATCCCAATTCAAGTATCCGACGGTCAAGCTCAACCTTTTGCTAATGATTTTTTTACATTTTATTTCAATAACAAAGATAATCCAGCAATGATAAAAAAAAGCATATATGATGGTTATCTATTTAATTATTATACCTTCGAACAAATTGGAAGAATTGTACAATCGTATAATAATATTATCAATTTTAATATGGATAGTATAGAATTTTCTAATTGTTATATATATCCAAATTTAACAGCTGGAAAATTGCTTGCGGTTAGTGTTTCTGGTGAATCCAATAAAATTTTGCTTTGGAATATAGAAAGCAATAAACATGAACCTATAGCTTCGCTTGGAGGATTATTTGAATACGTTAATAATATAAAAATATATAGAATAAAAAATAAAACCATCATTGCAGCACTTGGAAGGCGCCAGATATATTTTTGGGTTCTTGAGATATCCACAGGAGAACCAACATACATATTAAAATCCAATTCATTTATAAGTGACTACGTAATATTTAAATCTGGAAATGAAAAATTATACACAATGGGACTTGTTGATAATAATATATTCATCTGGAATTTACTTGAAAATGGGAACCCTATAGAACATTTTACCATTGAAAACAATATCTATGTAATAAACACGCATCTATTAAACAATAAACCAAGCTATGAGTGTATAGGTCATAAAGAGTTTCCAAATGGAGTTGAGCCCAAAATAATTGAGCTTATTGAAGATACTACCTTAAATTTCATTCAAAAACAACGAATAGATATATATAGCCAAATAACAAAAACACACAAATCAATGGATTTTTATGGATATCGATTAAATTCTTATTCCATAAATCCATCTGGAAAAGAGATATTTTTGTTAAATAATAACAACATATCTATAGGTAATATGATAACATCAAAATTAATTAATATTGATAACCATGAATCTCAACAAATAATACACATTAAATTTAAAAATACTTCCAGTTGTAAATATTTAATTACCTATAGTATTTATCAGCAATATAAAGAATCTTTAGACTTAATTTATTGCTATAAGTTTGAGAACGAGAAAACTATAGATCATAAAAGCTGGCTATTGGATGCAAAGGATGTTGCACTTGCAACTCTATCTGTAATAAATGATGACGCTACTATTTACTATAGTCATTCATTTTCAAATAAAATAGTTAAATTAAACTTTAGTTTTGATGCTCCTTCTGAATTTTATTCTTTTCCGAAAACCTTTAGTATAAAGGACATGACTTCAGAATAACTTACTTTATATTCAGGTATCAAAAAGGTATCACACCCCAAAGAAAAGCCTCAAGAACCGCGTAATACGCCATTCTTGAGGCTTTGTTCTCTATTCAAACTCAATCGTAGCCGGCGGTTTCCCCGTGCAGTCATACAGCACCCGGTTCACGCCCTTCACTTCATTTACAATCCTTCTGGTCACAACCCCCAGAACCTCCCAAGGAAGCTCTGCAGATTCCGCGGTCATGAAATCAGAAGTCAGCACTGCTCTCAAAGCAATTGCATAATCATAGGTTCTCTCATCGCCCATGCATCCAACCGAACGCATATTAGTAAGTGCAGCAAAGTACTGTCCCAGTCCTTTATCCACGCCTGCCTTAGCAATCTCTTCCCTATAAATCGCATCTGCCTCCTGTACAATCCTTACCTTTTCCGGTGTAACTGCACCAATAATCCTTACACCAAGTCCCGGACCCGGGAATGGCTGGCGATAAACCAGATATTCCGGAATTCCAAGTTCCAGACCAGCTCTGCGAACCTCGTCCTTAAACAGAAGACGAAGCGGTTCAATAATCTCCTTGAAATCCACATGCTCAGGAAGTCCACCCACATTATGATGGGACTTAATTACTGCTGACTTACCAAGACCTGATTCAATCACATCAGGATAAATCGTTCCCTGCACAAAATAATCCACTACACCAATCTTCTTCGCTTCATCCTCAAACACACGAATAAATTCTTCCCCAATGATCTTTCTCTTTGTCTCCGGATCTTCCACCCCATTCAGTTTCTCATAGAAACGTTCCTGAGCATTCACCCGGATAAAGTTTAAATCATATGGGCCAGCAGGTCCAAATACCGCCTCAACCTCGTCACCTTCGTCCTTACGAAGCAGACCGTGATCAACGAATACGCAGGTAAGCTGCTTACCAACTGCCTTAGCTAGCATAACCGCTGCCACAGAAGAATCTACACCACCTGACAGTGCACAAAGAACCTTTCCGTCTCCAACCTTATCTTTAATAGCCTGAATAGAAGTCTCCACAAAAGAATCCATCTTCCAGTCACCAACACATTTACACACATTATAAACGAAGTTGGAAAGCATCTTGGTTCCTTCCTGCGTGTGCATAACCTCAGGGTGGAACTGAACGGCATAAAGCCCCTTCTCTTCACATTCCATTCCCGCAACCGGGCATACCGGGGTATGAGCGGTAACAGTGAAGCCTTCCGGTGCTGTCTCTATATAATCCGTATGACTCATCCAGCAGATGGTCTTTGGACTAACATCCTCTAATATTTTGCTGCCGGCTACTGTGGTGATTTCCGTCTTACCATACTCGCTGACAGGAGCTGTGGCAACCTTGCCGCCAAGCATATGAGCCATTAACTGGGAGCCATAGCAGATACCCAGGATCGGGATTCCCATTTCAAAGATTTCTTTCTCACAGCGAGGGGACTCTTCCTTGTAGGCACTGTTTGGACCGCCTGTGAAAATGATTCCTTTGGGGTTCATTTCCTTAATCTTGTCCAGGGGCAGTGTGTGGGGATGAACCTCACAGTAAACGTTGCATTCTCTGACTCTTCTGGCAATCAGCTGATTGTACTGTCCGCCGAAATCCAGAACGATAATCATTTCTCTCTTCACGGGTATTCCTCCTAATTTAAGCTTCAACAAATAGCACTTTGGATAATATTATATTCTACTTCCAATGGCTTGACAAGCCTTTTCTAAGTTTCGCGAAAAAGATGTCGAATCCTACAACCAAAGGTTCCTGTCAGCTTGTTTTTCTCACCAATCAGACAGAAAAAACGGAAAATGCCGGAAATCCCCGTTTCCCATACTGCCCCCTGCACATGCATCTCCACATACAGACGACAGCAAGAGAAACCAGGCAGGAAAATCTCCGGGATCTTCCGTTCATAAATCTTCTTCTACTGCTCTAAATACTTCTTTACATAGTATCCGGTATAAGACTCCGCACACTTCACAACCTCTTCCGGCGTACCCTGGGCAATAATCATTCCACCCTTATCTCCGCCTTCCGGGCCGATATCAATCAGATAATCGGCTGTCTTTATAACGTCTAAGTTATGCTCGATCACAACCACTGTATTGCCGCCCTCAGACAGCTTCCTGAGAATCTCAATCAGCTTGTGGACATCTGCAAAGTGAAGTCCGGTGGTCGGCTCGTCCAGAATATAAATAGTCTTGCCAGTTCCCCGCTTGCTCAGTTCCGTAGCCAGCTTGATTCTCTGTGCTTCACCACCAGACAGCTCCGTCGATGGCTGACCCAGCCGGATATAGGATAATCCCACGTCATTAAGCGTTGAGATCTTCCTTGCGATCGTAGGAACATTTTCAAAAAACTTCAGAGCTTCCTCTACCGTCATGTTTAAAACATCATAGATGCTCTTTCCCTTATACTTCACATCCAATGTCTCGCGGTTATACCGCTTTCCACTACAAACCTCACATGGTACATACACATCAGGGAGGAAATGCATCTCGATCTTGATAATACCGTCACCGCTACAGGCTTCGCATCGTCCGCCTTTCACGTTAAAACTAAATCTACCCTTGGAATATCCCTTTGCCTTGGCATCTGCCGTGGAAGAGAATAAATCACGGATCAGATCAAACACGCCTGTATAAGTGGCAGGATTGGATCTGGGCGTTCTTCCAATGGGTGACTGGTCAATCGCAATAATCTTATCCAGCTGTTCTGTTCCTATAATCTCCTTATGCTTTCCGGGAATCGTTCTGGCGCGGTTTAACTTCTTAGCCAAGGCCTTATAAAGGATTTCATTCACAAGAGAACTCTTACCAGAACCAGATACACCGGTAACACAGGTCATTACGCCCAGCGGGAATGTCACATCAATATTCTTTAAATTGTTCTCTCTCGCTCCCTTTACCGTAAGATAGCCGGTAGGCTGTCTCCTCTCATTGGGAACCGGAATTTTAATTCTTCCGCTTAAATAAGCGCCGGTAACGGAGTCCTTATTCTTCATGATCTGCTTTGCATTGCCGACAGCGACTACATTACCACCATGTTCACCAGCTCCCGGTCCAATATCCACGATATAGTCAGCAGCCATCATGGTATCCTCGTCGTGCTCTACCACAATTACACTGTTACCCAGATCTCTCAGATGTAAAAGCGTCTTCAACAGCTTGTCATTGTCTCTTTGATGAAGCCCGATACTTGGCTCATCTAAAATGTATGCCACACCCACCAGACCGGAACCGATCTGGGTAGCCAGTCTGATTCTCTGAGCCTCACCGCCAGAGAGGGTTCCTGTAGCACGGGTCAGTGACAGGTAATCCAGACCTACATCGATAAGGAAGGAGATTCTCGCCCTGATCTCCTTTAAGATCTGGTCTCCGATTGCATGCTGCATGTCAGTCAGCTGCAGCTCGTCCATAAAATTACGGAAACGGACGATGGACATGTTGGTTGCGTCATATATATTCTCATTCCCTACTGTTACAGCCAGGGATTCTTTCTTTAATCGCTTGCCGCCGCAGGCAGGACAGGGTGTAATTCTCATAAATGTCTCATACTCTGCCTTGGAGGATTCGGAATAGGTCTCCCGATATCTTCTGGCAACATTCTGTACCAGTCCTTCAAATGCTACATCGTAGACTCCTTCTCCACGCTGTCCCTTGTAGTAGACCTTGACCTCTTTTCCCTTGGTTCCATGGATCAGAATGTCATGAACTTCCTGTGGGTAGTCCTCAAAAGGTGTATCAAGACTGAACTTATATTCTCTCGCAAGAGCATCTAAGACTGCACGGGTATAGCTTCCCTTATCCGTACAGGACTGCCAGCCCAGCACTGTGATGGCTCCCTGATCAATACTTAAGCTCTTATCAGGAATCATTAAATCCTCATCAAACTCCATCTTGTATCCCAGACCGAAACAATCCGGACAGGCACCAAAGGGGTTATTAAAGGAGAAACTTCTTGGCTCCACTTCATCAATGCTGATTCCGCAGTCCGGACAGGAAAAGCTCTGGCTGAAATGAATGGGCTCTCCGTCAATAACATCAACGGTCATCAACCCGCCTGCCAGCTCCATCACAGTCTCAATGGAATCGGTAAGACGCTTTGCAATTCCATCACGAATGGCCAGACGGTCCACAACCACATCGATACTGTGCTTGATGTTCTTGTCCAGCTTGATCTCTTCGGAAAGCTCGTAGAGACTGCCGTCAACACGGACTCTTACGTATCCGCTCTTGCGGGCACTCTCCAGAACCTTGGCGTGTTCTCCCTTACGTCCGCGGACAACCGGAGCCAGCAGCTGGATCTTGGTCCGCTCAGGCAGTTCCATAATCTGATCCACCATCTGGTCAATGGTCTGCCTGCGAATCTCTCTTCCGCACTTGGGACAGTGGGGGATACCGATTCTGGCATAAAGAAGCCTCATATAATCATAAATCTCCGTAACCGTACCGACTGTGGAGCGAGGGTTGCGATTGGTCGACTTCTGGTCAATGGAAATGGCCGGTGACAGACCCTCAATGCTCTCCACATCCGGCTTCTCCATCTGGCCAAGGAACTGCCGTGCATAGGAGGAAAGAGACTCCATATACCGCCTCTGACCTTCAGCATAAATGGTATCAAAGGCCAGGGAAGACTTCCCGGAACCGCTGAGACCGGTTAATACAACCAGCTCATTCCTGGGAATGTCCAGACTCACGTTCTTTAGGTTGTGCTCATTGGCACCTCTTATCTTAATATACTGTTTTGCCATACTGTACTCCTGTTATATCTTGAAATTTATTAATCTCACAACAATCGAATGCGGACTTATGATATGAAGTCCGCACCCCTAGTTACTCAGCAACCGGTTTTCCCCATTATAGCACAATATGAACCGCATTGCAAACATTTGTTCGATGAATATTTTAATCCTGAATGCATTTCTTAGAATCCATCCTGCTTTTTTCGTATAAAAGAAAATTATGGTAAAACTGTCTTTCAAAAAAAAAGCATGGTATAATTATTATAAACCACAAGAGAGGAATGAAGATATATGAAACCACATCCATTGTTGCCAGTTATATTCCTTACTCTTTCTTTAACCGCGTCCGGATGTAAGATGATCACCCGGTTGGAGGAGCCCCCTTCCCAGCCGTCTGAATCCATCACAAATCAGGATACTGCGGCACAGGAAGAAAGCAGTACGGAAGCCGGAAAATCAAATACCGAAAATAGCGTCAGTCCCGTAACAGTAAAAACCTGGACTACGGTTACCAGTGAGAAATATACGGACCAAGGTACCCTGATTTACCGTTGGAACAGCCGGGTGCCGGAAGTAATCATTTCTGATAACCCAACTTCCCAGTATCTCATCAATCGAAACATTAGAGAGAATGATCAGAACATCAGGCGAAACAATTTCATCAGTGACTCCATGGAACTTCCGCCAGCAGAAGCTGGAAACCTACAGAAAAGTTACCTTTATACCTTTGATTATCAGGTACTGCGAAATGACGAAAGACTTTTAAGTCTGAAGCAGAACGGTACGGACATCAGGGGAAATAACCGCAATGATACATTTACCTTTTTCAGTTCCTATGATGTACAAAATGGAAAGAGGATCACTCTTTCTGCTCTTTCCGATGATCCGGAGGGATTAAAGCTGGCTCTTGCCCAGGCTGCGGCAGGTCAGGCATCTGCCGATGGCAGTTCCAACGCGTCCCTTCTGACCCAGATCATGTCTTCCGACCTCAGTCAATTTGCACTTTTAAAGGAAGGAATTTTATTATCCGCTCAATGGAATGGCGGAAAGACCAGTTCTTCTGCCGGTCAGGAAAAACTGATCCCTTATGAACAGGTCAGAGATAAACTCAATGATTATGGGAAACAGCTCATGGCAGCTGCACAAAAATCCAAAGATGAATCCGTAAATGCCATGGTACAACCAGATTATATATTTCCGGAAAGCAGCACAAGCTGTCTCACAGGAGGAGACTTGCTGGAGGCTGATCCATCTGTGCTCAGACTTGCAAGAAACGAAATCTACGCCCGCCATGGAAGAAAATTTGATGCAGCAGATCTGCAGGAATATTTCAACAGTAAATCATGGTATCACGCAGAGACGTCTCCCGCTGATTTCAAAGAGGACGTTTTAAACGATTTCGAAAAGAAAAATCTGGAGCTGATTAAGACAGCAGAAAGTCAGCTGCCTGACAAAGAAATCACGGATGAAGGTGTTACCTTGAAACCAGACAAAGATTATCTACTGGATTTAGATGGTGATGGTGTCTGCGAAACCATTCGCTGGAGCAGCACTGAAGACCCGAAAGATTCTTATGAGAAAAGCCTCAAACTTTCTATTAATGGCAAGGGCCAGACCTCGATTCCGGTAAATGTCAGGGGCAACATCAGACTGACGGCACTGGACCTAAATAAAAAAGATAAGCAAATTGAGCTTCACCTGGATATATCCCAGGATTCGGATTCCCTTTTCTCATACAGCTTCTATCGTTACCAAAACGGCAGTCTGGAGTTGATTGGAGATCTGGCGGGACCTGTCAGTGGAGGAAATGGATCGCTTTTCCGTGAGAGCGGATTAACAGCGGAAGGAGACGGAATTTTGAAAGTATCTGCAGATACCCCATTTTCAGGATCTACTCTCCAGTTTGGGTGCTACTTCGTAGATCTAATCTGGTCCTATGAAGACGGGAAATTAAAGGAAGTACCCCAGAATGTTTATTTCAATAAGAATTATGACATGATCACCAACGCGTTTCTTCATCAGAATCCGGAGAATTATTATGTGGTATCCCATACGTTTCCTGTTGCAGCAACTATGGAAGGAGATACCCCCGCTTTCTCTGTCAACCCTGGAGAAACAGTCTGCCCCATCGGCTGGGCAGTAAAGGACGGACACGCCTATATCCTGGTTATGAACGAGGCCGGAGCCTGTGGATGGGCAAAGGAAGCAGCCTGGGATGCAGATCCTGATACAGCATATTATCTGGCAGTTCCTGCCTGGGGATAAAAAAACACCTTGCACTGGCTAAAAACCGGGCAAGGTGTTTTTTCGTTATGTAATCAGGCAAATGACTATTCTCCTGCGACGCCACCCGTCTCCTCATCTTCCTCATCAAGTTCCCTCATCAGCTGGGGAAAACTCTCCCGCTCAAATTCCTGTATGGAGATGGATTTCTTGTTTGGATTGGCGAAGACAAAGGTCTTGTCTACATTTTCCACATAGTTCTGGATCTTATCATTGGTGGCGCTGATGATGGCCTGGAATCCAAGACCGCGGATCAGCTCGATACAGCTCGCCACCTTTTCCCCATCCATCTTGGAAAATGCCTCGTCCAGAACTACAAGACGGATGGTTGGGTTTCTTTGAATCTTCTGAGGTACATTGATCCGGTACGCCTGGGCAAAACTGGCAAGAAGCGCCACGTAAAGGGGATTCTGCCCCTCTCCGCCGGAATTCTTCTTAATCATCTTGCTTAAACGGATCTTAATGACTTCATCCTCATTCTGGATCAGCTGCTGCATGTCAAAGGTCAGATAGGTACGGTAATCCGCATATTTATCCATATTCCGTTTTGCTTCCTCCATCTGTTCCGGGGTTGCATTTTCCGGCGGAATGAAGATATTAATCAAATCATTGATTAATTCCCCGTACTGGTTTTCATGTTCCATAGTGAAAAGATCCATCTGGTTATCCAGAGTATCCGTCAGCTGGGAAGGATTGATTTCCAGAGAATCATCCATGAACATATCATAGTACCTGCCATCCGGTCCTTTATTCTTTCCAATGACAAACTGATACTTGTCCTTTCCGAAATCCAGTCTGTTGATAATCCGGTTCAGCTCATCTCTTCTCTGCAGCGCATCCCGAATGGCGCTACGGATCTTAAACATGAAGTCGTCTTTAAAATGAAGGACTGCGGACTTCGCCTGTTCTGCCGCCATATTTTTATATTCTTCCAGATTTGCGCACTCCATGATCTCCAGAAGACGGTCATATTCCTGATTATCTTCTGCAGTCAGTGAAAAGTTCCGGTTGGGATATTTACGCACATACTCGCCTCTTGCAGAGACAAGAAGGCGGTACGCCTCTTCCCGGGCTTCCTCCGCTCTCTTTAAGAGAGCAAAGTATCGATCCTTCAAACGGTCATAGCGGGGAGTTTCATTGCCATCCAGAGATGTTTTTAATACTGCCTCCAACTCCTGGTCAGCTTCCAGTGTCCGTTCCTTCGCTACCAGCTCTTCTTCCAACTGTACCACTTCACGCTGGAACTCTTCTGCCTTTCTCTGAAGGTCTCCCATGAGACGGTCTAACGCCCTTAACTCGGCACGTTTTCCCTCGCAAAGGCCTAAAATGGCTTCCCGCTCCTTTTCCCATTCCTCCACATTCTGTGCCTTCAGCTTTTCCAGCTTCTGCTCCAGCTTTTTGATCTCTTTCTCTTTTTCCTTAAAAGAGGCTATCTCCTGCTGCCACTCTGCATAGACCTCTGTTCCCTCTGTTAAAGCTTCCAGAGATAGAATGCGGCTGCATTCCCCTATAATCAGTTCCTGCGGCTTCTTCTCCGCCTCCATGGCTTCCAGATTCTTTTCCAGCAGACGGATTCTGCGGCGTACGCTGTCCTTGCCGATGTAGGCAAATCTGGTGTAATGATCGGGATTTATGTGCTGTAAGCGGAAGGTGTGGTAAAGCATACATTCCGGCGTAATACCGATGCGGCAGCTGCGGAGTTCTTCCAGGCTTTCGCATTTGATCACCTTTCCAAGGAGCAGATCCAGGTAAGGCTGCAAATAAGACTCTCTTACAATTACTTCTTCCACAAGGGAATTGGCAAGAACCTCATGGGTGCTCTCTCCTGCCCTCTCTGTATCCAGAACTGCCACATGAAAGGCTTCACTCTGATCCAGTTCCTCATAGACCTCCATGGCTGCTTTTGCATAGGCTGGAGCAACCACCAAAGACAGCTTGTGATTGCCTAAATATCCCTCTGCCGCATTTCTCCATTTCTCATCCCGGATATCCAAAAGATCCGCAAGAACGTGAACCTCCACTGCCTTGCCGGTCTTTTGAAGAAGACGCTGCTGGAGAAATGTTTTCGCCCGCTCCACATGCTTTGGATAAGCCTTGCTTCCAGCTTTTAACTGGGTAAGTTCCTCACTGGTCTGACGCTCCCGTTTCTTAATCTCCCTCAAAAGGCTTTCCGCCTCTTTTTTCGTATCCTCCGTCTCCTCCTGCATCTGGGAGATAGATTTCTTTAACCTGGCAAGCTTCTCCTCATCAATGGTATTTTTCTCAAATTCCTCAATGTCCCATATTGTCTGGTTGGAGGTGGATTCCTCATCAATCCATGCATTCAGGCGTTCTGCCGTCTGCTGCCATTTTACCACACTCTTATTTAGATGGTTCACCAGTTCCCTGGCTGACTCCAGCTGATTCTTTAAGTCCTCATATCCGGTGGAAGAAATCTGGCGGAGAAGCTCTTCTCCCTGCTTGGTCAGATCATTAATCTGAATATCCAGCCCAACTTTCCGCTCTTCCTGACGGGTATACTCCTCCCCTGAAAGACGGATCTTATCTTTCAACGCCTGAATCCGGGTCTGATAATCCAATATCTCCATTTTGCGGAAATAATAATTGTTTGACCGGATTTCTTCATCCTTTTCCAGTACGGAATCGTAGAGCGATCTCATTTCCTTTAAATACCCAATCTCGACAAAGGTATCCTCGATCTTCTTTCTCATCCGCCCATACTGCATAACACTTTCCTGCATGTCCTCAATGTGAATATCCTGTTCCATGCAGATATATTCCTTTACAAAATCCTCCAGCCGGATATTCATGCGGAACGGAATTGCTCGCTTAAAGAGCAGAGGAAACTTCTCCGAATCCAAGCCCCCCAGATAGACATCGTACAGCTGTCTGCGGAACCGTTCGTTATGGGAGGTGGTAAAATACTCATCTTTTTCATAATGAACCTGAAGATAAGAAGTCACTTCATCAATTGTCATGGTTCTTGTTCCGGTGCGGTATTCATTTTCCCATAACGGGCCTTTGTGCCAGAAAAACTTCCTTGATATATCATTGGTGGCTGTTTCCACATCAAAGATAATTCCCACACACTGGCATTCTCCGTTGTCTGTGCGCTTTAACTCCAAAGCAATGGTGGTGGAGAAATTCTGGTTCCGCAAATAGGCAAATTCATTGTTTTCTCCGATATTGACCATTCCCCGCAGATATTCAATCAGGTTCCGGTCCGAATCGTCGGCAGCCGCCTTATTAAAGAATCCTCTTCCGTCGGTATTGGCATAAAGCAGGATCTGCATAGCATCGATGACCGTTGATTTCCCGCTGCCGGAATGTCCGGTGAAGAAATTGATCTCTTCATGAAAAGACAGAGTCTTACGGGTAATGTAATGCCAGTTATTTAAAAGTATCCTGGACAATGCCTCAAAATTCTGATTCGTCATCGCTGTCTCCTTCTTCTTCAAATGATTCCAGCAGAGACCTTACGTCATCGCCAAATAAAACCACATTGATGCTGGGGTAGATAATCATGCGGTTGTCCCCATCTAAATCTTCCAGTACATCAAGAGGCTCCAGAATCTGATATTTTTTCAGCAAAGCGATGGCACGGCGGATCTCCGTAACAGAAGGCTGCTTTTTGAAAAGCCGGTAATTACCAAGCTTGTCGTGGATCTCGCTTATGGTAGTATAAACATTGATGCTGGTGGAAACTGCCGCCATCTGCTCATCATAAATTAACTTCAGCACCAGTATATAAAGGGTAGCAAGCTTTGGCAGCTTTTCTCCCATGGTGTCCTCTCCCTGGATATAGATGAGACCCAGCTGGCTGTTTTCCAGCACATTAATACCGCTGACTGCTAAATACGCCCGGATAAACTCCAGGTGCTTATTGCAGACTTTAAACTCCTGGTTATAAATAAAACGGCTGGAACGCTTGTCGTACCGATGTTCCAAGATAAAAGTCTGTTTTAACAGCAGCCGTATGGCATCTTTTAGCTCCGCCTTTTCTCCCTGCAAAAGCCCGTCATAATATGGAATCTGGCTGATTGAGCCAGTATATTCTTCATTTGTCATACTTCATTCCTCCTTACAAATACCAGCCGGGGATAGCGGTACTTACCATTATCGACCAGCTCCGGATCCATATCCTCCACTTTATAAAGGCTTTTTCTCCTTATGGAATAATCATAAGCCAGAATCAGCTTTTCAAATTCCTCCGGTGTGCGGATGGTATCTTCCCTGACCTCCATACGCCCCTCTACCATGCGGGATTCAATATAGCTTTCGATTTCCTTCCTGCTGTAACGGTTCTTCACCCGGTTTAAATTGAGAATCTCCTCTGCAGTCAGCTCTATAGGTTCCTCATCCGGCACCAGCGTTTCCTTAAACTCCGTTCTGCTCTTTCTCTTTTTATAAATAGATTTGTCAGAAAGAATTGCCATCTGGGATAAGTTCATACAACTCCCCGCTTTTTCAATGGCTTCCTCCGAATCATCCACAAGAGATAAATGGTTTAACAACCGGATCACAAGACCTTTCATGTTATCTTCCTGATTGAGAAGATAGTTAAGCCTTGTTACCGTAGCACGGATGTAGCGGGAATGCTCCTTGTCCATATTGGAAATCCGGTGTTCGATGTGATCAAACCCCCGTTCAATCTGATCCAGTTTTTCGGCCACATCGGCGGCAGTCACCCTGTTTGCGCTTCGCCGGCTCATCTCTTCCATCCACCCAATATCGTCCCTAAGACTGCCGATCCACCGCTTAATATCATTTTTGTAAAGATAAAAGTTGTCCGACGTCTTCAAAATGTGGTACTTCTTTTTTACGATCTCCTCCACATAACCTTCCAGATGCTCTTTTAACAACTCCCCGTACGCCTTCTGCTCCAAAAGGCTTGCAAAGAACTTGTCCATGTTGTGAAGCATGTCCTGCAAAGACTTATTGAGTCGTTTCGTATTAACATAAGCCGTATTTAAAAGGCTGATTCCCGCCCTGGGATCATGTTTCAAAGAGAAAAGAATGGCGTAAATGTTCTGAATATAGATCTGGGTCTCATCCTCTTCGTCACTGGAAAGCTTAAAAAATGCCTCAATCATGACAGCGGCATAATCAGGAATTACGATATTTACCGTCATGGAGGCATAATCATCCACCTTGCGAAGCCAGCCTGCCCTCAAAAGCCAGTTTAATACTCTGGAAGCTGGGGGAAGCAATTCATCTGCCTCATCTTCCAGCTCATCCTGCCAGATCACCAGACGTTTTTGGACAAAATACTCCTCTAAAACCTGCAGGCACACCTCACGGCTTAAGAAGTAGTTGCTGTATTCATATTCTTCATTAATTCTTAAAAGAGCTTCTATGTAAGTGGGCCGGTTTATGGAACGGAACAGTCCCCAGAAACGGTCCGGTATTTCATTCATCAGTATCATGGTTGTTTTGACTCATCTCCCATCGCTTCGTTATTTCTATAAAAACAGACAGAAAGAAACGGCTATCATCCTACATGACAGCCGTTTGATTCTTCGTTTCTTAATTGTATCTGATTCAAGGCTATTGCCTTTATTATACCAAAAATCTCCATTTGTTACAATCAGTTTGTGAAACGGTCAAACCATCATAACTCTGTTTTGTCCTCTGTGTCACCATGAAATTCTTCTGTTTTCGCCTTAGCTTCTTCTTTCACCCAATCGGTCAGTCCGTCTTTTGGCTCCTCAGATGCTTCGTCTTCTCCTGACGCCTCGTCTGATTTCACCGGCTCCGGAATTCCTTTTGCTTCACGGAAGATCTTCATAAATTCTTTGCCGGTAATGGTCTCTCTCTCGATTAAGAATTCTGCAATCTTATCCATGATATCCCGGTTCTCCATCAGAAGCTTCTTAGCCTCTTCATAAGCCTCTTTTAACATCTTCATGACTTCTTCATCGATCTGGGAGGAGGTTGCTTCTGCGCAGTTCATAACCATTCTTCCGCTTAGATACTGATCTTCTTTCGTAGCAAGACCGATGAGACCAAATTTATCCGACATACCGTACTGGGTAATCATGGCACGGGCAACCTTGGTGGCCTGCTCGATATCATTGGCTGCTCCAGTGGTGATGGAATCAAATACGATTTCCTCTGCCGCACGTCCGGCTAAGTAACCAACCAGCATGGCATGAAGCTCTTTCTTGGAGTTTAAGAACTTCTCTTCCTCCGGTACATGCATTACATATCCCAGCGCTCCCATGGTTCTTGGAACAATGGTGATCTTCTGCACCGGTTCTGCGTCCTTTTGAAGGGCACTGACTAAGGCATGACCAACCTCATGATAGGATACGATCCGTCTCTCTTCCTTATTAAGAACCCTGTCCTTCTTTTCCTTACCCACTAATACAACTTCAACTGCTTCAAACAGATCCTTCTGAGAAACTGCATGACGTCCGTTCTTTACTGCCAGAATGGCACCTTCATTAATCATGTTGGCAAGATCAGAACCAACAGCACCGGAAGTTGCAAGAGCAATGGCATCCAAATCTACTGTCTCATCCAAAAGTACATCTTTTGAATGAACCTTTAAGATGTCCACACGGCCTTTTAAATCCGGCTTATCTACAATAATCCGGCGGTCAAAACGACCGGGACGAAGGAGTGCGGGATCCAGGATCTCGGGGCGGTTGGTCGCTGCCAGAACCAGAAGGCCCTTGGAAGAATCAAATCCGTCCATCTCGGAAAGGAGCTGGTTTAAGGTCTGCTCTCTCTCATCGTTGCCTCCTCCAAATCTGGAATCACGGCTCTTACCGATGGCATCTACCTCATCAATAAATATAATACAAGGAGCGGATTCCTGTGCCTGCTTAAATAAGTCACGGACACGGGAAGCACCAACACCCACAAACATCTCTACAAAATCTGAACCGGAAAGGGAATAGAAAGGAACATGAGCCTCACCTGCAACTGCCTTGGCAAGAAGCGTCTTTCCTGTTCCGGGAGGGCCTACTAATAGGGCTCCTTTGGGAAGCTTGGCACCGATCTTTGTATATTTTCCGGGATTATGAAGGAAATCAACGATCTCCGTTAAGGATTCCTTGGCTTCATCTTCACCTGCCACATCTTTAAAGGTAATTCCTGTTTCTTTCTGAACGTAGACCTTGGCATTGCTCTTTCCAACGCCCATCAGTCCGCCACCGCCTACACGGCGCATCATAAAGTTCAGTAAGAAGCCCATTGCTGCAAATAAAAGAAGATAGCTGACAATGGTCTGGATGAAAAAGTTTCCATCCCGGCGCGTCCTTACGGTTTCCACGCCAGCAGTACGAAGACGCTCTGCCAGGTTTAAATCGTTGTCCATTCTTACCGTATAATAGCTGACACCAGGCTTATATTCCTCCCAGGTCTTCTTAGGAGTAATGGTGATTCTGGTATCCTCAACAATAACCGATTCCACCTGTTTTTGATCTACCATATTCATAAAGATATCATAGCTTAATTCTTTATTCGTCCTCGTCGTTATGGCATTATGCAGATACGAGATGCCTGCTACCGCAATCAGAAACGCTGTAACCCAGATAACGATGGCCTGGGCATTCTTAGGCATTTTGTTATTCTGATTCTTGTTATCCATCTGTGTAAATTCTCCAATCCGGATAGTTTCTACCCATTCTATACCTCTATCATTATATTGTCATTCTCCCCATAAATCAAGAAAAGAATTATTAAATACTTATAAACACGCGGACTGGATGGAATTCACATTTTGAAAAATATTTTAACGTTCTTCCCGGAAATAAGCCCGCCCCAGACTTGCCGGCGGCTGATGCTCTCTTTCCTTTCTAAGGCTCGTTATTATCAATACGACAATGGTCACTACATAAGGCAGCGCTTTAAAGATTTCCTGTGTGCTGCGGCTGAGTCCCGGAATATATAAATAAAGGATGTAAAGACCGCCGAACAGCAGAGAACCCCAGATGGCATTGACCGGTTTCCAGAGCGCGAAGATTACCAGAGCGATGGCAAGCCAGCCTCTGTCGCCGAAACCGTTGTTGGTCCAGGTTCCGCCAGAATATTCCATAACGAAGTAAAGTCCGCCAAGTCCGCTTAATCCGCCTCCGATACAGGTAGCAAGATACCGGTAAGCTGTCACATGAATTCCTGCTGCATCTGCTGTGGATGGGCTTTCGCCAACTGCTCTTAAATTCAGTCCTTTTCTGGTTTTATTTAAGAAAAAGGAAAGTAAAATCGCTAAAATAATGGCAAGATAAGTTAAAAATCCATAAGAGAAAAACGCCTGACCGATCACACCAAGCTTTGACAGTCCCGGTACCGGTGTCTTAAATGCTGCTCCAGTCACAGCTACGGAAATCTGTCCAACTCCGCCAGCCAGTTTTGATAAGGAACCGCCGAAAAAGTTACCGAATCCCACACCAAACGTGGTCAGTGCAAGACCGGTTACGTTCTGGTTTGCACGAAGGGTGATGGTTAAAATACTGTAAATCAGACCGCCCAGTGCCGCGCATAAAAATGCACATAAAAATGATATAATAACGCCAACCAGACCGTTTGGCTGAGCCGTGTTATTTTCATAAAGGAAGGCGCCGATCAGCCCGGCAATTCCTCCCATATACATCATGCCCGGAATTCCAAGATTTAAGTTGCCGGATTTTTCCGTCAGAATTTCTCCCAGGGCTCCATAAAGGATTCCAATTCCCTGACCAATGACTTTTTGAATGAATATTACCAAAAATCCCATGAACGTTTCTCCTTCCTATTCTTCTGACCCAGCCTGTTTTGCGCTTCTTATTCTCACTTTATAATCAATAAAAAATTCACAGCCCAGGATGAAGAAGAGAATGATGCCGGTAATTACATCGGCGGCATTTTCGTTTAAATTGAACTGGGAAGCAATCTGACCCGCACCCTTTTGCATGAAGACAAGGAAAAAGGATACTAAAATCATGGCAAAGGTATTAAACTTACTCATCCATGATACGATAATGGCGGTGAAGCCTCTGCCTCCTGCCGTACTGGTGGAAATCGTATGGCTGGCTCCGCTAACAATGATAAAGCCTGCAATTCCGCAGACTGCACCGGAAATCGCCATGGTTCTTAAGATTACCTTCTTTACATTAATTCCGGCATATCTGGCAGTGTTGCCGCTTTCGCCCACAACCGATATTTCATATCCCTGCTTGCTGTATTTTAAATAGATAAACATAGCTGCAGTGAGAGCCAGTACAATCACCAGATTCCAGCCGTATTCCAGACCGAACAGTTTGGGAAGCCAGCCTCCCTTTGTTGCGGAATTAATCGTACCTACGGAGTTGGAGCCTTTGGGATTTTCCCAGAAAATGATTCCAAAGGTGACAACCTGCATGGCAACGTAATTCATCATCAGGGTAAACAGTGTTTCGTTGGTATTCCAGTAAGCCTTAAAAAATGCCGGAATGATTGCCCATACCATGGCTGCCAGAGCGCTTCCTGCCAGCATGAGAGGAAATAAAATCACAGGAGGAAGGGTATTTCCCAAATAAATCATCATGGCTGCAGAAGTCACGCCTCCGATGAGTATCTGTCCTTCTGCTCCGATATTCCAGAACCGCATCTTAAATGCAGGTGTGATACCAACTGCAATACAAAGAAGTACCAGCGTATCACGAATGGTCATCCACGCACGCCGCTTCGTCCCAACTGCTCCATCAAAAATTCCTTTATAAACCTCCACCGGATTCAGTCCCGTGAGGGCGATAATAACACCTGCACAGACAACCAGAGACAGTGCCACGGCAATCAGACGGATCAGCCAGGCCTTCCATGGCTCTATGGCTTCCCGCTTTGTCATCTGAAAAACCGGTTCCCTTCCTTTACTCATCCTTGTGTTCCTCCTGTCTTCATCATCAGTTTTCCGATTTCTTCTTTTGTGGCAGTCCTTCCGTCTACAATGCCGCTGATCTCTCCGCCGCACATCACAAGAATTCTGTCACAAAGCTCCATCAATACGTCAAGATCCTCTCCTACACAGACAACCGCAGTTCCCTGCTTTTTCTGCTCATTGAGAAGATGATAAATGGTGTAAGAGGAGTGAATATCAAGTCCGCGTACCGGATATGCAACCAGCATAACAGCAGGAGCCAGCGAGATCTCTCTTCCTACTAAAACCTTCTGAACGTTACCCCCGGAAAGCTTTCTCACCGGTATAGCCGTTCCGGGAGTAGCAATCTCAAGCTCTTCAATCAGACGCTCGGCAAGACCCTTTGGTGCTTTTCGGTCTGCAAAAAACGGCCCTCCCTTCCGGTAGCTTCGAAGCATCATATTGTCTGTCATATCCATGGCTCCCACAAGTCCCATTCCCAGACGGTCCTCGGGAACAAAGGATAAACGGACTCCGATTCTGGCAATCTCTGCAGCTGACATGGAAGTCAGTTCCTTTTCCCCGCCCTCTGGTGGATAATAGGAAATAGAACCTTCTGCGGAAGGAACCAGGCCTGCAATTGCTTCTAAAAGTTCTCTCTGTCCGCTTCCTGCTACGCCTGCGATTCCAAGGATTTCACCGCTGTTAGCAGTAAAGGAGGCGTTGTTTAACGTCTTTACCCCTTCCCTGCTGATACAGGTCAGTCCCTTTACATTGAGACGTTCCTTGGGGTTTACAGGGTCCGGGCGCTCGATGTTTAAGCTCACCTTTTTACCAACCATCATCTCGGTTAAGGATTCTTCTGTGGCATCTTTCGTCTCAATGGTACCGATGTATTGTCCTTTTCTTAAAACAGCCACCCGGTCAGACAGGGAAAGAACCTCGTTGAGTTTATGTGTAATAATGATAATGGAATGACCGGCTTTTTTCATATTGCGTAAAACGGCAAACAGGCGGTCAGCTTCCTGAGGGGTTAATACGGCGGTGGGCTCATCAAGAATTAAAATATCAACTCCGCGGTAAAGCATCTTTACAATTTCAACTGTCTGCTTCTGGGATACGGACATTCGGTAGATTTTCTGGTCTGGATCTAAATCAAATCCATATTTTCCGGTCAGTTCATTGATCTTGTCATTCACTGCTTTCCGGTCCAGAATCTCTTTTCCAGGCAGTCCCAGAATGATGTTTTCTGCTGCAGTAAGCACATCTACCAGTTTGAAATGCTGATGAATCATACCAATTCCCAGATCAAAGGAGTCTTTCGGCGACCGTATGGTGACCTCTTTCCCATGAATCATGATCTGTCCTTCATCCGGATAGTAAATACCCGAAATCATATTCATGAGAGTGGTCTTTCCACTTCCGTTCTCACCAAGAATTGAGAGAATCTCTCCTTTTTTTAATGACAGGCAGACTTTGTCATTGGCAACTACCTGGCCAAACCGTTTTGTGATATTTTTAAGTTCAATGGCATTATTTTCGTTCACCCGGCTAACCTCCGTTTCATTTTTTCCTCATTTTTCCATTGTCTTATACAACCCAAAAAGCGGGCCAGATAGTCTGGCGCCGCTTTCTGTTTATATCCGGCGAAATCTTATTTATCAATGGTAGTAATGCCATCAATTAAAATATCAAATGCCGGTGCGGATCCGTGCTCAGATTCATGGAAATAACCATCTTTAATATACTCAACATCGCTTCCGTCTTTTTTATAGGTCTCCAGTTTTTTGCCGCCTACAGTGAAGGTAGAGGTATCGAATACATGAAGAGTTCCTGCCTTAATGGCATCTTCCACTTCTTTTACCTTCTCCTCTGTTCCAGGAGCTACAGCATCTTTGTTCAGTTCTGTAATGGAGTTTGCTCCCTCTTTGTATCCCTGGCACCAGTCAGTCTCAATGGCCTTGCCATCAATGACACTCTGTACTGCATAGGTTACATATGGGCCCCAGTCGATAGATGCAGAAGTAAGTGCTGTCTTTGGAGCAGTTGCGATCATGGAAATGTTATATCCAACGATTGGAACGCCTGCTGCTTCACATGCAGTAGGAGCACCGGTTGTATCAGCATGCTGGCTGATTAATACGCAGCCGTCAGAGATAAGAGCATCTGCTGCTTCCTTCTCAAGATCGAAGCTTGCCCAGCTGTTTGTATACTTTACTTCCATGGTTGCTTCCGGACATACGGAACGAACACCTAAGAAGAAAGAAGTATAACCACTGATAACCTCTGCGTAAGGATAAGCGCCTACATAACCAACTTTTACTGCATCCTTATTTACTTTGCCGTCTTCTACCATCTTGTTTAACTTAAGACCTGCAACAACACCAGATACATAACGTGATTCATAAACGTTTGTAAAGTAGTTGTGCATGTTGCTCAGTCCGCTTGTTGCAGCCTGATAGCCGGTTGCATGACAGAACTGTACATCTGGATACTCTTTTGCAGCTTCCAGCATATAGGATTCATGTCCGAAACTGTTGGCGAAAATGATGTTACAGCCCTGATCAGCAAGATCCATTGCTGCGTCCTTACAGGTCTCATCTTCCGGTACATTCCATTTAATAATGATCTGATCGTCTGATAAACCAAGAGCCTTTTTCATTTCCATGGCTCCCTTGTAATGAGCTGCCGTATATCCCTCATTCTCATCACCAACATAGATAAATCCAACTTTTAAATCTTCTTTGGCAATTCCGCCTTTGGCAGCAGCTTCTGTGGTTTCAGCTTTTGACTCTGTCTTGCCAGCTTCTGAAGCCTGTGTCTCTGTTTTCTCTGCTGCAGTAGTTGCTTTCGGAGCAGAACCTCCGCACGCTGACAGGGACAGTGCCATTACACCTACAAGTGCAAGGCCGATCATTTTCCTCAATTTCATAGACTTTTCCTCCTTAAACATCAGCTGGGACCATGAAAAAATGCGTCAGGAAGGACCAATGGCTCACCTGACGCAATTGTCATACCCTTATTTAATGTAAAAATACATTTATTAGTATATCATTATTTTTTCGCTTGTCAATAAGGAACATTAATATCTGGACAAATTTTTATTACCCTCTGAGATGATTTCTTTGACCATTTCCGGACATAATATTCATAGTAAATGTTTCCACTTAATTATCTTAGTTTTTTTAATTTACCACTAGATTTTTTATTAAAAAAGACGTATAATACTTTTTTTGAAAATATCCCCATACCATCACAGAAGGAGGTTACACTGTTATGTCAGTGAAATACGTATTTGTCACCGGAGGCGTTGTATCCGGACTTGGCAAAGGTATTACCGCAGCATCGCTTGGACGATTGTTGAAAGCCAGAGGCTACAAAGTAACAATGCAAAAATTCGATCCTTACATCAACATTGATCCAGGTACTATGAATCCGGTTCAGCATGGAGAAGTCTTCGTCACAGAGGACGGCGCAGAAACAGACCTTGATCTTGGTCATTATGAGCGGTTTATCGACGAGAGCTTAACAAAGAATTCCAATGTTACCACTGGTAAAGTTTATTGGAACGTACTGACCCGTGAACGGCGCGGGGATTTCGGGGGAGGCACCGTACAGGTTATCCCTCACATTACCGACGAAATAAAGAGCCGTTTTCACCGCAACCACAATTCCTCCGATACTGAGATAGCTATTATAGAAGTAGGCGGAACGGTAGGTGACATCGAAAGCCAGCCTTTCTTAGAGGCGATCCGACAATTCCAACACGAAGTAGGCCACGAAAATGCGATTTTAATCCACGTGACCCTGGTTCCATATCTGAAAGTTTCCGGCGAATTGAAAACAAAACCAACCCAGGCCAGTGTAAAAGATTTACAAGGAATGGGTATCCAACCCGACATCATCGTATGCCGTTCCGAACTGCCCCTTGATGACGGAATCCGCAGCAAAATCGCACAATTCTGTAATGTTCCCAAGACACACGTAATACAAAACTTAGACGTGGAAGTATTATATGAACTCCCTCTTGTAATGGAAGAAGAACACTTGGCTCAGGTTGCATGCGAGAGCTTACATTTACCATGCCCGGAACCTGATTTAAAGGATTGGGCCGCAATGATCGATAACTGGAAACATCCGGAGCATGAAGTAACCGTAGCTCTTGTAGGAAAATACATCCAGCTTCACGACGCTTATATTTCCGTAGTGGAAGCTTTAAAGCACGGCGGAGTTGAAAGCCGCGCAGACGTTCATATCAAGTGGGTGGATTCAGAGCTTGTTACCGACGAGAACGCTTCCGAATACTTCAGTGATGTAGACGGAATTCTGGTTCCCGGAGGGTTTGGAAGCCGCGGAATCGAAGGCAAGATATCCACAATCCGTTATGCAAGAGAAAATAACATTCCGTTCCTCGGTCTCTGCCTGGGCATGCAGATGGCAATTGTGGAGTTCGCCCGCCATGTAGTCGGTTTCAGTGACGCCCATTCCGTAGAGCTTGATGAAACCACCACTCACCCGGTCATTCATTTAATGCCTGACCAGAACGGTATTGAAGATATCGGCGGAACTCTCCGCCTTGGTTCCTATCCATGCGTCCTGGACAAGTCATCCAAGTCCTTTGAAGTTTATGGAGAAGAACTGATTCATGAACGTCACAGACACAGATATGAGGTAAATAACGATTACCGTGTTGATTTAATCAAAGCAGGTATGAAATTATCCGGTATCTCACCAGATGGACGTATCGTGGAAATGATAGAAATTCCGGAACACCCATGGTTTATCGCAACCCAGGGACACCCGGAACTGAAATCAAGACCCAACAGGCCTCACCCCCTGTTCAGGGAATTTATCCGCGCTGCTGTTAATCATAAGTAGAATGTATTCGAAATATGGAGTCCGCACTCTTTCACTGAGAGGCGGGCTCTTTTTTTATTTTACAATCAGACAAACCTTACTTAGAATAAAGAATATTAAGATATGGGCGGGATAAAAGATATAAAAAAAGTATTTCATGCTTTTCCCTTTTTTACCGTTGTATAATAAAATAAATGGCAGAGCCCCTATCATCATCCATTGGATTGAATACCGGTCTATACCAATAACATGGAATCCTAAAATAGGAAAAATAAAACTTGATATATAAAAAAGTGTATCATAGTGATAATAGTTTAATCTTGTCAAAATTCTGGGAGCTATTCCAGCCATAGTAATAAAAGAGTATAAGAAGCAAAAAAGAGAATAATAAACCGCTATATGTTTTTTATTCTCTCTTATAAAATATAAAACTACTCCTAAGGATACAAAAATAAAGCCCCCTTCGTTAAAGAACATATTTCCCATAAAACCTATAAGCAGATAAATTATATTATCAGAGTAGATGTCAACATAATAACAGACTATTACACCAATCAGCTGCCAAACAATATATAAAAGGCTAAAGCCAATATCTTTAAACTAAATGTAGTCATATATTTACCTCTCTAGATACTTACTTGTACCACCTGCATTTGATTTAAGCATAACACAGACAGCAGGTATGCTCAACTTATACAAATCTCTCCAACGGGTCATCCCCCTCATTTTATTTAACAAATTCCCTGTCCTACGCTGAAACACCAGTAAACTCCATTGTTTCCACTAAGTTACCAGAAGTCGAAGCTGGCTTCCAATGCTAAGGCTTCATTTTTGTTCTTAAAATAAGAATTTACTTTATATTATTATTTTCTTTCATTTTTTTCTTGCACTTTTCTCATCTTCTGCTATAATATAATGCAACGTGTGTCTACACGGAGGACACTTGTTCTCGCATGAGATACACAAAAAGGAGGATAAAATTATGAAATTGAAAAAAGTATTTGCACTGACTATGGTTGCATGCTTAAGCGCCAGTGTAATCGCCGGATGCAGTTCCAGTCCCCAGTCTGCAAAGGATAACGGTGAGAAGGTAATCAAGATCGGAGTTTTTGAACCAACCACCGGAGAGAATGGCGGCGGCGGAATGCAGGAAGTTATGGGTATGCGTTATGCCAACCAGACACATCCAACTGTAAAGATCGGTGGAGAAGAATATAAGGTTAAATTAGTGGAAGTTGATAATAAATCTGATAAGACAGAAGCCGTAAACGCAGCGCAAAAGCTTGTCAGCAAAAAAGTATCCGTTGTACTGGGCAGTTATGGTTCTGGTGTATCCATTGCAGCCGGACAGATCTTCGCAGATGCAAAGATTCCTGCAATCGGAGCTTCCTGTACCAATCCTCAGGTTACTCAGGGCAACGATTTCTATTTCCGCGTATGCTTCTTAGATCCCTTCCAGGGAACTGTTATGGCAAACTACGCCAATAACAACGGAGCAAAGAAAGCGGCTGTCATCACCCAGCTTGGCGACGACTATTCCTCCGGACTTGGTTCTTTCTTTAAGACAGCATTTACCAAACTTGGCGGAACCATTGTAAGTGAAGAACAGTTCCAGACCAACCAGACAGATTTCAAGGCAATTTTAACCAATATCAAGGCACAGAACCCTGACATCATCTTTGCACCATCTTCCATTACATCGGCTCCGCTTATTATTAAGCAGGCCCGCGAGCTTGGAATTACCGCAACCATTGCCGCAGGTGATACATGGGAGAACTCAACCATCATTGAAAATGCAGGCGACTCCGCCAATGGCATCGTGCTTTCTACTTTCTTTGATGAGGCAGAACCGGCTAACGATGAGGCTGCTGCATTCATCTCCGGATTTAAGACCTACTTAAAAGAACAGAAACAGGACGAAATCATTCCTGCCGTATCAGCTCTTGGTTATGACGCTTACCTCTGCGCTCTTAAGGCAATCGAAACGGCTGGCTCCACAGATGGCACCGCAATCCGTGATGCATTAAAGGGTGTCACCATTGACGGTGTCACAGGAAACATTTCCTTCGATGAAAACGGCGACGCAAAGAAAGATATGGCATTTATTAAGACCGTTGAAGGCGGCAAGTTCAAATTCTTAACAACAACTACAGTAAAATAAACGCACATACCGCGACAAAGCAGTCACGAACGGATGAGTGGGGACGTAATTCTTTCCCCACTCGTTCCATTTGGAGGCTGATTTTATGCATATTCCATACTAAACAGATAGGAGGCATTTTGCCACATGAGTCTTTCAACCTTCTTACAGCAGTGCCTGACCGGTATCTCCTTAGGCGGTGCTTACGCACTGATTGCCATTGGTTACACACTGGTTTACGGCATCCTGCGGCTCATCAATTTCGCACACGGTGACATCTTTATGATGGCAGGCTATTTTATGATTTTCGCAATGGCTACGTTTCCATGGTATATCGCCATTCCCATCGTCTTACTCATCACCGTTTTTTTAGGTGTTTCCATTGAGCGGGTGGCATACCGTCCTTTACGTACCGCACCAAGAATGTCCGTTATGATTTCTGCAATCGGTGTTTCCTACCTGCTGCAGAACCTGGCTACCTACTTATTTACGGCACTGCCAAAGGGCTACCCGGAAATTCCGTTTTTAAAGAAGATCTTTAAAATCGGCGGCCTTTCCGCATCTTTCGTAACATTTCTCACACCAGTACTTACTTTAATCATTGTATATGCCCTGATCGTTCTCATTAATAAAACAAAAATCGGAATGGCAATGCGTGCCGTTTCCAAGGATTACGATACTGCTTCCTTAATGGGAATCAAGATCAACCGCGTTATCACCTTTACATTTGCCATCGGTTCTCTTTTAGCTGCTGTAGGCTCTATTCTGTATTTTACAGACCGTATGACCGTATTTCCATTCTCCGGTTCTTTACCTGGTCTGAAATGTTTCGTAGCAGCAGTTTTCGGAGGTATTGGAAGTATTCCCGGCGCTGTAATCGGCGGATTTATCCTGGGACTTGGGGAAACAGCCCTGGTTGCCATGGGGTATTCCACGTTCAGCGACGCATTTACCTTTGTTCTGTTAATCATCATTCTCCTGATCAAGCCTACCGGCCTGTTTGGTGAGAAGACAACCGATAAAGTGTGAGGTGTCATCTATGAAAAAGAAAGCATTTTCCAAAAACAAACTTTATACTCTGATCGCCTTGCTGTTCATCATTGGCATCCTTGGCTTTTTACAGGCTAACAGCGCCCAGTACAGCTATCAGATCTCCATATTGGAACGAAGCGCCATTTATGCAGTGGTTGCGGTCTCCATGAACTTACTCACTGGATTTACCGGTCTGTTCTCCCTTGGCCAGGCAGGTTTCATGGCAATCGGGGCATATACGGTAGCCATTCTTACCATCCCGGTTGATACCAGAGCCAGCGTTTACTATGTAGATGGTATCGCTCCTTTCCTGGCAAATCTTCATTGTCCTTACTGGCTTGCTCTGATTATTGCAGGATTGTTTGCGGCAGGAGTCGCCGCACTGATCGGTATTCCGGTTCTCCGCTTAAAAAGCGATTACCTGGCAATCGCCACTCTGGGATTTTCCGAAATTATCCGTGCAGTCATCGCAGCCCCTCAGTTAAACAAGGTGACAAACGGTTCCTACGGTTTAAAGAGCATTCCGGGTTTTCCAAACCTGTTTGTGGCATTCGGACTTTGTGCCCTTTGTATCCTTTTAATGGTTCTTTTGATCAATTCCTCTTACGGCCGGGCATTTAAGGCTCTCCGTGAAGATGAAGTGGCAGCACAGGCCATGGGACTGAATCTGTTCCGTTATAAGGAGCTGGCATTTATTATCTCCTCGTTTTTCACTGGTGTAGGCGGAGGTCTTCTGGCCATCTTTATGCGTTCCATTGAATCCAAGACCTTTTCCATTAACCTGACCTATGATATTCTGCTGATCGTGGTTCTTGGCGGTATCGGAAGTGTTACCGGCAGCGTAATCGGATCATTCCTGGTTACTGCAGGCAGGGAATGGCTGAGATTTTTTGACAATCCACTTTATATTGCAGGCGTTCAGATTCCACTGTTCCGTTCCGGCTTTCGTATGGTTATCTTCTCCATTCTTCTTATGGCAGTGGTACTCTTCTATCGCAGAGGTATTATGGGAAGCAACGAATTTTCCTGGAATGGACTGTTCCGGCTGATAAAAGGAATCCCTGGCAGACTAAAAAAGAAAAATAAAGCACAGAAGGGAGAAAACACATAATGTCAGCGACAGCAAAAACCCGTGCAAATGTACTTCATATGCAGGATGTTACCATGCAGTTCGGCGGTGTTGTGGCGGTAAACGGCTTAACTCTCGACGTAAATGAGGGGGAAATCGTTGCTTTAATCGGCCCTAACGGTGCTGGAAAAACCACAGCATTTAACTGCGTGACCGGTATCTATGAACCCACCTTCGGACAGGTGGATTTTATGGGCGAAACCATTCTCTCCAACACGCCCAAGGGGAAGATGCAGAAAATGTATCTGGGAGAAGTAAAACCAAGACCGCTCTCCATCGTACGCAACACACCGGACATCATAACAAAAAAAGGAATTGCCCGTACCTTTCAGAATATCAGGCTGTTTGGTCAGCTGACTGTGTTTGACAACGTACTGATTGCAAAGCATATGAGGGCAAAACAGAACGTATTCTCCGCGACTCTTCGCTTAAACAGCAGGGAAGAAGCCAGAATGCGGGAAGAAACCTCCGCTCTTTTAGAAGAGCAGAACTTACTTCATTTAAAAGATGAAATTGCCTCTTCTCTTCCTTACGGTCTTCAAAGACGTCTGGAAATTGCCAGAGCCCTTGCTACAGAACCGAAATTCTTGCTTCTTGATGAACCGGCTGCTGGCATGAATCCCCAGGAGACCCAGGAGCTGACTGATTTTATCAAACAGATCCGGGATTCCTACCACCTGACTGTATTAATGATTGAACACCATATGGATCTGGTTATGCAGATCTCCGACCGCATCTACGTTCTGGACTTCGGTAAACTGATCGCACAGGGTACCCCGGAAGAAATCCAGAATAACGAGCGGGTAATTGAAGCATATCTGGGGGTGAGTGACGATGCTGAAGATTGATAACTTAAGAGTAAACTACGGCGGAATTGAAGCCGTGAAAGGAATCTCCTTTGAAGTACCGGACAAAAGTATTGTAACCTTAATCGGGGCAAACGGAGCTGGTAAAAGTACCACTCTCCGCTCCATCGTAGGTCTTGCAAAGCCTTCTGCCGGAAGCAGCATCACGCTGGACGGTCAGGAATTAATCGGTATGGATACACCGGATATTGTTGCAAAGGGAATTGCACTGGTTCCAGAGGGACGCCGGGTATTTCCGGATATGACAGTAATCGAGAATATTAAAATCGGGGCCTATTTAAGAAATGACAATCTGGATGAGGATATTAACTGGGTCTATGATTTATTTCCACGGCTTAAAGAACGAAGCTGGCAGCTTTCCGGAACACTCTCCGGAGGGGAACAGCAGATGCTGGCAGTTGCCAGAGCTCTTATGAGTCACCCGAGAATCCTTATGATGGATGAACCGTCCCTTGGTCTCGCACCACTGATTGTAAAGGATATCTTCTCAATCATTAAGGAGATTAATAAAAAGGGCGTGACAGTCCTCTTAATCGAGCAGAACGCCAATATGGCGCTTCATACAGCTGACGTAGGATATGTACTGGAAACCGGACGGATCACCATGTCAGGACCTGGTAAAGAGCTACTTGCAGATGAATCGGTAAAAGCTGCTTATCTGGGAAAAAAGAAAGATTAAAAACAACGCAGACAGGAATATGACTGATTGTCATAGATCTGTCTGCGTTTTTAATTAATCGATTACCCGTCGTATGGTAACCGGTCTTCTGTAATTCCAGGAGGAAATTTTAATCCCGCTTCTTCGGTTGGCTGCATGAACAATCTTCCCCTGCCCGATATACATGGCAACGTGATCGATTTCCCTGCCGCTGGCGTAAAATAACAGGTCACCCGGTTCCATGCTGGAAGACGGGATCGCCTGCCCCTCGGCAGCCTGCTGCCTGGAGGTACGATCCAGCTGGACGCCTGCCGCATGCTCCATTACATATTGAATGAAGCCAGAGCAGTCAGCGCCCGTATTGGGGTTTGTTCCGCCCCAGCGGTATGGATTTCCAACGAATTTCACCGCATAGCTTACCACCTGGGTCCGCAGGTCCCCATTTTTCTCTGCCTCCGGAATGGTATAGGCAATGGTAGCGTTCTCTGGCGCATAAGCATACGCAATCTGTCCGTTGTATTCAATTTTGGCCCAGCCTCCGTTACGGGAAATGTAACGGTACGTTTCGCCCTCATGAATTCTTCCAACAATTTCTGAATTCGTATCAGGCTGTTTGCGGACACGAAGGGTCTCAATGTCTACCCGGAGCATCAGCTGCATATCGTAATATGCGATTGCTCTGGCCTCCTGCCCAGTGGCTAAGTATTTTCCGTACACATAACCGGTTACCTGCCCTGATTTTATTTTATACCAGCCATTCTCTTCCGACAGCACGCTGCTGCCTGAGTGGCTTCTTAATTTCCCTACGATTTCCGCATCGTTCTTTGGTTCTTTCCTGATGTTCAAGGAATCCTCCACAACTGCTACTCCAAGGTTGTTGAAAATAGTATTGAAGGTTCCATACCTCACTTTTTCCTGCGTAAGACCGGCCGTGTTTCCCGTCGACTTCTGCTCTCTGGATTGTTGATATTGATCCATATAGACCTCCACGCCTGCTACAGGCGATCCGGTCCTGACGTCAGTCTCTGTTCTTGCGGCCTGTACATCTGCTGTTCCCATCCATACGGTACACCCGCAGGCGATGGCAAAGCCAAGTACTTTCCATGCTTTGTCAGTCATATGCACTTTCCTTCGCAAGTTTTTTAATTGTGAAACGGGCGGTGAAAATGCCCTTTTCCTACTGCAACTGAGTGATTTCTGTTCCAGGCAGGTTCTTCAAATATTCTAATCCCAGTTCCCTGTCTTTTCCTATCTGTTCTTTTAACTGCTCTAGCCCCTCAAATTTCCGTTCCGGACGGATGAAGTGTAAAAGCTGTACTTCTATAGTCTTTCCATAAATATCCTGATTTATACCAAAAATGTAAGTTTCTGCACCTACTGGAGAAATCCCCTCTACTGTGGGTTTTCTTCCAATATTGGTAATTCCGCCGTAATAAGTTCCATCTACATAAACACGGGACACATAAACACCAAATACAGGCAGATGCTTTTCCGGAGGAGGAAGGATGTTGGCAGTCGGAAAGCCAAGGATGGCTCCTCCGATATGGTTACCGTGCACCACCTCACCGTGAATGGCATAAGGTTCTCCCAGCAGCTCATTGGCTTTTTCCATATTTCCAAGATCCAGCTGTTCTCTGACGTAAGTGCTGCTGATATCCCGGTGCTGGTCCTGCTCTTTTGGAATCACAATCAGTTCATAGCCATACCGGCTTTTTAACTGCTCTAACAGTGCCGCATCTCCGGCACCCTTATATCCGAAGGAGCAGTCTGTTCCTACAACAATGGTTCTTGCATTCATCTGTTCCACCAGAATCTGTTTTACAAATTCTTCCGGCTCCATTCTGGCTGTTTCTTTGGTAAAGGGGTATTCTACCAGATAGTCAATTCCTACTCTATCCAGATTGTTTTTCCGCTCCAGATTGGTGGTAATTACCTTCTGAAGAACTCCGTTTACAAGAGTGCCGGGAGACATATCAAACGTAAATACTGCCGTCCTGTATCCTGTTGCTTTCTTAATTTCCAGCATTCGCTGCAATAGTTTTTTATGTCCTCTGTGGCGCCCGTCAAATTTTCCCAGAGTCACCACAGCTGGCTCTTCGATCTGAAACACTCTGGTCCCAGTGATATATTCCATCATCTGCTTCCTCCCAGAAAAACCTTCTGAGGCTTTAAAAGACTTCCTTCCCCATTTGGTTCATAGACTCCGATAAACTCCATGCTGCTGTCATAAACCCGGACAGGACCATCAGAGATCTGGTATTCTCCTTCTGCCTGGTCACGTATAAAAGGATTGCCGTTATGAACCAGTTTGTCAAACTCCTCTTTCATCACCAGCTGGGGATAGGAAGAAAACACCTTGTCCACTGCCAGGATGTGTTCTCCCAGGCTGCCGTCATCCCGTAACTGCTCGATCTTAGAAAGGGTAAGACTGTCCTCTAACACAAAGTCTGACACTCTGGTTCTTAAAAGGGATTCCATGCATCCGCCGCATCCCAGTTTTTTACCGATATCATAGCAGAGTGTGCGGATATAGGTTCCTTTGGAACAGCTGACTGTAATGGTCACTCTTGGAAGTTCCATCCGCTCGATCCGGATATCCAGAATTTCCACAGGTCTTGCTTTGCGTTCTACCTCTTTTCCGGCTCTTGCCAGTTCATAAAGCTTCTTTCCATCCACCTTTAATGCGGAATACATGGGGGGAACCTGGTCATAATGACCCAGGAAGCTCATTACTGCAGCCGTTACCTCTTCTTCCCCTGCTTCCACCGGATACGTGTTTAAAACAGTTCCTGTAGTATCCTGGGTATCCGTCTCCATTCCAAGAAGGAGCACTGCCTCATAGGTTTTCGTTTTATCTGTCAACATGTCACACAGTTTGGTTGCTTTCCCAAGACAGACAGGAAGTACCCCTTCTGCATCCGGGTCCAGCGTTCCTGTGTGACCAATTTTTTTCTGTTTTAAAATACCTCTCATTTTCGCCACGACGTCATGAGAGGTAAAGCCTTTTTCTTTATACACATTAATAATACCGTCTGCCATTGCCTGTATCTCCTAATTAAGCTGCTTCGCTATCTGATCCGACAGATTGTTGATCACATCGTGAACACTTCCTGTCATGGTACAGCCGGCTGCTTTTTTATGTCCGCCCCCGCCAAAATAAACGGCAATTTTACTTACATCAAGCTCTGTGGTGGAACGAAGGCTCACCTTGTATTCCCTGCATGCAGTTTCATAGATAAAAATGGCACACTCCACACCTTCTGTAATCCTTAACTGGTCAATGATTCCATCCATATCGGCGCTGCCGACTTCATAAAAATCCATTTCTTTTTTGCTGATGGCACTGAAAATGCACTTGCCGCCATGAAAGGTGATGCTCTCTAATAAAGCTCTCCCTAAAATCTGATTCTGAATATAAGTCTTCCTGTAAAAGCTGTCATCAATAATGCTGGAAAAATCAATTCCTTTTCCCATCATCTTTCCAGCAATTTCCATGGTTTTGGCTGATGTACAGTCATATTTGAAAACACCGGTATCATGAATAATTCCGGTATAGATGCACTCTGCCACTGCTTTGCTGATCTTACTTTCATCAAGGAGACCATATAAAACTTCACAGGTGGAGCTTGCATCGCCTTTTACTACATTCTCCGTCCCATAGCCAAAATTGGTGATATGGTGATCGACACACAGACTCTTTTTCGCTGTGTTTAAGTACTTAACCGCCTCGCCAAAACGAAGCGTGTCACTGCTGTCTAAGCAGATACAAAGGTCGTAACTTTCATCTCTGCCAAAGTCACTGACAATGCGGTTAATATTTTTTAAATATGAAAATTTCACAGATGGTTCTTCTAAATAAACCACTGCATGAATATCCGGATAATTTTCTTCCAGATAATTATAAGTAGCCAGACAGGAACCGATACAGTCCCCATCCGGCCTTACATGGCCAATAATTGCCACATTTTTCACATCTTTGAGAATTGTTTCAAGGGAACTCACAATGGCACCTCCTTACTCTTTGATGTCTTTCGTAACCTCGTCAATGAGTCTGGACATATTCACTCCATATTCAATGGACTGGTCCAGTATAAATTTGATCTCCGGTGTATTTCGCAGATTGACTCTCCGGGCAAGCTCCCGGCGAATGTAGCCTTCTGCACTTTTCAGTCCTTCGATGGTTGCTTTTCCTGCTTCTTCGTCGCCCAGAATGCTGATATAAGCCTTACAGAATTTTAAATCAGGAGTCACTTCAACCGAAACAACGGTAGTCATTGGATGAATTCTTGGGTCCTTGATTTCCAGACGGATGATCTGGCTTAATTCCTTCTGTACTTCCATATTAATTCTGGTATTTTTTATACTGTTTTTACGCATCTTATTCCTTTCGCTGTCTGCCCTCATATTCAAAAAGACCAGCCCGTTTTAACGGGCTCATCTTTTGAACGTTCCAGGGGATGGTTCCTAGCGAGGAACCTCCACCATGGCATATGCTTCAATCATGTCATCTTCCATAATATCATTAAATTTCTCAAATACAAGACCGCACTCGTAACCGGTAGCAACTTCTTTTACATCGTCTTTAAATCTCTTTAAGGATGTGAGAGGACCATCATAGATCTTCTCTCCTTGACGGGTGATGCGTACGCTGCAGCCTCTCTGGAATTTACCGTCCATTACGTAAGAACCGGCAATGGTACCAACGCCGGATGCCTTAAAGGTCTGGCGAACAGTGGCATGACCGATGATCTTCTCTTCAAAGATCGGATCTAACATACCCTTCATAGCGGATTCCACGTCTTCAATGGCCTGATAAATTACCTTGTAGAGTCTTAAATCTACTTTCTCTCTGTCTGCGATTGATTTTGCAGTTACATCAGGTCTTACATTGAAACCGATGATAATCGCATTGGATGCAGACGCCAGAGAAACGTCGGATTCATTGATGGCACCAACACCGCCATGAATCACCTTAACCATAACTTCTTCATTGGACAGCTTCACAAGACTCTGTTTTACTGCTTCTACAGAACCCTGAACATCTGCTTTTACAATAATAGGAAGTTCTTTTACATTACCAGCCTTAATCTGGGTGAACAGATCATCCAGTGACAGCTTCGCTTTTGTATCTTCTAACAGACGGTTCTTTCCTTCAGAGATGAATGTTTCTGCAAAGTTTCTTGCTTCTTTCTCATTCTCTGTACTGATGAGGACATCACCTGCACCAGGAACGTCATTTAAGCCTAAAATCTCTACCGGAGTAGATGGACCTGCTTCTTTTACTCTCCGTCCCTTGTCATCCATCATGGCGCGGACTTTTCCGTAGCAGGAACCTGCAGTAACAGTATCGCCTACACGCAGGGTTCCCTTTTGTACCAGAACGGTAGCAACTGGTCCCTTGCCTTTATCAAGCTCAGCCTCGATGATAAGACCTCTTGCATGACGGTTTGCATTGGCTTTTAATTCTTTTACTTCTGCAGTCAGAAGAATCATCTCCAGAAGTTCTTTGATACCTTCTTTAGTATGTGCAGATACAGGAACAAATATCGTACTGCCGCCCCAATCTTCCGGAATCAGTTCGTACTCAGACAGCTCCTGTTTCACCTTGTCAATGTTTGCACTTGGCTTATCAATCTTATTGATGGCAACAATGATCTCAACTTCGGCTGCTTTTGCATGGTTGATGGCTTCAATTGTCTGTGGCATTACTCCATCGTCGGCCGCTACAACTAAGATAGCAATATCGGTAGACTGGGCTCCTCTCATACGCATGGCTGTAAACGCTTCATGGCCGGGTGTGTCGAGGAATGTAATCTTCTGTCCACTGATATCAACTGTATAAGCACCGATGTGCTGGGTAATACCGCCTGCCTCTCTGGAGGTAACGCTGGTCTGACGGATTGCATCAAGAAGAGAAGTTTTACCGTGGTCTACATGGCCCATAACGCAGACAACCGGAGGTCTGGCTACCATATCTTCTACGTTTTCTTCTTCCTCTTTCAGAAGCTCTTCAATGACATCGATCTTCACTTCTTTTTCGCAGAGAACTTCGTATTCCATCGCAATTTCTTCTGCCTGTTCAAAATCGATTTCTGTGTTGAGAGTAACGATCTTGCCCTTTAAAAACAGCTTTTTAACGATGGCTGATGGCTGAAGTTTCATCTTTTCTGCCAATTCTTTTATGGTTAAAATCTCAGGTACGATAATGGTCTTGATTTCCTCAACCTTGGGCTCTACATGAACTGGAGGCAGAATCGGTGCTTTGCCCCCTTTTGTTGTTGCTCTTCCCTTGCTGACGTCATCTTTGTCTCTTTTATCAAATCTGCCATTTTTATAGTTATTCTTTGTGGCTCTGTTACTGGTCGGTTTTGCCTGAATCGGAGTGTCAAAGTTTTTAGGTGCTGCGTCTCTTCCGGTACGTGCTCCCTGTGGTCTTGGACCGCGGTTGTTATCACCATCTTTGTCATTCTGATAGCCGCCGCCCTGCGGTCTTCCGTATCCCTGATAGCCGCCCTGACCCTGGGGTCTGTTTCCCTGGTAGCCGCCCTGACCCGCAGGTCTGTTTCCCTGGTAGCCGCCCTGGCCCTGGGGTCTGTTTCCCTGGTAACCGCCCTGGCCTGCAGGTCTGTTTCCCTGGTAACCACCCTGACCCTGCGGTCTATTACCCTGGTAACCGCCCTGGCCTGCAGGTCTGTTTCCCTGGTAACCGCCCTGACCCTGAGGTCTGTTTCCCTGGTAGCCGC
>CAURBV010000017.1:0-127357 GCA_963523055.1 uncultured Paenibacillaceae bacterium | reverse complement strand
TTGGACATGGGGGCATTTCCGGACATCTCATTACTGCTGGCGATACTCCCTGTGACGGACATTTCATCGGCATTGGGCATGGGGGCATTTCCGGACATTTTGTTACTGCTGGTGATACTCCCTGTGAAGGACATTTCATTGGCATTGGACATGGGGGCATTTCCGGACATTTTGTTACTGCTGGTGATACTCCCTGAGATGGGCATTTTACCGGCATTGGGCACGGGGGCATCTCAGGACATTTCATGGATCCAAAGTAAGAGGGACATCTGGATAAATCCTGTTGTCTCATTGGAATGGGTGCTGACGGGTTTTTTAAGCTCTTTGCCGGACCTGATCCCAGTGGCATATCTGGACGAATCACTGTACCCGGACATACGGACATATCAAGTTCCATAGGCGAAGACCAGTCGGAACACCGTTGTTTTGTATAACCATCCATAGGATGTTTGACTCCTTTCATACTTGAAAAGTTTCTAATATCAATCTATGAATGGAATACTCTGTTGTGCAGGATTAGAAGATATTTTTCCGTTTATTTCAAAAGAAGATCCATGACATGGACATTCCCATCTCTTATCGTGACGGTTCCACACGAGACGGCATCCCATATGGGGACAGTTGACTGCGCCTTTTAATACTCCGCCGGAAAGCCCCTTTACGGATTTAAGGCCATGGGAAACCAAGGTGCATGCACCCGCTTTTATATGATGCCTCCTGGGTGTAAATACCTCATCAAATGGCGTTTTCTTTCCGAGAATCTGCATGCTTAACATCTTAGCTGCAACCATAGACGTACTCATACCCCATTTGCCGAATCCTGTTGCCACATACCAGTCGGGTTTGAAGACAGAGTAAGTGCCGATATAGGGAATTCCGTCCAGAGTCATACAATCCTGTGCAGACCACTTACCAATCTCCTGTGCACCTGGAAACAGATGCTTTGCTGTCTGCTTCATAACTACATACGGATTCTCTTTGGGAATGCTTCCCGTTCTGTGGCTTCCATATCCCATAAGCAGCTTGTCTCCTGCATTTCGGAAAGAATAGGCTTTGGAATCCACTCCCAGATACATTCCATCAATGGACGGAACACCTTCAAACTCTGTGACATAACTTTTTTCCTGATACATTTTTGCGAAATAGAATCCGGGAATATTGATAAATGGATAATGGGTTGCAAATACTACCTTTTCCGCCTTGATCACTCCCCGGTCTGTGATAACCTCGTGCCCCTCTACTTTTAATACTCTGGTTCTTTCATAAATTGTAAGGCCCGAGGAGATGTCCCTTAAAAATTCCAGAGGGTGAAACTGTGCCTGGCCGGTAAACCGGACTGCTCCAAAAATAGGAAAAGGAAGTTTGATCTCCCGCTCAAATGAGGCCGGAAGACCCAGTCTTTTGGCACATTCTGCTTCTTTTAAAAGCTTTTCCGATTCCTGTACAGAATAAAGATAAGCATCTTTTTCTTCATAATGACACCGGATCCCATATCGTCTGATCAGCTTCCCATATTCCTCTACTGCCAGCTGATTGGCTCTTCCGTACAGTTTGGCTGTATCCTCCCCTACGTTTTTCACCAGTTTATCATAGATTAAATTATGCTGGGACGTAATTTTAGCAGTGGTATATCCGGACTGACCGCTTCCGATCCGATCTGCTTCCAATACCACCACATGAACACCGTGCCGCTGTAAATAAAAGGCAGTCAGTATTCCTGCCATTCCTGCCCCAATCACTACCACCTCTGTCCGCCTGTTTCCAGGAAGAGGGTTTCTCCCGGGTATTCGGACTGTTTCTGTCCATATTGAATTCATTGATTTTCACCTCTGTTATTTGTCTTTCCGACGCTGTATTAAGATGCATATTTCCTATTATTCTCACTTTTAACAGAAGTAATGCCTTTTTTTCCGTTTCCAATTATTTCTTGCTTTCCTCTCTTTTCTATACTAAAATAAGAACAGACAACCAAGAACAGGAGGCAATCCCAATGCAGTGGTTTCAAAAAAAAGAGAATCATAATTCTGACGTTAAACAGACACCAGGAACCGGACAGGGCAGTGATTCTTCGGTTAAACTGGAACGTGATGCCTGCTTACATCATCTTACCCACGCACTCAGTTCCAATGAACGGGGCATTGTTTTAAAGTTATACATTGAGAATTTTAAGCAGCTCAATCAATTATTGGGTTACGAATATTGTGAAAACCTGCTAAGTCAGATTCTTGCCTATTTAAAGGAATTATGCGGGAATAATGTCTATCATTATATCGGCGTGGAATATATGATCTTTTTGGATCATTATACCCAGGGACAGGCCATGAATCTTGCAGATGAAATCGCCCAGAGATTTGACCATGCCTGGAAGATTGGCAGTACGGACTGCATCTGTTCTGTACAGATGGGACTTTGCGCCTACCCCGGTCATGCAGAAAACACGGAGCAGATGTTAAAATGCCTGGATCTGGCAGTGACCAGAGCCGGTGAGGGCGGCCCCAATCAGGCAATCATGTTTGACAGTACTTTACAAAATCAGCTTAGGCGGCGCCAGACCATTGCCCTTTATTTAAAGACGGCTCTGGAAAAAGATGAAGTGGAAATTCTTTACCGTCCTTCCTTTTGCGTTGTAACAGGAATATTTTTAAGAGCAGAATTATCCATGCGCATATTTATAAAAGGTCTGGGATTAATCGGAGCTGGAGAATTCATGACTGTGGCAGAGGATTCCGGGCAGATACGGGCATTGCTTTATTATGCTCTGGAAAAGGTCTGCCAGTGTATCAGACAGGCACTAGATGATGGCTGTGAATTTGAATCCATAGCACTTCCTGTCTCTCCTGTGCTATTTTTGCAGGAGGACTTTATAGACGAAGTTGCACGGGTTATGAAGGCATATAAGGTTCCACAGGGTAAGCTTGCACTGGAGCTGAAAGAAAGTGCACTGACTATGGGATATTTAAACTTTAATATTATTCTTCAGAAGCTTTCAGATATGGGAGTGGAACTGATACTCAATGAATTCGGCTCCGGTTATTCCAGTATCTCTGCCAGCCTGGATCTTCCCGTTCACACTGTAAAGTTAGAACGGCTCTTTATCTGGCAGCTTGAGACCAATGAAAAATCCAGATATATCATACAAGGGTTAATTCACATGGCAAAGGATCTTCACCTGTCCATAATCGCAGAAGGCGTGGAAACAGAAAATCAGGTGTCCGTTTTAACAGAAGCAGGCTGCAGCTATCAGCAGGGATTTTATTATTCTACTCCCTTAAAGCAGCAGAATCTGATGAAAATTTTAGGAAAAAACCTGGATGAATCCGCTCCCTATCTGTCTGAGGATTAAAATATGGGATGAAAAAAGCGCTTTCGGTCCTAAACCGAAAACGCTTTTCTATCTGCTTAATTACTTACAATTGTCCTGACCTTGATCTCATCGGACTTTTTTACTTCCTGGGACTTCTTGTAAAAGTAGCGTATGATATCCTTACGGGTTACTAACCCGATGAAATTCTTCTGATCATCCACCACCGGTACAAAATTCTGGTTCAAAGCCATATCAACCAGGTCTTCCATCGTGGAATCTGCAAAAACAGGGCGGTTATCCGATCTTCTGTCAATGGCGGCTACCGTCACATTCTCCGCTTCCTTCAGACTTAGATTGAATTTATTCTTGATTCCCCAGAGCATGTCCCCTTCTGTAATTGTTCCAACATATTTGCCGTTCCTGTTGATGACAGGTATGGCAGAGTACTTGTGATACTCCATCTTCTCCAGCGCCTGACGCAGAGAATCATCTTCATAAATATAAGCCACTTCATTCTTAGGTGTTAAAAAAAACAATATGTTCATAGCCACACTCCCCGTTTGATGTACGGATTTAGTATAGCAGATGAGTCTTAATCACGTATGAACAAATTATTATTTTTTTATAACTTTTTCCTAATATTTCCTGAGCATGATCATTGCATATGGTCAAGAGGATCAATGGCTTTGTCTTCATGGGTCAATTCAAAGAATAAGTTGGCGCCTTCTACGGAATAATACTTTGTGGGTTCTGCAATATAACCCAGTACCTGGCCTTCCTTCACATATTCATTTGCTTTTACTTTCAGTTCTTTTAACTGACCGCAGACAGCTGTATACTTATTGCCCATACTTAAAATAACGTAGTTACCAATTTCTTCATTGGAACCGATTTCCTGCACTTTAGCATTGGCGGGTGCGACTACCGGAGTGCTCACATCTCCCTGAATTACCACGCCTGGATTGCATTTATACTGATCCAGGGTTGGGAAGTAGATGGTCTTATCCATACTGTAGTCCAAAATAACATTTCCGCGTACCGGCCAGGTCATTCTGGTGGTGTCGTTAAAATTAAGTACCAGTGACTTGGCGGCATTTTTGTCTGCTGCGGCTTTTGCTGCCTGTGTTTCTTTTTCAGCTGTGGCTTTGGCTGAATCAACAGCCTTCATTTCCTCTTCCGCATTTTTTGTTGCATTTGAATCTCCTGCAATAGCTACCTGTGTATCCTGGGGGACTGATTCTTCAACAATCATATTGCTCTGATCCGGTACTTTCAGATAAGGGCTGTTTCCTCCACCATTTCCTCTTTGAACGGTAATGACTCCTGCTGCAGCTACTATAGTCAGCAGGCCTAGAACCAACAGGACAAGGAATACTTTATCCTTGAACAATTGACTTATTTTCTCCTTCACGTTTATCACCTCGATAATATTCTTACCAAGAGTGAAAGAGTTATTCAGATTTCAAAACAATATTTTTATAAAAATAAGCAAGAATTTTTTCTGCCGTCCATCCTTCCTCACTTTTACATTTTGCACCGTACTGGCTAAAGCCATATCCATGTCCGATCCCCCGGCAGACGGCCCTCACACCGCCCTCATAATCCTCAAATTCAAAGGACGGCGACGGCAGGGAAAGTGCATACTGAACCTGATCTCCTGTGAAGGTATTGGTACCGATCTGGATCTGTACCACGTAACCGGAATTATCCCGCTGAACAATCTGGACGCTTTGCGGGATCTGATCTGCCTTTACAGAACCATCTCCTGAGATCTTATTGATTTTATCCGCAAAGTCATCTTTGCTGAACTGAAGAATTGTTAAAAAACCCTCTGCCTCCACATCCTTTTTGCATTCCACCGGCTGTAAGTATGGGTGGTTTGAATCTCCCGCTCTTGTCATTCCATTGCTGGCACGATGAAACAACGGTTCAATTAATTTATCGTTACAGGTGATCACCGTACCAGTGGTAGAGCGTACCGCATCTTCAATTGCCTGATAGCTGGTGACAAAAGCCTCGCTTCCCCACATCTTCTCCATCTGCTTCTGCTCTAAATAATCCATATGGAGATCCGATTCTTTTACTTCCTTCTGTCCGTTCATTTTACCATAAATATAGGTCCGGGCGATGATTGCCTGGGCCCGGAGTGCTTCTTTTCCGTAATCTGCCGGCATCTGCTTTGCTACCACTCCAGGAAGATATTCCTCCACATCCATGGAGGTTTCTCCGCCCTTTCTGTCTAAGATCACACGTTTTCCACTGAGAGTCATGGGCATTTCTTTTTTCTCCTCAATTTTCCCGGTCCACGCCAGTGTTATAATATATGGAAACAAAAATGCCAGTATACATGCCATTAAAATCTTTTTCCCCATGTTCCCGCCGCCTTTCTTTCAGTCTGAAGCCTTGTTCAATATATGCGAAAAAGCGCCCCGGAATCACTTCCGGGACGCTTTTTAAAAAACCTTCCTATAAATCAGAGTTCTACATTTACCTTTTCCAAATGCCAGATGTCTCTGACATACTCAAGAATGGTACGGTCTGATGTAAATTTGCCGCTGTTTGCTACATTTAAAATGGCAGCTTTTGCCCACCAGGATTCATCTGCGTATGCCTGATCGATGCGTTTTTGTGCTTCCCCATAAGACGGAAGATCCTTTAAGATAAAGTACGTATCGGCCCGGTCACTGCTCATGGTATTAAGGAGGGAATTATAAATATCACGGAACAGCTCCGGATCCTGTGGAGAATAATAGCCATTAATCAGCTGCATCAAAACTCTGCGGATCTCATAGTTATTGTTGAATATCTCCATGGGATCGTATCCGCCTTCCTGCTCATAACGGATTACCTCATCGGATGTCAGACCGAAAATAAATGCATTCTCCGCTCCTACTTCCTCTACGATCTCCACATTGGCACCATCCATGGTTCCAAGAGTCAGGGCACCGTTTAACATAAATTTCATATTGCCGGTTCCGGAAGCTTCTTTGCTGGCAGTGGATATCTGTTCACTGACATCTGCTGCAGCGAATATGATTTCTGCATTAGAAACCTTGTAGTCTTCAATAAATACAACTTTTATTTTACCGCCGATGCTTCTGTCGTTGTTAATTACCTCTGCCACGGAATTAATCAGCTTAATGGTAAGCTTCGCCCTGCGGTAACCGGCAGCAGCTTTTGCTCCGAAAATAAAGGTCCGCGGAACCATATCCAGATTCGGATTATCCTTCAGCTGATTATACAGATACATCACATGAAGAATATTCATCAGCTGGCGTTTATACTCGTGAAGACGCTTTACCTGCACATCAAATATGGATCTGGGATCTACCTCTATGCCATTATGTTCCTTAATATATCTTGCCAGCCGGACCTTGTTCTGATATTTGATATCCATAAACTCCTGCTGACATTTGGGATCATCTGCATAAACAGTAAGGCGGTGAATATGAGGCAGATTGGTGATCCATTCATTTCCGATTTTCTTTGTCACCCACTCAGATAAAAGAGGATTTCCATGTAAGAGAAAACGTCTTTGGGTAATACCGTTGGTTTTATTATTAAATTTCTCCGGCATCATCTCATAGAAATCCTTCAGCTCCTGATTCTTTAAGATCTCCGTATGAAGTCTGGCTACACCGTTAACGGAAAAGCCTCCAACAATGGCAAGATTGGCCATTCGTACCTGACCGTCATAAACAATGGCCATTTTACGTACCTTATCCTGATTTCCCGGATACATCTGGCTGATCTTTTGCTGAAAACGGCGGTTGATTTCTTCCACAATCTGATAAATTCTTGGAAGGAGTCTGGAAAACAGCTCAATGGGCCATTTTTCCAGAGCCTCTGACATAATGGTGTGGTTGGTATAGGCACAGGTCTTTGTTGTAATCTCCCATGCCTCATCCCAGCTCAATCCGTAATCATCAAGAAGAATCCGCATCAGCTCCGGTACCGCCACCGTCGGGTGGGTGTCATTTAACTGAAATACGTTTTTCTCATAGAATTTATGGATGTCATCATGGTTTTCCATATACTTTATGACTGCTCTCTGCACGCTGGCAGAGATAAAGAAGTACTGCTGCTTTAAGCGCAGCTCCTTGCCTGCATAGTGGTTGTCATTGGGATAGAGGACTTCAACAATGGTTTTAGCCAGGTTCTCCTGCTCCACTGCCTTTTGGTAGTCCCCTTTGTCAAAGGAATCCAGGCTGAAGGTGTTAATGGCCTGGGCATCCCAGATACGCAGCGTATTTACTACGTTATTGCCATATCCTATGATGGGTATGTCGTAAGGAACTGCCAGGACGGACTGATAGCCCTCCTGTACGAACCGCTCCCTGCCATTCTCACGTACCACCTTTACATATCCCCCGAATTTCACTTCCGTGGCATATTCTGCCCTGCGGATCTCAAAGGGATATCCGTTTTTCAGCCAGTCATCCGGGATTTCCACCTGGTAACCGTTCTCGATTTTCTGTTTGAACATGCCGTAACGATATCGGATTCCACAGCCGTAAGCCGGATATCCCAGTGTTGCCAGTGAATCAAGAAAGCAAGCCGCAAGCCGGCCAAGCCCTCCGTTTCCAAGAGCCGGATCCGGCTCCTGGTCTTCAATTGCATTTAAGTCAAACCCAAGTTCCTCTAACACTTCCTTCACATCCGGCTGTGCCATGAAACTTATGATGCTGTTGCCAAGAGCACGACCCATTAAAAACTCCATGGATAAGTAATACAGGGTTTTTACATCCTGCTTTTCGTACTCTTTGTGGGTTGCGATCCATTCATCTATGATCACATCTTTTACTGCATAGGCGACTGCCTGGTACATCTGCTCTTTGGTTGCCTCATCTACTGTTTTACGAAACACGTTCTTCATATTAAACAAGACACTTTTTTTAAAGGTTTCCTTATCAAATCCCATGCTCATTCCACAAGACCTCCTGACTGTTTACTGGATCTTCTCCACGCCTAAGGTTACATTCTCGCCGTTAATATTCCATTCCTTCACATAACCGGCAGCTTCATTTAATATGATATCGTCTGCAAGGACCTCGTTCTTAACGTCATTTTCATGAGCCTTTAAAATACTCTCGATTTTTTCATTGCCTTTGCTGTATACCCGGATGTGGTCTACCACCTCAAAACCTGCTTCTTTCCGCATCGTCTGGATCTTGCTGATCAACTCACGTACAAATCCTTCTGCTAAAAGCTCAGGAGTTAAATTAGTATCCAGAACAACGGTAATGCCGTTGTCTCCCTCTGATACATATCCTTCCATCTGGGCGGTATCAATGAGTAAATCTTCTTTTGTAAGCACTACTTCCGTTCCATCAAAATCAAAGGTAAGAGCACCTTTTTCATTGAGGGTATCCATAGCCTCATTGCCGTTTATCTCTGTAAGCGCATTTTTAATGCTGCCTAACTGCTTGCCGTACTTGGGACCAACGGTCTTTAACTGTGGCTTAAAGCTGTAAGAAGTGAAGTCTCTTACGTCATCTTTAAATACAACTGTTTTCACATTCAGCTCTTCTTCAATGATCTCCTGATAGAAGACAGGAAGTGTATGGGGAGCCTTTACAAACATCTGGCCGATCGGCTGGCGGTTTTTGATATTGGCTGTATTTCTGGCTGCACGGCCCAGGACCACAATTTTTAAAACCTCATCCATATTATCTTCCAGCTGTTTGTCGATGAAGGTTTCATTGGCTGCCGGATAATCGCATAAGTGAATGCTTTCCGGAGCGGAACTGTCCACACTGCAAACCAGATTCTGATAAATCTGTTCTGTCATAAATGGAATCAGAGGAGCTGCAATCTTGCTCACGTCAACCAAGGCGGTATAAAGGGTCATATAGGCGTTGATCTTATCCTGCTCCATCCCCTTTGCCCAGAAACGCTCTCTGCTTCTGCGTACATACCAGTTACTCATATCATCTACAAATTCCTGCAGTGCTCTTGCTGATTCCGGAATCTGGTAATTGCCAAGGTAAGAATCTACCTGTTTGATTAAGGTATTTAACTTGGATAACAGCCATTTATCCATAACCGGCAGCTTCTCATAATCCAGTTTGTATTTGGTAGGGTCAAATTCATCAATATTCCCGTAGAGCACAAAGAATGCATAGGTGTTCCACAAAGTTCCCATGAATTTACGCTGTCCTTCCATAACGGCTTTTCCATGGAAACGGTTTGGAAGCCATGGTGCACTGTTTACATAGAAATACCAGCGGATTGCATCGGCTCCATAGGTCTCCAGTGCATCAAACGGATCTACCGCATTGCCCTTGGATTTACTCATCTTCTGACCGTTTTCATCCTGAACGTGACCAAGTACGATTACGTTCTTATAAGGTGCCTGATTGAAAATCAAGGTTGAGATGGCAAGAAGGGAGTAAAACCATCCTCTTGTCTGATCCACTGCCTCTGATATAAAGTCTGCGGGGAACTGTTTCTCAAATAAATCCTGATTCTCAAATGGATAGTGATGCTGTGCAAATGGCATGGAACCGGAATCGAACCAGCAGTCAATTACCTCTGGCACACGCTTCATCTGTTTGCCGCACTCAGGACAGGTAATGGTAACTGCATCGATATAAGGACGGTGAAGTTCGATCTCATCCGGGCAGTTGTCAGACATACTCTTTAATTCCTCAATGCTGCCGATGGAATGCTGATGTCCGCACTCACATTCCCATATATTTAAAGGAGTTCCCCAATAACGGTTTCTGCTGACACCCCAGTCCTGAACATTCTCCAGCCAGTCACCGAAACGGCCTTTTCCAATGCTCTCAGGGATCCAGTTAATGGTATTGTTATTGCGGATTAAATCCTCTTTTACCGCTGTCATCTTAATAAACCAGGATTCTCTTGCATAGTAGATGAGAGGAGTGTCACATCTCCAGCAGTGTGGGTAGCTATGCTCAAATACCGGAGCGGCAAACAAAAGGCCTCTCTCTTCTAAGTCTGTTAAAATAAGAGGATCCGCTTTTTTACAGAACGTGCCAGCCCATTTTGTTTCTTCTGTCATCTCTCCTGCACCATTTACCAGCTGCACGAAAGGAAGATCGTATTTTCTTCCAACTTTGGAATCGTCCTCACCGAAGGCAGGTGCAATGTGAACCACGCCGGTACCATCTGTCAAAGTAACGTAATTGTCGCAGGTAACGTAAAACGCCTTTTTGTTTGGTTTAACAAAATCAAAAAGAGGCTCATATTCCTTAAACTCCAGATCTTTCCCTACAAATCTCTCTAATACCTGAAACTCTTCTCCCAATACCTTCTCACAGAGTGCCTCTGCCATATAATAGGTATAGTCACCGCTTTGTACCTTTACATAGGTCTCAGACGGATTCACACAAAGTCCCACGTTGGAAGGCAGTGTCCATGGAGTTGTAGTCCATGCCAGGATATATGAATCCTCGTTTTTCACTTTAAATCTTACAATTGCAGAGCGCTCTTTTACATCTTTGTAGCCCTGTGCAACCTCATGGCTGGATAAAGGAGTTCCGCAGCGGGGGCAGTAGGGAACGATTTTAAAGCCCTCGTATAAAAGCCCTTTTTCCCAGATCTGCTTTAATGCCCACCATTCGGACTCAATAAAATTATTATCATAAGTAACATAGGGATCGTCCATATCTGCCCAGAAACCCACAGTCTTTGAAAAATCTTCCCACATTCCTTTGTACTGCCATACACTTTCCTTGCAGTATTTGATAAATGGTTCCAGACCGTATTCCTCAATCTGTTCCTTGCCGTCAAGTCCCAGTTTCTTCTCAACCTCAAGCTCTACCGGCAGTCCGTGAGTATCCCAGCCCGCTTTACGGGGAACATCATATCCTTTCATGGTCCGGTATCTGGGGATCATATCCTTAATAACCCGGGTTAAAACGTGACCGATGTGGGGTTTTCCATTGGCAGTAGGCGGTCCGTCATAGAAGGTATAAGTTTCTGCTTCCTTCCGGTTATCCATACTCTTTTTAAACACGTCATGCTCTTCCCAAAACTTTTCAATTTCCTTTTCTCTCTCCACAAAGTTTAAATCTGTAGGGACTTTTCTGTACATCTTTATGACCTCCATTATAATTTTTAATCAAAAAAACCTCCATCCTGTAATCAGGACGAAGGCTGCATTCATCTTCGTTATACCACCTAATACCGCATACTGACATATGCTATTCTTTAACGCAGAAACTACGTCCTGACCTACTAAATGTATTCAGCCGGCAACTCCGGAGTGATGTTCGAATCCATAATACTCTCACCAGGTTTCCACCCTCCCCGGCTCTCTGTAGATTTCACACGGTTCTACTGTCTCCATCAAAGTCTTTCTATGTCTACTAATTATAGGGAGCCAAAAAAGAAATGTCAAGGTTATTTTTGTATTCAGTTACTAAGCTTAGCAAAAAGGAGGGTATCCCCTCCCTTTTGCATCCTGCATTATGAAAGTACCAGTAAAAATGCCGCTGCAGTGATACTGCATATAAAAAGATTACCTGCATAGCAGAAATGAAATGCAGTCAGTACCAGGCAGCCCGCATTGGCCAAGAAAAGAAGAATTCTTGTTTTTCTTCTGTAGTGTACCACTTCTTTCTCATCCAGTCTTTTATTCTCATTATCTGCCGGACTCTTAAAAAACAGAACCACATCAGACAACGCCAGTGCCCCCCACCAGAGAGCCTGATGGATTTGAGCGTTTGACAGGAAAAGAATGATGGCTATATAGCAACAGGAAAATATGTAACACCCCATTTTAGTCTTCGCATGATAACCGCCTGCATTTCTTCTAAGCGGTATAAGGACACAGCCAATGACAATTAATTGCGGCACCATCTGAAAGCAGGCAGCAATGCATAAATAAGAAATACAGTGGATCAGTTTTAAAACCAGACACTCTATTCCAAACTGATATAGATCTGCCTCTTTTTCGTTGATAATTTCATAGGATACCAGTTTTTCTACAAATGTTTCTTCCCATCTTATCATCTGGATTTTCAACCTAGAATTTTCTTAATTTTTTCGCGTTATCCGGTAATTTAGGCTGATAGCCGATAAAAAAACAGGAACTGTTTACCTCTGTCTTTGCTGAATTTAAAATGGCTTTTGATGCAATTTTAAATGTAAGTTTTTTTAATTGGGATTTCATAGGAATGCCTTCTTTCTACTTTTTATTTTTTATTACTATATGACTGATTTTCCTGTATTATACGGTTAACTGAACCGTTACGGAATTTTATACATGAATCACCTTTAAATCAGGTGATACATTTAGATGGGCCTCAGTCGCATTCTGGACATCTTCTACGGTCAGACCCGGAGCAATTTCCTTTAACACAAGCCCCTTGTCCGGAACCACATCGATTACAGCCATATCAGTGACAATGGTTTTTACTACATTTACTGCCGTCAGCGGAAGCTTGCATTTTTTCAGTATTTTCGGAGCTCCCTCTTTGCTTACATGCTCCATGGCCAAAATAACCTTTTTCGCTCCTACCACCAGGTCCATAGCGCCTCCCATTCCAGGTACTTTTTTACCTGGAATCATCCAATTCGCCACGTTGCCTTTCTCATCAACCTCCAGTGCTCCCAGGACGGTAACATCAACATGGCCTCCGCGGATAATGCAAAATGAAAACGAACTGTCAAAATAGCTGGCGCCCTTTACAGTTGTTACGTAGTTTCCTCCTGCGTCGATGCAGTCCAGAGTTTTATCCTCCTGATCTGCATTGGGTCCTACACCCAGTATTCCATTTTCAGCCTGCAGCATAATATGTACATTGTCTGGTATGTAGTTTGCGACCATTGTAGGCATTCCCACTCCAAGGTTTACAACATCTCCGTCTTTTAGTTCTTTTGCAATTCTCTTTACAATCGATTCTCTTTTATTCATAATTTACTGACCCACCTTTACGATATTATCTATAAAAATTCCGGGAACAGTTACGTCATTGGGATCAATTTCTCCCGTTTTTACGTATTCATCCACCTCTGCGACCACGTAATCCGCGGCGGTGGCCATAACAACATTAAAGTTGCGGGAGGAGCCGCTGATAATCAGATTTCCCGTCTCATCTGCCTTTTGGGCTTTAATAAATGCCACATTTGCCTTGAGCGGCATTTCAAGCAGATAATTTTTCTCTCCGATCTCTATTTTCCTCTTTCCTTCTTCTACAACGGTACCCAGCCCGACTGGTGTCAAAACTCCTCCCAGACCAGCTCCGCCTGCACGTATTTTTTCAGCAAGGGTCCCCTGGGGAAACAGCTGGACTTTGGCTTCTCCAGTCATAAGAAGTCTTCCTGTCTCCGGATTGGATCCAATGTAGGAGGCAAAGATACGCTTCACTCTTCCGCTTTTTATCAGTTGATAGATGGAAAGCTCCGTTGTTCCAGTATCATTGGATATAATTGCCAGGTCACTGGCTGTACTGGTATTTAAAAGTGCATTTACCAAATTTTCAGGATGACCGCCTGCCAGAAATCCCCCGATCATAATGGCATCTCCATCTTTGACTTTTTTCACCGCTTCCCCGGCTGATATTAATTTGTTCATATAGAATGGCCTCCTTTTTTATTTACTTAGGTAATCATGGATCACGCGTCCATAAGGTAAGGTTAGATCTGAGATAATATGTGTTCCTCCCATGCAGGCTTTTACAGGAAGATCTGCCACAGGTGCATTTACATGGGGAACTAAATCAAGTCTTGCAGGCCCGGACCATGCCTCCTTTATCTGAATATCTTCCAGATTGTAAGCCACCAGCTGGGCAATCTTTGGACTTCCGTCTGCATCCGGAATCAGCTTTAAATTAACCTGCATTTTCCCCAGGTTCTTAGCAACTGCTTTTTTATCGAGAGTATGATATTTAAACGGCATGGTTCCCATTGCCACAAGAATATTATTGTAAATCAAGGTACCGGTTAATGTCTCCGTATCTTCAACTCTAAGGTGAGGCTGTCCCCACTTCTTTGGAAATCCCCAGATTTCACGGCCTGCAAGAATGGCAGGACCGTTATTTAAATACATTTGTGCTGTAAAATTACAGGCTTCTCCATGGAATGTACATGGAATTACAATTCCGCTTTCTTCGTAGGTCCCAAGACCTGAGGAATCGGGCATCTTGATCCATTCATACAAAACAAGATTGCTTCCATCCGGTTCCAGTGGTTCCGGAACCGCCTCTTTAATCAGATCCGGATCTGATTCATAGCTGACTGTAAAATATTCCCTGTTTACAAAACGGCACGGAGGGCGCCCATAACTGGCGCTTGCTGCAGGCATGGACTGCAGGGAGATAATCGTTTCTGATTTCATAAACATGTTCCTTTCTATGTAAAAGTTGTTTATAAGTTAGCATTTTCAACCAGCATGGCAATTCCCATCCCTCCGCCAATGCATAATGATGCCACACCGTAACGGGCGGATCTGCGCGCCATTTCATGCACCAGAGTAACCAGTATCCGGGCACCGCTTGCTCCAAGAGGGTGTCCGATTGCAACTGCCCCGCCGTTAACATTCACCTTTGACATGTCAACACCAAGTTCCTTTGTTACTGCCACCGACTGTGCCGCAAATGCCTCATTTAACTCCAGTAAATCGATATCATGAATGGTTAATCCCTGCTTTTTCAAAAGTGTATCAACTGCCTTTACCGGTCCGATTCCCATGTATGCAGGGTCAACGCCAACCAGCGAATAACCTTTAATATAAGCCATTGGTTTTAAATCGTACTCTCTGCATTTATCTTCGGAGGCCACAAGCATGGCTGCTGCACCATCACTGATTGGAGAAGCATTTCCGGCTGTGACTGTCCCGTCCGTTTTAAATACAGTTCTTAATCCGGAAAGCTTTTCCAGTGTGGTGTCTTCTTTGATGTGTTCATCTTCTGAGAAGCAGATTTCTTCCTTCTTTTTTTTGATTGTTATGGGAACAATCTGATTATCAAAAACCTTTGTTCTTCTTGCTTTAGCTGCCTTCATATGGCTGTTATAGGAGAACTCATCCTGCTCTTTTCGGGTTACCTTATATTTTTCTGCTACATTTTCTGCCGTAATTCCCATATGATAATGATTTATGGCACATGTAAGAGCATCAGTAACCAAACTGTCTACCAGTTCCCCATTTCCCAATCGATAACCGTTTCTTGCTTTTTTCAAAAGATAAGGTGCATTAGACATGCTTTCCATACCACCAGCTAAAATAATGCTGTTTTGTTCCGCCAGAATTGAATCAAAAGCCAGCGCAACCGTATGCAGCCCGGAGCCGCAGACCGTATTTATGGTGGAGGCGGGAATCTCAACCGGGATACCTGCATTTACTGCTGCCTGTCTGGCAGGGCTTTGACCAATTCCTGCCTGAAGCACATTTCCCAGATATACTGCATCAATCAGTGAACTCTCTAATTTACTTTGTTCCAGGCAGGACTGAATGACCGCGGTTCCCAATTCTGATGCATTTAAGGTTGAAAGAGTACCGTTAAAGGAACCAACAGCAGTTCTTACAGGGCTTATTAAAGCTATTTTTTTCATTTATTTGCTCCTTTCTATTCTCATTTCTTGTTTACAGCCACATTCTCCTACTTCTTATTGCGGTTTTCAACAAAAGTCGTACAACTTACAGTTTTTATGTATAATCTACAATTTTTTGAATGTTTCAATCATGAAACATCTGGTGTAAAGAAAGACCAGAAAGCAAAAAGAAAGCACTTCGAACTTTTTTTATACCAGTCCGTGTGCTTTCTTTTCAGCAAATAATATATCTTAATTAAATATTATCTTACAGGAGAAGATCCTGTTTTCTTCCTCCAGAACCATACTTCCATTATACTTTTTAATTATATTTTCCACATTCAAAAGACCAATTCCATGATTTTTCCCTTTCTTTGAAACTGGCTTGCCACGATGCCACTTTTCTATGGGAGCTGTGCTGTTGGTAATATTTATAACCGTAAAATCATTATATTTATCAAGCTTAACTTTGATAAATCTGTCTTGTGGCACCTGGTCACATGCATCGATGGCATTGTCCAGCAGATTTCCAAATATTGTTGTTACTTCTATTGGCTCCATAAAGGAAAGATCAACAACGCCTATTTCCAGATTGAACTTTATTTTATGATAGATGGCAATTCGCTTCTTATCGTTTAATATCACATTTAAAATAGGATTATTGGTATAGTCCTCCAAAGACAGCGGAATCAGTAATCTTCCTATTTCTTTGGCATATGTAAGTGCTGCTTTATGATCATTTGTCCGATACATCTCCTCGATCAGATTCAGACGCTTATATACATCATGAAGTATTATAATAGACTCATTATACTTTTCTTTCTGATCTTCATAAAATTCATACTGCAGCAAAGACTGCTGCTCCAACAATTTTAATTTTACTTTTAGCTGGTTGTTTTCTTCTACAAATCTTGCTAGATATAAATAATACAGATCAGCAAATAAAATGCATCCCATATTAATGAGTATCAGTATATATTCTCTTACATTTGTAATTTTCGGGATTACCACGATGATTACAGCTATATTTGTCATACTGAACAATATAATGATTACCTGTATCAGGCATTGGGTAATTGTATACTTTACAGCAAAATCTTCCCGCCATAGCCTGGTGATAATCAGATAATAAACAATGAGGACAACTAGCTTGGAAAAAGTTAGTTCCATACTTTTAATCATAACAGGCTGAATGCCGTGAATCTGCAATTTCAGAAGTATGTATTCCAGCATTACTACGCCAACTGTTTCGCAGACAGTTAATATTAAAATCAAAACCGGAACTTCAAAGATCCGGTATATTAATTTTTTATTGTCATTGCCATAGAAAATATTATTTATTAAAGTAAACAGCACAATCCAGATTACTATAGTAAGGACCGGGTGCCCCAATTCATTTATCATTACAACTATAAAGAATGCGGCAGTTTTTAATAATATGTTAAATAACCGGTTATTTATTTTCCGTTCATTTCTTTCTTCTATAAATTGAAATAGAATAATGATATTAATCATACATGAAATGAAGGTTCCAAATGTAAGAATCATATAATTTTCCATTTTTTCTCCTATACATTACTCTGTATGAAATTATTTAGTTTTTTCCTGAAATCCGCTGATTTTTTCTGGGAAACAGGAAGTTTATCATTATTATTTAACAGAACCTCGTAACCTTTTATATTTTTTATATGTCTTAAATTTACCAGAATGCTTTGATGGCAGGCTTCAAAATTGTACTTTTGCATCTTTTCCGTTAAGTTTTTCATTTTATCTATAAAAAAATATTCTTCATTTTCAAGTTTTATTTTTATTTTTCTATTTATATACTCAAAGTAAAAAATATCTTTAACTTCAAAACTTTTTATTCTGCTTTCTAATTCACCAGCCTCTGTGACTTCTATAATTTCGAAATTAATAATTTCTAATTTACCAGGTTCTTCCTGAATGAATTTTATGATTTCCTGAAGCTGACGTTCCACATTGATTTTTGTAACGGGTTTTTCCAAAAAAGCAAATGCATGGACATAATTGACAGCCTGTCTGCAAAACTGTTTGTAACTAGTAGTATAGATGACTTTAACATTTCGGTTCATTTCCCATATTGTTTTACCAATCTGAATCCCATTCATTCCGGTTAAGGCAATATCAAGAAATATCAGATCAAACTTTCCATGAAAATCAAGCAGCTCTTCTCCTGACTTAAAAGTTATAATCTGAAAAGGAATAGATATGGATTTCATATAACCTTTCACAAATTTTGCTATTCTGACTGAATCACTTTTATTATCATCACAAATGGCAATAAGAAGCATTAATACCCTCCTCTTCTGATATTTTATATTGTAGTAATAAAACGCTTACATTCTATATCCTTTTTATGTACATTTCAACCCAACCGCCAAAATTGTACATTTTGAGTGCTAATATTTACATATTTGCCATTAAATTTTGATGATGTCTTGAAACAAAATTAGAGCGGGTACCGAATTCTTTCCTCAATTCGATACCCGCTCTACACGTTTTCATCCATCAGTTAATTCATGCCTCTCTTTAGATTTTTGATATTGCTTTTCTGGATGATTCTCTATATGAACTTGTTTTCGCTTCCCTTACTGATCCCTTATGCAATCTCAATTACTCTGCTTCTTATTTTCATTCTTCTATCTTGTCAGGGAACCATTGGGTTTGGATCGCTTAAAATAACCAGCGAAATTACTTTAATATAGTTCTGACCAATCATAGGCACGTCAATGAATTGCCGGACCCTTCTGCCATCTTCCATGTCAGCTTAACTGCTGGAATCCACTGGCTTTTATAAAGTGGGGAAACGTCTTATCTTTTGCCTGAGCACTTTGTCAGTCAACAGGCGTTACAACTGTTTTTGGTGGAATCGACCTCCTTTGGCTCTTTCTTATGAATTATTTTAGAAAAAAGAGTGTAACTGTTAATCTTTTGTAGATGATATTATTATAATGCATAACGCTTTATTTTGCAAGTTATTTTATAAAATTTTAATCTTTTATTTTTCTATTTACTAATTGTGTATGTTTATTCTGATAATTTATTCTATTAATACACTTTAATTGTTAATTCATTGTCAGGTGACATTGTTATATTTTTATCAATGCAATTGTTTTTTTGTAAACATATGGTATAATGTGCGAAAAGGATTTGTAAAAAGGAGAAAAACTATGAGCCAGCGCAATTTAACTTTATTAACAGATCTCTACGAGTTAACCATGATGCAGGGTTACTTCAAAGAGAAAGATGCCAACGAGACCGTAATATTCGATGCCTTTTACCGCAGCAACCCGGGCGGAAACGGGTACGCGATCTGCGCTGGTCTGGAACAGGCGATTGAATATATCAAAGAACTGGAATTTAACAGTGAGGATGTGGACTATTTAAGATCCACCGGTCTGTTTGAGGAAGACTTTTTAGAATACCTGCTTCATTTTAGATTTTCCGGAGATATTTACGCCATACCGGAAGGAACCGTCATATTTCCCAGAGAACCTCTGGTAAAAGTAATCGCTCCCATTATGGAAGCCCAGCTGGTAGAGACGGCGCTGCTCACCATTATTAATCATCAAAGCCTGATTGCCACAAAGACTGCCCGAGTGGTGTTTGCAGCGGAAGGTGACGGAGTAATGGAATTTGGTCTGCGCCGTGCCCAGGGACCGGATGCCGGTATCTACGGTGCCCGCGCTGCCATGATCGGAGGCTGTGTGGGAACCTCCAATGTCCTGGCGGGAAAGATGTTTAACGTCCCGGTCAAGGGGACTCATGCACACAGCTGGATCATGAGCTTTCCTGACGAGCTTTCTGCATTTCGCAGTTACGCAAAGCTTTATCCAAAAGCATGCATTCTGCTGGTAGACACTTACGATACGCTAAAATCCGGTGTTCCCAATGCAATTAAAGTTTTTAGGGAGATGAAAGAAGCAAATATTCCACTGACCAGTTATGGAATCCGGTTAGACAGCGGAGACCTTGCCTATCTTTCCAAAAAAGCCAAGAAAATGCTAACGGAAGCAGGATTTCCTGATGCCATTATTTCTGCCTCCAATGACCTTGATGAGACTCTGATCAACAGCTTAAAGATCCAGGGTGCAACCATAAACTCATGGGGAGTGGGTACTAATTTAATCACCTCCAAGGATTGTCCTTCTTTTGGAGGAGTATATAAACTGGCAGCTGTTATGGACCGGAAGACTGGAGAATTTAATCCTAAGATTAAACTTTCAGAAAATGCGGAAAAGATCACCAACCCAGGTAATAAAGAGATCAAACGAATTTACAGCAGGGAAACCGGCAAGATTATTGCTGATTTAATATGTCTGGAAGGTGAAGTATATGATGAAAACCATTCACTTCTTCTCTTTGATCCAATTGAGACATGGAAAAAGACACACCTCGCCCCAAATACTTATACCATGAGGGATTTACTGATTCCTGTATTCCAGAAAGGCAAGTGCGTCTATGAATCCCCTGCCGTAATGGATATCCAGGCTTATTGTAAAAAAGAGCTTGATACCCTCTGGGATGAGTCAAGGCGTCTTGTTAATCCTCATGAGGTTCACATTGACCTGTCTAAGCCGCTTTGGAACATGAAAAACCAGTTGTTGGACAACTATCATTTTCAGGAATCCTGATTATATTAAGGCACAAAAAACGGCAGTCCTTTTACAGGCTGCCGTTTTCCTGTTATTGTTCACATTCTGGTCACAATATTGTTACATGCCGGACAAACTCTCTTCATATTTTACTCATATACTTAAATCATCAGAAAAAGATGTTGCCAACATACTTTGAGATAAGAATTTTTTTCATAATTGCCGGTATTCCTCGTAGGGGATACCGGCTCCTCCCTTTTTAGGGGGGCTTTTTTTACATCTGCTTCTTTACGATAGAATAATCATCACCATATTTAAAGTGAGGGCAGCTTTGATGGGATTCACTTAAAAAACGCATCATCTCATCCTCATCTAAATTAATCCCACACTCATAATATTCATAGTCTTCGTTGTATTGATAATACATACAATATTCACAACTGCTTTTCTTTGCCATTATTATTCTCCTTTATCTGTCATTTCCCTGAGTCCATATCAGTTTCGTAATCCTTTTCAATAGTTTCATTACCGTTATATCCAATAACCAGGCTATTACCAGAGAAATGAAAAATGTCAGTGCCGTCAGGCAGATAATTTTAGGAACATAAAAATGTCTGATCCATGTTTTCTCTATGATTGCAGCAGAGAACTGTCCCAACACCAGATAATGGATTAAATACATGCCGTAGCTGTGTCTGCTGATCAATCCGCATGCGTTTGTAAATACAGGAATTGATACCGTTCCATATCGTTCAAAAAACAAAAAGACAGCTGATGCCATGGCTATCATAGTGGGTGCCAGATCATGAATACCAGGCGTAAATCCAGGTGTAAAGAACTTCTGAATCATGGTCAGCGCAAAACCTGCAACACCTGCTGCCAGGAAAGGAAAATAACTGGTGTTTTGATATAAACGCTTTAATGTATAGCCAAGCACAAAGTAAATCAGCCAGCCTTTAAATATCATATATTGAAAAAACTCTCCTGGTAAGAAACCAAGTGGCTGCAGATAAACAAACAGTGTCTGAATAATAAGAATCATTGCCAGGAAGATCCTCAACTCATGATCTGTCATAGCCTTTAGCATTCGTGATAAAAAGGGCGCACACAAATACAACCCCAGAATCACGTACATAAACCACATGTGTGGGGCCATGGGCGTGGTTTCTGTCAGCCAGCCAAAAAGCCATGCTTTGATATGCGGGAAGAACCCAGGCTTTTCCTGCCCCAGGTATACATTGTAATAGAAATAATAAATTCCAGTATAGAAACCAAATGGGATTACAATGGTGCGAAACCGCTTTTTATAAAATGCCAAGATGTTCTCTGTACCATAATCAAGGATAAACAAACCACTGAGCATAAAATAGATTCCTACAAAAGACAAAAGCACAGGCATAAGCATTGCACTAAAAAGCCGCTGGGTATCATTGGCTGCCTGAGCAGGAATGGAATGCACCATAATAATTGCAGTAACTGCAATTACCCGCAGATAATCATACTGAATTTCCCGATTTTTCCGTTCCATAGGTTATCTTAAGCCTCCTTTTTTCTATTGCAAAGTATAACATAAAAAATCTGCTTTTGACAATTTTTTTATTTTTTCGAAAAAACAGTAGACAAACGGATATACCTGTGATATTATAATGGAGCTGTCAGAGATGACAGGGAAACGGCCTATTGGTCAAGCGGTTAAGACACCGCCCTCTCACGGCGGAAACCCGGGTTCGATTCCCGGATAGGTCATAGGTAAAAAGCTGAGTTTTCGATTAGAAAACTCAGCTTTTTTGTTGAGATATTAATATATTTTGCATAAAAAAACATGGGAAGGACTTTGTTTACGTCACATACCCATGTCTTTTCTATTATGCAAGTGCCTTTCCAAGCTCCATACACTGGGCTGCCCCATCTTCGTCAGGTTCATTGTTGCAAATCACGCTGTCATGAACCAGAACTGCTCCAAGTGATTTTACGGAATCTTCCCAGTTGCGCATCCATTCACCGTCTCCCCAGCCATAAGAGCCGAATAAGGCAATCTTCTTTCCACTGAGTTTCGCCTCACAGCTTTTAAACATCGGTTCAAATTCGCCATCCTCTAACTCTTCACTTCCCATGGAAGGACAGCCAAAGGATACAGCATCGTAATCATCCATCTGATCTGCTCCAAAATCGGAAGCGGTAAACAAAGAAGCATCTGCACCTGCAGCTTTTGCACCTTCCAGTACTTTATTTGCCATAGCTTCCGTATTACCGGTTCCGCTCCAATATACAACTGCAACTTTACTCATCTTATCCTACCTCTTTCTTTCCTTTTTATATGCTTAAGCAGCTACTGTAAGCTGCCAGACTGATCTTCCATTTTTCCAGAGCCGAGAATAAATAGTTCTGCATTTTTGATATCTGGCAAAGGTTTTCACCGCTTCACATTCATTGCAATATACTTTCCAACAGCCTAAGCACTTACAGTTCTTTCCTGAATTTTTAATAAAACCAATTACGTCTCCCAGGGGATACCCAAGAAATAATCCGATCTCATGCGGAAAACCACCCTCTTCTTTCAGGCGGATTTTTAATCTGTCCAGGGCATGATCCACATCCATCTCATCGTAACCGTAATTTTTCAAAAATCTGCTTACTCCCGGCCTGTTTAAATCCTTCATTAAATGAGACTTGCGATATACATAAATCAGAGCCTTATTCCCGCGTCTGTATAATTCAATCAGTGATATGCCTTTTTCTCCCAGCTGCAGGTTTAAATATTCCAGCTGGCAGCGCAGTTCATCTTCTGAAGTAAATGAATGATTAAACAGATTTGCGGTTTTCAAAGAAGCTAGGGTTGGGGAACAATATTCAATTAAATGCCTTTCCAGTAACATATTCATACCTCCATCATGAAATTTGTTTCCCAATTATCATTCAAAAACTGTAACAGCCTATTCCTATGGGTTGTTGTCTGGTTAGTTTTAACTAACACTATATAAATACCATATTTTTCACTTCCAGGCAATACTGTTTTTGCTTAATGGGAATTTTTCTACTATATGATAGTATCTGCAGAGAGGATTCTGTTACTGTACCAAATTCTGTCATAATTTCTTCATTGTTTTCATACTCTTTTTAGATCCTGGTCAAAATTCCTTCACATTTTCCATGTATGATAATATCATAAACATGAAAGATCCCACAGAGTGGTCAGAGCGCTTTCATACATATGTTTTCTAAGTCGGCAGAGTTGCTCTGAAAAGCTTCTTTGCCGGCTCAACCTAAAAAATGTGAATAACTTTGTCAATATTGCATTCCTGAATCCAGGGATTTCATATATATAATAAATAGGAAGCTGCAGCCGTTAACGGTCTGCAGCTTCCTGTTTATTATGTAATCACACTATTTTACAAGATATCCGCCATCTACCGGAATCGCAGTTCCGTTTAAATAATCAGATGCGGATGATGCCAGGAAAAGTACCGGTCCCTTTAAATCTTCCGGCGTTCCCCATCTGCCGGCCGGTATTCTTACAGTACATTCATCTTTTCTCGCCTGGGTCATATTGGCACACATCTCGGTATCCATATAGCCTGGACAGATACAGTTAATGTTAATGTTCCGTCCTGCACAGTCTACAGCAAGACTCTTTGTCAGCTGGGAGACAGCACCTTTTGTCGCGGTATAAGCTGGTACGGTAGTACCGCCAAACCAGGTGACCATGGAGCCAATGGTAATGATCTTACCGCCAGTTGACTGTGTAAGCATAACCTTTAACGCGTTCTGTATCATGATAAACACATGATTTAAATTAATATCCACTACCAGATCCCATTCTTCCATGGGAAATTCCTCAGGCAGATGTCTTCTTTGAATTCCGGCAGCTGGAATCAACACATCAAGCTTTCCTTCTAAAATATCCATAGATTCTGCAAAAATTCGTTTTATATCCTGGCGGTCTGCCAGATTTCCCGCTACGCCGTAGGCTTCATAACCTTTATCCTGGTATTCCTTTACCACCTGTTTCAGTTTTTCTTCCTGCACATCAATCAGCACCACTTTACAGCCGGCTTCCAAAAGACCTTCGGCCATTCCTCTGGATAACCCCTGAGCGCCTCCTGTTACAATACAATGCTTTCCTGTCACATCAAATTTACTAGATATCATGTCTGTTCCTCCCTAATCAAATAGTATTACGGTCTTTTTCACTGCTGGATCAGGATTTTCCATGTTCTTAAATACCTGATCAATCTCACTGAATTTCACAAAAGTTGTGGCGAGACCTTCCAACTGGTATTTCCCCTCTGCCATGTTCTTTGCTACAGGCTGAAACTGATAGGCGCTCATTCTGCTTCCGATAATGTCAAGTTCCCGCTTGTTTATATCCGCCTGACTGAAACTCTCTGGTTTATCTGAAAATCCCATAGGAATCACTCTGCCTGCGTTGCATACAATTCCTGGTTGTAGGAGAAGTGTGAGACTTCCCGGAAAACATGCGGAATCAAATGCAGCCGTACAGCCATGTCCGCCGGTAATCTGGGCTATCCTTTCAGGAATATCCTCTGTTTTGCTGTTAATTGTCTCATCTGCTCCAAAGGATTTCGCACGCACTAAAGAATCATCGTCAATATCACAGCAGATCACCTTTGCTCCGATTACCTTGCAGGCCTGTAAAATAATAGTTCCAATGGTTCCGGTTCCAAGAATAAATACCGTATCATCCGGCTCAATTCTGCCCCGTTTGGTACAGTGGGCTCCGATGGCAATCGGTTCAATCAGGGCAGCGTCTTTCCATGGAATGGAATCTTCTATCTTATATACATCATCTTCGGGTGCTGTAAAATACTCTCTCCAACCTCCGTCAGTACCACTGCCTCTCACCAGCACATGTTCGCATACTTCTTCTCTTCCATGGGTGCACTGATAGCATTCACCGCAGGTGATGATTAAGTCCACTACTACGTGGTCTCCCACTTTGACATTTGTAACTTTTTTACCTGTTTTGGCCACAATACCGGCATTTTCATGACCAGGTACCAGAGGATAGGTGGAACAGGGATTCTCTCCTCTGTAGATATGTAAATCGCTGCCGCATACACCGGCTGATTTCATTTGAATTAACACTTCATTATCACCTGGTTCTGGTATGGGAATTTCACGGATTTCATAGTGAAACGGACTGGTAATTACACAAGACTTCATTGTTGTTTCCTCCTTGTTTCTTCTGCTATTAATTAAGGGGTCTGGAGCGCACCATCTCTGCGCCTGGTCTGAGTCCAGGTGACAACGGTATTCTCGCATGGATATTTTGCAGCTTCTTTTTCATTGATATCAACTCCAAGACCTGGCTTATCATTGGCATACACATAGCCATCAATAAATTCCGGAAGTCCGGGAAATACCTCTAAAAGCGCTCCTCTAGGACCTTTTAGGTCCTGAATTACAAAGTTCGGCGGCTCAATTCCCGACCACTCCTGTACACCGAAATTTGGTGCGGAAAGATCTAAATGAATATTGGCTGCATGTGCAATGGGTGACATATCTCCAGGTCCGTGCCATGCCGTTCTTACCCCATACTGCTCAGCAAAAATCTGAAGCTTTCTCGCCGGAGTGATGCCTCCGATCTGACTTAAATGAACCCGGATAAAATCAATTAAGTGTTCTGCGATTATCTGCTTCCATTCCACAGAATTATTAAACAGCTCTCCCTCTGCAATGGGAATACTTGTCTGTTCCCGCAGATTTCTAAGCCAGGGAAGCTGCTCAATGGGAACCGGATCTTCCAGGAAGAATAAGTCATATGGTTCCAGCGATTTTGCCAGCTTAATTGCATCGACTGGAGCAATCCGTTCATGAACGTCGTGAACCAGATTCATATCGAATCCGATCTGATTCCTGATGTCTTCAAAAAGTTTGACCGTATTGCGGATATATTCTCTGGAATCCAGATACACACCGCTTAAAGCTCCCTTAGGAGCGGTAGCCGGAACAGTTCCATAGCTGTCTCCTCCATAGCCGCCGCACTGGCATCTGATACTAGTAATACCCATTTCTTTATAACGCAGGATATTTTCACAGACTTCCTGTGCATCCCTTCCATCTGCGTGGCGGTAAACGGGAATTCCCTCCCTGCATTTCCCCCCAAACAGCTGGTATACCGGCATGCCTGCCATCTTTCCTTTAATATCCCATAATGCCATATCTACCCCGGAAATTGCATTGTTTTCTATTGGTCCGTTTCTCCAATATCCGTTCTGGTGCATGAGCTGCCAGATATCTTCGATCCGGTCCACCTCTCTGCCTGTAAGAAGAGGCTTTAGATACTCCTCCACTACCGTCTTTACTGCCAGATGACGGTAGGCAAAGGTCCCACAGCCAAGACCGTACAGCCCTGGCTGATTGGTTATTACCTTTACAACCACCAGATTAATTCCTTCCGGTGCCGTGAGTATTACCTGAATGTCACTGATTTTTGTATCCATCATTTCCTCCCTGCTTCCAGCTCTCTTGCTTTTTCCCTTGATTCTTCATAGAAATGGCAGGCTGCATAGTGGCCTGGTTCCACTTCTTTTAAATCCGGCTTCTGGGTTTTACAGATATCTCTGCATAAAAAGCACCTGGGAGCAAATCTGCAGCCCTCTCCCGGATTAATGGGGCTGGGCACATCTCCGGTCAGTACAATCCTGTTTGTTTTCTCTTTAAAATTTATTTTCGGAACTGCTGACAGCAAGGCTATGGTATAGGGGTGAAGCGCATTGGCAAATATTTCGTCCGTCTGCGCCATCTCTATAATCTGCCCTAAATACATCACTGCCACTTTCTGGGAAATATGTCTTACCACACTTAAATCATGAGAAATAAACAGGAAGGATAAATTCATCTTTTTCTGCAGATCCATGAGTAGATTAATAATGGTAGCCTGAATTGATACATCCAGAGAGGATACCGGTTCATCGCAGACGATAAATTCCGGTCCTAAGGATAATGCTCTGGCGATCCCAACCAGCTGACGCTTTCCTCCATCCAGCTCATGGGGATATTTCTCCAGTACATATTTCTCCAGTCCGCAAAGCTCAATAATCTCTTCAATCCTCTGCCGCCGTTCATTTCCTGAACAGAGGTTATGGATCCGGTAAGACTCCTCCATAATGCTTTGAATGGTTTTTTTTGGATTTAATGAGGAATAGGGATCCTGGAAAATGATCTGGATTTTCTTTCTGAAATCCATGCTTTCATCGCCTTTGGAGTCCAGAACACTGCTTCCCTTATAAAGGACCTCTCCTTCAGTTGCTTTATGAAGCCTCATGATTACATTTCCTACTGTCGACTTTCCGCAGCCGGATTCCCCCACCAATCCCAGAGTTTCTCCTGGCATGACTGAAAAGCTGATACCGTCAACAGCATGAAGGACTCCTTTGTTTTTTACTTTAAAATGTTTCTTTAAATTCCGGACTTCAATCACCGGAAGATTCTGCTTCTCCATTAATTTGCTTCCTCCCTTTCAAAACAGGCAACCAGATGACCTGACCCGTATTCCTGAAGCGGCGGCACTTCCTTCCTGCAGCGGTCAGTACAGGAGTTACAGCGGGGATGGAATTTACAGCCGGAAGGCAGTAGACAGGCATTTGCCACATTTCCGGGAATGAAAGCCAGACGATTTCTCGGACCGCTTAAGTTTGGTATGGCACCTAAAAGCCCTTTTGTATACCAATGCCTGGGGTTTGTAAAAACTTCTTCCACTGTGCCGTATTCGATAATGGTTCCTGCATAAATTACCGCTACCTTCTGGCAAAGTTCCGCGATAATTCCTAGATTATGGGTGATCATTAACAGGGAGCTGGAACGTTTTCTCTGCAGTTCCTTCATCAGCTCTAAAATCTGTGCCTGTATGGTCACATCAAGGGCTGTAGTGGGTTCATCTGCAATTAGAAGCTCCGGATTACAGGCAAGAGCTGCTGCAATGCCCACTCTCTGTCTCATACCGCCGGAAAACTGATGGGGGAAATCATCTAAACGGTACTTTGCAATGCCCACCAGTTCTAACAGTTCCTGGGCTCTTTTTGCAGCCTCTTTTTTACTTAGCTTTTCATGCTTTCTGATTACCATGGAAATCTGTTCTCCAACAGTAAATAATGGATTTAAGGAGCTTAGGGGATTCTGGAAGATCATGGATATTTTGTTTCCTCTCATCTCCTCTAAGCTTTTGTGATTCATATCAAGAACCGATTTTCCATCAAAAAGTATGGAACCTCCGGTTATGTTGCCCACTTCTCTTGGAAGAAGCTTCAAGGCGGATAAGGCAATGGTTGTCTTACCGGCTCCAGTCTCTCCCACAAGTCCCAGTGCTTCTCCCCGCTCAATGGTTAAATTAATTCCATTCAGCGCCTTTGCGGTTGCCCGCCCGGTTTTATATTCTACATGCAAATCTTTTATTTCCAACAATGGTGCCATGTTGTCGCCTCCAGCCTTAATCTTTGTTTTTGGGATCCAGTATGTCGCGTACTCCGTCACCAAGGAAGTTAAATGCCAGTACAATGATCATTAATGTGACTCCCGGAACAACCACCGTCCAGGGTGCAGTGGCAATATATTCTCTTCCATCTGCAATCATGGAGCCCAGAGACGGATTGGGAAGGGGAACTCCCATGCCAAGGAAGCTTAAATTTGCCTCCGTCAGGATGACAAATCCGATCTGCTGGCTCATTAAGATAATGAGCGGAGTCAGTACGCAGGGAAGAACCTGGGTGATCAGTATCCTGGCATTGGAAGAGCCAAGCACTCTTGAAGCCTGGATAAATTCGCTGTTGCGGATTCCCATTACGCTTCCCCGCACCACCCTTGTATAAGAGGTCCATCCCACAATGGCAAGAACCAGCAAAAGATTGGGTACACTGTTGCCGAAAATTGCCATTACGGTAATTGCCAGTACCATGGTGGGAATGGACAGCTGTATATCACAGATACGCATGATAACATTATCAATGGTACCTCCGAAAAATCCGGCAATCGCTCCCAGTGCCGTTCCGATTAAAGCAGGGATCAGTACTCCTGCTGCTGCAATTAACAAAGAGATGCGGCAGCCCGTAACCAGTCTTGTAAAAATATCCTGTCCAAGGGCATCTGTGCCCAATATGTATCCGTTTATTCCGTTTGCAAGGAATTCCGGTGAAATCAGACGTTTCCTTAAATCCGACTGTATGGGATCATGAACCACAAACAGCGGAGAAGTGAAGGCTGCCATAGTAACAAAAACTGCGATAACCAGCCCGATTACAAAGAACTTCGATTTTTTCATCCTTCGAAGCAATTCACTTTTTTTCATGTTGTTTCCTCCCTAATTCAGACTCATGCGCGGATCAACAGCCACGTAGATGATGTCCACCAGAATATTAATGATCACGAACAGGGAAGCCGTCACAAGCAGAATGGACTGAATTAGTGGAAAATCCCTCATGTTTATGGCTTTTACAGTCAGACTTCCAAGTCCCGGCCAGCCAAATACCTGTTCCACTATAATCGCCCCTGCAAGAAGCTGTCCGATCTGCATCCCAATAATGGTAATGGTAGGAAGCAGCGCATTTTTTAAAGCATATCTGGTATAGATCTTAAAATTACCGATTCCTCTTGCCTTTGTGGCTGTAATGTAATCCTCTTCCAGTACCTCATACATACCGGATCGGAGCATTCTTGTGACTAAAGCAGCCAGGGGAAGACCAAGGGTCAGTGCCGGAAGAATCAGATTCCGGAAGGAACCGTACCCCTGTGTGGGAAGCACTCCCATAAAAACACCGAAAAACAGGATAAAGAGAAGCCCAAGCCAGACCTGGGACATGGACATTCCTAAAAGAGCAAATACCATGGAGAAAAAATCAATTGCTGATCCCTTCTTAATTCCCGATATAATTCCCATGGGAAAACTGACTAAAATCGATACAACGACTGCAGCAAAGGTCAGTAAACCCGTTGCCGGAAGGCGTCCGAATATCAGTTCCCCGCAAGAACGGTTAAAAAAAATAGATGTACCCAGATTTCCGTGGAGAACATCCCCAATGTAGATTAAGTATTGCTGAATTAACGGTTTATTCAATCCCATTTTCGCTTCTACGGCTGCGATCTGCTCCACTGTGGCATTATCCGGCAGCATAAGAGCTGCCGGATTGCCTGGGGCGAGACGCATAAGTCCAAAGGCTACAATGGATACGCCAAACAGCACGATAACCGCTGACAGCAGTCTTTTTACCATAAACTGCATGAAATTTTGCATTTCATTACCCCCTTGTTATAGATTAGTTTTTCATGACTCTTGAAAGGTCAATAATCGTGTCGTTGTAAAGCTTGACTCCGCTCAGCTTATTGGAATAGGCATTGATGGTATCCAGATTGATGAAGTAGCACATACGGCCTCCGTCTTCCATCATCAATGTAAACGCCTGCTTTAACAACTCATCCTGCTTGCTTCTGTCAATGGTCTGTCTGGCCTCTGTTAACAGGGAAGTGATCTCAGGATTTTCAAGCTGGGTATTGCAGGAATCGGACAGCCAGTGTGTTATCATATGTCTCCATGGAGAGCCGTTGTTGTAAAATACATTGGAGAATGCAATATCATAGTCTCCGGCAGAACGCTTCGTTACAAACGTAGCGCCTTCCATAATTTCCAGTTTTACATTAAATCCTGCTTCAGTCATCATGGACATGACTGCCTGAAGGACCTCTTTTGTACGGGGTACCTTTCCATCAATAGCCATGAAATAGATTTCTTCTCCCTTGTAACTGCTTTCTTTTAAAAGTTTCTTCGCAAGCTCTGGATCATACTGGTTGTATTTGCTTTCCAGATCCTTATCGTATCCCGTAACGCCTTCCATTACAGGCCAGTAAGCAGGGGAACCAGAGCCAAGAATGCTTTCCACAATTAACTTGCGGTCAATGGCATGGGTCAGGGCAAGGCGTACATTTTTATCTGCAAAGGGTTTTCCCTGTCCGGACTGAAGAGCCATCCAACTGATGGTTGTACCTGGCTTGGAATCCACCGTAACTCCATTGGTTCCGGAAAGTACATCCACCTGATCCGGGGGGATGTTGGATATCAGATCAAATTCACCGGTTCTCATACTGGATACACGGGTGGTGTCTTCCGATATTGGCTTATATACGATTTTGTCCACATTGGATTTCTGATTGCCCCAATCCCAGTAATCATCGTTTCTTACGAATACGGCTTCATTACCCGGATCCCAGCTGACAAACTTCCATGGACCTGTACCAGGGCTTGTCTTAAACATATCCTCTCCCTGCTCTGCCAGAGCCTTTGCCGGCAGCATAGGCATATAGGTAAGCTGGTTCAGCATATCGCCGATTGGCTTCTTACAATGTACAACAGCCGTATATTCGTCTGCTGCTTCCACAGATTCAATATCAGACCAGAGGAAATTCATATTCAAGGTATTGTTAAACGCACCTCGTTCCAGAGTTGCCTTTACTGAGTCCGCATTGAAGTCTTCACCATTATGGAATTTGACTCCCTGCCTTAATTTAAATGTCCAGTCCAGACCGTCATCGGATACACTCCATTCTGTAGCAAGACCTGGTTCATAATTACCTGCGTGGTCCGTACGAACAAGCATATCGTAAATCAGAAGCTGAATGCTGTAAAACGGAACAACTGGCTGTCCCATTGGATCCCATGTGTAGACATCTTCAGACATGGAAAATGTCACAACATTCTCTCCGCCTTCTTTTTTACCTGCAGAGGTTTCCGTACCGCCCGCTGCGTTGGTTCCCGGGGTACTGCTTTTTGTGCCGCCCCCGCAGCCTGACAGTGTGCCAATCCCCAGGACAGCCGCCAGCAGACAGCAAATAATTCTTTTTCTCATAATGTTCTTTCCCTTTCTCCATACAAATTCACACCAAACCGAGCTCGTTGCTGTATGGTGAGTATAGCCTACTGGTATGCAGACTGTAAATATCCCATTCTTCAACTGGTTTCCATTATTTGCCCTGAAAAGATAATATTTGTTAATAGAACAAAATTTATCAAAAGATAGACTTCTTTCAGCACTTGTTATCAATCTTTAAATCTTATATACTTATTTTTGTGACATTTTCATAATTATCTACACCTGGGAGGGGCCATCATACATGAATCATAATTTAAAAGACATCTTACGTAAATTCCGGAACAAAAAACTTCTCACACAGCTTTTTACTGTAATGGCTGCTTTCAGCGGAATTTTAATGGCAGTGGTATCCATGGTGGTCAACCACCAGACTACGGCCACCTTTCTAAAAAATAATAACCTGATCTACACCAACACTCTGGAAGTTTCCATTAAGACACTGGATACGTTATTTTCCGGTTTTCACAACTCTCTGACTCATATTACCTATGATGCAAGCATTGTGGATTCCGTCGTGACGCCAAAGCCTTTAGACTCTGTAGCCAATTATCAGGTATGGTCAGTTCTAAACGGTTACTGCCAGGAAACAGAAGGAATGGAAGAAATTTATCTCTACATAAGAAAAACCAGTCAGGTGCTTACATCTACCTACGAAAAATGTTCCCTTGATTTTTTTCGGGAGAGAGATCTGGTAAACAGGCACTTTGCCTCCCGCCCTTCCACTGTTCTGCTGAAAAGCGGGCGTACTACTTCCATTGAAATTTATAAGGACAGAGTTTATATGGTGAGAGACTTTCCCTTAAATGGGGAAAAAGGACTGGGAACGCTGTTTATGAAGATGAAGTCTTCCGTCCTTTCAGATGCACTGGAAGCAGCCCAGACATCCTATAGCCATCTTCTTGCCTACGATAATAATTTTAATCCGCTCTTTCCCGGCATGCTGGATTATGGCAGGGTGCCAGAAGGATTGATTGATCTGATACCAGGGTATATAAAAGAGGGTAGAAATACCATATATTCCGACAATCAGCACTATTATTTCTGTCAGTCTGATCAGACCGGAATTAATCTGGTTCTGTTGGTTGACGATACGGCTTTCATGCCCTCCTCACGCATGGTGTTCATGAATTCTCTCCCTTATTTTGCCCTGATTTTAATTTTAAGCAGTCTTTTATCGGTGTGCGTTCTTTACTTAAGCTATATGCCTGTTCAGAAATTAAAGAAAATGATCTCATTGGAGGAAAGCAGTGGTAACAATGCTGACAGCAAGAATGAATGGGATTATTTAACAGAAAGTTTTTTAAAGATTTCCAATCATAAATATCAGCTTGATTATATTTTAAGTAATATGATCCCAAAAATTTCCAAGGAATTTTATTTTGATCTGTTGAACGGAAAACCAATGGATCTCCCTTATATTCAAAGCATACTTACAAATATAGGCAGTCCTTTAAATACAGAAGATCCCTGCAAAGTGATCACAGTCACTTTTTTGGATTCTGTTGATCCAATTTTGAAAAACCATCTCGCTGACAGCTTAAAGCAGATTCTTAAACGAAATTCAGATGGTATCTGCAGGTATGTACTTCAGCAGATTGATGAATCCCTTTATGCTGTAATTATTCAGTTTATAGCAGACCTTGGATATAGTAAAATTACGGATTTTGAAATCAAGCTGGAACAAGCCTTTTTTCAATCCAGCGATGACCGGAGTAACGGTGTATTACTGGAAATTGGTCCGAAATGCAGTTCTATTCAGAATGTATCCTTTTCTTATCAGGAAAGCCTGGAAAGACTGGCCAGGCAGAAATACCCTTCACCAAAAAACAAAGAAAAAACTGTGCGCAATGAGGAAGACTCTGTAAAGTTCAACCATCATTTCTTCCATCTGCAGATGAAATCAATCTCAGAGTTAATTATGAAAGGGGATACTGACACAGCTTTAAAAAAGGCACTCCATATCTGCCATACCCTGCCTCACGACGGTAATCCCGAGGAGATATGCAGAGCTTATGAATATTACCGTCTGGCTTTTTTAAATACACTTGCCTCCTACCGCATTACGGAAGCAGAAGAAAAAGAATACGCATTCCTTTTTGATCCGGACCCCTATCCCTCCCAATGCGCAGAGAATCCTGCCTGTATGCAGGAGTACATGGTGCCGTTTTGTACAGCTGCCGTAAATCTTCTGTCAGAAAAATATCTAAAGCAGCAGCATAAGTATTTAATTCGGGCAAAACGCTGCATTGAAGAGAGCTATGCAGACCCAAATCTTTCCCTGAATCTGCTGGCAGAACAGTGCAAAACCACTACCAGTTATTTGAGCAGGCTTTTTAAGGAAAGCTTTGGAATTAATTTTGTGGACTATTTAAACCAATACCGGATAGAAAAGGCCAAAGAACTGCTTATGACTACCAATAAACCGGTAAAAGAGATTGCTTCTACTACAGGATTTAATTCCCAGCAGAACTTTATCCGGGTATTTAAAAAGCATGCAGGCGTGACACCTGGACAGTTTAAGTCTGAAAAAGAAAGTACGAAATAAAAGACTGGAAACATGGGGGAATGGCGGCAATTTCACCGTTTTATAATTAGTACATACTATATATAAGAAATACGTATTTCTAAGAATAAAACAAGTGGGGGCGTTATCATGGCTAATTATAAACCAGTTGTCAGGACAATCGGGGCAGCATCAGCTGCTTCAGGCATTGTCCTTCCTGCAAAGCTTTCAACTACAAGCTGGGTACTTCTTTTAGTCAGAGGTACTGCTGTATTTAGCAATACAATCTTAAGAAGTGGTGCTGTTGCTATCTGGAAAAGCACAACTCCAACAACCGCAGCTCCAAGTGAAGTAACATTTACAGATGCAAACGCAGTTTATGGTATTTCCACTAAGGCCGGTGTTCAGCTCAGATTCAAATTTTACGCTAAATAAAAGCTCCGGGGTGTTCATTTATTTTTGGACACCCCTACTAAGGAGGCGATGGTATGTTATCTAAATTATGTTTTACAGGCTGCCAGTTAATCTGCTCCGGAGTTGTGACCGCAGATGTGAATTTAGCATGTGATTCATATCTGTTCCTTACAGGAACGGTATACACTCCTACCGGAGAGCCTCTGCCAAATGCTGCTGTTGAAATCCGCATTTTTGATGACGCTGATCCTTCCCGGGTGATACGGGTCGGTGTCACGTTTTCTCTTTCAGACGGTACTTATGGGGTATCTCTGCCCAGAATACCTGGCAGACAGTATCAGCTGCTGGCGTTTTCGCCTTTATAGGCATTGGCTTAAGGCCACCATTCTTGTGGAGGAAGCTATGAAAATAATTAAAACTTCTGATGGATATAAAGTCTGCCGCATAAAAAAAGAAAAAAAATATGAATATCTGGCAGACATTACACATTACGACCAAGAGATTCGTAAGCTTACGGATACTCTGGAAGGATTAAAATTCGATTCTCTTGTTTTTTTATTCGGCATAGATACCGGAGCTTATTTAGAACAATTGAAAAAATGTCTCTGCAGCAAAAACAATGTTATTATCTTTGAACCAAACCCCTCCGTTTTCAAACAGTTCCCGGCGGCCTTAAGCGATAATATTCATCTGATTTTTTATGAAGAAAAACTGGTGAAGCAGATATTTGAACAGACCATTACTTTTAAAAATATCAATAATATCTTTTTTTATGCGTTTGGAAATTACCAGAAAATCTATAAAAAAGAATATGACCGGCTGATCGAACATCTGGACTGGACGATCATGAACGCTGCCTCCCAGGTATATTTAGCCAAGCGTTTTAAAAACGTCTTCATTAAAAATATGATTGCAAACATGAAAATGATTCATCAGGCAACCCCTGTCAACAACTATGTATTTTCCAACAAGGACGTTCCCGCCATAGTAGTTTCCGGCGGAGCCTCTCTGGAACAGAATATAAAGGATATGCTGAAGCAGAAAGATAAACTGAACAATTACTTTATCATTACAGGAAGCAGAACATTAAAAGCACTTGTTCAGAACGGAATTATTCCGGATATGGTGGTTTCCGTTGATCCGGTAGATGCCAATTACGAAATGATGAAAGATTATCTGGATTTAGACGTACCGCTGGCATTTTATGAATACAGCAACCGTTATCTACTCAGAGATTATAAAGGAGGGAAAATTCTGATTTCTCTTCTGTTTTCCCATACCATAAAAGGAATGGAGCATTTAAAAGCGGTGTATTGCGGCGGATCTGTATCCCATGCCTGTATTGACATCGCCAACATGCTGGGCTGCTCTCCCATTCTTCTTACAGGTCAGGATTTTGCACTTACAAATAAAAAGCATCACGCAGACAGCGCAGTCTTTCCCTTTGACAGCAGCAGCCGGTATGATGCCCAGATCACGATAAAGGATGTCAATGGCAATCTGACAGAAACAACGGTAACCCTGGATTCCTTCAGACGGAATCTTGAGTATTATATCAGCTGTTATAAAGACCAGCCCCGTGTCCAGTTTATTAACTGTTCTTATGGAGCTGAAATTAAAGGGGCACCTCACAGAGAATTAAGTGAAATATTGGAAGAAAGTAATTTTTCCGGTCAAAAAACTCCCTGCAGACCTAATCCTGAGCTAAATCTGAATCCTGAAAAGACAATTAAAACCATAGTGGAGTTTTTGGATCATTATCTGACTAAAACCAGTCAGGGATTGGAATTATGCCAGATTATTCTATCTGAAAATAAGACGAAATCTCTTTTGGATGTTGAAGAAGACGATATTGATCTTCAAAGAATTCTATATATCTTGCAAATTGTAAATAACATTGAAAACGACCCATGCAGCCAGTATTTTGGAGGATATTTCACGGAATTCCTCTATGATATGAAAGAAAAGAACAATCATATGTCTGCAAGAGATTTTGACAAATTAACATCAGACCTTCAATATCAGACACGTTTTTTCAAAGAATACTTAGAACACCTCAATAAAATACTTGCAGAGGTTAAGGATACCATTGTCTCAACGGTATCAGAATTCTACCAGTCGCATATAGTTTAGTAAATCCTATGAGAATAGAGGGTATGCATATGGAAGACGACGTTCAATTTGATTCAATTAAGAACAATTACAAAGAAATGAAAGTATCCAAAATGATTGTAAATGGAAAAGAGCAGGAAGGAAACATCATCAGTGCTGAAGTTACCAAAGACAGTCAGCAGTTAAATGTGACCGTTTATACCCAAAACAAGTAAAGAAGAAAAGAAAGGGGGCGAAACGAAACCATGGACTGTCATAAACACCCCTCTTTTACCATAAGGGGCTCCAGGCTTCTGCCCTGCAGAGAAAATCATTTTGATTTTCATCTTGGCCGAATCAACTTTCAAATCATCAAGGGAACTGTTTACTGCCTGAATCAGACCCCCAGCGCCGGAGCTGCCGTACAGATCACCCAATTTGATATGGTGAATCATACTTCGACTGTACTTGGTTACACAATTACAGATGAAGCGGGGCGCTATGTCTTTTCCCTGGAGGCACAGCCTGACATGAAATATGAGATTTCGGTCTTCGCCCCATTAATCACTGAGCAAAAGGGGGAAATTTGATGAGCTGTTATACAGAACTTTTAATATCACCAAAGAATTTTAATAACAGAAATATAGCTTCGGCAGTCATTACCATGGATTACGTTCCTGAAGTACTGCTGACCGGAACCGTTTATAATAACCGGTGTGAAGCTGTAGAAGGCGCAGTAGTCCGTGTTATTGCTGTGACCTCTCTTATTAAAAAGGATCTTGGTTATGTAATGACCAATCAATTCGGGGAATTTGCCATTGTGGTAGAAAAGAATCCGCAAATCAACTACCAGTTCGATATCTATGAACCGGTCCTCACCAGTTAATTAAGGGGAAATGTCATGGCACGTGGAATAATCAGAGGAATGGTCCGCTACAAAAATCGTGTTCCAGTGAGAGGGGCCATCATTATTTTGGAACGAATGGTAAATGTTTTTAATGAAGAACTGAAAGAAGACGACTGGGAAGGTGTCTATCTAGGTTTCACTCAGACTAACATACACGGGGAGTTTTATTTTTCTGTTCCGGACAATACCGTTACATACCGGGTAAAAGTATTTGACAATCATCATGAGTGAGGAGGAACATCATGAAAAAGGTACTGGTCACGGGAGCTGACGGCTTTATCGGCAGCCATCTGACAGAGGAACTTGTCAATCGGGGATACCAGGTAAAAGCATTTGTCTACTATAACTCCTTTGGTACCTACGGCTGGCTTGATACTCTACCCACACATATAAAGGATGAAATTGAAATACATAGCGGAGACATCCGTGATCCCAATGGAGTAAGGGCTGCTGTATCCGGTGTGGATTCCGTCTTTCACCTGGCCGCGTTGATTGCCATTCCATACAGCTATGAGTCTCCTGATTCTTATGTGGACACCAATGTAAAAGGAACCTTAAATATCCTTCAGGCTGCAAGAGCACTGGAAACTGGCAAAGTATTAATTACATCCACTTCAGAAGTCTACGGCAGTGCCGACTATGTTCCCATTGATGAATCTCACCCATTTAAAGCCCAGTCTCCTTATTCTGCTACGAAGATAGGTGCAGACCGGCTGGCAGAATCATTTTACAGGAGTTTTTCTCTTCCTGTTGCGATTGTTCGGCCGTTTAATACGTATGGCCCAAGACAGTCAGCAAGAGCAGTCATTCCCACAATTATCAGCCAGCTTCTGGCAGGAAAGGAAGACATTCATCTGGGAAGTCTCACCCCTACCAGAGATTTTAATTATGTAAAGGATACCGTTAACGGCTTTATTGAAATTGAATCATCGGAGCATACCGTAGGCGAAGAAATTAATATAGCCAGCGGAATAGAAATTTCTATCGGTGAACTTGCCCTGGAACTGATTCGTCAGATTAATCCAAAGGCAAACATCATTTGTGAAAATGAAAGACTGCGACCTGAAAAAAGCGAAGTCACAAGACTTCTTGGATCAAATAAAAAGCTGAAAGCCCTGACGAACTGGAAACAGCAATATACCTTATCTCAGGGCCTGGAAGAAACCATTCACTGGATGGAAAACAATATAAACCATTACCGGACAGACCGGTATAACATTTAATAGAAACTGCAGGAGGCATCCCATGATTCCCCTATCCGTGCCTGTTATTAAAGGCAATGAAAAAAAATATGTAGACGAGGCGATTTCAAATGGTTGGGTCTCTGCTTCGGGCAGCTATGTAACCAGATTTGAACAGGAAATGGCTGATTATCTAAAGGTAAAAAAAACAGCTGCGGTCCAAAGCGGCACAGCTGCTCTCCATCTGTCTTACCTTCTTTCCGGGGTAAAGCCAGGTCAGGAAGTGATCGTACCTGCACTGACTTTTATTGCCGCGGTGAATCCTGTAAAATATCTGGGTGCAGAACCAGTTTTTATGGATTGTGATGATTCACTGAATTTAGACTGCCAGAAACTGGAGGATTTTCTAAAAAAGGAATGCACAAAAACCACTTTGGGTCTTAGAAATAACAAATCCAAACGGATTATCACTGCAATCACAGTGGTTCATATCTTTGGAAATATGGCAGATATGGAGACCCTGGTCCGTCTGGCTGATGAGTATGGCCTAAAGCTGATTGAAGATGCCACGGAGGCACTTGGAACCAGATATACAGACGGGGTATATGAGGGGAAATTTGCAGGTACCATGGGTGATTTCGGAGCCTATTCCTTTAACGGTAATAAAATCATCACCACCGGCGGCGGTGGAATGGTAACTGCAAAAAAAGCGGCTGACATAGAACGATGTACTTATCTGGCGGCCCAGGCAAAGGATGATTCTCTCTTTTATGTCCACAACCACATTGGTTACAATTACCGGATGAGCAATTTGCAGGCAGCCCTTGGAGTTGGGCAGTTAGAATGTCTGGAAGATTATATCAGCATCAAGGTACAAAATTATAATTATTACAAAGAAGGGCTGAAGTACTTTGAAGATGTTAAGCTGATGCCATTTAACGAAAAAGCCAGAAATAATCACTGGTTTTACTCTCTTCTTTTAAAAAATAAGGCCTTAAAAAGAGATCCCCTTATGAGACAGCTGAAAGAAGCCGGTATTGAGGCCAGGCCCATCTGGAAACTGAATCACACACAGGCTATGTATCAGAGCTGCCAGACCTATTATATTGAAAAAGCACCATTCTATCAAAGCAGAATCATAAATCTGCCCTGCAGTGTGAATATAACGCAATCAGACATAAACCTAGTTATAGAAGCTTTAAAGAAAAGCTGACAACCGGAAGGAGGGATTGGCATGGACGTGGAAAAATTCTTTGTTACGCCGGACATTCCAATCAGAGATGCAATCCGGCAGCTGGATGAGACGGCTAAAAAAATACTGCTGGTTGTAAAAGATCATAAGCTGACAGGAGTTATAACAGACGGAGATATCCGCCGGTGGATTCTGCAAAATAAGGATTTGTCCATGCCAGTGCATCATATTATGAACTCCTCCCCCATTGTCATAAAAGAAGAGGAACTTTCTGAAGCACTGAATATCATGAAGGAAAAACAGATTGAAGGGCTCCCTGTGGTAAATGACAGCGGCCAGGTCCTTGACCTGATCTTCTGGAATGAACTGCAGCATGAAAAAAAGAAACCTGTAAGGAAAAAGAAAACTCCGGTAGTAATCATGGCAGGTGGGAAAGGTTCCAGGCTTTACCCTTATACAAAAATAATTCCAAAACCTCTGATTCCCATCGGAGATACCCCCATCGTAGAACGGATCATGAATCAGATGATCTCCTATGGATTTACAGAGTTCTATTTAACAGTCAACTACAGAAAAGAGCTGATTAAAGCATATTTTAACGGAGATCGGCGCTATCATCTTCACTTTGTGGAGGAAAAGGAAGCCCTTGGAACAGCAGGATCCTTAACTCTTGTAAAGGATCAGATTCCAGGAAGTTTTTTTGTCAGCAACTGCGATATTCTGGTTGATATCGATTATGCAAAGCTCCTTCTTTATCACAAAAAAAGCAAAAACCAGATTACGGTTGTGACAGCTATGAAAAATTATGAGATTCCTTATGGAGTAATCTCCCTGGATAAAAACGGCTGTATTCAATCCATGAGTGAAAAACCAAAGTATGAATTTCTGGTCAGTACAGGGCTTTATGTACTGGAAAAAGATATTTTAAAATATATTCCTGGGGATACACTCTTTGACATGCCGGATTTAATCCGCCTGTGCATGAAGAATGACGAAAAAGTAGGCGCATACCCGGTTATGGACAGCACATGGCTTGACATGGGAGAATTCAGTGAAATGAAAAAGATGGCTGAGAGAATGAAACTATGAAAAGAAAACTGATCCTCCTGGGCGGAGGCGGTCATGCAGAAAGTGTGATTGATACCATTCATTCAAAAAAAGAATACCAGATTGCAGGGATCTTAGACAATGGCAAAAGCCGTGGAATGACAGTCTCCGGCATTATGGTGCTTGGCTCTGATGAACTGCTTGCAGATATTTACGGCAGAGGGATCCGTTATGCGGCAATTGCAATCGGAAGCATGGGAAATCCCCAGACAAGAATCCGGCTCTTTGAAGAGTGTAAGGCCATCGGCTATCAACTCCCCTGTATTATTGATAAAAGCGCTGTACTATCGGAAGATCTTCATATGGGGGAAGGGATCTTTATAGGAAAAGGAACGGTCATAGGAGCGGGGGTAAGCCTTGGTAATGGCTGTATCATTAACAGCGGTTCGATTCTGGAACATGGCTGTACAGTTGGAAGTTTTGCTCACGCAGCACCTGGCTGCACACTCTGCGGCAACGTAAAAATAGGGGATAATACCCATATTGGTGCAGGAAGCACTGTGATTCAAAACCGAACCATTGGAAGTAATTCCATGATCGGTGCAGGAAGTCTGGTCCTGTCTGACATTTCCTCAAACAAGCTGGTATATGGGAGTCCTTCAAGGGAGGTTGGTCGTTTTGAGTAAAATTATGATAATAGCCGAGGCTGGAGTTAACCATAATGGAGATGTAAACATCGCCAGACAGTTAATTGATGCCGCTTGTGCTGCAGGCGCAGATGCGGTAAAATTCCAGACCTTCCGCGCAGAACTTTTGGCTACTCCCAAAGCGAAAAAAGCAGATTATCAGTTTCATAATACAGGAACGGATCATTCTCAATTTGAAATGTTAAAGGATCTGGAATTATCCAGGAAGGATTTTAAGCTTCTCTCCGAATACTGCACTTTCCGCGGCATCCGGTTTATGTCCTCCCCTTTTGACGAGGACAGCATGGAGTATCTGGACAGCATAGGTATGGAGATTATTAAAATTCCATCCGGAGAGATTACGAACTATTGCTATTTAAAAAAAGCAGCAGCATTAAAAAAACCAATTATCCTTTCTACAGGTATGTCAACGACCGCAGAAATCCGGGATGCTTTAAAACTTCTGGACCAGAGCGGACAGGATATCACACTTCTCCACTGTTCCAGCATTTACCCGACGCCCATGGAAGATGTAAATTTAAATGCCATGATTACCTTGAGAGAAACGTTTCATAAAAAAACAGGATATTCAGATCACACTGCCGGCATCGAGGTAGCGGTGGCCGCGGCTGCACTTGGAGCCTGCGTCATTGAAAAGCATATGACTCTTGATAAAACCATGCCGGGGCCGGATCACCGGATGAGTCTGGAGCCGGACGAATTTAAGCACATGGCTGACAGTGTGCGAAATATTGAACAGGCAATGGGCAACGGTATAAAAGCTCCTGCAGGAGACGAACTGAAAAACCGGGATCACGTAAGAAAGTTTCTGGTAGCTGCAAAGGACATTCAGATGGGAGAAGCATTTACGATGGAAAATCTCTGTGCCAAACGCTGCTCTCCCGGAATCTCCCCTATGGAGCTTCCTCAGATTCTTGGTACTCTTGCAGAGAGAAACTATGGAAAGGATGATAAAATAGGGGAATGATCAGACTATGTGTGGTAACTGGCAGCCGGGCGGAATACGGTTTGCTGACTCCATTAATCCGGAATATAAGGAAAGACCAGGACTTGAAGCTACAGCTTCTGGTTACGGGAACCCATCTGGATACCCGGTTCGGACTTGATTATCGGGAAATGGAACAGGACGGAATTGTGATTGACGAAATGGTGGAAATGAACCTTGCCAGTGACACTTCCTATGGCATCTGTAAATCCATGGGAATGGAGCTGATTGGTATCTCCGGCGCCTTTGAACGGTTAAGCCCCCATATGATACTCCTTCTTGGAGACCGTTATGAGATTTTTACGGCAGCAAGTGCCGCCGTGATCTGCAAGATTCCAATCGCCCATATACATGGAGGGGAACTGACTCAGGGAGCTTATGACGACTGCATGCGCCATGGAATCACCAAAATGAGTTATCTTCATTTTACCAGCACGGAAGAATACAGAAAGCGGGTGATCCAGCTGGGAGAATCGCCTGACAGAGTTTTTAACGTCGGTGCACTGGGCATAGAACAGATTAAGGGTCTTACTCTCCTGTCAAAAGAGCAGCTGGAGCAATCACTTGATACAGCTCTGCCCTCTCCTCTTTCCCTGGTCACATACCATCCGGCTACACTGGATCCGTTCAGTGCAAAAAATCAGTTTCAGCCGCTTTTGGATGCTCTGGATTCCTTTCCAGAGCTATTTACGGTGTTTACGGGAAGCAACGCCGACACTGGAGGAAATAAGGTCAATGAAATGGCGATTTCTTATACCAGAAAACATCCGGAGCGGGCTGTTTTCATTTCTTCTTTAGGTTCCCTTCGGTATTTAAGTCTGATGAATCTGAGCCGGCTTGTAATCGGCAACTCTTCCAGCGGAATCCTGGAAGCTCCCGCTTTTCATGTTCCCACAGTGGATATCGGACTCCGGCAGCAAGGCAGAATAAAGCCAGATTCTGTCATCAGCTGCGGTACAACCGCCCAAAACATCCGTGATGCAATTTCTCAGGCAATAAATCAGGATCTTAAGCAACATGCTTTGGAGAATCCCTATGATTGTCCAGGAACCAGCCAAAAAATCCTAACATGCATAAAAGAGGCGTTTCGAACGGGAATTCATTTAGAAAAAGAATTTTATGATATTGATTGGAGACTGTAATGATTCAGAATAAAAGAGTTCTTGCAATGATACCCGCCAGAAGCGGTTCAAAGGGCATCCGGGATAAAAATATCAGAGAAATAAATGGTAAGCCATTAATGGGATATACAATTGATGGCTGCATAAAAGCAGGATTTTTTGACGATATCCTTGTATCTACTGATTCAAAGCTCTATCAACAGACAGCGGTAGAACTTGGTGCCTCAGCTCCATTTTTAAGACCACCTCATCTCTCTGGTGATGAAGCAGCCTCTGGTGATGTGATCCTTCACGCAATAAATGAAATGAAAAAGCTCGGGAAGGAGTATGACTATTTTATGCTGCTTCAGCCTACCTCTCCCCTGAGAAACGAAGAACACATTCTGGAAAGTATGAATTTGCTGTTTGAAAAACATGCCGATTCCGTAATCAGTGTCTGTCCTTATGACTGTAAATGTTATCTGTCAGTGGGGATTGCTGAAACTGGTGAAATAAAAAGCCCAGACTCCTTAAAAAAACAAATAAGGAGACAGGATGTAAAATCCGGCTTTCGGATCAACGGCGCCATCTATCTTACATCTGTCTCCAATTTTCTTAACTCTGGTAATTTTTACAGCGAAAAAACTTATCCTTATTTTATGAATCCTTTAGACTCTGTGGACATCGATGACAACGATCAGTTCTATCTGGCAAAACTCATACTGAGTGACAGAGCTGGTACGTCATGAAGGCTGGTACGTCATAAGTCCCTGAGCCAGAAGAGCGCTTTTCTCCAACTGATCTGCTGTTGTGTATTCGCTTGTGGTATGCACCTCATTCATGCCGCAGGCGACCACAATGCCCCTGATTCCGTTGCGTACAAAATGGTTGTTATCGCTGCCGCCCAGTGTCTTGTGGGTGACTGCCTCTACGCCAATGTCATCGCAGACCCTTTTAAAGCGCTTTACCACTTCTTCATCCTCATGGATTTCATAGGCCTCGATCTGCTTTTCAAAGGAAAATTCTATGCTTCCCCCGCGGCATCCTCCAGCTTCTTCAAAGACTTTTTTCAGCTTTTCCCATTCTTCCATGGCACGGTCATCCTTCAGGCTGCGTATCTCACCAATTAAAATGCACTCATCCGCAACAATATTTCCCTGCTTTCCTCCGCTTATCTTTCCGATGTTAACCGTAGTCTCTTCATCAGCCCACCCCTGCTTAATACGGGATATGGCGGTTGCTGCAATCTCTATGGCATTAATTCCAAGCTGGGGGCAGAAACCGGCGTGGGCATTTTTTCCCTTTACTTTGATTTCAAAGGATAAAAGAGTGGGCGCTGCTAACGCTGCATTGCCGATTTCACCGCTTAAGTCAAACACGTATGCCTGTTTGGAATGGATGGTTGAATAGTCCGCAAGCTGGCTGCCTTTCCCGTAATTTTCTTCTGCCACAGGAAACAAAACTTCAATATCCGGATGGGAGATGTTTTGTTCCTTTATGGTTCGGACTGCTTCCAATATTGCTGCAATTCCGGAAAGATCGTCTGCTCCCAGAACCGTCTCTCCTTCAGAAGTAATCACTCCGTTTTCATCCTCTGCGGCATGCTTCCCAATTCCGGGTCTCACCGTATCCATATGAGCGGATAAAAGAACTGGCTCTCCATCAGTATTTCCTTTTAAATAACCGTAAAGATTACCTGTTGGGATAGCATCTCCATAACCTGCTATCCGTTCTTTCAGACGAATACCAGCATCATCTTCTTTCACGGCAAACCCCAGCTGTTTCATCTCTTCAATCAGATAATCTGCAATTTCTCTCTCGTGATACGTCTCTGAATCAAATTCCACCATTCGTTTAAACTGGCTGACCAGCCTGCTTCTGTTAATCATTCAATCACCTGCCTGGAATTATTTAGTCACTGATTCCTGTCTTTTAAACTTTTCTTCTGGAGTTTTACTTAACTGTCTTCTGTTTTGCGGGGCTGACCAGATGCCTTCGTAATCAATCTGATCCACAAAGCGGGAATTAAAATCCTGGAAAAGAGATTTGTTATCTGATCTTGATGCTGCAATATCGCGGAAATAGGTATTATTCCGAAATGCAGGGATCACATATAAATCTCTTAAGTATCCCCATATGTTTTCATAGTCCACTACTCTGCGTTTAATGGGACCAAGGTTTCTGTAATAATGGGTATCAAACCTTGCCAGCGTTACAAAAAGCCTGACGTCACTGTCCATTACATAATCTCCCAATAGAAACCGGCTGACAGACAGCCGTTCCTCAATCTGATCCAAGGCACGGTAAAAATCGTCAAAAGCCTCTTCATAGGCTGTGATCGACTGTGCAAACATCATGCGGTAAGTGGCATTATTGACATTTGGAAACAGCCAGTCATTATAGGCATCGATCTCACTTCTTAACTCGATTGGATAAAGATCCGGTGCATCAACCGCCTGAAACGGACGAAATGCTGTTTCGAAATAATTCGTCAATCTGTGATAATCATTATTTACTACCTTTTTTGTGGTAATATCCACCAGAGCCGGAACGGTGCAGCGCCCTTTGTAATCAGGATCTGCATTGTAATAAAACTCGCTTAAAAACTGTGCTTTTAAAACAGGATCTTTTCTGTCCTCATTATACACGAATTCCCATCCGTATGCACTATTTTCTTTGCTGTGACCCACAAGATTAATTCCAATTGCATCTTCCAGCCCCAACAGCTCTCTTACGATAGACGCCCGGTTAGACCAGTGGCAGCCTTTTGCCCAAAACAGCCGGTACCGTCCACTCTCTGCCTTTAAATCTCCATCTGCCTCTCCAAATGGTGTTGTAAAATGGTTGGGCTGGCGAATAAATGCTCCTCTTTCATCAATTTCATTCTCAATCTCTTTTGGCCGGCGCCTTGGCGCTGTGCTGCTCCCTGTATCAAACTGAATTTTGTCTCTGCTATGAGGCGTATTCCATGAGGTAAGATCCGGACCCTTTGGTACAATCTTATATGGGTTGCCAGCCACCGCACATAAATGATAATGCTTTTTAATTGCTTCAAAATCAGTGGTTTCCTTAAATTCAGGCAGCGAATACAGATCTCTGACATAACCCCATAGATTTTTAAAATCAGTAATACGGCTGCGGTTTAACTGAAAGCCATTATAATAAGCACTATCAAAGCGGGCCAGCGTTACATAAAGGCGCACATCGGATTCTGTAATGGTGTCTCCAAAAAGATAACGGCTTTTGCCAAGCCTTTCTTCCAACCAGTCCAGGCGGGAAAATACAAGATTATAAGCCTCGTTATAAGCTTCCTGGCTCCTTGCGAAACCTGCTTTATAGACTCCGTTATTGATCTCATGAAATAAAATCTCATTTAATTCATCGATTTCCCTGCGCAGATTTTCCGGATATAAATCAGGTGCACCTGGCTTATGATACTTCTTCCATTCCACTTCCCAGTATTTTGTCAGATTAAAGTAGTCGTTATTTACCACCTGTCCGGTTGTTAAATCAACGACTGCAGGTACGGTAAATCTTCCGCTGTAATTTTCGTCTGCTTTTAAATAAGCCTCGCTTAAATACTGAATCCCCAGCACCGGATCTTTTCCATCCTCGTCTAACGTAAATGCCCAGTCCGTTCTCCCTACATCTGGTCTCACCGGATCAAGTGTTCCAAGGCTTATCGCATCTTCCAGTCCAAGAAGCCTTCTTACGATGACAGACCGATGTGCCCATGGGCAGGCAGGAGACCAGATCAGTCGGTAGCGTCCCGCTTCTACCGGAAGAGTTCCCTCCTCTTTACCAAAAGGAGTTGTAAAACGGTTTTTCTGGCGTTTAAATGTTCCATCCTGCTGGACTTCTTCTTTAATAAACTTTTCTGACATTCCAATTCCCTCTTTCTTTATGATCTACTTATGTTTCATATCTTCTCTGCCATACTCATCTGCAAACCGGAATGTCTGAGGCAGCATAAATCCCTGATTTTCCATCCAGTTTAAAGAATCTTCCGTTCCGCCAAAGATGCACATTGCGGTCTTATTTCTTCTGAATCCCATTTTTTCATAAAGGGCTACTGTTCTTGGATGGGTGTAGAGAATAATATTCTGACCCCTGACCTGATCAAGCAGCTTTGTAATCAGGGTTCTTCCTATTCCCTGTCCCTGGAACTCATCATCAAGTGCAATATTATAAACAGCTGCCTGACAGACACCGTCAGACAGCGCTCTTCCGACGCCTATTATCTTTTCCTCGTGATAGACGAAGACAACTGCATAGCTGTTTGTGAAAATAGTCTCCTGTTCCTTTGCAGTGTGATCCGATAAACCAGAACGGCGCAAAACATCGGCTACCTCCTGCCAGTTAATATTTTCTTTTGTTGTTTTAAATGTAATCTCAGACATGCTGCCCGCCTCCTTATATTGCATACTCCGTGTTTTCAAGCATATGGATTTTCACCAGAAACTCTTTTAACCGCTCATTGTCCGGATTGTCAAAAATCTGCCTTGGAGTGCCGTCTGCAACGATCTTCCCGTTTTCCAGAAATATAATCCGGTTAGCCACATTCTTTACAAAATTCATTTCATGGGTTACTAAAAGTATGGTATTGCCTTCGGTAGCTGCCTTTTTAATTGTCACCAGAACTTCACTGACCAGTTCCGGATCTAATGCTGATGTAGGTTCATCCATCAAAAGCAGTTTTGGCTCCATAGCAAGAGCTCTTGCAATTGCCACCCGCTGCTGCTGACCCCCTGATAAATGCCTGGGGTAATGGGAAAGCCGGTCACCCATTCCAACTTTTTCAAGCTGTTTCTCAGCAATGGTCTTTGCCTCGCTCTTCTTTATCTTTTTTACCACAGTTAAGCCTTCCATCACATTTTCCAGTGCGGTCCGGTTTTTAAAAAGGTTGAACTGCTGAAATACCATTTCTGTATAACGCCTTAACTCCAGCTTTTCTTTAGCGGACCGGGTAGTTAAATTAATTTCTTTATTATTGATCCGTATTGTTCCCTCCTCCGGCTTCTCCAGCAGATTAATGGAGCGCAGAAGCGTGGATTTTCCAGTTCCGGAGGGCCCGATAATTGCCACAACATCACCTTCGTCAATATCCAAATCCACATGATCTAAAACCACATTGCTGCCATACTTTTTGCACAGTCCGCGAATTTCAACCACACTCATCTTCTATGCCTCCTTTTTCTCTGCAATCTGTTCCGGAACGCTCATCTTCTTTTCTATGTAAGTAAAGAGCCGTTCAATAAAAATGGTAATAACCCAGTAAATAATAGCGAGGGAACAGTATACTTCAAAATAACGATAGCTGTTTCCAGCCAGGATTTTGCCTTGTGCCGTGATTTCCACCACCGAACAGGTAAAGGCCAGCGAAGTGCCCTTTACAAGTCCGATGAGGGAGTTCCCAAGAGAAGGGATTGCCACCGTTACAGCCTGGGGAAGCAGAACCCGAAAGAATATCTGCAGCCCATTCATTCCCAATGACTTGGCTGCTTCCACCTGACCCTTTTCTACAGACTGTATGGCGGCCCGAATGGTCTCTGAATCAAATGCTGACTGGTTTAACCCAAGTGCTACAATTGCAAAAATAATTGGCGGGATCCCATTTACATTATAGGAAGTTCCATTATAGAAATTGTAGTATTTTAAGAAAATGGGAATTCCAAAGTACGTTAAGTACAGCTGAACGATAATAGGAGTTCCCCTGACCACTGAAACAAACAGGGTACAAAGCTGCTGTAATACCGGTATGCGATGTATCTTTACAATTGCAATGAAGAGTCCTGCCACCCAGCCGATGATTAACGCAATTAGCGTCAGCTGTATGGTTACCGGTAAGTATTTTAATAATAAAGGGATCTCTGTAAATACCAGCTGCCAATCAAATATTTTGCTCATCTTGTGCCTCCAGCCATCGGTTTTTATTTATAAGAAGGAGAATAATCGGAACCAAACCATTTTAAGTTGATTTCCTTAGAGGTTCCGTCTTCAATCACTTCTTTTAATGCCTGATTAAGATCCTCAACCAGCTTTTCATTCCCCTTGCTTACAATTAAGTAGCTGTAAGGCTCTTCCATTAAATCCTTTGCTACATCACTACTGATGGAAACCCCTGTCACATTAAAATTGAATTCTTTCTCGTAATATTCAAACATGGGTTTATCCATTAAAACAAAATCATATTTTCCAGCTTCCACATCCTGAATCTGAAGTACCAGATCCTCGTCGCTATACTCAATGTTAACCGCTTTCTGAGGATTTGCTGCATTGTAGTTCTCCAAAGCAGTTGTAATGTTAATTCCGGATTGTGATATGGTTTTTAATCCGGAAAGATCTTCCCAGGTGTTAATACTCTCCGCCTTTTTATTATCTTTTGCAAAAATTGCCACGTACTCGTTGGCAAAAATGGGATCAGTAAATAAATATTTTTCTTTTCTCTTTTCATTTTTCGCGAAATTATTCACTCCGATCTGATAACGGTCTGAATCAAGTCCTGCAAAAATCGATGGGAAATCCGTTACTTCTATTTCCAGTTTATACTGGGGAAGGTGGGCAAAAATAGCCTTAATCAGTTCAATGTTATGGCCAGTCAGCTGATTACTGCTGTCAACAAAAGTAAATGGCTTAGGGGAGCCGCCTGTTGCCGCATAAATTGTGACAGGCTCTGCTGCTGCAGTGGTTTCGCTTCCTGACTGGGCGGCCACAGAACTGGTTTCCTCTTTCTTTGATTCTTCTGACACTTTTGCCGTGGTGGTTTCAGCTGGTTTTTGGGAATTACTGCTGCATCCGGACAACGCTCCTAATATGGTGACTGCTCCAAGTACTCCAACTATTGCCTTTTTTAATCGATCTCTTTTCATAATTTTTTCTCCTCTTTTTTAATTCGATTATTTACTTTCCTTCAAATTTTTCTTTCCTGTTATGAGCTTCATCCCAGATCGATAAATCCGGACCTAAGGGAAGAATACCATATGGGTTATGTGCATGATTTCCAAGCAAGTATCCTTTTTTAATGGAATCGAAATCCGTGGCCTCCTTAAATGCCGGTATGGAATATAGATCCTTTGCATAATTCCACAGATTTTCGAATTCTGACAATCGGTTTCTATTGGTCTTAAATGCAAAATAGTAAGCTGTATCAAATCTGGCAAGTGTTACAAAAAGCCGGATATCGGAATCGGTAATCAGGTCTCCAAATAAATACCTGCTTTTTGAGAGTCGCTCTTCCAGCCAGTCAAGTCTCTGAAACAAAACATCATACGCTTTTTCGTATTCCGTCTGGGACTTGGCAAACCCTGCTTTGTAAACTCCGTTATTAATTTCGTGAAATAGAATTACATTCAGTTCATCAATTTCTTTTCTTAAATGTTCGGGATAAAGATCTGGTGCATTCTGCTTATGAAATGGTTTCCACACAGTCTCCCAGTAATTAGTCAGATGGTGATAATCGTTGTTTACCACCTTCCGTGTTTTTAAATCTACAACCGCAGGAACGGTTGCTCTTCCTTCGTAGTCCGGATCGGTTTCTGCATAGATTTCAGGCAGATAACGAATTTTAAGTACTGGATCCACATTTCCCTCATCTAAAGAAAATTCCCAGCCGTTCTCTGTCCTGACCGGACTGACGGTTCCAACGCTGATTACATCTTCCAGCCCCAAAAGTTTCAGTGCAATGATCTGTCTTGTAGCCCAGGGACAAAGGGGAGTCCAAATCAGCCGGTATCTTCCGGCTTCAACCGGAAGTTCACCCTCACCACTACCAAAAGGAGTGATAAAATAATTATCCTGTCTTACAAAAGCCCCTGTTTCCGATACTTCATGTGCATCCTCACTGGTTGCTACCTTACCGAATTTATCTTCTATCGCCATACTTTTTTCCTGCTTTCTATCTCCGTCTTTATTTCGTGTCATAATCATACCACATACGTATGTTAATAGGTAATATGTATAAAAAACAACTGGCAATAAGAATATCTTATAACCAGCCGTTTTTTTAACATGGTAATTTTATTATATTTTACGCGAATAATGGTGTTGATAAATACCGGTCACCGGAATCAGGAAGTAATACAACAATGGTCTTTCCCTTGTTTTCAGGTCTTTCCGCAACAAGCTTCGCTGCCTTTAATGCAGCTCCGGAGGAAATACCAACCAGAATTCCTTCTGTCACTGCAAATGATTTGCCTTCTTTAAATGCATCATCATTTTCAACAGTAATTACTTCATCATAGATTGCAGTATTTAATACCTCTGGTACAAATCCCGCACCAATTCCCTGAATCTTATGAGGTCCTGGTTTGCCTCCGCTAAGCACGGGGCTACTTGCCGGTTCCACTGCAACGATCTGCACATTGGGATTCTTTTCCTTTAAATATGCACCAACACCTGTTACAGTTCCGCCTGTACCCACGCCTGCAATAAAGATATCAACGGTTCCGTCAGTCTGTTCCCAGATCTCCGGTCCGGTTGTCTCTTTATGCACTTTTGGATTGGCAGGATTCACGAACTGTCCTAATATAACGGAACCTTCAATGGTATCCTTTAATTCATCTGCTTTTTCTATGGCACCTCTCATACCCTTGGCACCTTCTGTAAGAACCAGCTCTGCGCCATATGCCTTTAAGAGATTTCTTCGTTCCACGCTCATGGTATCAGGAAGAGTCAGGATTGTTTTATATCCCTTCGCCGCTGCTACAGCTGCAAGACCGATTCCTGTGTTACCGGAGGTTGGTTCAATGATAGTAGCTCCTGGTTTTAAAATTCCTTTTTCCTCTGCATCTTCAATCATGGCTAAAGCAATCCGATCCTTTACGGATCCGGCTGGATTTAAATATTCCAGCTTTGCCAGAATTTTAACTCCTTCTACACCCTCTGCTGCACCGTAACGGCTGATTTTCAGTATTGGTGTTCCTCCAATAAGTTCTACTGCGCTTTCTTTAATTGATCCCATATCCTTATCCTCCATTTTATCATTTTATTATTTCATTATATTGTTTTTAAATTATAAAGAAGCAGCTGCTCCTAAGGCACCTGCTTTCATCTTTTATGGGATAAATAAATATCCCCATATCCGATGCTGCCAGGCATTAGAAAGAGCAATCCAATAAAACTGTTTTATTTCTATAACAAACAGCCTGGCAACAACATATATACTGATTCCACTTACGGTTAATCTGATCTCTGTTCTTTTTCATATGGAACTGCCACCTTTCTACCTACAACATTAATATGTTTATATGTTATAATTATATTAATGCAGAATTGGGAATGTGTCAATACCTTTTTTCAAAGATTCTATAAATTTTTAACCGCTATTTTTAATTTACTCAATGCTTCCATGATAATAGATCGGGGACATGCTATGTTAATTCGTTCAAAACCTTCTCCTATGGAACCAAACATGGCGCCACTGTCCAGCCACAAACCAGCCTTTTTTACAATCAGCTCTTCCCGTTCCTGTTCACTTAAGCCTAATGCCCTGAAATCCAGCCATATGAGATAAGTCCCATCCGGTTCAATCAGTTTAATCTCCGGTAAATTGTCTTTCAGATAAGTACGGACAAGGCGGATATTTTCTTTTAAATACTCCATCAGCTGGTCATGCCAGTCTTCTCCATACCGGTATGCAGCCTCACAGGCGGTTAACCCTAATGCGTTTAACTGGCTGTAACCAGCAGCTGCAATTTCTTTTTTAAATTTATGCTTTAGTTCCGGATTGGAAATAAAAATATTGGAGATCTGCAGTCCCGCCACATTAAACGTCTTACTGGGGGCAGTGCAGGTAATGGTTCTGTTCTTAAGCTTTTCATTAATCGCCGCAAACACCTGATGCTCACCCTTAAATATAAAGTCCTGATGAATCTCATCGCTGACAACAATGATATCAAGGCGCTCACAGATCTCACCAAGCTGAGTCAGTTCCTCTCTTGTCCATACTCTTCCCACCGGATTATGAGGACTGCAAAGGAAATACAGTTTTACCTGATTTTCAACCGCCTTTTTTTCAAAATCTTCAAGATCCATATGATAGATTCCATCTTCACCCAGATATAAGGTATTATCAACGATCTTTCTGCCGTTATCTTCAATCACTTCACTAAAAGGATAATAAACAGGCTGCTGAATCATGACACCGTCTCCCGGCTTCGTATATGCTTTCACTGCCATGGCAAGTGCGAAAACCACACCCGGAGTTTTTACCAGCCAGTTTCTCTCAACGCTCCAGCCATGACGGCGCTTCATCCAGCCCTGCACTGCCTCGAAGTATTCCTCTTTCCCCTCACTGTAGCCAAAAATCCCATGCTCCACACGTGCTTTTAATGCATCAAGCACAGGCTGTGGTGCTTTAAAATCCATATCTGCCACCCAGAGCGGCAGGACTCCTTCCGGTTTCCCCCTCTGAACTGTAAAATCATATTTAATGCAGCTTGTATTTTTTCTGTCTATCCGTTCATCAAAATCAATTTGTTCTCTACTCATGAAATACCCGCTCCAATTCATTGATTAAATCCTGTACATCTTCAATTCCCACCGAAAGTCTTAAGATCCGGTCTGTGATTCCATTGGCTGCCAGTACGTCTGCCGGCACATCTGCATGAGTCTGAGTGATGGGATAAGTTATAAGCGTTTCCACACCTCCAAGACTCTCTGCAAACCGGATCAGACGCACATTCTTTAGGATACTATGGGCAAGCTCCTTTGATTCCACCTCAAAGGTTACCATACAACCAAAGCCTCTTGCCTGTTTTTTACAGACTTCGTGTCCGGGATGGTCTGTAAGACCGGGATAATAGATCTTTTTTACTTTTTTTTCATTTTTAAGCCAGTCCACCAGACTTTTCGCATTCTTCTCTGCCTGGTTCATACGAATTGCCAGTGTCTTGATTCCCCGCAAAATGAGCCAGCTGTCAAAGGGAGCCAGACCGGAACCCACTGTCTTTATGATGAAACGAAGTCTTTCTGCAATTTCAGCAGATGAAGTGACAAGAAATCCGGCTATGGTATCGTTATGTCCGCCCAGGTACTTGGTTCCGCTGTGGACCACTAAGTCTGCGCCCAGTTTTAACGGGTTCTGGAAGTAGGGAGACATAAATGTATTATCCACAATCAGAAGAATCCCATGCTTTTTGGTGATTTTAGCAAGCTCTTCAATATCGGTTACATTCATCATGGGATTGGTAGGGGTTTCAATAAAAACAGCCTTTGTGTTTACACCAATCAGTTCTTCCACGTTCCCGTAAGAGGAACCGGAACAGTCTACGGAATCAATTAAGATACCGTTTTTCTTACTGATGTTGTCAAACAGCCGGATACTGCCTCCGTACAAATCGCAGTCTGTAATAATGTGGTCACCCGGTGCAAACAGTTCCATAAGTGCTGTAATTGCTGCCATTCCGCTGGAAAAAGCCAGAGCATCGACGCCGCCTTCCAAAGAGGCTACTATATTTTCCAAATGCTCTCTGGTAGGGTTTTGCAAACGGCTGTAATCATATCCGGTCCCTTCTCCTACTCCTTTATGGGCAAATGTTGCAGTCTGATAAATAGGGAAGCTGATTGCTCCTGATTGATCCACCGTAATTTCTGTCCCGTCACCATATAAACATTTAGTTGAAATTCCATATTCCATGTTATGTCACCGCTTTCTATTCTTTATCGTGATTCTTATATACAGTATATCAGCCCCATAGATAGTAGCGGTATGATTGAAAAACAATAGCCTGCTATTTATTATTTCTATAACAACAGCAAACTGATTTTTTGCTTTTACAGAACCTGCTTCTCAAATTTTTTCAATTCCGCTATATATTTTTCACCCAGAATACTGAGGGGCATTTTTCTCTTTTTAATGTAACCAATCCGCATCCGGTCGCTAGTATTAAGAGGAATAGCACAGTATTCATCTCCGTTTAAATCCTCGCATATAATACCGGAACAAAGGGTATAGCCGTTTAATCCCACCATTAAATTAAGCAGTGTGGCTCTGTCATCTGCCTTAATAATCTGCTTATATTCATAGGTACTGAAAACTTCTTCTGCAAGATAAAACGCATTGTTCGTTCCCTGTTCAAAAGAAAGACAGGGATAATTTTTTAAATCCTCAAATTCAATCAGTTCCTTTCTGGCCAGAGGGTTTCCTTTCCAGAGATATACATAGATCTTGCACTGGAACAGCTCTGTAAATTCAAGATCACTGTCATGAATCAGCTTATCCATGGATTTTTGATTAAATTCATTGAGATAAAGAATGCCCAGTTCACTCTTCTGATTCTTCACATACTCAATTACGTCGTATGTTCTGGTTTCGTGAACCGCAAATTCATAATCATCCATGCCAAATTCTTTCGCCATATGAATAAATGCCTGTACTGCAAAGGTATAATGCTGCATGGACACACTGAATTTTTTCTTAAATTTTTCTTTTTTCACAAACCGTTCTTCCATCTGACGGTACTGCTCCAGCATCTGCCTTGCGTATCCTAAAAATTCCTCTCCCTCCGGTGTGATTACAATTCCCCGGTTGGACCGCAGAAACAGCTGAAGACCTATTTCTTCTTCTAAATCCCTTATTGTACTGGATAAGCTGGGCTGGGTAATAAATAACTCCGCCGCCGCTTTATTCATAGATTTCTGGTTTGCAATGCAAATGGCATAACGAAGCTGCTGTAATGTCATAAGTCCTCCTTTTATTCTGCCTGCACAAAAGCTGCCATAGAAGCTATGGCAGCCTGCATATAATCTGATTCAGTTATTTAACCGCCTGAAATGCTTCTTCCAGATCTTCAATAATATCAGTTGCATGTTCTGTTCCGATAGAAAGACGGATGGTGTTAGGCTTAATTCCGGAATTTTCAAGTTCCTCTTCTGTCATCTGTGAATGAGTGGTTGATGCAGGATGAATCACCAGAGACTTCACATCTGCAACATTGGCAAGAAGAGAGAATAATTCCAGCTGATCAATAAAATCCTTTGCTTTTCTTGCATCTCCCTTGATTTCGAAGGTGAAGATGGAACCGCCTCCATTGGGGAAATATTTAGCATATAATTCCTTCTGACTCTCATCATCGGAAATAGATGGATGATGAACTTTTTCAACCTGTGGGTGATTTTTTAAATATTCCACTACTTTCAGTGCATTCTCCACATGGCGCTCCACTCTTAAGGATAAGGTCTCCAGTCCCTGTAAAAAGACAAATGCATGAATTGGGGATAAGCAGGCTCCAGTATCACGAAGTAAAATCGCCCTGATCTTTGTCACATAAGCGGCAGGACCGGCTGCCTTTGTAAAGCTGACTCCATGGTAACTTGGGTTTGGATCAGTGAGGGAAGGGAATTTACCTGATGCCTCCCAGTCAAATTTACCACCGTCAACAATTACACCGCCGATGCTGGTTCCATGTCCGCCAATGAATTTTGTAGCAGAATGTACCACGATATCTGCACCGTATTCGATGGGTCTTACCAGATAAGGGGTTGCAAATGTATTGTCTACAACAAGCGGGATTTTATGTGCGTGTGCAATCTTTGCAAACTGTTCAATATCAACCACATCGGAATTAGGATTTCCCAGGGTTTCAATAAAAATCAGCTTGGTATTTTCTTTAATGGCATTCTCCACTTCTTCATAATTAAATGGATCCACAAAGGTAGTGGTAATTCCATAATCAGGAAGTGTATGCTCCAGTAAGTTGTAAGTGCCTCCATAGATATTCTTTGCTGCGACTACGTGATCTCCGTTCTTTGCAAGGTTCTCGATGGAATAAGTTACTGCTGCCGCTCCGGAAGCCGTAGCCAGGGCTGCCACACCGCCCTCCAGTGCCGCAATTCTCCGTTCAAACACATCCTGAGTCGGATTGGTCAGTCTGCCGTAAATATTCCCAGCATCTGTTAAATTAAACCTTGCAGCAGCATGATCGCTGTTATGGAACACATAGGAGGAACTCTGATAAATGGGTACTGCTCTGGCATCTGTCACGGAATCTGCCTGCTCCTGACCAACGTGTAACTGTAATGTTTCAAATTTAAGATTTCTTTCTCCTCTGGTCTTCTTGCTCATATTCATATCCTCCTGTGGGGTAAAATGCTGTTTCGCATGTTCTTGTTAAGTGGTATTATACCGGATTTTCTTATCCTGTGTTAATATTTATAACTATTATCTGGTTATAGGTAAAATCTATAACAGATTCTCAATAATAAGATTAGTCCTGTTGAGCCAGAAGTTTCTCCAGTTCCTCATTCAGTTTTTCCTTCATAAGGAAGAGGGTTTCATCTCCCGGCAGATATTTATCATTATAAAGTTCCTCCACCGGCAGCTTCCAGACTGGGCCAGGTGATGGCGTATCACCAATGGTTCTGGGATAAAAATGCCAGTGCATATGTGTGAAATTACCGCTTCCCAATAATTCATAATTCAGTTTATCCGGTCCAAAAGCCCGGTAAACTGCCTCTGCAGTCAAAGCCATCTCCTGCAAAAACCGGTTTTTAAATTCCTTTTCCAGAAAATGAAGCTCCGACGCATGTTCCTTACATAAAAAAACAGTATAACCCTGAAATCTCTGGTGATCCCCCAGCACCACATATCCAGTCTCCAATTCCTTTACAAAATACGGATTTCTGCCTTCTTTAATAAGCTGTATCCGGTCACACACTCCGCACATAGCTGCACCTCTCCTTTTTACACTTTTTCTGCTTCTCATCTTTTGTTATTATACAACAGTTTTTCCACCAGCACACTATTTTTTTATTCCTTGCTTATCCATCATATCTCATTTGCTTTGGAATATATATATACAAAAATGCAAAAGGAAAAATCTGCCCATGAACGAACATTATCCATTTGTGAATCCACCGCTTCCCTATGCATACGACTCACTTGAACCTTATATCGACACTCAGACCATGTACATTCACCACGACAGGCAGCTTCAGAGATATGTAGTGGAACTAAACACCATCCTGCGCGATTATCCGGAGCTGCAAAATCTTTCTTTGGAAGAGCTTCTTACCAATACGGAAAGTCTTCCTGAAGAGATCCGACAGTCTATTATCAACTACGGCGGCGGCGTTTACAATCATATTATCTACTTTAATGGCATGATTAATTCCCAGGAACGTTCACAGGCCGAAACACTATATCCCATTATATTAAGAGATTTCGGAACAATAGAGAATTTTTTTAATGAATATAAAAGAAATGCACTATCTGTTTTCGGCTCAGGGTATGCATGGCTGGTTGTTGACCAGAATGGAACACTATCAATCGTAACCACCCCTAACCAGAATACACCAATCTCATTTGGATTTTGTGTGATTTCTGGCATGGATGTCTGGGAGCACGCCTATTTTCTGCAGCGTTATAATGACCGGGCTGCATACATCGAAGACTGGTTCCATGTGGTTAACTGGCAGGAGGCTGATGCACGGTATAAACGGTGTATGGGGATTGATGAGGAGCAATAATGCAAAAGGGAGAACCAGGTATTAACTTGGTTACTCCCTATAAATGCGCCTATTGCAAAATCGTGTTTCCAGATTTATAATTATGCTATTACTTATTGTACAAGCGTGTGTATTTTCCGCACTTGATAGAAAGGACGTATTTATGAAGAACTCTTTTAAAATTCTATTTCACCCTATAAGTCCATTTACAGCTTTCTTGCTTGGTATAATTGTTGGCTTTATGATATCTCCAATAAAAAAAGGCATATACTTTGGTAATCGAGACATTACTTATTAAACAAGTAGAAAAGAAATAATACGTAATTTTGTGCTTTATCTATTATTAGGTCTAGTACTCGGTCTGTTAAACAGACACATCACGCAATTCAGGACTTACGCTCATTGATGTGTGTGCCTGCGGAGCACACGTAAAAAAACGCCCTCTATCTATCAGAGAGCGTTGTGATTCCATTTTTAAGTAACCTTATTTTTCAGCTTTTTCATCTTTTACGAAATACATTTTAGTGCCTTCCAACTCGAAAAGCAGTTTGGAATCTGTGATCGGACATTCGATGGTCTCTCCATCAGACTCTATTGTAATAACATTGTCCTTTTCTGACCAGGTGCCCTCTCCGTTTTCTGTTCCAAAATTAAGTGTTACTTTTTTTGCGTCAAATTTAATGGTTGCAGCATCCATAGCACTCGCTAAGAGTTCCCCTTCCAGCACGATTCCCTCAGCTTCCACTGAATTCAACGTCCAGGTAGTTCCTACGTAGACAGAATCATTTTTTGCTCCGCAGCCTACCAGCATAACCCCAAGCATCATTAAAATAGCAAGTAATAATGATAATCTTTTTTTCATAACTTCCATTCCCTCTTTCGTAATTTAAATGAATCACTCAGTACTAATTCTATATCCGTACCTGAGCCCTGGTAAAGTTTATTATAATATATATTTCCAGTCAATAGTTTTGTCGCAAAATGCATGTTTATGGCGTAAAAATCAAAAAAACAATTGCAATTCGGCATAATTATGATATATTTGATACATAGATTAAAAAAATTGGGGATTATTATGAAACTTGTAATTTTAGATTCAATTACAACAGATAGAAATCTTCTGATCATTTCTTTAGAAAGATATTTCCGTAAGCGACTGATTGATTTTTCGTTACATGAGTATTCATTTCATAAAAATATGTTTGATTGTGTAAATTTCCAGTGCGAAAAACTTCCATGTTGTTTCATTGATTTATCAGAAACAGAGCAAAATGGTTTAGAAGTAGGCCTTAAAATTCGTCAAATGAATCAGGATAGTATTATATTCTTTACTTCCAACAGTACCCGACATGCAGCAGAAGCTTATCGAATGCAAGCGGATGGATATTTTCTCAAGCCTATTCGGACCAAAGAATTAGAAGCATCTCTAGATAAAAGTCTAAAAAATATTAACTTTGTTTACAAGAAAATTCAGATCCGTTCAGATTATATGACAATGAATATACCTCTCAAGGATATTATCTATATTGAGGTATTTAATAAAACCTGTATTATTTATACGAAACAAAAAACAATTACCAGTTCCATATCATTAAGTGAATTGGAAGAGAAATTAAAAAAAGAAGGATTTCTCCGGTGTCATAAAAGCTATCTGGTTAATATGCATTTTATTAAAGAATATAACGACTCTGGTTTTTTTCTTACAAATAAACAATTCATACCCATATCAAAACGGGAACGTTTAAAGCATCGTGAAACCCACCTTAATTGGCTCTTGAAGTCTATACATGATTAGTACCATTACTCCCAGTCGTTCTATTTTTAACTATTTTATGCAAAAATTACGGCACTTATGGTGAGAGTTGTGAAGAGGATCTTTCTTCAGCCATCTATACTGATTGCGATAATAGCCAGAAGCAGATAATAAAAATTTTGGCTAGTATTGATCAGATACTTTCAAAACTTCTGGAAAAATAGATTCATGTATTTTTCTTTTTCCATCCCACAAAAAGAGGAGCCGCACACAATGCGAACTCCTCTTCTCTATACCAAATGGTATTTTCCTTTGAAAATTCAAGATTTTATTATTAGGATTTACCTGTACTGGCAGCCTATTACTTTGACATCCTAAAAATTTGTTTGGAGCAGATAATGGGTAACCATTAGAGCCATGTAACGCCGTTTGCATCAATGTCGTAGCCGTCAATTTTTGTACTCCTGGCGAGAGAGCCATCGGCATAAAAGTAATACCATTTATCGTCAATCTGGAGCCATTTGCCAGCAATCATGACACCATAAGTATCAAAATAATAGCGCTTTGGATTTCCGTTTGCTTCAATATCTCTCCATCCTGTGGCTGCACTGCCGTCTGAGGAAAGAAAGAACCATTCACCTTTTGCGTTTTCCTTCCAGCCACTTGCAAAGGCACCCCCACTGCTATCAAAGCAGTAAACCTTGCCGCCTACGGTCTGCCAGCCAGTAAGGGCTTTCCCTTCTTTAAAAAACATCCATTCACCAGAATCATTTTTTACCCACCCCTGGGCAGTATCTCTGAAGATCATTAACTCTACAAAGCGCCGCAGCACTGACGAAACTTCGGCACTGGTAGCCGGCCCCTGCGGGTCGTAATAATTATTGTTTTTGCCTTGAATGATACCCGCCATCTGAATACGCTTCACAGAAGAAATAGCCCACGCACTAATTTTAGCGTTATCGGCAAAGGTGTTCTGTGTGTGTACCTCCGGTAGCTTAAATCCCATAGCTGTGGCATACCGGTCTATCATAACCGCCATCTGCTCACGGGTTACAAGGCCGTCCGGGTCAAATTTACCACCACCAATGCCGTCCAGAATGCTATTCTTAACGCCCCATTCGATATAGCCCATGTAAAAGGCGTCGGTTTTCACATCACTGAAGCTGGATTTCTTGTAAGCACTGAGGTCGGCATTTGCCAAACGTCCCAGTGCCGTAACAAACATCCCCCTTGTCATAGATGCATTGGGACTGAAGGTGGTTGAGCTGGTGCCGGTCAGAATCCCCCGGTTTACAGCAAACAGAATATCGTCCTTTGCCCAATGTTCGTTAATATCAGTAAAGCTGGCGTCACCCTTGCAGGCTATGCCATAAGTGGAGAAATGGCTGGTGGAAAACACTACCGTCCCGCGCTTTGCATCATAGCTGGAATCAGTGAGATAGGTTATTTTGTCATTTGCATCCACATAGACGGCACAAATGTTGCCCCCAGCCTCGCCTTTTTGCAAAGTATAGGGAATTTCCACACTGACTCTGCCATTACCGAAATCGGCCACAGATTCTCCGCGGCCATTAACCGCATTGAAATCATAGGCTGGCCGATTGCCGATAGCGGCTTTTGCATTGCCGGACAACTTTGAATTGTCTATGCGAACAGCGGAAAGCTGGACATCAGCCTTTGCCTGCCGGTTGATTTCCGCTACCGCCGCAAGGTTGAAGCCGATGGTTAGATCTGGGCGATCAATTACAAGCTGAACGCTGGCAATCTTATTATCAATGACCTGCTCCTGAGTTGTCTTGGGCAGGTTAACGATCACCGTGTCCGGGTCCTTGCCGCCTGTGGTGACATGAATGATTGCGGTAATATCACTTGCGTTCACATTTTTTTTCGCTGCCACAGCTTTTGCGTCTGCAATGGCATCGGTAATATTTTTGTCAATCAGGCTGACATTAGCGTTACCCTCATTGTCAACTGTTGCTTTGTTTTCAGTGCTGCCGCTGACAGACTCAGTGGGTTTTACAGATTGAGCGGGTGTATCGGAGCCATTGCCGGAGCCATTGCCGGAACCACCTCCATTTCCAGATCTGTCACCAATTCCACCGCTATAAGGTGTGGCTGTGATAATAATGGTTTTCAGCTCTGTTGTTTGGCTTTGTCCGCCTTTGGACACCGTAATAGTAAAGGTGTAGCTGCCATCTTTACCCATGTGATTTGCAGATGTTCCGGCAATTGGCGGGATATAACTAACTTCATTAATAGTAACTGTAATGCCGCTGTTGTTGACTGCCGTTTCTGCGATTTGCTTCAAGGCCGCTTTAATCACTTCCCCATCCGGTGCAGCCGCTTGGGTCATATTGCCATAGCCTTTGTTTTGCGCGGCTGTTTTTGCTGCTGCAAGGAGCTGTGCATCCGTTGGAGCAGACAGTTTAAAAATCACACTGACGGTAACCGCGTAATCGGGCATGGTAAAGCTGCCATCTGTAACAGTCACGGCAATATTTGTGTCGCTGGTTTTGCAGACGGAAATGCTATCCACCTCGTATCCGCTTTCTGCGGTGGGGGTAATGGCGACAGTATCCCCTGTTCTGGCATAGGCCAAAGTGCTGTCGTTTACCGTTACGCTGTAGCTTCCATTGATGGCGGTATTCGCAGTAATGACATGGGTAGAGAAGCTAACCACCACGGCATCACTGCCGGACATCACTAATTGTTTGCTCAAAATTTCACCATTGCTGGTTGTAATTAGGTTTGTGCCATCGGAGGCATTGGCTATTGCGGCAGGCTTTTCCAGACTGCCTACGGTGAGTTTGCTTATGGAGCCGTCGCCGAGTGTAGCGACCGCTGCAGAATTCACAGCCGCGCCGTTTTTGGCTGTGATTGTTCCGCCTGTAATATTCACTGACAAAAAGCCACTAATGATACCGTAACTGGCCTCGGCATCGCCTGCAATCCCGGTGACACTTCCGTCTTTGATTTCCACTGCTCCCAATGCAAGAATGCCCACACTAAAAGTATTTGCTCCACTTATCGCACTGCCTGTGCCGGTAACGCTGCCGCCAGAGATGAAGATGTTCCCTTGCAACGAAGCCAATCCATAGCCCGGATGTATATCATCAGAACCACTTTCTCCGGTAACAGTGCCGCCTGTTATTTCTAAATTGCCTTGGGAGACGATTCCTATGCTTTGAACCCTTCCCGATCCGCCGTAACCGGTAATAGAGCCACTGCTGATATTCAGTGTTGCATCGGAATATATTCCGCAGCTTTTGTTATCAGAGCCTGTTGTTACACCGCGACCACCATAGGCATTGACGGTGCAGGAAAAAAAGTTGAGCGCTCCCACGCTGTAAATACCATAGCTGCTGCCTTCTTTTTCACTGTTGCTGTTGGTATATGCAGCTGTACCAGCCTGGGCATTCAGCGTTCCGCCGCCTTTCATGTGCAATGCACCTTTGCCATAAAGACCATAGGTAAAAACATCCTCACTATTTGATGAGGTATAGCCGCTTATGACGGCGTTTTCAGAATCCTCCTCCAACACAACGGTCGTTTCGGCCGGAACTGTCAAAGCGGCGGAAGCAGTGGTGTGAACGGTCATACCGGAGAGAACAAGTGTATTGGCAGCATATTTTTCCCCGTCCACTGTAGTTTCGGCCGCGTACCATGTCCAGCCCTCAGAAGGGTTGGTGTATACACTGCCACTTGGGGTTGAGCCGTAGGGCTTGGAACCACTGATACCCGTCAAATCCAGCGCCGTGGTGCGGACGGTGTAACCGTTATAGTTCCACTTGGCGTAATAAGTAACTCCGCTGTCACCAGCACCATTGAGTTCCGTTCCCTGTCCGTTGGGAGCCGTATACCAGCCAGCAAAAGAATAGCCGGTTTCTTCCCATTGGGGATCTGAGCTGGGCTTAACAGTTACGGTAGCTGTACCGTTACAGAAATCGAAGGTTGAGTTATCCGAAATCAGTGTAGGTTCAACCGCGACATAGTGGAATTGATTGAGACGTGGATCTTTGCTGGTTATCTCATCTGTCAGGCCGGTAAATCCACCCTTAACCGTAACGCCCGTGGTGGTCAAAGTGCCCGTGAGCGCAATGCCTGGAGTACTCAAAATAGCGTCTCCGCCGGTTAAATTGGCGGAGGCGTTTCCAGTGACGGTCAGGTTTCCATTCATGCCATTGCCGCCTGTATACATAGGGCTTTGGCTCATACCGCCGACGGCAGTAAGAATCGCACCATCACTAACGGACACATGACCGGTAATGCCGTTGCCAGCCCTGCCAGGACCGGGGTTCTGGTTATTGCCACCCACTGCGATAACGTTCACCGCCCCGCTGATAGAAACGTCGCCAAGGATACCGCTGCCACTGTTGCTGAGGACTACTTCGGAAAATCCCCCTGTACCTCCATTGACACATAGTGTTTCCGTACCAGTGACCGTAACATTACCGCTGATTCCTGAACCGCCGTTGGTTGGGGCATAAGTAGAGGAGTAGCCCGCACCACCTGTCAGGGAACTATCCTCAATCACATTCAAGGTGACGTTACCGCTTGTCACGGTTAAAGCATTCGCGCCGTTTTGCCCGCCCTTTAATCCATCTTGTGCGTTGATTTCCACGCCGTCCAGATTTAGTGTGACACCTGCTACATTAACTACGATGCGGTCGGAAGTAGAGTCTTTCCCATCAGTCATGCTTACCGTGTATTCACCAGCCGTGCCGAATGACAGCACACCATTGTCATAGACCGGTGCTGCACCGTCTTCATCTATGCTGACAGAAAAATCTCCGTATGTGGAGAGAATGCCCCCACGCAAAGCCATCACAGGCGGCTGTTCACCCACCGTCACGTTAATTCCCGGCAGATTGGCTCTCACTGTATATCCCTTTATTACCGGCGTAAATACATAATCACCAGTTTCATTTCCGGTATATTCCGGCTCAGCTGTCCATGTAACCGGAATATCAACAGTCGTTTCCTCCCATTTTAGAGCAGGGGACTCCTCATGGTCATCACCACTCTCTTTTATAGCAGAAGTGGCTGTTGCCACCGCAGGATCAGTTGACGCATTATTTTCCTGGAATTTACCTGAATCCTGCACAGGCTCCTCTTCTGACCCACTGTCGGCAGGTACGGCTGTCCGCACTGTTGCCGTGAGTTCTTCGGGAAGTTCCAAATTTTCAATCGATGTGCCGGCCTCAACGGATTTTTCTGATTCGGCAAGCGGTTCAAAGGCTATAATTTCACCACTTACACCCGCTTGATTACTTACTTCTTTTGCCATAACCGAAACCGGCAGCATAGTCAGCACCATGCACACCGAGAGCCAAATACTTAAAAATCTCTTTCGCATTTGTTTTTTTCTCCTATTTTGATATTTTTTTCGGCCAGTAACATATGCCTACCTCCAGTGCACGAGGCTTGTCCAGGTGAAAGTCAGCATACCGGCAATACCAGCACTGCCGCAATCCTTCAGGTGTGTCAGCCCTCGGCTCAAAAGCTGGGCAAGTCTGCTTTGGCCACACATTGCCCTCCGTATTGGGGGCAGGAAGCGGTGAATCCTCACGCCTGCGCTTTTCCATTCCATCACACTCCTTTGCCTAAAAAGATTGGAAATATTAATGCAAGTTGCAAGAAGAATAACGCGAAAAATAGAAAAAATGAGCCTTTGCACTTAAAAGGCTCATTTTTACACTTAAAAAAGAATGTTTATATATCTTACCTGTGGTACCTCAAGAGCGTTAACTATGCACTTACATACATCTGAAAGCCTGATAAAATAAGGGAATACTTAATCCATCAAAGTCAACATAATAATGAGCACTGGCGCTCCGATCGGCACCGGCATACCATTTGCAGTTTGCCTCAGCTCCTCCAGTCGCCCCTACATAATGAATCACAATATACTTGATACGGTCCACGGTACCGCTATTGTGGTTATAAGGTGTAAGCAATTTTAAAGCTGCTCCTTACGTCTGCTTATGTCCTTGATCTCCTCTCTCATCTCACAATACTGGACCAGTATTTCTCTGACCAAATTACGTCACCTCCCCGATGTCAATTTCTTTATTACTCTGTTCTTTTTCTGCTTATACAGTTCTTCATAGCTCATGGTGGCTGTCCGCTTCGGATCCTTAATACTTGCCACTTGAACAATGTGAGGAAACTTACTAACCACGATCATCTTTTCCAATTCAATCAGTACTCCACGGACGAAGTCTTTCCGGTAAGTCTTGTAAGTAAACTTGTCCCCTACCTTTACAGACCGCTTAAACTCTGTCAACTCCTGTACTGTGAAACCTTTATAGCTGCATACGCCTCAGCCTGTATGCAACTGTTCACGCTGGCTCTGTCTGCTCTGCAGTCTTTTGATGATTTTCTCAATGTATCCCTCCTTTTTAAGTACAAAAAAACTACCAACGAAAATGTTGATAGTTTATTATTGAAATCTTAGTTATTTTCTTGACTCTTTTTATGAGACTTCCTCTTCTCTCTTTTTTCGATAACAGTTCTAAATGAGATTGCAGACATTTGACATACAAAAAGAGTTAAATATTTTAATTTGAATGGACCAAAAATGTATTTAGATTCAGGAATTATAAGTAGATCAATGATAGCTATTGTAAAAACTATACCAAGTTCTATATTTTTATTCTTTATTAATTCTTTAGACATAAACACTATCACTAAAGATATTGCAAGTAAATAATACATATCCATCCTTTTAAATCTCCCCCTAACTTATAATCATTATATAAGTATAGGACTTATTCTACCAACTATCAATATTAAATTATCAAGCAACATAATCTTTTAAAACTATTTAAAAATTCATCCACAGCGTCTCTACTCTCGGAAGAGTGTTCTGCGCTCTGGCCGAAATCTGTATTTTCCTCCAGCCTTTCAAATACCACTCATACAGTTCACAGTCATATCCGGAAATCATGACCTTAGCTTTGCTGAAGATCACCGTCATCAGTAGCTTCTCATGATCCGGATCAGACATTTCATACCTATACTGCTTCCTACCTCTTGTGGACCATACATAAGGCGCATCCAGGTAGATCAGGACGTTATCGTGATCAAACGCTCTGATCAGTTCCAGTGCCGGCTTATTCTCAATCTGTACGTCTTTCAGCCTGATTGCCATATCTGCCAGCGAATCCGGAAGCCGGTTCCAATTTCTAAGTGCGTAGGCAGATTCCCTGCCTTGAACATCTTTCTTCCAGCCACATTTATCAGTCAGACGGAAACCATGGCTCTGCATGGATCTGACTGCAAAGTACCCAGCCTGCTCCACGGGTGACCGTGGTTCCTTTACAAAGGATTCATCGTACACCTGCCTGGAATACGGCGTATATGTAAGCCACTCCTGCAACTCTCAGCAGGTCTCCGGATTCTGAATCACCCGGAAGAAATTTACCACATCACCATCAAGATCATTCACCGTCTCGATCTTGGAAGGAGGCTTCTCAAAGAACATACCCCCTCCACCAAAGTACGGATCCAAGTAGCTGTGATGCTCTGGCATATTTTCAATTATCCAGGATGCGATACATTTCTTGCTGCCGGGATAATGTAATAATGATTTCATTCTTCTTTTCCTTTCTCTTTTTGGCAATAAAAAAACTACCAGCTCAATACTGATAGTTAGTAGGTCATAATACATTATCAAATTCAAATTTATTCTTGTGTCAACCTCACATATTGAGCGACCATAACATAATTTTTCAAGTCACTTTCATCTAATCCACGATATACAAATAAATCATCATAAATTGGTACTGTTTTATTTATATCTTGACTTTCAATATGAAATTCTCCACTTGAAGAATCAATTCCTACAAAGACATCTCCTATACGATAACTTTTGATATGTGGAACCATTTCATTTGGTAATTTATTACGAGAATGCTCATTTTTCATTATATTAAGTTCGACCACTTGCTTGGATTTTTGAGAACTTATTATTTGATGTTGATAATTGTTTCTAAAATATTCATCAACTTCATTACCTGTTTTTCTATTCGGTTTCATTGAAGGTGCATAATCTCTGTAAATCTGTTTCCATTCTTCAATCATTTCCTTTGTTACATCTTTTGTAATCATAAGCATTCTCCTCTATAAGTTCCCATATACTTTATTAAATAATATAACAAACCCTACTAACTATCAATATTGATTTTTTAATGTACTAGTTTTTTCTTTCACGATCTCTTCACAGAACCATCAAACTCACGTCACAATTTCGAGGTATATTAATACTTGTAAAGAGGCAAAAACCTTTTATATAAATACTTTTTTTCATACTTCAGCCGGTAGGATACCCCCGATCTTACCGGCTACTCCTCTTTATGGGTTCTTTATACACTCAAAATGTATGTGCAGCTCACTTCGCCTCTTAGTTTTTATGTACACATGATTCCCGTGGATCTCCTTACCGCAGTATGAACAGATATGTGTTTCCTATTGTGGTGGGGTATTATTTTTCTTCTTACCTGCCATCTTCAGCCCTCCGCATTCTCTACCCAAGCTCTGCTATCATTTCAGCCACCGCTTGCTTACGAGCAAAAGAAAAACAGGAACGATCAAGGGCATATTACGCTGAATATTATACAAATTTATTCTAAGATGATAAAAGACATATTAACACAGAGGGCAAAGGAACCGAACTATTCATGATTAATCGCCGCGAAAACGGAACCTATATCCAACCACGAGTCCTACAGCACTGCAGCCGGATCATACACCACCAACTTGGGTTTACTAATTTTGATTTTCATTCCCTCCGACACACACATGCCACTATGCTTTTAGAGAATGGAGCCAATCCAAAAGATGTGCAGGCAAGACTTGGTCATAAAAATATTCAGGAGACAATTCAGATATATACACACGTGACTTCTAAAATGCAAATATTATAGTTTGTCTACCACTAATAATTTTGGTAGACAAACGGTAGACAAAAGCATAGTTTCCCCCACCCGCGCAAAAAGAGGAGCCGCACAAAGCGAACTCCTCTTTTCTATATCAAATGGTATTTTCCCTTGAAAAATCAAGGTTTTATCATTAGAATTTACCTGCGTTAGCACTTTCTTCGATACCAACAGCTACAGCTACAGTGGCTCCAACCATGGGGTTGTTACCCATACCGATCAGACCCATCATCTCTACGTGAGCCGGAACGGAAGAAGAACCTGCGAACTGAGCGTCAGAGTGCATACGTCCCATCGTATCTGTCATACCATAGGAAGCTGGACCTGCTCCCATGTTATCTGGGTGAAGGGTACGTCCTGTACCGCCGCCGGAAGCGACAGAGAAGTACTTTTTGCCTTTTTCTGTACATTCCTTTTTGTAGGTTCCTGCTACCGGATGCTGGAATCTGGTTGGGTTGGTGGAGTTACCAGTGATGGAAACGTCAACGCCTTCCTTCCACATGATAGCAACACCTTCTGTTACGTCGTTAGCGCCGTAGCAGTTAACTTTTGCTCTTAAACCTTCGGAATAGGATTTTCTGAACAGTTCTTTCACTTCGCCTGTGTAATAATCCATTTCAGTTTCTACATATGTAAATCCATTGATTCTGGAAATGATCTGAGCTGCGTCTTTTCCTAAACCGTTTAAGATTACTCTTAATGGTTTCTGACGTACTTTGTTTGCCTTCTCAGCAATACCGATAGCGCCTTCTGCTGCTGCAAAGGACTCGTGACCAGCAAGGAAGCAGAAACAGTCTGTGCCCTCTTCCAGAAGCATCTTTCCAAGATTACCATGACCAATACCAACGTTACGCTGATCAGCTACGGAACCTGGGATACAGAAAGCCTGAAGACCTTCACCAATTGCTGCTGCTGCATCTGCTGCTTTTCTGCAGCCTTTTTTGATTGCGATCGCTGCGCCTACTGTATAAGCCCAACAAGCATTTTCAAAACAGATAGGCTGGATCTTCTTCACCTGTTCGTAAACATCCAGACCTGCATCTTTTGTAATCTTTTCCGCTTCTTCAATGGAAGCGATGCCATAGCTGTTTAAAACAGAATTGATTTTGTCAATTCTTCTCTCATATGATTCAAATAAAGCCATTATCTTGTCCTCCTTATTATTGGCCAAATCTCTTCGCTTTCATAACCGGATACCGGCAGGCTTTCGCCGACCGATTATTCGTGTCTTGGGTCAATGATCTTTGCAGCTTCCGCTACACGGCCGTACTGTCCTTTTGCTTTCTCCCAAGCAGTGTTGGGATCATCACCTTTTTTGATGAAATCAGTCATCTTACCAAGACTTACGAACTGATAACCAATGATCTGATCTTCTGCATCAAGAGCTATACCAGTTACATAGCCTTCTGCCATTTCCAAATAGCGAGGACCTTTCTTTAAGGTTCCATACATGGTACCAACCTGAGAACGAAGACCTTTTCCTAAGTCTTCCAGTCCCGCACCAACTGGAAGTCCATCTTCTGAGAATGCACTCTGAGTTCTTCCGTATGCGATCTGTAAGAATAATTCTCTCATCGCTGTATTGATGGCATCACAAACAAGGTCTGTATTCAATGCCTCTAAAACGGTTAATCCTGGCAGAATCTCAGCTGCCATAGCAGCGGAATGTGTCATACCGGAGCATCCGATTGTTTCTACTAATGCTTCCTGAATAATACCCTCTTTTACGTTAAGGGTCAGCTTGCATGCGCCCTGCTGGGGAGCACACCAGCCAACACCGTGTGTCAGACCGGAGATATCTTTAACTTCTTTTGATTTTACCCATTTTGCTTCTTCTGGGATTGGAGCAGCGCCGTGATGAACGCCCTGTGCTACTGTGCACATCTCTTCTACTTCATGTGAATAAATCATGTTAAAACTCCTTTCAAATAAGTAATCATCATGAAAAGTACTTTGTTAATTATATCACATCATACTTGATATCATTTTCTCATATTCTGTCGAATTCCGCAAGTGTTTTTTAGGGCTTGCAAAACAGCCGGAGGAAGAAACTGACTCATATCTTCCCTCCGGCCGGCTATAATACTGACTATTGTATGATTCTCCTCACCGATAAGATCGTACGATAGGTGGCAGTACCAACCTTGATACCGGTAGCTGGAGAGCTTGCATGAACGATCTGACCATTCCCGATATAAATGCCAATATGACCTGCATAGCAGATTAAATCTCCAGGCTGGGCATCGGAATAAGAGACTTCTGCTCCGGCAGAACGCTGCTCGGAGGAACTTCTTGGCAGCGAATATCCAAAATGCTTGTATACGCCCTGCACAAATCCGGAGCAGTCTGTTCCGTTTGTCAGACTGGTTCCACCAAACACATAGGGGTTCCCCACAAACTGCAGACCGTAATCCGCAACTGATCTTCCCTGAGCCGTTCCCCCTGTACTTTTCGATGCAGTAGGTCCGGAGTATTTGTTATTATTATTGGTGCTTCGGCTGCCAGTGTTAGAGGCGGCTTTTTTCCTTGCATCCTCTTCTGCCTTTTTTCTTGCCTGCTCTGCTGCTTTTTTTCTGGCTTCTTCTTCCTTGGTCTTGCGGATTTCTTCATTCTTTTTTGCTACCGTCTGGGCATAAATATCCGCATCCTTTTTGGCCTGTGCCAGCTGGCTGTCAAAGTTAGAGACTTCTTTTTTCTTTGTTGCAATGAGAGTTTCCAGCTGTTTCTTCTGATCCTTATACTCCAGCTCCATTACTTCCATCTCATTCTTGTCCTCTTCCAGATCATCCTTATAATCAGCAACCTGCTGCTTGGTCTCCTGGAATTTTACAAGCATCTTCCGGTCATATGTATAGATTCCTTCCACATATTCCGCTTTATTAAGCAGATCCGACATATCCTTTACCTGCAGAAAAATATCCATGTATTCTGTATCACCCTTCTCATACATATACTGGATTCTTTTTTTCATGGCAAGATACTGCTTTTCTTCTTCTTTCTTCGCCTCCTGGTAATCCGATTCAGCCTGTTTAATTTCTTTTTCTTTATTGGCCATATCGTTTTCCAAGACTTTAATATCTGATAAAAGAGCGGTTAAATCAGTGGTAAGCTTAGAGACCTGATTCTGAGCCACATTTTTCTTATTGGCAGCATCCTGTGCCTGTTTATTGGCCTCATTCAGCTTTTTCTGAGCTTCCTGCTTTTCTTTTTCCGCCTTGGAAGTGGCAAAGACCGGAACAGTCTGTGTGCAGACCATGGCACTTATCATGATACCGCAGAACAGTCTTCGCAGTACCCCTGCATTTTTATGATACATAATCTGTACTTTTCGTTTCATCGTCAGTTCCTTTGCATTTTTCTATCTTTATCCCTCCTATATGTTAACGTAAACCGAGGGTAAAATTCAAGTCCAAAATGAAATTTTATAGAAAATTTTTCTCCTGATGTTTTCCAATCTTTCTGGATACCACAATAAAACACAGGAAAAACAGAATTCCCTTTATAATACTGGATATAGAAAAGGCCCACCAGATTCCGTCAAGTCCCAAAGAGGTACTTCCAAGGAATATGGCAAGAGGGATTCTGGCTGTGGTAAATACAATACTGATTACAGAACTAAGCAAGGTTTTTCCAAGCCCCGAGAGTGCACCTACCGTGGTAAGCTCCACGCACATAAACATCTGGCTTACACCTAAAATAACAAGATAGCGCACGCCCATAGGAATTACATCTGCCTCATGTATAAATAGTCCGAAAATCTGCTTCGGAAAAACAATCAGCAAAAGGGTGCAGAATAATCCCCATAAAAACATGACTGCCACTGCCGTAAAATATCCTTTTTTTACTCTCCCATACTGCTTTGCTCCGTAATTCTGACCGACAAAGGAGTTAATCGCAGCTGCAAAACCATCTGCAGTCATCCATGAGATGGATTCAATCTGCCCGCCTACCCGGAGTACGGCAACAGCCGTATCACCAAATTCAGCTACAAACCGGGTTAAAATCATGGAAATACTGGTGTATATTAAATTCTGAACAGAAGCAGGGAATCCAATTCTGATCATAGAACTCATATAATCCCATGGTACTCTCTGGATCAGCCGTACCTTATCAAATACCAGTTTGTCTTTACGAATCGCAATAATAAATACAAGTGTTACAACTGCCTGGGCAAATACCGTAGCTGCTGCTGCTCCAGCCACGCCAAAACCTTTTACCGGCCCCACTCCGAAAATTAAGATGGGATCTAAAACCATATTTAAAACAAGTCCTACCACATTCGCCTTTAAAGGAGTTCTGCTGTCTCCCATAGCTGTGAGGATACCTGTCAGAATCACATTCATATAGGAAAATACAATCAGCCCGCAGGTTATTTTTAAATATATCTGGGCATTCTCCACGATCCATCTGTTGCTCAGTCCGAAAAAACCAATCAGCGGCTTAGCACCAAATATACAAAGAGCACCGTAAAGAATAGCAAACAGAATGCCAAGCTGAAGTGCCCCTGATGCATATTGAGCGGCTTCTTCTTTCCTGCCTCCCCCAAGAGTATGGGCAACTTTAACCTGTCCGCCCATCTTAGCCAGTGCAACAACTCCCTGGGAAAGCCACACATACATACCCCCTGCCCCCACCGCAGCAACGGATGAAGCGCCAGCAATACCGATCCACGCCATATCCGTTAAGTTATAAGCCATCTGGACCAATGCAGTGACCATAATAGGAAGTGCCAGCTCAGTCAGTGAAGTAAAGATGTGTCCCTTTAGTAAATCTACTTTTTTATTCATAAAAAATTTTTCTCCGTTTCAAAAGGGCTGCCAAATTAGCGGCAGCCCTGATCTGCCCGGATTAATTCCTGGCAGAAAGATATTCGTCAATTCCTCTTGCGCCAGCACGTCCGGCTTCCATTGCCAGGATTACAGTTGCAGCACCTGTCACTGCATCTCCTCCGGCATATACGCCTTCCTTGCTTGTCTTTCCTGTAGACTCCTCTGCAATAATACATCTGCGCTTATTAATATCCAGTCCCTTGGTGGTATTGGATATTAAAGGATTGGGGGATGTTCCCAGTGACATGATGACAGTATCTACATCAATGACAAATTCAGATCCTTTCACCTCTACAGGTCTTCTTCTGCCGGAAGCATCCGGTTCTCCAAGTTCCATTCTGATACATTTCATTCCGTTAACCCAGCCCTTCTCATCGGTGAGAATTTCAATCGGGTTTGACAGAAGATCAAATATAATTCCTTCTTCTTTTGCATGATGGACTTCTTCCGCTCTTGCAGGAAGTTCCGCCTCGCTACGTCTGTAAACAACATGCACCTCAGCACCAAGACGAAGAGCCGTTCTGGCCGCGTCCATTGCAACGTTGCCACCACCGACAACTGCTACCTTATTACCCGCTACAATTGGGGTATCATAGTCGTCACGGAATGCCTTCATTAAATTACTTCTTGTTAAGTATTCGTTGGCGGAGAATACACCGTTGGCATTCTCTCCTGGAATTCCCATGAACATGGGAAGTCCGGCTCCGGAACCGATGAATACAGCCTGGAACCCTTCTTCATCAAGAAGTTCATCAATCGTCACAGACTTTCCAACGATTACATTGGTCTCAATCTCAACGCCCAGCTTTCTGACGTTGTCAATCTCCGGCTGTACTACGCCGTCTTTTGGAAGACGGAACTCAGGAATACCATAAGTAAGTACACCGCCAGGCTCATGAAGTGCTTCAAATATTGTGACTTCGTATCCCAGCTTTGCTAGATCCCCTGCACAGGTAAGACCAGAAGGGCCGGAACCGATGACTGCCACTTTCTTACCATTGGTTTTTTCAGGTGCTTTTGGAACAATTCCATGCTCTCTGGACCAGTCTGCAACAAACCGCTCCAGCTTGCCGATGGAAACCGGCTCACCCTTAATTCCGCGGATGCACTGACCTTCACACTGACTCTCCTGGGGACATACACGTCCGCATACTGCAGGAAGTGCTGAGGATAACGCGATTACTTTTGCGGCTTCCTCAACATTGCCCTCTTCCACCTCTTTAATAAATCCAGGTATATTAATGGATACAGGACAGCCCTTTACACACTTGGGATTCTTGCACTGAATGCAGCGGCTGGCCTCTTCTCTTGCTTCTTCTTCATTATAACCAAGACATACTTCTTCAAAGTTTGTTGCTCTTACTTTTGGATCCTGTTCTCTGACTGGTACTTTCTTTAAAACGTCCATTAGTTGTCACCTCCACACTGTCCGCAGCCGCCATGATGAGTATCGCCTTCCCGGGTTTTTAAAATTGCACGCCCTTCTTCGCTCTTATACATCATCTGACGCTTCATAGCCTCGTCAAAATTCACTTTATGGCCGTCAAATTCCGGTCCATCTACGCAGGCAAATTTGACTTCGTCCCCTACTGTGATACGGCAGGCTCCGCACATTCCTGTACCGTCTACCATGACTGGGTTTAAGCTGACAATGGTTGGAATTCCTAATTCCTTTGTTAAAAGACAGGTAAACTTCATCATAATCATGGGGCCGATGGCAACACAGACATCGTACTGTTTTCCCTGATTATTCACAAGATCCTTAATTACTTCGGTAACCATTCCTTTTCTCTCATAGGAACCGTCATCCGTGGTCACATATAAATTGCCGGCCTGCGCTCTCATGGCATCTTCTAAGATCAGCAGATCCTTTGTCTTTGCGCCTACGATTACATCAACCGATATTCCGTGCTCCCTCATCCATTTTACCTGAGGATAAACAGGAGCAGTTCCAACACCACCGGCTACAAATAGATAGTTCCGTTTCTTTACTTCTTCTAAATCTTCTTCTACAAATTCAGATGCATTCCCTAAAGGTCCTACTACATCCTCAAAACTGTCCCCTGTTTTTAGATCAGCCATCTTTTCCGTGCTGGCACCCACTGTCTGAAATACAATGGTAATTGACCCTTTGTCACGGTTATAATCACAGATGGTGAGCGGAATACGCTCCCCTCTGTCATCCATCTTTACGATAACAAATTCTCCAGGCTGGCAGGCTTTGGCAATCCGGGGTGCTTCCACATCCATCAGATAGATCTTGTCAGCTAACATCTCTGCTTTTAAAATCCTGTACATCTTCATCCTCCTAATGTCTTCGTGAATATACCTTTGCACCGTTCCTGAAAGCCATCCTGACAATCAGGTGAAATGGTACTCGTTCCATATTATCATTTTTAAATATCAAAGACAATACGAAATAAAAAATATCATTATTTTTTTATCGATTAACAGTCCTTTGGTACATGCGGAACGTATAACACAAATTAAAGTATGTCTGTTCATCACTTTCAGCACACATCTCCCAGCCCGGGTCCTGATCCAGATTTGGGAAATGGGTATCTGCATTGTATGCATAGTCTATATATGTCACATGAGCTGTATGGCAATACGGAAGGAACTGTTCATAGATAGTCTGACCTCCAATAACAAAACATTCTTTACCAGGATGCTTTTCAAGCTCTTTCATCACTTCTTCTATGCTGTGGCAGATGGTAGCGCCTTTCACTTTATAATCAGTATTTCTGGAAAGTACGATATTGGTTCTTCCATATAATGGCTGTTTTCCCGGAAAACTCTCCAATGTCTTGCGACCCATGATAATAACTTTTCCAAGAGTTTCCTCACGGAACATCCGCTTGTCCTCAGGTATGTTTACCAGAAGCTGCCCCTGGTTCCCAATGGACCAGTTTTTATCCACTGCTACTATTAAATTCATAAGCATGTCCACCTTTTATTCTTCCTCTGCAAGGATCAGCTCCTTTGCATAAGGAAGGCTTTCGATCCAACTGCAGAATGTATGCCATTCCTTTAATTTGTGACTTCTTCTTGCAAAATAAATATTGATTAAAGTTTCATAATTTAATGTACAGGTACGCATCTGATTGTAGCTGGAGGGGAGAAGCTGGATCATGTCATACCAGTCTTCCTTGTTCTTTGTTTCTATATAACGCAGTCGAATTTTCTCTAATTCTTCCACAACACTTCCCATAAAGGCAAGGGTTCCCTCTGTCATATGATCATGGCTGAAATCGTCCATATCAAATGGTTTTGAATGCATCTTATGCATGGTACTTGTAGAATTCGCTACAGTAGATACCTTATAGGTATCGTATTCCTTCCACCAGTATATAGGAGCAGTTACATCTACTGAAACAAAGATCTGCCGGATAAACTTTCTATGATCGCTTCCAGCTTTTCTTAACCGTCTGGCAAGCCCCAGATCATTTGGTCCCAGTATGTACTCCCCTTCCTCATTATACTCGCTGTCCATACGGTCCCAGCTGTTCATTGGGTTTCTTGCACCACGTATGGCGTTTTCTATGTTCATAACACTGGTTCTTTCACACTTTAACATGGTATCTTCCTTTCTAACTGCGGATTCCCTCTTGCATGATCCTATCCATTATAAAACAAAACAGGTGTTACGTCTATTCCTTTATTCCCCTATTTCTTCTTAATAAACAAACATTATTTTTGCGAAAATTTACATAATAAAAAAAATAATATCTGTTTTCTATTGAATCATAGCCAATAGTCTTCTATAATTATAATATTAAGTTTTTGGAAGGAGAATGATACCAATGGATGAAAATTACATACCGTTAAGGCTGGCACAGCTTCGGACAAAAAAAGGCATATCTGCCAGAGAAATGAGTCTTTCACTGGGACAGGCGGAAGATTACATCAGCGATATAGAATCCAGAAACAACACACCATCAATGGACCACTTTCTATTGATTTGTGAATATTTAGGGATATCGCCAAGGGAATTTTTTGATGAAGAAAATCCAAACCCCATCCTGCTTCATGAACTGATCACAGAACTGGAACCACTGAGGGACCAGGACTTCGATAATCTGCTAAACCTGCTGTTTGAAGGCCAGAAAAAAATAAGAGAATAGCGAAAAAAGCAAGCGGGAAAACTGACTTTTAAGTTCCCAGTCTCCCGCTTCCACCACTTATCAAATGCAGGACAGGTGATCCAGCTCCCACCGGATTTTACTGCCGCTCTCGTTTTTGAAAACGATCAGCTTCTTATCAATCTGTTCTTTTAACTCACTTACATGGGAAATAATTCCTATGAGTCTGTGTTCTCCCGCAAGCTCCAGAAGTATCCGCACTGCTCTTAACCTGGATTCCTCATCTAATGATCCGAAGCCTTCATCAATAAACATGGCATCCATCCGCACATTTCCTGCTGTCCTCTGAATAATATCTGCCATCCCAAGAGCCATGGCAAGTGCTGCCATGAAAGATTCTCCTCCAGACAATGTTTTCACATCGCGCAGCTGCCCGGTCGACAGGCTGTACACGTCTAGATCCAGTCCAACCTCCCCCTGTCTTCCCAGTGCATTTAAATCCCGGCACTGAAGTAAAAACTCACCGTCAGACATAATCTTTAACCGCTTATTGGCGGCATGTACCATCTGATTAAAATACTGACGCTGTACATAAGTCTGAAAATCCAGACTGACGGAAAGCTTTCCATTGGCTGTCTGGTTTAAACTGTGATACAGCTGGTATTGCTTTTCAAGTTCGTTCCGTTCCTTAAAAAGCTTCTTCAAATTACTCTCTGTCCGCTCTGTCCGGCTTTTGATCCCTGCAATTTCTGCCAGTTTTAACTGGATTCGTTTTTGTTCTTCTCTTAAGACGACAGCCTGTTCCTCCCAGTTCGATGTATCGATTCTTTCCCTGCCTTTGGTCTCATCTTTGTACTGGTTATAAATCGTCCTGGCTGTGAGACATGCCTCCTCATAGCCGCGTATTTCCTGCTGCCAGGCTGTCCTCTGTTCCGTAGATATCTTTGCCTTTTGATAATCGGTATCATCAGAAAATCCCAGTTCGTGAAGCAGGGAATCATAAGCCTCTTTTGAACTCTCCTGCGCCCTTAGAAGGGTCTCTCTGTTCTCTTTTAATGAAGCAAGACGGCCTCTTTTCTCCTGTTCCTCTTCTGATAGCAGAAGAAACCTCTCATTTGCCTGTTTCTCCTGGGATAGCAAGAGTTCTCTTCTGTCTTTTAATCTTTCCAGCTGAATTTCAGCCTCCTTCTCATCTGGGTAAGGAAGATTCTTTTCTAACTGTTCCCGCTGTGCAAACAAAGCAGAATTCTCTACTTTCTTATCCTGCCACTCACTCCTGTGCTTCTCTCTTATCTGCTCCAGATCTGCCATACGTAGCGCATCCGTTTGCCTGTTTGCAATCAGTTCCTTTAAACCAGCTTCGGCTTCTTTCGCTTCCTTTTCTTCCTCCCGCGATTTCATTAACAGGTCTTTTGTTTCCTTCTCTTCAAGTAAGAAACGCTCCTCCATTAAATCCAGATCAATGCAGGGATCAAACCATACACTGGCTTCTTTCTTGATCCATTCTTCCTGATGCCGGCAGCTTTCATATCTTCGTATCGTAAGGAGTGCTGCTTCAGATCGCCGTTCATTTGCCTGATCTCTCTTAATTCTGGCTTCATCTACCATTTCAGCTGTGATGCTGTCATCATAAAACTTCGCTTTCTGTGGGTGGTGGATGGAGCCACATACAGGACACGCAGTCCCTTCCTTTAAATCCTTTGCCAGCAGACCTGCCTGATGCTCAAAAAAACTTTGATAGAGAATGGCATACCTGGATTGTGCTTCTTCGTATTCGGTCTGTGCCTCCTTCTCAGAAAGCCTTAACTGGGATACTTCCAGCTGAACTTCCCTGTACTGTTTTAATGCCTGCAGAAGGTTCTTTAAAGCTTCTTCCTTTCTCGTATACTGGCCTGTAAGCTCCTTTAAGTCAGAAAGTTTTGCAGCTGCTGCTGTCAGAAACTCCTGTTTTTTTTCATATTCTTTTAAGCGCAGACTGACCCGTTCCAGTTCCTTTTCTGCTTCCAAAAACCGGTTCCGGGATTCCTCCTCAACACTTTTTTTGATCCGGCATAGTTCTTCCATCTTCTTCCAGTCTTTGTACAAAGGCATGGAAGAATTAAGCCTGTCTAATAAAATAGTAAGCTTAGGAACTTCTTTTTCTGATGCTTCCTGGGTTTCCACCGCAGCGTTCTTTACTACGGCAAGTATTTCCCCTGCCTTTTTAAGCTCTTCTTCAAGCTCTGCTTCCCGTTTCCCGGCTGCTTCCCAGTCGTTTTTTCTGTCTTTATACTGAATCTCTGCCGTATATGCTTTTTCTGCCCGTTCACCTATGGCAAGGCGTTCTCTTTTCAGCTCCCAGCCTTCACTCTGAAGTCTGAGTGCCTCCATGCGGTCATCTGCCTCATTTAATTTATCAAACAGCCGGTTCTGTTCCATAGCCTGATTTCGTTTATATTCCACGCCGGAAAGAGTTTCACTGATTTTTTCCCTCTCCTTGGAAAGCTGCTTTTCTTTTCCCCAGACTTCATCAAGGATAACAGATACCTGGTTTATGATCTCCTCTATTTTCGTCTCTGGAAATTCCATCAGCAAAAACCACTGGTCTTTATGTATGCTGTCATGCAAAAGCTCCAGATTTCCTGTCTCATGAGCGCAAAGCTTCCTGTTGTCCTCCAGCTTTCCTGCATAGAAATTATTTTTTTCCTTTAACTTATACTGAATCCGGCTGTAAATTCCCGTATTGAAAATTCTGGAGAAGATTTCTTTTCTTTCTTTGGAAGTGGCCAGAAGAAGCTTTAAATAATCTCCCTGTGCAATCATTGCAATCTGGGAAAACTGACTTAAATCCACTCCTATAATCTCTTCTATCTTCTGGTTGATATCCCGGATATTTCCGGCAAATTCAAGTCCCGTTGGAAGAATCAGGGAAGCTTTTGCAGGAACTGAGATTTTTGTATATTCTCCGTCTTTGTTTTTCCTCTTACTGCTTCTTAAATAGGAAGGGCTTCTTGTAATTTCATAGGTTTCTCCCTGTTCTAAAAAGCGGAAGGTAACGAAAGTCTCCCTGTCATCATCTGCATACTGGCTGCGCATCATGGAGGGTTCTCTTCTCTGTCCGCTGGTTTCTCCAAAAAGAGCGTAGGAAACAGCATCAAAAATTGTAGTTTTTCCAGAGCCGGTGTCTCCCGTAATGAGAAAAATCCCATGACCTGCAATCTGAAAATCCACCGTTTCCAAATCTTTGTAGGAACCAAACGCCGACATAGTCAGTTTCAGCGGTTTCATAGTCCTTCCTCCTCCTTTGCTTCCTGCACAATTTTTTCCATGGCCTCATAAGCTTCCTTCGTCATCTCTTCCCCGCTTACAGCCTTATAAAACTGCTGGAAAGCTTCCAGTGGATTTAATACAGATACACGCTCCTCTTCCTCCATCATCTTTTCCCTGGTGCGCACATTATCCACTTTCAGTTCAAGCAGATAATCATAAACTTCCTTTAACTGTTCCCTGATCCGGTATGGCTCATCCTCATCGGTCAGCGTAACACTGACAAAATCATGCCGGTTTTTATCATCTGCTCCGCTTAGAACCTCTTTTAGTGTTCCTCTCTCACGCCTTACATCCTGAATTCCGCCGAGAGGAAGAACTTCTAAAGCAGGCAATTCCCCTTTTGCTCCCATTTCTATGACAGTAATCCCTTTTTTGTGGTGTTCCTCACTGATGGAATATTTAAAAGGAGTCCCGCAGTAACGAATCCAGTCTGTTGAAACCTTTTGGGGACCGTGAAGATGCCCTAGTGCCACATAGTCAAAGGGAGGAAGCACGGAAACATTTACCCGGTCCAGACCGCCTGCTATTATGACCGCCTGTTCCGATTCACAGGTTTCCGGGTCTGTGCTTCCTCCAGTATAAAACTGATGGGACAAAAGAACATTCCGCTCCCTGGTGTCTATGGCTTCTCTCGCCAGAACCTCTTTAATGGCATTTTCATATCCCTCCGGCTGGCTGTCAGGGAATAAATTTCTTACGTAACCAGGCTTTAGAAAAGGCATCAGATAGAAATTAACCGGACCGTACTGATCGGAAAGCACCACCTTTTTTAAGTATTCGTCCCGATTTTGGGGCGGCATCACCGACAAATGGATGGAATGCTTCTCCAGAAAGGGCCCTGCATAGGAAAGCCGTTCCGGAGAATCGTGGTTTCCTGCAATAATGAGAACGGAAGGCTGCGGCTGGATCATGGAAAGGGCATTTAAAAATCCCCCAAACAGGGTGTAAGCTTCTGCCGAAGGAGCTGTCTTATCATAGATATCACCGCAAATTAATATTACATCGGGTTTTTCGGTAACTGCGTAATTAACAATCTGGTTTAATACAGCCTGCTGATTTTCTTTCAGGCTGTAGCCATTTAACTGCTTGCCAATATGTAAATCGGATAAATGAAAGAATTTCATCTTTTTGCCTCCTTTCTCTTTTTAACCATCATACCATAAAGAGTTTATATTTAACAGAAGGATGAAAAAACAGACACCTTTCATTCGTCATTTTCCGACGATCTGATGCCTGCTTCTTAACTATTATCGGTTTAACGGCTCCATGGATGACACACAGTATACATTTACATTCTGATTCCAGCGACTGTTAAAAAATATACGGTCTCCCGAATGACTATATATCGGATGGGGATGGGCATCCTGTCCCATCCAGTCACTTTCATGCTTACAAAGCGGAATCCATTTCAGTTCTCCACCATCCCAGTCGACCAGTACCCGGCAGATGTATTCCGCATCTTTTTTATGAGGATCCGGTCCATTATCCGTACTGTTTTCCCTTGTTTTTTTAATTTCCCATGGATATTTAAAGTATCCGTCGCACACCAGATTGCCGGCATGATCCATTGTGAAATGTCCATAAGCATTATAACTGTCAGGAAGCGCAATCTCCCAGTATTTCCCCGTACCCAGCTCATATTTGCCAACCATGGCCGGACCTCCTGCATAGCCTCCATGATAGATAATGCTCGCCCCGTCATCACTCCACATCTCGTGGCAGACCCAGTCGTTCCTGCTTCTTAAATAACCTCCAGGTCTCCCAAGCGTATCACTTCCTTCCCTTCTAACAGGAGTCAGCGTGTCAAGACTATGATCATAAAACCAGATTCTGCGGATTCCACAGTCAAAAGAGGCCCATTCATGATTGTACATAATCAGATCCGAATTTTGCGGGTGAAACTGTACATGGGTAATCCAGCACTTTTCTACCACTTTTTCATACAGCCTATCGCCCGAATGAGTATCATAGACGCATAAGTAACTATTTAAATTTTCTTCCTGGACACGGCCGTCTATATCAAAAACCGGTCTTTTGTCCAGACCTGAGCCTTCCGTTTCCGGATCAAAATCCAGGCATCTGCCATCTGTCATGGGAACACAGAGATATTTTCCATCTGAACTGGCATGGGTAAATGCTGTCATTCTTCCTTCCGGCACGGTATTTAAAACAGTAACAGTACCGGTTAAATCTGCCTTGCAGATCTTATCATCCTGGATAAAGTAAACCACATCCCTTTTGCTGTCCAGGCACACACTGGCTTTTCCCAGCCCCTGCCCCAATGTTCCGTTAAAATACACATAGCTCTTTAAAATCCCCTTTTTATTCTCAGTCAGAAACCGTTCCTTACCTGTCAGTAAATCTTTGACCATGATATTGGGGTTTCCTCCTTCGTCACAGATCATATAGATCCTCTCGTCATTCTCGCTGATGGACGATGAGGTGAAATACAAAAGCTGAGTATTATAAAGATCCCTCTCTCCCGCACCTCCGGTCAGCATGCGGCCATTTAGCATTGATTGTTCCATCATGTTACTACAGTCCCTCCCTTTTTTTCTGTACCAAGTATAGCATAGCTTTTGTTATTTGTTCCAGATAAATAACATAAAATCAGGGTTAAAAACCTCCCGCCGGTTTTCAGCCCTGATTCACTTCTCCGTTTATCTTTCTGCCAAAGCCAGTACTTCAAACTCTTCTTTACTAAGAAGTTTTTGAATATTTAAAAGAAAAATTATTTTTTCCACACTGCTTTCCGTTGGTACTTTTACAATTCCTGAGAAACAGCTGTTTAAAGATTCAGTATTAAAATAGGAAACCGGTAAAATTTCTTCCTGCAGCACCTGGTATACCGCTTCAACTCCATCAACAATAAATCCATATAAACTGTTAGAGATGTTTGTAATAATAATACAATTCCTGTCATTATAATCTTTTGCGTCTCCTCCAAGCTTTTGACATAAATCCACAACTGGAAAAACATTGCCTCTCAAACTTACCACGCCTTTTACGTAAGCTGGAGAGTCTGGAAAATGTGTAATCCTTTGTAATCCAACAATCTGCACAACACAGGTAATGGAAAGACCGAGCAACCGGTTATCTGCCCAAAATGTCAGGTATCTGTCTTTTAAGGTATCCGGAGTTTTCTTCTGGTGAATCCGCAATTCCTGCCTTTTCAACCTTCATTTCCCCCTTACTCCAGAAACGTCAATACTTTACATAAGACCCTGCTGACACATGCCTGGGATCCTCAAAGATCCTTCCTGACTCTGTCCTTCCATGACTGGTATATTCCTCATGCAGCTTGAATTTTCTAACTTCCTGCTGTAGTATTTCTGCCTGCGCAGCAAGTTCTTCACTGGCTGCAGAGCTTTCTTCCGCAGTAGCCGCATTGGTCTGAACAACTGCAGACACCTGGGACAGACCCTGATTAATCTGTACAATTGCTCCCGCCTGTTCGGTGGACGCTGTTTCAATTTCATTGATTACCTGTTCCACCATCAGAGCCTTATCTTTTACCGTAAATAACAGTTTTAGTGTATCATCAGCCAGTCGCTCCCCATGAGATACCATTGTTACCGATTTTTGAATCAGATCAGCTGTCTGCTTTGCAGCATCTGCCGATTTCGCTGCTAAATTACGGACTTCATCGGCAACTACTGCAAAACCTTTTCCTGCATCACCGGCACGTGCAGCTTCTACAGCAGCATTAAGTGCAAGAATGTTGGTCTGAAATGCTATATCCTCCACAAGCTTGGTAATCTTTGATATTTCCTGGGAAGACTCCCCAATTTCTTTCATGGCAGTATTTAATTCCTGCATATATTGGTTGCTTTCCATAACGCCCTGACCTGCCTGATTTACATAATCAGCTGCTTTCTCAACACTTCTGGCATTTTTTGTTGCCTGGTCAGCTACATTCCCGATGGAAGCATTTAACTCTTCCAGTGTTGCTGCCTGTTCTGTTGTTCCGCTTGACAGAGCCTGGGCACCGTCAGAAACCTGCCCTGATCCGGAATTGACCTGTTCTGCTATGGTAGTAATAGAAGAAGCCAGATTGTGAAACTTTTCAACTAATTCTGCAAGCGCTTTCCCAAGAATATCCTCTTCGGAGCGAATGGTCACAACAGTTGTTAAATCACCATCTGCAATTGCCCTTGTCGTCCGGGCCAGTTCAATATTGTTAATAATCATCTTATCAAAGGCACTGGCCAGGCCACCGACTTCATCTTTCCTGGAAGCCCAGCCTCTTTCTTTTTCACCTGCGATTCTTTCAACTTCAAAATCTCCCACAGCCACCATACTGGCAAATGACTCAAATATATAAAGGGGATAGGCAATAATATCTGACATATAACTGGAAAGATATAAGGAAAGAATCACAGAAACAATAGAAATTAATGCAATTACAATTATTATAACTGCCACATTCCTGGTAAAATGCAACACAGTAAAAATACCTGCAACTGCTGTAATCATGGTAAATGCAACAATTAGCAGATAGCTGATTAACAGTTTCTTTGCAACTTTTAAATCCTCAAACCACTTTTTCACTTTAACATTCCCTCTTTCATTTATTCCGGATGACTGGATCCGGTCTCCTCTTTTGTATCCGCCTGCAGTTAATTAAATATCATAAAACACCTCCGTTTTCTCTGTCTTTTTAAGCCTTTACAGACTTAGAAACAATCTTCGCAGTATATCTCATACTGTGTCTCAGGCTGCAAAACATAAGATTAATGGCTGTTTTCTGGGATACTGACGGTTTTAAAGACGGCGTATAGGATCGAAGACTATTTAATTAATATGGGGAATAAAAAAGGAGGAGAAATCATCCCTAAAGCGATATGGAACGATTATGTGATAAAGTATGACGGGGTCTGTGACGGCGTTCTGCTATTAATAAAAAAATATTATGTAATATTTGAATTGAATTTTTAACATATTCTTTCAATTATCGTTTATTTGACTGTATAAACTGTTGTTTGACAAAGAAAAGCAATTACTTTATAATGAGAAATGTCGAAATATATATAATTTTGCAACCGCAGTATGAGATATACTGCGCAAATATTTATATTTATGCACTGCTTTCTGAATTTATTTTACAAAAAAAGCCTCCGATGAAGATTATCGCATATCTTCATCGGAGGCTTCTCCTATTTCTCTATCATTCTATTTAAAATAGTATCTGTATCAGTAAACTGGCAACGATCAGGATAAGTGCACCGCAGATTCTGGTAGCAATCTGCGCAAATGGCAGAAGTTCCATTCTCTTTGCTGCTGAAAGAACTGCAATATCTCCTGTTCCGCCCATGTTGGTTGTGCAAAGTCCGGCAGTAATTGCGGACTCCACGGGGTAGAAGCCGACCAGATGGCCACCGATACCTGCACCTAATGATACACTTCCAACTACTACAAATACAAGAAGCAGATACATAGGGCTTACTGCCTGGGCAACTGCACCTAAATCGATCATTGATATTCCAATACCGACTAAAAGTGCGCTGGTCCAGTTTTTCATAACAAACTGAGACCACTGGCGGGCGGAATCTTCAAATTTAACTGGAATAATACCGCATGCCTTACTGATAGCCACAAGAATAATCATCCATGCATAGGAATGAACTGCAGGAACAAATTTACTAATAATAACACCCATTAAGAAGAAAAACATAGCGGTAATCATACCGATTCCCAATTCTTCCAAAGTGACAGATGAGTTGTTTTTTTCATTCATGTCAGAATTGTGGTTTCTCATAAGACGGCCATTGCCAGTCAGAGAAGGTTTTACTTCTCCAAGCTTTGCCAGAAGACCAGCACCTACAATTGCCATGACATTACCAAGCGTGGAGGCTGGTATCATTCGTGATATGATAGCAGCTTTATCTGTCTGCAGCGCCTCTGCATACATACCGGATAAAGGAACTACTCCGGCACCCATTCCGCCTCCCATCATGGGAATTGCCACATACATGATAGCATCTACAAAGCCATATCCAACCAAAGCTCCCACTGCGCCAACACTTAAGATCGCCACAGTCATGGCGCAGAGTGCAACCGGGAGAAAACGTACTGCCGCTTTTAATAAAAGAGTACGGTCCATACCAAGAATACTTCCGGTAATTAAGGCTGCTATGTAGAAATTCAAAAATCCTGTCTTATTCATAAACTGATCTACATTTTCCACTACATCCGTTGGAATCAGACCCGCATACACCATAGCTGCAGAAGCAAAGATGCACACAATTGCACCGCCGCCCAGGAAGGTTTTTACGATTGGAAGGTTATTACCTATAATATTAAACAATCCACCGAAAACCATCATAACCAGTAAGGCACCGATCATTCCGGAGGGAAGCCACTTCATGGCAATAGAAACTGCGGTGATTACGGTAAATCCCAGATAAATGGGCAGTGGTATGCCGGATATTTTAATGTTTTTTACTTTATCCATTTATTTTACAACCCCCTGCTCCACCGCTTTTTGCTTCACCGCTTCAGCAACTGCTTTGGCAACACGTTCATCAAATGCTCCTGGTATGATGTATTCCTCTGTCAGTTCTTCTTCCTTTATAATACCTGCAATTGCATAAGCAGCCGCTATCTTCATCTCTTCCGTGATATCCGTTGCTTTTGCGTCAAGGGCACCACGGAATATTCCTGGAAATACCAGTACATTGTTGATCTGATTTGGGAAATCGGAACGTCCTGTTGCAATAATTCTTGCTCCGCCTTCCTTTGCTTCATCGGGCATGATCTCTGGTGTTGGATTTGCCATTGCAAATACAATTGGATCCTTAGCCATAGAAGCGACCATTTGTGTCGTCACGATTCCTGGAGCGGAAACACCAATAAAGATATCTCTTCCTACCATAATATCTTTTAATTCACCATGTTTGTTTTCCGGATTGGTAACTTCAGCCATCATCTTCTGAGCATCATTCATCCACTCTTCGCCTTCTGCCAGAGCGCCCTTTTTATCAACCAGAATCACATCTTTCATACCAATGGATAATAAGAGCTTGCAGATTGAAATACCGGCAGATCCTGCTCCATTGATCACTGCTTTTACTTCATCGATTTTCTTTCCAACAACCTTTAATGCATTGATAATACCTGCAGATACCACAATGGCTGTTCCATGCTGATCGTCATGGAATACCGGAATATCCAGTTCCTCTTTTAAACGGCGTTCTATTTCAAAACATCTGGGTGCGGAAATATCTTCTAAATTGATGCCTCCAAAACCCGGCGCAAGATAGCGGACTGTTTTGATAATTTCCTCTGTGTCTTTTGTATCGAGGCAGATCGGGAATGCATCCACTCCGCCAAATTCTTTAAAAAGAATAGATTTGCCTTCCATTACAGGCATTGCTGCTTCAGGGCCGATATCTCCAAGTCCCAGTACAGCTGTTCCGTCTGTAACCACAGCAACCAGATTCCCTTTTGCTGTATAGCGGTATACTTCAGATTTATCATCTCTTATTTTTCTGCATGGCTCTGCTACTCCCGGTGTATAAGCAGTGCTTAAATCTTCTCTGCATTTTACTGATACCTTTGATATTACTTCGATTTTTCCTTTGTTTTTTTCGTGAAGCTCCAGTGCAAGTTTGTTAAAATCCATAACTTTTCACCCTTCCCTTTCGTTGACTTTATATTATAACCATATGTTATCACCGATACTGGTCTTTTAAAATCTTGTGAACGTTATTAAAACCTTATGTAAGTAAAGAAAACCGATTCCTTAATCCCGATAACCGTTGATTTTCGAGCCTGTTTCTAATACAATAGATTCATTGGAGGAAGTACTACATGAAAGATAAACCATTGGAACACCAGATCTACGTTTCTCAGATTTTCAGTATAACTCTTGCTATTTTACTGACTTTAGGCGTGTCACTTCATTATAATCTGGTCACAAAAAGAAATTCTCTGGATATGAACATAAAAAATGCTGGTATTTTTATATCCAGTATGCCTGAAGTCGCTGATATCTTAAAAAAGGGGCAGCCCTCTGCGGCCTTTAATAAACGCATGGATCTGCTGGTTAAAGAACTGGACTATATTGATGTGGTTACCATCTGTAATAAAGACAGCATCCGCTTTTATCATAATAATAAGGCTCTGATCGGAAAAAACTTTGTAGGTGATGACGAGGCTGCCATATTAAACGGTGCTGCCCCATACATCACATACGGAAAAGGTACTTTAGGAAACCAGCGCCGTGCTTTTTTTTCCATAAAAAATGAACAGGATGAAATCATTGGTTTTGTAATGGTTTCTGTACTGACTGCCAGTATTTCCCAGCTGACCAGAAATATTCTGCTTGTTTTTCTGCTCCTGGCCCTGATGCTGCTTTCCATTGGCTTTATTGTTTCCGAGCTACTGTATAGCCGTCTGAAAAAAATACTGCTGGGTTATAAACCGGAAGAATTTCGTAAAATTCATATTGAAAGAAAGGAAGTACTGGATGCCCTGGAAGAAGGAATCTTTGCCATCAATACCGAAGGCGAACTGATCCTTATTAATGAATCTGCAAAGAAAATACTGGATCTGGACACTATGCCGGAGTACGGAACAAAGCTGACGGAACTATATCCGGAAACAAAACTTCCTCATGTCCTGCAGACAGGCTTGCCAGAATATAATATCAGCCTTATGATAAATGGCAAACACATCATGTCAAACCGGATTCCCATTATGGAAAATGGAAAAACTGCCGGAGCCGTATCTATTTTTCGCAATAAGACGGAATACACCCGTCTGGCAGAAGAACTGACCGGCGCCCGCTACATGGTGGAGACACTCCGCGCCTTAAACCATGAATTTAAAAATAAGCTTCATATCATCCTGGGTTTTATTGAGATGGGGCAGCCAAAAAAAGTGACTGACTTTATTATCAATACAAGCATGGCATCTACTCTTGCAGTCAGTGAGGTAACAAAGCAGATCCAGGTTTCCAGCATTGCAGCACTTTTAATTGGTAAGATTATCCGTGCAGGGGAACTTGGTATCCGTCTTACCATTAAGCCTGACAGTTCCTGTGTGGAATCGGAACTTCACCTGCCAGTGGATTTATACATTACCATTCTGGGTAATCTGATTGAAAATGCAATTGAAGAGTTAAATGACCTAAGCTGCGATATTAAAGAAATTGAAGTTGGGATTAATATATGGCAATCGGGAACCATCCTTTCTGTCGATGACACAGGAAGGGGAATCCCTGCAGATCTCCAGGATCATATATTTGAAAAAGGAATTTCCACCAAAGGAGACGGACGAGGGTCAGGTATGTTCCTGATTAAGGAACTGGTGGACCAGCATCACGGTATTATTGAGATGGAATCGGAAGAAAATACAGGTACTTCATTTACAATCACCTTTACAGAGGAGGAGCATCATGTATCAGGTAATAATTATAGAGGATGACCCCATGGTAGCTTCTATTAACAGACAATATGTGGAATTAAACAAATATCTAAAGGTAACCGGCCAGTTTTCCAACGGGAAAGATGCTCTTAATTATTTAAATGACCATACCGCAGATCTGGCAATTATGGATGTCTACATGCCGGTTATGGGAGGAGTAGAACTTCTTACTGAGATACGAAAGCTGCATAAGCACATCGATGTCATCATGGTTACCGCCGCAACAGATGCTTCTCATGTAAAGAAGCTGCTGGGCCTTGGAGTCATTGATTATCTGGTGAAGCCTTTTGAATATGTTCGTTTTAATCACGCATTGGCACGGTTTATGGAACACCAGGAACTGCTTAAGCAGGAGACTTTCTCCCAGGAACAGCTGGATTCCCTGTTTGAGGTTTCTTCAGGCACTGCTTCCCAGCAGGAGGTTCTTCGAAAAGGTCTTCAGGAAAAAACTCTGGATACCATTTTATCCTTTATGAGAGAACATCCCGCAGATTCACTCACCAGCGAAACCGTTGCAGAGGAGGTTCATTTATCAAGAGTGACAGTACGCAGATACATGAATTATCTATTGGACAAAAAACAAATTGTCAGTGACATTGATTATACCACTGGTGGGCGGCCATCGATTATTTACCGGTATGTAAAAGAATAACAGGTGAATTTTTTCACCTGTTATTTTTATTTTTGAATATCAATGATTTTATATAACCATTTTTCAAGTCCTGGTGTAAAGCTGACCCGGACGATTTCTTCATCTTTTCTGGCTTCCTCCTCTTCATTATGAGTCAGAGGAATCACTGTTACTCCTTTATCCACCATTTCTTTTTTCAGTTTCTCTTCTACAGCTACAATTTCTTTCTTATTCCATTCTGAAGCCATTTTACCTGCCTGTCTTAAAAGATTCTGGTCTTCTTTGCTTAATGTGTTCCATTTTCGTTCTGACATCATGATGATTCCAGGGCTGAAAACGTGTCCACTTAAAAGATAATAAGGGGCAACCTCATAAAATCGGTTGGAAAGATACGCCGGAATGGGATTTTCAGCCCCCTCCAAATCACCGTTTGCCAATGCATTATATAAATCCTCATAACGCAAGGGAATGGGCTGTGCTCCCAGCGCAGATATGGTATCCATCATAAGAACCGATTCCGGGACTCTGATTCTTTTCCCTTTCAAATCAGCAAGGCCTTTCATAGGCTCTGTTGTAAAAATATTTCTGGCACCCTCATCTGTATAGAAAAGGCCTACCATATTGGCACCAATTTCCTGTCCTTCATTTAGAAATGCTCTGCCAAGATCCTTATTGTCTAAAACCTTCCACATTCCTTCCCTGCTTTTGAAAATGTAGGGAAGACCAAACAGATTCAGCTTTTTAAACCCATACCCTGTCAGGACATTGGTATTAACACGGTACAAATCTAGCAATCCATTCCCTGTCTTTAATGAATTAAGAGATGTTTTCTCATCTCCCAGAACTGCCCCTGGAAATATATCAACTTTAATTCTTCCATCGGACAATTCATATACGTATTCTGCGAATTTTTCTGCAACTTTGGTATCAATATTACCTTCAGGGTTTACTTCTCCATACTTTAAGATCAGCTCGGGAACTGACGGAGTTGCCCTCACCGCCTTTGTGGCTGCAGTGGATGTAGTGGCAGTGGCTGCCTTTGCTGTGGCCTGCGCTGCCTCTGCTTCTTCCGCCTTTGTTTCTGCGGATGCTTTGCTGCTTTCTTTTACAGCGATACCGGAACCACAACCATTCAGACACAGGATCATTGCAGTAATAAATAGGAAAGCCAGTGGTTTCTTCATAATCGCTCCTCCTGTTTGTTTCAAAAAACTTTTCTGTTTCATTATGCCCAGAAGTTTGTATTTCAATTAAAAAAATTCCGCCAGGAAGCAGATCAAACTGTTCCTGGCAGAATTTATTATTTAAAAATTTCTAAAAATCGTTCTCCATATTTATCATATTTAAATGTTCCCACACCGGATACCAGAAGCATCTCTTCCCGGTTCTTTGGTTTTTGCACCGACATATGGATCAGGGTTTTATCGGAAAATACAATATAAGGGGGTACTTTTTCCTCTTTGGCTATTTTTAGTCGGAGTGTTCTTAATGTTTCAAACAGTTCTTCGTCCGCCTTAGTAAGATCCAGTGCCGATGAACTGCTCTTCTTTGTCTTACGGTTTTCTTTTCCCTGTGAAACAGCGGCTTCTTCTTTTGCCATCTTCATAAGAATGGTCTCTTCTTCGTTTAGAACAGCACCTGCCTTTTGCGTCAACTTTACAATGGCATATTCATCGTTGGTAACAGACAGATACTCCTTTAAAAGAAGATGATTCATGACCTGCCTTAACTTGTATACAGGAACTTTTGATAAAACAGCATAATGGGGGTTTTCATTCATACCGTAATTCCTAATCTTAGCCGTATTGGCGCCATGCAAAGTATCCATGATTACGTTGGCACCATACCGCTGTCTGCTGGTTTCCGTACATCCAATCATGGCTTTTGCAATATCCGTCACATCCACAGTCTCAAACCCGGTTAAGCAGTTGGAACAATTCCCACAGTAATTTTCCTTATACTCTCCAAAATAGCGGAGTATGTAATCCCTCAGGCAATCGTTGGTAAAACAGTAATAAGTCATTTTTTTCAGCCGTTCTCTGTCCCGTTCTTCTACAAGCTTTCGGGTGATGGGATCAAGCTCCTGATTATCCTGATTGCTTTCAATAAACATCTGATTGGTGATTACATCCTGACCACCATAAAGAAGAAGGCATTCTCCCGGCTCCCCGTCTCTGGAGCAGCGTCCCACTTCCTGATAATAGGACTCCAGATTTTTGGGCATATTATAATGAATGACATAGCGGACATTAGACTTATCAATGCCCATACCAAAGGCATTGGTAGCCACCATAATAAGGCTCTTGTCATAAATAAAATCATCCTGATTGGTTCTGCGTTCTGCATCACTTAATCCTGCATGATACCTGGTTGCAGAAAATCCCTCTTTGTTTAATTTCCCACAAACCTCCTCCACCATCTTTCTGGTGAGACAATAAATAATTCCGCATTGTCCCGGGTGTCTCTCCACAAAATTTTTCATGGTGGCATACTTATCCTTAGGAGACTGCACACTTAAATAAAGATTAGGCCTGTCATAACCAGTAGATACAACAGCCGGATCCTGAAGCATTAAAATGTCAATAATATCTTCACGAACTTCCTTTGTCGCCGTAGCAGTAAAAGCACTGATAACAGGCCGTTTTGGTAGTTTTTCAATAAAATCAACAATCTTTAAATAGCTGGGTCTGAAGTCCTGTCCCCACTGGGATACGCAATGAGCTTCGTCCACTGCCACCATGGAAATCCGGACATTTAAACAAAAATCCAAAAATTCTTCGGTCAAAAGCCGTTCCGGTGCAACGTAAATAATGGGATAGCGCCCTTCCCGTGCATAAGCGAGGGCCTTAATATACTGACTTGAACTTAAAGAACTGTTAAGATATGCGGCGTGAATGCCGACCTGATTGAGTGAAGCAACCTGATCTTTCATCAGGGAAATCAAAGGGGAAATAACTAAAGTAATTCCTTCTGTCATAAGAGCCGGAACCTGAAAGCAAAGAGACTTACCTGAACCAGTCGGCATAATCCCCATGGCATCTCTCCCTGCCAGAATGCTGTCAATCAGTATTTCCTGCCCTTCCCGGAAACTGTCGTAACCGAAATAGTGCCTGAGTACTTGATGTTTATCCATGTATCGTATTTTTGTGCTCCTTTTTCTATATTTGTTTCATTATTTTCATTATAACATCATCCGACCGATTTTTCCAGTTAACAGGTTCTTAAATTTTAAATGTTCCATATTTTTAAAAGAAAAAAGCGGGGAATTCACTCCGCCGCTTCTTTCTTTTGTTGTTTTTCCGATCATTTATAATGATTGAAATCACAGTTTTTCATACTTGTCTGATTGCATATGATATTGATATTCCAAAACTGTACTGTAAAAATTGTATCTTACACGAACAGCGCCAGTAATATGTAACCAAAACCAAAAATCAGAAAAAAGCCCCCTAAAACTTTAATCATTATTTTGGATTTGGTAGCCGGAAAAATTTCAAGAAATTTTTCATATGGCATAAATACCAGAAGCAACCCAATTACGATAAATGCTATTGCAGTAAAAATCGTATCTCCTCCCTTCCTGTTTCCATTGAGGTGATTATACTACAAAAGTCTGCTTTTTTTTCGTTCATGTAATATTTAGCGCTCTACATGTAATTTTTGGTAAAAAATGGATCTTTTAGGAGCCGGTTTGGGGCCGGATTAGCCGGATTGTACCGGGTTTATATTTTTCCAATCAATTCTTTCTGATTTTCATCACGAAGAAAAATAGGAATTTGATCAATACCTGCTGTCTGATGAACGATTTGTCCTCCTTTGTATTTTGTTCCATCATAAATCAGGGTCCAGTTTGCTCCTTGAGGAAGATACACATCTCTTTCATATGTATTCTCGTAAAGAATTGGCGCTACCAGAATATCGGAACCAAACATGTACTGATCGGTGAGATCCCAGCATATCTCATCCTGGGGGAATTCATAGAACATGGTACGCATGACTGGTTTACCTAATTCATGGGCTTCATTCATTAATTTTCGTAAATAAGGCCGCATTGCTTCTCTGAACTGTATGTATTTTTCTAAAATAGGTGTGTTTTCTTCTCCGAAGCTCCATATTTCATTATCTGCTCCAGTTGGCATTGATGGTGTGCCGTCTGCGTGATTAACTGGCTTTGATGGACTCCGGTCACCATGAAGCCGCATAACCGGGCAGAACGTTCCCCACTGGAACCAGCGAACGAATAGCTGCCGGAAGGAAGGATCTGTGGGATCTCCGCCCATGAATCCTCCGATGTCAGTTGTCCACCAGGGAATTCCTGCTATTCCCATATTCAGACCTGCACAAAGCTGTTCTCTTAACGTCTTCCAATCGCTGTGGATATCCCCGGACCATACCAGTGCGCCATAGCGCTGGCTGCCTGCCCAGGCACAGCGCAGCAGATTAACCGCTGTATCCATACCGGCGGCTATCTGACCGTCATAGAAGGTTTTTGCGTAGAGCTGGGGATAAATGTTTCCAATCTGGTTCACGGGTCCCATATAGTAACGGTAATTATCATACTCATATGTGGAAAATTCCGGCTCTGCCTCATCAAGCCAGAAGGTTTTAATCCCATAGTCATAATAATTCTTTTTGCATAAGTTCCATACATATTCTCTGGCTTTTGGATTGGTCGCATCAAAGAATGCATTCTCCCCCTGGAACCTCATTGCAATGGGAACTCCACGTTCTGATTTTACAAGCAGCCCTTTCTGTTTCATTTCCTCATAATTTTCACTGGTTAGGTTCACCTGCGGCCAGATGGAAACCATCAGCTCCATACCATAACTGTTTAGTTCTTCAACCATGGCTTTGGGATCGGGGAAATCATTTTCATCAAAACGGTAGTCACCGCACTTAGGCCAGTGGTAGAAATCAACTACAATCACGTCTACCGGAATTCCTCTTTTATGATATTGTCTGGCAACGTTTAGAAGTTCTTCCTGATTCCAGTATCTTAACTTGCACTGCCAGAATCCAAGACCATGTTCGGGCATGGGAGGAGGTGTTCCTGTGGCTTTGCCATAGGATCCCACGATTTCTTCCGGGGTATCCCCTGCGGTAATCCAGTAATCCATCTGCCTGGTGCTTTCCGCATACCACTGGGTAATGTTCTTTCCGAAGGAGGCAGTTCCTACTGCAGGGTTATGCCAGAAAAAGCCATATCCTTTATCGGAAAGCAGAAAGGGAATAGAGGCCTGGGAGTTTCTATGGGCAAGTTCTAAAATGCAGTTCTTCACGTTTAAGACTTCCTGCTGATACTGCCCCATTCCGTATAGCCGTTCCGACTGGTCGGATGCAAAGGTAACAGTCAGCTCATAGTCCCCTCCCAGTCTGGGTTTAAAATTTCTGGTTTTTTTATTAAGGGCTCCTCCGGCTTTTTCTTCTTCCAGGAGAAGTTCTCCCTTCTGGTTAAAAAAGCTTACCCTGCATCTTTTGTGCCAGTCATCTACAGATAAAGATGCGGTGATTGCTCCATTGGTAATTGAGCCGTTAAACTCATCTTTTATTATGATTGCGACTGATGTAAATGGTGCTGGAAGAAGTGCGTAATCCGTATCTTTGATATCTCCCATCATCACAGCGCGCACCCGCAGGGAATTTTCGCCCCACGGCTCGATACGGAGGGTTTCTCCGTCATTCTCAAAAATAATAACTCCCTGGTCTTCTCTGATATAATTCATGCCTTTTTACCCCTTTCGATCGGATTCATACTATTATTTTAGTTGTATGCACATGAAGTTACCCTGTTTATATTGACCTCTTTTATTAAAAAAGTGACTTTATATGGGAGAGGAGTAAAAAAGAGAGAAGCTCCGTAAATGAAAGGGGCTCCTCTTCTTGTGAGATTGGTGCAGTGTGATTAAATATTGACTTCGTTCCGGTATTTTGTGGGAATCATGTGATAATGTTTCTTAAAAGTGACAGTAAAGTAATTGGAATTGGAAAAACCGGTACGGATTGCAATCTCCTCCATACCCAGGTGTGTGGTGCGAACCAGATTTTCAGCTTCCCGCAGCCGCACATGAGTCAGATACTCATGAAAGGTCATGTGAAATGCGTGTTTAAAGTAGCGGCAAAAATACCCCTTGCTCATGGAAACGTGCTTCGCTGCGTCACTAAGTTCGATTTTATTTGTGTAATTTTCCGTTATGTAATGATTGATGTTTTTCATAAATAAGCCAATTCCTGTATCGCTCTGTTCCTGAATTGGAGAAATATTTTCGCTTTTTACTATTTCATAGAAGAATTCCAGAATTCTGGCTTTTAAAAGCAGTTCAAATCCTTTTTGGCCATTTTCATATATGGCGTATGCATCATTTAAAAGTTGATACTGTCTTTCACTCTCCTGCTGCTCAGAAGACAAAAAGATATAAGGTCCGGTCGTTACGGAAAATAGGGGGTCAATGTAATTTTGCCTGATGACATCATTCTCCATACTGCCTACGAACTCATAGCTGAATAAGATTGTCCGGTAGATGAGGTCTTCTTTTAAAAAATCGTTGGAGCCGTGAATTCTGTCTGGGCGGATTAGCAAAACGTCTCCTGTACAAACTTGAATCTCTTCATTTTCTATGTTGATTCTGGCAGTTCCTTTGCATACCCAGAATAGCTCCAGTTCCCTGTGGCAGTGGAAATATAGGGGAGGCTCCTGACCTAATCCAACCAGACCTCCAAAGTTCTCTCCGTTCATAATGTAGGTGTGAAAGGTTTTACCTTCCCTTAACCTGATATCGGTTTCGTGAGTGCTGAATGGGAAGAAGGCGTTTCCGTGCTGGATTGGCTCTTTGTATTTTGATCTTCTGGTTGATTCCACTGGTTTTCAGGCTCCTTTCACCTACATCAAGTAACTGTTATAAACGGAATTTAGTCTCTTTGATATCACCTTTTCATCGACAACAATTGTGTAAGATATAAACTAAGATTAATTACTTAATAAATCTGCATAGCGATATTCTTTTCCAATAGCATCATTTTTCCATATCTGATTTTTTTTATTATTCTCTGTAAACCACTCAGAATGTTGATAAGGACCTGAAATATATCTATGATAATTGTCTCCATAGAAAAAAATTTCTAAATTGACCCAACTCTTATTTTCATAATTTGTACTGCCTTTTAAATAACTCGACATTGGTTCATTATTAATATCACTTAATATGTTAAGAAAAATTTTTTCTATAACTTCATCATTTGTCCCATTTTTTATATTAACGTTTATTGACCCCGAACGAGCTCCATATGACATATGTAAATCTATTGTTTTTATCTCTGGATATGATTCACATATTACTTTTTTAAAATCATAAAATACCAGATTCTTAATATGATTATGTAATTTAACACCTCCCACTATAATTGCTAAAATAATTAATAGATAAAGCCATCCCCACTTTACCGATCTTATAAATTTAAATATAATAATAAAAAATGATATTAATACTAACAATAAAATAATTATAATTACAGGGATTAAATTATATGATTCCATATTTTACTCATACTTTCTTTTTAATTTTGTGGTAATATTACTTTTTATCATACAGCGGGCAAGTATCGGACGAGGTAAATCAATCCACAAGTATTTTGTATTGATCCCTGTGCTGTGCGCCGCTCCACATATAAAAGCGGTTCAAGAAGTCCTTTTCGAAATTAAAATAATTACATTGTGAATGAGATTTTTATATATCTTTTGTGTAAAATAATTGGTAAATATATTTATTTTAAAAATTTAATGATCCAATTTTTAATTCCTGTGCAGCCAGATACATTCCTGAAATCCACATCTCATCTCGATCTGATTTTGCCTCTTGTAAGCACTTCTCCATTGCGGATACAACATCTCTTTTATCAAAGGACATTAAGGTATATATCACATCATGATATACCGGCCAATTAACGTCCTGCAGCAATCCCAAAAGCCATGGCAGACATTTTAACTTCAGGGGATATTTCATCTCATTAATGATAAGAATTGGATTTAACCAACAGAATTTAGTAGTAAATTTATTATAAGAGAAATATTCAAGTATATCTATATTTTCTTTAGAAAAGCATTCCACTAACTGGCAAAAATTATCTGGATTTATAGATTCATTATTATATATGTCATATTCGTGAGATTCTAATAATTTATCAACATCTTTAATCATATCACCCACCCTCTCTTATATTTCACAGACACAGCATACGTTTTGCAACACATAATACTACAAATTATAATATCCTTCTTTAAAAACTATAACTCCTTAAATTATTATAGCAGTACGTCTCTTTCCCTGCAACGGATGTCTTCTCCAACCGGTTTCCACAGAGGCCATTATATTAAGGTTTTTCCGCAGGAATTCTTTTTCACCAGCTTTCCATCGGGACGATACTCATAGGTATAGCAGAAACCGTCAGCGATTGCCATAGAAAAAGCTCCCTTCTGGGAATGAATTATTAATCTAATTCATTTCCAGAAAGAAGCAATTTGTTTTCATAGACACAAATTTTATTACTCTTACCAAAAATATAATGAATTAATAATAAGCTTTAATATTAAGTCATTATCATTTCATAATCTTCGTCGTAAAAGCACTTAAACTTTTATATTTGTGTAAACTACTCTACTCGGATTCCATAGACGATTCTAAAATATATCTGTTATTTCCACCATTCCCTATAATTGTAATTCCATTTTCATACATTTCTTTTACTTTTTGTGTATATCTATGATCTTTATAATATTTTTTTACTCCGTTATATTCTCCAATAATATAAACTCCTTTAAACATTGTTTTTTTATACTGATTTATTATGATTCTCCATAATTTAAGATTTTCATTTTCCGCTATACAACCAATAGTAGATTCACTTAATATTTTATTATCTTGCTTTCCCAGCCTAATACATAAAAAACCACTATTATTTCTTAAGAATTCTATATAATTTTTTTCATCTTTAATGGGTTGATTCATATAAAGCAAAATCATTTCAGCTTTACATAGCATTTCTTCGGATATGTTTAAGTAATCAATAACTTTGTACTCAAAATTTGGAAATGTTTGCAATATCACTACTTTTAAATTATTTTCTTTAACTTTATTCAAAATAAAAGCTGATGTTTCTTCCCTTGTTGCGTGAAATTGAAAATTAATTTTTGCCATTATATCATCTCCTGTTTATAAATCGTAGCTAGGGATTCAAATCTCCCTAGCCACGTTTATTCTTTTAGCACTTACATTGTATTTGCTAAAGCTCACATTACTTATAAATCCATATGCCAGATTATTATAATATTGATTTCATAACTCCCATTAAAATCACAAACCCACTTACCTTACAACGACTGATATATTATAATCACCACTTAACTATTTGTCATAAGGTACAAAATACATAGGATATCCCGCATCTTCCAAATCATATATTGCAAGCACTTCTCTTTTTATAGGAGCACCTTTTGCTGTTGTCTTTCCCACATTTATTCCATATTGTGATCCGTCTGCTCTTTCTACCAAAATATCGGGTCTTCGTTTAGATTTTACTCCATTTGGAGTAGGAATAACTGCTTCTGGGATTCCAGTTCCTCCGCCTGCTATAACAGTTCCATCTTTAACACTTGCCGCTACTTCTGCAATTTTAACATTATGTGTTTTACCATCTGTCTTCGGTCCTGTTTTTGCTTTAGCTTTCTTATTTCCATCAGAAGTTCCATCATCAAAGCTTTTGTTCCCCTTGGTAGTCTGTGCCGCCCCATTGGTATCACTATCTGTCTTGACCTTACCACTAGGTGTACCACCGTCTCCAGCTGGCTCTCCCCCATCTTTACCATAACAGTCATTTGCATTATACCCACTAGGATCATAATACATCACCGGATTGTTTGCGCAATACGCATACAGATTCAGCCCATCCCCCCGGTACACATCCTCCTGCAGGAATCTTCCCACAACAAGATTATAAAACCTGGCTCTAAGATAATACTGTGCTGTCTCCTGATCATACTGCTGGCCCGTATACAATATAAGGTTTTGAATTTCCTCCGACTGTCTGCGGATAGCTCCAAAGGCATCATACTCATAGAAGTTCTCAATATTCCTCTGGCTGCCTGTTATATATGCAGTATTATTTCTCTCATCCAGATGATACGCATGGTATCGTCCTGTCCTTCCACTTCACTGGCTGCCACAAACGGATAATAATGGTACCTCCTCTCCTCATCATATCGGGCTTCCTCCAGGATGATTGAATGAATATCTATAAAGGAAAATAGGTCAGACAGTTTGCCCACAACTGTCTGACCAGCCTATTCCTATATATGCCTACTACTCTATAATCTTCATTAATTCTGGATCTTGAAACATAGCAATAGTTTCTCGTATTGTTCGCTCTCCTGTTTTGAAATCTAAATCCGCTCCATATTCAAGCAAGAGTTGAACAATTTTAATTCTATTAGGAAGTTTTCTTCCAATAACATAAGATAAAGGAGTACGGCCTTTACTATCTATATAATTTGGATTTGCTCCTCTTTGCAATAACAACTCCACTATATCTACCCTATCGTTAATAGCAGCAACATGTAAATATGACAATCCACCTGCATCACTCTTATCCACATTTTCTATAGCATCTAGCAATAATTTAACTTTCTCAAAACTTATTTGATGACTAATCATATAAAAAAGATCATCTCTTCCAAAATTATCCATATCCATTTCCTACTTTCTATTTGTTTTATTATTAATGTTTATCTTCCTTACTGTGACTTCGATTATCATGAATATCTTGCCAAGCATAGAAGCTAGAATTATTCATATAATCATTAAATTGAGATTGTGACATTCCCATGCTTTCAGCCTGATTACGTTCATACCAGAATTCATGTGATGGTACATGTCCAAGTTCTACTTTGCTTGAATCTACCCATTTGTCTCCTATTGTGTCGTAAATCTGTCCCTGAGCATTATATATAGTATTCTGATTAACCTCATTAATTACAGACTCTCTTATATATGGTCTATTTAAATAATGTTCACCTCCATTGGGATAACTTTCAGCCTTATATTGTGAAAATACCTCACTCATTTCCGTATTATTATATTTCCCTTTATTTGCAGCTTGAAATTCATTCCAACTCATTGGCTTCTCAGTTATTTCATTGCCCGAACCCTCAGGTGGGGTACTGGCGAATCCGACGAACGTTGAAAATTTTATTCAATTAAAAAAATTATAGCACGTCTTTGTGCTGTTTTTAAATAGAAAAATTACTGTTCTTCTTTTAGAATCGGTTCCCGGTATTCTGTCTTATTTTTCATCATCCCGTACACAATGTTCACCAATCGACGCATGATGCAGACCAGTGCCTGAGACTTTGTCTTTCCTTTACCGATTTTCCGCATATAATAATCATAAAATACCGGATGATTGGGCATTCCGTTCTTTGGTCTGGACACCATGGTTACCGCCAGGAAATAAAACAGTCCATGTAACTGGCGATTGCCTTGCCTAGAGCTTTGTTCCTTACCTTTTCCGGCGGAACTAAATTTTACAGGAGCAACTCCTGCAAACCTTGCAAGCTTATCTGCACTGGAAAATCTTCGGATATCTCCGATTTCTGCAATTAACTTGCTTGCAATAGACGTTCCAATCCCCGGCATACTGGTCAGTTTGTAATCAAAGCTAAGCAGGATTTTCTCGATTTCTTTATCAAGCCCTGCTAATTCTTCTCTCTGATGTTCCAAATCCCGTACTAGACTTGTTGTAATAAAATCTCTGGATTCCTGATATTCGCGATAAGTATTCCCATCATTCTTTACACAATCCAGAATCAACTCCGCTTTGTCTCCTCTGATAATCGGAGATATTTCTTTAAATTCGATTGTTAAATCTTCTGCTGTTTTTTCCTGTAAATGGGCAGAGGACGGGTAGGTCTTCCAAAAGTGCATGGCACATTTCCCGTCTATCTCGCTAAAAAATTTACTGTAGCTGGGATATGCCATGGATATCTGCTCATGGAGTCCGTTCTTAAAACGGATACCATCTTTCACCAGTAAATCTCTCCTATTTACCAGCTGTGCCAACGTCCATTTATTATCTTTTGGTTTTGCATCTGGCAAGGTATGTAACTGGTTAATCAGAACCGTTGCCACACAATAGGCATCATGCTCGTCATTTTTTCGAAGCATGGGTGCGCTTTTTCTCTGATCATAAGCCAGAGCTTGATTAATGTCTTTTACTATGTAACCATTTTCAATCAGCCAGACAGCTAAACTTCTGCCGTAGCCGTATGCATTCTCCAATCCGTAAATAGGCTCAAGCCCAAGATGATTGGATTTTCTGTTTACCTTTTCTGCCAGCTTTTTAAATTCACTGGGCTTATTTTCAATAACAACAACTTCTAACTTCTCATTCCAGCAGTTCACCATCACTGCGGTATGTGTTTCCTTATGCAGGTCGATTCCTACATAAAGTAGCTTTTCTCTTCTCTGCAATTCTCTCCCTCCTGATCTTGTTTCCAACCAATCAGTCCCCGTACCGGCAACCTCAGATGACAGCGTTAACTCATTTTGAGTCCGCAAGGGTTCGACAGCCTATCTACAACAAACCAATGGATGAAAGGGCAAGTTATTTCTTTTATTGGTTGTTGATGTTAACTCTGTATCGAATGGATTGCAAGTTGTTTCTAGATTTATTTTCAGAAGAAAAAGCGGCAGAAGAAAGAACAGAAATGGGAGTTACAGAAACGGTATTTTTACCCCCTGTAACCCCCGGCAGCCCCATTTTACCATAAAGCCAGATTCCTGTAAATCCTATGGTTCACAATGAACTATGGGGGTAGGTAGTTATTATAAATCAATGGCAACACAGAATTGATGTACCATTCTCGTTTAGCCCTGTGTCGCAAAATCTTGCCCTTGTGTGGCCTTTGAAACCGATGATGGAATATGTTATGCCATCCAGGCAATAAAAGCCTTGTAGGGCAAATTTGTAGAAAAAAGGGAGGTATCCTTTTCCTTGATAAATGTTTAAATTGCGGTTACCACCTGTACAAAAACTTCCCCGTCTCCGCTTACATCAGCCCGCAATGCGGACTGGACGGACTTTTTCATCGGGGTCGGATTCTTGGCATTGGGTTCGTGTTCGGGGTTACTCTTGCACGTAAATCCCATTTATACGAAAAAATTGCGGAGTCATGAGCGACTTCTTTAAACCCATACCAGTAAATCAAGACAATAAGCATTTCGCGAATTTATTTAATCTATTTACACAATTCAAAGTATGTATTTGTAGTAGTTTCCGGCATTGACTTTCTGCCCTAATTTCGGTATCGCATATTTTTGAAGGAGAGAAGTTATATGAGCGAACAGGAATTAAAATATTTTCATTAAAATTTTTAGGCAAGGAATATCCTAAAATCAGAGGAATTCTACCACTAATAAATGGAAACAGTAAAACACTTCCAAACTGATAATCGCTTTATATCAATTTGGAAGTGCATAAGAACTTTAATATACTCTAGTATTCCAATAAATCACCAGAATACATGTCATGAATAAACTTATTAAAGTTATTACTACATTCTTTTGAATATTTATATTCTAGAGAATCCATAGGAATAATTCTAATCTCTGAAGAACCTTTTTTTAAAGCAAATGCCATACCGCAACCATCTGAAGCAAATGGAACCAAATTGTTTTCCTCAACTTCCATGTTTTCTTGATAAAAATCAACAATATCTTCCAAACTCCATAAATCTAAATAATAATCTCCAATTTCTCCACTACCTCCATTATATAGCAGCAGAATCTTTCGTAATTCTTCCGGGAATTTGATTCCTAAGTCTAACTCAGCTCTACATATTTGGCTTTCTGTATTTTGTTCTTCTTGGAAGTTAAAATCGTTAAAAATTTCTTTATCGAAAAAATCCATAATTATTTATTCAATCCTTTCTTAGCTTCATCTCGTATTTTATTCCACCATGGTGTAACATATTTCCTATGGGCCTGTCCTTGTATTGCTGTTTTATTAGTTAAGTCTGTAGGACTGCCTCCGAATTTAACAGGCTCGACTTCATGGATTTCCAGTCTATTATCGCTATAGTAGCTATCTCCCTTTCTTATATTTTTATTAATCTCATTTGCTTGTTTTCTAGCGGATTCATATTTATCACCCTCTAGCAATACCCACTCTTTATTTTTATCTGGTAAAGGAACATATTCATCTGGGTATTCACTCCAATCAGTTATCCTAAAAGTACCTGCATCAGAATCCACAACTTCAATACGGCTAGTACCCGAACCCTCATTATTAACATTTTTCTTCGCTGGAGTCTCATCTGGTTCCTTTGGACCTCCATCTTTACAATCATTATACCCGCTAGGATCATAATACATCACCGGATTGTTTGCGCAATACGCATACAGATTCAGCCCATCTCCCCTGTACACATCCTCCTGCAGGAATCTTCCCACCACCGGATTATAAAACCTGGCTCTGAGATAATATTGTGCTGTCTCCTGGTCATACTGCTGACCCGTATACAGTATCCGGTTTTGAATTTCCACCGACTGGCTGCGGATAGCTCCAAAGGCATCATACTCATAGAAGTTTTCAATATTCCTCTGACTGCCTGTTATATACGCAGTATTGTTTCTCTCATCCAGATGATACGCATGGTATCCGACCCGTCCTTCCACTTCACTGGCTGCCACTCCATAGCCTGGAATATACTTGCTTATGGCATTTAAGTCCTCATCCGCTTCTGCCTGCAGCTCTCCATTATAAAAGATAAAACGGGATACCTGTCCATTTACAGACTTTCCAGCTCTTAACAGCTCTCCGTCATAAAAGTTCTCAAGCTTTAACTTATCTGATTCTACTGCAGTCTGCTGACCAAACGGATTATAATGGTACCTCCTCTCCTCACCTTCTCCGGCTTCTTCCAGAATATTTCCCTGAGCATCATACCGGTATGTATAGTTTCGTCCAGACGCATTCCGCTCTATCAGCTGGTTTCTTCTATTATAGCAGTACGTCTCTTTCCCTGCAACGGATGTCTTCTCCAACCGATTTCCACAGCGGTCATACACATAATGAGCATCGTCCCCATCATATCTCTCTTCAGTCAGACGGTTCATGGAATCGTAGCGGTAATAGACAGCGGTCTTTTGTGCACAGCTGCCTTCCACCATAACACAGACACCCTCTTTAGCTGTCCGGTTTCCATTAAGATCGTACTCGTATCTGTAATCAAACAAAGGATTGCTTTCTGACAAAAATGTTGCAAGACGGCTGATGTTTCCATCTGTATCGTACTCATATAGAGTCTTTATTCCGCTTAAATGAGTAATTGTCTCAAGCCTTCCGTCTTTCCGGTGACTGTATCGAACAATTTCTCGTCCTTCATTGTCTTTAATACCGGTAAGCTTTCCTCTCCAGTCATATTCGTAATGCAGCCTTTTTCCGGTTATATCGGTCATGGTTTTTAAGCTTCCATCTTTGCCGTAAGTACAGGATATTAAGGTTTCCCCACAGGATTCCTTCTTCACCAGTTTTCCATCAGGACGATACTCATAGGTATAGCAGAAACCATCAGCGATTGCTTTTTTTCTCAATCCGAAAGAATCATACTCCCAGCTTCTGGTTACCGAATTCTTTCCTTCCTGATCACACCCTGTTTCCATTACCGGATTTCCATCTACATTATAGACTGTCCTTACCTGATTCTGATTCCTGTCTATGTGCAGGATCTGCCGGCCTTCTCTGTCATAGCGGAATATCTCGCTGCGTCCAGCCTGATCAATAATCTCACAGACCTTTCCCTGGCTATTGTACCGATAGGTTATGACACCCCCGTTTGGATCCGTTGTACTGGTGACATTCCCCATACTGTCATAGGTGTAGGTCTCGATTCCTCCGTCTCCGTTTCTGACTTTCCTGATTCTTCCCCAGCTATCCGTATCGTAATTTGTCCGGTTTCCATTTCCATCGGCAACTCCCGTAATCCGCCCATTTGCATCATAGGTATAAATCTGGGACGGCTTTCCTGCCTCTTTGCTCCTTAATGTTTCCAGACTGGTTAACTTTCCATGAAATCCATACGTATATGTACACTGATTTCCATCCGCCGTTTTTTTTATCTCCAGATTTCCATCCGGGAGATACTGGTTTTCTTCCAGAACAGTTCCAGCTCCATCTGTGTGTGTGAGAATATTTCCGTAAGAATCATAAGCATAAGATAAGTTATTTTTATACTTCTTATCGGGTGTCTCCTCATCGTTTGGCAAAATTTCTTTTTCCAGGCGGTCATTCTTATCGTATTCATATCTAAATACCGGCCCCAGACAATCTTTCACATATGTAATCCGGTTTTTTAAATCATAATTATAAGAAAGTTCCCATAATTCCCCGCCTTTTCCCTGACGAGCGATTCTTGTTATATTTCCCGCCCGGTCATAGGTTATGGAGACTGTCCTGTCAATTCCGTTTTGCTTATCCAGTGTTTGTTCAGCAATCAGACGGTCGCAGGAATCATATTTTCTGATAATCTCATAACCCTCTGGCGTTTGTATTCTGGTTCTGTTTCCATTTTCATCATAGTTATAGATGGTAATCGCATATCTTGCTTCACCTTTGACAGGAGTCAGTCCGCTATTCAGCAGTTCTTTTATCTCTGCAAGTCTACCTGCTTTATCATAATTATAACGAATGATCTGATGTACATCTTTAGAGATAACCTTCTCTTCATAGATCTTTCTCCCCTGTAAATCATACCGGTAAATGATATCAGCTCCATGTCCGTCTTTTACCTGGATCAGCCGGTCTCTTTTATCATAAGTAAAACTTAACTTCAGACCCTGATCATCCTCTTCAATCAGATGTCCATCTACACTCCAGTATCCGCCATGACGATGTTCCTCCACCTTGTTACCATTTGCATCATAAAGATAAGTGGTTCTCTGGTAAAGAACTTCACCAGCCTTTTCATCTACCGGCCCCATTACTTCGCACAGCTGATTTCTTCTGTCATAACTATACGTAACAGTTCTGCCCATCGCATCGGTCTTTTTAGTGATATTGCCGGAAATGTCATAACTATATGCTGCCTGAAGGATACCGTCCGGACCGGTTACTGTCTCCAACCGTCCGTCCACTCCATAAGTATACATCCAGCCGACTCCGTCATCAGTCCTTGCATCATAATCCTGAGGCATAACATGCTTAATCCTGTTTCCTGCTGCATCATAAAACAGTCTTTCACAACCTCCGTCCGGATAATGGATCCGAATCTGGTTTCCGTCACTGTCATAATCAAAGGAAACACCGGCTCCGTCATCCGCGTTTGCGTCGTAGGCATTGGGGTGTATTTCTTTTAATACTTTTCCTTCCCCATCAAGAATCTTTCTGCTATGGCTTCCAGCCGGAGAAATACTATCTGTCAGCCGATCAAGGAAATCATACTTGTATGTATACTCACCTTTTCTCTCTTTCCAGGCTTTTGGAGGATACATGGCCATCAGTCTTCCCATTCCATCATAAAGATAGCGGGACTCATTTCCTTCCCCATCTTTTATCATAGTACGGTAGTTGTTTGCATTATAGCCATATTCTTTTCTGCCGCATTCACTTTCTTCCGCCATCATACGTCCCATGCGGTCGTATTCGAACCGGACCTCTTCCCCATCGGGATAAGTAATCACATCTGGTTTCCCGGATTCTTCCTTATAATGATATACGGTAGTATTTCCAACCGGATCTGTTTCTTCTAACAGCCTGCCTCTTCGGTCGTAGTAATAACTATGAGCAAACCAGCCTCCATCTTCTGTTTCTTCCTTTTTCTCAATCAGATTGTGGTTTTCATCGTACTCAAAATAGAATTTTCTGCCTGTATTGTCTGTTTTCTCTTTCAGATCATCACTTTGATTATAATAATAATTCGTTATAAGGCCGCCTGCCAGTTTTTCCTCTGCCAGCCTCCCCATTAAATCATAACGCCATTCTTTTCTACTGCCTGATCGGTCCGTCACACTGGACCGGTATCCCTGTTTATCATATTCATAGAAGACCCCGGTTCCATCCTCATAATATACGGCCAAAATCTCCATATTTTTTCCATACTTATAGAGAACCGTTTTATTATCCACACTGCTAAACGCTCTGACACTTCGTTCCTCATCCAGATATTCTAACCGGTATACATCCCCATTTGCTAATGTCTGAAGTACTGTTCGTCCTCTTCTGTCATATTGATTCTCCAGGTACGCTACTTTGGTCTGGTCAACTGCCTTGGTCAGATATCCATTTTCATCATACTCATAGTGTGTGATCCCCTGATCCATGTGAACAATATCAGTTAAAAGTCCATTTTCATATCTGTACTGCATGGTTCTTCCCATATTGTCAGACATCTGAATTAAATGTCCTTCTTTCATGGTAAGGTTTAGATGATATCCCAGTGAAGTTGTAATTCCTTCAAGAACCTCTCCTCTGTATGTAAAGCCTATTGCTTGTCCATTCCGATCTCTGATTGACAGCAAAAAGCCTTGGGCATTGTAAAAATAGGTACGGTGTTCTTTTTTGTTAGCTAAACTCCAGCCATCATTTTCTTTCATGAGATCAAACCAGCCGCACCCATAAGAGATATTTTCAGCCTTTTCTCCAGCCCACTCAAAGGTCAGATGATGACCGGTATCCAAAACAACATGACGCTTGGATCCATCCTGATAAAGTCTTCCCTCATAAGGAAATCTCCAGCCAGTTCCCATTATTCCCTGCTGTTTATTCGTAGAATAATATCTTCTGGTTATTTTTATAGAATCCCTTATATCAGGCAGAATAAAATCGGTTGCCATAATTAAAAATGCTCCGGAGACAGCGTCAATCGGCTCTCCTAACAGCTGTGACAGACCGCTGGAGACAAAGTTTTCCTGCAGGGATCTCCATACATCTACGTTTCTGTCCGGGAGTAACGCATCACGAGTAACATCCATTACCGTACCCGATAACGTTCCCACTCCTGCTCCCACCAGTTTATTAACCAGTCTGGAATCGGTTTTTAATGCTCCCTGCACTTTCCCAATCAGTTTTGACTGGGCAACACCCTTAAACATACCGAACATAAAGTTACCAGCTGAATTCTTTAAACTAACCTTTCCAGTTGTTTCATATTCCTGTATCATTCCAAATAACAGGGATCCGGTTCCCTGGATTAAAGTATTTGTGACCTGGGATTTTGAACACAGGATTTTGCTTAGTTTTCCTGCAGAACCTGCATTTTTTAACGCCTTTCCAGTAACTACATCAAATACCACATCTGTAATACCAGATGCAAGATTATACGCAGCATCATTACCCTGAAATACAGTATCCCTGATAAAATTTGCGGGCCGCGAGGCATCAAGTGCATTTACTTTACTGTAACCATCAAGTCCTTCTGCTATATCTGCAACTGCAAAAGCAGTTTTTGCACCGGCTACGGCAATTAGCAGCGGACCTGCAGCTCCTCCTGTTGCAACGGTCAGTGCTACTGCACCCACTACGGTGGCAATACTCAGTACTCCATTTAAAACCTTCTGTTTACTTTCCTGCTTCCTGGCCGCAAGTGCAGATGCCAGCTGATTGTTATTTTCTTCACGGGCTGCACTGTCTCCACTTGTCAATTCTGCTTCAAGTTCTCCTGCAGACGGTGAAGCCGCTGAATGGGTTTCTGCTTTATGGATAACAAGAGCTGATTTAATATCCGTTTTCTCCTCCAGGGTGATGATATCATCTCCACTGTCCCCAATCTGCAGTACCACTTTATTCTCGCCGGATATCATCAGCTTCTGGACTGGGGATTCTCCTCCTGCCATTAAGCCTTTCTGGGTTTTTATATTGATATTTTTCCCTGTAAGGGATACAAATCCGGATTTATTTAAATTAAGAACAATGGAACCGCTGGAATCAGGAGCATAGTTTAAGGAGTCCGGAGTCAGATTCATTGCACTGCCGCTTGGATCGGAAAAATTTTTATTATCCGGCTTTTTATTTCCACTGCCTCCGCTTCCGCTTCCTATTGCATGAACTGCAACTGCGCTCTGCTCGTCATGCTCAGGAAAATAAATATGTACTCTGCTTCCAACTTCCGGCATACAATAAAAGCTGCTGCTTTCAATTGCATAGGTAAAATATTTCATATGAGCCGAGGGTTCGTAACGTTTATCAATATCAAAATGGACCCTGATCTGGTTTCCTCCCCGCTCCTTTACTGTAGCAGGTATGCTCATTCCATATATCCTTGGATTCTGTTCCTTTTCTCTGCGAATCCCCTCTTTTCTGGATAGAGTATAACGATAAACCAGTTCCCCCTTGCCCGTAGAAATATCCATTGCCGTAACAACTGCTGCAATTTTATTAAAAGAGACTGCTTCTCCCATGCGCAGATATTTACGAGTAGAAATATTCCAATGAGAGGCTTCCTGTGACAAAATGCCGGATGGTTCCAGGACTTTAGCAAAATGATTCATGTCTTTTTCCATAACATAATCTTCTTTTGCCAGTTCTGTCCCAAAGTTCATTTCAGGAACTCCAAAATACACTTTTCCCATTGGAGATGAGGCATCAGCCAGCAGACTGGAACCAAAATGGCTTGCAAGCCTTCTTAAAAATACCCAGTCGCTTTCTTCATACTGCAAAAGCATTTCAGGTATCTTAGCATCTTTCGTAATTTCATCTTTGATATCAAACTGCCCATAGTCAGCAAGCACCTTTCTCGCTACATCCAGATATGTCATTTGGCTGTCCAGGAAACTTCTGCTCTTATCCGTCCGGTCCCAATCCTTTGTATAGGAGTAGGCTTCCAGATAGAGATATGATAAGCCTTTCTCTGTTTTTATATAGACAGTTTCGATTTTTCCCTGAAAGATTACCTGACCACCGGTACTCTCCTTTTCACGCACAATTACAGGCTGAACCGTTGCCATATTTACATAATCTTCCGGATTCTCTCCATCTGTCAATAATTTTAAAGAAAGAAACTCATGTTCATTTAATCTATGTGTCAGCTGAAACAGCTCAACCTGGATGGCACCGTCAAGTGACAGGTCAATCTCCAGTTCTTTATATTTCATTTTCATATATCAATTCCCCCTTTTTATGAAGCAGAGGTTATTGCTTCATCTGGTGTCTTACTCAATTTATCATCCGTTCCATCAACTCCCTGCCTCCGGCTGTCCGGACTCTATAATCTCAATCTCGCCTCCATACATGCAGTACAGCTTTGCCCCGCCCATTAATGGCCGGTCTCCATCAGTCTCCACTCCCTCCTGTCCGTAATCCCATTCCTGGGCTATGATGTGGGGGGTACAGACGCCTAATACCTGGGGAACGCCTTCTGCAGGAGCAGCTTCTTCCTCTTGTTTTTTCTTTTTCCCTCCCGCAAAAAATCCTATAACTTTATCAAGGAACGTATCCGGACTTAATTCCTTTACTTTATCCTGAACTTTTTGGGCTTCTTCCTGTGTACTTGGATTTTCCATGCTGTAGCACCCTCCAAAGCAGATCACATGATATTCTCCCTTACAGTCCTTGACTGTCATTTGAGCCTGCTTTTTCAAAAAAACTCCGTGGGTCTCATGAAGTACTACTCTGCCTTGTCTCATTCCCATGGTACACTGGGTACAGGCACCATGAACCACATATGTATCAGTTAATTCTGCCATGCTTCCACCTCCACTTCCTTAAATACAATGCCGATTATGTTTCTGCGAAGCAGGCTTTCCACTACTTCCAGGCTGACGATTGGGTTTGGAAAGCGTTTATCATTCAACAGAAATACCTTATGCTCCCCTATCTTTGCCGCATCCAGAACCAGACATTTAATACTTCCATTTGAATAAAATTCCGTTTTCTCTGAGAACATGTCCATTCGCTCAAGAAGGAGGTGATGGTAAACCATTATGGTTTCCCGCTCCTTACTGGCAATGGTAACTGTTTTAAAAACCATATCATCTTCATACATGTCAAGGACTGCCTTAACTTTATCTGAAACTAAGGAAACCGGGCTCTGGATGAAATCCGGCGCAGTTTCACCGCTGTCTTTTGTCAGATACATCATATTTGATTCCTGTATATCCCCTGCATCTTCTTTATAAAAAATATGTCTTGGGCCGCGGATATCAAAATCACGAAACTGTATTACATCTGGCAGCCTCTTATCCTGTTCCATTGTGAAAAATCTCATTCCATGTCCCTCCTGTCAACAAAAATGACCTGCAGCTGCTGGGGATCCAGATGCAGAAACGGGATATCCTTTTCCTGGAAAACGGCATTTTCTACATCAGCCCCTGTAAAATCATTTTCTTCCCATGTACAATTGGAAAAATCAGACTGCCGCATATTGGCATTACAGAAACTGCATCTTCTTATCCTGCAATTTCTAAACTGTATCCCCGTCAAGTCAGCCCCGTCAAAACAAAGCCCTGTCAAATCACAGTCTTCAAACTGGCTGAATAAAAGAAGCTTGTTGCTGCAATCAGAGTCCTTTAAATCAGCCTGGTACCAGAACTTGTTTATCATGACCTCTTCCTGCTCTTTCGAAAGACGCAGACATCTGTCCCAATCCTTCTGCTCCTTTTTTTCTCTGTCTGCGAAAGCCACAAGTTCACTTTCATCCCGATACTCTCCCCAATAGATTCCCCATGTGGGATACTTGGGAATCTGTGCAAAGTCCTCATTCGCCTCCATATCACGATACATATAATGCAGCTGAATGGAAAGAATCTGGTTCCACTCCATCACACAGTTCTGAATCATATTTGACACATCATAGGAGTTGACCTTTCCCATGTATTTTCTTCTGTCAAGTTCCAGCTTCTCCTTCAGTTCCTTCACTGGCTCAAAAAAATAATCAATGGAAAATGTGGTTTCAGCGGCTTCCTCATCCATATGCCAGTTTGCGTCCATGGCACGCACCAATATTTGATAATGATCAGCCAGCATATCTGCCCGAAGAAGAGAAAAATATATAAACATAATTTTTTCTTTCTTTTTCTTTTCTATCTCTTTCCTCAGGACCGAAAGTACCTGTCTGATGGAATTTGAAAATTCTTCCGCCTTCTCCTCCAGCCCAACGATAAACCGTTCTTTTTTCTCCTCAAATAAATAGAGTTCCTCATCATGAAATGCTGACAATGCTTCCTGTCTGGTCATACAAACCTCCTAATTTACCTTTACCTCGGTTCCCTGTATATATACATTTCCATCCTCAGGCATCTGGATCATTCCTCCCTTGGAACAAGTGATTACTGCCTGTTCCAGTGCCTGCAGGCTGATTGCTTCTTCTGCTGTGATATCCAGATTTTCTTCAGCTTCTATATTAATGGTTCCTTTGGCGCTTAATGTAATATCTCCACCATTTCCGATTTTTACAGCGGAAGCACCTTTATTGCTTGATAAATAGATACCATCGGCTCCCAGCTTCATTTCCTGCCCCTGTGGATTACTTAAATACTTGTTGGAAGAATCCCCCATACGGTCAGGCACTCCTCCGCTTTTTCCGTCATAGGAACTTACTGCACTTACAGCAATCACATCTTTGGTATATTTGGAAGCGAAATAAACCCGGATTTTATCACCCGTTTCAGGCATGTAATACCAGCCGCTTCCATCTGGTGAAGCGGAAAGGGTGGAAAACGGAAACCAATATAAGTCTCCTGCTCCTGAACTGCCGTCAATATCAAGATGAACCTTTATTTTGGTACCTGAGATGGCAAGTACTGTTCCCTGGAGAGCCGTTCCAATGATATGCATCGGGTATTTTGTTTTTGCCAGAACGCCCGTTTTTTTCTGAAGCTCCATGCGGCAGAGCAGCATTCCTCTTACTAACTGGCAGGAATATTGCCGTATAACAAATGTACGTCCTTTATCCTCCACCTGTTCAAATAGCTCAGGTAAATGTTCTGTTTCGATCTGCATAATCATAAAATCGTTGTCATTGACTGCTTTCCCTCTCTGTGTCCAGTCGCTGTATTCTCCCATTTCCTTTGTAAATCCTATTTTTTCATAGTCCCATTCTCCCCATGGAATATCCGGAACACCTCCGTACAATTTAATTGTCTCAGACTGGCATCTGCATGCCAGAACTGCATTCAGCATGGAAAGCATTCGTTTTAGAAACTCCCAGTCTGTCTCCTGATACTGAACTGCTATCTCTCCAATCGGTTTATCTTCAATAGAGAGCCGGATATCACTGCCTGGGTATTCAGAAAGAATGATCCTGAAAAGCTGTCCGTAGGTCATATTGATATCCTGAAAAGTTCTGGAACGTCTTTTCTGATCCATCAGAATGCTTCTGCTTTGTGCGTTTGCCGTAATTTTAACCATGTTCCCTTCCGAAGAGGTAGAAACTTCAGTCAGGACGCCGGAAAATACAGGCTTACCCTTTTCCACATAGACAGTCACAGAGTCATTTTCCGTGAGTCCAAACAGAGTCTCCTCTCCTTTATCCTCCGGCAGATAGGCCGAAAATCTAAGACTCCCATGCTCACCTGGTTTGCAGCTGATGCAAAGCTCTGTCAATTGTTCCACTGGAATTCCTTTTATTACAATCTGTTCCGCTGTATACGCCATACAATCACCTCCTAATTCTCAAAGATCTCATTGCCGTGAAATGCTACCGTTCCTTTTTTTATCTCAATATCTGCTCCAGCCTGATTCACAATCTTTATGGAATCCTGAGATTTTATGGTTAAATCCTTTTTAGCGGAAAGATTTAAATTCTCCACAGCTGAAATTGTAAAATCTTTAATTGCATTTAAAACAACTTCCCCATCTTTTTTCAAAAGAATGCTGCCCTGTCCATCCCCCGCCGCAATCAGGACTCCCTCCGGAGTCATCTGCACCGCGTTGCCCTGAGCGGTTTTAATGTTCCTCTGATTTGGATTTTTTTGAGAACTGGAGGCACCACCGGCATTTGGCTTCTCACCCTTAACATTTGTCACTACATAGGCCTCTTTCTCATCATCTACAGGAAAATAAACACGTACGTTCTCTCCATTCTCTGGCATGCAGTACCATCCGCTTCCGTCTGATGAAGCTGCAACGGTAGAAAATGGGAACCAGTACTTTTCTCCTGTTCCAGCCTCTATCTCCATATTTACCTGAACCTGATTCCGTTTCACTGCAGCAATTACACCCTCAATTGAAATACCTGTGATTCTTTTATTAAAATAAGGCAGTATTTTCATACTTTCCTTCTGCCTCAGCCGGTATCTGTTTATTAACAGTCCATCCTGCAGGCTGCGCATGGCAGTTTCTACAAACCAGGGAGTTCCCTTATAGGTAATCTGACTCCCGATTGAGACGATATCATAGGATACAATCTCATAAACTGTATTTTGAGATCTTGTTAAATCCCCAAGTCCGTTTACTTTTAAATCATTAAGTCTGATGAAGTCTTGGGATAATTGATAAGGAAGCTCATCCCATTTCTGCTTTTCCGGCTTGGGAGATAATCCTGCTTCAAATCGAATGTTGGGAAATGCAGGGTCAGGATAAAGTGCATCGTTATATTTAGAAAGAAAACGTTTTAAGAACTCCCAGTCTGTCTCTTCGTACTGGACTACCAGCTGCCCAATGGGGACATCCGGGATATGTACCATGTGATCGGAACCCACATAGGATTTCATGATTTCTGAAACAAGACCTGTTACACTCATCTGAGGATTTTGAAATAACCGTTTCCGCCTGGTTACATCCATCTGGTGGGTACCATCCCATGCTTCAATGGTAATTATTTTTTCTCCTCCATCTCTGGATAAGGAAACCTTGTCCAGAATTCCATAAAAAAGAACATGATCTTTTCCGTCTTTTTTATAAACAAGAGACACAGAGGTGCTGATTCCATGAAGATCATTATCATCAATCTCACTGTCCATAACTGCTTCTGCATATAGAAAGGCATGCTCTCCTGGTTTTTCCCTGATATCAATCTTCCGGAAATATACAAGCCCCTGTACTCCTAAAAAAAGATCTTTGTAGGTGACCGCTTCCTGACCGCCTGATATCTGTGTAGTGTTACTGTTTCCCATCTCAATCCCCCCTTATATCGCCGAAAACAGATTGTTTAAAGTTATCACCATCGCTTCCAGAAAGACTCCATATGTATCCTCATCCTGTTTCCTGCAGTTATAATTTCCAGTAAATTGCTGTCCTGTTGCCTTAAGACGGAATACAATGTTATAGAGCGTATCTTTGCCAGATGGTACATCAAAGCAGATATAGTCCACAAAATCCAGTTCCTCTGTCTTCACAATTTTCGCATGCAGCCGGTTGGCAGCCATTCCATTTACCAAAAGATTGGTCCATTGATTCATGGTTACCTGTTTGATTGGTTCTTTCGGCCAGGATAGAATCTGGCTGACCTCATGGGTATGGTTGACATATATGACTCCTTCCGGCTCCTCCTGGGAGGCTTCAAAGAAATTTCTAAAGGTAACAACAGGGATCTGGCTGGCTGTAAAAGTTCTGGTTTCGAACTCAAATATCTCCCCTGTTTCCAGTCTGTACTCTCCTGTGCGGATGCCTTCCATTGCTTCCTCTAATGTTAATTTTTTCGCTGGCTCCTTTGGAGCACTTTCTTTTTGTTCTGCCTGAAGTTTCTCCTCTTTCTCCTGTCGTCTTCTTTCACGCTCCAGTAATGCAATCTTTTCATCTAATCTCATTGGTACTTCTCCTTTCATTTCTAAAATGGTTCAGAATCATTAAATCGGTTACATTGTTTCGTTTTATTGTATTTATTTTTTTATTTTGTATCCTTTTTTATTTTGTTCATCATAATATATAAAATGACACATTTCAACACAAGTGCTAAAATTATACGCATTAGCTTCCAAAATTTGCACATAGCCATTTAATGCGCATATATAATAAGTTTAAAAATAAAAAAACACAACCAATTTGAGGCTGTGCTTTATAATCTGTTTAATACCTTATATTCATAATTAATAAGGCTTTTATCTTATTGGTACCTCTTTTCTTGTAGGCTACAAATAAAAATGTGTGTAAAAAAAGCCAACCCTCAGTTATAATTAAAGGTTGACTTTATCAGTACATTTTCTGGCTGATCGGATCACAGCCCTATAATTATTTTTTAATAGCTAATTGTAATTTGCTTTTCTAGAAGTTGCTTGTTAACAGTATCTATAAATCTTTGACAATTTTCCATAGGTTGATATAGGAAGTGAATTTCAATATTAAATAATGAAAATTTATGATCTGCATATATATTTTCATACTGTCTGCTTTCTATAAAGCTTATGTAGGAGTTTATTTTATTCTGTAATTGAATCAAATGATCATATTCATTTGCCCAATCAAGATGGTCACAAATTAGCAGAACCAACTGAAAACCATCTTTATGGATTCCAATGCCATCTACTTTATCTGTATCTATTACTGACATATATTTTCTCCCTGAAAATTTTAATTTCCATTTCTTTTAACTACAATGTTACTTGATGACATAGTTTCGTTTCCGGTTTTTGAAAAGTATTCATACTATTCTATTAAAAAATATCCATTCCGGTTTTAGTATCGATAAATCTTTTTATATTTTCTTCCAATTTCAACGTCAAATCTGTACCTACTGGTAAGTAATAGATAGTTATAATTGCCGGCTCAAGATTGACTATAGTTCCCCAATCACAAATAACCATATTTGCAGCATCAGAAAGAAATTCATCTGTATCTATATCTGCTAAAAATCTCCAGCCATTATCTAATTCATTAACAGGATGATCCTTTATGCACCATTTTATATTACCTTTACCTTCAATTATATTTTTTGAGACAACACAGCCACCCAAGCCCATACTTTCCATTGTTTATTTTTTCCTTTAACTAGAACTTGTTAAATCTTATTATACTTTATTTTTCAATATATAAAACAAATCACCATCTAAAATTCTAACTTCAATCTTCGCCTCTTTGTGACAAAGTTCCTTAGAATTAATAGATTCAACCTTTGGTCGAAATGTATTGATATCAATAAAAATATGTTTGCTAAAACATAAAATAATAACATTTCTGACGCATTGGGAATCTTTAAGGAGATTAACTAAATTGTTATAATTTATAACTGCAATTCCTGTTTTTTCATAATTTTGAAGAAAAGAATAAGCTGTCTCTTCAGATACTGCTCCTCCATTCCCCATATAGTCTCCATGAAATCGTGGTGTTAAATCCAAATCAGTTATTATCCAATAGTAATCATCACTATTACTATACTCTGTTCTGTTGATTAATTCCAACAAAAAATCAGAATTATCATTTGGATTTTTAAAAGTAATTATATCCATTATACACCTCATCTTTCAAAACTTTTAACATCATTAAAATAATTAAATTGTAGATTGGGATATTAAATAATTGTGAAGTATTCTTGTTATTTTCCTAATACCTAATTGTTATATTTTCAAAAACTTTATCTTTATTAACTTCATTTTTATTTTTTACATAAATAGTAAAAATACTGGGATTATAATAATTATATTTCTCATATTTTTTTGCCTCTTCCTCTGTAATTAATACTTCCACACCGCTAGAGTCAATAAAACATGAAATGAAATCTGCAAACATCTGTAAAATTTCTAAATGATCCATTTCTCTTAATTTTCCCTCATAAACAACATTGTTATATACATCGCTTGATGAATATGTTCCTTTTGAGTTTTCATCAATAAACATAATTTCTTTATCAAATACAAAAATTGATGTATGTACTCCATAGAAATTGATAAACAGGTTCTCATCATCACCATCAAAAACTATCGTTTCAACTTTTGTATCAGATTTTATATCAATTTCTTCCCCCTCTTCGGATAAAACCCTTATATCAGTTGTTGCACTTTTTCCTACTCTTGATATTAAGTACTGTTTTAATTCTTCATTTTTAAAATTCATACAATATCCTTCATATTTAGTATCCATCAAATATAGTTCCTTTCTGAAATTGATTTATAGGATATTTTGTTTGACATCTTGGACATACTGGAATAATTCATTGGTACGAAGTCTTACAGCTGGTGTCATCATTATCCTTCATTTCCGTTAATTAAATTTTAAATTAGAACTTAAAAATCTGTACCCCACTTTATAATGCAATCATCATATGCACCGTAAACTTTCCAATCTTTGCTAGAAATAGTGTCATATCTTTCTTTTCTAACTATCCAAGTTTTAAGTGTTATTAAATCTTGAATGTTTAGATAGAAAAATTACGGAGTCATGAACTACTCCGTAAAATCTTATAATTTTTTTATTGTTTATCCGAAATATATTTATCTATGATTTTTCGTGAATAGCTTCCTTCTTTAGGCATAAATCCAAATGTCTCATAAGCCCAAACAAGTTCACGCTTTACTTGCCCTCCATCATCATCATTTATAATATCATACAAATAATCAATATTTAATTTTCCAGTGTTTTCTAACGATAAACTTACTTGATGCCAAAGTTCCAGCTCATTTTTTTTATAGCATTCATATAACTCTAGTAACAATTCGTTTACTTCGTTAAGTAAATCTTCATAATTTTCTTCTGATACATCATATTTTTCCGGTATGTTATGTGATTTTACAATTTCATTATCATCTGTACTCTCAAAATAAAATACTGATGACCAACTAGATTTATTATTTTCTACCTCACCTAAATAATACAATTTTTTCCATTGTACAGGTATCATGGATACTATTTTATTGGCTAATTTACTATAAATATCTGCAAATTGTTTTTCCATATATTTATCCTCCTATGGGTTATTAATTAATTTTGTAAATTTTTCTCCATCAATCCAATAATTCACCTTGAAATTATCTAGTCTAATAGAACCACCAGAATAATTAGGAGATATATCTACTTTGACTGAACTATCTTCTTTTAAAGCGCCAGCCCAATTCTGTTCCATTTTATACCACTCTCCGCCAGATCTATTAATTCCGCTATTTTGTGGTGCCAGATTATCTATTTGCCCAGAACCGTTAAATTTTTTCCCAATTAAGTGCCCTCCATCATCAGTAGGCATGCGGTCAGCCCCACCAACAGTTCTTTGTGCATATGGATTTCTTATCCCTTCACCTAATTTTAATTCTCCTTTTGCATTTGAGATACGTCCAACATCATCAGTTGTATATTTATATCCGTTACCATCGATATATTCTACATTTTGTTTTAAAATCTTTTTGTTACCTATTTTATCATATTGTTCACCATAATTCACGGTGTTTTAGAGGATGTATTAGCCCCCTCAGGTGGAGTACTGATATATGCGACAAACGGTGAAATTTAGTATTCAATTAAAAAAAGTGTAGCACATTTTTGTGCTATTTTTAAGAAAGAAATTACTGTTCTTTTTCTCGAATCGGTCCCGATATGCTGTCTTATTTTTCATCATTCCGTACACAATGTTCACCAACCGGCGCATGATGCAGACCAGTGCCTGAGATTTTGTCTTTCCTTCGCCGATTTTCCGCATGTAATAATCATAAAATACCGGATGATTGGGTACTCCGTTCTTTGGTTTGGAAACCATTGTTACCGCCAGAAAATAAAACAGTCCATGCAGCTGGCGATTTCCCTGTCTGGAGCTTTGCTCCTTGCCTTTTCCCGCAGAACTGAACTTTACAGGAGCTACTCCTGCAAATCTTGCCAGCTTATCTGCACTGGGAAACCTTCGGATATCTCCGATTTCTGCAATCAGCTTACTGGCCACCGACGTTCCGATTCCAGGCATACTGGTCAGTTTATAATCAAAACTAAGCAGGATTATCTCGATTTCTTTATCAAGCCCTGCTAATTCTTCTTTTTGATGTTCCAAGTCCCGTACCAGACTTGTTGTAATAAAATCTCTGGATTCCTGATATTCTCGAAAAGTATTTCCATCATTCTGAACGCAATCCAGAATCATCTCCGCTTTATCTTTCTTGGCAATACGGGATATATCCTTAAATTCGATTGTTAGTTCTTCTGCTGTCTTTCCCTGCAAATGGATAGGGGATGGGTAGGTTTTCCAGAAATACATGGCATATTTCCCATCTATCTCGCTAAAGAACTTACTGTAACTGGGATATGCCATGGATATCTGCTCATGGAGTCCGTTCTTAAAACGGATTCCATCTTTCACCAATAAATCTCTCCGATTTACCAGTTGAGCCAGTGTCCATTCGTTATCTTTTGGCTTTGCATCTGGCAAAGTATGCAGCTGGTTAATGAGTACCGTTGCCACACAATACGCATCATGCTCATCATTTTTACGGAGCATAGGTGCACTTTTTTTCAATCAACCAGACAGCTAAGCTTCTGCCATAGCCATAAGCATTTTCCAATCCATAAATGGGGTCAAGTCCAAGATGACGGGATTTTCTGATCACCTTTTCTGCCAGCTTTTTAAATTCACTGGGTTTGTTTTCTATCACGACTACCTCTAACTTTTCATTCCAGCAGTTCACCATCACTGCGGTATGACTTTCCTTATGCAGGTCAATCCCCACATAAAGCAGATTTTCTCTTTTCTGCAATTCTCTCCCTCCAGATCTTGTTTCCAACCAATTAGTTCCCGTACCGGCAACCTCAGATGACAGTGTTAACTCTTATTGAGTCCGCAAGAGGGCGACAGCCAATCTACAACAAACCAATGGGCGGAAGAACAAGTTATTTCTTTTATTGGTTGTTGATGTTAACTCTGTATCAAATAGATTGCAAGTCATTTCTGAATTTATTATCGAGAGACGGAACGACAGAAAAAAGAACAGAAAAGGGAGCTATAGAAAAGGTATTTTTACCCCCTTTAACCCCCGGCAGCCCCATTTTACCATAGAACCAATTTTCTGTAAATCCCATGGTTCACCATGAACCATGGGGGTAGGCAGTTATCTTTAAGCCAATGGCAGTTAAGAATTGATGTCCCGTTCTCATTTAGCTCTGTGTCGCAAGATATTACCCCTGTGTGACCTTTAAAACCGATGGTAGAACATGTATGCCATTAAGCGAGAAAAAGCCTTGTTGGGCAAATTTGAAAAACATAGATCTTTCCCATTGCACCTGATAACTGTTTGGATTGCTATTGCCTCCTGTTCGTCTTCCGGTTGCTTTTTCAGAAAAATGTCGCATATAGACCAGTTTTTCATATCCCTCAAGTCGCACAATCGCAACCATTTATAAATTCCTGAACTGGAAGATTTCCGCCCCATTTTGCTACAAAAGCAGGGATGAACCATGGGGTCGAAAATGATGCAGGTTAAAGAGCCGGGGTCAAAAACTTCCCCGGCTCAGATTACCTCAGCCCGCAATGCGGGCTGAGGGGATTTTTTATAGGGGTCGGAATACTGGCATTGGTGTCGTAACCGTGGTCGCACTTGCATGGAATGCCAATTATGCGAAAGATTCACGGAGTTACAAACGGCACCCGTTAAACTCCAACAAAAAATTTAATCCATAATTACCATATCACCTTTAATTCCGTTAATCAAATTATAAATTAAACCTTTAAAATCTGTCCCCCACTTTATGATGCAATCATCATATGCACCGTAAAAATTGCCAGTTTTGGCTAGAAGTAGTGTCATATTTTCTCTTTCTATTTCACCAATTATTAACAAGCTTTCTTCTAAAAACTCTTCATACTCATCAATAATGTCATAAGTTATCTGGTCTTGTGCATTTAGAAGATTTAGCGATAAAACAACTTCCTGTTTCCAAATTGGATGCATATATTTGATTTCTAAATATGCATACTCTGTAAGGAATTTATATTGAATTTCATTCCACTCATATTCTGGATCAATGTATAATCGTTTAATCTCTTCTAGATTTGCCTTTCTCCCCACTTCCCAGCCTGATTCTCTTAATAGTTTATCTATATCGTTCATTTAATTTATCCTCCATTAATCTACAAAATTAACAATATTACCGTAAAGGTTTTGACAGTTGATACATGGAGCTTTATAGCTCCCATTCACTTTATTATAGTATATATATTTAAACTACTTGGATCAACTCCATCATTCAAAGCATTATTAATGATGTTGAATTCTGCACAATTTTATCCAAAGGATAATTCGTTTTACTACTACCTACACGATCTAATAATTCTTGCATTTGGGGATTAATGCTATTTCTTGTAGGATTGTTTTTCATTCCACTGATCCCTTGATAAATCTTACCAGTGTTTGTATCAATTCCCGTTCCCACGACTTTAGAATTAATTTTACCGCCTGTCGTTTTAGTAATATTACCGTTTAAAACAGATTCTCTTAAATCTTGAGCACTGCTTTTTGCCAGACTATTTGCAGTATCATCCCAATATTTATTATATCTTGCAGCCTCTTCTGGTGTCATTAAATCTCTAAAGCTACCACTAGGCTTCCCCGTCCCCTCAGGTGGAGTACTGAGATATACGAAGAGTGGTAAATTTTCGTATTCAATTAAAAAAATCATAGCACGTTTTTGTGCTATTTTTAAATAGAAAAATTACTGTTCTTCTTTCAATACTGGTTCCCGGTATTCCGTCTTATTTTTCATCATTCCGTACACAATGTTCACCAATCGGCGCATGATACAGACCAGCGCTTGAGACTTTGTCTTTCCTTCGCCTATTTTTCGCATGTAATAATCATAAAATACAGGATGATTGGGTACTCCATTCTTTGGCCTCGACACCATGGTTACTGCCAGGAAATAAAACAATCAATGCAACTGGCGGTTTCCCTGTCTAGAGCTTTGTTCCTTACCTTTCCCGGCGGAACTGAACTTTACAGGAGCTACTCCTGCAAATCTTGCCAACTTATCCGCATTAGGAAACCTTCGAATATCTCCAATTTCTGCAATTAACTTACTTGCTATGGAAGTTCCTATCCCCGGCATACTGGTCAGCTTATAATCAAAACTAAGCAGGATTTTCTCGATTTCTTGATCAAGCCCCGCTAATTCTTCTTTCTGATGTTCCAAGTCCCTTACTAGACTTGTTGTGATAAAATCTCTGGATTCCTGATATTCCCGTAGGGTATTTCCATCATTCTGAACACAATCCAGAATTAGTTCTGCCTTATCTTTCTTGGAAATACGAGCTATTTCCTTAAATTCGATTGTTAGGTCTTCTGACGTTTTTCCCTGCAAATGGACAGGGGATGGGTAGTTCTTCCAGAAATACATGGCACATTTCCCGTCTATCTCGCTGAAGAACTTACTGTAACTGGGATATGCCATGGATATCTGCTCATGGAGTCCGTTTTTAAACCGGATACCGTCTTTGACCAGTAAATCTCTTCGATTTACCAGTTGTGACAACGTCCATTCGTTATCTTTTGGCTTTGCATCCGGCAAAGTATGTAATTGGTTAATCAGAACTGTTGCAACACAATACGCATCATGCTCATCATTTTTGCGAAGCATAGGTGCACTTTTTCTCTGGTCATAAGCCAGGGCAGGATTAATGTCTTTTACAATGTAACCTTTTTCAA
>CAURBV010000016.1:0-129174 GCA_963523055.1 uncultured Paenibacillaceae bacterium | reverse complement strand
TCAGCATCAACTTAATGGGATTTGTAAACGGAGTAAAAGACTGCTTAACCCAGGCGTCAAAACAGTAGAAGTGTATAATCCCGGAAACCGGCAGGAAAAGCCCTTTTCCGGGATTTTTCTTTTTACACAGGTGGGCAAGTGTGATAAGATAAAATCTGCAGGTTAAAAAAGGAGATTTGAAATGAATAAAAAGAAATCGGCACACATGGCCGCACTTTACGGAATGCTGATTGCGCTTGCCTTTGTTCTCAGTTTTGTTGAAAGTCTCATTCCTATTTCCATGGGCATTCCGGGAGTAAAACTGGGACTGGCAAATCTGGTGACTGTTGTGGGTCTTTATACGGTGGGAACCACAGGAACCGTAGTCGTTTCTCTTCTTAGAATCGTGTTGACGGGATTTACGTTTGGTAACTTATTTGCCATGCTCTACAGTCTGGCTGGCTGGGGACTGAGCATTGTCATTATGATTCTTTGTAAAAAAAAGAAATGGTTCGGAACTTCGGGAATCAGTATCCTTGGCGGAATCGGTCATAATATCGGACAGATTACGGTTGCGTCATTTGTGGTAAAGCAGGCGGGGGTATTCTTTTATCTTCCAATGCTGTTAATCGCAGGTACGGCAGCAGGACTTGTCATTGGCATACTGGGGTCTATGATTATCAGCAGAATTAAAATTGTTATAAAAAAATTGTATTAAATCAGAAAGATATTATATTGTGTTAAGGCTTTGTCAAAGGTATAATGGGAGAGACAAAAGATGGAATGAAATCCAGGAGGAATAGCAGAATGATTGATAAGGCAATTAAGAAACTGGTAACTTATGGGCTGGATACAGGGCTGATCAGTGAGGATGACCGTTATTATGCAGTAAATCAGATTCTCGACGTATTGTGGATGGACGAGTATGAAGAACCCCAGGATGAACCGGGGGATATAGATTTGGAGGAGGTGTTAGCCGAATTGCTGGACTATGCCTTTGAAACTGGTATCATTCCTGAAAACAGCATTACATACAGGGATTTATTTGACACCAAGCTGATGAACTGTCTGATGCCAAGACCAAGTGAAGTGGAAACCAGATTCTGGGGATTATACAATCATCAGTCGCCTGAGGCGGCTACGGAATATTATTATAAACTGAGCCAGGATTCTGATTATATCAGGCGGTATCGGATTAAGAAGGATATGAGATGGGTAACTGCTTCCAAATATGGAGATCTGGATATCACCATCAATTTATCAAAGCCAGAAAAAGATCCCAAAGCAATTGCGGCTGCAAAGCTTGCAAAACAAAGCGGTTATCCCAAATGTCAGCTTTGCATGGAAAACGAGGGGTATGCAGGGAGAACAGATCACCCAGCCAGAAACAATCATAGAATCATTCGTTTAGAAATCAATCACAGTCAGTGGGGATTTCAATATTCTCCATACGTTTACTATAATGAACACTGTATTGTTTTCAATGGAAAACATACACCCATGAAGATCGAAAGAGATACCTTCGTAAAATTATTTGATTTTGTAAAGCAGTTTCCTCATTATTTTCTGGGGTCCAATGCAGACCTTCCCATTGTAGGAGGATCCATTTTATCCCACGACCATTTCCAGGGTGGCAATTATGAGTTTGCAATGGCGAAAGCGAAGGAGGAAGAACTGTTTTGCATCAAGGGGTTTGAACATGTGACAGCCGGCATTGTGAAATGGCCTATGACTGTTTTACGTACAAGAAGCAGTAACCCGGAGGATTTAATAGAACTTGGAACAAAAGTGCTGGAAGCATGGAGAGCCTATACCGATGAATCTTTGTTCGTATTTGCAAACACCGAAGGACAACCTCATAATACCATTACCCCGATTGCAAGAAAACGTGGAGATGAATACGAACTTGATCTGGTACTGAGGAATAATATTACAACGGAAGAATTTCCATACGGAGTTTATCATCCGCACGAAGAACTGCACCACATTAAGAAAGAAAACATCGGGTTAATTGAAGTAATGGGACTTGCAGTCCTTCCGTCAAGACTAAAGGCTGAGTTAAATCTCATATCAGAATATCTGCTTGAAAGCAAAGACATAAGAAGCAATGAAGAAATTGAAAAACATGCTGACTGGGTCGATTCCTTCCGTACAGGGTATCCGTCTATTACAAAAGACAATGTGGATGAGATATTAGAAAAAGAGGTGGGTCTGGTCTTCGAACGGGTACTTGAAGATGCAGGTGTGTTTAAATATGATGAGGCAGGAAGAGCCGGATTTAAGCGTTTTCTTACCAGTATGGGATTTGAATCTGTGTCACAATAGAAAGACTGTGAGACTATCAGAGAGAATCATGTTTGTAATTATCTTCCCTTTGAGTTATATTCTAGTGGGAACGGATGGAAACTTCCCGTTCACTGAATACGGAACCGGACTGATGAGCCGGAGGGGGACATATTAACAGTCATGAAGCAGATAGAAAATAAAACACTGAGAACGCTTACGGAGTATGGACTGATTACGTTCAGTATCTGGATTATGGTGGTAGGGATTTACTTTTTTAAATTTCCCAATAATTTTGCTTTCGGAGGTGTGACCGGGCTTGCGACTGTGATCAGCGCATTAACCCATTGGTCAGCAAGTCAGTTTACGACGATTGTGAACACGGTATTGCTTGTACTTGGATTTCTGTTTTTGGGAAGAGGTTTTGGTGTTAAGACTGTTTATGCCAGTGTCCTGATGTCGGTTTTCTTATATATTCTGGAAAAGGTTTGCCCGATTACCGGACCACTGACAAAAGAACCGCTGCTGGAACTAATTTTTGCCATACTTTTGCCAAGCGTTGGAACGGCGATCCTGTTTAATATCGGAGCATCCAGCGGAGGAACCGATATTATTGCCATGATACTAAAGCGATATACCAGCTTTAATATCGGGACAGTGTTGTTATTAGTGGATGTAACCGGAGTGATTATGGCTTATTTTGTTTTTGGACCGGAAACAGGACTGTTTTCTTCCCTGGGACTGATGGCAAAATCACTGGTAATTGACGATGTCATAGAGAATATGAATCTTTGCAAATGCTTTAGCATCATCTGTGATGATCCAGCTCCCATTTGTGATTATATTATTCATGGTCTCAATCGAAGCGCTACGGTATATGAAGCCCAGGGAGCTTTCAGCCATCATAAAAAGACGGTGATTCTTACGACGATGAAGCGTTCTCAGGCGCTTAAGCTTAGGAATTATATTCGAAATGTGGAACCGTCAGCATTTGTGCTCATTTCTAATTCAAGTGAAATTATTGGCAAGGGATTTCTTGCCAGTTAAAAGATAAAAAAACCGAAGGACGATTGTTCTTCGGTTTTTTGTATAATAAATGTTGCTTATATTAGTGAAAATAAGTGAATATGACGAAAATGCACTTTAGCACTTTAAAAACACATAAATTTAAAGTAATAAAATTGACGGGGGTTATTTTTTGTAGTATGATACAAAATAAGTTCATAACAGGACTAGTTTTAGAAGGAAGAGGAGAGAAATTATGAAAAAGAAAGCGAAAGCATTATCCCTGGCTCTTGCAAGCGTTATGATGTTATCTCTTGCTGCATGCTCCGGTAAGGCGCCGGAAAAAACGGAGACAACGGCTGGCACCACCGCAGCACAGAGCTCTGAAAAAGCAAGCGATGCAGCAACCACTGCAGCTGCAAAAACAGCAGATGGAAAACAGTATAAGATCGGAGTTCTTCAGCTGGTTCAGCATACGGCTCTTGATGCTTCTAATAAAGGATTCATTAAAGCCCTTGATGACGCTGGATTAAACTATACCGTCGATCAGCAGAATGCTTCCGGTGACCAGCCAACCTGCCAGACCATTGCAAGCAAGCTGGTGAATGATGGAGATGACTTAATTCTTGCCATAGCAACTCCGGCAGCTCAGGCTGTAGCAGGCGCAACCAGTGAGATCCCGGTTCTTATTACCGCTGTAACCGACCCGGCTGCTTCTGACCTGGTTGAAAGCAATGAAGTGCCAGGAGGCAATATTACCGGTACCTCAGATCTGACTCCTGTAAAAGAACAGATCGCATTATTAAAGAAGATTCTTCCAGATGCCAAGACAGTGGGTATCCTTTACTGTACTGCAGAATCCAATTCTGAAATCCAGGCAAAGATGGCAAGAGAAGCAATTGAAGCGGCTGGAATGACAGCGGTGGACTACACTGTTTCAAGTTCCAATGAGATTCAGACCGTTGTTACCTCCATGGTTGGAAAGGTAAATGCCATTTATGCACCCACAGATAACACCATTGCAGCTGGTATGACTACGGTTGCGATGATTGCCAATGAAAATAAAATTCCTACAATCTGCGGAGAAGAAGGAATGGTAAAAGCAGGCGGACTTGCAACATATGGTATTGATTACTATGAGCTTGGTTATTTAACCGGCAAGCAGGCAGTGAAAATCTTAACCGAGGGTGGAGATGTTTCTAAAATGCCGATTGAATACCTTCCGCTTGAGAAGTGCAAACTGTCTGTAAATGAAGAAACAGCAAAGACACTGGGAATTGATTTATCCGGTCTTAAATAAGAAGAATAATAGATGGAAGAATTGAGCAGGCGGTCTGGAAAACGACCGCCTGTAATCCATAGATGCTTTACATAAAAGATGAATCAGACATTTTTTATGTAAGGCATTTATGCCTGTGAAAAGAAAATATGCGGAGGAATAATAGATGAGTGGTTTACTGGTATCCCTTCAGGACGCGGTAGTTCAGGGAGTTTTATGGGGGATTATGGTATTAGGAGTTTATATTACTTATAAGTTGCTTGATATTGCAGATTTGACGGTAGACGGAAGCTTTGCATTAGGCGGCTGTGTCTGCGCCGTCATGATACTTAACTTTCATGTAGATCCCTGGGTTGCCTTAGCAGTGGCGGCGATAGCAGGAATGATGGCTGGAGCAGTAACGGGATTGTTACATACAATCTTTGAAATTCCCGCTATTCTGGCTGGAATATTAACTCAGATCGGTTTATGGTCCATTAATCTCCGGATTATGGGAGGGAAGAGTAATGTTCCCCTTTTAAAAACGGATACAATTATGTCCAGATTTATTGATTTAACCGGACTGAATAAGCCGATCGCTTCTCTTGTGATCGGCATTGCAATCGCAGTGATCATGATTGCCCTTCTTTACTGGTTTTTTGGTACGGAAATCGGCAGTGCCATGCGTGCCACCGGAAACAACGAATCCATGATCCGTGCTCAGGGCGTTAACACCAACTGGACCAAGCTTCTGGCTCTTGTTATCAGCAATGGACTGGTAGGGATTTCAGGCGGACTGGTCTGCCAGAGTCAGAAATATGCAGATATCGGTATGGGTACCGGGGCCATTGTTATCGGTCTTGCTGCCATTGTTATCGGTGAAGTACTGATGGGAAGGCTTCATTCCTTTGGAAGCAAGCTGACCTCTGCAGTGGTAGGTTCTGTGATTTATTTTGTAATCCGTGCCGTGGTATTAAGAATGGGTATGAATGCCAATGATATGAAACTGCTGTCAGCAGCGATTGTTGCAGTGGCTCTTTGCGTGCCTGTTGTGGTGAGAAAGCTTCGTTTGAAGAAATCTTACACAGAAGGAGGAGAATAATCATGCTTGATATTAAGAATGTAAGAAAGACCTTTAATAAAAATACAATTAATGAGAAAAAAGCGCTGAATGGCATTAACCTTCATCTGAATGAGGGAGATTTTGTCACTGTCATCGGCGGTAATGGAGCCGGAAAGTCCACCATGTTAAACATGGTTGCCGGTGTCTATCCCATTGACTCCGGAAAGATTGAAATTGATGGAATTAACATATCCAGATATCCGGAATATAAAAGAGCGCAGTATATCGGCAGAGTCTTTCAGGACCCTATGATGGGAACAGCTGCCGGTATGGAGATTCAGGAGAATATGGCGCTTGCTTACAGAAGAGGGAAGACAAGAGGCTTATCATGGGGAATAAAATCTGAGGAAAAGACATTTTATTATGAAGCAATTCAAAAGCTTGGACTTGGACTTCAGGACCGCATGACCAATAAGGTGGGACTGTTATCAGGCGGTCAGAGACAGGCGCTCACACTTTTGATGGCAACTCTTCAGAAACCCAAGTTACTGCTGTTAGACGAGCATACGGCTGCACTGGACCCCAAAACAGCAAGAAAAGTTCTTGATATCACCCAGGAGATTGTGAAGGAACAGAATCTTACCACACTCATGATTACCCATAATATGAAGGATGCCATTTCCATCGGCAACCGGCTGATTATGATGCATGAAGGCCGTATCATCTATGACGTTTCCGGAGAGGAAAAGAAAAAACTGGAAGTAGAAGATCTGCTGAAAAAATTTGAAGAAGCCAGCGGAGAGGAATTTTCCAATGACCGTATGATTCTGGCAAAATAAAATCAATAACAGGACTCAGGGGGAATGAAATGCCCTGGTCCTGTTTTTTAATTGGTTTGTAACACAATCTTAATAATTTTTTGAAACTCTGTTGTCGCAAAATGTAATAAATTGTGATATACTGTAGCAGAAAAGCTCATAATCTGAATCGGTAAACCGATGAATATATGAGGATGGAGAGAGAATACAGAATGGAAAATAACAACGAGAAAAAAGACTACGTAATCCGTTTGGATAAAGCAAAAAAAAACCGTAATAAGAATGATTATAAAAAGATTTTAATACTCGCAGGTTCTGCAATTCTTCTGGTGTCTGTTGCAGGTGCAGCTGGAATTACTGCCAGCAGGCAAAAGGGTGCCAAACCGGCAGCAGCCACAGGTTCGGAAGCACTTGCAGTTGAAACAAAGGCTGCTGATGATACCGCTGAAAAGGAATCACAACAAAGCGCTCAGGAAGCAAAAGAGAAGGAAGATGTCATTAATTCTTATAAGAATCTGGGTATCGTTCAGGTAAGCGGATATTTAAACGTCCGAAAAGAACCGGGGACAGACGCAGACGTAATTGGAAAACTGCAGGGAGACAGTGCCTGTGATATTTTAGAGGATAACAAACAGGGCTGGTACCGGATTTCCTCCGGCGGAATTGAAGGTTATATTACTTCCGAGTTTGTAATTACCGGAGAAGAAGCTAAGAAGAAGGCACAGGATCTGGTGAAATTAAGAGCAGTGGTGCAGACTGATAATTTAAATATCAGAAAAGATCCGTCTAAGGACTCAGATGTCGTAGGACAGGCACTGACTGATGAACGGTATGAAGTAGTGGGCCAGACCGATGGCTGGGTGCAGATTCCCACTGGATATCTGTCTTCCGACTATGTAAAACTGGAATACTCTATGAATGAAGCCAGGAAGCTGGATTTAAAGGCTATGGTCTTTAACTTTTATAAAAATATCGGTATTTCCGATGTGGATAATTACTTAAACGTCAGGGAAGAACCCAGTGAGAACGGAAAGATTATTGCAAAAATGCCAAGTAAGGCAGCCGGCAATATTCTGGAGACAACCAGTGATGGCTGGTATAAGATCCAGTCTGGAAAAGTAACTGGTTATGTGAAGTCAGATTTTATTCTCACCGGTCAGGCAGCAAAGGATGAGGCCATGCAGGTGGCTGAACTGATGGCAGTGGTGAATACTGACATGCTCAACGCCAGAACAGAACCGTCTACCGATGCCAAGATCTGGACACAGATTTCCAACAACGAGAAATATCCTGTATTAAAGCAGATCGATGGCTGGATCGAAATTGAGTTGGAAGAAAACAGCAGTGCTTTTGTATCTACCGATTACGTTGATGTACGATATGCGCTGCCGGAAGCAATTAAATTTTCGCCTCTGGAAGAGAAAGCCAATGCCCAGTCATCCTTACGAACCCAGATCGTTAATTATGCCCTTCAGTTTTTAGGCAATCCCTATGTATGGGGAGGAACAAGCCTGACCAAAGGAGCGGACTGCTCTGGATTTACCATGTCCATCTACTCAAAATTCGGTGTAGGTCTTCCTCATTATTCCGGATCCCAGGCAGGTATGGGAAAAGCGGTTAAATCAGGAGAGATGAAGCCTGGCGATCTGCTCTTTTATGCCAGCAGCGGGGGAACGATCAATCATGTTGCCATGTATATCGGTAACGGACAGATCGTTCATGCTGCCAGCAGGAGAAGCGGAATAAAGATTTCCACATGGAATTACCGTACTCCTGTGAAGATACGTAATATGGTGGGTGATTAATAGAATCCCGGAACGAATTTATGTTCGTTCCGGGATTTTTTGCGCCCTTTTCGGGTTTACAAATATTTTCCAATCAATTATAATCAGGATAGCGTAATGTTTTTTAAAATATAACGGTAGGAGGAATTGATTTGAAGACAGGTGCTGTTATTACCGCAGCAGGCAATCATCATTCTGCCAATGGATTTCGTCCGTTGCTGCCAATTGGTCATACTACAGTGATCAGAAAGATCATAGTGACATTAAAGCAGTGCGGTGTTGATCCTATTGTGGTGATTACCGGTCAGGATGCAAAGGAAGTAGAAAAGCACATTTCCAAATTACGGGTGATATGCTTAAGAAATGAGGAGTATGAAAACTCCCAGATGTTTGACAGCGTTGGTATGGGTCTTCGCTACATTGAGGATCTGTGTGACAGAATTTTAATTCTTCCACCCAAATTTCCATTGCTTCTTCCTGAAACAATTAAAACGATTATAAAATGCAATGGGAAAGCCTCCTGCCCGGTATATGATGGAAGAAGGGGGCATCCCATTTTGATTCATAAAGATCTGATTCCGGCCCTTCTCTCATATCGGGGGGAAAGAGGACTGGGAGGGGCTTTGAGACAGGAAAAAGTAGATGAGTTGATGCAGGAAATCCCGGTGGACGATAAAGGAATCATTGAAGCGGTTGAAACCGATCATGATGCTGTCAGATATCCGACTGTGGGACAAGCGGTAGTCCATCCTGCTGTCAGTCTGTCTTTGGAATTAGATGAAGCATTTTTTGGCCCCGAAATGGCGCAGTTTCTCAGACTGATTGAACATGCAGGATCAATGCAGACTGCATGCCGCCAGATGAATATGTCTTACAGCAAGGGGTTTAAACTGTTAAAAAATGCAGAAAACCAGCTGGGATATCCGCTTTTGATTACACAGTCAGGTGGACCGGAGGGCGGATTTTCCCAGCTTACGCCTAAGGCATTGGCTTTGATGGAAAACTATATGGCTCTGGAAAAAGAGTTAAAAGAAAAAGCAGAAGAACTGTTTCTAAAATACTTTAAGGAGGACTTGTGATGAAACAGGGAAAAAGTCTTTTTTTAACAGGAGATTCGGGAGAGGGCAAGACCACAATTCTTTTTCAGTGTCTGAAGCCATATCGGGCTGTGACAGGCGGATTTTTTTCCCAACGGCTGGTTAATAAAAGTGGGGATACCGTTGGTTTCCGGCTGGCATCTGCAAAAGAGGAGTGGGAGCCTAAAGTCTGCTATGAGGAAGGACTTACCAATATCTTCCTTAGACGTACCATAGAAGGAATGGTGTCATATCCGGAAGTATTTCAAAAGGAAGGCAGAAAACTTCTTACCAGTCATGGAGATCATAAACTGATTCTAATGGATGAGATTGGTGGAGTGGAACTTTTGATTCCTGAGTTTATGGAAGCGGTTTACGCCTGCATAAATGGTCCAAAGCCCTGTATTGGGGTCATTAAGAGCCGGAATAATTTTGCAATGATGATGGCCCGCAATGGAGGAAACTCTTCTGCTTCCCATCTGCGTGATGAGCTGGAAGAATCTGTTGAAATGAGTCTCCACAATCATCTGTTGACCTATCACCGTAAGGATGAGGAGGCAGTCAGGGAGAAACTATTAAAATATCTAAGTGAAGGGATTTAAAAGTGGGAGACAGGGAGAAACGTTATAACAATCGGCTTTTTATGATCGGTGGGGTATTTGTGGTTTGTTTTTTTGGTTCGTTCCTTCTGGGACGTTATCCTGTTTACCCGGCGACGCTGGTGAAGGTCCTGCTGTCACGGGTTTTTCCCATTGAAGTAACCTGGCCGTCACAGGTTGAAACCGTTATTTTTAATGTCCGGCTCCCAAGAGTATTGATGGCGGCACTGATTGGTGCAGGACTTTCCTTTGCCGGAGCAGCTTATCAGGGCATTTTTAAGAATCCCATGGTTTCGCCTGATGTCCTGGGAGCATCATCAGGCGCTGGATTTGGCGCGGCTTTCGGATTGTTTTTTTCTCTGGGATATGGAGGCGTTTCCTTATGCGCATTTATCTTTGGTTTATCTGCTGTGGGGATTGTGTGTATTGTAAGCAGCCGTGTTCCTTATAATCAGGTGTTGGGACTGGTGCTTTCTGGTATTATGGTTAGTTCTCTTGCCAATGCGGCGGTCTCCTTCATCAAGCTTGTAGCGGATCCCACCAATACACTTCCAGTGATTACTTACTGGCTTATGGGAAGCCTTTCTTCCATTCGCCAAAAGGATGTATTCTTCGCGGCTCCATGGATTATATCTGGCATTATTCCTATCTATCTTCTCAGATGGAGAATCAATATATTAAGCCTGGGGGATGAAGAGGCAAGAAGTATGGGCATTCATACGGGGAGGCTCAGGCTGGCAGTTGTTCTTGGAGCCACCCTCATCACTTCTGCATCCGTATCCGTAAGTGGTTTAATCGGCTGGGTGGGACTGGTAGTCCCTCATCTGGCCCGTATGCTGGTTGGCAGCGATTACAGGAGACTTTTACCAGCTTCACTTTTAATCGGAGGAAGCTTTCTTCTGATTGTAGATAACGTTGCAAGACTGATTACAACCAGTGAGATACCCATTGGGATTCTGACCGCGTTTGTAGGCGCACCATTTTTCCTGTATCTGATTTTAAAGGAAGGGAACAGGCTTTAAAGGGAGGACATTATGGAACTGATGATTAAGGATCTGGAATTTTCCTATCAAAAGCATCCGGTTTTAAAAAGAACCTCTTTTACACTAAAAGGGGGACAGTTAATCTGTGTTCTTGGAAAAAACGGAGCAGGTAAGAGTACCTTATTTCGCTGTATCCTGGGTCTTTTAAAGGGTTTTAAAGGGACAGTTCTCATAGATGATATAAGGCAGAACGATTATTCGGAACGGGAACTTGCTAAGAAGATTGCATATATTCCGCAGAATCATAATTCGGTGTTTGCCTATCCAGTGATTGATATGGTCATGATGGGAACCGCAGCCTCGTTGTCCCTGTTCGGCTCTCCTGGAAAAAGGGAGAGAGAAAAAGCCTTAGAGGCACTGAAAATGATAGGGATTGAAGGGTTAAAGGACCGGATTTACAGTCAGCTAAGCGGCGGTGAGCAGCAGCTTGTGCTGATAGCAAGGGCAATTACTCAGGAAGCCAGAATTCTTTTGCTGGACGAGCCCTGTGCCAGCCTGGATTACGGGAATCAGATCAGAGTTATGAGTAAGTTAAAGAATTTATCTGAAAAAGGTTATCTGGTGGTAATGTCCACTCATAATCCGGAGCACGCCTTTTATTTTGCCCATCAGGCCATGGTCATGATGGAGGGAAGTGTAAAAGTGTTGGGAGAACCTTCTGCAGTATTGACAAAAGACCTTCTTGAGAGTCTTTATCAGGTACCGATTGATATTTATAAGGATGAAGGCAGTGGCAGAAAGATATGTATGCCTGGAAAGGAGAACCAGATATGTGGGAATTGTACGACTGTCTCATAGAGCCGATTCCGGACGATGTAAAGGTGAACGATTATCTCACGGGAACTTACTGCACGCTGGTAACAGCAGGAGGGGGGATGGGAGCAGCGGCCACAAACCCTTTGCGTACCATTAAGACCATGGGGAAAGATGTGAGAGAGATGTCCTGGAAAGAAGCGGCGGGCTTAATAAAATCCTGGAATTTCACAGAGGCCAGTATTGGTGCAGCAGCTATCAATGCTTATTACAATCAGCAGGAGTCATTGAAACATCTTGAAAATACAGGTAGGATTACCATGCTGTCCGGTGAAGATACTTTTTTGGCACATAAAACAGATTTCAGGGGTAAAAAGGTTGCAACGATCGGACATTTCCGCTACGCCGAGGAATATTTAAAGGAAGCGGGCACCTGCATTGTCCTGGAGAGGGATCCGTTAGAGAATGATTATCCCGATACTGCATGTGAGTTTCTGCTTGAGGACATGGAATACGTATTTATTACCGGTTTTACACTGGTAAATAAAACATTGCCAAGATTACTTTACTTAGCCCGGAATTCCAAGATAATTTTAGTAGGGCCAAGCATTCCCCTGGCACCCGTGCTTTTTGATTTTGGTGTCAGTGAGCTTGCCGGAACTTTGATACGGGACAGAGAAAAGCTGGAAGAACTGGTAAAAAACAAAGAGCGGAAAGCAGTAGTCCGCGCCGGTACTCCGGTTCGTATTACTGAAAAATAAACATTGCCTGAAAGGCAGAATGGAGGATTTATGAGAAAGTATAGAAGGGGTTTGGTTCTGACAGCGGCACTTTGTACCGCGTTCCTGATTTATGGTTGTCAAAAGACAGAAATTAAGGAAACGACAGCTGCGCAGACTGAAATGACTGCCACCGTACCAACATCAGAGAGCACCGGAGAAAAAACACGGGTATTTACCGATTCGGCAGGAAGGGAGGTAACACTGCCGGAAGAAATTCAGAAAATTGCGCCATCTGGTCCGCTGGCTCAGATTGTCCTTTATACAGTTGCTCCTGATAAGCTGGCAGGTCTGGCATCCGATTTTTCAGAGGGTGCCAGGAAGTATATTGATGAAAAGTACTGGGGGCTTCCCAAGTTCGGACAATTTTATGGGAAGAATGCCAATTTGAATATGGAAGCTTTAATAGCCGCAAAACCAGATGTAATCATTGACATCGGAGAGGCAAAAAAGACTGTAAAGGAAGATATGGATGCATTGTCCCAACAGCTTGGAATACCCGTGGTATTTATCGAGGCAGACTTAAATTCCATGAGCTCAGCCTATCAAATGCTGGGAGAAATCACAGGTGAGACGGCTCAGGCTGCAAAACTGGCGGATTACTGTAACAATACATTGAAAAAATCGGAAGAAGCCAAGGCCTCCTTGGGATCAGATCAAAAGAAATCCGTTTATTTTGCAAGCGGAGATAATGGAATTCACACCAATGCTGAAGGATCCATACATGCCCGTGTAATAGAACAGATCGGAGCTGAGAATGCAGCCAAGGTAGAGAAAGCGTCAAGCGGAGGCGGAAGTGAAGTGTCCATGGAACAGCTTCTCCTCTGGCAGCCGGATATCATTCTGGCAGATTCAAACGCTCTCTATCAGACGATCACAACGGACTCCGTCTGGTCAGAATTAAATGCTGTGAAGGAAGGTCATGTTTATCTCATTCCGTCAGCACCTTACAGCTTCATGAGTAATCCTCCATCCGTCAACCGAATGATCGGTATTCTCTGGCTGGGCAATCTGGTATATCCGGAGCAGTATCAGGAAGATATAAAAGCTGAGATAAAAGGTTTTTATGATCTTTTTTATCATGTACAGCTTACCGATGCCCAGACAGAGGATATTGTTAAAGCAGGAAATTAATTTAAAAGCTGGTCAATTTCTATCATTTGTTCCCGGGTGAGCGCGCCAAATTCCATCGCTTTGGCATTTTCCTTTATCTGTTTTGGTGTTTTAAAACCAGGGATTGGAATGGTCGCGTTACTTTTTGCCCAGATCCATGCGAGAGACCCCTGTACCAGGGTTCTTCCGTTGCTGGTAAGAATTTCACGTACAGCATTTAGTTTCTCTAAAACTTCTGGTGCAGGCCTTCCGTTTTTAAAGATATCTTCGGTCCAGGAATGGCCTGCACCTCTTACATCGTCAGAGGTGATGACAGAGTCATGATTAAATTTTCCGCTTAAAAATCCCATGGCAAGAGGGCTGCGGTTGATACTTGCAAGATTTCTTTCTTCGCAAAGGCGAAGCATTTCAGGGGCATCCTGAAGGATATTTAACTGATGCTGAATGGCAGAACAATTTAAGTTTTCTGAAAAAAGCCTCGCTCCATTTACTAAATCAGTACTCCAGCCGTACGTTCTGATTTTTCCTTTTTCTACCATACGCTCCAAGGTCTCTGCGACACAGTCCATCTCTGACAATCCGATTTCCCAGACATGAAGCTGATACAAATCAATGATATCTGTTTTTAAACGCCTCATGGAGGCTTCACAGGCTCTTTCTATATATCCGGGAGCCACATTATAACCGTTCAGCGTTCGGGTGGCTTCATTTCCCATATAACCGAACTTTGTGGCAAGAACCACCTGATTTCTTCTTTCTTCTAATGCCTTTCCAATTACTGTTTCACTGTGCCCAATCCCATATGCATCCGATGTATCTATAAAATTGATACCAAGATCCAGGGCAGTCTGAATGGCCTTTATGGATGTTTCGTCGTCTGTCTGTCCATAACCGTCAATTTTTTCATCCATGTAAAACTGACCTCCGATTGCCCAGCTGCCAATTCCCATGGGGCTTACCTTAATACCTGATCTTCCTAAAAATCTGCATTCCATAGAATTATCTCCTTTTTTAATATACCAAATGGTTGGTAGGTTATATGATAAAAATAAAGGGGTTATTCACCCTTTTATTCCATTCCAAAAAACATCAAAGCATAAATCCATTTGGGAAAGTCCCTGTTCTAAATTCATTAAACCGGTCGACAATGTGATACAGGTGACCAGATAGTAAAAAGTGGCTGCCATATCAGCCGGATTCAGAGGCTTTAGTTCTCCGTTTTTAATGCCTTTTTCCATAACTGAAGTCAACTCAGCAGTAAAAACATCATAACTGTCCTGAGTAAAATGCATAATTTCCTCTTTCATCTGTTCTGGAGGATAGTAGTATACCATGTTCCAGAAATCCATCTCTGTATTACCCCAATGGTATTCCAGATAGTCTTTGTAAAGAGAGGACAGAAGCTGCCTGGAAGGCAATTCCTGATATTTGCGAAAAAGGCTTGTTAAATAAGCATAATGTTTTTTTACAATGATATCAAAAAGTTCCCGAAACAGCTGTTCCTTACTTTTAAAATAAAAATAGAGAGAAGCTTTATTGATACCTACTTTGGATGCGATTTTTTCCATACGGGCGCCTTCAAAGCCATGAAGAGAAAATTCCTCTAATGCCGCCTGCATAATCCGTTCTTTTGTGTCTGCTCCCTGACCCATGGTTTACATTCCCTTCTAAATAACTAAACTAACGGTTGGTAGATAAAATATAACACAATAACCACGTACTGTCAATAGCCATAATAATGCAAGGCCGCTGCTTGCAGGAAAACCCAATCCTGCAAACATCGGCCCTGTCAATTATAACTGGCTGCTTCTGTTTCTGTTGTAATTAATGAGACAACCGGCTTTTACGATTTCCCGTTCTTCTGGTGTCATATCTGCAATATGAAGCTGGATTTCATGGATTGGATTTCCTTCTTCATTCTTTACCACAAAAGCGGGTATGCGATCCATAGCACCGTCAAGAGCAGTACGGATATCTGGCACATAAATAAAGTCACCGATATCAAAGGAAGGATCTTCATCCAGTAAAAATGGCAGCATACCCCAGTTCATTACATTGGAACGGTAACGCTTGGTAGCATACTCGTTAGCAATATTGGCAAGACCGCCAAGAACTCTCTGGCAGCTGGCAGCCTGTTCTCTGGCAGAACCGTCTCCTGGCTTCACCGCGTAAATCATACTGCCGATTTCTGTTTCACTGGCTTTTAAGTCCGGCTGCTTTAAATATTCCTTCAGAGCATGCAATGCGCTTTCCAGTTGGTGATCTGCCTTAAGAGGGCAGGCACCGGATTTTCTAACCTTTTCAAGCTCATTTACTTCCTTGGAACGTCCTACGTATTCCGGATCACGGCGGGACAGAGTAAATTCCGCAAGTCCCAGAGGATTGGAACGATAGGAGGATGTCTCACCGGAAGGAATCAACTCATCGGTGGTTGTAACAGGGTCCATGATCTTAGAACATACCCGTAATAAAATATTGTCAGTGAGAGCGCTCATGGAAGGCCAGTCTTTGATATTCGGTCCTAAAATTAAGGATTCGTCTTCCTTTGCCTGTTCGTATCCCTGATAAACACGTCTGTCATAGGAAGAAGAGTCAAATTCATAAGCTGGAACGATATAGTCATCTGCAAAGTTTTCGGCTGAAGTAAGATAACCGCCGTTTGCAGCAGTGGCTGCTATTGAGCGTGCATCCATTAATGCCACACAGGATATCTGGCCGTTACCAGGCTTGGAACCTTCCCGGTTGGGGAAGTTTCTGGTTGTATGGCGAATGCTTAATGCATTGTTTGAGGGCGTATCTCCCGCACCGAAGCAGGGACCGCAGAAAGCGGTACGTACCGTGGCACCGGCAGCCATCAGCTGGGAAATGGCACCTTTTTTAACCAGATCCATATAAACCGGCTGGGAAGACGGGTATACGGAAAGGTTAAAGATATCGTTGCCACAATCCTTTCCTGACAGCATATGTGCTGCAATCATTACGTTGGAATAATTACCTCCGGCACAGCCGGCAATGACACCCTGCTGAACCATCAGCTTTCCATCTATGATTTTATCCGTAAGGGAAAGGCTTGCTTTCGCTGTTCCGAGAATGTGTGCCGCTTCTTTTTCCACAGTTCTTAAAATATCACTCAGATTATCATTCAGTTCATCAATCTCATAGGTGTTGCTTGGATGGAAGGGAAGAGCAATCATAGGCTTAATGGTACTTAAATCCACATGAACAACGCCATCATAATAAGCTACTTCTTCTGGGTTTAATTCCGCATAGTCAGATTCTCTGCCATGAAGTTTTAAATACTCCCTTGTATCCTCATCTGTAATCCAGACAGAAGAAAGGCAGGTTGTTTCCGTAGTCATGACATCCACACCGTTTCTGTAATCGGTATCCATGGATGAGACTCCGGGACCTACAAATTCCATAATTTTATTTTTTACATAGCCATTTTTAAATACAGCACCAATAATGGCTAACGCCACATCATGAGGACCTACGTGGGAAGCAGGAGCACCGGTTAAATAAATGGCAACGACTCCAGGATAGGCCACATCATAGGTATCTTTTAACAGCTGTTTTACCAGTTCTCCGCCGCCTTCCCCGATTGCCATGGTACCCAGGGCACCGTAACGGGTATGACTGTCAGAACCCAGGATCATGCGTCCGCATCCAGCCATCATTTCCCTCATGTACTGATGAATGACCGCGATGTGGGGAGGAACGAAGATTCCTCCGTACTTCTTTGCTGCAGACAGACCAAATACATGGTCATCTTCATTAATAGTTCCGCCAACGGCACACAGGGAGTTGTGGCAGTTGGTCATTACGTATGGGATAGGAAATTCTGTAAGGCCTGATGCACGGGCTGTCTGAATAATTCCTACAAATGTTATGTCATGGGATGCCATGGAGTCAAAACGCAGTTTTAAATGCTCCATGTTTCCAGATGTATTATGTTTTTCTAATATGGAGTATGCAATGGTACCCTTTTTCGCCTCTTCTCTTGTAATGGGAGTACTTCTCTGGGCGTTTACTTTGGACAGCTCCTCTTCAGGAATCAGCTGAGTACCGTTTACAAGATATGCTCCTCCGTCATACAACTTTACCATAAGTTATCGTTCCTCTCTCTTTTTATAGGGAATGGTTTCCCCCACGTATTTTGTAGCCGGACGCATGATTCTTCCGTCGTACATCTTATTCTCAATGTTATGTGCCAGCCAGCCGGCCATACGTGAGCACACAAATAATGGGGTGTACATGTCTTCGGGTATCTGTAACATATTATAAGCGAAGCCGCTATAGAAGTCCACATTGTTTGACAAAGACTTGCCGTTTCCAGCAAGACAAGATTTGGCAACCTTTTCAAATTTTGTCAGGAATTCATATTCGTCTTCTCTGTTTTTCTGTTTTGCAAGATTCTCGCAGCAGATTTTTAATAAATCCGCACGGGGATCTGACACGGTATAAACCGCATGGCCAAGACCATATACCAGACCGGAATTATCATAAAAATCCTTTGCCAGTATTCTTTGGATGACTGATTTCATCTGTGCTTCCGTTGCTTTTATTCCAATTTCTTTTTCGATTGCAGTAATCATCTCGCTGCAGCGGATGTTGGCGCCGCCATGCTTGGGACCCTTTAAGGAGCCGATGGAAGCGGAACTGGAGGAGTAAATATCAGTACCGGTAGAGGAAATAACAACATTTGTAAATGTGGAGTTGTTTCCGCCGCCGTGATCCGCATGAATCATCAGCATAATATCCAGAAGATCGGCCTCCTGCTGGGTAAAGGATCCGTCTTTCCTTAACATATAAAGAATGTTCTCAGCCATGGAATATTCCGGCTTCGGATAATGGATCACAAGACTTTCCCGGTCGTAGTGATGTATCTTGCTCTGATAAGCATAGACAGCAAGAGACGGAAGTTTTGCCAGTATATTAATTCCCTTTAACAGAGTCTGATAGGGGTCAGTGTTATCCGGGTCCTCGTCATAATCGTAAAGAGCAAGAATGCTTTTTTGAAGGCTGTTCATTAAATTGCGGGAAGGAGTACGCAGCATGTTTTTCTCGAGAAACTCGTCAGGAAGGCTGTAGTGCTCACCAAGCAGGGTGGTAAACTCCCGCAATTCCTTTTTAGATGGAAGATATCCAAAAAGGAGTAAAAATGATGTTTCCTCAAAGCCAAAACGGGAATTGTTTTTTCCGTTTACCAGATCGCTGATTTCAATACCGCGATAATAAAGCTTTCCTGGAACATTTACCTTTTTTCCATCCTCTATTTCATAGCCAACTACGTCGGATACGCGGGTAAGTCCTACTCGGACTCCGGTACCGTCTTCATTGCGGAGCCCCTTTTTTACGTTGTGTTCTTTGAATAAGTTGTTCGGAATATCCGTGTAGTTAGAGGATTTACCAAACGTCTGTGCAATGAAAAATTTGTTCATGGGATAAGTTCTCCTTTTTTCAGATTTAACCACAGGGATTCGTTTAGACAAAAGCAGCGCATAGGGATCTCTCCGGCGCTGCCTTCGTTGGCAATGGAATGTGGTTTTTTATTGTTTCGTAGTTTATCATGTAAAAGCATCAAAGTCAATACCTTGTTGCAATCACAATAAAAATATTGTTATTGACAGGGTAAAACAGAAAAATCACAGTTGTACGTTTGATTTATAAAATAAGGCATATTTTTACTGTTTTTTTCACATCATAGGAAAGCGATTCAATATTATCAGCAAACAGGAGGTTTTCTTACGTGAAAGAATCTGAAGATAGAAACAACCATCAGGAAGAGAATGAAGCAGCAAGTGCAGAAGTAAAAAATGCAGAAGGAACCAGAAAAGAAAATCTGGAAGAGAAAAAAACGGAAAAGGATATTGAACAAAAAGAAGATCAGAAGCTGGAAGAATATGGTCAGATGACCCTTGATGATAATGAGGGGAAACGAAAAATTCATCTGCTGACCATTATTGGAGAGATTGAAGGACATGAGAATCTCTCCAGCAACAGCAAAGCCACCAAATACGATCATATCCTCCCAAAGCTTGCAGAAATAGAAGATGATGACTCAGTGGAAGGATTATTAGTTCTTTTAAATACTTCAGGAGGCGATGTAGATGCAGGACTAGCCATTGCGGAGATGATTGCCTCCTTAAGTATTCCCACAGTCTCGCTGGTTCTTGGAGGCAGCCATTCCATCGGAGTTCCTCTGGCAGTAAGCACCAATTATTCCTTTATCGTTCCCACCGGAACTATGATGATTCACCCGGTGAGAATGACTGGTATGGTAATCGGAGCTTCTCAGACCTATGAGTATTTTGAAATGATACAGGACCGGATTTTAAGCTTTGTCTCCAATCACGCGAAAATTGCTTATGACCAGTTAAAAAGGCTTATGCTAAACACGGAAATGCTTACCAGGGACTTAGGGACGGTTTTGGTGGGAGAGGAAACAGTGAAGGAAGGTCTCATTGATGAAGTAGGCGGAATTAAAGATGCGTTAAAAAAATTATATGAACTGATGGAAACTGCTTCCTCTTAGCCGTTGCAATTCTCCCGTTTTTTTTGTATACTGATACCAATGGATAGAAGGGGGAAGTATTGTGCCTGAGACAACAAAGAAGAAGACAACAGCTAAAAAAGGGACAAAAACAAAAAACGGGAGAGCGGGAAACACCAGAACAAGGAAGAATGTGGTTTTGCCGGAACCGGAATTTATCCACTCAGAAGTCGTAATCATTATGTCATTTGCCGCTGCGGCCATTTTGTTTTTAAGCAATTTTCACTTGTGCGGAATGGTAGGTGATTTTTTCCGCAGCGTGCAGCTTGGTATATTTGGCGGAATTGGATACATTGCACCGGTACTGACGTTTGCAGGAATCGCATTTTATATTTCAAACCAGGGAAACCCAAGAGCAGTATTTAAACTGGTCTCATGTGTTTTGGCACTGGTTTCTTTGTGTGGATTTTTGCAACTGCTTTTTGGTGTGAATACAGGAGAGAAAACGGGACTTTTGAATATTTATCTGGAAGCTTCTGTCAGCGGAAAAGGAGGAGGCCTGATCGGAGGTTTACTTGCAGAGGGGCTTGTTTCCATAATCGGAGTGGTGGGAGCTTATCTGGTTACTCTGGTTCTAATAATCATTTCACTGGTCTGCATTACAGAAAAATCCTTTGTGAATATTGTAAAGACAGGAAGCGGAAAGGCGTATCACCATGCGAAAGAGAACGTGGACATGCATATGGAGATTCATGCACAGCGCCAGGAACTTAGAAAGCAGCTGAGAGAAGAACAAAAACTGCGTGGAGTCAATTTAGATGCCACCAGGCTTTCTTCTGTTCAGGAAGAGAAAATTCCGGATAAACCAGATTTTGAGAGGGATCTCTATGAAGAAGAGGAAAATACAGGTATCGGTGATATTGCCGATGAGATTGATTCACAGACCAATAAGCTGACAGCAATGACAGCCGTTGAAACAGAAGAGCCAAACCTGGCTGACGTATTCAGAGGAAGCATTTCACCGGAACCAAATGAGGAAGACGATGATTCTGTTCCCTTTGAACCAGATGATATTGTGGCTCCGTACAAACGAAGTTCTGATGAGGCTTCTTTCTATATGAAGAAGGATGTGAGAACTCTTAAGGAAATGGAACTTGTGGAGGATGATTTCTATCCAGAAGAGCCAGAGACGGTGGAGCCAGCAATCAGAGAGACATTCTCCATACCGGAGGAGCCAAAACAGGTGATAACTGCTACCGGCAAGATCATTGAGACCGACACAGAGGCTCTTCAGAAAAAACTGGAGAAGAAACGGGAAGAATCACAAAAAGACGATGATTTCAGTGTAAATAAACAGATCATTCAAAAAAAGGAAATTGTGAAACTGGAATATAAGTTTCCACCTCTTTCGCTGCTTAAAAAAGGCAAAGCAGCGGTTTTTTCTGACCGGGAATACAAAGAAACAGCCATTAAGCTACAGAAAACATTGCAGAATTTCGGTGTTGGAGTGACAGTGACCAATATCAGCTGCGGCCCTTCCGTAACCAGATACGAACTCCACCCGGAGCAGGGGGTAAAGGTAAGCAAAATCGTAAGTCTTGCTGATGATATTAAGCTAAGTCTAGCAGCGGCAGATATACGAATAGAAGCGCCCATCCCGGGAAAATCTGCAGTCGGAATTGAAGTACCCAATAAAGAAAATAATATGGTGTATTTAAGAGATATTCTGGAAGCGGACGGCTTTCAGAAGCATTCCTCCAATATTGCCTTTGCAGTGGGCAAAGATATCGGCGGACAGGTTGTCGTAACTGATATTGCAAAGATGCCTCACTTACTGATTGCAGGAGCAACAGGCTCCGGTAAGTCTGTCTGTATTAATACCCTGATTATGAGCATTATTTTTAAAGCGGATCCTGACGATGTGAAGCTGATCATGGTGGACCCCAAAGTAGTGGAATTAAGTGTTTATAACGGAATTCCCCACCTGCTCCTTCCGGTTGTGACTGATCCGAAGAAGGCATCGGGAGCCTTAAACTGGGCGGTTGCGGAGATGACAGACCGTTATAATAAATTTGCCCAGTATAATGTCAGGGAAATTAAAGGCTACAACGCGAAAGTGGAAAGCTTAAAGGACATTGAGGATGAGAACAAACCTCAGAAGATGCCTCAGATTGTAATCATTATCGACGAGCTTGCTGATTTAATGATGGTAGCCCCAGGGGAAGTAGAAGATTCCATCTGCCGTCTTGCCCAGCTTGCCAGAGCAGCAGGAATCCATCTGGTAATTGCCACACAGCGTCCGTCTGTCAACGTTATTACCGGTCTGATTAAAGCGAACGTGCCGTCAAGAGTGGCGTTTGCCGTTTCTTCCGGTGTAGATTCCAGAACCATCATTGACATGAATGGTGCGGAGAAGCTTCTTGGAAAGGGTGATATGCTGTTTTATCCTGCCGGTTATCCAAAACCCATGCGTGTGCAGGGTGCATTTGTTTCCGATTCGGAAGTTTCCAAGGTTGTGGACTTTTTAACGGAACAGGGAATGACACCGGATTACAATCCGGAAGTAGAAAACATGATTGCCTCTGGGCCAACAGCTGCAGATTCAAAAGGCGGCGGAAGTGACCGGGATGAATATTTTATCCAGGCAGGCAGATTCATCATAGAGAAAGACAAAGCTTCCATCGGCATGCTGCAGAGGATGTATAAAATCGGATTTAACAGGGCTGCAAGAATTATGGATCAGCTTGCGGAAGCCGGCGTGGTAGGTGAAGAAGAAGGGACCAAGCCCCGTAAGGTGCTTATGAGCATGGAAGAATTTGAAGAGGCGTTTTAGCAAAACGGAAGAGTAAAAACCATTGCTTACATATAAGGAGGATGATACGTATGAAAACAGATATTGAGATCGCACAGGAAGCAACGATGATACCAATTAAGGAAGTGGCAGCATCCTATGGGATTGCAGAGGACGATTTAGAACTTTACGGTAAATACAAAGCAAAACTTTCCGATGAATTATGGGAGCAGGTAAAGGACCGTCCGGATGGTAAACTGGTACTTGTTACAGCAATCAATCCCACACCGGCCGGAGAGGGAAAAACTACTACTACAGTTGGGCTTGGACAGGCATTTGGTAAGATCGGTAAAAAGGCGATGATCGCCTTAAGAGAGCCATCCTTAGGACCCTGCTTTGGAATTAAAGGAGGAGCTGCTGGCGGCGGATATGCTCAGGTTGTTCCCATGGAAGATTTAAATCTTCATTTTACCGGAGATTTTCATGCTATTACCTCTGCAAATAATTTGCTTTCTGCCCTTCTTGACAACCACATTCACCAGGGCAATGCTCTTGGAATTGATACAAGGCAGATTCTTTGGAAGAGATGTCTGGATATGAATGACCGTGCATTAAGAAATATTGTGGTAGGGCTTGGCTCAAAAGCGGAAGGATTTGTAAGAGAGGATCATTTCGTTATTACGGTGGCTTCTGAAATTATGGCAATTCTCTGCCTCGCAGATGATATGAATGATTTAAAAGAACGGTTGGGACGAATTATTGTTGCATATAATTATTCCGGAGAGCCGGTGACTGCAGCCCAGTTAAATGCAGTAGGTGCCATGGCGGCCCTGCTTAAGGATGCGCTGAAACCAAATCTGATTCAGACTCTGGAACATACCGGTGCAATCGTTCACGGCGGTCCATTTGCCAATATCGCCCACGGCTGCAACAGCGTGCGTGCGACTAAGACAGCTTTAAAATTAGCAGATGTAGTTGTAACTGAGGCTGGTTTTGGTGCGGATTTAGGTGCAGAAAAGTTCCTGGATATTAAATGCAGGAAAGCTTCCTTAAAACCGGATGCCATTGTTCTGGTAGCAACTGTAAGAGCGTTAAAATACAACGGCGGCGTACCAAAAGACCAGCTGAAAGATGAGAATCTGGATGCTTTGAAAAAAGGTATCGTAAACCTTGAAAAGCACATTGAAAATATGCAAAAGTACGGCGTTCCCGTTGTCGTAACCCTGAATTCCTTTGTGACAGATACAGAAAACGAGTACCAGTTTATTAAGAATTTCTGTGAGGAAAAAGGCTGCGAATTTGCTTTGTCCCAGGTTTGGGAAAAAGGCGGGGAAGGCGGAATCAAACTGGCAGAAAAGGTGCTTGAAACACTGGAGAACAAACAGAGTCATTTTGCACCCATTTATCCTGATGATATGAGTCTTGAGGATAAGATCAGCACAGTTGCCAGAGAAATTTATGGGGCAGACGGAGTAACTTATGCGCCATCCGCTTTAAAATCCATTCGAAAGTTTGAAGAGATGGGATTTGGCAGCCTGCCGGTGTGCATGGCTAAAACACAGTACTCTTTATCTGATGATCAGACAAAGCTGGGCCGGCCCCAGGGGTTTGAGATCAATGTACGGGATGCTTACGTCAGCGCCGGTGCTGGATTTGTTGTTGTTTTAACAGGCGCCATTATGACGATGCCTGGTCTGCCGAAGAAACCGGCAGCTGATAGTATTGATGTAAATAATGAGGGAGTAATCACAGGATTATTCTGATTTGGAGGTTTTTATGAAGTTTAGTCAGTGGCTTAAGGATCTGGATTATGAATTATTGCAGGGGAATCCTGATGTGGAAGTGGAAGATGTGGTATATGACTCCAGAAAGGCCAGAAGCGGTGCAGTATTTGTCTGCACCGTAGGCACCAGAGTCGATTCCCATGATTTTATAGCGGAAGTGGTGGAAAAAGGAGTGACTGTTCTTGTTCTGGAACGCAGGGTGAGCGTGCCGGAAGGAGTGACTGCCATATTCGTACATAGTGCCAGAGAAGCACTGGCTGTTTTGTCTGCCGCCAGATTTGATTATCCAGCCAGACGTATGGTAACCATTGGGGTAACCGGCACAAAGGGAAAAACGACCACCACCCATATGATAAAGGCCATTTTAGAGGCGTGCGGAAAGAAAGTGGGTATGATTGGAACCACAGGGATTGTCATTGGAGAGAAGGTGACTCCCACGGCTAATACAACACCGGAATCTTACCAGCTTCATCAGGCGTTTTATCAAATGGCAGAAGAAGGCTGTGAGTATATGGTTATGGAAGTGTCCTCTCAGGCGTTTAAGATGCACCGTGTGGATGGCCTGACATTTGACTACGGCTTATTTACCAACATTTCCCCCGATCACATCGGACCGGATGAACACGAGGATTTTGATGAATATTTATATTACAAGTCATTGATTTTTCAGCGTTCCAAAGTGGGTATTATGAATGGGGATGACCAACATTTTAAAGAAGCTGTTAAGGATGCGTCCTGTAAGCTTTATTCCTTTTCCCTTGATCAGGAAGGAACCAGCTTTAAAGCTGAGAATATCCGCTATGTAGCCCAGTCTGATTTTGTAGGACTTGAATTTGACGTAAAGGGGATTTATGAACTGGCTGTCCGTGTCAACATTCCCGGCAGATTCAATGTTGCCAACGCTCTGGCTGCAGTCAGCGTTTTGAGTTTTTTAAATCTGCCCAAGGAAAAGATCTGTCATGGACTGGAACATTTAAGTGTAAATGGAAGAATGGAAATCGTTTATTCCTCTGAAACATGTACCGTAATTGTAGATTATGCCCATAACGCAGTCAGTATGGAAAGCCTTTTAAAGACGCTGAGAGATTATAATCCGAAACGTCTGGTCTGTGTTTTTGGCTGCGGAGGAAACCGCTCCAAAGACCGTCGCTATTCCATGGGCGACAGTGCGGGCCGTCTTGCAGATTTCACCATTCTGACCGCGGATAACTCCCGTTTTGAGAAAACAGAAGACATCATTGCAGATATCAGAAGCAGTATTTCAAAAACGGAGGGAACTTTTATTGAGATCCCTGACAGAAGAGAAGCCATTCGTTACAGCATTTTACATGCTATGCCTGGCGATATGATTGCTGTGATTGGCAAAGGCCATGAAGACTATCAGGAAGTGAATGGGGAACGCCATCATTTCTCTGACAGGGAAGAAATCTTAAGCGTTGTACAGAGTGCTGATTTTCTTGACAGACAGAATAAATAAAATTGCCATAAGAAAAAGAATGCCGGAGGCCGTTGCGGAAATGTGGCTTTCGGCTTTTCCGCGGAAGATGGCAGGAATGTGCGCAGGAAGCGGACATGGAACGGAGGAATCATGGTAAATATGACAGGTAAGGATATACTTGCAGCTACAGGCGGAACACTTCTTTGCGGGAGGGAGGATACAGTTTTAGAACACATCAGTATCGATTCCAGAACCATGAAGGGAAATGATTTATTTGTACCAATTATCGGGGAAAAAGTAGATGCCCATCGTTTTATAGATCAGGCTTTTGAACATGGCGCAGCAGCTGTTTTAACCAGTGAGCATGATGTTATGGAATCAGAAAAGCTATGGATACGGGTTGACGATACGAAAAAGGCGCTTCAGGATGTGGGGAGTTTTTACAGAGATCGTTTATCTCTTCCCCTCATCGGTATTACAGGAAGCGTGGGTAAGACAACTACCAGAGAAATGGTGGCATGTGCCCTTTCTTCCCGTTATCAGGTTTATAAAACTCCAGGTAACAGCAACAGTCAGGTTGGGCTTCCCATCACCCTTTGCGAAATCACACCGGAAGATGAAGTGGGCGTGATCGAACTGGGAATGAGTGAACCGGGAGAACTCACCGTGATTGCCAGAATTGCCAGAATCCATATGGCTGTCATAACCAATATCGGAGTGGCGCATATCGAACAGCTGGGATCAAGGGAAAATATATACAAAGAAAAACTGACTATCCAGGATGGCCTTTGTGATAACGGAATTCTCTTTTTAAACGGAGACGACGATATGCTAAAAGATACAAAAGCAAAGGAAGGCTGTAGAACGGTGTTCTATGGAACTGGAGAAAATTGTGATTACAGAGCGGTTGATATCCATTTGGAAGATGGATTCCCTGTGTTCACGGCAGTGCATAACCAGAAGAAAGTCTCTGTACGGCTGTCTGTAATGGGAAGCCATAATATTTTAAATGCCATGGTATCGTTGGCAGTTGCGGCAGAAAACGGGATTCCCATGGAAGAAGCGGCAAAGTCCCTGATGAGCTTTCATGGATATAAAAACCGCCAGCAGATTTATCATACTGGCACATTCACCGTAATTGATGATACTTATAACGCCAGTCCGGTTTCCATGAAAGCGGGGCTTGAGGTTTTAGGTTCTATTACCAAAGCAAAAAGAAAGATTGCTGTACTGGCTGATATGAAGGAACTGGGAGACCGTTCCCCGGAATATCATTACGAAATCGGTACATATATTGCAGCACATCCAGTTGACTGCGTGGTGACACTGGGAAAACTGGCAGGAGAAATCGCCAGGGCAGTAAGGGAGAATGCACCAGAAATCACAGTAAAAGAATTTATGGAACAGGAACCGTTAACAGCTTATTTAAAGAAAGAATTAAAGACGGATGACTGTGTGCTGTTTAAAGGCTCTAACAGCATGAAACTGGGGCAGGTAGCAGACCAGTTTCATTAATCAGTCCGCCTCTGGAGGAAATGAATGTCAGAAACATATGCCAGGATCATCATTGATATTTCTCACGAAAAAGTAGACAGAACCTTCGATTACCGGATTCCGGATCATTTGCGTCAGGAGATTACAGTAGGAACCAGGGTTCTGATTCCTTTTGGCAGGGGGAATACCATGCGTAAGGGATATGTGGTGGGAATTACGGCCAAGGCCAGTTATGATCCGGATAAGATAAAAGAAATCGGCGGAATTGTCACGGATGGAGTATCGGCGGAATCAAGGCTGATCACTCTTGCGTGGTGGTTAAAAGAACAGTATGGCTCTACCATGAATCAGGCACTGAAAACCGTGCTTCCGGTCAAACAGAAGGTAAAGCCAAAAGAAAAGAAAATCATAAGAAGTCTTTTAAACCGGGAACAGTTAAGCAGTGCATTAAAGGAAGCGGAAAAAAAGAGTTACAAGGCAAGAGTCCGGCTTTTTTCTGCACTGCTTGACAATCCTGTCATTCCTTACGAAATCGCAGTAAACCAGATGAGCCTTTCTGCATCAGCAATAAAGCCTTTGATTGAAAAGGGTGATATTTGTCTTGAATCGGAAGAAATTTACCGCAATCCCATTCAGATAGACAGTCAGGAAGAAAAAAGGCTCCGCTTAAATACTGGGCAGCAGATCATTGTGGACAGTTTTAACCGGGCCTACTCACAAGGCAAACGGGATACGTATCTGATCCATGGAATAACCGGAAGCGGCAAAACAGAAGTCTATATGGAATTGATTCAGCGGGTGATTGAAGAGGATAAACAGGTTATTGTTCTGATCCCTGAAATCGCGCTGACCTATCAGACGGTGATGCGGTTCTACGGCAGATTTGGAAACCGGGTTTCCATTATTAATTCCCGTTTGTCAGCAGGAGAGCGTTTCGATCAGTTTGAACGTGCGAAAAATGGCGATATTGATATTATGATTGGTCCAAGATCCGCTTTATTTACCCCGTTTTCCAGGTTGGGGCTGATTCTTATCGATGAAGAGCATGAAGGTGCCTATAAAAGTGAAACGGTACCGAGATATCACGCCAGAGAGGTTGCAGGGAAGAGAGCGCAGATGGAAGGGGCATCTTTGGTGCTGGGATCTGCGACCCCCTCTCTGGAAGCTTACACAAAGGCCCTGAGAGGGGAATACCAGTTATTTCGTCTCACGGATCGGGCAAAGAAGGACAGCAGTCTGGCTGAAGTATCGGTTGTGGATTTGAGGCAGGAGCTGAAGGATGGAAACAAGTCCATATTTAGCAGAAAATTGCAGATGCTGATGGAAGAACGGTTAAGGAAAAAAGAGCAGATCATGTTGTTTATAAACCGCAGAGGCTATGCTAATTTTGTATCCTGCCGTTCCTGCGGGGAAGCCATACGATGCCCTCACTGTGATGTAACGCTGACACTGCATAACAACAGCCGGCTTGTCTGCCATTATTGCGGACATAACATTCCCATGCCGTCTAAGTGCCCATCCTGCAGTTCCCCTTATATTGCAAACTTTGGCGTGGGAACACAAAAGATCGAGCAGATGACAAAGAAGATGTTTCCCCAGGCCAGAATTCTGCGTATGGATTTGGATACCACCAAAGAAAAGGGCGGACACGAAGCCATACTGTCAGCATTTGCCGAACACGAGGGAGATATTCTCATTGGTACCCAGATGATTGTAAAAGGTCATGATTTTCCTGATGTGACTCTGGTGGGGGTACTGGCAGCTGACTTATCCTTAAACACACCGGATTACCGGTCAGGAGAGCGGACGTTTCAGCTTCTCACCCAGGCAGCGGGAAGAGCTGGAAGGGATGCCAAGGCAGGAGATGTGATCATTCAGACCTACAGCCCGGATCATTACAGCATTGTTACAGCGGCTAACCAGGATTACGAGGCGTTTTACAAGCAGGAGATGGCGTTTCGCCGCCTGATGAAATACCCCCCGGCAAGCGGTCTTTTGACCATTCAGTTCTCGTCGCGCAATGAGTCCGTTCTCACGGAAACAGCCGCCGCTGCAGGAGCCTTTGCAACTGCAATAGGAGAACCGGAACAGGTTCAGCTGATCGGGCCGGTAGAGGCATCTGTATACAAAATTAATGATATATATAGAAAAATTTTATACTTGAAACAAGAAAACTATGATATACTAATTAAAATCAGGGATCAAATTGATGGTTTTTCAGAAAATCATCCTGAATTGTTTGAACAAGTCTTGATCCAATATGATTTTTCGTAAATGAGAGGACAAATATAATGGCGATTAGAAAAATTAGAACCATTGGAGATGAAATTTTAAGAAAAAAATGTAAACCTGTGAAGGAGATCACCCCAAGAATTACCGATTTAATCAAAGACATGTTTGAAACCATGTATGAGGCCAATGGTGTAGGACTTGCAGCTCCCCAGGTTGGAATATTAAAGCAGATAGTCGTCATTGATGTGGATGATGGCAATCAGTACGTTCTTATTAATCCGGAGATTATTGAGACAGACGGAGAACAGACCGGACCAGAAGGCTGCTTAAGTGTGCCTGGAAAATCCGGAACTGTTACCAGACCAAATCACGTGAAAGTCAAAGCATTTGACGCCGATATGCAGCCATTTGTGCTGGAAGGAGAAGAACTCCTTGCCCGTGCTATCTGCCACGAATGCGATCATTTAAGCGGTGAACTGTTTGTGGATAAGGTAGAAGGAGAAATTGAAGACGTGACTCTGGAAGAAGAGGAAGAGGAGGTTGAGGAATATTGATGAAAGTTATATTTATGGGCACCCCTGAATTTTCTGTTCCTGCCCTTTGCTCACTGGTAGAAGCAGGGCATGAAGTTCTTGCTGTAGTGACCCAGCCGGATAAACCAAAGGGAAGAGGGAAGGAAGTTTCGATGACGCCGGTAAAGGAGAAGGCGCTGGAATATGGAATTACAGTTTATCAGCCGGTTAAGGCTAGAGACCCTGAATTTGTAAAAATTCTGAAAGATTTAAACCCTGATGTGATGGTAGTCGCCGCTTTTGGACAGCTTCTCCCAAAAAGTATTTTAGATATTCCTAAATATGGTTGTATCAATATCCATGCATCCCTTCTTCCCAAGTATCGTGGTGCATCACCAATTCAATATGTGGTAATAAATGGAGAAGAGGTAAGTGGTATCACGACAATGATGATGGCAGAAGCTCTGGATACTGGAGATATGCTTGATCAGGAAGTAGTTGTTTTGGATAAAAAAGAGACTGGTGGAAGCCTTCATGAGAAGTTGAGCCATGTGGGTGGAAAGCTTCTTATTAAAACTCTGAAGAATATAGAAGACGGAACTGCTGTTTTAAAAAAGCAGGATGAGTCGCAAATGTGTTATGTGGGAATGATTAAGAAAAATATGGGTGATATCGACTGGTCCATGGATGCGGTTTCCATTGAACGACTGATCCGTGGATTAAACCCCTGGCCAAGTGCTTACACAGACTGGGATGGAAAAGTAATAAAACTCTGGGATGCAGATGTGGTGGAACAGGAATATGAAGGCGTCTGCGGCCAGGTAGTGGAAACCGGAAAGGATCATCTGGTGGTAAAAACCGGCAAAGGCGGACTATCCATTAAAGAACTTCAGCTGCAGGGAAAGAAGCGGATGGAGATCGGCGCCTTTTTACGGGGGTACCAGATCGAGAATGGAACTGTTTTTAAAAAGATGTAAGGAATACAGACAGTATTTTCGGGAAAGGAGAATCTGATTATGTATTATGGTGGAATGATGGGGTATTATATGGACCCCACCTGGATTTTTGTAATCATTGGCGCGTTGTTATCCATGGTTGCATCTGCAAGGGTGACCAGTACTTTTAACAAGTATTCCAAAGTTAGAAGTATGTCTGGAATGACAGGGGCAGAGGCAGCAAAGCGCCTTTTAAATTTCCAGGGTATTTATGATGTGCAGGTAAGACCTGTCAGCGGAAGACTGTCCGATCACTATGATCCCAGAACGAAGACCGTTAATTTATCCGATTCAGTCTATGATTCAACTTCAGTTGCAGCAATCGGTGTGGCGGCTCACGAATGCGGACATGCCATGCAGGATAATACAGGTTATGTACCTTTGAAGTTACGAGGTGCCATTGTTCCTGCCGCTAATATCGGTTCTCAGGCTGCGCTGCCCGTTATTTTACTGGGATTTTTTATCAGCGGTGCAGGCTCACCTTTAGTAAATATCGGTTTGATTCTGTTTTCACTGGCTGTTTTATTTCAGCTGGTTACACTCCCTGTTGAGTTTAATGCATCCAGGAGGGCAGTGGTTTTACTGGGACAGGTAGGGATTCTGGGAGATGAAGAACTGTCTCACACAAGAAAAGTGCTTGGAGCAGCGGCTCTTACCTATGTGGCAGCACTTGCGGCAACGGTACTTCAGCTGCTGAGACTTGTTATATTATTTGGAGGAAGAAGAGATAATGACTAAAGACACAGACAGCAGAGAGATTGTACTGGATGTTCTCATGGAAATATTAGAACATTCTGCATACAGCCATTTAATCCTGCGTCAGGCCTTAAATAAATACCAGTATCTGGATAAAGCAGAACGTTCCTTTATAACCAGGACTGTTGAAGGAACAGTGGAATACTTAATACAAATTGATTACGTCATTGACTTTTTCTCTTCAACAAAGGTAAAAAAGATGAAGCCGGTCATCCGCAGCATTCTGCGGATGTCTGTTTATCAGATTTTATATATGGACCGGGTTCCGGATTCCGCTGTGTGCAATGAGGCTGTGAAGCTGGCTGCCAAACGGAAATTCGTTGGCCTGAAAGGATTTGTAAATGGTGTTTTGAGAAACATTTCAAGAAATAAAGAAACTCTGGTCTGGCCGGATGACAGCGTTCGTTATTCTGTTCCTGCCTGGATTGTTTCCATGTGGAATAAGGATTATGGAATGGAAACTGCAAACACTGTTATGGCTTCATTTTTAGAAAACAGTAAAACCATAGTACGCTTAAACAGTTCAAAAGCGGGGAAAGATGAGATTCTTTCCAGTCTGAGGAATCAAAACGTACAGGTGGCGGAGTCTGGGATTTCAGAAGATATGGTCATTTTAGAAAAATTTGATTATATGGAAAGTCTGGAAGCCTTTCAAAAAGGATACATTCAGGTCCAGGATATCAGCTCTGCTCTTGTGGGAGAAGCGGCAGATCCCAAAGAAGGGGATTTTTGCATTGACGTCTGCGGAGCACCAGGAGGAAAGAGCATCCATTTGGCAGATAAGCTGAACGGGACCGGTATGGTTGAGGTAAGGGATTTAACGGAATATAAGGTGAGTTTAATACAGGAGAATATTGACCGGTGTGGTTTTGACAATATCAGGACAAAGGTTTGGGATGCGCTGGTTGCTGATTCTGATTCCGCCCAGAAAGCGGATATCGTGCTTGCTGATCTTCCCTGTTCCGGACTTGGGATTCTGGGAAGAAAACCTGATATTAAGTACAGGGTCAAGCCTGAGAATTTAGACGAACTGGCTTCTTTGCAACGGGAAATCCTCGCGGTTGTACAGACATATGTAAAACCGGGCGGAAAGCTTATATTTAGTACCTGTACCATAGATAAAAAAGAAAATGAAGAGAATTTTGCATGGTTTTTAGAGAACTTTCCATTTCAGGCGGTTGATCTGGAGGAGAAGTTCAAAGACCAGTTTCAGATAGATACCTTGAAACATGGATATATGCAGCTTTTACCGGGAATTTATCCATGTGACGGATTTTTTATCGGTGTATTACAGAAAAAGGTAGAATAAGATGGAAAGAACAGATATTAAATCTCTTAATTTGGAAGAACTTACGGCTTTCCTTGTTTCTGCCGGAGAAAAGCCCTTTCGTGCAAAACAGCTGTACGAATGGATTCATCAGAAACTGGCAGCCAGCTACGATGAAATGACGAACCTTCCAAAAGCTCTGAAGGAAAAACTGTCTGAGAAGGCAGAGCTTCCTTCTCTTGCTGTTGTAGAAGAAAAAATCTCGCAGATAGACGGAACGAGAAAGTACTTATTTGGTCTTTCCGATGGCAATGTGATTGAAAGTGTACTGATGAAATACAAGCACGGCAATTCCGTGTGCATCTCCTCTCAGGTTGGGTGCCGCATGGGCTGCCGCTTTTGTGCATCCACACTTGATGGGCTTGAACGTAATTTAAGCCCGGCTGAGATGCTGGATCAGATTTACCGGATTCAGAAAATAACGGGTGAACGGGTATCCAACATCGTAGTCATGGGTTCCGGTGAACCACTTGACAATTATGAAAATCTGGTGCAGTTTATCCGTCTTCTCACCGATGAGAACGGCTTAAACATCAGTCAGAGAAACGTAACGGTTTCCACCTGCGGAATTGTGCCTGGAATTTTAAAACTGGCTGAGGAGAAGTTTCAGATCACTCTGGCTCTTTCCCTTCATGCGCCCAATGATGAGGTGCGTAAAAGCCTGATGCCGGTAGCTAACCGGTATCCTCTTTCCGATGTACTTAAGGCATGCCATACTTATTTTGAAAAAACAGGAAGAAGAATTACATTTGAATACAGCCTGGTAAGCGGCGTAAATGACAACTTAAAAGAGGCCTCTGCACTGGCTGCTCTTTTAAAAGCCCAGCATGGACACATCAATCTGATTCCGGTCAATCCCATTAAGGAACGGGATTATGTACAGTCTGACAGGAAGGCAATAGAGGCATTTAAAAATCTCCTTGAAAAAAACGGAATTAATGTTACTATTAGAAGAGAAATGGGCAGGGATATTAATGGTGCCTGCGGACAGCTTAGAAAAAGTTTTTTAAATCAGGAGTAAAAGGAAGTGAGAATATTACGATGAAGGCTTGTGCTATGACGGATACGGGAAGAGTCCGTTCGGCAAATCAGGACTATGTTTTTTCTTCAATTGAGCCTGTGGGTGTGCTGCCCAATCTGTTTCTTGTTGCAGATGGCATGGGAGGACATCAGGCTGGAGATTATGCTTCCAGGTTTATTGCCGAAAATCTGGTGGCTCATTTTAAGATGACAAAAGACACCGGAACGGTTGCTGTATTAAAAGATGGAATTGAAAAAGTGAATCAGTTACTGTATCAGGAATCGAAGAAAAAGCCGGAATTAAACGGTATGGGTACCACTCTGGTCGCCGCTGTGGTTGAGGATTCAACCATGTATGTGGCAAATGTGGGAGACAGCCGTCTTTACTTAATCCGTAATCAGCTGAAACAGATTACAAGAGACCATTCTTATGTGGAAGAACTGGTATCATTAGGTCAGCTGGAACGGGGAAGCAAGGATTATCGGGAAAAAAAGAACATTATAACCAGAGCTGTTGGGACGGAAGATAAGCTGGAGATTGATTTTTTTGAAGTCAGCCTGGAGCCGGGAGACTATATACTTTTATGTTCTGACGGGCTTAGCAATATGCTGGAAGATGCTGAAATAGAGGAAATCATATGCTCGGAACTGGAGCTGCCGGAGAAGGCAGAGAAATTAATTACAGTAGCCAATGATAATGGGGGGAAAGACAATATTGCTGTTGTTTTAATGGAACCTCAGCTTGGCAGGGAGGTAAGCTTATGATTTTGAGACCGGGGACATTTTTACAGGACAGATATGAAATACTGGAACAAATCGGTTCCGGAGGTATGTCAGATGTGTATAAGGCCCTGTGCCATAAATTAAACCGCCTGGTTGCCATTAAAGTATTAAAGGAAGAATTCAGTTCTGACAGTAATTTTGTCAGTAAGTTTAAAATGGAGGCCCAGTCAGCGGCCAGACTTTCTCATCCTAACATTGTTAATATTTACGATGTTGTTGATGAAGGTGATCTTCATTTTATTGTAATGGAATTAATTGAAGGAATTACGTTAAAAAATTATATTGTGAAAAAAGGCTGTCTTGATATGAAGGAAGCCATCGGCATTGCCATGCAGGTTGCACAGGGAATTGCGGCAGCCCATGAGCAGGGGATCATTCACCGCGATATTAAGCCCCAGAATATTATTATTGCAAGAGACGGGAAAGTCAAGGTGGCAGATTTCGGGATTGCCAGAGCGGCGTCTTCACAGACAATGAGCGCAACAGCAGTAGGATCAGTTCACTACATATCGCCGGAACAGGCGCGTGGAGGTTACAGCGATGTGAGAAGTGATATCTATTCACTTGGTATCACATTATATGAGATGGTTGCTGGCAGAGTGCCCTTTCAGGGAGATAATACGGTAACAGTAGCCCTGGCACATTTAGAATCTGTGATTACGCCGCCCAGTTATTTTAATGAGATGATTCCGGTGGCATTAGAAAATATCATATTAAAGAGCACAGAGAAAAAACCGGAATACCGATATTCTAATATGTACGAAGTGATTTCAGACCTGCGAAAGGCTCTGGTTAATCCAAACGGGGATTTTGTACAGAACCATCCGCCTTTGGATGATTCACAGACTGTTATTATTGGTAAACCGGAACTGGAGCAGATCCGTTCTGGCCGCAAGCCTCAGACAGAGCAGCCGGTAAAACGTGCCTCCAAAGGTCAGGAATATAGTCAGAAATACCAGCCATCGTCCAAATACGACGAACAGCCGGGGTCTGGCAGAAACAGAAGAAATAATAATGACGAGGATATCAATCCCAAGATTGAAAAGCTTCTAACAGCGGCAGGAGTGGCGACTGCCATTATTATTGTTGTAATTCTGGCAATCGTATTTTCCAAAGTGGGCGGATTATTCCGTTCTGGATCTGGAAAAGAAACGGTTGCAACTACAGTTGCTCCCACGGAAGAGACTCTCGGCGAAAAGCAGGTGAAAATGCCTGATGTCAGCGGTCTTGATTCGGAAACCGCAGAAAAGAAGTTAAAGGACAACGGCGGTCTGTATATGAAAATCAGTGAATATGAGTATTCGGATACAGTCGTTAAGGGAGATGTGATTTCCCAGGATCCAAAGGCGAATACGATCGTGGATAAATACTCTGCTGTCTATGTGGTAATCAGTAACGGACCAGAGAAGGCATCCATTGACCTTAAAAAACTGGAACTCGAATCCATGGATACCGCTTCTGCAAAGTCTCTGCTGGAAGGCAAGGGACTGGTTGTCAATGTAGAACAGAAAAACAGCGATACCGTAGCGGCAGGTAAAGTAATCAGTTATAGCCCGGGTGAGGCAAAAGAGGGAGAAACCATTACCCTGTTTTCCAGCAGCGGCCCGGCACTGGTCAATCCGGTTGTTGTGCCAAATCTGGCAGGACAGACACAGGAGGTTGCAGTAGAGATGCTAGCAGATGTTGGACTGGTTCAGGGAACCGTCACCGAAGCTTCTTCTGAGACAGTGGCAAGAGGCAATATCATCAATCAGTCTGTTGCGGCGGGGAGTCAGGTGGAATCAGGAAGTGCTGTGAATTTTGTAATCAGCACAGGAAACGGACAGGAATCCAAGTATAAATATCTGGCTTCCATTGACAAATCCTTCTCCCTCCAGAATATCATTGGTCCGGGATCAGGAAGTACCCAGCTGACATTAAAAATCCAGCTGAGACAGTCAGTAAATGGACAGGATACCGTTCGGGAACTCATGCAACCCACAACATTAAAAGGGGATCAGCTGCTTCCGGTTTCGTTTAAAAATATAGAGGGTGCTTATAATGTAACAAGCGGGTCAGTAGAAATTGTAAATGTGGAAACAGGTGAGGTAGTTAATTCTTACGCGATTACCTTTGTAGCTGTTCCACAATCCTAAGGAAGCGTATATGACAGGAAAAATATTAAAAGGGATTGCTGGATTTTATTATGTCCACAGTAAGGATGGGAATCTTTACGAATGTAAGGCCAAGGGAATATTCCGGAACAGAAATGTAAAACCTCTTGTAGGAGATGATGTGGAGATTACCGTTCTTGATGAAGCAGAGCGGAAAGGAAACATTGAAGAGATTCTGCCCAGAAAAAACGCCCTGGTGCGCCCTGCCGTTGCCAATGTGGATCAGGCGTTGGTTGTGTTTTCCATAACGCATCCGGAACCTAATTTCAATCTGCTGGATCGTTTTCTGGTAATGATGGAATCTCAGGATGTGCCCGTTCATATCTGCTTTAATAAAATTGATCTTTCTGAACAGGAGAAAATGGCAGATCTGCGCAGGATGTATGAGGCGGGGGGGTATTCTGTTTATTTTACAAGCATTTATGAGAACAGGGGAATCGACATCGTGAGAGATATTCTTGCAGGAAAAACCACGGTTCTGGCGGGACCCTCCGGTGTTGGTAAGTCGTCCCTGACCAATCTGCTTTATCCGGAAGCGGAGATGGAGACTGCACGGATCAGTGAAAAGATCCAGAGGGGGAAACATACCACCAGACACTCGGAGTTATTTGGAATTGGCAACCAGACTTACATGATGGATACACCCGGCTTTAGCTCCATGTATTTAGAGGACATGGAGTGTGGCCGGTTAAAGGAATATTTTCCTGAATTTGAACCCTATGAGCCAGACTGCCGATTTTTGGGCTGTGTGCACATTGGCGAGAAAGTCTGCGGCGTAAAAGATGCCGTCACAGAAGGAAAAATCAGTCAGAGCCGTTATGATAACTACCGGCTTCTGTATGAGGAACTGAAAGAAAAAAGGAGATACTAACATGCTTATACTTGCCCCCTCAATCTTAGCGGCAGACTTTAAAAATCTTGGACAACAGGTGACCGATACTGCAAATGCGGGAGCCCGGTATATTCATCTTGATGTAATGGATGGAGCGTTTGTACCCAGTATTTCATTTGGAATGCCGGTGATTGCCAGCCTTAGAAGCTGCACAGACCGTATATTTGATGTTCATATGATGGTGGAGGAGCCGGGACGATATATTTCAGATATCAAAGCGGCCGGTGCAGATTTAATCTGCGTTCACGCGGAGGCATGCAGGCATTTAGACAGGACGGTTAACCAGATTAAGGAAGCCGGACTAAAGGCCGGGGTTGCGTTAAATCCTGCCACCCCGCTGTCTGTCCTTGACTGTATTTTGCCAGAACTTGATATGGTACTGATCATGACTGTGAACCCGGGATTTGGCGGACAGAAATTTATACCGTACACATTGGAAAAGGTAAGAAATCTGCGCTCGATGATAAAACAGCGGGGACTGGAGACTGATATACAGGTCGATGGTGGTGTTACCTGCAATAATGTAAGAGATCTCATTGAAGCAGGTGCCAATGTTTTTGTAGCAGGATCTGCTGTATTTAAAGGTGACGCAGCAGCCAATACCAGAAAATTTTTGGATATTTTTGAGGAATATGAAAGGTGAAAGAACGGACTGGATTAATCGTTACGGGAGGAACCATAGATTATGATTTTGCCAGGACTTTTCTGGCAGATCAGACCTTTGATAAAATCATTGCAGTTGATGGAGGTCTTACAGCCCTGTCACAGCTTGATTTAAAGCCGGATGCGGTAGTGGGTGATTTTGATACTGTGGAAGAATCGGTTCTTTCCCAATACCGAAGCTTTTCAGGAGAGATCACATGGGATATACACAAGCCGGAAAAGGATGAGACAGATACAGAGCTGGCTATTTCTACCGCCATGAATTTAGGGTGCAGAAAACTTGTGCTTTTGGGAGCGACGGGAGGCAGGCTTGATCACTTTATGGGCAATCTTCATCTGCTTTATTTCTGTTTACAACAGGGAGTGGAAGCTTCCATCGTAGATCCGAAAAACTACATTACTATTTTGGATAAAGGAAAAATATTCGAAGCGGAAAAGTTGTGGGGTACTTATATTTCCTTTCTTCCGCTAAGCATGGATGTAAAAGGAATTACTCTTACGGGATTTAAATACCCGCTTACGGAAAAAGATATTTCTATAGGGACTAGCCTTTGTATCAGCAATGAACTGACAGGAGAATCCGGCTCCATTGAATTTGACTCCGGTGTATTGATCTGCGTGGAATCCCACGATTAGACTGGTATGGTTTAATAAGTCAAAACTGGATATTTATATCATTCCACTTGCGTGCTAAGATTAAGTGCAATAAAAGCAGTAAGGGAGGAATTATCCATGAATCAGACAAATAAGACCATACACAAAGTTTCACTGACCGGGCTTTTTGCAGCCATGTCTTATGTGGTTTTCACATTTCTTCAGTTTAAAATAACGCTTCCGGGAGGAGACGCCACTTCTATTCACTTGGGCAATGCAGTCTGTGTACTTGGTGCACTGCTTCTTGGGGGATTATATGGTGGTCTTGGCGGTGCCATCGGGATGACCATCGGTGATTTATTCGATCCGGTTTATATTATTTATGCTCCAAAGACATTTGTTTTAAAATTGTGTATCGGACTGATTACAGGATTGGTTGCCCATCGGATTGGTAAGATCAATGAATCAGGTAACAGCAGGCATATCTTAAAGTGGACCATACTGGCGGCAGTCGCCGGACTTTTATTTAATGTGATTTTTGACCCTGTGGTGGGATATTTTTACAAGCTTCTTATTCTTGGAAAACCAGCAGCAGACTTAGCGCTGGTTTACAACGTTGCTTCCACTTCCATCAATGCAGTAACTTCGGGCATTGTATCTGTTCTGATTTATATGCCCCTTAGAAATGCGTTGGTGCGGTCAGGATTATTTTCCAGAATATCTTAGGAGCAATCGTATGACAAAAGAAAGTAAACAGAAAAAAATAGCTGCAATTCATGACCTTTCAGGCTATGGCCGCTGCTCTTTAACAGTGGCCATGCCAGTTATATCTGCATTAAAGGTGCAGTGCTGTCCGGTTCCAACTTCCATATTATCCAATCACACCGGTTTTCCAACCTGCTTTTTCGATGATTATACCGATAAGATGCCTTTGTATCTGGAGCAGTGGAAAAAACTGAATCTGGATTTTGACGGTATTTTTACTGGATTTTTAGGTTCCGAGGCTCAGATCGATATCGTTACCGATATGATCCGGAATTTTAAAACAGAAAAAACCAAGGTTATCATTGATCCCATTATGGGAGATAACGGGAAGGCCTACCAGACCTATACAAAAGAGATGTGCAGCCGCATGAGAACCCTGGTGGAATCCGGTGATATTGTAACTCCAAACCTGACGGAAGCCTGTATTCTTACGGGAAGGCAGTACCGTCAGACTGGCTGGACCAGAAAAGAGCTGGCTGATATGGCACAGGAAATCATAAGCATGGGCCCTGGCTCGGCAGTCATTACAGGCGTGAGGGAAGGAACTTTTGTCACCAATGTGGTGGCAGAAAAGGGCTTAGAGGTAAAGTATCTTAAGTCTTTAAAAACTGGTAACGACAGACCTGGTACCGGAGATGTATTTGCCAGTATCATAGCAGCCCAGGCTGTGAAAGGTGTGCCTTTACCGGAAAATGTAAAAAAAGCAGCCCATTTTGTAAAACAGAGTATACTTGTTTCGGATGAGCTGAATGTACCCATAGAGAATGGCGTTTGTTTTGAAGAGATCCTGTCTTTGCTTATTCGTCAGTAAAATCAGAAGAGAGATGGGGAATTTTAGGAAAAGGGCTTTTCTTTGCCCTTTTTTTGTAGTATAATCAACGGCAGATTATTATGCGGATTGGATTCGCAGAAAATATTGAGGAAAAACCAGGAGGAATACCATGTTAGATTTAAAGTTTGTAAGAGAAAATCCTGAAATTGTAAAGCAGAACATCAAAAATAAATTTCAGGACAGCAAGCTTGTGCTGGTTGATGAAGTCATCGAACTGGACGAGCAAAACCGCGCAGCAAAGCAGGAAGGAGATGCTTTAAGAGCGGAACGCAACAAACTTTCCAAACAGATCGGTGCCTTGATGGGACAGGGAAAGAAAGAAGAAGCAGAAGAGATGAAACGGTTGGTAACTGATGCTTCCGACCATCTGGCTGAACTGGAGAAGAAGGAAAGCGAACTGGATGAAAAGATCAAAAAGATCATGATGACCATTCCAAACATTATCGATCCCAGTGTTCCGATTGGTAAGGATGACAGCGAGAACGTGGAAGTGCAGCGTTACGGTGAGCCTGTAGTGCCGGAGTTTGATATCCCATACCATGCAGAGATAATGGAAAGCTTTGACGGAATCGACCTTGACAGTGCAAGAAAGGTTGCAGGCAATGGTTTCTATTATCTGATGGGTGATATTGCAAGACTTCACTCCTCTGTTATTTCCTATGCAAGAGATTTTATGATTGACCGGGGCTTTACTTACTGCATTCCTCCTTTTATGATCCGCAGTGAAGTAGTGACCGGAGTAATGAGCTTTGCTGAGATGGATGCCATGATGTATAAAATAGAAGGAGAGGATCTGTATTTAATCGGTACCAGTGAGCATTCCATGATCGGAAAATTTATTGATACCATCCTCCCTGAATCAAAGCTTCCCCAGACACTTACCAGCTATTCTCCATGCTTTAGAAAAGAAAAGGGAGCTCATGGACTGGAGGAGCGCGGTGTTTACCGTATTCATCAGTTTGAGAAGCAGGAGATGATTGTTGTCTGCAAACCGGAAGAGAGCATGGACTGGTATGAGAAACTTTGGCAGAATACCGTTGATTTATTCAGAACTCTGGATATCCCGGTAAGAACTTTAGAGTGTTGTTCCGGCGATCTTGCCGATTTAAAGGTAAAATCTGTAGATGTAGAAGCATGGTCTCCAAGACAGAAGAAATATTTTGAAGTTGGAAGCTGTTCCAATTTAGGAGATGCACAGGCAAGAAGATTAAAGATCCGTGTATCTGGTGAAGATGGTCAGAAATATTTTGCCCACACACTGAATAATACGGTTGTGGCTCCCCCCAGAATGCTTATTGCTTTCCTGGAGAACAATTTACAGGCAGATGGAACTGTGAAGATTCCCGAGGCATTACAGCCATATATGGGCGGTATGAAAGCCCTTGTACCAAAGAAGTAATAACGTTTAAGTCCGGCTTTTTATAAGGTCGGACTCTTTTTGAAAAGGAGAGAACCGTCATGATTACCTTCAATCACTTCAATTTTAATGTACTTGATCTGGAAAAAAGTCTGAAATTTTACAAAGAAGCACTTGGTCTCTTTCCTGTACGGGAGAAGACAGCAGCGGATGGGTCCTTCCGCCTGGTTTATTTAGGGGATGGAAAAACTGATTTTACACTGGAACTGACTTATTTAACAGACCGCACGGAACCTTATAATCTTGGCGAATGTGAATTTCATCTTGCCTTTCATACCGATGAATATGAAGAATGCTATAAAAAGCATAAGGAAATGGGCGTAATCTGTTTTGAGAATCCAGGAATGGGAATTTATTTTATCAGTGATCCGGACGGATACTGGCTGGAAATAGTTCCTGCTAAATAAGGAGAAATCAGGTGTTTATAACAGTAAACGGGATCCAGATTCATTATGAAGTATCGGGCAGAGGACCAGCTGTGATTCTGGTCCATGGAAACGGGGAAGACCACAGGATCTTTAAAGAGACCGCAGACCTGCTGGTTAAGGATTATACAGTATATGCCCTGGATTCCAGAGGACATGGAAAAAGCTCCGGAAAAGAGAATATCAGTTATGATAAAATGGCAAAGGATGTGGCGGAGTTTATCCGGCTCTTAGAACTGGATCGTCCTATTTACTGTGGATTCAGCGACGGAGGAATCATCGGGCTTGTGGCAGCTATAAAGTATCCCAGGCTCTTCTCCAGAATGGTGATTTGCGGTGCCAACGCGTATCCGGAAGGGATGAAACGCAGATGGCTGATTCTGTTTGGACTTCTTGGCCTGCTGTTTCATGACCCCAAGGTTTTTATGATGTTAAACGAACCACAGCTCTCCGGTAGGGAACTGGAACAGATCTCCATTCCGACTCTCATACTGGCTGGTGAAAGAGATATGGTACTTCCATCTCATACGGAATATCTGGCATCAAAGATTAAAACCAGTTTTTTAAGGATTCTGCCGGGGGAAACCCATGGAAGTTATGTAATTCACAGCAGAAAACTTTATTATTGTATGAAAAAATTTATCATGAACCGGGAGTAAGTGGAAACCTGATTTTTATGAAGGGTGTAAAGAAAAAATACTTGACACCTTAAAAAAAGTATTGTATGATATCACAGGTGATGATATGGAGAAGATTGCAAGACAGGGACTTATGTATGATTTCTATGGAGCTCTGCTGACAGAGCATCAAAGAAACATCTATGAAGATGTAGTATTATACGATTTATCCCTCAGTGAGATTGCACAGGAACAGGGAATCAGCCGTCAGGGCGTTCATGATCTTGTAAAGCGATGTGATAAGATACTAGAGGGCTATGAAGAAAAGCTTCATCTGGTAGAAAAATTTGAAAAAACCAAGGTACTGGCAAGAGAAATCCGGAATTTAACGGCACAGTTTGCCGATACAAAGGATATGAGTCTGATCCATCGCATCGAAGAGATATCGGGCGAAATCATCGAGCTGGAAGCTCATTAGGAGGGCGTTAGATGGCTTTTGAGAGCTTATCCGATAAGTTACAGAATGTATTTAAGAATTTAAGAGGCAAAGGACGTTTGTCCGAAGCAGATGTAAAGACAGCCTTAAAAGAAGTTAAGATGGCTCTTTTGGAAGCAGATGTTAACTTTAAGGTAGTAAAACAGTTTATCAATGCTGTGCAGGAGAGAGCCATTGGACAGGATGTCCAGAACAGCCTTACTCCCGGCCAGATGGTAATAAAGATTGTAAATGAAGAACTTGTGAAACTCATGGGTTCTGAAACAACGGAAATAGAACTGAAGCCCGCGAGTGAGATTACAGTCATTTTGATGGCTGGTTTGCAGGGTGCAGGTAAGACAACTACTACAGCCAAGATTGCCGGTAAGTTAAAGGCAAAAGGAAGAAATCCGCTTTTGGTGGCCTGCGACATTTATCGTCCCGCAGCGATCAAACAGCTGCAGATCAACGGTGAAAAACAGGGTGTTCCCGTATTTTCCATGGGAGAAAACCAGAAGCCGGCTGATATTGCCAAAGCTTCGATGGCTTATGCAGCAAAGAATGGCCAGAATGTTGTGATTCTTGATACAGCAGGCCGTCTTCATATTGATGAAGACATGATGAATGAGCTGATTGAAATAAAAGAAAGCGTTGAAGTTCATCAGACGATTCTGGTTGTTGATGCCATGACAGGACAGGATGCCGTGAATGTAGCCAGTATGTTCCATGATAAGATTGGAATTGACGGTGTCATCATAACAAAGTTAGATGGCGATACAAGAGGCGGTTCCGCATTATCCATCCGTGCTGTTACAGGTAAGCCGGTTCTTTATGTTGGTATGGGTGAAAAACTGTCCGATTTGGAGCAGTTTTATCCGGATCGTATGGCTTCCCGGATTTTAGGCATGGGAGATATCCTTTCTCTCATTGAAAAGGCAGAAACCCAGGTAGATGAAGAAAAAGCCAGAGAACTTTCCCAGAAGCTTAAAAAAGCAGAATTTGATTATAATGACTTTTTAGAGCAGATGACCCAAGTGAAAAACATGGGTGGTATGGCAAGCATTATGAGTATGATGCCTGGCATGGGACAGATGAAGGATATGGACATTGATGAAAAGGCCATGGACCGGGTAGAAGCAATTATTCTTTCCATGACGAACAAAGAACGGACCAATCCCGACTTAATGAAGAACGCGTCGAGAAAACAGCGGGTAGCAAAAGGTGCAGGGGTTGATATCAGTGAAGTGAACCGGATTGTAAAGCAGTTTGATCAGATGAAGAAGATGATGAAACAGCTGCCCGGAATGCTTGGCGGAGGAAAACGCCGCGGTGGCGCAGGGCTCCTTGGAAAACTGAAATTACCGTTTTAATATTACTTTGATGTTAGCAAGGCAGATTCCTGCGTCGCTATATATATGTTTTACAATTTAAGATTTAAGGAGGTGAATTAGAACATGGCAGTAAAAATGAGATTAAAAAGAATGGGTCAGAAAAAGGCTCCTTTCTATAGAATTGTAGTTGCAGATTCCAGATCTCCCAGAGATGGCAGATTCATCGAAGAAATTGGATACTATGATCCTACCACAGAACCAAGCGTAATCAAGTTTAACGAAGAGAACGCGAAGAAGTGGTTAGCAACAGGTGCTCAGCCAACAGAAGTTGTAAGCAAGCTTTTAAAGATCGCCGGTATCCAGTAGTGAGAGGTGAAGCATATGAAGGAATTAGTAGAAGTAATTGCAAGAGCACTGGTTGATAATCCAGATCATGTTGCTGTTACGGAGACTGTAAAAGACGATGAAATCGTCCTTGAACTTACGGTAGAACCTTCCGATATGGGTAAGGTAATTGGCAAACAGGGCAGAATAGCGAAAGCCATCCGCTCTGTTGTAAAAGCAGCAGCTTCCAAAGAAGATAAAAAAGTTACTGTTGAGATACAGTAACTTTTAAAAGACCGCCGACCTGTCGGGAAGACGGTCTTCTTTTGCTTTCAAAAACCAATGGTTTACGAAGCGACGTCCAGAATTAAGCCGGATAGTAATATCCGGTTTCTTTTATATGATATGGAGAGACAAATGGATAATTTACTGAGAGTCGGAGTAATTTCTTCCACCCATGGGGTAAAGGGAGAAGTAAAGGTGTTTCCAACAACGGATGATTCCGCCCGTTTTAAACAGTTAAAGAAAGTGATTCTCGACACAGGCCGGGAACAGATTGATTTGGAAATTGAGGGAGTAAAATTCTTTAAAAATATGGTAATCCTGAAATTTAAAGGGTATGATTCCATTGAGGAAATTGAAAAATACAAGGGTAAGGATCTTTTAATCACAAGAGATCTGGCAGTAAAACTGGGCCCTGATGAGAACTTTATTTTTGACCTCATCGGTCTTTTAGTAGTAAAAGACGATGGGGAAGAGTTGGGGACATTGACCGATGTAATTAAGACAGGAGCCAATGATGTCTATGAGGTCAAGATGACGGATGGCAGAGAGGTTTTGCTGCCTGCAATAAAAGAATGCGTTCTGAATGTGGATCTGGAGAAGAAAGTTGTAACAGTTCATATGATGGACGGGCTTCTGGACTAAGGATAGGGGTAGAAATAAAGAATGAATTATCATATACTGACGCTTTTTCCTGATATGGTCTTAAACGGTCTGAATACCAGCATTATCGGCAGAGCTGCAGAAAAAGGACTGTTATCCATAGAAGCAATTGATATCAGAGATTATTCTGCAGATAAGCACCACAGTGTGGATGATTATCCATATGGGGGTGGTGCCGGTATGGTGATGCAGCCCATGCCCATATGCGAGGCTTACGACGATCTGTGTAATAAGATTGGCAAAAAGCCCCGTGTGATTTACATGACCCCCCAGGGAACTGTGTTTAATCAGACGATCGCAGGGGAACTGGCCAAAGAAGAGGATCTGGTTTTTCTGTGCGGTCACTATGAGGGGATCGATGAGAGGGCATTAAATCTTGTTGCAACGGATTTCCTTTCCATCGGAGATTATGTGCTGACTGGCGGGGAACTTCCTGCAATGGTGATGATTGACTGCATCTCCCGTTTAATACCAGGCGTATTAAAGAATGAAACATCTGCGGAATTTGAATCCTTTCATGACAATCTGCTTGAATACCCCCAGTATACCAGACCGGAGGAGTACAGGGGATTGAAGGTTCCGGAGGTTTTGTTATCCGGGCACCACAAGAATATTGATGTCTGGAGACGGGAGCAATCCATTAAGCGGACTCTGGAGCGGAGACCGGATCTTTTAGAAGAAGCGGTACTGTCAAAAAAAGAAGTGGAATTTTTAAATAAGCTTCTGAAAGAGCAGGAAAACAGGGAATAAACAACTAAGAGGTTTCAATGCGGAGAATGCTGTTAAAGAGCATCTCCGCATTTTTTATGGAAAAAGATGGAAATATAGACCGCATTTTCCCCTTCATACTTAATATAACAATCTTGATGACCGATAACTTAAAAGTAGGCTTTCGCCAATAAATGAAGGAGTTTAGAAAATGCAGGAAGAACCAAATGTACCAGAAATAAATAATGGACAAGAGGACCAGTGGGAAACAGATAACCGGTGTGGAGCATGTGGACATGGGCTGATAGACCGTTTAGAAAATCCAGATTCCATGTTATGCAGTGCCTGCCGGGAAAAATACATCCACTACCCGGTTCCAAAACTTTTTATTATTTTTTCAGCCGTTATTGTAGTTTTAATGGGATTCGCCTTTATCCGTTTCCCTAAAGTTATAAAATCCTATAAAATATATGAAAAAGCAGAAGCTATGGCTGCAAACGGGGATATCGTTGAAGCAATCCAGGGATTGCATACTGTTGTGGAGCAATATCCAGGCTCTGTTCCTGTTGCAGTCCGCTTGACTGATATTGCTATGGAAGCTGGATTTTATGATGATGCGTCGTATATGCTTTCCAACAATTTATCCGGGAAAAAAATGGAGGTAAATACCGTTAACAGAATGAATCGGTATATAGATAAATTAGACCGGTTCTATAACACGTATGATACGGTTCAGAATATGCAGTCCAAGTTTGGAGATGCCATGTCTAAGGAGGAAGTGTTAGAAACTGGCTATCAGTATCTAAATCAGCTGTTGAGTGACCCGGAACAGGATAAGGCATTGGTATATTATTACATGTCCATGTTTGCCGGGGATGCTGGCGAAGCCAGGAACTGCCTGGAAAAATCCATTGCTGAAGATAATAACATGTTAGACGCTAAGGTCCAGTTAGGCACTATGTCGCGGCGTCAGGGTGATTTAGAATATGCTGAAAACTGCTATAACGAAGTACTGCTTGCGGATAAAACCTACAGCTCAGCTTCCCGTGGACTTGCAATTATCAGACTTTTGGAAGGAAAGAAAGAAGAAGGTCTGGATCTGGCATCAAAAGCATATGAGCGAAATCCGGAAGGGGATTATGTGTGGGAAACTTATTTGATTGCGCTGAAAGAAAACGCAAAGAATACAGATGCAGATGCACTTGTTAAAGAGTATATTTCTAAGGGAAATGAATTAGATGCAGATTTTAAGAGTTATCTGGATGGGAACTTATCTCTCCATGAGTATTATATAGACGAATAAGGAGGAGGCCTTGCTATGTTTTTTGTTCCAGGTATCGTTGTATCAGTTGTCACATTTCCAGGTGTGATCATTCATGAACTTGCGCACCAGATTTTTTGCCGCCTGATGAGGGTTCCGGTATATGAGGTGAAATATTTTCAGTTTTCCAATCCTTGTGGATATGTATTACATGAAGCAACACAGGATCCTCTCAAAACTTTTTTGATTTCTACAGGACCGTTTTTAATCAATACACTGATTGGTATGATCATTTTATCACCGGCTGCCATAGATTTAATTGTTTTTAAAGATTACTCAAATCCATTAAATCTAATATTGGGCTGGATCGGATTTTCCGCTCTTATGCATGCATTTCCAAGTACTGGTGACGCTAAGGTATTGGTAAATAATATACTGAAAAATAAAAATGTTAATGTGCTGGTTAAAATGATTGTGGCACCTGTGATAGGGCTGATCTATGTAGGAGCTATTGGCTCCGTTGTATGGTTAGATGCTATCTATGCTGTTGCCATTGCCATGATTATTCCCAACTTGTTTTTATTATTTTAAACAGGCTGAAGTTGAAATCACCTGGCATGTTTAACCGCATAAACTTACGGGAATAATAATCAATAAAAAGGTTGCATTCGACAATCCTTTATGTTAAAATACAAAATGTTGTGATGAAAAGGCGATGGTCCTCTGCTACGGATTCCAGTATGAAGTATTAAGAACATCAAATAAAAATCAAGGAGGTTCACACAATGAACGAAATTATTAAGAATATTGAAGCAGCTCAGTTAAAGCAGACCGTACCGGTTTTCCACGTTGGTGATACTGTAAAAGTATACAACAAGATCAAAGAGGGAACCCGCGAAAGAATCCAGATTTTCGAAGGAACCGTTATCAAGAGACAGAACGGCGGAGCCAGAGAAACCTTTACTGTAAGAAAGAATTCTAACGGTATCGGCGTAGAGAAAACCTGGCCATTACATTCCCCTTCCGTAGACAACGTTGAAGTTGTAAGAAAGGGTAAAGTAAGAAGAGCAAAACTGAATTACTTAAGAGACAGAGTTGGTAAGGCTGCTAAGGTCAAAGAACTGGTTAAATAATTCCGGAACATTTGAGAGGGACAATGTAAATTGTCCCTTTCTTTAGTAGGTGGGGTATCATAATGGATTTTTATCATAGTGAAGATAATAACAGACTCCGCCATTTTGTCAACTGGATCGTTGACATCGTTGTAGTGATTGCATTTGCATTGTTTCTGGTCTATGCTTATGGAACTCAGATCGTTGTTGCGGGACATTCCATGCTCCCCCTTTTTGCGTCCGGCGATGTTGTTTTAATGGATCGCCTGTCCTATGATTTCGGTAAGCCGGACCGGTTTGATGTGGTTGTGTTTCAAAGAGAAGACCAGAAGATGAATGTAAAGCGTATCGTTGGACTGCCTGGAGAGACGGTGCAGATTAAGAACGATGAGATCTATATCAATGGCGAAAAGTTAGAAGAACCGGCAGGACTTGGCCGGATATCCCTGGCGGGGCTGGCTGAAAAGCCAATGAAGCTGGGTGATGAGGAATATTTTTTATTAGGAGATAACCGGGACAGCAGTGAAGACAGCCGTTTTTCCAATATCGGGAATGTAAGCGGCAGTCAGATCAAAGGGAAAATATGGTTACGTATGCTGCCCCTTGTAAAGTTGGAATTAATTCGTTCGAAATAGAGGAATGTTATGAATATACAATGGTATCCAGGTCATATGACCAAAGCTAAAAGGGCAATGAAAGAAGATATCAAATTAATAGATTTGATTATCGAACTGGTAGATGCAAGAGTACCTTTAAGCAGCCGGAATCCGGATATTGATGATCTGGGTGCGGGAAAAGCCCGTCTGGTACTGCTGAACAAATCGGATCTTGCAGATGAACGGTGTAACAATGCATGGGCGTCTTATTTTGTAGAAAAAGGCTGCCATGTTGTAAAAGTGAATTCAAAAAGCGGTGCAGGCTTAAAATCAATCAATGGAGTTGTTTTGGAAGCCTGTAAGGAAAAGATTGAACGGGACCGGAGAAGAGGAATTTTAAACCGACCAGTACGTGCCATGGTAGTGGGAATCCCCAATGTGGGAAAATCCACATTTATTAACTCCTTTGCAGGCAAGGCCTGCGCAAAGACAGGCAATAAACCAGGTGTCACAAAGGGGAATCAATGGATCCGCCTGAACAAAAGCCTGGAACTTCTTGATACACCCGGAATCCTGTGGCCAAGATTTGAAGATCAGCAGGTAGGAATCCGTCTTGCTCTCATTGGTTCCATCAACGATGAGATCTTAAATAAAGAAGAGCTAGCCATGGAACTGATCCGTTTTTTAAATAACTCCTATCCTCAGGTATTGTCAGAGCGTTATGACCTGTCTGCTAAAGATCCCTTAGAGGGCCTGATGCAGATCGCAAGAGCCAGAGCTTGTCTTGCAAGAGGAGGAGAACTGGATTTAAACCGGGCCTCCAATCTGTTGATCGAGGATTTCAGAAGCGGTAAATTAGGACGTCTCACTCTTGAGACTCCGCAGCAATCATAAGAATACATCAATGGGCCGGCTCATTTTTCAGAGCAGGTCCATGTTTTTAATGAAATTACTGGAGAGAATAAGATGAGAAAATTAACAGAAGAGAAACGGTTAGAAGAGCTGAAACGATTGGAAGTGATGAAGGAATTTGAACGGGAATATGAGGCTCATGTACTGGTTTGCGGAATTGACGAAGCAGGAAGGGGACCTTTAGCCGGTCCTGTGGTTGCAGGAGCGGTTATATTACCCAGAGATTGTGAAATTCTTTTTTTGAATGATTCAAAAAAGCTGTCTGAAAAACGCAGAGAGGCTTTGTTTTTAGAGATACAGGAAAAAGCACTGGCAATCGGGGTTGGTGTGGCAGGCCCGGACCGTATTGATGAGATTAATATTTTGCAGGCAACTTATGAAGCCATGAGAACAGCAGTATCCAAACTGGGAATGATTCCAGAGGTTTTATTAAATGATGCGGTAACCATTCCAGGTCTTAACATTCCCCAGATTCCCATTGTGAAAGGGGATGGAAAAAGCGTGTCAATCGCAGCTGCCAGTATTATGGCAAAAGTAACCAGAGATCATATGATGGAAGAGTATGATAAACTTTTCCCCCAGTATGGTTTTGCAAAGCATAAGGGATATGGAACAGGAGCCCATATCGCGGCACTGAAGGAGTTTGGACCCTGTCCCATTCACAGGCGGAGTTTTATTAAAAATTTCGTAACTGGGGATAATCATGAATAAACGGGAGACCGGATCCAGGTTTGAAGAGATCGCTGCTGATTATTTACAGCATGCCGGATATGAGATTCTGGAGCGTAATTACCGGGATCGGTCAGGAGAAATTGACATAATAGCGAAAGATGGAAGCTATTATGTTTTTGTAGAGGTGAAATACCGGGAAAATGCAACCATGGGAGACCCTGCCGAAGCGGTGGATACAAGAAAGCAGCTGAAAATCAGGAACACAGCGAGACGGTATTTGTACAGGAACCAGTTAGGAGAAGCTGTTCCTTGCAGATTTGATGTAGTGGCCATCTTAGGTCAGGAAATCCGATTGATTTCAGATGCATTTTAAAGGAGGTGCTGGAATGAGTGTTATATGGATGCGTAAAAATATAAAACCGGGAATGAAATATATGGAGTCAGATCCGGTGCCTTATTTATCCTTTCCTATGCTGGAAAAGACAGGAATGGTGATTCAGGGATTTTCTACAAAGCTTGGGGGAGCCAGTCAGGGCAAATTTGCAACCCTTAATTTTACATTTACAAGAGGAGACAATCCAGATCACGTAATGGAGAATTACAGGAGAATGGCTGCTGTCCTTGGAGTGGATGAAAAACGGATGGTTTTGTCTTATCAGACCCATACCACCAATGTCCGTCTTGTTATGGAGGAGGATGCTGGCAAAGGAATCGTAAAGGAAAGAGATTATAAAGATATAGACGGACTGATTACCAATGTCCCAGGCATTACTCTGGTTACTTTTTTTGCAGACTGTGTTCCGTTATATTTCCTGGATCCTGTGCACAAAGCCATCGGGCTTAGTCACTCGGGCTGGAGAGGTACTGTAAGCCGTATGGGGGCTGTGACGATTGATAAAATGAAGGAAGCTTATGGTACCAGAGCAGAAGATTTACTTGTCTGTATTGGACCCAGTATCTGCGGGGACTGTTATGAGGTGGGGGAAGAGGTTGCCCTGGAATTTAAAAAGGTATTTGCAAACGAGAACTGGAATCAGATTCTTCGAAAGAAAGACAATGGCAAGTTCATGCTGGATTTGTGGAAGGCCAATGAGATCCTGTTAAAAGAGGCCGGAGTGAAGCCGGAAAATATACAGACAACCGATATCTGCACCCACTGCAATTCAGATTATCTGTTTTCTCACCGTACCTGTGGAAATGAAAGAGGCAATCTGGCAGCATTCCTGAGTTTAAAAGAATAGAGATATAAAAATCCGGAAGAACATTTGGATTCTTCCGGATTTCTATTCCATAAAGCAACTGGCTTATGCTTTGTATTTTTTCAGCAACTGCTGAATCTTATCCGTTGAGGATAAAGCTGTACTAATAGATACATCGTGGTTTAAGGAATTTACAATTGCGGCGATATACTTGCTGATGTCGGCTTCAACATACCACTCTCTGTTAAACAGCTCATTGGGACGATAATTTAAGTTTGTGGTCACAACTCTGTCGATGTATCCTTTTCTGTAAAAGTCATCAAACTTATCAAGACCATTGGTAAACAGTCCGAAGGTGCAGCATACAATGACCTTGTCTGCTTTGCGCTCTTTTAATTCCCTGGCGGTATCTAACATGCTTTCTCCCGATGAAATCATATCATCTACGATCAGCACTGTTTTTCCCTCTACGGAAGCGCCAAGGAACTCATGGGCTACGATGGGGTTGCGTCCGCCTACAATTTTGGAATAATCTCTTCGTTTGTAGAACATACCCATATCCACGCTTAAGTTGTTGGCAAGGTATACGGCACGGTCCATAGCACCTTCATCAGGGCTGATAACCATCATATGTTCCTTGTCAATCTTTAAATCAGGGTATTGTCTTAATACTGCTTTTGTAAACTGGTAGGTCGGCATGAAATTGTCAAAGCCGCTTAATGGGATGGCGTTCTGCACTCTGGGGTCATGGGCATCAAAAGTAATAATATTGCTTACTCCCATATTCACCAGTTCTTCTAATGCCATTGCACAGTCAAGGGATTCCCGTTTCGTTCTCTTATGCTGGCGGCTTTCATATAGAAATGGCATAATTACGTTGACCCTGTGGGCGGTAGCTGTACTTGCACCGAGAATCCGCTTTAAATCCTGAAAATGATCGTCAGGAGACATGTGGTTTGTATATCCGTTTACTGTATAGGATATGCTGTAATTAGTTACATCTACCATCGCGAAAACATCAGTACCCCGGACGGATTCCTTGACGATTCCTTTCGCTTCGCCGCTTCCAAAGCGAGGACACTCGCAGCTAAGAAGATATGAGTCGATATCGTAACCGCGGTAATGAAGATCTGCCTCGCGGCGCTTTAATTCCTCGATATCGTTTCTGCGAAAACCGACAATATGGTCATTTACCTTCCTGGCCAGTTCCCCGCAGCTTTCCAGCGCTGCGATCTTTAGGGGAGCAACAGGTAGCTGGTCGTTAAATACATAATCATTTGCCATGACAAAGATTCCTCCATAATAAATGAACAGCCAGTCGTAAGACTGCCTGTTTTATAATCTTACATCTTTTTATACCATTGAATGACAGAATGCGTCAATAGTCTTTCCGGTATTTCAGTGAAAAAAACAAAAAACGCTTCCTTTACAAAGAGTGACAATCTTGCTATGATATAAAAGATAGCTGCAGAAAGGTAAATATAGAAATGAGCAAAAGAGGACATGTTATTAAAGCTGTAGACACCGGTTCTATTGCAGAAGAACTGGAACTGGAACCAGGAGATGAGGTTCTTTCCATCGACGGACATGAATTGGAAGACATCTTCGATTATGAGTATTACGTAAACAGTGAATCCATTCTTATGACCGTAAGGAAGAAAAACGGGGAAGAGTGGGAATTAGAAATAGAGAACCAATATGAAGATTTAGGACTCACTTTCGAGAATGGTCTGATGAGTGAGTACCGTACCTGCAGGAATAACTGCATTTTCTGCTTTATTGACCAGATGCCTCCTGGAATGAGGGACACTCTTTATTTTAAAGACGACGATTCCAGGCTTTCTTTCTTACAGGGAAACTATGTCACCTTAACCAACATGAGTGAACACGATATTGCACGAATCATAGAGTTTAAACTGGCACCTATTAATATATCGGTACACACCACAAACCCTGAATTGAGATGCAGGATGCTTCATAACCGGTTTGCAGGGGAAGCCCTTTCAAAGATTGACCGGCTGTATGAGGCAGGGGTATCCATGAATGGGCAGATTGTGCTCTGCAAAGGGGTAAATGACAAAGAAGAACTGGAACGAACCATAAGTGATTTATCGAAGTATCTGCCTTATATGGAAAGTGTCTCCATTGTGCCGGTAGGTGTATCCAAATTCAGAGACGGCCTGTTTCCATTAAGCCCCATTGAGAAAGAGGATGCTGTATCCGTTTTAGAGATTGTGGAACGATGGCAGAAGAAGCTTTTTAAAGAACATGGCTGCCATTTTATTCATGCCAGTGATGAGTTTTACATTTTGGCTGAGAGAACTATGCCGGAGGAAACAAGATATGACGGCTATATTCAGCTGGAAAACGGCGTGGGTATGCTGCGGCTTTTAGAGACTGAGGTGAGAGACGCCCTGAAAGAAGAAGGGGGCGCTGATGCCGCAGAAGAGCTTTCCATTGCCACAGGAACCCTTGCTGCCCCATTTATTGAGCAGCATGCAGGACTGGTTTGTGAAAAGTTCCCGGGACGGACCATTCATGTATACCCCATCGTCAATCATTTCTTTGGTGAGCAGATTACCGTTGCGGGTTTAATTACAGGTCAGGATTTAATCGCCCAGCTGAAGGGAAAACCTCTTGGGAAGAGACTTCTCCTTCCTGAGTGTATGTTTCGCAGCGGAGAAGAGGTATTTCTTGATGATCTGACCCGTCAGGATGTACAAAATGCTTTACAAGTACAGGTAGATATTGTAAAATCAAGCGGTCAGGATTTCGTTAACGCTGTTTTAGGATGCGTAAATAATAAAAAACCTTCTTATGACGGATATGAATTAAAGGAGATATAATATATGAGTAAACCAGTAGTAGCCATCGTAGGCCGCCCGAATGTGGGAAAGTCTACGCTGTTTAATGTTTTAGCCGGTGAGACCATTTCCATCGTTAAGGATACACCGGGAGTGACAAGAGACCGTATTTATGCTGACTGTACCTGGCTGAATATGAATTTTACCCTGATTGATACAGGCGGAATTGAACCGGACAGCAGTGATATCATTCTTTCCCAGATGAGGGAACAGGCAGAAATCGCCATTGCGACAGCAGATGTTATCGTATTTATTGTGGATGTACGCCAGGGCCTGGTTGATGCAGATTCAAAGGTTGCAGATATGCTTCGTAAATCCAAAAAGCCAGTTGTCCTTGCAGTGAATAAGGTAGACAGCTTCCAGAAGTTTGGTAATGATGTATATGAATTTTATAATCTGGGAATTGGAGATCCCATACCGGTATCAGCAGCTTCCAGACTGGGCTTAGGAGATTTGCTTGATGAGGTTGCCAAGCATTTTGGCACATTTCAGGCAGAAGAGGAAGACGATGACCGTCCAAGAATTGCCATCGTAGGAAAACCAAATGTTGGTAAATCTTCTATAATTAATCAGCTTCTGGGTGAAAACCGGGTTATCGTATCCAATATTGCGGGAACCACCAGAGATGCCGTAGATACGGAGATCGTCCATAATGGAACGGAATACGTATTTATTGACACGGCCGGACTGAGAAGAAAGAGTAAAATCAAAGAAGAACTGGAACGTTACAGCATTATCCGTACCGTAACAGCAGTCGAGCGGGCCGATGTGGTGGTAGTTGTAATTGACGCAGAAGAGGGCGTTACCGAGCAGGATGCCAAGATCGCAGGAATTGCCCATGAACGGGGCAAGGGAATTATTGTGGCCGTAAACAAGTGGGATGCCATTGAGAAAAATGACAAGACCATCTATGAATATACCAAAAAGATTAAAGATACTCTCTCCTTTATGTCTTATGCGGAATTTATCTTTATCTCAGCTAAGACCGGACAGAGAATGAGTAAATTGTTTGAATTAATTGATATGGTCCGTGAGAATCAGACTCTTCGTGTAGCAACGGGAGTTTTAAACGAAATTATGACGGAAGCAGTCGCTCTTCAGCAGCCTCCTTCCGATAAAGGCAAGCGTCTCAGACTTTATTATATGACCCAGGTAGCTGTTAAGCCGCCGACCTTTGTCATCTTTATAAACGATAAAGAACTCACCCACTTCTCCTACACAAGATATCTTGAGAACAAGATCAGGGATGCGTTTGGATTTAAGGGAACATCCTTAAAATTTATTTATAGAGAGCGGAGCGGAAAGGAACAATAATTATGGAAAGAATGATCTGCCTTATTGCAGGATACCTTTGCGGACTGTTGCAATCCGGTTATTTTTACGGGAAAACACATAAAATTGATATCAGAAAATACGGAAGCGGAAATTCCGGCACCACCAATGCGCTGCGGGTTATGGGACCAAAAGCAGGAGCTGTGGTCTTTTTCGGTGATTTTTTAAAGTCGTTACTTCCCTGCCTGGCAGTCCGCCTGGTGTTTCAGAATCAGCCGGAGATGATTTATCTGTTGATTCTGTATACTGGTTTTGGTGTCATTCTGGGTCATAATTATCCCTTCTATCTGCAGTTTAAAGGTGGAAAGGGAATTGCAGCCACTGCAGGTCTTATTATGGCGGCAGATTTAAGAATGACGCTCCTGTGCCTGACTTCTTTTATATTAATTGTGTTAATTACGAGATATGTATCTCTTGGTTCACTGGTTGTAGCAACTATATTCCTTATCTGGATGTGTGTATTTGGATCCATGGGCGCATACGGAATTGGTCAGAATCTTCTGCCGGAATTTTACATAGTTGCGGCTTTGATCAGCGGTCAGGCGTTCTGGCGTCACCGGGCGAATATCGGCAGACTGATTCACGGCAAAGAAAATAAAATATCTTTTGGATCCGGAAAAACAAAATGAGGTGAGTCATATGGCTAAAATTGGAATCATCGGATCAGGAAGCTGGGGTATGGCATTGTCCGTACTTCTATATAATAATGGACATGAGGTAACGGTATGGTCTGCATTGCCGGAGGAAATAAGGGAGATGCAGCAGACCCACCGGCACCACACGCTTCCAGACCTTGTACTTTCGGATGATATGGTATTTACAGAGGATCTGGAAGAAACCATGACAGGAAAAGATTTACTGGTTACAGCAGTTCCTTCTGTTTACGTGAGATCAACGGCAAAGCGGATGAATTCGTTCTGCCGTTATGGGCAGGTGGTTGTGAATGTTGCAAAAGGAATTGAGGAATCCAGTCTGATGACATTATCAGAGATTCTGGAAGAAGAGCTGCCTATGGCTGACGTAGCTGTGTTATCCGGTCCAAGTCATGCCGAGGAAGTAAGCAAAAGCCTTCCTACCACCTGTGTGGCGGGTGCAACGACGAGAAAGACAGCTGAATACATTCAGAGTCTCTTTATGAGTGAGGTATTCCGGGTCTATACAAGCCCTGATATTCTAGGGATTGAGCTTGGCGGATCTTTAAAGAATGTAATTGCGCTGGCAGCAGGTATCGCAGATGGACTGGGATACGGAGATAATACGAAAGCTGCTTTAATTACAAGGGGCATCGCTGAAATTTCAAGACTGGGTACGGCGATGGGAGGAAAGATTCAGACCTTTGGCGGTTTATCCGGCATTGGAGACTTGATTGTGACTTGCGCCAGCATGCACAGCCGGAACCGGAGAGCAGGAATTCTCATGGGACAGGGAAAGACCATGGAAGAGGCGAGCAAAGAAGTAAAGATGGTAGTGGAAGGTATTTACTCCGCAAAGGCCGCTCTTGCCCTTTCAGTAAAATATGAGGTGTCCATGCCTATCGTGGAGCAGGTAAATGCGGTGCTTTTTGATGGCAAGTCTGCATCAGAGGCAGTGCGGGATTTGATGCTGCGGGATAAAACGATTGAAAGTTCTGATATTCCGTGGGAATAATCCAAAAGTAGACTTTATTTTATTATTTTAAAACAAAATTAGTTGACATTTTTTAAAAGCCATTCTATTATAAAGACTATGTATACGTTACAACGTTAATGTGTCGTATATAAAATTGTTTCATGAGGAGGAATGGATTGTGAAAAAATCTATGAAAAAGTTACTGAGTCTTGGTTTGGCAATCGCCATGGCGGCATCTTTAACTGCCTGTGGAAGCGGTAAAGCTTCTGAGGGCACAACCGCAGCTGGAACAGAAACCAAGGGTGAAGCACAGACCACCGCAGCCGGCGGCGCAGCAACAGGAGAGGGTACAATTAAGATCGGCGGGATCGGCCCAATCAGCGGAAGTACTGCAATTTACGGACAGGCTGTAAAGAACGGCGCAGAACTGGCAGTGAATGAGATCAATGCAAACGGCGGTATTAACGGAGCAAAGATTGAATTCAATTTCCAGGATGACGAAAATGATACAGAAAAATCAGTGAATGCTTACAACACCTTAAAAGACTGGGGTATGCAGTTACTGGTAGGAACCGTTACTTCTGCTCCATGTATTGCTGTTGGAGCTGAATCAAGCAACGATAATATGTTCCAGTTAACACCATCCGGATCTGCAGTAGACTGTACCAAGTTCGAAAATCAGTTCCGTGTATGTTTCTCAGATCCAAACCAGGGTGCCGCTTCCGCACAGTATATCGGTGAAAACAAACTGGCGACGAAAGTAGCAGTTATTTATGACAGCTCAGATGTTTACTCATCTGGTATTCATGACAAATTTATATCCGAAGCAGCAAATCAGGGCATTGACATTGCTTCTGATGAAGCATTTACAGCAGATAACAACACAAACTTCTCTGTACAGCTTCAGAAAGCACAGGATTCCGGTGCAGAACTTGTTTTCCTTCCTATTTACTATTCCCAGGCAGCTCTAATTCTTGCTCAGGCAAAACAGATGGGATATGCTCCTGCATTCTTTGGCTGTGATGGTCTTGACGGACTTCTTACAGTAGAGAACTTTGATACAAAACTTGCTGAGAATGTAATGCTTTTAACACCTTTTGCAGCTGATGCAAAGGATGATCTTACTCAGAAATTTGTAACTTCTTTTAAAGAGAAATACAATGAGACTCCAAACCAGTTTGCAGCAGATGCATATGATGCAGTTTATGCTGTAAAAGCAGCAGCTGAAAAATCTGGTGTTACAGCAGATATGGACGCTTCTGCAATCTGTGATAAGTTAAAAACTGCAATGACTGAAATTTCAATCAACGGCCTGACCGGTGAGAATATGAAATGGTCTGCAGACGGAGAACCGGATAAGGCTCCAAAAGCAGTAAAAATTGTAAACGGCGTTTATACAGCAATGTAAAATGACCCGCTGGAGGGCCGTCCAAGGGACGACCCTCTTCTTTGATATAAATTTCTTGAATAAAGACGAATGAGGTGCGTTGGTATGATGAGTTTCATATCCTATTTTATTAATGGTTTAAGCCTTGGCAGTGTTTATGCAATCATTGCTCTTGGATATACCATGGTATATGGCATTGCCAAGATGCTTAATTTTGCTCATGGCGATGTTATTATGATTGGAGGATACGTGGTGTTCACAGTTGTCAGCACAATGGGCTTAGGTCCTGTTGCCGGCATTCTCCTTGCGGTTATTCTATGTACTGTACTGGGCGTGGTCATTGAGGGCGTCGCTTATCGTCCTTTACGTATGGCAAGTCCTCTGGCAGTTCTGATTACGGCAATCGGTGTGAGCTACTTACTTCAAAACATCGCACTGCTTGTTTTTGGTTCCAATCCAAAGTCCTTTACTTCTGTTGTAACAGTTCCGGCATTAAAGCTGGCAGATGGAAAGCTTACGATCTCCGGAGAGACCATCGTTACAATTATCAGCTGTGTAATCATTATGATTGGTCTGACTACTTTCATCAAGAAGACAAGAGCAGGACAGGCCATGCTGGCAGTATCGGAAGACAAGGGCGCAGCCCAGCTGATGGGAATTAATGTAGACGGCACCATTGCACTTACCTTTGCAATTGGTTCTGCACTGGCTGCCATTGCAGGTGCACTTCTTTGCTCCGCTTATCCCACCCTTACCCCATATACCGGATCCATGCCAGGAATTAAGGCATTCGTAGCTGCTGTATTTGGCGGAATCGGTTCTATTCCCGGCGCATTAATCGGAGGCCTTCTTCTGGGTATTATTGAAAACTTAAGCAAGGCTTACATTTCATCCCAGCTTTCTGATGCCATCGTTTTTGCAGTTCTCATCGTTGTCCTTCTTGTGAAGCCTACCGGCATTCTCGGCAAGAAGATCAACGAGAAAGTATAGGTGGACGAAATGGAAAAAAGTACAGCAAAAAAGTTTCATATTGATAAAACATTGAAAACAAATTTAATTACTTACAGCATTGTAATTGCGGCATTTATTATTGTACAGATGTTAATTTCTGCGGGAGAAGTCAGCAGTCTGATGAAGGGCCTTTTAGTGCCTCTTTGTATCTACAGCATTATGGCGATTTCTTTAAATCTGACTGTTGGTATTCTGGGCGAGCTCAGCCTTGGGCATGCAGGATTTATGTGTATGGGAGCGTTTTCCAGCTCTGTATTCTCCATCTCCATGATGGATTCTATACCAAGTGCAGGCATTCGTTTTTTCTTTGCAATTCTAGTGGGCGCAGCAGCAGCTGCTGCTGCCGGTATTGTTGTAGGAATCCCTGTTTTAAGGCTGAGAGGTGACTATCTGGCAATTGTAACACTGGCTTTTGGCGAAATTATTAAGAATGTTGTGAATGTACTCTATCTTGGTAAGGATTCAAATGGATTTCATTTTTCCATGAAGAATGCGATGGCTCTTAAAATGGAAAAAAGCGGAACAATCATATTAAATGGCGCACAGGGAATTACCGGTACACCAAAGAATTCCACCTTCGCCATAGGTGTACTCCTGACTTTGATTACCCTCTTCATTGTTCTCAACCTGATCAATTCCAGATCCGGACGTGCGATCATGTCTGTCCGCGATAACAGAATTGCAGCAGAATCCATTGGAATTAATATAACCAAGTATAAACTTATGGCATTTACCATCTCTGCCTCCCTTGCAGGAGTTGCAGGTGTTTTATACTCCCATAACCTTTCTTCCCTGACAGCCACTCAGAAGAATTTTGGCTATAATCAGTCCATTATGATCCTGGTGTTTGTAGTACTTGGAGGAATCGGGAATATCCGGGGGTCTATGATTGCGGCAGTCCTTCTGACACTGCTTCCTGAGCTGTTAAGAGGTTTAAATGCTTATCGTATGCTGATTTATGCCATCATCCTCATCGTCATGATGATTTTTAACTGGAGTCCGAAGCTGATCGATTTCAGAAAACGTTATTTTCATTTGAACAGGGCGAAGAAGGAGAGGGTATAATCATGGCTTTACTTGAAATTAATAACCTTGGAATATCTTTTGGCGGTCTTCGGGCCGTGGATAATTTCAGCATTACCATTGAAAAGGGACAGCTGTATGGTCTGATCGGACCAAACGGTGCGGGGAAAACCACGATTTTTAACCTTTTGACCGGAGTTTATAAACCAAATGCCGGTACCATATTGTTAGATGGCAACAATATTACCGGAAAGAAGACGGTAGATATTAACCGTGCCGGTATTGCGAGAACCTTTCAGAATATCCGTCTTTTTAAGGATCTGACGGTTCTTGATAATGTAAAAACAGGCCTTCACAACAGTCATCCCTATTCCACCGTTGCCGGAATTTTAAGGCTTCCTAATTATTATAAAGTTGAGAAGCAGATGGATGAGAAAGCGGTAGAGCTTTTAAAGGTCTTTGATCTGGATAAAGAGAAGGATACCCTTGCGTCCAATCTGCCTTATGGAAAGCAGAGAAAGCTTGAGATAGCAAGAGCACTTGCTACTGGTCCAAAGCTCCTGCTTCTTGATGAGCCGGCTGCAGGTATGAATCCCAATGAAACGGCTGAACTTATGGATACCATTCGTTTTGTACGGGATAATTTTGATATGACCATTCTGTTAATAGAACACGATATGAAGCTTGTCTCCGGGATTTGTGAGCGTTTGACGGTGCTGAATTTCGGTCAGGTGCTTACCCAGGGTAAAACAGCGGATGTGCTTCATGATCCGGAAGTCATCAAGGCATATCTGGGAGAATAAGGAGGCTTTCTACATGGCAATACTTGAAGTGAAAAATCTGGAAGTATATTATGGCGTCATTAAGGCGCTAAAAGATATTTCCTTTGAAGTAAAAGAAGGAGAGATTGTTGCGTTGATTGGTGCCAATGGTGCTGGCAAAACAACCACTCTTCATACAATAACCGGTCTGATTAAGGCAGCATCTGGTAACATACAGTTTGATGGTCATGATATTACCAAAATCAGAGGGGACAAAATCGTAGGCATGGGCATGGCTCACGTTCCGGAAGGAAGAAGGGTTTTCGCGGCTTTAAGCGTTTATGAAAACCTGAAACTGGGTGCCTATACAAGAAGGGACAAAAACGAGATTGAAGAAACTCTTCAGATGATCTACAAGCGTTTTCCAAGGCTGTTAGAAAGAAAGAACCAGCCTGCTGGTACATTAAGCGGAGGCGAACAGCAGATGCTTGCCATGGGACGTGCCCTCATGAGCCACCCCAAGGTTATCGTACTGGACGAGCCGTCTATGGGACTTTCACCAATTTATGTGAATGAAATCTTTGATATCATACAGGAAATCAACAAATCAGGAACAACCGTACTTTTGGTAGAGCAGAATGCGAAGAAAGCATTATCCATCGCAAATCGTGCTTATGTCTTGGAAACAGGCTCCATCGTATTAAGTGGAGATGCAAAAGAACTGATGAATGATGACTCTGTTAAAAAGGCTTATTTAAGTGAATAAATCAGGTTAAACAGATGCTGCAGCAAGGCTTTTCCTTGCTGTGGCATTTGTTTTTGTGAAATCATTTCTAAAAAAGAGTATGGAAAAATTATAAATACCGGTAAATCCATCCTTAATCGGTTGGAAAAGAAAAGGGAATAATCTTTTCACCCCCGCATATTATGTAACAGCACAGAAGGGGGAATCTTTATGGACAATTATAACGTATACAATGATATCAAAGCCCGGACCAACGGAGAAATCTACATTGGAGTTGTTGGCCCCGTCAGAACAGGAAAATCCACCTTTATCAAGCGTTTTATGGAATTGATGGTACTGCCGGGCATGGAAGACGAACACCAGAAAACTCAGACAAGGGACGAACTGCCACAAAGCGCAGCCGGCAAGACCATTATGACGACGGAACCTAAATTTATTCCCAAAGAGGCCGCAACCATCCGCCTTGGAGATGAGATTGAAACCAAGGTACGCCTGATCGACTGCGTGGGATTTATGGTAGACGGAGCAGCCGGGCATATTGAAAACGAAGAAGAACGTCTGGTAAAAACACCGTGGTTTGATTATGAAATTCCATTTACGAAAGCGGCGGAAATCGGAACCAGAAAAGTAATCAACGATCATTCCACCATAGGAGTGGTTGTTACCACAGACGGTTCCATCGGTGAACTGAAGCGCCCCAATTACATAGCTGCAGAAGAACGCACCGTTTCGGAGCTTAAAAATCTTGGAAAACCATTTCTCATACTACTCAATTCTGCAAAACCATATTCAGAGGAAACCGTTGCCCTGGCAAACGATATGAATCAGAAATATGGTGTAACAGTAATGCCCATTAACTGTGAGCAGTTAAAGAAAGAAGATGTAGGAAATATTCTGGAACGGGTATTAAAGGAATTCCCAGTAACGGAGATGGATTTTTACATTCCAAAATGGCTTGAAATTCTACCGACTACTCACTGGTTAAAGGCTCAGGTAATTCAGGCAGCAAAAGACATGGTAAAAAAGGTTGCACAGATGAGGGATGTATCTTCCGGGTTATTTAACGGAGAAACAGAAACTATCCGCGGGATTAAAGTCCAGAACATGAACATGGCAGACGGAAGCGTATCCGTTGAGATGGATGTGGATGACAGCTATTATTATCAGATTTTAAGTGATTACGTGGGTATTCCCATTGAAGGGGAATATCAGCTGATGCAGACCTTAAGTGAGCTTGCAAAAATGAAAAAAGAGTATGAAAAGGTCAATCAGGCAATGAGTCAGGTCAGACTGAAAGGTTATGGAGTTGTGACTCCGGAACGTTCGGAAATCATGCTTGATGAGCCTGAGGTGATTAAACATGGAAATAAGTACGGCGTAAAAATGCGTGCGGAAGCTCCTTCCATTAATTTAATCAAAGCCCATATTCAGACTGAGATTGCCCCAATCGTAGGCAGTGAGCAGCAGGCAGAGGACTTAATTGCCTATATTAAGGAAAATGCAAGAGAAAGTGAAGAAGGGATCTGGAACACCAATATCTTTGGAAAGTCCATTGAACAAATTGTAGAAGACGGAATTCAGACAAAAGTATCCCAGCTTACGGAAGATTGTCAGATGAAGCTGCAGGACACCCTCCAAAAAATTATTAACGATAGTAATGGCGGTATGATTTGCATTATTATCTAAATTAATGGTATAATAGGAAAAACAAATACAAAAGGAGGGCTTTTATGAAATTGACATTCATCGGCGCAGCCCACGAGGTAACCGGAAGCTGTCATTATCTGGAAGCGGCAGGGTTAAGGGTTCTTGTGGACTGCGGAATGGAGCAGGGGATTGACCGATTTGAAAATGCCAGCCTGCCTGTCAGCTATGCCCAGCTTGATTATGTGCTGCTGACACACGCCCACATTGACCATGCAGGGCTGCTTCCTTTTATTTATGCAAGAGGCTTTCGGGGAAAAGTGATTTCTACCGATGCCACAGCGGATCTATGCGCAATTATGTTAAAGGACAGCGCCCACATTCAGGAGTCAGAGACAGAATGGAAAAATCGGAAAGCAAGGCGTGCAGGTCTTCCGGAAGAAGAGCCCCTTTATGATATGAATGATGCTATGGGGGTATTGGAACTGTTCCGGTCCTATCAGTATAACGAAAAAGTTGAACTGGAAGATGGCTTCACCATTCGGTTTACCGACGTGGGTCATCTTCTTGGTTCCGCTTCCATTGAAACCTGGATCAGAGAAGAAAACTGCTCCAGGAAAATTGTTTTCTCCGGCGATATTGGTAACAAGAACAAGCCGTTAATCCGCGATCCGCAATATATAAAGGATGCCGATTATGTAGTGATGGAATGTACCTACGGGGATCGTCTCCATGGCAAAATACCGGATCATGTGAGTGTGCTGGCAGGCATTGTCCAAAAAGCCCTTGACCGGGGCGGTAATGTGGTAATACCTGCTTTTGCTGTAGGAAGAACCCAGGAACTGCTTTATATGTTCCGGCGGATTAAGACCGAGAAACGGATTACAGGACACGATGGATTTGAGGTATACGTTGACAGCCCTCTTGCCGTTGAGGCAACGGGAGTTTTTAAAGACAATCTGGCAGACTGTTATGATGAGGAAACCAGGGATCTGGTTATGAATGGGATTAACCCTATATCATTTCCTGGTCTGAAGCTTTCCGTAACCAGTGAAGATTCCAGAAACATCAATTTTAATTCAAAGCCCAAAGTTATTATATCGGCTGCAGGAATGTGCGATGCCGGACGTATCCGGCACCATTTAAAACATAATCTGTGGCGCCCGGAGTGTACCATTGTCTTTACGGGCTATCAGTCCATAGGGACGCTTGGCAGAAGCCTGATCGATGGAAGCACCGATGTAAGGCTTTTTGGTGAAACCATACAGGTGGAGGCCCATATTGAACAGATGGGTGGGATGAGTTCCCACGCAGATATGGAAGGATTGATTGCCTGGTTGAATGCATTTGAAGAAAAACCCCGACAAGTATTTTTGGTTCATGGCGATGATCTGGTCTGCAATTCCTTTGAACAGCTTTTAAGAAAAGAGTATGCTTACGAAGTGAGCGCACCCTATTCCGGTTCCATCTATGATCTGGTTCTTGGCAGATGGGTGGATGAAACAGAAGGAATCGCAGTGGTCAAAGCGCCCGAAACTGCTAAAAAACCGGTTGGTGTTTACGGCCGGCTGTTTGCTGCAGGTGAGCGTCTGCTGCAGGTGATCCGTCATAATGAAGGCGGAGCCAATAAAGATCTGGCTAAATTTGCGGATCAGATTAATTCATTGTGTGATAAATGGGACAGATGAGAAAAAGGAGAACGTGAGAAATTGACAAAGGTACAATTATTTACAGATGGAGCTGCAAGAGGAAATCCAGACGGACCGGGAGGTTACGGCGCCATTTTGCAGTTTACAGATTCCACAGGGCAGCTCCATGAAAAGTCCATGTCTGCAGGATATGTGAAAACGACGAATAACCGGATGGAACTGATGGCGGCCATAGCAGGTCTGGAAGCGTTAACACGCCCATGCATGGTGGAGCTGTATTCAGATTCCAAATATTTAACGGATGCATTCAACCAGCACTGGATTGATAACTGGGTGAAAAATGACTGGAAAAGAGGTAAGAGCGGTCCTGTAAAGAATATTGATTTATGGGAGCGCCTGCTGAGGGCAAAAGAGATGCATCAGGTAACCTTTCACTGGGTAAAAGGACATGCTGGTCACCCGATGAATGAAAGGTGTGATGTTCTGGCAACCAGTGCAGCTGACGGACATGATCTGCTTATAGATGAAGGCATTTCCTAAAGAGATAAAGGTGTGATAAAACTTACATATCTCTTACAATCTCTTACTAAATCCAGTTTCCTATTTTCTTTCTTTTTTATTTGTGATATGGTAATTTTATTAAATCATGTTAGGATGAAAAGTCATGAATAGAAACAGAGGGATTTGGATTGTAATAGGAAGTATACTGGTCATCGGTATATTGGTGACCTTTGCTACCTTCAGCTTTGTAAATGGTAAAGACAGCACAACGAATTCTTCCGTAGTTTCAGGATATTCCGAGGACAGCCCGCTTTCAAAAGAAGAAAAAGCAGCAGGAAGCGATACTGTCCGGCAGATCTCTCCGGATATCATGATGCAAAAAGAAGTACAGAAGAAATCTGCTGTCGTTGAAACGGAAGCATCTTCGGAATCAATCACCTCTGAAGAGAATAGCGAAAATGCCCAGCTTCAGGATACCCAGGGTCCGATGATGAAGCGTGCACTTATGGCAGAGCCGGCTGCAGGAGATACAGAACCATCCGAAGAAAGTGAAACTCAGTCAGTTGGACCGGAACCAGTCATTACACCGATTACTCCGGATTCAAAGGCCAAGACAGCTCAGGCGGCAGCTCCTGATGAAAGCGCCGATTATTTCAGAAAGCATTTCAAAGAGCTGGATGTACAGATTAAAAAGATGAGAGAAGATTCTGCAGACTCTAACACATATTCCATGAAAGCTCTGGCTGACAAAGAACTGAAGCTATGGAACCGGGAGCAGAATACAATATATGAGGCGATTTCTGAAAGCCTTCCGGAGGACTCAAAAAGAAAGCTGGAAGCATCACAGCAGTCCTGGATTAAAGACAGGGATTTAAAAGCGGAGGAAGCTGCGAAGAAGTACAGTGGCGGTTCTCTGGAAGAACTGGAATATACGGCTTCTCTCGCGGAATCCACCAGAGAGAGAGCTTATGACCTGATTACAGAGTATGAGGAATTTCTTACTCCATAGAAGGAACTAAAAAGTACGGTTTTTGCCGTACTTTTTTCTATTGTGTAAAAAAAATAACAAATGAATATCTTGCTAAATAAAATCCCTTGTGATAGGATAATAAAATGAGCGATATTATAATAACTTTCGGGAGGAAAAAATAATGACAGAAATATTTGCAAGTTTCCTGGGAACCGCTATTAAATTCCTGTTTTTCCTGTTTATTTCCTGGGGAGGAATTGTATGCGGAAAGAAATACAGAGATCATAAAGACGCTATCAGTGCCGCAGCTGATGCGAATGAGACTAAATAACAAACGGAGGACAGTAACGTGAATAACTACGGTGTGAATGAACTGAGGAGAATGTACCTGGAATTCTTTGAGAGTAAGGGACATTTGGCGATGAAAAGCTTCTCCCTGGTTCCACATAATGATAACAGCTTGTTATTGATCAACTCGGGTATGGCACCCTTAAAACCTTATTTTACAGGTCAGGAGATTCCTCCAAGAAAACGAGTAACAACCTGCCAGAAGTGTATAAGAACCGGTGATATTGAGAATGTTGGCAAGACTGCCCGTCATGGCACTTTTTTTGAGATGCTTGGCAATTTTTCATTCGGAGATTACTTTAAGAATGAAGCAATTCACTGGTCATGGGAATTTTTAACAGAGGTAGTCGGACTGGATCCGGACAGGCTGTATCCTTCCGTATACTTAGACGATGATGAAGCATTCGAGATCTGGAACAAAGAGATCGGTATTGCGCCAGAGCGTATCTTCCGGCTTGGTAAGGAAGACAACTTCTGGGAGCATGGAGCTGGCCCTTGTGGTCCTTGTTCTGAGATTTATTATGACCGCGGCGAAAAGTATGGCTGTAAAAAGCCAGGCTGTACCGTAGGCTGTGACTGTGACCGTTATATGGAAGTATGGAATAACGTATTTACCCAGTTTGAGAACGATGGTCAGGGAAACTATGAAGAATTAAAGCAGAAAAATATAGATACAGGCATGGGTCTGGAGCGTCTTGCGGTAGTGGTTCAGGACGTGGATTCCATTTTCGATGTAGATACCATTAAAGCGCTTTTAAACCGTGTTGCAACCCTTGCCAATACAGAGTATAAAAAGGATGGGGATGTTGATGTATCCCTCCGACTTATCACCGATCATGTGCGTTCCTGTACTTTTATGATTTCCGATGGAATTATGCCGTCGAATGAAGGAAGAGGATATGTACTGCGCCGTCTTTTAAGAAGGGCTGCCCGTCATGGAAGACTGATTGGTATTAAAGGCAAATTCCTTGCCGATTTATCGACTACTGTGATTGAACTTTCAAAGGATGGCTACCCGGAACTGGAAGAGAAAAAGGCCATGATATTAAAGGTTCTTACACAGGAAGAAGATAAGTTTAATAAAACCATTGACCAGGGTCTTGCTATTTTAAATGATCTGGAAGAGGATATGGTAAAAAAAGGAATCAAAGTTCTTTCCGGAGAGGATGCGTTTAAGCTTTATGATACCTATGGCTTCCCTCTTGATTTGACTCTTGAGATTCTGGAAGAAAAGCAGTTTTGTGTGGATGAAGCAGGCTTTAAGGCAGCGATGCAAAAACAGCGGGAAACTGCCAGAAATGCAAGAAAGACCACCAATTATATGGGCGCAGATGTAACGGTTTACCAGTCCATTGATCCATCTCTTACTACAGAATTTACGGGCTATGACAGTCTGGTTTGTGATACGGTAATCACTGCACTTACCAGTGAAAGTGATCTTGTGGAAGCTTTGACTGATGGAGAAGCCGGAACAATTGTTACGGAAAAAACTTCCTTTTACGGAACCATGGGCGGTCAGCAGGGTGATACCGGTGTGATTGTCTGTGAAACCGGAGAATTTAAAGTAGAGGATACCATTCACCTTCAGGGCGGAAAAGTGGGCCATGTGGGAAGAGTTATAAAAGGCATGCTTCAGACCGGTGATAAAGTTACCTGTAAGGTATGCGAAAAGAACCGTCAGAATACAGGTATGAACCACAGTGCAACCCATCTTCTTCAGAAGGCATTAAGAACCGTTCTTGGAAACCATGTAGAGCAGGCCGGATCCTTCGTAGATGGTGACAGACTTCGCTTTGACTTTACTCATTTTTCAGCGTTAACACCAGAGGAGATCCTTAAGGTTGAGACTCTTGTGAATGAAAAAATCAAAGAATCTCTCCCTGTACAGACAGAGATCATGACTCTTGAAGAGGCGAAAAAGTCTGGTGCTATGGCGTTGTTCGGAGAAAAATATGGTGACAGTGTCCGCGTAGTAAAAATGGGTGACTTCTCAACAGAACTTTGCGGCGGTACTCATATTTCCAATACAGGAGTGATCGGATCCTTTAAGATCCTGTCAGAAACTGGTATTGCGGCTGGTGTCCGCAGAATTGAAGCATTAACCGGTGACGGCTTAATGAACTATTATAAAGAGACAGAATTAACTCTGCATGAAGCAGCAAAAACTGCAAAGACCACACCTGCTTCCCTGACAGCAAAGATCGAATCTCTTCTGGAAGAGATCAAGGCTCTTCATTCTGAAAACGAGAAGTTAAAGAGTAAGCTGGCCAATGATTCTCTGGGTGATGTTATGGATCAGGTAACAGAAGTTAAGGGAATGAAAGTTCTGGCTGTAAAGGTTCTTGATGTGGATATGAATGGCCTTAGGAATTTAGGCGACCAGTTAAAAGACAAACTGGGAGAAGGCGTAATCGTCATCGCATCTGTTCAGGATGGAAAAGTGAATTTAATGGCTGCTGTTACAGATGAAGCTCAGAAAAAAGGAGCACATGCAGGCAACTTAATTAAAGCCATAGCTTCCCTTGTGGGAGGCGGCGGCGGTGGACGTCCAAATATGGCTCAGGCTGGCGGAAAGAATCCGGCAGGAGTAGATGCATGCTTGTCTAAAGTAGCGGAAGTAGTGGCTGAACAACTGAGTTAATAGCATGATTAATTGAAAAAATATAAAAAATTTTTCTTGACGTATTGCAGAATTATGCTATAATCATATCAGTGCTATAAAATACCCAAACAGTTGTATTATGCACAAGTACACAACTGGAGGGAGGTTAGGTGTGAGCTATGTCAAATGTAATCGTTAAAGACAACGAGAGCTTAGATAGCGCTTTACGCAGATTCAAAAGAAACTGTGCAAAAGCAGGTATCCAGCAGGAAATTCGTAAGAGAGAACATTACGAAAAGCCAAGCGTAAGACGTAAGAAAAAGTCTGAAGCTGCAAGAAAACGTAAATATAACTAATTATTAAAAGATGAATCCCTGGTCTCATTTTGTGACCGGGGGTTTTTTCGTCTTTTTATGAGCGATAGAATTTTCCCTGTCTCGATTGCATATAGTAGAAAAGAAGAAATCAGAGAGAGGCGAAAAAGTCATGCTGGAGGAAACAAAGGTAAAAGCAGCTTCCGCCTTACGACTTCCAAAGGATGTGGTTCTTGGAGAGGTGCTTGTGTCGTTTCTTGGCCGCCATAGTGTTGTGATCGAAAATTACAGAAGTATTATTTTATATACCGACTGTTTAATCAAGATCCAGGCAAAAAACTGCCGGGTTATCATCGGTGGAAGCCGCCTGATGATTGAGTATTACACCAATGAGGAAATGAAAATCAACGGTTATATTAAGTCCCTGGAATTTGATTAACCGGGAATAATGGAGGTGTAATTACGTGCTTATATGGTTGAATCATCGCTTTTTTGGATATCTTTTGGTTGAGATGACCGGTTTTTCTCCGGAGCGCTTTTTTAATATGTGCAGCGCACATGAAATTGAGGTTTGGGATGTATTTCATATTGGCCATACATACCGGTTTTTTATTACGGTACCGGGATTTCGTAAAATCAAGCCTCTTGTCCGTAAATCGAAGGTCAGACTTAGAATTTTGAAAAAGTTTGGACTTCCTTTTTTTTTATACCGAAACCGAAGAAGGAAATTTTATGCAGCCGGATTTTTGGGCTTTCTCATGATACTTTATGCTCTTTCCCTGTTTATCTGGGATATCGAATTTGATGGGAATCAGATGTATACATACGACACTCTTTTAAAGTTCTGTGAATCAGAGGAGATCCGTTATGGAATGAAAAAATCTAAAATTGACTGTGATGTGCTGGAAGAATCTTTAAGAACCCGTTTTCCGGAAATCACCTGGGTTTCTGCAAGGGTATCAGGCACCAGACTTTTGGTTAAGATAAAAGAAAATGAGGTGCTCTCTGATATTCCGGTCAGGGATGAAACGCCCTGTGATCTTGTTGCCCAGAAAGACGGGACGATCACTTCCATGATTGTCAGAAGCGGAGTTCCCAAAGTGAAAATCGGGGATCAGGTGTCAGCTGGCGATATTCTGGTCAGCGGTACACTTCCCATCATCGGAGATAATGAAGAAATTGTAAATACTCATTATGTACACTCTGACGGGGATATTACAGCAAGAACGGAGTATCATTATAACAGAAATATCCCACTTTTTAAAACCATTGATGTAGAGACTGGAAAAGTGAGAAGAGGACGATATGTAAAAGCGTTTCAGTTTTCATTTCTATTAATGAGACCCAGACCGGAAGGAACCTCTTGGAAACGTACTATGGAGGAAACCCAGCTTCATTTTTTTGAAAACTTTTATTTACCCATCTATATGGGCAGGATAACCGGGAAAGAATATATATCATATGAACGTCCTTATACAGAAGAGGAGAAGAAAGAACTGGCTGATCAGATGAATCAGAACTTCCAGAAAAAATTATTGGAAAAGGGGGTACAAATTCTGGAAAATCATGTTAAAATACTAGATAATGAATCTTTGTGCCGGGTTACCATGGATTTTGTGACGGAAGAACCATTAGGCAGACAGCAAGCGCTGGAGATGCAGACAACTGAGGAACCGGAGGAGACAAATAATTCAAATGAGCGTAATTGAAACTATCATAGATATCCCCATTGAACACGAGAAGAATGTATGCGGACAATTTGACAGCTACTTGAAAAAAATAGAACGGACCCTTCATGTTACCATGATTGCCAGGGATGGGGCACTTAAAATTATCGGTCCGGAGCAGATGGTACAAAGAGCAAAAAGTGTATTCAGCAATCTGATTGAACTTTCCAAACGGGGGAATGTAATCGCAGAGCAGAATGTGGATTACGCCCTTTCCCTTTCCTTTACAGAAAGTGACAATCAGATTCTTGAGATAGATAAGGACATAATATGCAGAACCATTAACGGAAAACCGGTTAAGCCAAAGACTCTGGGCCAGAAACAGTATGTCGATCAGATCAGAAAAAAGATGGTGGTATTCGGAATCGGTCCGGCAGGAACCGGTAAGACTTATCTGGCGATGGCGATGGCAATTCAGGCCTTTAAAAACGGTGAGGTAAACAGAATTATTTTAACCAGGCCTGCAATAGAAGCCGGGGAGAAGCTTGGTTTTTTACCCGGTGATCTTCAAAGTAAGATCGACCCCTATTTAAGACCGCTTTACGATGCGCTCTATCAGATCATGGGTGCTGAAAGTTATCTCCACAATGCAGAAAAGGGGCTGATTGAGGTAGCTCCTCTGGCTTATATGCGCGGCAGGACCCTGGATAATGCATTTATCATCCTTGATGAAGCTCAGAATACCACACCGGCCCAGATGAAGATGTTTTTAACCAGAATTGGTTTTGGTTCGAAGGTAATTGTTACCGGTGACCAGACCCAGAAGGATCTTCCGGCAGGAGCTGTTTCAGGTCTTGATATGGCCATGAGAATCTTAAAGAAAATTGATGATATCAGCTTTTGCCAGCTGACCAGCAGTGACGTAGTCCGCCATCCGCTGGTTCAAAAAATTGTACAGGCTTATGATGAATTTGAGTCAAAGAAAAAGACCAGTGACAGAAAAGTAAAACCAGTCACAGGAAGAAAGGCACATTATGACGATTAATATAGAGTACGAAGCGGAGAAAAAGCTGAAAATTCCCTATGAAGAGATTATAACCAATGTAGTAGAAGAAGCCATCGATTATGAAAACTGCCCTTATGAGGCAGAAATTAATGTTTTAATTACAGATAACGAGGATATCAGACAGATCAATCAGGAATACCGAAACATTGACAGTCCTACAGATGTACTTTCCTTTCCCATGATTGAATATGAATCACCATCTGATTTTGATCATCTGGAAGAGGAATCCTATGATTCATTTAACCCCGAGACAGGAGAACTGCTTCTGGGAGATATTGTGGTTTCTGTTGATAAGGTTGAGGAGCAGGCAGAAAAATACGGGCATTCCGTAGATCGGGAACTGGCATTTTTGATCGCTCACAGTATGCTGCATTTATTTGGTTATGACCATATGCAGGATGAAGAGCGTCTTGTGATGGAACAAAAGCAGGAAGAAATTTTAAGTCGGAGGGGATACGTAAGATGAGAAAAGGGGTATGGTTTGGCTTTGCGATAGGAATGCTGTCTGCAGCCTTGTTAACTGGCTGCGGTAAAAAATACGAGGAAGTATCTGTTACAAATCTGCAGTCAGAATCACAGAAAGAACAATCGACAGAAGAAATCCGCATAAACAGCAGTACAGAGCAATCCTCCGGTGAAGAGACAGAATCCGGTGAATACTATACCAAGGAAGAACGTATCGAAAAAGATGGTAAAATACGCAGTTACTTAACCGGTGAGATGGTGGATGCAGTAATTGGAAACCGGAGACCGGTAGCGGTGATGATGAGCAATGATAAAGAGGCTTTGCCTCAATATGGAATCAACCGTGCAGGAGTTGTGTATGAAGCTCCGGTAGAAGGCGGAATGAACCGGTATATGGCTATTATAGAAGATTATGATAATCTTAAAAGAATCGGTTCGGTCAGAAGCTGCCGGACATATTATACATACTTTGCACGTGAATTTGATGCTGTTTATGCCCATTTCGGGCAGAGCACCTTTGCCAAACCTTATTTGTCCAACTTAGATCATATCAATGGTCTTGAGGCCATTGGTTCTGTGGCATATTTTCGTTCCTCTGACCGGAAATCTCCTCACAATGCCTACACCAGCGGAGACCGGTTAAACAAGTCCATAGAAAAGCTGGGTTTTAAAAAGGAATATAATTCTGAATATAAGGGGCACTACCTGTTTGCCAAAACAGGTCATGAGGTTACTTTAAAAGATGCAGAGAGTGTAAAGGATGCTTATAAGGTTTATCCTGGCTATGTTTATAATAAGCCATGGTTTGAGTATCATGAGGATGATGGGCTTTATTACAGATATCAGTACGGAAAAGCTCATGAGGGAGACGAAGGGCAGATCAAAGTGAAGAATATCTTACTGCAGTATTGTCCCTCTGCTCATTATGCAACAACCGAATATCTTAACATTAATGTTCACAATGATTCGTTCGGAATGTATGTGACCGGGGGCCGGGCTATTCCGGTGAAATGGTCTAAGGATGGAGAATTCGGGCCCACACATTATTACGATATGGAGAATAACGAGATCATCCTGAACCAGGGAAAAACCTGGGTTTGCATTGTTTCAGCACAGGATTCTCCCAAAGTAGAAATTTATGGAAAACAGTAAGACAGGCAAAAAACCAAATAAAAGGGGCGCTTCCAACTTCCTTGTTCAGGGAATTATACTTGCGGCTGCAGGTATTATAGTCCGAATAATCGGAATGTTTTACCGAATCCCCCTTGCAGATATTCTGGGAGATGAAGGAAACGGCTATTATAGCTCAGCTTTCTCCATCTACTCCATTTTATTGATTGTCTCCTCCTACAGTCTTCCCACTGCAGTTTCCAAGATGGTTGCTGTAAGGCTGGCGAGAAAGGAATATAAAAATTCCATAAAGGTGCTGAAAGTATCGTTGTTTTATGGAACGGTGGTAGGGGGGCTGGGGGCCGCAGTTTTATGGTTTGGAGCAGATTTATTTGCCAATGACTTTTTAAAGATGCCCTATACCAGCTATGCCTTAAAAACATTGGCTCCCACGATTTTAATTATTGCGTATCTCGGGGTATTCAGAGGGTATTTCCAGGGGATTGGAACCATGCTTCCAACAGCCATATCCCAGATATTTGAGCAGATTGTCAACGCAGTCATCAGCATCTATGCAGCCGCCATGCTGTTTCAGGAGGGAGTCCGTTCCAATGCGCTCTACGGATCTACCCAGTATTCCTATGCGTTTGGTGCAGCAGGTGGAACCATAGGTACTGGAGCAGGTGCACTTGCCGGGCTTTTATTCCTTTTGTTCATCCTGTTCAGCTACCGGCCTGTTATGAAACGGCAGTCAAGAAGAGACCGTTCCGGGTATTTGGAGACGTATGGCAGTTTGTCAACTGTGCTGATCATGACGGTTCTTCCCATTGTGTTCAGCAGTGTAGCGTACAATATCAGTATTGTTGTTGATAACAGCATTTATGGGATCAGTATGGCCTCTATGGGAATGGGAGCTCCTGAAATTGCCGCTAACTGGGGAATCTATTCCGGTAAGTACCGGCTTCTTTTCAATATTCCGGTGGCAATCGCCAATTCCCTGGCTTCTGCTCTAATCCCATCTCTGTCACAGGCGGTGGCTGAAAGGAGCAGACCTCAGATTATTAGAAAGATATCCATGGTAATTCGTTTTTCCATGATCATTGCAATTCCTTCCACAGTGGGGCTGACAGTCCTGGCAGGACCGATCTGTAATCTATTGTTTAGCAGAAGTGATAACGTCTCCCTGATTAAGATGATGATCTATGGTTCCTCAGCCGTTGTATTTTTCTCCCTGTCTACGGTTACCAATGCAGTCCTACAGGGGATTAATCACATGAAGACGCCTTTAAGGAATGCAATTATTTCCCTGATTCTTCATGTAGGAATCCTTTGGGTGATGCTCTATCCCCTTAAGATGGGGATCTATGGAGTTTTATATTCCAATATACTGTTTGCACTGACCATGTGCCTGCTCAATGGCTTTTCGATCCGGAGATATTTAAATTACAGACAGGAGATTAAAAAGACATTCTTTCTTCCCACTCTGGCAGCGGGAATTATGGGTGCTGTCTGTTATGGAGTCTATTTCCTGGTACATGCTGTCTTAAAACATAATATATTGGGAGTTTTAGCAGCTGTCGCTGCAGCAGTGATTGTATACGGAGTTTTACTGTTAAAATTCCAGTGTGTTGATGAATCAGAGCTAAATGGCTTTCCAGGAGGGAGAAAATTGGCAGGTATTGCAAGAAAATACCATCTTTTGTGATTAAAATGTAAGAAGAAAGCAGATACTATACTTACGTGAAGGAGGTATTAACTCATGAAGAAGTATATGTTCTGCTTTCTATTATTTGTTGCGGCATCTGCGATCTGTCTGGGAGTTGGCTTTGCCATTACCAAAGACAGTGTACGACCGGAAGAGGCGCTCCCTGGGGCAACCATAGAAACCGAAACTGTGACGGAAGCGCAGATTGTCATAAATCAGGAAGAGGCAAAGCCTGCCAATGCTGAGAGTAAGGATAAGTATTATCTTGTATCAGAGGATGGGTATCTACTCGTCCTCTATCAGGATAAAACAACCATCTGCCTTTATACCCATATGCCGGTGACCGATTTTCCGGAAGAAGAAAGAGGAAAGCTGATGGATGGAATCTGGTTTTCTTCCATGGTTGAGGTATTTAATTATCTGGAATCCTATACCAGTTAAGTGAAATGTGATTGATATTTTACCATAAAGCAGATACAATAGGTCTGACTGAATGTAAGGAGGACAGGATGAAACAACAGATCATAATTATAGGGGCTGGAGCTTCTGGTCTGGCAGCGGGCATTTCGGCAGCCAGAGAGGGAGCTTCTGTTACAATTATGGAACATACAGCCAGACCGGGAAAGAAACTTCTTTCAACTGGCAACGGGAAGTGCAATATTACGAATCTGGAGTTTCCAAAAGATGCTTACAGGGGAAATCAGCCGGATTTTGTATTTCCGGCACTTCATACAGTTTCGGTTAACCAGACCATGGATTTTTTTAGGGAACTGGGAATCGTTCTTACAGAACGAAATGGATATGTGTATCCAAACACGGGACAGGCATCCACTGTTCTGGAGGCAATGCTGTTTGAACTGGAACATCTGGGTGTCCGGATTGTGACAGAGTGTCCTGTAAAAGAAATCAAAAAGGACCTGACTGTGATTACAGATCATGGAAAACAAAGAGGTGACAGGGTTATTCTTGCAGCTGGTTCCACGGCAGCTCCCAAAACAGGATCTGACGGCAGCGGTTATGGCCTCGCCAGAAAGCTGGGTCATCATATTATAGAGCCTTTGCCGGCCCTGGTACAGCTTCGCTGCAAGGAAAAATGGTATAAACAGGCAGCGGGAGTCCGAACCGATGCGCTTGTGACTCTAAAGATAGATGGGAAAACGGCTGCCTCAGACAGAGGAGAACTTCAGATTACCGATTATGGAATCTCCGGAATTCCAGTTTTCCAGATCAGCAGATATGCAGCGAGAGCCCTGAATGAAGGAAGACAGGCTGTGGCACAGCTGGATTTTCTTCCGGAGATTCCCCTTACTGACTTAGAGCAGCTTCTTTTTACCCGGCACAGACAATTTGGATACAGACCGGCGGATGAATTTTTGCATGGTGTCTTAAATTCAAAACTGACAAAGGTCCTTTTAAAAGAGGCTGGTATAGGCAGGGAATCCTGGATAAAAGAGGTGACAGAGAAAGAAATTAAAAATCTGGCAAACTGTATCAAGGAGTTAAAAACAATCATCGTTTCTACCAACTCATTTGACCAGGCTCAGGTATGCAGTGGAGGCGTGGATACAAGAGAGGTAGATCCGGTTACAATGGAATCAAAACTGATCAGAGGACTCTATTTTTCAGGAGAGATTCTTGATGTAGACGGAATTTGTGGAGGTTACAACTTACAGTGGGCATGGTCCAGTGGAATTGCGGCTGGAATCCATGCAGGAAGAGGATAAATAAAATATGATAAGAATTAGTCAATTAAAACTTGGAGTGAATCATACGAAAGAAGATTTACTGGTAAAGGTTTCAAAATTACTTCGAATTCCAGTAACTGGGATGACATCTTACGAAATAATCAAACAATCGGTTGATGCCCGTAAAAAAGATGCAATTCGTTTTATCTATACCATTGACATTGAGACAAAAGACGAAGAATCAATTGTACATAGAGTGAAAGATGCCAATGTGACACTGGCAGTGAAAAAGGAATATCAGTTTCCCCAGTGCGGGACAGAAACTTTGGCAAACCGTCCGGTTATAGTAGGGTCAGGTCCTGCAGGATTGTTTTGTGCAATTATGCTGGCAAGAAGCGGATACCGTCCTCTTATTCTGGAACGGGGAGAAGATGTTGATAAGAGACAGCAATCAGTAGATGGTTTCTGGAATGGCGGAGTATTAAATCCAAATAGCAACGTACAGTTTGGAGAAGGCGGAGCAGGAACTTTTTCTGACGGAAAATTAAATACTCTGGTTAAGGATCCTGTGATGAGGAACCGTAAAGTTTTAGAACTGTTTGTGGAATTCGGGGCAGATCCATCCATTTTATATGTGAACAAGCCTCATATCGGTACGGATGTACTAAGCAGAATCGTAAAAAACATGAGAGAAGAAATTATTCGTCTCGGCGGAGAGGTTCGTTTTAACAGTCTTGTTACTGACATTCTGATGAAAGACGGGAACATTTCTGGTGTAATGGTAAATGAAAGGGAAGAAATTCCTGTGAATACTTTAATTCTTGCCATCGGACACAGTGCCAGAGATACGTTTCATGTACTGGAACGAAGAGGGGTACCCATGGAATCCAAAGCATTTGCTGTTGGACTCAGAATCCAGCACCCTCAGGAAGAAATTAACCGCTCCCAGTATGGAAAAGACGCTCCGGAGGTTCTTGGGGCAGCGGATTATAAACTTACCCATCAGTGTAAAAGCGGAAGAGGGATCTACACATTTTGCATGTGTCCCGGGGGATATGTGGTGGACGCTTCTTCAGAAGAAGGACGGCTGGCAGTCAATGGAATGAGTTATCATAAGCGGGATGGAGAGAATGCAAACAGTGCACTGATCGTTACTGTAACTCCCGATGACTTTGAAGATGACTCTCCTCTTGCAGGAATTGCTTACCAGAGGAAACTGGAAGAGGCGGCTTATCTGCTGGGTAAGGGCAAGATACCAATTCAGCTTTACGGAGATTTTAAGAATAATTGCACTTCAAGCACGTTTGGTGATGTGAAACCGGCATTGAAAGGTGCATATGAATTCACCAATATGAGAGAAATACTTCCGGACTATATATCGGAATCCATTATAGAAGGCGTTGAAGCTTTTGAAGGAAAAATCCGGGGCTTTCGCAGACAGGATGCCATACTGGCAGGCATGGAGAGCAGGACTTCATCTCCGGTCAGGATTACCAGAGATGAGGCATTTGAAAGTAGGATCAGAGGAATTTATCCATGTGGCGAAGGCGCTGGCTATGCAGGCGGAATCACATCAGCCGCAATGGATGGGCTGAAAGTGGCTGAAGCCATCGTCAGCCGGTATAAAAGCTTTTCTTTCTAAATTGACGTAATTTAAAAAATGATGTAAGATATCAGATAAAAAGTAATTTAGAAAGCGGATGAAGAAGATGAATATTGAGGAACGTATTAAGCTGAAGGATAAAAATCGAATTGTAATTAAAATCGGATCTTCTTCCTTAACCCATACTCATACCGGAGACTTGAATCTGATGAAGATTGAAAAGCTCATTCGGGTAATTTGCGATTTAAAAGGACAGGGAAAAGAAGTGGTTTTGGTTTCTTCCGGTGCAATTGCAGCAGGGCGGCAGGCTCTGGGCCGTCACACAAGACCCGTTACCATATCAGAGAAGCAGGCATTTGCAGCAGTGGGGCAGGCAAGGCTTATGATGGTGTATCAAAAGCTGTTTGCAGAATACAACCAGATAGCAGCACAGGTGCTTCTTACTAAGAATACCATGGTCAGTGAAAACAGCCGTTTTAATGCACAGAACACATTTGATGAACTTTTAAAACTGGGTACGATTCCGGTTGTGAATGAGAATGATACTGTTTCGACTTCAGAGATACCCCTTGTGGATAATTTCGGTGATAATGACAGGCTCTCAGCAGTGGTAGCTGCCTTAATTGGCGCAGATCTTCTCATCCTTTTATCTGATATTGACGGATTATATTCCGATGATCCCAGGCAGAACAAAGACGCCAGGTTCATCAGCCTTGTAAGAGAAATTACACCGGAGCTGATGAATATGGGAAAATCATCATCAGGCAGTGATGTTGGTACAGGAGGAATGTCTGCCAAACTGGCGGCAGCCCGGATTGCAACTGACAGCGGCTGTGATATGGTGATAGCCAACGGAGATCATGTGGAAATCATCAGCCAGATTTTAGACGGGCAGGAAAAGGGAACGTTGTTTCTTGCCCATCCCAATCATGATTTTGATTTAATGACCTATATTAATTACGAGTATTAAGGAGAGCAGGATGAACCAGGATAAGATCGATCGGATTAACACACTTTATCATAAATCAAAAGCAACCGGACTGTCAGAAGAAGAAAAGGCAGAACAGGCAGCTTTAAGAAGAGAATATATAGAGGCCATACGAGGCAGCTTACGAGGGAATTTAAACAATATCTCCATTCAGGAAACAGACGGCACTGTCACAGATCTGGGAAAAAAATATGGTAATGTCGGAGAAGAATGAGATTCGTAAATGGGTAAAAGAACATCGCAGTGGTCTTAGTGTGTCACAGGAAGCCAGGTGGGATGATGAGATCTGTCTGAGACTTCTTAAACTGGAGGAGATTAACAGAGCTTTCTGCATTTACTGCTATGCTTCCATGCGTCATGAAGCCGGTACCTGGATATTCATGGAGCATTTATTAAAACAGGGTAAATGCGTGGCAGTTCCCAAAGTATCAGGAAAAAATCTTGACTTTTATGTCATTACAGGAAAATCAGATCTGGAAGAAGGTACTATGGGGATTATGGAACCCAAGGCTACCTGTATAAAAATCAATGATACCCAGGCGCCCATGGTAGTACCGGGAATTGCTTTTGATAAAAACAAAAATCGGCTGGGATACGGAGGCGGATATTATGACCGGTTCTTTGAAAAGGAACCGGATCATAAGAGAATCGCCATCGCTTATGATTTTCAGATATTTGACCGGATCCCTGCAGATCCTCACGATAAAACAGTAGATATGATTATTATTCCTTAAAAGAAAGGCAGGTTCTTTATGACGATAACTGAGATTGGCAGACAGGCGAAAGAAGTGACAGGAATTATTGGAATCATTGGCTCTGCTAAAAAAGAGGAAGGACTGAAATCGGCGGCCGCCGCTTTGCTGGAAGGTGAGGCAGAGATTCTGTCTGCCAATCAGGATGATGTGATCAAGGCAACGGCAGCAGGAATGAGCCAGGGACTCATAGACCGTCTGGAACTGACCCCAAAGCGGATCGAAGATATGGCAGAGGGACTTTTGGCAGTGGCCGCTTTAGAGGATCCTGTGGGGGAAGTTATCTCCATGAAGATGCGCCCCAATGGTCTTACCATTGGCCAGAAAAGAGTTCCACTTGGCGTTGTTGGTATTATTTATGAAGCAAGACCCAATGTGACAGCCGATGCCTTTGGACTTTGTTTCAAATCCGGGAATGCAGTGATTTTAAAAGGCGGAAGTGATGCACTGGAGTCCAATAAAGCCATTGTAAAATGGTTAAGGACCGGGTTATCCCGTGCAGGACTGCCAGAGAATATTCTTCAGCTCATAACAGATACGGACAGAGAGAAGACAAAAGAATTCATGCGTCTTCGTGAATATGTAGATGTGCTGATTCCAAGAGGCGGAGCAGGGCTTATAAAGAGCGTTGTGGATAACAGCACCATACCTGTGATTGAGACCGGTACGGGCAACTGTCATATCTTTGTAGATGAATCTGCAGACTTTGACATGGCACTGGATATTATCTTCAATGCCAAGACCCAGAGAATCGGGGTTTGCAATGCCTGTGAGTCCCTTTTGGTACACCGGACGGTTGCAGAGAAGTTTCTGCCTCTTTTAAACCAGCGCCTTTTAACGAAATCAGTGGAAGTCAGGGCAGATCAGGATGCATGTAAGATTGTGAAGGACTTTGTACCTGCAACGGAAGAAGACTGGGGTACCGAGTATTTGGATTATATTGTTTCCTTAAAGCTTGTTGATTCTGTAGAGGAGGCCATATCTCATATTAACCGTTATAATACCAAGCACTCAGAAGCGATAATTACAAATGATTATAATAATGCCCAGAAGTTTTTAAATGAAATTGATGCAGCTGCTGTTTATGTGAATGCGTCGACGCGGTTTACCGATGGATATGAGTTTGGATTTGGTGCTGAGATTGGAATCAGCACTCAGAAACTTCATGCCAGAGGTCCTATGGGATTGAAAGAACTGACTACCACGAAATATATTATTTATGGAAATGGGCAGATTCGTCCATAATTCTTCCTGTCAGAAATGACGGTTACGGTTTACTCTGATTTATACCAACAAATCGATGAATTGAAATTAATATTAGCAATATTTTAGCATCTATGTCTTACAGCATATGGTAAAATTATAGCTGTAATCAATCGTTGGGTATAAAGGAGAATAATATGGATTTTTCACTGATTATTGGTATTATAATTGGAGCGGCAGCACTTTTAACAGGCTATTCGCTGGAGCATGGAGTTATTTCGTCCCTATTTTTATTAAGCCCTTTTATTATTGTTTGCGGCGGGACAGTAGGAGCTGTTATTGCCTCTTTTTCACTCAACGATATAGCTATGGCGATGAAGGCTATGTTTAAAAGCTTTAAACATCCCCATTCTGCCAGTATGGAAAAAATGATTAGTAAGATTTCCATGATAGCGAACCGTTACAGAGCAGATGGAGTAACCTGTTTAGAAGATATCAGCCGTGATCCAGAATTAAATCAGGAAGAATATTTACTGCTGAAGGAAGGACTGGTACTGATTCAGGAATTAAAATCTCCCGAATCGATTCAGTACACGCTGGAGTCGGATATCAGGGCATATGTTCAGCAAAAGAGCATTGAAGTCAGCGTATTTGAGGCGGCCGCAGGATATTCTCCCACTATGGGCGTAATCGGAACGGTTATGGGATTGATTATGGTTTTAGCTTCCGGCTTTGATGATCCATCAAAACTTGCCGGATCCATTGGTACTGCGTTTATCGCTACTTTATATGGTGTATTTCTCGCAAATATTGTATATCTTCCCATTGCAACGAAATTAAAAACACAGCTGAAACGAAAGCATATCCAAAAGGAAATGATTGTTGACGGTGTATGTATGATTGCCAACGGTAACACCTCCAGAAACATTGAAAACGAACTTGCACTTTATTTTCAGGCCTTTTCTGATGGCGGAAAACGCTATAAGCAGGGAATTGATAATTAGGACAGGGGAGGTATCAAGATGCGAAAAAGAATGATGGACACAGATGATGGAGAGAAGGACAACTCTGATCGCTGGCTTCTTACATATTCGGATATGATTACTCTGCTTCTGGCTCTGTTTATTATTATGTATGGAATGAGTTCAGTAGATACTGTTAAGGTAAAACAGATGTCACAGGGGCTGGAACAGGTATTAAACCATACCCCACAGACTTCAGACGGAAGTTCAGGCGGAACAGTAACGGGAATGCAGCCGGCAGATAATCTTGAGAAAGTATATAAAGCACTCCAGAATTATATATCTGACAATAACCTGGGGCAGATGATAGATTTAAGTTCCACTGGCTCCTCAGTTACCATCCATTTAAAGGATTCCATGCTGTTCAGTCCCAATACGGCAGTTCTTCTGCCGGAAAGCAAACCGGTTATTCAGGAAATAAGCAGCAGCCTGCAGTCAATTTATACCGATATCAACCATATTACAATTACAGGAAATACGGCTGACTTAGGCAACCGCGATCAGGCTAATGAAGCGGACTCCTGGCAGTTATCGGTAGACCGTGCAGTTTCAGTTTTAAATCAGATGACAGCCATGGGAATGGAAGCTGACAAAATGTCCATTGAGGGAAATTCTCATTATAATCCGATTGCGTCAAATGACACGGAAAGCGGCAGGGCTCAAAACAGAAGAGTAGAAATTACTATTACGGGAAGGGCGAATTGACGTGATAAAACAGAGTATTATTGTTTGACAATTTAATTATTGTATGATAAACTACCGTCATAAGAAATGGAAGGGGTGAAAGGATGAAGAAATAATTCTTGTAAAGTAACTGCATAATGAATGGGATATTTTTATGTCTTTTTTTATTGTGCCTGTTTATGCAAGAATATTACTTCATTCTCTAGCCTTTTTTGTGTCCCGAAATAGACACCATCTGCAAGGAGAACGGCCATGCCTGTTCTTTTTGACCGATCTGGCTGTGAGAAATATGATTCTTGCAGCTATTTTTTATGCAGAAATTTATTTTCTGCAATATTTGGAGGGATGTCTATGTCATTAATTCAGGTAACAGATCTTTCATTTACGTACGAAGGAAGTAGTGATCCAGTATTTGAACACGCAACGTTTCAGCTGGATACAGACTGGAAGCTTGGTTTTACAGGAAGAAACGGGCGGGGGAAGACTACATTTTTAAATCTTCTTATGAACCGGATGGAATATACAGGAAGTATTGTATCAAGCGTTACATTTGATTACTTTCCCTATGAAGTGGAGGACAAGGAAGCACAGACGCTTGATATAATCAATTCCATTCTGGGCGACTGTCCATACTGGGAAATAAAAAGAGAGCTGACAAAACTTAAGGTTTCAGAAGATGTGCTTTATCGGCCCTACAATACTCTGTCAAATGGAGAACGAACCAAGGTTTTACTGGCTGCGTTGTTTTTACGCGAGGGCAATTTTCTGCTCATTGATGAACCCACCAATCATTTGGACAGGGAAGGAAGAGAATTGGTCAGTCAGTATTTAAACGGCAAAAAAGGATTTATTCTCGTATCCCATGACCGTAAGTTTTTAGATGATTCGGTAGATCATATTTTATCCATTAACCGCGCTGACATTGAGGTTCAAAAAGGCAATTTCTCCGTGTGGTACGAAAACCGCCAGAGAAAAGATCAATATGAACAGTCGGAAAATGAACGTTTAAAGAAAGATATCCGACATCTGGAAGCAGCAGCCAGACAATCAGGAGAATGGGCGGATAAAGTCGAATCCACAAAAATAGGAAAAAAATCAATGATTCACGAAAAGTCCATTGATACAAGAGCCTATGTGGGTGAAAAGTCAAGGCGCATGCAGATGCGCAGAAAAAGTCTGGAGCGCAGGCAGAACCAGGCAATTGATGATAAAAAGGATCTGTTGAAAAATATTGAGGAAGCAGAAGATTTAAAGCTGTATCCATTAAAGCACCATTCCGGCAGACTTCTTGCATTAAAAGATGTTATCCCGTTTTACCAGGGACCAGTGTGTGATCCGGTCAGCCTATGCCTTGAACAGGGACAGAGAATATCCCTTCAGGGAAAGAATGGCAGCGGAAAAACAACCATTCTGAAATTGATTTTGGGTAATAAAGCAGCAGGTGATCCCATTGATTACCAGGGGACCATTGAAACTGCAAGCGGAATGAAGATCTCCTACGTTTCCCAGGACACCTCCTTTTTAAAGGGAAGTCTGACAGAATACGGAAAACAGTGCGGCGTAGAGGATTCCCTGTTTAAAGCACTTTTAAGAAAACTGGATTTTTCAAGGGAACAATTTCAAAAACCCATGGAAACATTTAGTGAAGGACAAAAGAAAAAAGTTTTAATTGCACGCAGTTTATGTGAGCAGGCTCACCTTTATATATGGGATGAACCCTTAAACTTTATCGATGTATACTCCAGAATCCAGATTGAAAACCTGATACTGAAATTTCAGCCAGCCATGTTGCTGGTAGAGCACGATGAGTTCTTTACGCAGAATGTGGGAGCAGAGCCTGTTACGGTTTTGTCTTCTTACTAAAAAGGCTGTTGACTGCGGTTTCAAAAAATCAGAAGAACTGTCTGGCAAAGTTGACATTTTATGGTGTTTCATGTAAAATGCTTTTGATAAAGGGTTTAAAAACAGAACGAATGAAAGGGATTTTTTCAGATGCAGATTGATATAGATCAGATAGATTTAACAGGGGAAGTACCAGTAAGAGAACCTGAGAGACAATATTATTTTATGGCAAAAGTCAGTGGGTATGTAAAACGCCGGACAAAAGAGCTTGGACGCCCCATGACCTTTTGCACCCAGACATTTGGCTGTCAGATGAATTCCAGAGATTCCGAAAAGCTTGAAGGGATTTTAGAAGCTGTCGGGTTTGTACAGACAGATACCGAAGAGGCGGATTTTGTTCTTTATAACACCTGTACGGTAAGAGAGAATGCCAACTTGAAGGTTTACGGAAGACTTGGGGTTTTAAACAGCCTGAAAAGGAAAAATCCTGATATGATAATCGCTCTTTGCGGATGCATGATGCAGGAAGAAGATGTGGTAGAAAAGATCAAAAAGAGCTACCGGTTTGTAGACGTCATTTTTGGTACTCATAACATCTATAAACTGGCAGAGCTTTTATACCAGCGTCTGGAAGCCAAAAAGATGGTGGTTGACATCTGGAAGGGAACCGACCAGGTGGTGGAAGATCTTCCGGCTGACAGAAAATATTCGTTTAAATCCGGTGTTAATATTATGTTTGGCTGTGATAATTTCTGCAGCTATTGTATCGTACCTTACGTTAGAGGAAGAGAACGCAGCCGCAGCCCCAAAGACATTATTAATGAGATCAAAGGACTTGCAGATGACGGTGTGGTAGAAATCATGCTGTTGGGACAGAATGTTAATTCCTATGGAAAAACACTGGAAGAACCTGTCAGCTTTGCAAAGCTTCTTTCCCAGGCAGATGAGGTGGAAGGTTTGGAGCGTATTCGTTTTATGACATCCCATCCAAAGGATTTATCCGATGAGCTGATTGAGGCGATGAAAAATTCTAAAAAAGTATGCCGTCACATTCATCTACCACTCCAGTCAGGAAGCAGCCGGATCTTAAAACTTATGAACCGGAGATATACAAAAGAAAAATATCTGGAACTTGTGGATAAAATTCGTACTGCCATGCCGGATATCTCCCTTACCACCGATATTATTGTAGGTTTCCCAGGGGAAACGGAGGAAGACTTTTTAGAAACATTAGATGTAGTGAGAAAAGTACGTTTTGACAGCGCATTTACCTTTATCTATTCCAAGCGTACCGGAACACCGGCAGCGAAAATGGAAGACCAGATACCGGATGAAGTTGTAAAGGACCGGTTTGACAGATTACTGTCCTTAGTCCAGCAGATTTCATCGGAAGTTTGCGGCAGAGAAGTTCATACGGTTCAGAAGGTTCTGGCAGAGGAAGTAAATGACCATAAAGAAGGCTATTTAACCGGACGGTTAAGCAGCAACACTACCGTCCATTTTAAGGGAGATCCTTCTTTGATCGGAACAATAGTGGACGTGTATCTTGATGAAGCAAAAGGATTTTACTATATGGGAACCTTAAGACCATAACAGAAGAAAAGAGGAAACAAAAGAGAATGGCTGGATTATCGCCAATGATGGCTCATTATTTAGAAACAAAAAAAGAATACCCGGGCTGTCTTTTATTTTACAGACTGGGCGACTTTTATGAAATGTTTTTTGAAGATGCGATTACGGTATCCAGAGAGCTGGAAATAACTTTAACAGGAAAAGAATGCGGATTAGAGGAACGGGCACCTATGTGCGGCGTTCCTCATCATGCTGTTGAAACCTATTTAAACCGTCTGGTTCAAAAGGGATATAAAGTTGCCATTGCCGAACAGATGGAAGATCCCAGACAGGCAAAGGGACTTGTAAAGCGAGAAGTAATCCGTGTGGTAACTCCCGGAACCATAACCAGCGCGCAGGCTCTTGATGAAACAAGAAATAATTATCTGATGGGGGTTGTTTACATCGGAGAAGCATTTGGAATTGCGGTGACTGATATCAGCACCGGAGACTTTCTGGTGACGCAGGTGGAATCCGATCGGGAGCTGATCGATGAAATTAATAAATTTTCACCTTCAGAGATCATTTGCAATGAAGCCTTTTACGTGTCAGGTGTGGACATTGAAGACATAAAAAACCGGTATCAAACTGTTATTTCATCTCTGGATCATCATTATTTTTCCGACGAAGTCTGCAGAAAAATTTTACGTGAGCATTATCAGGTAGGCACCCTTACCGGGCTTGGGCTTGATGATTACGATATGGGTGTAATTGCAGCCGGTGCAGTGATGCAGTACATGTATGAGACCCAGAAAAGCAGCCTGTCTCATATTACGACCATCACACCTTATTCCACCGGGCAGTACATGATAATCGATACTTCTACAAGAAGAAACTTAGAGCTTCTTGAAACTCTTAGGGAAAAACAGAAAAGGGGAAGCCTTTTATGGGTTCTTGACCGCACCAAAACAGCTATGGGAGCCAGAATGCTGCGTACCTATGTGGAGCAGCCTCTGATCCATAGATCTGAGATTATCGGGCGTCAGAATGCCATTGAAGAGCTGAACATGAATTACATATCCAGAGAAGAGATTGGTGAGTATTTAAATCCCATCTATGATTTGGAACGTCTGATCGGAAGGATCAGCTATAAGACCGCAAATCCAAGAGATTTAGTTGCATTTAAGAGTTCCCTGGAGATGCTTCCCCATATTAAAACGTTGCTGAAGGAATTTACCAGCGAACTTTTAACTGATTTATACAACGAACTGGATCCCCTTGATGATATCAAGGATTATATCGAGCGTGCAATTATAGAAGACCCGCCTGTTTCCATCCGGGAGGGCGGAATCATCCAGGAAGGTTTTCATGAAGAGGCGGATAAGCTTCGCAGTGCAAAAACAGAAGGGAAAACCTGGCTGGCAGATTTAGAGGCAAAAGAAAAAGAAAAAAGCGGAATCAAGAATCTGAAAGTAAAATATAACAAAGTATTTGGATACTATTTTGAAGTGACCAATTCCTTTAAGGATCTTGTGCCGGATTATTTTATCAGAAAGCAGACGCTGGCCAATGCAGAGCGTTATACCACCAATGAGCTGAAGGAACTGGAAGACATTATACTGGGGGCTGAGGATAAGCTTTTTTCTTTGGAATATGATCTGTTCTGTGAAGTCCGTGATACCATTGCTTCCAAGGTACTGAGAATTCAAAAAAGCGCCAGAGCCATTGCTGGCATTGACGTGCTGGTTTCCTTATCTTCGGTTGCAACGAGAAACAATTATATAAAACCCCAGATGAATGAAAAAGGTATTATTGATATTAAAAACGGACGTCATCCGGTAGTAGAAAAGATGCTTCGGGACGATATGTTTGTATCCAATGACGTTTACCTGGACAGTGGCAAAAACCGTCTGTCTATTATAACGGGACCAAATATGGCAGGAAAATCAACTTACATGAGGCAGACGGCTTTGATTGTGCTGATGGCTCAGATCGGCTGTTTTGTCCCAGCAGATGAAGCGAACATAGGAATCTGTGACCGGATCTTTACCAGAGTAGGAGCTTCTGATGATCTGGCCTCCGGTCAGAGCACCTTTATGGTGGAGATGACAGAGGTTGCCAATATCCTTAGAAATGCCACTAAAAACAGTCTGATTGTCCTGGATGAGATTGGAAGAGGAACCAGTACCTTCGATGGACTGAGTATTGCCTGGGCGGTGGTGGAGCATATCAGCAACCAAAAGCTTCTTGGTGCAAAGACGCTGTTTGCCACTCATTATCATGAACTAACCGAATTAGAAGGAACCATGAGCGGGGTCAATAACTATTGCATCGCTGTGAAAGAGCAGGGCGATGACATTGTTTTCTTAAGAAAAATTATTAAAGGCGGAGCCGATAAAAGCTATGGTATCCAGGTTGCGAAGCTGGCTGGCGTTCCAGATACTGTCATAATCAGAGCCAAGGAACTGCTTGCAGAGTTAAGCGATGCGGATATTACAGCAAAAGCGAAAGAAATTGCGGAAGCAATTGGGGGTATAACCCAGCGAAAGGCTGTTCCAAAGCCGGATGAAGTGGATTTACAGCAGATGTCACTGTTTGATACGGTAAAGGATGACGATATTATCCGGGAATTAGGGGAGATTGAGCTGGGCAATATGACACCCATAGATGCACTGAATACGTTATACCGTCTGCAGACCAAATTAAAAAATCGCTGGCAATAGGAAAAAAGGAGCAGGTGCCATGGCAAATATAACCGTACTGGATCAAAATACGATTAATAAAATAGCAGCAGGAGAAGTGGTTGAGCGCCCTGCTTCTGTGGTAAAGGAGCTTTTGGAGAACGCAATAGATGCAAAGGCAACAGCTGTTACAGTGGAAATCAAAGAAGGGGGAACCACATTTATCCGTGTGACGGATAATGGCTGCGGTATCCCAAAGGAAGAGGTTTCCCTTGCGTTCCTGCGCCATTCCACCAGTAAGATTAAATCCGTTGAGGATCTGTTTACCGTATCCTCCTTAGGCTTTCGCGGTGAGGCTCTTGCCAGTATCGCATCTGTTTCCCAGGTGGAAATTATTACGAAAACCAGTGTGGGATTAACCGGTACCAGATATCAGATTGAAGGCGGGATAGAACGTTCTATGGAAGAAATCGGGGCTCCCGAAGGAACCACCTTCATTGCCAGAAACTTGTTTTTCAATACTCCGGCGAGGAAGAAGTTTTTAAAAACTCCGGTTACGGAAGGTGCTCATGTGGCTGATCTGGTAGAAAAGCTGGCATTATCCCACCCGGAGGTATCCATACGTTTCATACAGAACAATCAGAACAAGCTTCACACCTCCGGAAACCATAATCTGAAAGATATTATATATACGGTGTTTGGCAGAGAAATTGCCTCTAACCTTTTAGAAGTTTCCGTAAAAAAGGGAGAGGTTACCGTCCATGGTTTTATCGGAAAACCGGTGATTGCCAGAGGCAACCGCAATTATGAGAATTATTTTATCAATGGAAGATTTATTAAAAGCAGTATTATTTCACGGGCCATTGAAGAAGCTTACCGGCCGTTTATGATGCAGCACAAGTATCCGTTTACCATGCTTCATTTTACCATAGAACCGGAGCTGCTTGATGTGAATGTTCACCCTACCAAGATGGAACTTCGTTTCCGTGATGGAGAAGTGATTTACCATATGGTTTATCAGGCGGTGGCCAATGCTCTTGCCCACAAAGAATTGATACCGGAGGTCAGTCTGGCTAAAAGAGGGGAAGAAACGAAAGAAGCAATGCCTGGAAAGAAGTTTAATCCCACACCGGAGCCTTTTGAAAATCACAGACTGATGGCGTTAAACCAGACAGCTGCTTCTCAGGAAAAAAAGCTTTCTGACGGAATCCCTTTTCCAAAACGACTGATTCCTCCCCAGCCTGAAGTTGTGAAAGAAGCAAATACGCTGGAAGAAAACTGGCTTGCACCACCGGCTTCCGTGTCAGAAGAAATCCGTTCTGTGAACCAGCAGGAGCCTGTGAAGCAAAGTGAAATGATACATGATTCAGAACAGGAACAAAAGCAGGAGCAAAAACAGGAACAAAAAGCAGAACAGCTGGATTTATTTGACGGTAAGCTATTAGAAGCAGAGTCCCGCAAAAAACATAAATTAATCGGTCAGGTATTTGATACTTACTGGCTGGTGGAATTTTCTGACCAGCTTTATATTATTGATCAGCATGCAGCCCATGAAAAGGTTTTATATGAGAAAACCATGGCAACACTTAAAACCAGGGAATATACTTCCCAGGTAATCAATCCTCCCATTATTCTGACCTTAAACCGGAATGAAGAACTTCTCCTGAACCGGCATTTATCCGTTTTTACAGATATGGGCTTTGAAATAGAACCGTTTGGCGGAAGAGAATTTGCAGTTAGAGGGGTACCAGCCAATCTGTTTTCCATTGCAAAGAAAGAACTTCTGATTGAAATGATTGACGGTTTGTCCGATGATATGTCATTTAACAATCCGGGTATTATTTATGAAAAAGTGGCTTCCATGTCCTGCAAAGCGGCAGTAAAGGGAGGAAACTCCCTATCAGCAGCAGAAGCCAATGAACTGATTGACCAGCTTCTGAAACTGGAAAATCCCTACGCCTGCCCCCATGGAAGACCGACTATCATTTCCATGAGCAAATACGAACTAGAAAAGAAATTTAAGAGGATTGTCTGATGAAACCATTAATTATTATTACCGGTCCTACCGCTGCAGGCAAGACTGACTTGTCTGTTCGTCTTGCACGGGCAATCGGAGGGGAGATTATCAGTGCAGACTCCATGCAGGTTTACCGCCATATGGACATTGGATCTGCCAAGATCACTGAAGAAGAGAAAAGAGGGGTTCCCCATTATTTAATTGATGTCTTAAATCCAGATGAGGAATTTAATGTTGCAGTCTTTCAGAAAATGGCCAAGGATGCGGTGAATACAATTTACTCTCATGGAAATATTCCTATTGTGACAGGCGGTACCGGTTTCTACATTCAGGCACTTCTTTACGATATTGATTTTACCGAGAGCGGGGAAGACTCCTCCATTCGGGATGAACTGGAACTGCTGGGAAACCAAAAGGGCGGCGAATATTTACATGAGCTGCTTCAAAAGCTGGATCCCGATGCTGCAGGGGAAATTCATCCCAACAATAGGAAGCGGGTAATCCGAGCTATTGAGTTTTTCCGGCAGACAGGAGAAAAAATTTCAGAACATAACCGCAGGGAGAGGGAAAAAGCTTCCCCCTATGATTTTCTTTACTATACCGTAAACATGGACCGGGAGACTTTGTATCAGAGAATTGACCGGCGGGTGGATTTAATGATGGAACAGGGCCTGGTTGAAGAAGTAAAAAGGCTGAAGAAAATGGGCTGTACCAGAAATATGGTGTCCATGCAGGGGTTGGGGTATAAGGAAATACTGGATTATCTTCAGGGAGACTGTACCCTTGAGGAGGCGGTCTATATTCTGAAACGGGATACCAGACATTTTGCCAAACGGCAGATCACCTGGTTTAAACGGGAACGGGAAGTCAGGGATTTATATCTTCCTGAATTTGACTATGACTTAGAACAGGTGTTAAAAAAGATTGTGCAGGACACAAATGAGATCATTGGATTGGAGAACGATTAGATCATGGAAATTGAAAGTATATATGAGGAGCTTGGGATCAGCCGGAATGTGCTGGATTTTGGAACTAAAATTGAAGGAAAGTTAAAAACCAGATTTGAAGAGATTGATAAAAATGCAGAATTTAATCAGATGAAGGTCATTAAAGCCATGCAGGACAACCGGGTCAGTGACATCCATTTTGCTGCAACCACTGGTTACGGTTACAATGATCTGGGCAGGGATACGCTGGAAGCGGTTTACGCCAGTGTTTTTCATACGGAAAGTGCGCTGGTAAGACCGAATTTAATCAGTGGAACTCATGCACTTTCTATCGCATTATCCGGAAACCTTCGTCCTGGAGATGAATTGTTATCACCTGTCGGAAAGCCCTATGATACTCTGGAGGAAGTGATTGGAATCAGGGAGAGTGTTGGTTCCCTGAAAGAATACGGCGTCATATACCGTCAGGTAGACCTTCTTCCCGACGGAACCTTTGATTATGAATCCATTGAAAAAGCAATTAACGAAAAAACACGCTTGGTTACCATACAGCGTTCCAAGGGATATGATACCCGCCCCACATTTTCAGTTTCACAGATCGGCGAGCTGATTACATTTATTAAAAAAATCAAGCCGGAAGTCATCTGTATGGTAGATAACTGCTATGGTGAGTTTGTAGAGCGGATGGAACCTTCTGATGTGGGAGCCGATATGATTGTTGGATCCCTGATTAAAAATCCCGGCGGCGGTCTTGCGCCCATCGGCGGATATATTGCAGGAAGAACCGACTGTATTGACCGTGCGTCTTACCGTCTCACTGCGCCCGGACTTGGAAAAGAAGTTGGAGCCAGTCTGGGACTGAATCAGTCATTCTATCAGGGCCTGTTTCTTTCTCCTACTGTGGTAGCAGGTGCGTTAAAGGGAGCAGTTTTTGCAGCCAATGTGTATGAGAGCCTGGGCTTTCCGGTTGTGCCTGACGGCAGTCAGTCACGTCATGATATTATACAGGCAGTCACCTTTGGAAATCCGGAAGGCGTAATCGCTTTCTGCCAGGGAATCCAGGCAGCTGCACCGGTGGACAGCTTTGTTACTCCGGAGCCATGGGATATGCCCGGATACGATGCCCCTGTCATTATGGCAGCCGGGGCTTTTGTGCAGGGATCTTCCATTGAATTAAGTGCGGATGCTCCAATTAAACCTCCTTATGCAGTTTATTTTCAGGGCGGTCTTACCTGGTATCACGCAAAGCTTGGAATACTAATGTCGCTCCAGAAGCTTCTTGATGCAGGTTTGATTGTATTGTAAAAAGGGGTGTACACAGCTGTAAAATTATGCTAAAATATTTTGACAGGTATGGGCAATCCTGCCAGGAAACAAAAAGGAGTATCATAACAGATGAGAGGTAAAAACTACTGGGTAATGCTTCTTCTTATGCTTGCCGGTGTTGTACTTGGCGGCTTTGTCGGAGATTTAACTAAGACAATCCCATGGCTTTCGTGGCTGAATGCTGGTCAGTCATTTGGGTTTGATGCTCCGTTAATTGTTAATTTTGGTGTTCTGGTCATAACCTTCGGCATTAACATTAAAATTACCATGGGCGGCATTATTGGAATGGCTGCAGCTCTGGTAACATATCGATTGATTTAGGATTCTACATATGTCTGTTGCGTACCTGGAGAGTAACTGTAGGAGGCATATGGAACGTATAACGATGAAAGACATCCCAAAGGATGAAAGACCCTGTGAAAAGTGTCTGAGAGAAGGACCGGAAGGTTTAAGTGATGCAGAACTTCTGTCCATTATTATCCGGACAGGTTCCAGAGAGGACAACTCTCTTGAATTGGCACAAAAGATACTGGCCTTAAACTATCCGCGGGAGGGTATTTTAGGGCTTTTGCATCTTTCCATGCAGGAACTGATGCAGGTGAAGGGAATCGGCCGTGTGAAAGGCGCCCAGTTATTATGCATTGGGGAACTGTCCAAACGTATCTGGAAGCGGACGGTAAGTTTAAAAGGAACCTTTTTCCATCGTCCACAGGATGTTGTAAATTATTTTGTGGAGGATATGCGTCACAGAGAACAGGAGCTGGTTTTTGTCATGCTCTTAAATACAAAAGGTGCCCTTATTAAGGACATTATGATCTCTCAGGGGACAGTGAACACTTCCGTTGTTTCTCCCAGAGAGATTTTCATTGAGGCGGTCCGATATCATGCAGTCAGCCTGGTTCTGGTTCACAATCATCCAAGCGGAGATCCGGCGCCCAGCAGAGAGGATCTTTCTATTACCCGCAGGGTGAAGGAAGCAGGAGATTTAATTGGTATCAGACTGTTAGATCATATTATTATAGGAGATAATTCCTATATCAGTTTAAAAGAACGGGGAATCATATAGATGGAACCAAAACGCAGTAAATATATTCTGATTGCATTAACAGTTTTTTGTGTCCTGCTCATCGGGCTGACATCCGTTCATGATGAGTGGCTTACGCCGCTGCGTACAGGCGTGGGATATGTTCTCATCCCCGTACAGTCCGGAGTTAATTCGGTGGGGTCGGCTATTTATGATGAGTTCAGGGATTATTCCAAACTCAGGAATGCAATGATTGAAAATAAAGATATGAAAGATCTTATTAACCAGCTGACAGAGGAAAACACCAGGCTGCAGTCAGAAGAATTTGAGTTAAAACGGTTAAGAGAACTTTACAGTCTGGATCAGCAATATGGTCAGTATACAAAAGTGGGCGCCAGAGTCATCGCCAACGATTCAAGCAACTGGTTTAAAGTATTTCGAATTGACAAAGGTTCCAAGGACGGGATTGCTACAGATATGAATGTAGTGGCAGGCGGCGGTCTTGTGGGCATTGTTACCGATGTAGGCGCCAATTATGCAACGGTACGGTCCATTATCGATGACTCCAGCCGTGTCAGCGGTATGGCCATGCAGTCTGGTGACAGCTGCATCGTTGCCGGTGACTTAACCCTGTTTAAAGATGGCAGGTTAAGAATTACCAACATATTAAAAGACAGCGATTTAAAAGACGGAGATAAGATTGTAACCTCCAATATCAGTTCTGTGTATTTACCTGGAATTTTAGTGGGTTATGCTTCCGACATCACCAACGATACCAACAATGTGACGAAATCTGGTTATTTAATTCCTGCCGCAGAGTTTGGCAGTCTTCAGGAGGTGCTTGTAATAACCAAGTTGAAAGCTGATATGATGAAGGAAGGGGAGTCTGCTCCGGCTGCAGAAGGAGGAGACACTGCAGAAACTACAGCCCAGTCAACTCAGGCTGCAGAGAGCGAAAGCGCTGCCCAATAGTGAAAAGGAGTAACATGAGACGGATTTTATTCAACGTACTGCTTATTATACTGGCATTTACCATCCAAAACTGTATATTTCCCCTGCTTCCGTTTCTATCGGCCACACCCAATCTGCTGTTAATTCTCACTTTTTCTTTTGGATTTATCCATGGAAAAGAAGCAGGAATGTACTATGGTCTGTTAGCAGGTCTTCTTATGGACTTGTTTTACAGCGGCCCCTTTGGATTTTATACCCTGATTTTTATTATTATGGGCTATGTTAATGGAATCTGTACCAGATATTACTATGAAGATTATATCACGCTGCCATTAATTATGAGTGTGCTGAACGAACTGGCCTATAATTTTTATATCTATGTGTTCCGCTTTTTGATTCGTCAAAAATTACGGATCGGTTTTTACTTTATTAATCTGGTTTTACCTGAAATTATCTTTACTGTTGTGACCACGCTTCTGTTTTACAGGGTATTCCTGATTATGAACCGCCATTTGGAAGCGATTGAAAAAAGAGGTGATTCTACGATTGTTTAGGGACTTAATGGAGATCATAAGAGAAGTATTCAGGAAAGCGGCTTCATCCCGTCTTTTTATTCTTGGAATCATCTGTTTGGCCATGTATACCGCACTGGTTCACACACTTTTTAATATGCAGATTATTAATGGTGAAAAAGCCTTAAGCGATTACCTGCAGCTTACAGAGCAGACCATTACCACTGCAGGCACAAGAGGAAACATCTATGACAGAACCGGAAAGGTTCTGGCATATAATAAACTGGCTTATACGGTTATGGTACAGGATAACGGTGCTTATAAAAAAACAGATGATAAAAACCGCATGTATTTAAGACTGGTGCAGATTCTTAAAAAGCATGGAGAAAACGTAGAGGGTAAATTTGAAATAGCCGTTGATTCCAATGGCGATATGGTTTATACCTCTTCTTCTGAATCTGCAAGAAAACGCTTTCTAAGGGATTATTACGGACTGAAGAAGGTAGAGGACTTAGATGATGCAAAAGGTCTTTATCCTTCCAATTTAAGTGCCAGGGAACTGTTTGAACGGATCTGTGAAGATAACGGCTTTCAGAGTTTAAAAGATTCTGACGGGAACCCCGCCTCCCTGACTGACCAGGAGGCACTGGATATTATTAATATTAAATATGCCCTCCGTCTCATGCTGTACCGGAAGTATGAAGCGACTGCGGTGGCAACAGAAGTATCGGATGATACGGTAGCCGATATCCTGGAACATATCGGAGATCTGCAGGGGGTTACTGTGGAAGAGACCACAATCAGGGCTTATAACGACAGTATTGCCTTTGCCCCTGTTATCGGGTATACAGGAAAGGTTCCGGAGGAACAGCTGGAAAATTTACAGAGCCGGAAAGATGACTACGATATCAATGATATTGTAGGGCGGACAGGCATTGAGTATACCATGGAGCATGAGCTTCAGGGAACCAAAGGAAAGAAGACCATTTATAAAGACAGTGTAGGACGAATCCGGGAAACCAAGGATGAGACGGATTCTCTTGCTGGCAATGACGTTTACTTAACATTGGATGCAGATCTGCAAAAAGGTATCTACCATTTGATTGAAAAGTCTCTCGCTGGGGTTTTGATTAAAACCATTGTAAATGGAGATTACCAGACGGGCAGCACGACAGACGGATCCAATATGAAGATTCCCGTAAAAGATGCTTATTTTCAGCTGATCAATAACAATGTCCTGTCTTTAAAGGAGATTGAGTCAGAGGAAGCGTCAGATACGGAAAAGAACATATACAGGAAGTATGAAGCTTCAAGGAAAGAGATATTAGATAAGCTTCGCAGCGAACTGATGAGTCCTCATGCAACAGTTATGAAAAATCTTCCGGAAGATATGAAAGCCTATATGTTTTATATTTACAGTTATCTCTCCGAGCCGACTGTGGGAATTATAAAAGACGAGACCATAGATGCAGCCAGTGACGAATTCCAGGCATGGAAATCAGATGAAATAAGCCTGAGGGATTATCTTTATTATGGAATTGCAAACGGCTGGATCGACACCACGAAACTGGAGACAGACGTCAAGTATTCCAGCGCAGATGATACCTTTGAAGCGTTGGTAACTTATGTGTCAGCCAAGCTGGAAGAGGACAGAAACTTTACCAAGAAGATCTACCGGTATTTAATCAATAACGATACCATAACCGGACAGGAATTATGTCTGGCTTTATACGATCAGGGCGTAATAAAGGAGAACGAACAGGACATTGCCGAATTAAAAGCGACAGGAGATGCATATACCTTTCTTTTAAAAAAGCTGTCTGACCTGGAGATCACTCCTGCTCAGCTGGCACTGTCCCCCTGTAATGCAGGAGTGGTAGTGACCAATGATAAAACCGGAGAAGTGCTTGCACTGGTTTCCTATCCGGGGTACGATAATAACAGGATCGGGGATGGCTCTTATTTCAGCCAGCTTCAGGCGGATTTATCCCTCCCCCTTTATAATAATGCAACACAGACGCGAAAAGCACCAGGGTCCACATTCAAACCCATTACAGCAGTTGCTGCTCTGGAAGAGCATGCAATTACCGCCGATGAAACCATTAACTGCACCGGAATTTATACTGACGTGGAACCTCCCATTAAGTGCTGGATATATTCTGGCCAGCATGGTCCGCTTAACATTGTTGGCGGAATTGAAAACTCCTGTAACTATTTCTTTGCAGATTTAGGCCACCGCCTTTCTACAGATGGAAACGGAATTTATTCTCCGGATTTAGGATTGGAGGTTTTACGAAGCTATGCAGCAAAATTTGGACTGGATCACAAATCCGGTGTGGAGATTGGTGAGCTGGATCCACAGATTTCCAAAGAAGCGCCGGAACGTTCCGCCATGGGGCAGGGAAGCCACGCTTATACCAATGTCCAGTTGTCAAGGTATGTTGCTGCCATAGCAAACAGGGGAACTGTTTTTGAACTCAGTTTACTTGATAAAACAACGGATTCTGAAGGTAATCTGATTAAAGATTATACCCCTGAGATTTCTTCTCATATTGACGCGGCGGGCTCAACGTGGGATACTGTACAACAGGGAATGAGAGAAGTGATTGCTAACGGTTCGACTAAGCGATTATTTGCGGATCTGGAAGTGGAAATTGCCGGTAAGACAGGAACTGCCCAGGAAGCCCGCAATAAGCCGAATCATGCGTTCTTCATTTCTTATGCGCCATATGACAATCCGGAAATCTGTGTAACAGTGAATATTCCGTATGGCTATTCATCATCGAACGCCGCTAACATTGCGAAGAATGTCTATAAGTATTATTATGGCTATATAGACTTAGAATCCATTGTAAACGCAGGCGCCCTGGATGCAGCAAAGGTCAACATTCGCGACTAACGAGGATAAGAGGTGATATGATGCATGATACCGTAGTAATAAAAAGCAACAAAGCAGGTATGACTGTTATCCTGGATCCGGACATCCCCTTCCCTCAGCTTCTTTCTGACATTGGGAAGAAATTCGGAGATCATGCCAAATTCTGGGGATCCGCACAAATGACTCTGACAATTGAAGGCAGAGAGGTTACTCCTGCGGAAGAATTCTCTATCATAAACCAGATTACGGAAAATTCCAATGTGGAAATTATTTGTCTGGTGGATACAGATGCAAACCGCATGAAGCGATGTGAAAAAGCACTGAATGAGAAGCTGATGGAACTATCCTGCCAGACGGGACAGTTTTTCAAAGGCAATTTACAAAATGGAGAGACTTTGGAATCAGAAGCGAGTATTGTAATTATCGGAGATGTATTAAAGGGTGCAAAAGTACTTGCAAAGGGCAATGTAATCGTTCTTGGCAAACTGTCCGGCACCGTTTGTGCAGGTGTGGCAGGGAATAAAGGCGCACTGATTACAGCCCTGGAAATGGCACCTGCCCAGCTTCGGATTGCAGACTATACTTCAGGACTGGACGGCAGAAGCCGCCGTCTTGGGCGGGGACCAATGAAGGCATATCTGGAGAATAATAAAGTCCTTATAAAACCAATGAAAAAAAGTGTGGAAATATTCCGAAAATTAAGGTAAAATAGAATGAGGTATAAAAAACAGGAGGATATGGTATGAGCGAGATCATCGTAATCACTTCTGGAAAAGGCGGGGTAGGTAAGACGACAACTTCTGCCAATGTTGGTACCGGACTGGCGATTCTGGGTAAGAAGGTAGTCCTGATAGATACAGATATCGGACTTCGGAACTTAGACGTGGTTATGGGTCTGGAAAACCGCATTGTCTACAATCTTGTAGATGTGGTAGAGGGAAACTGCCGTATGAAGCAGGCCCTGATTAAAGACAAAAGATACCCGAACTTATTTTTACTTCCATCAGCCCAGACGCGGGACAAGACCGCAGTTACACCCGGGCAGATGGTAAAACTGGTGGATGATTTAAGAGATGATTTTGATTACATTCTGTTAGATTGTCCGGCGGGAATTGAACAGGGCTTTCAGAACGCAATTGCAGGTGCTGACAGAGCCATTGTTGTAACAACTCCGGAAGTGTCTGCAATCCGGGACGCAGACCGGATTATTGGTCTTTTGGAAGCTGCCGATATGGGCAGCATAGAACTGATTGTTAACAGGATCCGGGCTGATATGGTAAAGAGGGGAGATATGATGTCTCTTGATGACGTCATGGACATTCTGGCCATCGATATTATCGGTGCTGTTCCGGATGACGAGGATATTGTCATTTCCAGCAATCAGGGAGAGCCTCTTGTAGGCATGGGGACTCCAGCCGGACAGGCCTATATGGACGTATGCAGGAGAATTATCGGTGAGAATATCCCGATCCAGAATCCGGCAGTACGGGAAGGTCTTTTCTTTCGACTCTCGCATCTCTTAAAGAGAGCATAGGAGGGTCTGATATGAACCTGTTTCCTGTATTCCGTAAGAAGAATTCAGGAGAAATTGCAAGAAATCGTCTGAAACTTTTGCTGGTTGCGGACAAGGCTGACTGTTCTCCTGAGATCATGCAGATGATAAAAGACGATATGATCCGTGTTGTTTCACGTTACATGGATATTGATTCCGACAGAATAGAGATACAGATGAAGAAATTAAAGCAGCCGGATTGTGAACGCTTTACACCGGTGCTTTATGCAAATATACCTATTCGCGATGTACCTGATAAGGGGATATACTGACTATGTTTTCTGACTACAATTTTAAATATTATAATTACCGGTTAGTTTTGTACATGCTGTCTCTGGCAGTGATTGGAATTTTAGTGGTGGCAAGTGCCTCCAACCAGGATTCCGGGATTGTAACAAAACAGATTATCGGCGTAATGGTGGGATTTGCACTGGCAATCGGTCTTTCCATCATAGACTATCGTAAATTAGTAAAACTTTATGTTCTGGTTTATGGACTTTGCATCCTGTTACTGGGAGCAGTACTTGTCATGGGACATACAGCAGGAGGCGCCACCAGATGGATCTACATTCCTGGATTAGGTCGGATTCAGCCTTCTGAGTTTGTAAAAATCGGGCTTATCGTATTCTTTTCCTGGTATTGGAACAAATACCAGGAAAAGATGAATACGCCTGTTATGGTGGGACTGGCTGCTTTGCTGGCGGCGTTCCCCATAAGTCTTATCTTTGCAGAACCCAATTTATCTACCAGTCTGGTTGTTACAGTTATTATACTGTGTATGGTGTTTTCAGCCGGTATCAGTTACCGGTGGATTGGAGGCGTTCTGGCTATTGCAATACCGGCAGGTATGCTGTTTATCTATCTGCTGACTAAGGGCTTAATTCCGTTCATACACGATTATCAGGCGCGGCGTATTCTTGCGTGGATTTATCCTCATGCAGAGCAGTATGCGGAAAACTTATACCAGCAAAAGAATTCAATTATGGCAATCAGTTCCGGACAGCTTCAGGGAAAGGGACTTTTTAATACAACCATTGCTTCTGTGAAAGACGGAAACTTTTTATCAGCCGGTGAAACGGATTTTATCTTCGCCATTATCGGTGAAGAAATGGGATTTCGAGGCAGTGTGATTGTCATTGCTCTTATTGGACTGGTTGTATTTGAATGTCTTTATACTGCATCCAAAGCAAAAGACATGTCCGGCAGACTGATTTGCACCGGTATGGCAGCCCTGATCGGGTTCCAGGCTTTTTCTAACATCGCGGTGGCGACACAGATCTTTCCAAATACAGGTCTGCCGCTTCCATTTGTCAGTTCGGGAGTGAGCTCTCTGACCAGTATTTTTATGGGAATGGGCCTGGTACTAAACGTTGGACTGCAACGCAAAATCGGTAATTAAAAGGAGGTATATCGTTATGAATATAGGATTAGTTGCCCATGATTCAAAGAAAAAGCTGATGCAGAATTTCTGCATTGCGTACAGAGGTATTTTAAGTAAGCATATGTTATATGCGACAGGAACAACAGGACGTTTGATTGAGGAAGTCACTAACTTAAATGTTCATAAATATCTGGCAGGTCATCTGGGAGGAGAACAGCAGCTGGGATCTCAGATCGAGCACAATGAGATTGACCTTGTGATCTTCCTGCGGGATCCTCTGACACAGAAATCACATGAACCGGATATTGTGAATATTATGAGAACCTGCGATATGCATAATATCCCTCTTGCAACCAATCTGGCGACAGCAGAGTTATTAATTAAATCTCTGGAACGCGGCGATCTGGAATGGCGAGAGATGTACAAATAGCAGAGGTAGATATAAGTGAAAAGAAAAGTTTTTGTGACAACAGGCTGCATTATCTTAAGCGCATTATTCCTTACGGGCTGTGCTGGTCTTCATAAACTTGACAATCCTTATGAATTTTCTGAGAGGACCGCCCTTTACCAGTCCGCTTCTGTGGCTGGTAAATCGGAAACCTTTGCTCATGATCTTTGCGTGGTATCGAAAGATACTGCTGATTCGGATAGTTCAGTGACAGCAGAAGCTGCCGCTGTATTTGATTTATCTGATAATAATGTGATTTTTGCGAAGAATCCTTTTGAAAAATTATATCCCGCAAGCATTACCAAGACGATGACTGCACTTTTGGCTGTTAAGTACGGGAATCTGTCCGATGACGTAACAGTGACCAAAGATGCTGTAATTAAGGAGTCGGGTGCCAGCTTATGTGGTATAAAACCAGGGGATAAGCTGACCATGGAACAGCTTCTGTATGGTCTTATGATCCCATCAGGTAATGATGCAGGTGTTGCCATAGCAGTTAATATGGCAGGAAGTGTTGATCAGTTTGCCCAAATGATGAATGACGAGGCAAAAAAGCTGGGAGCGACAGGGACACATTTTGTAAATCCACATGGTCTCAGTGATGAAGATCACTATACCACGGCGTACGATCTGTATCTGATTTTTAATGAAGCTTTGAAGTATCCGGAATTTCGAAAAATCATTGGTACGGTTGAATATAAAACCTCTTATCAGGGCGGTGACGGGAAGACAGTAAACGCAACCTGGAAAGGTACCAACTGGTATATGACAGGTGAGCGAAAAACTCCTGACGGGCTGACGGTATTAGGAGGTAAAACCGGGACTACTCTTTCGGCAGGAAGCTGCCTGATTATGGGAAGTTCTGATGCATCAAAAAAAGAGTATATTTCTGTGGTTTTAAAAGCCAGGGATCATGCCGGACTATATGATAATATGTCAAATATCCTGAATAAAATTGTAGAATAGTGATTGCCTTTCTTATGAATTTGTACTATAATTATAGTAATCCGAATAGACTTTTTATACAAATCATATAACGCAAGGAGGAGAGTGCTATGGTGCAGATAATAGCAGGAAAAAAGGGTAAGGGGAAAACAAAGCATCTGTTAGACAGAGCTAATTCCGCCGTAAAAGACTCAAAAGGTTCTATTGTATATTTGGACAAAAGTTCGAAGCACATGTATGAGTTAAGCAACAAGATCCGCCTCATTAATGTCAATGAGTATCCGATTACTTCAAGCGAAGGATTTATTGGTTTTATCTGTGGTATCATATCTCAGGATCATGATTTGGAGATGATGTTCTTTGACAGCTTTTTGAAGCTGGCATGTCTGGAAGGAGAAGACATATCAGAAACCATAGCGACTTTGGAAAAGATTGGTGAAAAGTATCATATTACCTTCGTTCTCAGCGTTTCTGTAGATGCGGAGAATATACCGGGGAACACCAGGGCTAATGTGGTTGTTTCATTATAATCATAGATAGGAATAGGGGACTGGGTGCCAGTCCCCTTTATTATTTGCATAAAAAATGGAAGGCTGTACCACACCTTCCATATTATGCTTGAATTTTTTAAATTTTCCTTTTATAATAGCTAGAAGGGAAAGGAGGCGTCAGGTTGGCTAAACGAAAGGCAACACAGCCATCAAAGAAGGCTGTACATCCTAAAAAAAACAAAAAGATCATCCGCTATCGGCGGCCTCTGAATATCAATGTTGGTATGATTATTTTTGCCCTGATTTTCATCTATATGGTCTTTAGTGTAATCACTTACGCAAGAAGAGATAAGGTGCAGTTCTATGAAGTACAGGAAGGCAGTATCGTTAACAGCAAGGACTATACAGGGATTATACTCAGACAGGAAGAAGTAAAGAATGCAGACCGTTCCGGCTATGTGAATTATTATGTGCGGGAGGGAAAGCGGGCAGCGATTGGGACAAGGGTTTACTCCATCGATGAAACCGGAAGCATTACTTCATTTCTTGCAGACCATTCACAGGACAATGTAACATTGACTTCAGAAAATCTGACTGAATTGAAAAAACAGCTGACCGCATTCAGCCTTACTTATGATAATAATCAGTTTCGCTCAGTATACGATACAAAATATGCTCTGGAATCTGAAGTAATGGAATATATGAATCTTAACGCTCTGGATAATCTGGGAAGTATGATGGATGAAGCCGGGATCAGTTTTGAACAGGTGAAAGCAGATCAGGCAGGAATTGTATCCTACGGTGTGGATTCGTTTGAAGGTTTGCAGCCATCGGGTATTTCCGAGACCTCATTTGACCGCAGCAGCTATGCGAAAAGCAAGACTCAATCAGGAAAGCTGATTGAAAAGGGAGCGCCAGTCTATAAAACCATCACCTCCGATCAATGGTCAGTAGTATTTCCCATGTCAGAGGATGATATAAAAGCATATGGGGATAAAAAGAACCTGACTGTGGGATTTTCAGGCCGTGATTTAAAGGCAACTGGAAGCTTTTCTGTCATTACAGGGACCGATGGAAAAAGCTTTGGCAAGGTTGATTTAGACAAATATATGGTGCAGTTTGTTTCAGATCGCTATGTAAATTTCGAAATTGTTTCCGACCGGGTAGATGGGCTTAAAATTCCTGTGACAGCTGTGACAAAGAAGGACTTTTACCTTGTTCCCATGGACTATATGACTCAGGGCGGTGACAGCTCTAATACTGGTTTTAACAAGGAAGTCTATTCGGACTCAGGGACCTCCGTGGTATTTGTTCCCACGGAAATTTATTATTCTGAGGGGAATAATTATTACATAGAGATGGATCAGGCTGACGGATTTAAAGCTGGGGATTACATTGTAAAGCCCAATTCTACCGAGCGGTATCAGATTGGAGCCAGCAATTCCCTCCAGGGAGTTTATAACATTAACAAAGGTTATGCCGTCTTTAAGCAGATTGATGTTTTGATTTCCAATGATGAATATTATACTGTGAAGAAGAATATGACCTATGGGCTTGCTGTATATGATCATATTGTCCTCAATGCACAGACTGTTAATGAGGGAGAATTAATTTATCAATAAGAGGTGATAAACTTGGTGAAAGAAAATCTTTTAATCGTGGAAAACAGGATAAAAGAAGCCTGTAAAAGATGTGGGCGGGATCGCAGCGAGGTTACTTTAATCGCGGTCAGCAAGACAAAACCTGCTGATATGATTCGTGAGGCTTACCAATGGGGAATCCGGGATTTTGGAGAAAATAAAGTTCAGGAAATCTGTGATAAATATGAGCTGCTTCCCGATGATATACGCTGGCATATGATCGGTCACCTGCAGCGCAATAAGGTGAAGCAGGTAATTGATAAAGCTGTGCTGATACACAGTGTTGATTCAGTCAGACTGGCAGAACAGATCGAGGAAGAAGCATCAAAGAAAGGGATCTGTGTGGACATCCTTTTAGAAGTAAACGTTGCAGACGAAGAATCCAAGTTTGGCTTTCGTCTGGAAGAGACAGAACAGGCAATCCGTGATATTTCTGTTTTTCCCCATATAAGTATAAAAGGACTCATGACTATTGCACCTTTTGTAGAAAATTCTGAGCAAAATCGTCCTGTTTTTAAAGAATTAAATCAATTTTATGTTGACATGCAAAGGAAAAACATTGATAATGTTAATATGAATATGCTCTCAATGGGTATGACCGGAGACTATGAAATTGCCATAGAGGAAGGAGCTACTCTGGTAAGAGTCGGTACCGGGATTTTTGGTACAAGATATAAGATTGGAGAGAATGAAGTATGAGCATTTTAGGCAAATTGATGGATAGCATGCGCTTGAATGATACAGATGATGAAGATGATTACTATTTAGATGACGACTATGATGATGATAGCGATAAACATGCGAAGAAACCCCTCTTTTCCAAAAAGACAGAAGATGAGTACTATGAGGAAGAGGAGTATGAACAAAAGCCACGTTTCTTATCACGCTCTCCTAAGGTAGTTCCCATGAAGCAGTCTCGCACAATGGAAGTGTCCATGGTTAAGCCTACCTCGATAGAGGATGCCAAAGAAATTTGTGACCACATGCTTGCTGGTAAGGCAGTTGTACTGAATATGGAAGGCATTCATACTGAGGTGGCTCAGAGAATCATAGATTTTACATCCGGTGCTACTTATTCCATGAATGGTAATTTACAGAAAATATCCAATTATATTTTTATAGCAACTCCGGAATCAGTAGAGCTTTCCGGTGATTTTCAGGATTTATTAAACAGCGGAAGTCTGGATATGGGTGGTATGAATTTACGCCTTTAACAGATTTTTTCAAAGAAATATCGGTTTCTCTTAATGGGACAAGCAGGCATTTTTCCATATCAGCACTATCTTTTTGCTGACAGTGGAAAATTGTTTGCTTTCTTCCTTATTATCGTCCACGGTTTTTGGACATAAAGGGGTGCCCGAAGGGTGTTTCTTATTATCGTCCACGGTTTTTGGACATAAAGGGGTGCCCGAAGGGTGTTCCTTATTATCGTCCACGGTTTTTGGACATAAAGGGATTAGCGGATAATGAAAAGATGCAATGGAGGAAAAGCAGCATGGGAAGCAGAATGCCGGTACATATGGATGGTACCTTTATTTACGATATCGTGATGGAAACTTCGTTTGATGGGCTGAAAGAAGAACTTGGTAAAATGAACTTAGGGGAGCGTAAAGTTTGTATTGTTACAGATACCAACGTGGCTCCTCTTTATCTGAATGAAGTTGAACACATTATATCCAGCTGCTTTCACCAAACAGAACATTTTATTTTCTCTGCAGGAGAAGAACATAAAAACCTGAACACAGTAAGGGATTTATACGAAACACTTATCATGAAACAGTTTGACAGACACGATTATCTGCTGGCATTAGGGGGCGGTGTTGTGGGGGATCTTTGTGGCTTTGCAGCTGCCACTTATCTTAGAGGAATTTCCTTTATACAAGTGCCTACCACCCTTCTTTCTCAGGTTGATTCAAGCATTGGCGGAAAAACCGGTGTTGATTTCGATGCTTATAAAAACATGGTGGGTGCATTTCACATGCCAAAGCTGGTTTATACCAACGTAGCTTCCTTAAAATCATTATCGGAGGAGCAGTTTTCTTCTGGAATGGGAGAGGTTATTAAACATGGCCTGATCAAGGATGCTTCCTATTACCAGTGGCTGACAGAACATGGCAGTGAAATACAAAACCGCAATCTGGATATTTTAAGTGAGATGGTGACCGTCAGCAATCGGATCAAGCGGGATGTGGTTGAAATAGATCCTACCGAACAGGGAGACCGGGCACTTTTGAATCTGGGACATACATTGGGACATGCAATTGAGAAACTCTCTGATTTCAGCCTCCTGCATGGGCATTGCGTGGGTCTTGGATGTATAGCCGCTATGGCTGTCTCCGTGAAACGGGGATTTCTCCACGAAGATCAGATTCCAGTACTGTTAGATGTGATGAAGCTGTATCATATGCCGGTTACTGTATCTGGTTTATCCCCAGCTGAAATAGTGAAGACTACAAAGAGTGATAAAAAAATGGATTCGGGAGCAATACGCTTTATTTTATTGGAGCAGATTGGCAAAGCCTTTGTTGATAAGACCGTTACTGATGAGGAAATGGCAGAAGGGCTGTCCCAAATTTTAATCTAAGGAGAACTCATGAAACAAAAAACAAATTTAATCATTGGAATGTTCATTGGCTTTTTTTGTGCCATAGGATTGGATCAATGGACGAAATTACTTGCAGTGAGACATTTAATGGGCCAGAAACCCTATTCTGTTTGGAACGGTGTGTTTGAACTGTACTATTCTGAAAACCGCGGAGCTGCGTTTGGTATGCTTCAGGGAAAACAGTTCTTTTTTCTTTTAATTGCAGTACTGGTACTGGGATGCGCCGTTTATAGCATCAGCCGGATGCCTGCCACCAGAAAATACATTCCGTTACACCTGGTTGCCATGTTTTTATCAGCAGGTGCAGTGGGAAATATGATAGACCGGTTCACCAGAGGTTATGTGGTAGACTTTTTGTATTTTAAATTAATTGATTTCCCTATTTTTAATGTGGCTGACTGTTACGTTACGGTTTCCATGTTCATTTTTCTGCTCTTATTTTTATTTTATTATAAAGAAGAAGACTTACAATGCCTGTCTTTTCGTAAAAAGGAGGACCAGGCTTGAATCAGGAATATTTTGTAGAAGCGGGCGAATCAGCAATCCGCATTGACCGATATTTAAGCGAGCGAAATCAGGACATATCCCGGTCTTATTTACAAAAGCTTTTAAAGGATGAAAAAGTTCTGGTAGATGGAAAACCAGTAAAAAGTAATTATAAAGTAAGTGCCGGGGACAAAATCCAGCTAACCATTCCAGAGGCGGTTGAGCCGGAGATTGAAGCAGAGGAAATGGATCTGGATATTATTTATGAAGATAAAGATATTATTCTTATAAATAAGCCCAAGGGCATGGTGGTTCATCCGGCTGCAGGACATTTTAGCGGTACGCTGGTAAATGCTCTGATGGCTCATTGCCGTGATGATTTGTCAGGAATTAATGGAGTCATGCGTCCGGGTATCGTTCACCGCATTGATATGGATACCACAGGCGTTTTAATCGTATGCAAAAATGACAACTCTCACAATTCCATCGCACAGCAGTTAAAAGACCATTCCATTACTAGAAAGTATTATGCAATTGTACATGGTGTGTTAAAGGAAGAGGAAGGCACTGTTTCTGCTCCCATCGGACGTCATCCCGTTGACCGGAAAAAGATGAGTGTGAATGAAAAAAACGGAAGAGAAGCAACCACTCATTTTCGTGTTCTGGAACGCTTTAAACAGTTTACCTATGTGGAATGCCAACTGGAAACGGGGCGTACCCACCAGATCCGCGTTCACATGGCCAATATCGGTCATCCGCTTTTAGGAGATGTGGTTTATGGTCCCTCAAAAAGTCCCTACAAATTAACAGGTCAGACTCTGCATGCAGGAGTGTTGGGGATTGTACACCCCACCACAGGGGAATATATGGAGTTTCATGCACCATTACCAGATTATTTTGAAGATTTATTACGAAAATTACGTGTTACCTAGATCATAACATTTTTTACAAAACATTTTTCAAGTCTAAGAAATCTTTGCTATAATTAGGGTACATCTATGAGGGGCCACCTCCGTTAACATTAAACTTTCGTCGGGATAATGAATTTGAGTGGCTTCTTATAGATGTATTTTAATACAACAAAAAGAATGTTGGAAGTGTGCTTCTCATGCACACCCCAACATTCAGTATAGAACTATTTTTAGATATTTAACCATATGAAAGTGGTCAATTGTTATAAGTGCACGTTTCAATCAGCCTTTCGACCTTTTTCAGCATTTCGACAGTAAAAACTTCTCCTGGATACTTGAGAATTTTTGAATTGCATTCAGTAATTAAGTTATCAGGACAGAAACCAATATCAGAAGCTTTCAACATGGGAATATCAAATTCACTGTCACCGGCCGCTATGATCTTATCAGCCGACAACTTCTTTTTCAGCCTCAGAATCCCGGTTCCTTTATTTAATTCTTTGGGAATTACATATATTTTATCCCTGTTATTAAATACGTCAACTTTATTTTTATCGAGAATTGAACTTAAATACTCAATGGTTACTGTTGGTTGACTGGTTTTTGTAAAAACAAATAGCTGCTCTATATATCTTATTTCAAAATACCGGTTTTTATCTTTCTCCAGTAATCCGATGGACTTCTCAACTTCCTCCCTGACATCTGATATGATATTCAGCGTTTCTTGGTACCAGTCTAAGTCAATGATTCCATCCTTCAGCAATATACCTCCGTTGCAGACCAGTGCGTATTGGGGAATATCAATATCAAAACGGATCCGCTGATACTGTTCAATTGTCCTGGTGGTAGTGGGAATAAACAGAATTTTGGATTGTATTCGTTTTAGTATTTCAAAAGATTCTGTGGTCATAAAAGAAATTTCTCTGTCCTGATAGATTTCTACGCACTTTTTATTTGGACCGATATCATGCTTATAAGAATAAATTAACGTGTTATCCAAATCTGAATGAAATAGTATCATAATAAACTTCCTTTTTTTGATGAAATTATAAGTTATTTATCGCTTTTTGTACCTTGGCCATCATACGAAATGAAACAGGATAAGTTTCTTTATTGTCCATAATAAGCAGCGAATCTTCCCTGCAATATTTATATACGTGCTTCAAATTAACGATAACAGAACGACTACATTGACAAAAAGAAGAATTTAATATCGCATTTAACTCTTTTAAAGTACCAGTAATTTGTTTGACGCCAGATCTTGTATGTATCATTATTTTATGATAATCTTCGCAGGTTGTAACTGCAATAATATCATTCTGATCCAGGAAGAGTGATGATTTATCAATTTTAACAGATAGCAGTCTGTTTGATAAATTTAACTGATTTTTATAATTAGTTTCTGCATTTTGAAGGCAGGCACAGATTTGATCCGGTAAGGCTTTTGGTTCATCTTTAACAATAAAATCCATTGCTTCTACTTTGTATTGAAAGGTCAAAACAGCCATTTCACTGTGCGTTGTTACAAAAACTATATATCCACGAGGGTCGTATCTGCGAATTTCCTGTGCAAGTTCAATTCCGTTTTGTTTAGATTGTAAATCAATATCCAGAAAATACAGTCCTATAACATTGGATTTTTTCCTTATTGATATCAGTTCTTCCGGTATTGAAGTTGCACAATAAAGTATCGATTCTGTAGAATTCATTAACAGGTATTTTTCAATAATGTCTTTCCATCTCTTTAATTGTCTTTCATCATCTTCACAAAGATATATATGAATCATTTATTGCACCTATTTTGTACCTTTTCTAAGAATCAGTTTTTGAGTAAAGTAAGGTTCTTCGTATGTAGTATCCCAAATAACATCATGATAGTCACTTAATATTAGTGATACATTATAGAGCCCTACGCCCCGATCCTCCCCTTTTGTGGAAATGCCGTGACTGGATAGCTGTGAAATTGCATGGCTGAGCGGGAGAGCGGAATTTCTTACAATTATGAATAGTTCTTCATCTTTATAAAACATGCAGTAATATAGTTCTTTTTGATCCGTATTCATTGCTGCTTCAATAGCATTATCCAAAAAAATTCCGACAATTCTGGAAAGATCAAGAGAGTCCATAACCACATCATCAATAATTTCAGTCAATTCGATCTTTAAATTAATTCCGATCTCCATGGTATAAATAAACTTTGATGATAGTAAACTTTTTAAAGCTGTGTTTTTAACCTTTGAAAGACCACCAAGTTTCGTATCTGATTCGGAAAATGCATGACTGATAGGAAGTACCCTTTTCTCATAATATTCAATTAATCCATTCATATCATTTTCTTCCATAAATCCGCCCATTGTGCTGAGTATATTTAGGTAATCATGTTTAAATTTTCGCATTGATCCATAAGAATTTTCCAACCGTTCTGTATAGATCTGCAAATTCTCATACTGTGCCATACGATACTTATACGCTTGTTCCCCCATAGTTACTTTATAAATTGAATACATCAGATATACAGTGATTGAAAAAAGCAATAAAAAAACAACTCCATTTAGTGATATTACGCCAAAATTATAACCCAGACGCTCTCCGTACGAAAAATTAAATACAAAGAAAAACACCAGTAATGCTAAATCAGTTAATATTGCTTTAAGCATATGTTTGTTAGTTAAATACTGTGAGATATTTAACTTTTTATGTATAAACCACCCGATTAATTTAGTCGTAATCCCGCAATATACACAATATAAAGTTGAAAAGATAATATTTAACACATCATGCTTCAGCATACTTTCCATATCCATTTTAAGTATCTCACCTGCAAAGTACATGAATAAATAATTAAATGCAATAATATATAAATATCCAAACAAATAACACCCCAGGCTTAAATAATCAAGTTTAGTAAATAAACTTACCATTATTAACATACCTGAAAGAGTAATAAAAGTACTGGCCTGCCCATAATATCGATTAAAAAAATAGAGTGAACCAAATGCATATAAAAATAATAATAATCGGTTAAAAACGGACAGTTTTTTGGGCAACAAATTAGAACAGGAAAAATAATTACAAAGTCCTCCTGTTAGAGTATAAACAAAATATGTCATGGTGTCTCACCTCGCTAGTAAATACTATCATTGTACATTGTCAGACATGGAAAGTAAAGCTAATTGTATGAAAAATCATCTTGTTTGACGCTTAGGATAAAATCTGCGACGATAATTGCAAAAACATTTTTAAACTAAAAGTTATGGTAATATATGGATAGATGGTGGTGGTAAAATGGGCATAGATAAAATGGCATTGATTATTAATAATTGGATGAATAAAATCAGTCCGAAAAGTAAAGAAGAAAGCGATGTAATCCTATATGGAATTGAGTTGTTGTTAGATAATCTGGTTAAGTTTGTATTTATCCAAATGATCGGTATTATTATTGGACAAGGTATGGAAACTCTTCTTATATTAGTAGCTTTCTGCGGACTCAGATTGCAGGCAGGCGGAATACATGCAAGAACTGGCGCTGGTTGTGGGCTTAGTATGTTACTTATATGGGCTTTGTCATTAGCGGGATATTTTTACTTGCCGATCAGTCTTTCTTTTCTGCCGTATATCTATATTATTTCGTCAATCATTATATTACTTTTGGCACCGAGAACCATCAACATAGAATACTTTACTCCAAAAGATATTCTGAAAAAAAAGCTGTATTCTATTGCTGTTTTAACAATTATCATGACGGTTGCGTATTTTAACCCGTCGCTGGTAGAACTACTTATTTATCCGATTGTTTTGGAAATACTAACGTTATTTCCTAAAAACAAAACAAATAAAAAGGAGACTGAGGATGATGAAGAAGGAAGTAGTAAAAGAATTGCAGAAAGCATTGGTTAAAGTATCTCTTAATTCTGTAGGGAGAAGCATTCCGGCTGGAGTTTATGAAAGAAAGATCCCAGAAGAAGTGTTAAAAATGCGTAATGCAAAGTAATTTAAGAAGAGAAGACATCATCAGAAATTCCGGTATGAGTAATTCAACGAATTATAAAAACGTTGTTTAATGAAAAAGCATATAGTATAGGATTACTTTGGCATTCTTATACAAAAAGGGGAGTATCTGCTGTCTTTTGATTTTTGAAGACAGCAGATTTATGTTTTTTATAGCATTTTTTGTAACATGTAGTTTTTTCCTACGTATGCCAATGAGAGTGTTAGGAGAAAGATATATGAAAGAAAACTTATTTCTTAGAATTTTAAAGACGGAAAAAAAGAAATACAATATGATTGAAAAAGGTATGATTAAAAAAACTGGTTTTTTACCAAGTCGCAATATGCGTGGGATTATTCCTCAAGAGTATTATATTGAAATTATAACCACAATTCCAGAAAGAAAAAATATTGTAGAATTAATAGATTGAATAGTACATAATCGGAGCGTTGTGAGGTAGATGCAAATGTCTGCTTTAACGCTTCTTTTTTTGGATATAAAAAGCGGACCCATAAGGATCCGCACTCTTTGTTAATAAGAATATCTCTTATTATTATTTTTCTTCTTGTGATTGAATTCCTGGTTCTGCAACCATAGAATAATTTGTATGATAGATCACAAAGCCAGGAGCGGCTCCCGCAACTTTTTTGATCTGTTTTTTCTGAATGTAATCAACTTCAACCTTATCATTTTCTCTGCCTTTGGAATAATAAGCAGCCAGAGCACCAGCTTCTTCAAAGGTGCGGTCAGGAAGTTCTTTTCCTTCTGATTTAACAATGACGTGGGAACCAGGAATTCCTTTGGCATGAAACCACCAGTCATTACCACTTGCAATCTTAAAGGTCAACTCTTCATTTTGATAGTTGTTCTTTCCTACATACATATGAAAACCGTCAGAGGATATATAATGGAAGGGCCGGCTGGTTATTTTCGGCTTTTTATCTCCGCTTCTGCGATGCTTGACATAGCCATATTCCATAAGCTCTTCTTTAATCTGCACAAGGTCCTCTTCCAGCAAAGCAATATCCAGTGCTGCACTGATGGACTCCAAGTGGTCAATTTCCTGCCGGGTTTCGCTGATCTGTCCTGTAACGGCTTCAAAGGTTCGCTTTAATTTATTGTATTTGTCAAAATATTTCTGGGCGTTTTCAATGGCGGAAAGCTGGTCGTCTAAGGGAATGGTAATTTCCTCATTGGTATAGTAGTTAAGGCAGGTGAGTTTCTTTTCACCTCCCGTCAGTTCGTAACCGTAGGTATTTAAAAGCTCTCCGTATATTTTATACTTGTCCTTTTTCTCCGTATCTTTCAACTGCTTTTCCTGGAGATCATATTTTTTGTAGTTGCGTTCCAGGGCTGTCTGTACAATCTTCCTTAAATCAACGGATTTCTGACGGATTCTTGTTACGGCGTTTTTAGAAGCATAGTAGGTCTCTAAAAGAGTACTGATGGATTCGAAGGCTTTGGCTTCGTAATCGCTTCCTTCATAGCAGGTGAGAGGTACAGCTGCAAATTCTACCGGTTCCTCATTTTTATAAACAATATTTGGTTTAAATGCACCTTTTTTGATATCATCTATCATAAAAGAGAACGTGCGGTATAGATGTAAGAGTTCTGTCTCTGACAGCTCATTGGCAGAATGATCTCCATCAATAGAGGCCATATAACAAAGCTCATGGCCAATGATGGGACTGATACCGGTCAGGTTTAAATAGAGACTCTTTTGCACTGGTGCGGCCGCATGCCTGATCGTAGAAATAAATTCTTCTTCGGTAATGGTCAGGGGATCTTTCTTATCCATGGTCTGGGGGATAAAGTATTTTCTCCCGGGCAATACCTCACGAATGGAACTTACCTGGGCAGAAATGTGTTTAATACTGTCCAGAATCATATCATCTTCGTTACAGAAGATGATATTGCTGTGTTTTCCCATGATTTCTATCATAAGTTTTTTTGTCCGTCTGTCGCCCAGTTCATCTAAGTGTTCAATTTCCATGCAAAGGATTCGTTCCAGACCAGGCTGGCTGATTCTCATAATCCTGCCATTGCCGATATGTTTTCTCAGAAGCATGCAGAAATTAGGAGCAGTCAGAGGACTTTGCTTGTTGTTTTCCGTGAAATAAACCAGTGGTAAGCTGGCACTGGCTGAAATTAAAAGTTTCCATGTATTTTTTTGATTTTTAACAGTAAACAGCAGTTCATCTTTTTCCGGCTGGGCGATTTTAGAGATCTTTCCGCCTTCCAGCCGGTCTTTCATTTCTGCCGTGAGATTTGCCATAACAATTCCATCAAATGCCATTGTTTGTGTCCTCCGGTAAGGTTTATAGATGGAGATAGTATACCACAGAAACACGGTTATGTAAAATTCAAAACCATTTGACTTGTTTTTTATTATGACTTATAATGGTTTATATCTATGGCGAAAGAGAGGCATTTGTAATGATTAAGAGCATGACAGGTTTCGGCAGGTACGAAACCGTCACGGATGAATATAAAATTTCCGTCGAGATGAAGGCTGTCAATCACAGATATTTGGATTTAAGCATAAAGATGCCGAAAAAATTTAATTTCTTTGAAGCAGGGATCAGAAATCTGTTAAAGAATTATATTCAGCGCGGTAAAGTAGACGTTTTTATCAGTTATGAAGATTATACGGAAAACAAGCTGTGTTTAAAGTATAACAGTGCGCTGGCTGCTGAATACATGGGATATTTTGCAAAGATGGAAGAGCAGTTCGGAATTCAGAACGATATCAAGGTTTCTGCACTCGCCCGATGTCCGGAAGTACTTATTATGGAAGAAGTACCGGAAGATGAGGATCAGATGTGGAAGCTTCTTTCAGAAACAGTTGAGGAAGCTGCAAAGCGTTTTGTGGAAACAAGAGTAACAGAAGGCGAAAACTTAAAGGCGGATCTTCTTGGTAAGCTGAACCTGATGAACGATATTCTTGGATTTATTGAAGAGAGATCTCCAAAGATTCTTGTAGAATACCGGGCTAAGCTGGAAGATAAGGTGAAAGAGCTTCTGGCAGGAGCTGCCATTGATGAGGGCAGAATTGCTGCGGAAGTCACCATTTATGCAGATAAAATCTGTGTGGATGAAGAGACGGTTCGTTTAAGAAGTCACATTGAACATACACGGTCAGAACTGGAAGCTGGAGGAATAGTGGGCAGAAAACTGGATTTCATCGCCCAGGAGATGAATCGGGAAGCCAATACCATTCTTTCAAAGGCCAGTGATTTAGAGGTTTCAGACAAGGCAATTATATTAAAGACTGAAATTGAGAAAGTACGGGAACAGATCCAGAATATTGAGTAGGAGAATCGCGGTATGAACGAACATGGCATGCTGGTAGTTGTATCCGGTTTTTCTGGTGCCGGAAAGGGCACACTTATGAAAGAGCTTCTGAGCCGGTATGAGAATTATGCGTTGTCTATTTCCGCAACCACAAGAACGCCCAGAACGGGTGAAGTGGATGGAAAAGAATATTTTTTTGTTACAGAAGAACATTTTAAAGATATGATTGAAAAGGAAGAATTGATTGAATATGCACAGTACGTCAATCATTCTTACGGTACTCCCAAGGAATATGTTTTAAACCAGATGAAAAAGGGGAAAGATGTTATTCTTGAAATAGAAATTCAGGGAGCGCTGAAAGTAAAAGAACGGTTTCCGGAAGCAATCCTGCTGTTTGTCATGCCTCCCAATGCACAAGAGCTGAAACGCCGTCTGATCGGCAGAGGTACAGAAAGCATGGAGGTAATTAATGCCAGACTTCGCAGGGCTTCGGAAGAAGCAGAGGGCATGGAGGCTTATGATTATATTTTAATTAATGATGAGATCGATACATGCGTGGAGGAGATGCATCTTATGATTCAGGTACAGCATAAGCGCGCTTCCAATAATATGGCATTTTTATCCCAGATCCGGGAAGAATTAAAGAATATATAAACTGGTTTGAGAAAGGGGAATGGAAGATGTTACATCCATCTTATTCAGATTTGATTAATGTAGTAAACAGTGAGGTAGAACCGGGAGATGCTCCGGTTGTACAGAGCCGTTATTCTATCGTGATTGCCGCAGCAAAGAGAGCCAGACAGATAATCGGAGGCTCTGACACTGAGATTCCGGGAGCCGGCAAAAAGCCGCTTTCAGTTGCCGTAGAAGAGTTATATGAGGGCAAAGTGAAGATTTTAAGCGAAGCGGACGCAACAGAAGAAGACGATAATTAAGAAGAGGGCCGTCTCCGTTATGGTAGATGGCCTTTTCTTTCAGGAAAAACGAATGACAGGAGTTTAAACATGAAGTTATTATGCATATCACTGGGCTGTGATAAGAATCTGGTTGATACGGAGATGATGTTAGGCCTTTTAAATAGAGACGGTTATACGTTTACGGATGACGAGTATGAGGCAGATGTCATTGTAATCAATACCTGCTGTTTTATTGGCGATGCCAAGGAAGAAAGTGTCAATACTATTTTAGAGATGGCACAGAGAAAAATAGACGGTAACTGTAAAGCACTAATTGTAACAGGCTGCCTGGCACAGCGTTATAAGCAGGAGATCATTGATGAGATTCCGGAAGTAGATGGTATTCTGGGAACATCAACCTATGACGAGATATCCAATGTTTTAAAGAAGGCATTGGGAGGCGGAGAATCCGTATCCTGTTTCCATGAACTGGATTTACTTCCCCAGACAGAAACAGACAGAATCCTTACCACGGGAGGCCATTATGCCTTTTTAAAAATTGCAGAAGGTTGTGACAAGCATTGTACTTACTGTATCATCCCATCTTTAAGAGGCAACTATCGCAGTGTTCCCATGGAAAATCTGATCAAAGAAGCAGAGAAACTGGCTGACAAGGGTGTAAAGGAGCTGATTTTAGTAGCTCAGGAGACCACTTTATACGGTGTGGACTTATATGGAAAAAAATCTCTTCCTGAATTATTAAAGAAACTTTGCCGGATATCAGGGGTTCAGTGGATTCGCATTCAGTATTGTTATCCAGAGGAGATTACAGACGAGCTGATCGCAGTTATGAAAGAAGAAAGTAAAATCTGCCGTTACTTAGATATGCCGATTCAGCATGCAAGCGACAAGATCTTAAAGCGCATGGGAAGAAGAACATCAAAAGAGCAGCTGAAGGACATCATTAACAAGCTTCGCAGTGAAATTCCTGATATTGCACTGAGAACTACACTGATCTCCGGATTTCCGGGAGAAACAGAGGAAGATCATGAAGAACTGATGGAATTTGTGAATGAGATGGAATTTGAACGGCTTGGCGTATTCGCCTATTCAGCAGAGGAAGATACACCGGCTGCAGAATTTTCCGATCAGGTTCCCCAGGAGATCAAAGAGGATCGCAGAGATGCAATTATGGAACTTCAGCAGGAAATTTCCATTGATCTTTCCCAGTCCATGGTTGGAAAAATCCTGGAAGTTATGATTGAGGGAAAAGTTGCTGATGAGAATGCATATGTAGCAAGAACCTATATGGATGGTCCGGGAGTGGATGGAATGATTTTTGTTCAGACAGGTGAGGAACTGATGTCTGGGGATTTTGCCAAAATCCGTGTTACCGGAGCGATGGAGTATGACTTAATAGGAGAGTTGGAAGATGAATTTACCGAATAAACTGACTGTTTTAAGGGTTATCATGATTCCGTTTTTTGTTCTTTTTTTACTGCTTGATGGCGGTAACAATGTGACTTACCGATATATAGCTGCCGCTGTGTTTATTGTTGCAAGCTTTACCGATATGCTGGATGGCAAGATTGCAAGAAAGTATAATCTGGTAACTAATTTTGGAAAATTTATGGATCCTCTTGCGGATAAACTTCTGGTATGCGCAGGTTTGATCTGCTTCACTGCACTAGGACAGCTTCCGGCATGGATCGTGATTGTAATTATCAGCCGTGAGTTTATTATCAGCGGATTCCGCCTGGTCGCTTCCGATAACGGAGTTGTGATTGCGGCAAGCTATTGGGGGAAGTTTAAGACAGTTTCCCAGATGGTGATGTCGGTTCTGCTGATTTTAAACATACCTGCACTATCGATCGTTACCAATGCCTTTATCTGGATTGCGGCAATACTCACAGTGGTTTCACTTGTTGATTATATAGCAAAAAATTATGGCGTTCTTATAGAAGGGAGTATGTAAACATGGTAGTTGAACTGATTTCAGTCGGAACAGAAATTCTTCTTGGAAACATCGTTAATACAAACACCCAGTATCTCGCGGAAAAATGTGCCCTTTTGGGACTCTCCATGTACCATCAGGTGACGGTTGGAGATAACAGGGAACGGCTCTTTGCAGTACTTGAGACAGCGCTGAATCGTTCTGATGTGGTAATTCTTACCGGTGGTCTTGGACCAACAGAAGATGATCTGACGAAAGAAGTATGTGCACAGGTAATGGGCTTTGATTTGGTTGAGGATGAACATACCAGAGAGCGGATCAGTAAATATTTTAAAAACAATATATATAAAGAAATCCCAGACAATAACTGGAAACAGGCCATGATTCCCCAGGGAGCCACTGTGCTTGATAACAGCAACGGAACTGCCCCGGGACTTATTATGGAGAAGGACGGGAAAACAGCGATACTGCTCCCGGGACCTCCTAACGAGTTAAAACCGTTATTTACCGAGCAGGTATTTCCTTACCTGCAAAGCCGCCAGCCGGAAGTAATCCGGTCCCAGATGGTTAAAATATGCGGCTATGGTGAGAGTCAGGTGGAAGATAAGCTGATTGATTTAATTAATACCCAGACCAATCCTACCATTGCCACCTATGCCAAGACAGCAGAGGTTCATTTAAGAGTAACCGCTAAGGCTGCCAATGAGGATGAAGCAAAAACTCTTCTTAAACCTGTTGTAAAAGAGATAAAAAGCCGGTTTGATAATGCCGTATACACAACCAAGGAAGAAGAAACCCTTGAGATGGCAGTTGTGCGGCTTTTAAAGAAGCACGAACTGACTGTTACAACGGCGGAATCCTGTACAGGCGGTCTGATTGCTGGCAGACTGGTTAATGTCCCAGGTGCTTCAGAGGTTTTCAGGGAAGGCTTTATCACCTATTCCAACAAAGCAAAAAGAAAATATTTAGATGTCAGCAAGGGTACTTTAAAAAAATATGGGGCAGTCAGTGAACAGACAGCCAAAGAGATGGCAACCGGAGGTGTATTTGCTTCCGATGCAGACGCCTGTATCGCAGTTACTGGTATTGCAGGTCCGGACGCAGATGGAGAAAAGCCTGTGGGACTAGTCTATATTGCCTGTTATATGAAGGACAAAGTAAAGGTGGAAGAATACCATTTTAAAGGTAACCGTGAAAAAATCAGGGAGCAGTCTGTAGTAAAGGCCCTTGATTTCCTGAGGAGATCTATTTTATCCAATTATCATTAATACCCCCGAGAGGAGATAACACGTGGAAACCCGTTTGATGAAAAAGCAGATGACTGCTGCTTATCAGTATTCTTATGTAAGGCTTGTATTAAACTACTATACATTACTGGAGACCGTTGCTGAAGAAGCACCCCAGACCACGCAGATGACTGATTACTTAAATCGGTTAAACAGCCTGATAGGAGCATGTATTTCCGGAAACGAAGTAAACAAGGACTTACTGCCGCTGAGGAAGGACATGACTCGCGAAGTAGAGGTTCTGACCTCCTATGCTGACTGTTTTCAGATTTTTGAGTATATTTTAAATCGCATGGAACGAAAGTTTATTTCGTCCGGAAAAACAGTTGACGGAGACGAAGCATTTTTAAAGCGGCTGATGGAATTTATTACTGACACCAGTGACTCCGCTGTTATGAACGGACGGATCAAACAGATTATGGGACAGCTCCCAGTCCGGTTAACAAAACAGAAGTTTTACAGTCTTCTTATGGAGGGACTTTCCGTTTATATTGGTTCTCCAAGGGAGAATTTACGGGATATGATGTACACCCTCCGGACGGAATCCATGGTTTCTCTTCCCGAAGGTATGGATGCTGGTCACAAGGATATTTACGAAATTTTACAGCAGTTTAAACGTATGGATTATCGGGATATGACGTTTGAAAGCTACGAAGAAGCTTCCGCTAAATTGTCCTATGCAAGTCAGGTTCTTACAGATGAATCTGGTTTTTATGTGATGCTTCAGGATGTGATTAATGATTTATGTGTATTGATGATTGCTAAGCAGGACGCTGTCATTGATGTCAGTGAAGAGGAATTTTACCGATCTGTAATAAGCAGCATTCAGGTAAAACTGGATCAGGAAGATTTTACAGTTGGAGAAGATGAATTTCTCGACCAGCTTACCCAGTTAGAAGGCAGACAGGAAGCTTACTACGAACGTTATTTAAAAGTTGAAGTTCTGAACGAAGAGTCTGCTAATGATGCGGACTATATTCGTTCTATGAATGTAGACAGGCTGTTATCTGGAAGCAGCTTTGCTGAACTTATGATAGTAGAAGGCAGAGAGACCCTTTCTGGGGAAGAAAGCGCAATCGTTGACAAGTCTTATTTTGATCAGCAGACAGAAGCTTATATTCATGAGCTGGAAGAACTTTTTGCTGATGCGCCGAAACCGGTGGTTCGTGCTGTTATGGCCAAGGTGTTATCGGATCTGCCTGTATACTTTAATTCGATCGATGAAATCCAGGAATACGTAAGAGGCAGTCTTTCAAGCTGCTTAGATCACGCTGAAAAAGAAACATGCATGGAATTATTGGAAGAGCTGATGGATTATGAAAATAAGCTGGTATAACCGTTTATACGTCGGAGAGAAAGCGAAGAAGAAACGATACCGGATCATTCAGGGAATCAGGAAGGGGAAACCCGGTTTGGATATTTATGTGATTACACCTGCCTCAAATGGGAATAATATACTTGATATCTTTCCAGCTGCTGAAATAATATCTCCATTTTATAAGGAAAAAGAGTTCTTTATCCTTGGCATTGCCTCTGATTACTGGGAGGCAATGGAAGTGGCTGGACGTGTGATTCATGATTTATACCGGAAAACAGAAGGATTTAATCTGTCTGATTTTTTGAAAAGTGACCGGTAAGATGTGAGGTGTTCATGCTTCATGTAATTTTATTTATTTTAAAGCTGTTAGGAATTCTGATCCTGATCCTTTTGGGACTTATTCTTCTGGCAGTTCTTCTGGTACTATTTGTACCGGTCCGTTACCGTGGAGAAGGATCTTATTTTGAAAAAGTGAAGGGAAATATGAAAATTTCCTGGCTGCTACATATCCTTTCTGTCACGGTTCGGTATGAAGAAGAAGTTGTCATTGCAGTCCACCTGTTTGGATTTCAGATTATGAGACCAAAGAAAATGGATGAAGAGCTAAAAGAGGCAGAAGAAATCATGGTTCAGGCAATGGAAATAAAAGAGCCGGAGACCATAAAAGAAGCACGGCAATTAGGTCAGGATGTAAAAAAAACTGTCCAGGGGGAACCTCTGTCCCGGCAGCCAGTACAAAAAGAGAGCAGGCAGACAGAACAAACACAAACAGAGCATATTTCCTGGGTCCAGAATTTTTATAATAAGATAAAGAAGAGAATAATCCATATTCTGGAAAAAATTAAGTACTTATACCGTAAATTTTGTGATACACTGAAAAACATGAAAGAGAAGAAAGATGAAATACAGGCTTTTCTTTCCAACGGCGAAAATCAGAAGACCGCAAAGCTGCTTTACAGACAGGTGAAACGTCTGATTCGTCATATTTTCCCTGTAAAGGGGCATGGTAACGTGACATTTGGTTTTGAAGACCCGGCACTGTCGGGACAGGCACTCATGGCAGCCAGTGTACTGTATCCCTTCGCTCATAAATATTGGAATCTATACCCGGTTTTTGATGAATCTGTGTTTCACGCAGAAGGAACTTTTCAGGGAAGAATACGTCTGGGGACAGTCCTGATCATCGGCATACGGATGCTTTTTGATAAAAATTTCAGAGTTCTGTTAAAGAGATGGCTACGATAAAGGAGGAATTGCGTTCAATGGCAGATAATTATTTTACGTCTACAGTAGAGGCATTGTTTAAAGGTATGGATGCCTTTGTGGCGACAAAAACAGTTGTAGGAGATGCGGTTAAGGTGGATGATACCATTATTCTGCCTTTGGTGGATGTGACCTGTGGAATGGCTGCCGGATCCTTTTCGGAAAATGCCAAGGAAAAGGGTGCGGGTGGTATGCATGCGAAGATGAGCCCAAGCGCCATACTGATTATCCAAAATGGTGTGACAAAGCTGGTCAATATCAAACAGCAGGATGCAGTGACAAAGATCCTCGACATGGTTCCGGATTTTGTTAATAAGTTTACATCAGGGAATAAAGATGTATCACCGGAAGCGATTAAAATGGCAGAGGAGATGGCTGCGGCAGCAGAGAAAGAGAAAGCAGAAGAATAAGAAAGGGATAAGCCGCATAGGATATTATATAGCCTGAATGGATTGAGGGATGATATGAGAAGAGTATGTGGACTTATGCTGTTCTGTTTTGGAGCAGGTATGGCAATCCTACTGTTTATCCCGGCGACGATCGTTACAATTCTGTTTATAATTGGATGCCTGGTACTGGGATATAATCTGTTTTGCTGCTGACAGCGAATACTGTTGCTATCATTGAGACCCGATTGAATCAACCGGGTCTCATAATTATAAAAAAAATACTCCTGACTGATATCAGCCAGGAGTTTCCTACGATTAAGCTCTTTCAACTAATCCGGATCTTAAACAGGAAGTACATACGTACATCTTCTTAGCGCCGCCTGTTACTTTAACTTTAACGGACTTTACATTTGCTTTCCACATCTTGTTGGATCTTCTATGGGAATGGCTCACTGCGTTGCCAAAGTGAGCAGCCTTTTCACAAATTGCACATTTAGCCATGATTGCACCTCCTTAAAAGTAACTTGGATTTTTTATTGGTTGAAAAATCCACAACAAGTGTATGATAACAGAAATTACAGCGATTTGCAAGTGAAAAATAAAAATTTGTTTCTTTTTTTGGAAAAATCATGTATAATCATTACAGACAGAAAGAACGGAGGTAGAGACTATGAAGGGTTATATCAATAATAAACTGGGCGAGATCCAGGTAAGCCCTGATGTTATCGCTATGTACGCCGGAACCACAGCAGTTGAGTGCTTCGGTATTGTCGGTATGGCGGCTGTCAGCATGAAAGACGGACTCGTTAAGTTATTAAAACGGGAAGGACTGACACATGGAATTAATGTGATAATTCAGGACAACCATATCACCATTGATTTTCATGTAATCGTAGCATATGGAATCAGCATTTCTGCAGTAGCCGATAATCTGATTGAAAATGTAAAATACAAAGTAGAAGAATTCACCGGTATGACGGTAGATAAGATTAACATCTTTGTCGAAGGCGTAAGAGTGATTGATTAAGGAGGAAACTACCTGTGGGTATGAAGTATATAGACGCAAAGATGCTCCAGAAAGCATTTTTAGCAGGTGCAAAAGGACTGGAAGCCAAAAAGGACTGGATTAATGAATTGAATGTATTTCCGGTTCCAGATGGAGATACCGGAACAAACATGACGATGACCATAATGTCAGCGGCAAAAGAAGTGGCTGCCATAGAAAATCCAACTATGGAATCTTTGGCAAAAGCGATTTCTTCCGGTTCTTTAAGAGGCGCAAGAGGAAACTCCGGCGTTATCTTATCCCAGTTATTCCGAGGATTTACAAAAGAGATCGCAAGCGCTGACCAGGTGACCGTTACTATTTTGGCTAATTCCTTTGTGAGAGCCACAGAGACAGCTTATAAGGCAGTCATGAAACCCAAAGAGGGAACCATTCTGACAGTAGCAAGAGGTATGGCAGAAAAAGCGGCTGAGCTTGTAACTGAAACAGAAGACATTCTTGAATTTTGCAGACAGGTTGTAGAACAGGGTGATTACGTATTAAGCCAGACACCAGAGATGCTTCCGGTATTAAAGCAGGCAGGTGTTGTGGATTCTGGTGGTCAGGGTCTGATGCAGGTGGTGAAGGGTGCTTTTAACTTCCTCTCAGGGAAAGAAGTTGACTTAACCGTAGAAGCCGCAGTACGTGTGGAGTCGGTTGTCTCCATGGAAGGTAGTGCACTGAAAGAAGCTGATATTAAATTCGGCTACTGTACAGAATTTATTGTTAATTTAGAAAAGCCTTATAGTGAAAAAACAGAGCAGGAATTCAAAGGATATTTAGAATCCATTGGAGATTCCCTTGTAGTTGTATCCGATGATGATATTGTGAAAGTTCACGTTCATACCAACGATCCCGGACTTGCCATTCAAAGGGCACTTACCCTTGGCTCTTTATCCCGTATGAAGATAGATAATATGAGGGAAGAGCATCAGGAAAGACTGATTAAAGAATCAGAAAAGCTGGCAGCACAGCAGAAGGCAGAAGGAAAGAAATCAGAGCCAAGAAAGGCTTTTGGCTTTATCTCTGTATCAGCAGGTGAGGGGCTTGATGAGATCTTTAGCGGTATTGGTGCGGATTATTTAATTCAGGGCGGCCAGACCATGAATCCAAGTACTGAGGACATGTTAAACGCCATTGACCGGGTAAATGCAGATACAATCTACATTCTGCCGAATAACAAGAACATTATTCTGGCTGCAGAACAGGCCAGAAGTCTGGTAGAGGATAAGAAAGTAATCGTCATTCCTTCCAAGACAATTCCGCAGGGGATTACTGCAATTATTAACTTTGCACCTGATTTATCTCCTGAGGAAAATGAAGCAATTATGACGGAAGAGATGAGCCGTGTAAAGACCGGACAGATTACTTATGCAGTCCGTAATACCACAATCGATGATATCGAAATTAAAGAAGGCGATATCATGGCTCTGGGAGACCATGGCATTCTTGCTGTCGGGGAAGAGATTGAAGCAACTGCACTGAAGTCACTGGAAGCTATGGTAGAAGAAGAATCAGAACTGATTACCATTTACTATGGTAAGGATGTGAGTGAAGAAGATGCCACAGCACTGAAAGAGAAAACAGAAGAACAATTTTCAAACTGTGAAGTGGAGCTTCATTGCGGTAGTCAGCCGATTTATTATTACCTGATTTCCGTGGAATAAAAAGGAGTCGAAGCTGTATGATTCCGGGCAGACGTGACTCTCGTCTGCCCGGTTTTTTAAGTTTGCGCGCCATGGGCACGCTCTAAGGGGTGTAAGTCCCCAACAT
>CAURBV010000015.1:0-129957 GCA_963523055.1 uncultured Paenibacillaceae bacterium | reverse complement strand
CATGTTGGGGACTTACACCCCTTAGAGCGTGCCCATGGCGCGCAAACTTAAAAAAAGCTCCATCCCTGTAAAGGGACGAAGCTGTGTTCGCGGTACCACCCTGATTCCTGCATCAAAAGCAGGCACTCGGCATACGTAACGTGTACGGACGTCATGACCTACCCGCCTGCCAATTAAATCAATTCGCAGGTTTCAGCCATGCTGCTTCAGTGGGAAATTCGAACTCTTAATTGAACTTAAAAGGGCTTTCAGCCGGTGACCCCTTCTCTCTGATAGAAATTAAGATTCTACTTGCACTTTCATAGCATTTCATATTTTAATGTAATATTGTCACCATTATAATCAGATAAAATTAAAATGTCAAGACATTTTTAAACCTATTCTTCCTATAAAGCGGTATGAACCGGTCTCTTTTTAAAAATAAATAATTTCTGTACCAGAAAGCTCACAAAAAATATGGAGACCTCCACCACAATTTTTGCTTCTAATCCGCCCATTCCCCAATCTCTTACCAGCCACAACAGCATGGCTGTATTGACTGCCAGTATGGAAAGAGCCAGAGCGGCATAGCCCAGGGCAGACTGCAACAGGCTTCCTTTGTAACGAAATACATAATTGCGGTTTACAAAGAAGTTAAATGAAGCACTTATAATTCTTGCCATGATGTTGCTGACAGCATCTGCAGTTACATCTCCCAGTCCGGAAGTCAGGGATAAAAAAATCCCAAACAGCAGATAATCCATGCAGAAACTGAGAAACGAGGAAGAGACAAATTTCAACATGGTCATATAAATGCGTGCAGAGTCTTTGATAGCCCGAAAATGGGAAGATTTATTCCCTTCCAGATAAATAGTCTCAATGGGAATTTCCACAATCCGGACATTCTCTTTTACACAGGTCATAAGCATATTTGTTTCATACTCGTAACGGTCTCCTGATATTTTAAGAAACAGTGGAATTAATCTGCTGTCGAATGCTCTTAGTCCGGTCTGGGTATCTTTCAGCCATTTTCCTGACAGCAGCCAGAACGTAACTCTTGTAAACTGATTGCCCAGCCTGCTTCGAAAAGGTATCTCACCCTGAAAACTGCGGCATCCTGTAATCAGCACATTCTTCTCTCCTTCTTTCACTGCCAGTAAAAGAGCAATATCTTCCGGAGTATGCTGTCCGTCAGCATCTGCTATGACTATTCTTCCTGCATTTTCCTGATTTTTAATAAAAGACAGAGCGGTTTTCACCGCTCTCCCTTTTCCGTAGTTCTTATCATGGTGCAACACAACAGCAAAATTTTCTGCTTCGCAGAATATCTCATCTTTTTCCCTGCTGCTCCCGTCATTTACAACAACAAACACTGCGTTCAGCCGTTCATTCAGTTCTTTTATCAGATGAATCAAACGCCAGTCCGGCTCATAAGCCGGGATGATGATATAATTTTTCTTCACTTCCATGGTATCCCTCATTTTTCAATTGTTTGATAAACAACTGCATAAGAAAAGGATACCCATTATGTCGAAAAATAATAATATGAAACCTTTATTTTAATTTAAAGCCGGAAACCACCGTCTTAAGCTCTTCTGCAATCCGCTCCTGCTTCTCTGACATCTTTGACATGTCCTGTACAACATCGTATGCTTTCTCAATCGTACTAAGGACCATGCTGCTGTTACCTGCCGTAGTCTGTACGGATTCGGAAACATTCTGGATGGCATCCCGCACTTCCTGCATTACCTGGCTGATGTTGGTCGCCATCTCCTCCACTTCATTGGAGATTTCTTCAACGGTAACTGCATCCCTGCCATATTGCTGACCTACATTCACAAAATTATTGTAATCAGGAGTCACGGTATCTCTTAAGAACAGCAGCATAGACTGTGATCCGTCTAGCATCATGGAAAATGCATTCTGGACATCTGTTATGGTGCCCTCGATTTCCTTTACAATCTCAGAAGTGTCCTTGGCAAGCTTTCCGATTTCTCTGGCAACGACTGCGAAGCCTCTGCCCTGCTCTCCTGCTCTTACCGCTTCAATAGAGGCGTTAAGTGAAAGAAGATTAATCTGAGAAGCCGTATTGGAAATAAGACGAGCCATGTCACCGATCCGTTCCACGACCTTTGCATGCTGGACAGCCATCTTTAGATCCTGTTCTCTTTCCTGCGAAATAACAATGGCATTGTCATAAGCTTCCCTGCTTTTTTTCTCAATCTCTTTTGCCCGTTCCATAATCTCGCCGGATATCTTACTGCTCTTCTCCGTCTCACTGGCAAGTACTCCTACCGATGAATTAACCTCTGCAAGAGATGCATTCAGTTCTTCTGTTGCTGCACTGGAAGACATCATCGCCTTATCTACATCACTCATATATGTTTTTACATCGCTGAACTGAACAAGAAGACCAGTCGATACTTTATTTAAATGAATACTGGCATCCGTAATATCACCTGCCTGGTCGGAAATCTGCTCGATCACTCCTTTATTGCTTTGGAACATATTATTTAATGAGCTGCTCATCTGACCCAGTTCATCTTTGCGTCTGGATTTCAACGGCTGTACCGTAAAATCACCGTCTGCAAGTGAACCTGCAAACTTGCGGACCTTCTTAAGGCCTGATGTAATACTTCCAACCTGAAACAGAACTGCAATGATACATAAAACCAAAGCTGCTGCGCTGATTTTAGCCAGCTTTTCGTTTAAGGCAACAATGGGTTCTGCCAGTTCAGACTGAGGCATCTTAATCATGATGATCCAACCCACACCCGGAACCGTATCATAATAAAGGTTATAAGTTTCCCCACCCTCTGTATAAACCGTCTTTCCTTTGTTGTTTGCCACCATCTGGGCTGCGGCGGCGGAAAGTGTGGCATTCTCATCCTGAGTCATATTGACACCTTTACTGACTTTTTCTGCATCTGCGCCGCAAAGATAAACACCTTCCCCGGAAATTAGTACTGCAGTTCCGTTCTTACCAACTTTAATGGATTTAATCAGTTCGTCAATGTCGCTAAGCTGCATATCTACCGTAACTGCTCCAATGAAACGGTTGCTGCTGTCATAGATAGGAGCTGTGCAGCTTGCCATCATCATGTTGAGTGTGGGATCAAAATAAGGATCGGTTATAATTGCATCCTTTGCCCCTCCTGATACAGATTTATAATACGCCTGATTAAAATAGTCATAGCTCTCATTGCTGTATTCATTGGTTAAGGTCACCTTATTCCCATCTTTATACCAGTAAGGTCCTACATACTTTTGCTGGGGATCATATACATTCGGTTCAAACCAGATACCGCTGCCAAGTATTAAATCATTGCCAGATATAATCTCTGCGATCGCCTTGCCGTATGTGTCAAGATCCGTAGACTGATAAGAGGCCCCTACGATATGAGAAATATTCATCGCTGTGGTCTCTACCGCATTTAAATAATTGTCAATGCCGTTTACATTCGCTTTCAGTTCTGATTCCATAGTGGAATTACTCTGCTGTTCAATCAGCTCTCTGCTTGTAGATTCACTGAGCTTCGCTAATAGTGCCAGTGCCAGCACTACGACGGGTAAAATGCCAAGGAGCATCTTTATCCCAATGCTTCTGATTCCTACTCTTCTTTTCATAATTTTATCTCCTGTAGTTCGGACTTCGACCTCAGCCTGCATGTTTCGACATTTTAGTTAAAAACATCATAACACACCAAGGTAAAATTTACTAATTACATTTGCTAATATTATGTATGCCTGATTCCGCTTTTTCTATTGCATTTTTACTTATGTACATATAAACTGATTATCAGAACTTTTATATTAATACAAACTCCTTTCCTCCCTGCACTTTTTACATAATATTAACAGTTTTTAATTATACTATTGGTATTCAAATTATGCAATATATGAATTTTACATATTTTAATCGTGTATTTTACAAATTTTATTATCATAAAATATAGTACGAGAGGTGACTATAATGGATCAAGACTATATCAATAAAAGAATTACAGAATTACGTCTTAAAAAGGGAGTGGCAGAACATAAGATGAGCCTGGAGCTTGGGCACAGCAGAAGTTACGTACAAAGTATTTCCAGTGGCAGAAGTCTCCCTTCCATGGCGGAGTTTCTGGCAATCTGTGAGTATTTAAGCGTAACGCCGAAAGATTTTTTCGATAATGATAATCCCAACCCGCCCTTAGTCAGAGATACAATAGACAAGCTTAAATCTTTGCCGGAAAGTGATTTACTGCTGATCTTAACCATGATCAACCGGCTTCAGCCAAAATAGGCGCAAACAAATCTTTGATAACAGATCATTTCATCGTCCCCGTGCGAAAGTACGGGGATTTTGAGGTACAAAGGGACGCGCTGTTTATGTTCTTAAACTGCTGACTCCTGTTGCATCATTGATCTCATCCAGAGAAACAATGGAAGGAATTGCCTCCAAAGCCCTTACATATAATTCATCCAGATCTCCTCTGTTTATCATTCCAAAAAAATAACCATATAAATCCTGAAACATTTGATCTTTTGTCATATAATTTCCTTCCTTTCTCCAGCCGAATCTCCGGCCGGAACACAACCAATTGCATATGCATGTTCTTCCCAGCCATCTGGCAAATATAACCGAATGGGATCTCCCGGTTTCGGCGTAACATACAAGCCCGTTCCTTCCGGTGACGTATATACAGAAGAAAACGGAAACCAAATGGGCTTTCCATAGGTTTCATCTTTCTCACTCAGCAGCTTTATCTGAACTGCATTCTCTCCTGTATTTTTAACATTCCCCATAAGCATGAGTCCTGCAAGACTTAAAAGCTCCATTGCCGGAACCAGAAAACCAGACCGGGTGCGGAGTACATAATCAAATTCCACCTTACCCCCGCTGAAATTCATACTCATGGAGTATATGTAATAAGCGCTGTCTTCTATCATCACACAATCACATAAGTGCAGGCACTTTCTGCTTTTAATCAGATATTCAACAGTCTCACCTTTCTCATAGTCATCGTAACATTTAATACGGTACTGGTCGGAATTAAAACACTTTCTGCCTTTTCTTTTTATTCTTCCGAAATGGAAACAGATGTTATTATGAACGCTGTCTGCCACCAGAATCTGATTTTTCTTTGCAGCCAGACGTATTAAAAACTGCCAGTCTGTCTCCATATACTGTACAGCCAGACCATCAGACATCTCCCGCATTTCTTTACTTAAAACCACAGTCGTATTCTCATATCCAGCAAGCACCGATCCAATTATCTGAAGATAATTCTGTTCCTCTCCCTGAAACGTTCTTATATACTTTTCTCTGTCAAGATCTATGGTCAGAGACACTGCAAACAGATTCCAATAAACAGCCCCATCCGCCTCAATCTCGTATCTTCTTTCGATTCTGCCTTTAAAAATAGGTATTTCATTCTTTTCCTCGTTAATAAAAGTAATAGTCAGCAAAACCTCCTTTGATTCTCTAAGAATCAGATTATCTTTATCTGAACTTACCACTCCGGTTACAACAGCTGTAAAATGTTCATTTACTCTTTTATCAATAAAACATTGTGTCGGATAAAACATCTCCCCGGAATCCAAATAGATTCTAAGTTGCTCCAATTTCATTCTCCTTACTATATATCGTAATACTCTTACGGATTTCGCTTAAGCAGCGGCTCCAGTCCAGCCTTTTCTCAAACGGACAGCTAAACATCACCATCAGCAGCTTTCTGCCCACTGGGTAAATAATTAATGTATTAAAGAGATTATCATCAAGAGCTGTACTGATAAATTCCATCCATGCAAAAGGCACATTATGGGCTGACTCTGTCCCATCTTCCAGGCAAACACTCATTGGTTGAAATCGCTTTAAAACAAGATAAAATTCCTGTATTACATCTGCAAGCTGTTCTGGTTTAATCTCTCTTTCTACCATACTGAAGGAGAAATTAACAGTGCCATCTTCATTTGTTTTTATAATTTCAGGACGCTGCTCAGAAAAATACTTTTTCTTTGCATCCTCCGGTTTCATATCCTTAAAGGTGGAGGGAAGAAAAATACCCACTTCGTTATCAAACATCTTTTCTTCATAAAACTGAAGCAATTCTCCCTCCACATAAATCCCTGTTTCAATACTGGTAAACCGGTTAATCCGTTCAAGATGCCTGTCATTAATCAGTTTCTCTTCTTCACACATGATTCTTCCTCTCTGGTTTGTTCAATCTGTCTCTAATATATACTGTTCCATGTTCTCCTCTCCATGTCCTGCAATATAAGACAGCTCCTGACCTTTTGCGTAAATACCCTGTTCTTCCTCTCCTGCAGCAGATGCTCTTGTCATAACCAAAAGCAGTAATACAATCACTTCAATTACAAGCAGTAGTCTTTTAATTAATGATCCTTTTCTGCATACAGGCTTTTGTGATTTATAAGTAAATCTTGGTATTAAGACCAGCCTTTCCTGTAAGATTCTGCATTTTACAATTCCTGGTTCTCGGGATGCAAAGTCAAACAGCATATTCTGACTTTTTTTCAGATAATATAAACGATTCCAAAAATGGAGATCTCCGTATAAAATATCTGTTTCCAATTCGTAATTTTTTATTTCCTCTGTTCCATCCTCTTTACGGATTGAGCAGCTTGCTCTGTATTGGTAATAGCTTTCATTGTTTCTTTTATTCTGCACCGTCAGCCCTCCTTTCGTTCCGAGAACTAAATTACTTATAAATTACATTCTACATATAACTGAAAAAAATTCAACCGAAGTGCTAAAATTGTACACATTGAGCTCCAAAATTTGCATGCCGGACCAGTTAAAACAGCCGTTTATTTAAAAATAGCAGAAGTTATAATTGTTATATTTAAATAGGGGATGCATAGAGTGCAGATAAATATATAGATTCTATCTCAGTGCTTTTGGTGGTATAATATTACCAATTATGAATGAAAAAGATTATTTTATTAAGTAAGGGTAAGTTAATGCAACAGATAAAAGATTCTAACCAGTGGATATAAGTTGAATTCATAGATATCATTTATAGTATTTGGGTAAATAATAAGAAAAAGAGGTCATAAGCTATGAAAGAAATAGTTTTATGTGATGGATCTAAACCTGAAAAAATATCAATACTGTGTAAAAAAAATGGTATATCAGTAAATATTGATGCTTTTTCCGATACGGATATTTATGATGTCTATGGTGAAGAGGTTAATAAAAATTTAATGGTGTATCATGATATTAATATTGTCTCAATGCACGGACCATACAAAGATTTGTGTTTGGGCAGTAAGGATAAACTAATAAAATCAGCTACTATGGAGCGATTTGAAAATGCATACAATATATCAAAATTATTAAAATGCCCTAATATTATTTTTCATCATGGATATATACCCGGAACAAGTATTCCGTCTAATTGGATAAAAAGAGCTGCATTGTTTTTTGACGAATTTCTATGGGGAAAAGATGAAAGCATTACAATTCATCTGGAAAATCAATTTGAACATTCACCAGATATACTTTCTGAAGTTATTACAACGGTAAATGATAAGAGGTTAGGTATTTGTTTGGATGTGGGTCATGCCAATTGTAATTCTAGTACTCCTGTATTAAAATGGATAGAACATTTAAATAAAAAAGTGAGTTTTGTACATTTACACAATAATAATGGGCTTTCTGACCAACATTTAGATTTTTCGAGTGGAACTATAAACTTTCTTGAGATATGTACGGCGTTGGAAAAATATTCTCAAAATAGTACATGGCTAATTGAAACAAATAGTTTAGAAAACACTGAGAAATCTATACAATGGCTGAAGGATAATCATTTTTTTAGTTAGTTCCTGGATATTAAGACCAGAGAATCTATAATAGAAAAACGAGACTGCTGCAAGGCAACAGTCTCGTTTTTCTATTTCTCTTTACTATTCTTCAGCACTCCATATACGAGCATAACGGACAGCAGCATATGACTTATAGCTAGTACAACACAGACTCTCATATTAACAAACCAGAATATTGCACCTACGATTACTTCCGTTAACCAGAACTGTCTGCTTTTTAACCGGTAACGGCTTGTCTCCTCTTCATCGAGAAGCTTGTTCCTGTCAGGAACAGGTGCAAATATAAAGATCAGAATTCCTGAAATTAGAAACCCTGCAAATGGTAGAATAAGAGCTGCCGCCCCAACTATGTACCTCTCAAGCAGACAGACAATCAGAATAAGGATTGCTGAAACTACAGTACAGACTCCATTGGTTCTTGCGTGATACCCGCCACAATATGACCTTAATGGTATATAGCTGGCAAGGAACACAAACACTGGCATCGGTGCACGCATGATTACTGCTATGAACACAGCCACGACTATGTTAATAATCTGGTTAATTAATACCTCATAGGCGTAAAGATATAAAGCGCGCTGATCATCTTTTAAAAGATTCTTTTTAATTTGCCAGCTGACTATGTCTTCTGAAATCCGTTGTAACATTAGAACTTCCTGAGCATCTTAGCCTCTTCTGGCACTTCTGGCTGATGATGAGCCCAGAAACAGGTTACATTAATTGTATAAGCTGCAACCAATAATGCACATGTGTTCATCACCTTAACCATTGATACTTTTCCTTTTAAAGCATTTAACATTTTTCTCATTTTGAAACCTCCTTTTTTTCTTTCATAATATAACAGTAATTTACGTTTTTCAAGTCAAGTGCCAAAATTATACACGTTGAGTGCCAAAATTTGCACACTGCCCTTCTGAGAAGGCAGAAATCGTTAATATTGTATCGAATAAATTGTCTTTTTGCGTAAGATTTAATGACCCTCCATACTTCTCCGCCAGGGATGTTACGATTCCTACTCCCAAACCATGATGTTTTGAATCTTCTTTTGTTGACAGCAGTTTATCCCCCTCCTTTTTAGCCTTCACTCTAAAACTATTTTCAATATGGAAGATCAGAAAATAATTAGTTCCCATAAATAGTTTTATATCAACTATTCGCTTTCCGGCTTCACACTTCGCAGCTGCCTCCAGCGCATTGTCAAGCAGATTACCAAACATTGAAATCATATCGGAATCTGATATGAAATCCAGATTTAAATTTTTTTCTATAAATATAGACAACTGTATTTCAAGTTCCTTTGCCTTTGAAACACGTTCAGATAAAATAGCATTAAAAACTGGATTGCTGCTATAAATAACAATGTTAATCTCTTCTTGTATTTTACCTTTTAATTCATCAATAATTTCAACTATCTTATTGTTTTCCCCATTTAAAGCCAATAAACGAAAACTGTTAAAATAAGAATGAACATCATGCATAAAGCAGCGGTAATGGTCATTTATTTTTAGAATATTTTGAAAATGATCATTTTCCATTTCTCTTTTAACCGAATAAAGTTCTGCATATTTTATTTTATTCATAATATCCGTATATCTCTCTAGGATGATAAATATAGCTGCATTTGATAGATATAATAATACCGCCCCACCGCACATAAAAAATTGCAAAACAATAGTCTTAGGAAAATCCATATATAAAAAGCTGCTTGAAATAGCAAGGGATAAAATTGGCAGTATTAGTAAATACCACGAAAATCCATTATTATTTCTTATATTTATTTTTTTAATAAATTTTTCAATATAAAGCAAAAATAAAATACCTACAATATATTCTAATATTAAAAAATATATTCCACCTGATGTGAACCAAGGAGGTATATAAAGAGGAAGATTATATGAAAGAAATCGATATAACAGTTCAAAAAGAACTTCCTTCCCTCCCACAAAAGCAAAATAAATTATGGTATAAGCAATTCCATTTGAATAGGAAATTTTAAATAAAAGCAGTGCATAAATATAACAAAAGAGAGGTACCGTAATAAAATTCAGGCCCACACTTCCAATTGCATTCTCAATGAAAATTAGTAATGTTATAACTATACTAATAATATAACGCTTCATACCAAAAGTTTTAAACGGATATATAGCGGCAAAAAATCTGAACATCATATAAACATCAGCACCGCAAAATAAAAGCCTGCTTATTGATAACAAATCATTTCCCATATCAAATGCCATCCTTATATTTTGATAACATAAATTCTTCCTTCAGCATATGAAATTCCTGCGCCTTGCTTCTGGTTATCTGAAACATGGTGTCAACATCCTTCAGCCGCAATATTTTACTGGTGCAGTAGATCAAATATTTAAAATTAATAATATAGCTGTCGTGAGGATAGCCAAAACCATATTTTTTAAGGCGCTCGTAAATTGTTTCCAGTCTTTCTGAAACGCGGATATCCGGAATGTCACTGTTATCCAGATCTTTTATTCCATAGATTCTGATTGAACTTTCAGAAATATGGACTCTGGTGTTTTTCTTATATTTTTCAATGTAAACAATATCGTCTGCTCTTAGAAACAACCGCTCCCGGTTTACATTGGCGGAAAGCAGGGGTGCCTGTCCCAATTCGATCATTTTATCAAGAGAATCCCTTATGTACCGGTCCATAAGTTCATCTGTCATATTTTTCATAATATACCGATATGGCTGAACTTCAAAACTACGGGGTGAAGGTTCTGCAAAACCCGTATAAAAAACCAGTATCACATTATTATCCAGCTGACGAACCCTGATCGCTGTTTCTTCTCCATTCATTTCATTCATCTGAACATCAAGAAATATAATAGAAAATCTGATGTTCTTTATCGCTGCCAGAAGACTGATTCCTGAATCATATTCATGGATGCGGAATTTGTCACTTTCCGACATGTTTTTTCCGATTCGTTCTGTTAAACGCTCTCTGTCACCGATACTATCATCACAAATAGCAATTTCAAACATACTTTTTCCCCTCTTACTAAATCTCTTTCTTCTTTCTATTAGATATCGTACTATCTCTCCTATTTTATAAGAAATATGTCAATAATACAAGAAAAGGTACCAGAAAAATACAAAATTCATATTTTCCCGGTGCCTTATTCATAATTATCCTGCCGAGTTATATCGCAAACTGGCTATTGTAAAGCTGAGCATAAAAACCATTTTTAGAAAGGAGATCCTCATGAGTCCCCTGTTCAATAATATGACCATCTCTCATAACAAGTATGACATCTGCCTCTTTGATTGTGGAAAGACGATGGGCAACAATAAAACTGGTACGTCCTTCCATCATTTTCGCAAACGCCTTTTGTATCTTTAATTCCGTCCTTGTATCAATGGATGAAGTGGCCTCATCAAGGATAAGAATTGGCGGCAGACAAAGCATAACTCTGGCAATGCACAAAAGCTGTTTCTGTCCCTGGGATAAATTTCCTCCATCTTCTGATATGATTGTATCATATCCCTGAGGCATTCGGGAGATAAAACTGTGTGCATGGGCCTCTTTTGCTGCTGTAATAATTTCTTCTTCCAAGGCATCCGGCTTCCCGTATGCAATATTCTCCCTTATGGTACCTGTCTTTAACCAGGTTTCCTGAAGAACCATTCCATATTCAGATCTTAAACTTTTTCTGGTTATGTGCCGCACATCGTTTCCATCAACCTTTATGGATCCGGCATTGACATCATAAAAACGCATAAGCAGGTTTATGACAGTACTTTTTCCGCAGCCTGTGGGACCAACAATGGCGATCCGCTTTCCCTGCCCTGCATGAAGATTCATATCTTCAATCAAAGGTACACTGGGATTGTAGGAGAAGTCAACATGCTCCAGTACCACCTCACCCTTTGCGTCATTCAGTACAATCGCATTGCTGTCATCTGGTACTTCTATTTCTTCATCAATTAATTCAAATACCCTGGCAGCTGATGCAAGTGCGTTCTGAAGCTCTGTTACCACACCTGAAATCTCATTAAACGGCTTTGTATACTGGTTGGCATAACTTAGAAAGCTGGAAAGCTGGCCCACTGATAAAACGCCATTGACTGCGGCAAATGCTCCTGCAATTCCTACACACGCATATACAAGGCTGTTTACAAACCGGGTTGCCGGATTTGTAATGGAAGAGAAAAAGGTTGCTTTCAGCCCCCATATACGAAGGTCTTCATTAATGACTTCAAACTTTTTCTGGGCTTCGTCTTCATAAGCAAAGGCTTTCACCACTTTCTGATTTCCTAACATCTCTTCCACCAGCGAAGTCAGCTCTCCCCTGGTCTGAGACTGCATCCGGAACATGCTGTAAGTTCTTTTTGCAATAAAACTGGCCACAAACAGGGACAGCGGTGTAACAAGAACAACTAAGGCAGCAATTACCGGATTAATAAAGAACATAAAGAACAATGTTCCAATGATTGTTAAAACTCCAGTGAAAAGCTGGGTAAATCCCATGAGCAGACCGTCTGAAAACTGATCAATATCAGCAATGATTCTGCTGATGATATCACCATGTGCATGGGAATCAATATACTTTAAAGGAAGAATTTCCAGTTTGTTAAATGCCTGGGTTCTGATATCCTTTACTACACGGTAAGTGATCTGATTGTTAATATGGCTCATAACCCACTGTGCTGCAGCAGTAATCAGTATAACAACAGCAATCTGAAAAAGTATCATACCCATGGCGCTAAAGTCTACCTGTCCTGCACCTGCAATACAGTCAATCGCACGTCCTATTAATATGGGAACATACAACGTGAAAACCACGGTTAGAAATGCGCAGAACAGGGAGGCCATAACACTCCATTTATACTTTGCAATCTTATTTAAAATCCGTTTAATTGTGGACTTGTGCTTTTTTATATTCATATTACTGCACCTCCTTTTCAGACAGCTGGGAAAGGCAGATTTCGCGGTAAACTTCACAGGATTTCATTAAATCACCATGCTTTCCGCAACCTGCCATCTGTCCGTCGTCTAAAACAACGATTCGGTCTGCATTTCTGATTGTGGAAGCTCTCTGGGATACCAGAAATACTGTCATGTCTTTTGTTTCTTCTTTAATCGCCTTACGAAGGCGGGCATCTGTGGCAAAATCCAGGGCCGAAGCGCTGTCATCTAATATGAGAATCTGTGGATCTTTGACAACCGCTCTGGCAATGGTAAGACGCTGACGCTGGCCTCCTGATAAGTTCTTGCCTCCTGCCTCTATAATAAAGTCAAGACCTTCGCCCTTCTCTTCCACAAAATCCTTAGCCTGGGCAATGGTAAGTGCACGATAAATCTCTTCATCAGTGGCATCTCTTTTTCCCCACTGCATGTTTTCCCTGATGCTTCCTTTAAACAATACGGCTCTTTGAGGAACGATTCCAACCATATTTCTCAGCTGGCTGAGAGGATAATTTCTGACGTCAATCCCTCCGACTTTAACATTTCCCTTAGATACATCATAAAATCGGGGAATTAAATTTACCAGTGTAGTTTTACCCGAACCAGTTCCGCCGATAATTCCAATCGTTTCACCTTTCATAGCCTGAAATTCAATTCCGGCCAGTGATTCTGCTTTTGCGCCCTGATAAAAAAGACTGACTTTATCAAATTCCACCTTGGGTACATCTGCTTCTTCTTTCACAATATCGTGATTTGTATCCCTGATTCCCGGTTCCATGGAAAATACAGAACCGATCCGGTTGGCACAGGCCATAGCTTTTGATATGGTGATAATTAAGTTTGCCAGTTTAACCAGTTCCACCAGAATCTGAGACATATAATTCACCAGAGCCACCACCTGACCCTGGGTGATGATACCCGATTCAACCCGGTTTGCACCAGTGTTAATCAGTACTATGATTGCAAGGTTTATAATGACATAAGTAAGAGGATTCATCAGTGCAGAGATTTTTCCTACAAACACCTGAAATTTTACCAGAATGCCGTTCTCTTCATCAAACCGGTGGATTTCATCACTCTGACGGTTAAAAGCACGAATCACACGGACCCCGCCTAAATTTTCTCTTGCAGTCAGAAGAACCCGGTCCAGTTGTTTTTGTACATTCTTATATAAAGGCATACTTATTATCATAATGCCAAATACGACTACGGAAAGCACAGGTATGGAAATCGCAAATATAAGAGCAGCCTTAAAATCTATGGTAAATGCCATGATCATTGCACCGAACACCACAAAGGGGGAGCGGAGAAACAACCGTAAAAACAGATTGACCCCTGATTGAACCTGGTTCACATCGCTGGTCATTCGTGTAATCAGAGTGGCAGTCCCTACGGTATCAATTTCCTGATAAGACAGGCTGTTGATATGGGCAAACAAATCGTTTCTCAGTGAGGTACCAAATCCGGCGGCTGCCTTTGCCGCGAAGTACTGGGCAGTAATGGAGCAGGCAAGCCCAACAATGCCTAACAGCACCAGCAATCCGCCCATAGAAAGAATATAGTGCAGATCGTGATTCTTAATTCCAATATCAATGACTCTGGCCATAACCAAAGGCACCAAAAGCTCAAAGCTGGCTTCCAGAAGTTTAAACAAAGGCCCCAGGATACTTTCCAGCTTATACTCATTTAAATATTTAAGGAGCTTTTTCATTTTCCTTTTCCTCCGTAATCAATACTTTTTTAGAATAATGCCTTGTATTATTATAGCATTTTGATATAATAAAACAAGTACAAATTGAAAATCTTATGAATAGAGGATGTACCATATGGTCCCGATTAATTCAAAACAGCTTTATTATTTTACAGTCATTTCGGAAACCGGCAGTTTTACAGCTGCCGCAAAGAAACTGGGAATATCCCAGCCGCCTTTAAGCAAACAGATCATGCTTTTGGAAGAGGAATTAGGGGTCAGACTTTTTGAGCGGGGAGCAAAAAAAACTGAACTTACAGAAGCAGGTACTTATTTATATTTTAAAGCAAGAGATATTCTATCTCTGATGGAATCCGTATCAGATGATTTAAAACACCTCCCCTCTTCTGCAAGAGGTCTTTTAAAGCTTGGTGTCATCTCTTCAGCGGGAACCGTTCTTGTGGATTTTCTGAAACATTTTACAGCTGATCATCCAGGGGTCCGGTTTGAAGTGACAGAGGGAAACACCTATGAACTGCTGGAGAAGATGAAAAACGGACTGGTTGAGTGTTCTATTATAAGGACACCTTTTAATCCAGAAGGGCTGGAATGTGTCTATAGTAAGAAAGAACCAATTATGGCAGTGGGAATTCCAGAATTTTTTCCGGAGATATCAGATGACAAAGTAAGAATTGGCGGATTAACGGGAAAGCCTCTGATTTATTACCGCAGATTTGATTCCATCATATCTCTTGCATTTCAAAACAGTGGGATAGAACCGGATATATTCTGCCGTAATGACGATGCAAGAACCTGTCTTCAATGGGCAAAAGCCGGACTGGGGATTGCACTGGTGCCTCAATCCATCTGCGATCTCACGGTGCAGGATAACCTTATGTTTAAAGAGATTGATTCTCCTGATACAGTCACTCAGATTGCAGCGGTTTATAAAAAAAATGGCTATGTTTCAAACATAGCCAAAGAATTTGTAACTAGTTTTGGTTGTCAGAACGGTATGCTTTAATCAAACAGGCTTAACTGGGTTATCTGGTAGTTTTTCTTATATGCATGAATGATATCCGGCATTTTATACAGAATTCTGTTGCGCTCACACTCTTCAGAAAATATTTGCCATAATTTACGCGCTTTGGGACTGGTACAATGATAATTATTTTTATACTGTTTCATATATCTTTCGTCAAGATGTTCCCCGGGAAACAACTCTCTTAAACGGTCGTAATACCATTCTCTTTGATTGTTACGAAGTGTAACCCCAAAAGCCGGGTAGATAAAATCGGCACCGGTTTCTTTTGCGGCATTTATGATTGAACGTATATTCTCCTCATGATCCTCTAAAAAAGGAAGCACTGGCATGAGGAGAATCCCTGCAAACAGCCTCCGGTCCTTTAACGCCGCAATCAGGGACAACCGGTCTGAGGGTATGGAGACTCTTGGTTCTATTTTAGCCGCCAGGGCATCGTCAGTGGTTGTAACGGTAACTTTTAACAGTACAGGAGAATGATCTGCTATACTTTCCAGTATATCAATGTCTCTGTTTAGCAGCCTGCTCTTTGTGGCAATTGCTGCACCGAACCCATAGGCATCAATTAATTCCAGAGCATGTCTGGTAAGTTCCAATTCCTTTTCCAATGGATTATATGGATCACTCATCGCTCCAGTGCCCACCACTCCGGTTTTTACCTTTCTTCTTAAATCATCCCGGATAATCCGCAGGGCATCCTCTTTAACCCGAACCTGATCAAACCGGTCAATTCCATAACAGTCAGAACGGCTGTCACAGTAAATACAGCCATGGCTGCAGCCTCTGTAAATATTCATGTTATAATCAATCCCGAACCATCCGGAATCCTTTGTTTTTGTTACAATTGTTTTTGCAGGAATGAGCTCCATGCATCCGTCCTCTCTTTCTTTTTCTGCCAAAAAGGTGATCCCTTGATATTTTCTTTCTGCCATGTTAATATGCTTATACGAGATAAGAAGGGAAGAGTTTATTATGATACGTTTGTTATTGCGCTGCAAGCAGATATACGACAAATTTACCAGAGATGAAATGACTGTCTATGCAGCACAGGCATCATTTTTTACCATAATTGCTGCTTTTCCGTTTATTATGCTGTTATTAGCAATGATTCAGTTTATCCCATCTATTACAAAAGCAAACCTGCTGCAGGTTTTAATTACACTCATTCCAAGCACCTTAGAAATTGACAGCGTCATCGTTACCGTAATTGAAGATCTTTATACTCATACTCCTGCGGCAATTTTATCTGCCACTGCCATCGCCGCGGTCTGGTCTGCTTCCAGAGGCATGTTGAGCATAGAGCGTGGATTAAACCGGGTTTTCGGTCAGGAGAATAAACGGAGCTATCTAATGACCCGTTTTGTCTGTGCCTGTTATACGGTTGTATTCATCATCATCTGTCTTCTGACGCTTGTACTTCTGGTACTGGGAGGTTCCATACAGTCATTTATGAACCATCATTTTCCCATCCTTGGTGAAATCACCCGATATGTTATCAGCTTTCGCACCATGCTTTTATTTATTCTCACTTTGTGTTTTGCCATGCTTTATACCTATGTACCGGAAAAGAAACAGCAGTTTTTGAAGCAGGTCCCGGGTGCCATCTTTTCTACCCTTGGCTGGATCGGTTTCTCCTTTGCTTTTTCTATCTATTTTAGCAACTTCAGCAACTATTCAGTGATGTACGGAAGCCTGACTGCCATCGTCCTTTTGATGTTATGGCTTTATTCCTGCATCTCCATCCTGTTTTTCGGAGCCGAAATCAATTATTATTATTCAGAAAATTGGAAAGACAGGACATAACTTAGGAAAGCCAGTGATTCCCTCAAGAATCCCTGGCTTTTAATACGGGCGATCTAAGAAAAAAGGGGCGTTGACAAATATCTGTCACCTGTGTCAGGAAGAAGCACTACGATTGTTTTGCCTTGGTATTCAGGCCGCTTCGCTACTTCTTTTGCAGCCCATACAGCTGCAGCAGAGGAAATACCCACAAGAATCCCTTCTGTCTTAGCGATCTCTTTGCCGGTTTCATATGCGTCGTTATTCTCTACCGGAATAATTTCATCGTATATATCCTTGTTGAGTACGGTTGGAACAAAACCAGCTCCAATTCCCTGGATTCCATGAGGGCCTGGCTTTCCGCCTGAAAGTATGGGTGATCCTGCCGGTTCCACTCCAATAATCCTGACGTCTGGGTTCTTGCTTTTTAAAAATTCCCCAACACCAGTAATGGTTCCTCCAGTACCAATTCCCGCAATAAATACATCTACTTTTCCATCTGTATCCGCCCATATTTCAGGTCCGGTTGTTTCACGGTGAATTCTAGGGTTGGCAGGATTATCAAACTGTCCAAGTATGACAGAACCTTCTATCTCCTTTTGCAGCTCTTCTGCTTTTTCAATTGCGCCTCTCATGCCTTTTGTTCCTTCTGTAAGCACAATTTCAGCTCCATACGCTTTTAAAAGATTCCTTCTTTCCACACTCATGGTCTCTGGCATAGTGAGGATGGCGCGGTAACCTTTCATGGCTGCGATGCTGGCAATTCCGATTCCTGTGTTTCCGGAAGTAGGTTCAATGATGGTAGCACCTGGTTTAATTGTGCCGCTTTTTTCCCCATCCTCAATCATGGCTAACGCTGCTCTGTCTTTCACACTTCCTGCCGGATTAAAATATTCCAGCTTTGCAATGACAGAAGCTTTTAACTCATACTTTCTTTCATAATTGGAAAGTTCCAGCAAAGGAGTATTGCCAATGAGTTCCATAGCACTTTTTCTGATATTTCCCATAATCAACCTCTTTTCTCATACGTTTATCGATGCTGCGTATGTGTCCTGATTATATTTTATCTTCAGTCACGTATTTTTATGATAAACCGTAAATCTTGCGATACTTTTCTTTCAGGTAATCAATGAAATATTCCGGAGAAAAGTCCTCTCCTGTTACCGCCTTTAAAATCTCACGACTTGTCTTCATCTTGCCGTACTGATGGATATGATTTCGTAAATATTCTTTGATCACATCCAGCTTTCCATCTCTTAAAAGCTGATCAAAATCCATTTCCTTTTTCATATGAAAATAAAGCTGGGCTCCAAAGGCATTCCCAAGTGCATAGGACGGAAAATATCCATACAGCCCCAGGGACCAGTGAATATCCTGCAGAATTCCTTTTGAAACCTGTTCCGGACGGATGCCTAAATATTCTTCGTATTTATCAGCCCAGATTTCTGGCAGTTTCTTTAAATCCACATCTTCTTCCAAAATCATCTTCTCCAATTCATAACGTATCAGGATATGGAGGCTGTAAGTCAGTTCGTCTGCTTCTGTACGGATAAATCCGGGTTCGACCTTATTAATGGCCTCCATAAACTGATCTATGGATACAGAATTTAGTTTGTCAGGATAAAGCTCTTTTAATTTATCATAAATCGGAAACCAGAAATTAGGATTACGTCCAATGAAATTTTCGTAAAATCTGGATTGGGATTCATGCATACCCATAGACGCTCCCTGCCCCACAGGTGTCTGCGTGATCTCATCGCTAATTCCTAATTCATAAATTCCATGACCGCCCTCATGGATAACAGAGAACATGGAGCTGTCCATCTTATCGTGGTAACTGGTTGTGATGCGGACATCATGGTTGTGAAGATTGTTTGTGAATGGATGGGCGCTCTCAGATAATACACCTTTTTTAAAGTCAAACCCTATATATTCAGCTAGGAAACGTGCCATCTCCTCCTGTTTTTCTCTGGGATAGCCTCCGGTAAGAAAGGAATTGTCAATCTCTTTTCCATGCTCTTTAATTTCTTTTAAAAGAGGAATGATCTCTTCCTTCAATCTGCCAAAAAACTCATCTAAAAGTTCTGTCTCAAAGCCTTTTTCATATTCTGCAAGAAGTACATCATAAAGCTTCTGCCCCTCTTTCTTCCGATAGGAGGCAACTTTCCTTTTAAAATTAATCACCTTTTCTAACGTAGGAAGAAAAGAATCGTAATCTTCATTCTTCTTAGCCTTAACCCACACTCTCGCCGCTTCCGCTACCAGCTGGGCATTCTCTCTGTATTCTGCTTTTGGGATGCAGATCAGTTCCTCTCTGGCTTCCTTTGCGCCTTTTAAAACTGCCTGTTCTATCTCAGTCAAATCAGATTCTTTTTCACACGCTGCTATCGCGCCTCCCATTTCATCACCCGTCATAAATCCGTAATACTCCTCGGAAAGAGTACCAATTACTCTGGCCGTATAAGATCCTGATTCTTCTGGAGCCAGTGTCTCATTATCCCACTCAAAAAGAACGAGAGCAGTCTGCAGAGCCATTGTCTTTTCTAATATGGAGGACAAATTTTCATAAGTTTTATTCATTCTTAACTCTCCTTTATAAAAAATCGGGACATTCTGTATGATTGTCTCCAAACCCTTTGAAAAAATACCGCAGAGGATTTACTTTCCATTACCAAAGATGGAAGCCTCTTTTATATCCAGCCTGACCAGCCATTCCCGAATCTTCTCTTCCAGATAAAAAGATACGTTAAAATCTTCTAATTGAAAATCAATTTCTATATCTGTTTTCATGGTAGCAAGTAGTTTGGACAATAAAGCCGCCTTTTCACCGCAAAGTTCCTCTTCACTGGTCTTCGTCATGGCTTTATAGGGAGATCTTGAAATACCCAAATCATTTTTCCAGAAATCCTGAAGATCCTTTAATCGCTTTTTGTCTGATTCTGCTTCGTGTATGGCCGCATAAACATTCTCGACCGTTCCATATTCCTGAAGCAATAAAGGTGCTGCAGAGCTGACCCCTTTTACACCCGGAATATTATCAGAAGCATCACCCTGTATTCCTTTTAAATCAGGAATCTGCTCCGGCATTACGCCTTCCTCACGCAGAACCGTATCCGATGTATATTCGAAAACTTTTTCCGGCAGATTAATCTCTTCTTTCCCAAAACCGTAAAAAGAATAATATTTTTTATAAAGCTCGTCCGCTTTCTCCTGGCGGGACTGGACCATCCACGCACGGACATTGTATTCATCGCTTACCAGCTGAAGATAGTCATGATCCTTGGTTAAAACAATCATGGGAATCTGTTCCCTGAATTTCATAACCAGACTTCCCGCATAATCATCTGCTTCATACTGATCGCTGTAAAGAACTTTAAATCCAGCTTCCTCCAAAATTCGTTCCATGAGTACAAACTGTTCTTTTAACGGATCCGGTGTTGACCCTCTTGTCCCTTTATACTGGGAATACAGTTCTCTGCGAAAGGTATCTCTGGTTTTATCAAAAACAAAGGCGATGTGGTCGGGCTGCTGTTTCTTCATAAGGGATACTATCATCTTAAGCATACCAAAGATCGCATTGGTATACGTTCCATCCTTTGCATGAAGAATCTTATCATAATGCCTCATTTTCTCCTCTTCTGTCTTGGCAAACATGATTTCTCTGGGCAAAACTGCATAATAACAGGTTGACAGCATGGAGGAGCCATCTACAACCACAAATTTATTTTCTGACATCTATAAACTCCATTCTTTTCCGTTCCAGACGGACTTAAGTAAAATAATTCTGCAATTCCGTTTCATTCTTTGCGCCCAGCCGCTTCATAATTTCCTTCCTCTCCTGAGCAGACAATCCCTTCCACAGCTTTTGAACGCGGGGGTCTGAAAATCCAACATAGGGCAGACCATTTCTATCGCATTCATAGGATGATAAATAGTGATTGAGCGCACTCCATTCCACATAAAAGGCAGTAATACTGCGGCTTAAAGAGCTGACTTTTGCCATATTCGTTCCTCCCGGATTAATTTTGCTGACTTTATGCTGCAATGATATTTCTATGATTGTGAATCATTTTTCCAAATCTGAACTTCACCCTGGTAATCCGAAAAGCAGCTGATTATAATCTCTTCCACTTTATTCCAGTCTCCGCCTGCATTCCCGCAACCGATTCCATAGGGAAATGCCACTTTTTCCAGTTTGCCTCTCACATCTACAAAATCCCGGATCTCAGTCACAGCCTGTAAAAGCGCTCTATAATCTGTATAAACTCTATTCTTACCATAATTATCCTGTCCGTATAGATTGGCAATCAGAAACCACCGGCCGTTTAATTCAACCGGCTGTGCCGAAACCCTGCCTAATAAACCGGAGGTAATTCCGCCAGACTGCTCCTGCCACTGTTTTGTAATAATCCGATATGTCTTCTCAACCTCAGGAAACATCGTTTTAATCTGCCCGGCAATTCCCCGTCCAAATACTCCCTGGCAATTCACCTGATGACAGATAATGTCCGCATCGGAATTAAAGATATCTCCGCTGAAATACTTTAGCATAATTCTCTCCTCCAAGCTTATCTAATCAGATATCCTAACTCATTATACCCTGATTTTCCAGTTATTCATAGTACATTCCTCAAGTTTTAACATATATTTTCCAAAAACCCGTTGAAGTATAGGGGAATAAGATTTATAATAAACAGTAACAGTAAATAAAAAAGGTAAGGTACGTAAGAGAATGGAAAAAGAAATTAAATGCCCCTACATTATATTTAAAATTGCAGGTTCTTTATACTGCATAAACAGCAAATACATATCCACAATTTTACAGTTGCCGGAATACAGTACCATTCCTGCCGCACCAGCGAATGTCACCGGAATGTTTAAGTATCGGAACCAGGTCATAAATATGATGGATTTACGTATTACGTTTGGTTTAAAGCCCATCGTTGAAGAATGCAAAGACTTTGAACAGATGATTGATGCCAGAAAGCAGGATCATATCAACTGGGTCAATGAGCTTGAGAGATATATCAAAGAAGGCGGCTCCTTTCACCTGGCAAAAGATTCCCATCAGTGTGCATTCGGAAAATGGTACGATAATTTTACTACGGATAATCAGTCAATTATCAATCATTTAAAAAAAATCGAAGAGCCTCATGAGAAACTGCATAAGGCGGCTGTTGAGGCTGAAGACTGCAAAAGAGACTGTGAAAACTGTCAGGAATCCGAATGTCTGCAAACAGTCTTAAAGCAGGTAAAAGGCGAATCCATGCCAGTTATTTTAAAACTTCTGGATCAGACAAAGGATCTGTTCCGTTCTACCATTTATAAAGAGATGGTTTTAATACTTGATGGTATTCAGTGGGGTATGGTTGTAGACGAAATCGTGGCCGTTGAGGATCTGGATATTATCTCCGAACGTCACGAAGACCCTATGGTTAATCATTGTTCCTATTTAGGCAGAGTTATGGAAAGTGAAAAACGGGAAGGACTGATCTTTGAACTTAATCCTGAGACACTGATGGCTAAATTCAGAGATCTGGAATTAACTTTTTAACAATCAAATAGATAAGAGCCGGAAAAGTTTTGGCAGAAGCTTTTCCGGCTCTTTTTACAGTCAGGAAAACAGCTCTGACTTCTTTCAGAAATACTTTTTATTACCCCAAAGGTTGCTCTTCTTCAAATCAAGATATTCATTGTATGCTTTTTCCAAAATCTGTTTTTCGTTGGAAAACTTCAGAAGATGATACGCTTCATGGAACTTATAGTATCCTGAATCAATAAAATATTCTTCCCGCTGTGGTTTACTGTAATAGCTGTCGGCCATCATGAGATACCAGTATACATCCTTTTCCACCATATCCTGAGGCGTATTGAAAGAATACTGACTCTTACCAATGTACTTGATAATGGACGCACTTACTCCGGTCTCTTCCTTAACTTCCCGAAGCGCCGTCTCCTTATACTCTTCACCCGCTTCTACTGTTCCCTTTGGCAAAACCCAACCTTCATATTTGTTTTTGTAATTCTTATATAAAACCAGAATTTTACCTCGAAAAATAACCACACCGCCACAACTCGTTGCTTCTATCATTGCAATTCCTCCAGAGTGAAACCGTGAATCCATGGGGATCCCGATTTTGGTGTGTCTCACAGACTGGCTATAGTATACCTCTTTTTATAATGATATGCAAGTGTGTAATCGCTGTCCTTATCTGGAAAAATATAAATCAAAAAGCGATCTGGCGATGGGTGCGGCAGTTTTTCCCCCAGATCCTCCCTCTTCTACAATCACGCTGATGGCTATCTTTGGGTGTTCTGCAGGAGCGTATCCCACAAACCAGGCATGAGTCTCTTTGTTTTTATCAAATTCCGCTGACCCCGTTTTTCCTGCTACTGTATAGGCATCTGTCCGAAGAGCAGATCCGGTTCCTTCCGTGATCACAGCCTGCATCAGTTCTGTCATTTTGGCTGATTCTTCCGCTGTCATGATATTCCCATATGCCTGGGGCACAAATTTCTTAATGATATCTCCTCCGGCATTCTCCACATGATCAATCAGATAGGGTTTCATCAGAGTTCCCCCGTTGGCAATGGCTGCAGTAATCATGGCATTATGAAGAGGAGTAATCTGGGTCTGACCCTGGCCAATGGCAGTCTGAAGTATCTGCCACGTGTCTGCACCCGGTGCCATGATATAAGAGCTTCTGTTAGATGGAAACGGCAAAGAAAGATCTGTGTTAAACAGCAACTGCTCCGAAGTATTCCTTAAACGGCTTAAATCCATCATAAGGCCAAGATTTGAAAAGGCTCCGTTGCAGGAGTTGGCAAATGCCTGGGTAAAATTCTGATGTCCATGGGCAGTCTCATGATAGCATTTGATGGAGTAATCCCCATTTTCATAAATCCCGTCACAGTCAAAAACATAATCTTTATAGTTTTCAGGATTTTCCCGGATGTATTCCAGGGCTGTAACAATCTTAAATGTGGACCCTGGTGGATATAGTCCCTGAGTTGCCCGGTTTAACAGCTGTCCTGATGTATTTTCTTCTGCAACCAGACTATTCCAGTCACTTAATATCGTGTTGGGATTATAATCAGGCTTTGATACCATGGCAAGAATTTTACCCGTATCAGGTTCCATTACAACAACTGCCCCATTTCTTTTTCCAAGTGCTTCATATGCCTTTTTCTGAAGATCCACATCCAGGGTTGTCACCACATTATCTCCCTGATTTTTCCTTGAAGACAATTCATTAATTACCTGTTCAATGATATTGACATGGCTGGTAAGCAGATAGAAATTAGACTGGGCCTCCAGCCCGGTCTTTCCATTAACCGAATATCCCACTGCATGGGCAAACATGGAATCGAAAGGGTAAACCCTTGTCTCATGGCCTTCTCCGTCCACATCAGTCCGGGCAAGAACCTGGCCGTTACTGCTCCTGATCTCTCCCCTTACGACCCGGTCTGCGAAGCTGTCCAGTCTGGCATTATAGGAATTATTAATTACACTGTCGCTCTTCACCTGAAGAAAGTATCCATAATAAACCACCAGGCCTATAAATAGTAAAACAATTCCATAGGTTAGTATTAAGATCTGATGATTTGCTTTTGGATTCGCATTAGCTTTCATATTGGTCCTCTTCCTCTTCATTGCGCTTTAGAATATAAAGTCCCTGGATAATTCCAAAAATAATAAAGGTACTTAGCACCGAACTTCCCCCATAGCTGACAAGAGGAAGGGTAACTCCAGTTGAAGGGATGAATTTGGTCACTCCTCCTACTGTTAAAAAGACCTGGATTGCATAGATCATACCCAGTCCAAAGGCAATAAGCTTATAAAACACGGCCTTCATATTCCCTGCAATCATCATGAACTGTAAAAAACAGCCAAGGCATATTAAGAGGACACAGAGGGCAAAAATTCCACCCATTTCCTCTGATATGGCGGAAAATATAAAATCTTTTTCCACTACCGGGATTTTTCTTGGCATCCCACGGTATAGTCCCATCCCAAACCAGCCACCTGTTCCAATGGCAAACAGGGACTGACTGATCTGATATCCTTTTCCAGCAATATCAGACCATGGATTCAGCCACGCCGCAACCCTGGTCTTTACATGGCTAAATAACTGGAATGCAAATGTGGAGGCTAATATTCCTCCCACCGTTCCTCCAAATAAATATCGCCATTTACCAGTTGCTATAAAAAGCATAAACACATAGGTTATAAAGAATATCAGTGCACTGCCTAAATCCTTGGATAGTACCAGTATCAGCACATGAAGCGCAGAAACACCACTGACTAAAAGAATTGTCCGGTTACTGACAGAGCGGTAAAACATGGTAGCGATAAAAAATACGTAACTGATCTTTACGAATTCAGACGGCTGGAAGGAAAATCCAGCTACCCCGATGGAAAGCTGGGCGCCATAGCTTGTAGTTCCAGCGACACACACGATTCCAAGAAGGATTACACCTCCTATGCCATAAACCCAGGGGATCTTACTAAGCTGCCATACCCTGTCAATGATAAATGGTATAATACAGGTTACTGCCGCCGCCACGACTACGATGGTAAACTGCTTCACCGCTTTGTCAAATGACAATCTGGTGAGCATAATAAAACCTATGGATAAAAGCATACACATATTATTGACCAAAAGCTTTGATAAGTTTCTGTAAAACAGCCGGTATAAAAACAGGTAAGCAAAAAAGAACAGGACCTGAGCTCCATAGAAAACAAGCATCCGCTCATCTTCTGTCTCCAGCCAGATGATTCCATACGCCAGAAGATGAATCAGAAACATCAAAATGTTCTGCCGCCTGCAAATGCTGTTTTTTCTCTTATCATCCTGAAAAGAAAAATATCTAAAATTTAAATATGTGTATAAAGCGATCAGCAGTATCATCAGATACCGGGATACATCTATTATCAGATTAATCATAAATCACCTACTCGATACCGCGTTTAAAATGTCCTCTTGTAAATTCCGGCAGATTAACTTCTGTCTTTTTCCCCTTTAGAAACTCGTCTGAAAAAGCCTTAACAATAGTTTCTGTCTCTCTTGGACTCTCAGTTGTAAATTGAAGTCTTAAAGAGGCGGGTGATAAAGAACTCACGGTATCACTTAATCCCAAAAGAGAAAGGGGTGCTGAGTTATAAATGGAATTGTAACAAAATGCACAATGGTTTCTTACAGGAAATTCTTTTCCCATACGATCTTTTATATTTAATTCGACCGGTGTCTTATCACACCGATCCATCCCCTGGTGAACGCACTGTGCCGTCACCATCATTGGAAGACGACCGTAGATTAACAGCTCTCCTGGAATCTCTAGCTTTTCCAATTCTCTGCTGTTTAATTCAACTGGCCAGGTGATCTCATCTGCACCAAGGCTTTTAAGCATCTTTTGTGCCTGATTATTCATTCCATATACGCCGAAATCAAAAACAAGATTTCCGCTTATGCCCGTCTTCTTTAAATAGCCCGGTTCTTCCATGGAACGGATTAAAAAACCGTCAAATCCGGCTTCTTTTAAATAATTCTTAAAACGGTCAAAGAACAGCTGGGCTTCTGTACGAAAAATATGAGGCATGGTCAGAAAACACTCTTTTCCCATATCATGGCACACATTTACATATTGATTCCACCGTTCCGGTTCAAAATGTGCTGCTTCTATATAAAGTCTGTTTACATTGGGATTACAAACCACTGTATCAAAACATTCTGGTTTTTCCAGAGAAACAGTAAGTTTTGCCGGTTTGGATACTTGGATTTTTAAAGCATCCTCACCTTCACCAAAAGATTCATTTTGCGTGTATTCCCTTTTGTATTCACGGAGTATCTCTGCCTCCAGTTCTTCCAGACCTCTGCGCCTTAAATCATTCAGTGTCTGAACAGGAACGAAGACATTTCCTTTAATCTCTGCCTCCAGGTTTTCAAATAAAAATGGAGTGTTCCCTGTTTTATTTAGCTGCTTTAACACCTTTTCTTCTGACATCGGCTGGTTTAAAGCCGCCATCACCACATCTCCTTCTATCACAATGCGATGTTCCTGTGAAGTCAGGATCAGGGAGGCCTTTTCTCCTTCTGAAAGTAAAATCTTACCGGTAACGGGCACTTTTAACTGCTTTTGTACATACTCACGGTCAAGCATATCATATAACTGATTGTTCCCCTCCCTGAATGACGGTTTTTCCTTCCATACTATCATATCCCTGCCATTATGTTTCTTATAATAACCGTCTGTCTGTCCGCCTCTGTCAAACAGATCCAGAAGTACTTTCCTGTCTCCGTCTTCTATTTTATAACCACTTCTGCCTTTTTTAAGATAGAGATCCGTATACTTGCGGTAAATGCTTACCACTCCTGCTGTATATCTGGGACTTTTCATTCTTCCCTCAATCTTCATGGAATAGACTCCGGCCTCAATCATATCTGGTATAAGATCCAGTGTGCTTAAATCCTTCAGGCTTAAGCAGTAGCGCTCCTCTTTTTTTCCAAGAGTCTTTCCCTTATCTTTTACATCAAATGGAAGACGGCAGGTCTGTGCACATCTTCCACGGTTCCCACTTCTGCCCCCGATGAGACTGCTGAAAAGACACTGGCCGGAATAACAATAGCAGAGAGCCCCATGGACAAAGCTTTCGATCTCTACATCAACCTGTTGGTGAATCTGCCGGATCTCTTTTAAAGACAGTTCCCTGGCAGTTACGACCCGCTCTGCACCAAGCTCCTTTAAAAGCCCGGCTCCATAAACTCCGGTAATCGTCATCTGGGTACTGGCATGAATGGGAAGATCCGGGAAATATTCCCTTACAACGGAAAGCGCTCCTAAGTCCTGTACAATAACAGCATCGAGTCCCTGACGATAGTAAGGTAGAAGGTACTCAAAAAGTTCCTTCATCTCCTGTTCCTTCATAAGAGTATTGACAGTTAAATAGAGTTTTCTACCGTGAAGATGGACATAGTCAATAGCCTCCAGCAGCTTGTCCTCTCCTGGATTTTCTGCGAACGCTCTGGCTCCAAACCGGCTTCCTCCAATATATACTGCATCTGCGCCTGCGGCAACTGCCGCCTTCATGCTTTCAAACGAGCCTGCCGGAGCTAGGATCTCAACTATTTTTTTCACATCTGCCTCCAAAATTTTCAGTAATTATATTCTGATTGATAAAAAGGAGGAGGTCACGGAAAATCCATGAAACACCCCCTCCTGCCTTATTCATTCCTGTCTGAACCAGAAGATTTCTTTAATCCAGCCAGTTCTGTTTTCACTGCCTCCAGCTTCATCTGAGTTGCAACCAACTCATGCTTTAAACTGTAGGTTTCCTTCTCCATCTCAGTCTTTTGCTGCTCCAGCCTTGCTATCTGTTCTCTGGCCTTAAAATAATCATCTGCCATATTTAACTCTATCATAACGTTCTGGTATTCTGCACTCTGCTTTGTGAATCCTTCCCGACGTTTTAAAGTTATGATCATCTCATTGATGTAGCTGGCAAGGCGCTGTATATACCCCTCTTCTTCACTGCCACCAAGTGCATAAATCTTGCCATCAATCAAAACTTCTGTATATTGCTTGGAATCCATGTTGTTCTCTCCCTGTTATCATTTGCTCTTTCTTTACTATATCATACTTTACACAGTTAGGAAAGTTCTAAAATTCAGGCAGTTACGACTCCATGGGGATACCAAGATGCCCATAAGCCCGTTCCGTCGCCACCCGTCCTCTGGACGTCCGGTTTAAAAATCCATTCATCAGAAGATAGGGTTCATATACATCTTCCAGTGTTCCCGCATCCTCACCCAAAGCAGCAGCAAGGGTATCAAGACCTACGGGACCTCCGGCAAATTTTTCAATTACAGTGGTAAGAATTGCGCGGTCGTTGTAATCCAGTCCGAATTTATCCACGTCAAGGATATCAAGAGCGAAATCAGCCACTTCCTTTGTAATCACTCCATGGTACTTAACCTGAGCAAAATCCCGTACTCTCTTTAGCAGGCGGTTTGCCAGTCTTGGTGTCCCTCTGGAACGCTTGGCAATCTCCGCCGCGCCCTCTTCTTCGATTTCTACCCCCAGAACATCTGCGGATCGGGATACAATAATCTTTAATTCATCTGGTGTATAAAATTCCAGCTTTTGAACTACTCCAAAACGATCCCGAAGGGGTGCCGTCAAAAGCCCGGCTCTGGTGGTGGCTCCCACCAGGGTGAACTTAGGAAGGTCCAGCCGGATGGATCTGGCTGCCGAGTCTTTTCCAAGCATGATATCAATGGCAAAATCCTCCATGGCGGGATAAAGTACTTCTTCCACCTGCCGGTTTAAGCGGTGAATCTCATCCACAAACAAGACATCGCCTTCCTGAAGATTATTTAAAATAGCTGCCATCTCACCTGGCTTTTCTATGGCGGGTCCTGAAGTAACTTTCATATTCACACCCATCTCATTGGCAATAATACCGGAAAGAGTGGTCTTTCCAAGTCCAGGCGGGCCATAGAACAGTACATGGTCTAAGGATTCCCCTCTGGCTTTTGCCGCTTCAATATATACTTTTAAATTGGTCCGGATCTTCTCCTGCCCGATATATTCATTCAGACTTCTGGGTCTTAAATTCGGTTCAATCTTTTTATCCTCTTCTGTTAACTCTGTGGTTATTATTCTACGCTCCATCTTCGCCATACCCTGTTATATTCTATATAAATGCCAAATGCTTTAAGGAAGCCTTTAAGACATCCTCCACAGACATGGTGTCCGTTACCTCTACCTGACGCACCGCACGTCCGGCTTCCGCAGGAGAGTAACCAAGTGCAGTGAGCGCATCAATGGCTTCGCCAGTGACTCCGGTCTCTTTTCCCAGATCATTGACCGCCTCTTTAAAGGAAGCTGGGATCATATCTTCTATATCAATCTTATCCTTTAAATCCAGAATAATTCTCTGAGCAGTCTTCGCGCCCACGCCAGGCGCCTTGGAAATAGCCTTCGCATCTCCTGATATCACTGCCCTTTTTAAATCGTCCGGATCCATGGCAGACAAAATTCCCAGTGCTCCTTTGGGGCCAATTCCATTCACACTGATCAGCTGCTTAAACATCTTTAGATCCTGGCGGGACAAGAAGCCGTAAAGACACATGGCATCCTCTCTCACCTGGAAATATGTATATAACTTTACTTCCCTGCCGACACCTGGAAGCTTCTCAAATACAGACAGGGGAATGAAAATTTCATACCCTACGTTTCCGCACTCAATTACGACACAGTCTCCTGTCATCTCGGCAATCGGTCCTTTTACGAAAGAAATCACTCTGTAGTTCTCCTTTTATGCCTTGCAAATACTTTTGTAAAACCATTACTTTGATTTTTATCATAGCATACTGCCAGTTGATATGCAAGTAATTGATCGAACAAATATTCTGTACTCCGTTGACGAACCAGAAAGCTTTGGCTATAATAAGAAGGGAAAAGAAAGGACGAAACTACTGATGATCACTCTAAAAAAACAAATAGCCTTTGAAGAAACCTACCCCCTTCACCGTCTGGGAAACCGGGAGGAACTTCTGTTCTTTGACATAGAAACCACCGGATTTTCAGGGGAGTATTCCACTCTCTACTTAATTGGATGTGTCTATTACAGGAACGGGGTCTGGAATCTGGTTCAATGGTTTGCCGATACTCTGGATTCGGAGAAAGAGCTTCTTGTGACATTTTTCGAATTTCTTAAAAGCTTTCAGAAGGTAATTCATTTTAACGGGGATGGATTTGATATTCCTTATCTGTTAAAGCGCTGCCGTGCCTACGGGTTTGACTATAATTTTTCAGGCACCGAAAGTCTGGACATCTATAAAAAAATCCGTCCATACCGGAATCTTTTAGGTCTTTCAAGCATGAAGCAGAAAGCCATTGAAGCATTCTTAGGTGTGGAACGGAAGGATCTTTATTCCGGCGGACAGCTGATTGAAGTTTATAAAGATTACTTATTTTCCAGGGATCAGTACCTTTTTGATTTGCTGATCTTACATAATGAAGACGATTTAAAAGGGATGCCGTTAATTCTCCCCATTCTAAACTACCCGGATTTTCTGGAGCATGACTTTTCATTGTCTAGCCAGGAGCTTATCATCAATCCTGATTTACTCGGACGGGAGCAGCATCTCCTTAAGCTGACCCTTAAAAATGGTTTTTCTGTACCTGTGGGATTTTCAAAAGCCAATTCCATGGTCAGAGCAACAGCTGACGGCAGAGAGCTCACCCTTCTCATCGACCTTTATGAGGGAGAGCTGAAATACTTTTATCCAGATTATAAAAATTACTATTATCTCATATATGAAGACAGAGCCATTCATAAAAGTGTGGCAGAATACGTGGACAAAGAAGCAAGGGTGAAGGCTGCTGCAAAAAACTGCTATATCCGGCAGACCGGCTGCTATGTACCTCAGTTTTCCCCTTTATGGACGCCCGTTTTACAGTATCAATGGAAAGATAAGATTACCTATTTTGCCTATGATCCAAAGTTCTTTCAGGATCATGAAAAGCTTCAGGCTTATATCCGCCACCTGTTCGATCATCTTACTTCTTAAGCCGTTTATCGGATCCCCTGCATTTTCCGGAAGTCTCTTGGAGATACACCTTTGATTTTTTTAAAGGCATCTCCAAAGTAATTTCCGTCACCGAACCCGCATTCAAGTGCGATATCTGTCACAGATTTTCCACTATTAATTAACAGCTGGGCAGCTTCCCGAATCCGGATATTGGTTAAATACTCTTTAAACCCAAATCCAGTTACTGATTTGAATTTTCTGGAAAAATAGGCGGGGCTCATATGGATCATTTCTGCCACTTCATTCAAAGTCAGGGGTGCTCCGTAATTATGGTAGATATACTCCGCCGCTTCTTCTATGGCTTTTTCTCCAACCTCCATCTTCCCTACATCCGTCTTGGCTTCCTGACACCTGGAAAGAAAAATCAGTAATTCATATAGATAATTTCTCATCATCATGGGAGAATATCCGTCCTGACCAGCTCCCTCATAAACCATCTTCTGAATTAATTCTTCTGCGTAGGACCTGCTGCCTGCTGGTATGGAGACTTTGGAACTTTGAAATAAAGAATCTGTCAGATGGGAACCGCAGCTTTGAGTCATGTCATTTAAATATTCCTTATCAAAGCTCAGAGTGATCCTTTCGTTGACCGGACTGGAATGATAAGTAGTCCGGTGGATTTCACCAGGTGTGATAAATACCATATCACCTGGTTCCAGATAATATAAGCTGTGATTAATAAATATTTTACAATGCCCCGATACCAGATAGAACAGTTCGTAATAGGGGTGCCAATGGCTTTTCCACATATTAAATTCATAAGGACGTCTTGTCCTGCTGATCTGAAATTCCATAATTTCTTTAATAGTCCCCTTTTTTTAACAATTCTCTGATATAGGAAAATGTTTTTCTCTCTCCCTCATCTTTTAACATGATAAGAAGCGTTTCTAAAAGTCTTTCCGTCTCAGGCGCAACAATCATATAGGCCTTCCCCTGTACGTAATATTCCCATGGAGATGCATCCGTATAATTTTTTCCCTTATAGGTCTTAGACGCTGCAATCCGGTCCATGACCATCTCGACCAGATATTTAAGGGGCATTTTATAACCAATCATCCCTTTTGAAGGATCCATGGAGAAATCGATCCAGTATTCACAGTGATGCTTGTTTCGTCCCTTGTGATGAAGCCATGCTTTGGAAAATCCTTTTTCTTCAATTTCTGCAGCATTGGGGCTTCTGTTTCCCTGATAATATAAGACACCTGGTATGAATTCTTCCAGACTGTATTTGGAAAGATCGTGAAGCAGACCCTGTTTTATCAGCCCTACCCGGAAGCAATTTTTCATAACCCGGATTTTGTGTTTATGAATGGTACAAAAATGTCCCCAAAAATTTTTAAATTTCATATTTATCCTTCCTGTCCCAACGTAAAATCTTCACCCATTTTATCACAATTACCTATGATTTTACCACATGTTTTTCGGTTTCATTTTTTTAATAGAATTCTTGTTTTTTATGGTGGAAAATGTTTGACACCTTACCCATTTTATGCTATTCTTAGGGAAGTTACAGATATCCTGTAACAGTACAATTTATAGTCGTTTTGGAGGTATCATAATGAAAGGTACAGTTAAGTGGTTTAACAACCAAAAGGGTTACGGATTTATTTCCGACGAACAGGGTAACGATGTTTTCGTTCACTACTCAGGTCTCAACATGGATGGTTTCAAATCTTTAGATGAAGGCGCTGCTGTAGAGTTCGATGTAGTAGACGGAGCTAAGGGTCCTCAGGCTACAAACGTTATCAAAATATAATCATTGACTTATCAGTGTACCTTTTTTCAATATAGGAAGAAGTTATATTGTTTCACATGATTACGATTGGAGCCATCCTAGGATGGCTCTTTTTGATACTTCTATGGTTTCGTTTATTTCGCTTTCTCGTATAAGTCCGATAAATCTTCCACTGTAAACTCATAATGTTTGTTACAGAAATGGCAGTTTACTTCTATGCTCTTTCCGTCTTCAATCATCTCTTCCAGTTCTTTCCTTCCAATGCTGATTAATGCCTTTTCAACCCGGGCTTTATCACAGTTACAGGTAAACTGAACCGGTGTCTGCTCCATAATCTCAAGTCCAAGTCCACCCAGAATATAGGTCAGTATCATCTCCGGAGTTTTTCCTTCTTCCAGAAGAGAAGTTACAGAGTGGATCTCACCCAGTCTTTTTTCCAGCAATTCAATCATCTCTTCCGATGCTCCCGGAAGAAGCTGAATAATAAAACCGCCTGCCTGCTTAACAGTATTATCTTTGTTCATTAAAACGCCAAGTGCTACGGAAGAAGGCGTCTGTTCTGAATTGGCATAATAATAGGTAAGATCTTCTGCGATCTCCCCGCCAACTAATATGGTCTGTCCCACATATGGCTCTTTTAAACCAATATCCTGGATCACGCTTAAAACGCCTTCTCCAACAGCACCGCCCACATCCAGTTTGCCAAATTCATTGGGAGGCAGCATAACGCCGGGATTATACGCATATCCTTTTACATTTCCCTTGGAGTCTGCAGTTACGGTCAGACCCTCTATGGGACCGCTGCCCTGGATCTTAATTGTAAGTAAATCCTCTTCTCCCTTCATCATAATACCCATCATACCGCCTGCAGTTAAAAGTCTTCCTAACGCAGCCGTTGCCACAGGACTGGTATTATGGGCCTGTCTTGCATGCTCCACCAAGTCCCTGGTAGTCGCTGCAAAAGCTCTGATCTGATGATTTCCTGCTGTTGCCCTTACAATATAATCAGTCATTATTTTGCTCCTTTCCATGCTCACGCGCAATCAGATAAATTCGTTCACTGGTATCTTTCACCGGTTCCCTGGTAAAAGCATCGTATGCTTGTAAATACTCCAGTCCGGCTTCCTTTAATGCCTTCTTAATTTCATCGATAGTATAAGCTCTCTGGTAATGGGTTTCCATATATTTCCGATACAGATCCTCTTCCTCCCTGATAAAGAGAGAAAGATCGTATTCGTTAATTTTTGTATCCTCATCATAAAAATTGTCCCAGATGAAGCTGCATTCTTCCCTGTCCTCTGCAATGGTAGTATCTCCCATCACCGATTCATACTTATAAACCGTATTTAAGTCAAAGATAAAAACGCCGCCGGGATCAAGATAATTATTTACCAGCCGGAATACCTCCACCAGATCTTTGTATTCCAGAATATAGTTAATACAGTCACAGATACTTAAAACAGCCTTTACAGTACCATAGAGTTCAAACTCCCTCATATCCTGCAGCAGATAAAGAATATCCTTACCAGATTCCGCCCGCTTATCCATGGCAATCTGAAGCATATCTTCCGAGTTGTCCACTCCAATCATATCATAACCTGCATCTGCAAGAAGCTCTGTAAGACTTCCTGTTCCGCAGCCTAAATCCAGAACCAGGCCGTCTTTCACCCCATGCTCTTTTAAAAGGCCAGTTACATAACTGCACCAGTCTTCGTATGGAATATTATCCATAAACAGATCGTAGACTTCCGCAAAATTTGTATACGCTTCCACTTATGAGTTCCTTTCTTTATAACGCTATTTCTTCCAATGGAAAAACAAAGCAGGTAGCCCCAAAGAGGTACCTGCTTTCCTGTCTCATTGTCTCACTGCAATCGCAGCAACCGTTACAATTACAGGTTCTGTCCGCAGCATTTTTTATATTTCTTGCCGCTGCCGCATGGACATGGATCATTTCTTCCGATTTTAGCACCCTTTACAATGGTTCCGGAAGCTTTCTGAGTCTTATAGAGTTCCTTCTTCTTTTCCTCTGTCAGGATCTCATCCCACTGGGGAAGACTGAATAGCCATTCAGCTTTTGCTTCTACCATATTATAATAAAGCTTTTCCGGATCGATCTCGATTTTAACAACGGTATTCTCGTCCATCGTCTCAACAGGATTCTCGTAACCCTTTAAGCTTTCATTGATACCATCTAAAAATCCGGTCATAGTCTGCACATCTGTGCCATATCTCTTAGCCAGTTCTTCAACGGTTCCTTCCACTACTTCTTCCGGCTTAGACAGAATATGTTCGTAAATTCCTTTTTCAACCTTAAAATACTGGGTCCATAATTCTTCTTTTTCTTTATCATCCAGACCTTCGCCGTATGCCAGATTTCTCCAATTTTCTAAAATAGTCATGATTAAAACCATCCTTTTGTCTGTTCTTTCTTGTAATACTCCATCAAACAGTATATAACATATTGAAAAATTTTGCAATGCAGCTTTTAAGAAAAATACAAACTGCCTTCCTTCCTGAAGAAAAAGGAATCGAAGGCAGCTTGCACTTATCATTTCTTATACATATCCAAGAAGTCCCGGAAGCCATAGGGACAACGCAGGAATATAGGATACCAGCAGAAGCACGATAAAGATTGCCGCAAAATAAAGCAGTAAAGTCTTAATTACATTTTCAATCTTTGTCTCTCCAACCTTTACACCCACAAACAGGGTTGTTCCAACAGGAGGTGTTATGGTTCCGATGCATAAATTAAAGATCATCATGATACCAAAATGTATGGTATTCATTCCAAGTGCCTGGCAGACCGGCAGAAAGATCGGTGTGAAAATCAGGCAGGCAGGGGTCATATCCATAAAGGTTCCTACCAGAAGCAGTAAGATATTTATAATGAATAAAATAACATAGCGATTGCTGCTGACTCCAAGCATTGCTTCAGAAACTGCAGTTGGTATGCCGGTAAATGCCATAACCCAACTCATAATGCTGGAAACACCAATTAAAAATATGATAATTCCTGTCATCTGGGCACTTTCTAGAAATAGCTTTGGAAGTTCTGAAAGCTTTAATGACTTATAAAAGAATAAAGATAAAACCAGACTGTAAACTACGGATACCACACTTCCTTCTGTAGCCGTAAAAACTCCTGCGATAATTCCTCCAATTACAATTACAATCATAAGGAGGCAGGGAATTGCCTGAAGACACACACGGATTTTTTCCTGAGTTGTAAAGCGTTTGTTACTTTGATATCCCTTTTTCTTTGCCAGAAAATAAATAACCACCATACAGGCAAGTCCCCATAAGATACCTGGAATATAGCCTGCCATAAAAAGGGCAGCAACAGAGGTTCCTCCGCTGACAAGAGAAAACGTAATCATAACATTACTTGGTGGGATTAACAGTCCGGTTGGTGCAGTAGCAATGTTTGCAGCGGCAGAGAAGTCTCTGTCATAGCCTTCCTCTTCCTCAATGGGACCAATGATCGCTCCCATCGCAGAGGCGGCGGCAGTTCCGGATCCTGAGATAGAGCCAAACAGCATGTTTGCCACAGCGTTTGTGTGAGCAAGGGATCCTGGTATTCTTCCTGTAAAGAGTTTTGCAAAATTAATGAGGCGGATTGCTATGCCTCCTTTGTTCATAATATTGCCTGCCAATATAAAAAACGGAATCGCCAGAAGACTGAATATGGAGATACCGGAGAAAATTCTCTGAGCTCCTGTCAGCACTGCTGCGCCAGTATTTAAGACAGGCAGAATGGCACATATGGATGAAACGGCAAGTGCAACGGCAACCGGCACGCCTAATAAAAGCAGAACCACAAGGACCACTAAAATAATCAGTCCGCAAAGTATGGAAATATTCATTTATGCTTCCTCCTTTTCTTTGTAATCCCCATGCAGCAGATCCATTGCATTTACCAGACAAAATAACATGATCAGCACACCTGTAACCGGGACTGCTGCATACACATATCCCATGGGAATCTGTAAGGATGCCGTTGTCTGAATCATTGTAAGCTTTGTAATGGAACTTCCGCCATATACCATCACGACTCCGGCAAAGACAAACGCCAGCATTTCAATGGCAGCATCTAACCACTTCTTAGGAGCACCTGTTAATTTATCGGCCAGGAATCCAATTCTCATATGATCCCGTTTTCCAAATACATAGGCAGAGGCGAACAAAGCCATCCACGTAAATGAATAAGTCAGCAGCTCTTCTGAAATAGTACTTGGTCTGTTAAAAAAATATCTGGTAATAATCTGATAACTGCCAATAACCGTCATAGCTGCAAAAAGAACAATAATGACCGCTTCCAGAGCCTTCATGATCCAGTCTTTTACCTGATGCATCACTGACATTTTATTGTCCTCCTTTATTTTTATTATTTTCATCCTGAATATGCTGATACAAATCTCTGATTTTGGGATTTTCACTGAGCATTTTTTCATGAAGAGGAAGCACCTTTTCTTTGAATGCCTCTACATCTACATCAATAAACTCCACACCCATATCTGATTTTGCTTTCTCCCTTGCTTCATCAATGCTTTTATCCCATTCAGCAAGTTCCACCTCTGTGGAATATCTGGCTGCCTCTTCAAAGACCTGATACTCTTCAGGGCTTAAGCTGTTTAAAAATTTTAAATTGCCTACCAGCATGTCCGGTACCATCTGATGCTTGTTGTAGGAATAATATTTTGCTACTTCACCATGCTTGTTATTGGTCAGTGCCAGCTCGTTATTCTCCGCGCCATCAATAACGCCCTGCTGGATGGCTGTGTATACGTCGCCAAATCCCATGGGCGCCGCTGCTGCTCCAAATGAATTAACCATCGCCACGCTGGCAGGACTTTGCTGAACACGTATCTTCTTTCCTTTTAAATCATCTGGAGTGCGAATTGGTGTCTTTGCATAAAAATTTCTGGTTCCTGCATTGTACCAGGTAACAACCCGAAATCCAGCTTCGTCTGTGGAAGCATAAATTTTCTGCATATAGTCCGTATCTTCCATAACAGAGCGATACACGTTCTCAGAATCAAACAGATACGGCATACTGAAAATTTCATATACATCAGCAAATGTTTCTAAATTTGCGGTACCTGCTACAACAAAATCAATGGCTCCTGTCTGAGTAAGCTCGATTGCTTTTTGGGCAGATCCAAGGAGCTCATTGGGAAAAATCTGCACCTCATACTTATCTCCCAGACGTTCCTCCACATACTGTTTAAATGCAAGAAGACCTAAATGCTCCGGATGTGTTTCAGCCTGGGCATGAGAGATCCTGATGATCCGTTTGCCTTTAGTAGCCGTACTACAGCCGCTCAGTCCCACAGCCATTGCAGCTGCCAGAATTCCTGCTGCCAGTCTTTTTAAGAATTTCTTCATATGATTTTCTTCCTTCCCACTTATTTAAGATCGATTACGGCAAAAAAAATAAGCCCCGGGTTATATGATTGAGTAAATCAACAAAGGGGCAATGCCTGCCTTAATGCTTTCTCAATTATATAACCTGAAGCTTTTTTTTGTACCGAAGAGAATTGTCCTCCAGGGAGAATATTTTAACATCCTCCTTGGAGCTTTTGCCAATTTGCATAAATAGATCAGCTTATTTTTGTGCATTCTGACTGTCACGGAATTCAGAAGGAAGCAATCCTGTTAATCTGCGAAACACCTTGGCAAAATAGTTGGAATCGTAATATCCTACCTGCATGCTTACCTCTTTTACACTGGCTGTTTTGTTCATAAGCAGCTTTTTTGCTTCATTGATCCTGATTTTTGTTAAATAAGTGGTGAAATTCTGGTCAAAGCATTGCTTAAACAATTTGCAAAAATAAGCATCCGAATAATGAAGCATCCGGGCTGCGTCCTGCATGGAAATTTCCTTCCTATAGTTATTTTTTATAAACTCCAGTATTCGTGCTGCCACTTCGCTCTTTGGATCTCCATCCGCCGGTTCTAAAAACTGGGAATCTGTTTCGGAAAACTCAGAACTGTCATTTTCTTTATCTGGACCAGATTTCCCCTTATCCCCATGGTCTGCCAGGCGCATGGCTTCCTCCATGACAGCAAGAAGTTCTTCCTCTTCGCATGGCTTTAAAAGATAATCCAGTGCCCTTATAACAATGGCCCGTTTTGCATAAGAAAATTCATCGTAAGCAGTAAGAAAAATAATAACGCAGTCCCTGCTCAGATGCCTGATTTTCTCCGCTGCCTCCACACCGTCTAATTCCGGCATGGCAATATCCAATATGGCGATCTGGCACTTTTCCCGCTTAAATACAGCCACTGCTTCTGCTCCATCCACTGCTTCACTGATTTCTATGCTGTCACCAAAATGTCTGGTGAGCCTCCTCGCCAGTGCCATGCGTTCAATCTGTTCATCATCTGCCAGTAAAATACGATACATGTCTCTGCCTCCCTATGAATTCTTATGGTAATCCGGTGTAAAGGAAAGCTGCACAGCTGTTCCTTTTAAAGGAGTACTGAATATAAAAACTTCCCCATCCCCATACATCCCATGGACTCTCCGATAAATATTTCCCACACCGATTCCATTCTTTTTTTCCTCACCATCTCTTAATGAGCTGCGGATCTCTTCCAGTCTTTCTTTGTCAATTCCTTCTCCCGTATCGGCCACTGAAATTATCAGTTTCTTATCCCTTAACCAGGTTCGGATCAGTATCTTCCCTCCCCTGCTTCTTTTGGAAAGTCCGTGTAAAACCGCATTTTCAACCAAGGGCTGCAGCGAAAAAGAGGGAATCAGAATATCCAGTGTCTGAGGGCTTATGTCAGTCATATACTGAAAGCGCTGTCCAAAACGCATCTGCTGCAGATACATATAATCCTGGACAACTTTTAATTCCCGTTCCAGAGGCATGACTGAATCCGTGGATTTTAAATTATATCGGAACAGACTGCTAAGGGCAGAAATCATCTTTTCTGTGACTAAAGCATCTTCGATCTGAGCCATGCTGGAAATCATATTTAATGTATTAAAAAGGAAATGAGGATTAATTTGATTTTTAAGCATTTGCAGTCTGACTTCATCAAGCTGTTTTTCCATTTCATGTTTCTCAGTCAAAGCACTGATATATCCGCGGGTTGAGGATTTCATGGCAGTAAAAGCACGTACCAGCCTGGCAATCTCATCATCTCCTTCCGTTTTTACTTCCTCACCGGAAAAATCGTTTTTACCAATCCGGGACGAATCCTCTGCCAGCTCCACCACAGGTTTTATAATGCTTCGATGAATGGAACTGTTTAGAAGTTTTACAAACAGCAGGGAAGCTCCCCCCCACAACAGGCTTGCTGCAGGAACGATTATCAATAAATAACGGTTTCTTTCATAGCTCTCACTGCCCTGCTTTACCGTCATCTGCTCCAGTTGACCTGCGTGAGTTGTCAGATATCCCTGTAACCGGTAAATGGTATAAAGCTGCTCTGTATAGTCCGGATCCTCCCTGGTAAGCATTTGAAATTTATCCCTGTACGCAGAGTAATTTTCATACATATTACGAATAGACCATACTTTTGCATATTGATACCGGCCTGTTTTTTTATAATCATAAGGCAGCTGATCCACTGCTTTTTTTGTATCCTGACAGGCCTTCTCGTATATGTCGCGGCTGTCTTTCGTTTCCTCTCTTATATAGGAAGCAAATGCATTCTTTTCATTTTCCATAGCAGACCAAAACGCCAGGCTCTGTGAGTTGTTTCTTAAAACAGAACTAAATCCCCTCATACCAAACCCTGCCACCATAAAATTAGCAACAATTGAAAGTATGATTACAGCTGCGCCACTGGCTGTAATATAATTTATTTTCTTCTGAAGGGATAAGGTGCCCCAGAACCAGCGCAGTCTGTTGGTTTTTTCTTCATTCATTTCATTTACCTTTCATACATGTAATGCACGGTAATTGGCATTTTTAGTCAGAGTATATCAGTTATCCTCCCGTTTTTCAAGCATCTTTGCCTTCTGCACAAAAAAACACCCCACATGCGACGCCTTTGCCGCACATGGGGTATTAAAAAGGGGAGGATAAGTATTCACTTATCTTTGGTATAATTCTATTATCACCCATACAATTGTTTTTATTCACATAAATAAAATTAATTTTAACGAAGTCCGGAAAGTTTTGCTTTCAGTCCTTCCAGATAGATCCCATCCAGTTTGCGTTTTGACCTTAAGGATTTTACATCTTCCTTCTGCAGCTGCTCATCAAGTGCTGCAATCCGTTCCTCACATTCTGTTATCTGTTCCTGAAGTAAGGATCGGCTGGGCTTTTTCATAAGGATCGGAAGATCAAGTGTCCTGGTAAGAAAACGGGAAATGGCTTCCTCTGTCTTTGCCTCATCCTGATATACCCGATTGAAAAAATCGCAGACTGCCAGGTATAAATTTTCATAGACTTTTAAATCCCCACCATCTTTATCAGAAACCTGAATGGCTCCATCCTTAATATAAAAGCTGGTCTTATCTTTTTCTTCTTTTTCCACACTGTATCTGCACTCATCTATTTTATCCAGTTTTAACCGTTCCATAATCAGATCAAATACATACCACTTCAGTTCACTTGTCACCAGACCGTTTAAGGATTCCAGTCCAATCTCTTCCTCATGCTCCATACCGTATCTCCATTCCTTTCTTTTGCAATACTTTTGATTATACAGGAACAACCTTTTGACCTCAACTATTATTTCCATAAAATTCGGCATTCCCTTACTTCTGGACAACGGGATGTCCTGAATTTAAATATTGGTGAGCCGTTCAAAAAGAGTGTTAATATCAATTTGTCCATACCCCCACACATTATTGGGATATGTATTAGATGGATTCCGCCTGGCTCCTCTGATCAGAAGCCGGTTCACATCATTGCCTGTTATGGTTGTATAATTTCCTCTCGGCACCGCCCATTCAAAAACCATAGCCTCTATCCCAGCAGCCTGTGCTGCGGCGCACCCACAGCCCGTTATAGTACCATATTGATTTCCTGGTACAGCACAGGTGAGCTGATATCCCGGTGCCGCAATATCCGGTTTTATATAACCGGTTCTTGTATACCCTCTTCCTGACTCCGGTAATATACTGTCATTATCTCCATTATATGCGGTTACTGTAAGTGGATGGGTTGAAGTACCTGGAGCAGTTATGGTTGTGTCCGGATTGGAATTCAGAAAGAATGTGTTTTCACTGATCAGATTCCCGGATGGCAGCCAGGAATGAAACGAGAAGGCTTCCTTTTCCAGATTCTGCAATTTGATGGTCCATATCCCTGGTATTGGGTTCTGAAAACGGATCAATATTAATTGATCTCCTGTCTCTTCTTCGAAAATATAATTATTTACGTATATGACGCTTTCATTTAATACAAAAGAAAACCTTCTGCATTCGCCAAGAGAAGGAAATATCTGTCCGGTAGTTTCTCTGTTTGGCACTGTAATTTCAACAGACAGCCTTGCCGGAGCAAAGGGCCAGATTTCCAAAGAAAAAAGCTTATCATTCTCTCCCACCCGCATTTCAAACTCATTTATGTACGGATCTGCAACAGTATTATTAAAATAGTGTCTTCGTTTATTCCCTTCGTTTCCTGCTGAGATTATGATTCCGGTCTGGGGCTGTTCAGCCAGAAAATTGGTAATATAACTGGTTGCACCCCGTCCATCATGACTTGACTGATTGGTCCCCATAGCGATACACACAGCTACGGGCCGGTTGAGTCTCTTGGCAAGTTCTGTCACATAACTGAGTCCGATAATCAAATCAGATTCCTGATAACACTCCACATTTTCAGGGACAAAAAATATACGTTTCAGCGTATTCTTTGCGGGTTTCAGCTTTACGATCACCAGATCTGCCTCTGGTACCACACCACTGAAAGACTGGGCTACATTTGGCTTGCCTGCCAGAACACTGGCGATTGCAGTACCATGTCCGTTGGTATCCTCAGAAGGTACAATGGAGAGGGGATTTTCCGACCGGAGTGCCACATTAATGTACTCTCTGGTATACTCGGATCCGTATGTATAGCCTGCTGGAGGAGTTCCAGTCTGGACCGTCTGATCCCATAGTGACAGGATACGGGTTGTTCCATCATTAAACAGAAACGCCTGGTGCTGGTAATCAATGCCCGTGTCTATGACAGCTACTATGACCCCTCTCCCAAATAAAGCCAGATATGGATTTCTCTGAACCGTTCCAATTCCTGATTTTTCCAGACTGACCGTAGAACTAAGGGTCAGCACAGAGGGAAAAGCATTATAAGGATAGGTTCCAAGATCGCAAGGATCCGGCGGAATAGAGGGGATGGGTATGTGAGCCAGGGAATGCCTTAAATTCATATAAGTGATATTATCTCCTGTATCATAAGCGGATCTCATCACGTTGCTGATAATGATATCATAATAATTTTCATCCAGTATTTTTTGCATAAGCAGGCCTCCCTGTCTATCACTTGAAGTACATATGATATATCTTATGCTAGAAGGCACTTATTATGAGTTGTGTTGGCGACAGACCACTCATAATGGAACGTCTTTTGCATAAGATATAACATATGCCTGGAGAAACGGAATAAAGGAGGACAGTTTATGGGGAAAATACTGGACAATAATTATTATGATATGATAATTAATAATTATATGGTTCCCAATTTCGGTGCTGGTGATGATATCACTCTTTTAAATGGATATTTTTCCCTGCTCCATGTATCAAAAAAAAATAAAGATCTCTGTGATCTTGGAGTAAATCCATATCATTTCTTTCCCTCTGTCTATACACTTACATCAGCCATCGGCCGGCATAACTCTGGTTCTTTGCATTCTATTCAACAGCCTGCTGATTTTTCCCTCTCTGGTCAGGGAACGATCATAGGGATCGTGGATACCGGAATCGATTATCAGCACTCCGCTTTCCTAAACAGGGATAAAACAACAAAAATTTTATCTATCTGGGATCAGACCATTCAAAGCGGTCCTGCCCCACAGAGTTTTACATTTGGTACAGAATACACAAAAGTAGCCATTAACAGTGCTCTCAGTTCTGATGACCCTTTACTCACAGTGCCAACCCAGGATTTAATCGGGCACGGTACTGCTGTCGCAAGTATCATTGCCGGAAGTCAGAGTAAGGATCCTCCTTTCCAGGGAATTGTTACAAATGCAGAACTGGCAGTTGTTAAGCTTAAGGAAGCAAAACAAAATCTAAAAATGCTATATGCTATTCCCGATGACAGACTGTGCTACCAGGAAAGTGACATTATACTTGGTATCCGCTATCTGGTTGTCCTTGCTCAAAAGTTAAAGCGCCCTCTGGTAATCTGCCTTGCTTTGGGAACCAGCCAGGGAAGCCATGACGGTAAGGGGGTTCTATCCAGATATATTGATGATCTGGTTCAAATACCGGAAGTTGGAATCGTTACATCAGCTGGTAACGAAGGTAATAACGGAAGACATCATTTTAACTCTGTCGTTTCACTGCCTTATACAAGGGATTTCCAACTAAACGTCGGTCAGGGAGAAATGAAGTTTGCCATGGAAATATGGTCCCAGCCCCCAGGGCAGCTTTCTATTGAGATCACTTCCCCAAATATGGAAAAAGCTCCTCAGACCGAACCTTCCTTTAATGATTGCATAAAATATCAATTCCAGGAAAGTGAAACCATACTCTGGATTAATAATATATCATTTGAACAGCTAACCGGAGATCAGCTGATCTTGCTGCGTTTTGAAAATCCCATTCCAGGTACATGGAACTTTCATGTAAGGAGTACGGAAAACGAGCGTTTCTCTTTTAATGCCTGGCTTCCCTCCGGAAATTTAATTTCTGAAAACACGTTCTTTCTCAGTCCGGATCCTGATACAACCATTACTTCACCTGGTAATACCAAAAGTGTATTTACAGTAACCGCCTATAATCAGCAGACAGGTAATATCTTAAATGAGTCCAGCAGGGGATACACAAGAAACGGTCAGGTAAAGCCGGACGTGGCAGCTCCTGGCTACAACATTACCTGTGCTGTTCCAAACGGTAAATACGGTACATTAACGGGTACCTGCGCATCTGCTGCACAGGCTGCAGGTGCTATGGCAATCCTGTTTGAATGGTCGGAGGGAAAAGGAAATCTGACTTCTATAACCGGAGAACAGGCAAACAAACTTTTAATACGAAGTGCGCAGCGCAGCCCTGCCTACCATTATCCAAATAATATCTGGGGTTATGGGATTCTTGATGTTTACCGTATTATTAATCAACTCTATACAAATTTATAAGCTTCTTATAAGGCAAAGAGAATGATGATCCCCGTATTATACAAAGATCATCATTCTCTTTTTACGATGTCTGATTTTTAGAATTTAGCTGACTGGTACAGTGAGGACAGCGGGTGGCTTTGGGATCAACAGGCTGAAAACAAAAAGGACATTTTTTATCCTCTGCCGCAGCAGAACCACCCGCCTGCTTCGTTCCTCTTAAGACATTAATCGCTTTAATGATAAGGAATATTACCACAGCCATAATGAGGAAATTTATTACAGAAGTAATAAAGGCTCCATAGGCAAAAACCGGGCCCTGTTTCTGAGCATCCCCAAGGGTTTGAATGACGGTTCCATCCGGAACTTTATAAAGCAGCAAAAACTGATTGGAAAAATCCACACCCCCAGTTATCACACCGATTAAGGGAGAGATCACATCTTTCACCAGGGAACTTACGATTCCCTGAAAGGCTCCGCCAATGATTACGCCGACTGCCAGATCCACTACATTTCCCCGCAGAACAAATTCCTTAAATTCAGCTGCAATTGACTTTTTCTTACTCATAGAAATATTCCTCTTTTCTTAAAAACTCCTATCTGACTGTTAGGATTGGTGAAATTTTGTCAGAATATACCTGTATATCAGTTAATGATTACATTTTCCGCATTCTCTTTTACCCATTCCCTGGCAAATGCTGAGAATATTCTGACTGTTGGGCGCAACGTCTTGCCGGAAGGAACAATGAAATAGATGATACGGTAAACTTCCGGATCCAGAGCTTTTCTTACATACCCTCCGCTGCCATAGGAATCCAGAACCAGCTTTGGTAAAATACTGATTCCGCAGCCTCCGCATACCATGGATATGGCTGCCTGATCACTTAAAAAGCCACTATGCTCCATTAAATTTCCTTTTGCCTGACGGAGCATTTTCCCCACGGAATAGCTGGTTCCTTCGCTTGGTATAATAAAGGTTTCCCCTTTTAAATGAGTGAGAGTAATGGTTTCACAGTCACAAAGAGGGTGGTCCTTTGGCAAAATGACATAATAGGGATCTTTTACCAATGGGGTCTCATTCTCCTTTTTGTTTGATTCTGCAGAGATGGCGCAGTCAATTACATCTTTCGAGAACCAGTCTTTCATGATTTCATAATTGATGGCATCGTTCAGGAACACATCCACCTGAGGATAATTTTTTCTGAATTCAATAATTATCTGAGGCATCCATCTGACTGCAACACTTGTGATAACGCCAATGCGGATCTTGCCATGCTGAATGCTCTCTTCTCCTGCCAGCTGCCTTATGATTTCTTCCTTTTCTGTCAATTCCTTTGCCGCCGAATAAATTCTTTCCCCCTCTTCCGTTAATGAGACTCCGTTTCTTCCTCTGTAAAGCAGTTTAATACCCAGTTCCTCCTCCATGGAAGAAATCATGTGACTGGCCGCAGTCTGTGAATAACTAAGCTGTGCTGCCGCCTTGGAAAGATTCCCGGTTTCTGCTGCTTTTACAAACAACATGTATTTATTTACATCCATATTGATATCCTCTCTGCTTTTACCTTCTCTTATTATACATGAATATCTTTCATGATACTATTGAAATTTTAGCATTATATTAAGAAAATAATTCATGGTAAAATCAAGAAAAACATACCGATCACGGAGGACATAATGAACATAGCAATACTTGGCGCAGGAGCCATGGGCAGCCTCTATGCCAGCTATCTGGCGCCCTATCATTCAGTTACACTGTTAGACAGCTACGCTCCCTTAGTAGAACACATTAATACAAAAGGACTGATTAAAGTCAGCCATGACCATACAGAAATCCCGTTTCAGGTAAAAGCAGTATTAAGCGGAACCAGTCTTGACTATCAGGATCTGGTTATTGTTTTTGTAAAAGGAATTCATACTTATGAAGCCATAAAAAACAACCAGTCTCTGTTAGGACCGGATACAATCGTCATGACGCTTCAAAACGGTGCGGGCAATAACCGGGACATCGCACAGTTTGTTAAAAAAGAGCGAATTATTGTAGGCACCAGCAGCCACAACAGTGTTTCCCTGGAGCCTGGTAAGTTTTATCACTCCGGGTGCGGTCCCACTAACATCGGACCAGATCTTCCCTGTGAAGAATCCTTACGGGATGTAAAAAAAGTCGCACAGGCTCTGGAGGAAAGCGGCCTTTCCGTTAATATCATGGAAAATATTCAGTACGTCCTATGGCAGAAGCTGGTTATAAACTGCGGCATCAACGCCTTAAGCACACTGATGCAGTGCAGGATCGGAGAAATTTATACCAATCCCTATCTGTGGGATTTATGTAAAAGAATTGTTTATGAATGTGTGTTAATTGCAGAAGCAGACGGTACTTATCTTGACAGAAAGGAAGCGCTTGTGGCAGTCTCAAAAGTGTGCATTAATGATGCCAATGGCTATGCCAGCATGTATCAGGACAGACAGAATAAACGAATGACTGAAATTGACAGAATCAATGGTGTTGTTGCCGATCTGGGAAGCCAGTATAGAATCGCTGCTCCCTGCAACTCCATGCTGGTCACTCAAATCCATGGGATGGAGCAGATGTATTCCAGACAATAATTAATATGCTGAAATAGTAAATATGGATAAACGGCTCCTGACATACCATCAGGTTTCGTTTATCCATATGATTGACAACAAAAGCGTTCTGTGCCATAGTTAAGATGAAAGTTACTTTCCCTGCTATGGAGATTTATTATGAAAAATATTCCAAACTATATTACAATGGTCCGCCTGATCCTGTCTGTCCTTTTATTTTTTATAACAGATAACTGGATTCTTTTTTTAGTGATCTATTTTGTTTGCGGAATAAGCGATGTCCTTGACGGCTTTCTTGCAAGGAGTTTTAAGTGGCAAACCAAAACAGGTGCCAGACTGGACAGCCTGGCTGATTTTATATTCTTTTTTGTCGCATTTTTCAGAATGCTGCTTTCTTACAGACTCACGATACCAGCACCCATTATTTTAGGAGCAATCCTGATCGCACTGATTCGTTTTATTAATTTGTATCTCACAAGAAAAAAATTCGGTATGCCAGGTATCCTCCACACCATAGGAAATAAATTATCCGGAATCATCTTCTTTTTTGCATGCCCCGCGGCTGTTATTCTGGGGTACATACCTCTCTGGGTTATTTTTATTCCCTTAATTTCTTCTTTGGAAGAGACCATGATTTTGCTGAAAACAGATACTTATAATCCTGATATCCGGAGTTTCTATGATTTGTTAAAATAACAAACAATCAACCAACTCTCTCTCAGTCTGGCTTGATTTTTCCTTCATTATAATGTTTCCTGCACAGAGATACATATTTATCGTTTGCTCCCATCAGGATCTGCTCTCCGTTTCTCACAACTTTTCCGCTTCCATCGATCCTTGCTGTCATTCCTGCGCGATTGCCGCACCAGCAGACAGTTTTTAATTCCGTGATCTCATCAGCCAGTTCCATGAGACGTTTGGAGCCAGGAAAAAGATGTGAAGTGAAATCCGTTCTAAGACCATAGCAGAAAACCGGTATCTCATACTGGTCAACCATATAAGCCAGCTTATCAATATCTGCTTCTGCAAGAAACTGTGCTTCATCTATGATAATAACATCGGATTTTTTCAGCTGCTCTGAATCATATTTTTCCAACTCAGACCAAACAATACATTCGGCCTCCAGGCCAATCCTTGATCGGATCTTGTTTATCCCATCTCTGGTTTCAATATCCGGCTTTACCAGCAGTACCTGTTTTCCCTTTTCTATAAAATTATATCTGGTCATCAGTGCGTTTGCTGTCTTTGAACTGCCCATCGCCCCATATCTGAAATATAATTTAGCCATTTCTATCCCCTTTATCTTAAATGAAGTAAAAGCGTTAATCCGCCAGTTGCATTTTATCATAGACCGAGTTGGAAGTCTACATAGAATGAAGAACATCTCTGCTCTGAGGATATGAATCTTGTAATATAGTAATATACAAATATATTAAATACTCATTTTTTCTCCTGATAACAAATAATGGGGATACCGGATTCTATGTGTTTATATATTGTCTTAGCAAGATAATAGGGGGCATTTACACAGCCATGTGTTCCATTCTTTTTATAGATCTCTCCCCCAAAAGCAAGCCTCCATTTCGCGTCGTGAATTCCGATATTTCCATAAAAGGGCATCCAGTACTGGACACCGGCTTCGTAGCCAGGTCCGGATAACACTGCACCTTCCTGTTTATAATTAAGCATGTAAGCCCCGGTTACTGTGGCATTACCTCTGTTTGGGTTTCCTGTAACCACCGGACCCTGGGCAATGAGTCTGCCATCCTTGTAGAACCACATATGCTGTCTGGTTATATTTATCTCCACATATGTTTCCCCTATTTCATTGCCGGCTCTTGATACCGCTTTCTGAATGTAAGCAGGTTCTCTTATAAGAATCCGCCCTGAGATAATATTTTCCGCCAGTGCCGATGTTTCAGCTTCCTGATCAATTTTCCAGCCATAGATTCCCCCCTCTATATCCACCATTGTCCCGAGAGAGGTTTTAAAACTTCTTTTCACGCCTACCGTATCATATTTCTTCCCCATAGCTTTCATATAGGCCCTGACTTTATCTTTATCCAGTATAATATCCAGATTCTCGTCTACTGCAATCCAGTATTGTATCACATTCCCATCAACTACTTCTCTTTTACTGCCAAAAAGATAAGTGACATGTGTAGAAGCGCATTTATTTAAATGTCTCAGGGTTTTATAGGCTTTGGGGGATTTCATGGTATATACGGGATTTATGTAACAGGAGTTTGCATCCAGATCAAGTTTTGTTTCTCCTTTAAAAAGGCTGTCTGCTACAGCGGCTTTCAACTTTTCTTTTTCAATTCGATTACCGTAAATTTCCTTTACCATTTGATAATGTCCGTCTGTATATTGATAAGACACATTTTCAGGTTCTATTTTTGCCTGTTTCAAGCAATTTAACTGATTCAACGTTAAATTTAGCTTATTCTCATTATATAAAAATAAATTTTCCGAAAGAAATTCCTGTTTTTTAAAAAATGAACCAATCCATTGAAGTGCTTTCTGCTCATTAAGTGCTTCTTTTACATATGTTTTATTCTTGTATTCCAGTCCCGCTTCCTGCCCGGTAATCTCATCCAATTTACCTTCTCGTTCAATCAGAAGGAGCTTATAATTCTCCGCGTATCTACTTATACTTTGATCCGCCTGTCTTTCATTCTTTAATGATACATCTGCTCCGTTTATGGTCGTAGAAAAAAAGAAATGACTGGTAAAGTAAAAAGAGATGAGTAAATACAATAACAACACTGCGGCCACTATGATACCCAGGAGTTCAATGGCCTCCCGCTTTTCACAAGCGCTCATTTTTTCATAATTCATAACTGCTCAGCCTCACCTTTGCAATGCACTGGGTTCATATCATTTTATGTTTCGGAAATTGTATTTAATACCAGCCTGTTGCAAAAGAAGACTCTATGTTTTTTTTAACCAACCTGCATACTCCTCTTACAATCGTACATACTTCATTTCGAGGTGGTTATATGCATATTATAAATTTAATTCAGCTTGTTTTCCGTTGTTTATCAATTGCTTTGGCATTGTACTATTTAATTAAGAAAAAGTACAAAACGATTGGTTCTCTTATATTGGTGTTCGTATTATCTTATCTGCCTGGCATGGCTAACCGGTTTCTGAGGATAGGCATAGATCCCTATAGTACCATGATCTATCTGATTGTTTTATTTATGGCATTATATCTTGGCAGTAGCCTGGGTTATTACGATCGGTACTGGTGGTGGGACCGAACCATACATTTTCTTTCCGGGGTTGGATTTACCGGGTTTGGAACAGCAATAATTAAGATAAATCCAGATTCAAAAAAGATAATATCTCTCCTATTTGGATTTACATTTTCCGTAACACTCCATGTAATATGGGAGGTCCTTGAATATGTAAGTGATTGTCTGACACATGGGAATGCCCAGCGTTGGCAGAAAATTCATGCTTCAGTAAATCATATGCCAGAAAATGCAATCCAACCAGCCGGTCTTGTGGATACTATGAACGACACAATCTGCTGCATGATCGGAGCAGGAATCGCTACCATTATATGGTGGCTTATCCTATGATTTTATTCTGGCATCTGTAGCATACTAAAAAAACATCAAGAAAAGGAGAAAAACAATGAGCAGAGATAATTCTAAAAAAAGCACAAGTAATCACAAAAAAGAAGATGGCACCTTTCATTCCAAACATATCAATCACAATCCCCAGGCAGAAAGCGCCAGAGCTGTATTTGGTTTAAAAGAAGATAATTCGAAAAGATAAGGGTGGGAGGATTTAACTTACGGAAAAATGATTAAATCACAAGGAGTTAAGTCCTGCATTGAAACGTTGGGTGCGAAATAACAGGACAATCTTTGGAACCATAAACTAATTTACAGTGCTTTATTTTTACTGCCCTCTTTGCTATAATTGAATCAATTCGAATTTGGAGGGTGGAGAAATTGAATATTAAATTTTGTAAATTTACAGACTTTGAAAGAGGAATAATGTATGATATCCTTACAGATGCCTATTCCTACGATGAAAGATACAGCAAATGTTGGGATAACAATTGGAAGGAATCTGATAATTTCTTTTTTGATAATCCAGAAATTGCAGATAAATATGGCTTTGTTACTTGTCTTGATGATAAACCGATTGGATTTATTTGCTGGGACCCGAGAAATCGTCCTGAATATGTTGAAATTGGTCATAATGGAATTCGATCAAAATATAAAGGAAACGGTCTAGGCAAAAAGCAACTTCAGGAAGCCATTGGAAGAATAAAGAAATATCAGGATTTAAAGGAAATAAGAGTATGTACAAACAGTAACTTGGTTGCTCCCAGAAATTATGAAAGCGTAGGATTTACTCTTAATGACAGTAAATTAAACAATACAGAATCAACTTTTGCAGGTGATTATTTATATTACAAGATAATGCTTAACAAATCAAACTACTAACTTTTTAGTTAGTAGTTTTTTATGACTATGTGGGAAATGTCCGCCCCAGTTTTACGACTGGACACGCCATATATATCTGACATATTCTCTTTGGTTAATTTCATAAAATTTTCTGTCTAAAAGTATGTTCTTATCTAATAATTCAAATTCCTCGTCCAGCATAATATCACTCTCTTTTACATCCGGGTTATCAAATGGTATTGTACGAAAACCATTTACCCACAGCAATCCATTTTTATTCTGTATATCTTCAAAATCTTTTAACAGCCGTGGCGTTGGTTTATAATGATTGATTATAATCGCATCAAACTTTTCCTCTAATGCATTTAAGCTGTCTTGTGACAGATCTACTATCCTGGTTCTGATATTCAGATTTTCTCTATTAGCAAAGTAAGTCAATCTGTTTATCGCTTCTTCACAAAAATCAACGGCAAGTACCTCATAACCCAAACGAGCCAGATAGATGGAATTTCTTCCATCTCCGCAGGCAACATCAAGAATTTTCCCTTTTAAAGGAAAATAAGACATATCCTCTTCCAGGCATTTTTCATGACCCATAATTTCCAGCTTTCTGCTTTTAAACCGGTTTCTCCACCAGGCGGAATCTCCCATATAATTCATAAAACTCTCCATTCTGCTTTCTTAATTTATTTTGAATACATGCTGGTAGAGGATACTCCCCCATCAACCGGGAAAGCCCCTCCTGTTATATACCCTGCCTCATCGCTTACAAGAAAAGCCACCATATTTGCTACATCTTCCGGCTCTCCTATCCGTTTTAATGGAATGCGGTCAGAACAACGGTCGGCAGTTTCCTGATCAGGAAAACTATTCTGTAAAAGAGGGGTATTAATGGGTCCGGGCAAGACGCAATTAACTCGGATTCCAAGCTCGGCATATTGCTGTGCAAGACATTTTGTCAGCATAATAAGTCCTGCTTTCGTTGTACAGTAGAGTGGTGAGGTTAATTCCGGCACAAGTCCCAGACAGGAAGCAATAATTACGATGGAACCTTGTGAAGCCTTGATTTTTTCTATTGCATTACGCGTCATAAGATAAGTCCCTTTAATGTTAATATCCACCATTCTATCTAATTCTTCATTTGTAGTGTCTTCCAGATACTTTTCAAAGTAGATACCTGCATTATTTACAACAATATCTAAATGCGGGATATTGGACAGCGCTGCTTTAATCTTCTCATCATTACTAATATCAACATGGTAAAATTCAAAATCCTCCGGCGGGATTTGTTTGTCAAAAACTATAACATGCATTCCCATATTTTGAAGCTTTTTTGAAATAGCCAGTCCCATTCCCGAGCTCCCGCCTGTAACAACCGCAACTTTTTTATTTTTCATAATTACTTTCCTTTTTTCCTAATAAATTTCGTTCTTTGAGATTTTAGAATAAATATTAAAACCATTATCTCATATGGTCAATACATTGGATTATACAAACTAATAATATTAAATACAATAGAAAAACTACTTATTAATTTAAAAGTTTTATGGAATAATAAGTCATTAATGAATAGAAAGGAGCTTGCTATGAAAGATTTTTTTAATGAGGAATGGAATATTCTTGACAAAAAGCTCATCGTATCAACAGCATTATTATTAGGTATCATTATTGGTTTTGTATTTGCTCCAATAAAAAAAGGAGTTTATTGCGGAAACCATAACGGAAATACTCAGCTTTCTAAAACACAAGATTAAATATAACAGAGTACTAACCGCTTCTTACATTACGAAGCGGTTAGTTATTATTTACTGATATATCAAATTATAAATTTAATAAGCCTGCATATATTAACTCCAGCCAACCTGTTTTTATCAACAGCACAGTGATTACGGCCGCAATAAGTATAATAGGCAGGCATCGCTTCAATTCCTTTGTAATACAGAGTAACAAACATATTATCATACATAAATATATCATGAGCAGTAATATATTCTCATTTCCTGTTATATACCATTCCGTACACATTATTACAATAGGTAAAGTTGCAAGGATATTTGAGATGCTTTTGTTTTCTTTTGTATGCCACATAACAACTGCACAGAATGGAGAGATCAGCGAGAAAGTACTCCATAAAATAATTTGTTTTTTTGGAAAGAAACCAAGAAATAAAATAGTATATGTATAATATGTTATGATCATTGAAACAAAAAAAGCAAAAACTTTTAATGCTGCATTTGTAGGTGTACTGGAAAATACAGAAAAAAGAGTTGCGACAAAAATCCATATACCAAATCGTCCGAATAAATCATCAAATATAGGTGATACCGAAGTAATCTCTGGTACATCAACAAGCTTTGCTGCTAATCCTAGAGATACACCAATTATGACAGCAAAAAAAAGTGAATTATATACTAATTTGCATTTTACCATACAAGTCGATACCTCCACATTTTCCTGTCTATCTGTACATTCTATAGAGTAATTTCATAATTATAGTAACACAACGTTTAATAACTATCAATATTATTTCCACTATGAATTTTACGTCAAAGGCCACACATCATTAAATTTCAGGCCAGGTCATTACTCTACAATCTACGAATAGGAAAGTACAAATAATTTCTACCTGTTTCGGGACAACTAAAATCATTCACCGCACCTGCAAGAGTAATATTGTTTTCCTCCAGATACGTTATGACGTCTCGAAAACTATCGTCATTCTTATTCTCGACATAAATATATTCGTATCCTGGTATCACCCATTTCGTCCAGCCGTTCGGTGCTTCAGAACCATCTGAGCACTCGACTCCAGCAAGATATAGTCCTTGTGAGAAGTTTTCCCAAGGTTTGTATGCGTGAGAAAAATCAGACATTGCACCCCAAATTCCTAACAATTTTCCTTTGTTATCTTTTTTTGCCAGATGCTCTACCTCATCAAAATGTGAATTAGCGTAATCCCAAAGTCTTTGTATGAATCCGCTTCCATCATTTGTAGTGCCTTCTTTCCCAATAATAACAAATGAATCTTTTATACATTTACTAATCTCCATTGAATCTTCCCCCCGAAAATTATTGCACTCATATGCATAGCCAGACTCATGTTGGCTATATAAATAATTAATTACTGCAATTTTTATATGCAATCCCATCCATTTGGCACAAGCAAGTCTTACCAACAAATTCTGTTGTTGTTGTCATTCTTGCGGGCGCCCCATTCTTAAAGTATTCTAGAAAAACATCAGCGGCCACCCTAAAATCCGAAATATCTCTGAGGTATAAATTTATCTGAACCATATCATCAAGAGTTGCATTTACAGAAGCAAGGGTTTTCTTCATACCTTCGAACGTATGTCTCATCTGGTAAATAATATCCTCTTTGTCTTGTCCACCTCCATGGTGGGACAGGAAAATGTAATCTCCAGCAACGACACATGACGCACAAGTTTCATCCCCACAATGGGTTGGCATTCTTCTAATCATTTTATAATCTCCTTCCCCAAAACAGAACTGGTGTTCTTTTATTATATCATCCTTACAATCAATATTCAATGACCAAATAACTATATTACTTCAGACCTCAGATTATCTGTTCTATTGCAATAAAAAACTACCAGATCAATTGCTGATAGTTTTTTAAAATAATACTTAATTGTTTTTTTCAAACAACCCCCACAAGGCAATCAGTAAACCTGTTAATGCAATAGCGCTAAATATAACAATTACTGGGACAAGACCAAGACTGGATAAATTCCAAAGAAAAGAATAACTTCCATCAATGGTTATGTCTTTCAATGCGGATTCCGCTATCAGAATTGCACATGATAATAGTCCTGCCAAAAACATCATTGAACCCATTACTACTTTTTTCATTATATCTTTCCTTTCTCATTACTTTCTAATGAATATAAGTACCAAGTTCAATCCCTTGCCTGCTTATGGGCATCCCTCATATAATTATTAAAGGTGTCTACAGCTTTATTAATGACATCATCCTTTATCAATTTTTCCGTAAATTCACCTACGAAAAATGCGCCCAGCCGAAACCAAGCGCACGTTAATATACTGAAAAAATTAATGACGTGACTGCCTTGATCGGCCCGGTATTCATGGTCATTCTGGATTCGTTTCATCTATTTCGCTGCTATAAATATCTTATTGATTATTTCTTCAGCTCTTTCTTTATAAGTGTGATTTTGTACGCTCATAACAGCATTTTTACGAACCTTTATATATTCATCTATGTTTTTTCTATAATATTCCAATAACTCAAGAGTCTCATCAGAAGTCTTAGCAATAGCCATTGCACCGCTATTTCCAAACATATTTTTTATAGCAGTATTATAACAAGAAAGCCCGAAACCTCCGGAGCCTAAAATTTCAAAGGTACGTCTTGTTACAGTTTGATCATTATTTTGTGTAATTAAATTTATAAAGGAATTATTATATATATCGCAGGTCTTCTCATAGGGAATTGTACCTTTAAACCATTCAATTGGTACATCGAGATTTAGAAAATTTTTTATAACCTGCTTATATTCTGTTGTACCATAAAAATCTATTTTATAATTATTTTCAATTAAAGGTTTTAATATAATAGGAATTGCTTTACTATAGCGGAAATGCTCAGGATAATGATTTGAATACCATAACCATGCATTTCCTACTAAGCTAATCGTATTATTTTCATTTTCAGATGTTAATTTGGGATAATGAATGGTGGGATTATAAGCAAAATCAAGTCTCTCACAGGGAATACTTTTACTTTTAAGCTTTTCAAGCATTTCAGGACAAATCGAAAACACCATATCGGGCTTTGATAATTCAAAACCTGTCATCTGTAAAACGAATTGGCCAACTCCTTCGGTATCCCAGCAAACACACTTATAATTTGGTGAATTTCTGGAACCGATATGAGTAAGCATAGAATGTTGAAAATAACCCATATAGGAGGAAAGAATTAATAAATCAGGATTTATTAATTCCATTAATTTATCAAAATCTTCTATAGAAGCCGGTGTTATTATTTGCGCTTCATGACCTGCTGCAGTAAATCCCCATAAAATATCGCCTGCATAAAGCTTGTCACAATAAATTGCTACCTTATATTTCATATTTAATAGTCCTCTTTGCTCTCTGGCGCACGGAATTTTTACAGTAACTACTAAAATTATATGAAATAAAAAAATCAGTTGCTACTAAAGACTTTTTATATAATAAGCTTAAGAAATGCTGGTGATTAAGTGAGTTATCCTTATCGCGATATGGAACACTATCTTCGGCAAGGGTAGTTTGACCTTTTCCGCAATATTGCCTATCCCTATGTGGGTATGACTGTAAACCTGGATATTACCGGTATGATGAACCGCAAAAAGTTTAACCTTTTTTACGCTGCAACAGAAGCGGCCTATCGTATGTTGTATAGTACGTTCCTACCAATGCTAATTTTAGGTTCTTATTGATTAATATTTATTCATCTATAATCAGTTAATATGCATATATCAGCTATAATCACTTATAAAATACCACCATTATTCATTCACAGTTTTTTCACACGCCGTACAAAAATTATTTACATCTTCTACAAACTTACTTCACATCTCTCCTATATACTAAGTTATAGAAACAAGAACTACTCCAAACTTGTTTTATAAAACTTTTTTTCATAACTCGCCGGTGAAACCCACATTTCACCGGCTCCTCCCTTTTTATCCTCTTTTTTCCATTTCCATTCCTTTCCAATTCCCTTATATCCTCTAAATTGGGTTGCAAAGATGTAGTTTCTATTATAGAATAGGAAACGTGCACCTGGCATATGCAGATTTGGAGGAAATTATACATGAAGAAAAATGTAATCGTAGGACAATCCGGCGGACCAACCGCTGTGATTAATGCAAGCCTTTACGGCGTTATAATAGAAGGAATGGCTCACGAAGAGATCGGCCGGGTTTACGGCATGATCAATGGCATAGAAGGCTTCATGTCCGGGAATTATATGGATCTGACCAATGATTTAACACAGGAGGAACTGGAGCTGCTGAAACTGACACCAGCGGCATACCTTGGCTCCTGCCGTTATAAGCTGCCCGATGATTTGTCATCACCATTCTACCCTGCACTGTTTGAAAAATTCCGTGCAATGGAGATTGGTTATTTCTTTTATATTGGCGGTAATGATTCCATGGATACCGTAAGCAAGCTTTCCCGGTACGCTTCTCATCACAAAAGCAGCATCAAATTTATCGGTATTCCTAAGACCATTGATAATGATCTGGTTCATACCGATCACACTCCCGGATTTGGAAGTGCTGCTAAATATGTGGCTGACACAGTACGGGAAATTGTTTTGGATTCCTGTGTTTATCAGCAAAAGTCGGTGACAATTGTTGAACTCATGGGACGTCATGCAGGCTGGCTCACCGCTGCCAGTTCACTTGCAAGAAAATTTGAAGGAGACAATCCTGTCCTGATTTATCTTCCGGAAGCTGCCTTTGAATTTGAACAATTTGCAGACGATGTAGAAAAGGCTCTGTCTAAAAAAAGTTCCGTTATTGTCTGCATCTCTGAAGGTATTTCTGATGCAAATGGAAAATTTATTTGTGAGTACGCAGACGAAGTCCGTACCGATACATTTGGCCACAAGATGCTGACTGGAAGCGGTAAAATGTTAGAAAATTTTGTCCGCAATCGCTTTGGCGTAAAGGTTCGTTCCATCGAACTTAACGTAAATCAGCGCTGCAGCGGCATGCTTGCATCGGCAACTGATATTGAAGAGGCAGTTGCTGCCGGCAGGGAAGGAATCAAAGCTTCCTTAAACGGAGCAACAGGTATTATGATCGCCTTCAAACGTATTTCTGATTCCCCTTATGAGATCCAATGCGTTACGGTTGATGTAAATGAAGTATGCAACAAAGAAAAGCTATTCCCTTCCCATTGGATCTGCGATCATGGTACCAACGTTACAGAAGATTTTCTTACCTATGCCCTGCCTTTCATTCAGGGTGAGCCAGACAGGATCATAAAGGATGGCAGACCTCTCTACCTGTACCGGTCGTAATATCGGCGGTGCAGAAAAAAAGACTGTTTTAGGCTGACAACACAGAGTCGGCTTGAAACAGCCTTTTTTTATTTATGATATATTTTCTCAACTACTATTTTTTCTGTTTCTACCTTACCCTTTTTCCCTATACGAATTACATGTTTTGTATTTATTTTATTATTTTTGTTAAATAAGTAATTTTTTGTATGCTTGCCTCATATGCTTATAATAATAGATATTTCTATTTTCTAACGCACTTATGGGAGAAAGCGAACAATGGACGGAGATGTTTTTTTAGACCGCATACCATGCGGCATACTAAAGCTTAAGGCAGAAGAAAACTTTCCTGTTTCTTATTCAAATGAAATGATTAAGAACTGGTTTCAGTCACCTTCCTGCCTTGAGGATATGATCTGTGATTCTGAGTTCAGCGAAATGGAAGAAAGAATTCACAGTCATATGGAAATGGAATCCAGTACCTTCAGGCTGGAATTCAAATCCAAAGCAATGGATAACCACTGCTGGTTCTCCATGGATTTTAATTTTATACGAGAAGAAGAGTTATTCTATTGTTCTGTATCGGATATTACCTGCCTGAAAAGGAGTATGGAAAGCCTGAGAGCTCAGGAGGAGCAATACCGCCTTGCAAGCCGTCATTCCGGCTGTATTGTATGTATCTACGATATACCAAACAGAACCCTTTCTCCTTCCACAGAATTTACCAGATGTTTTCCAGCCCCATTTAACACGCCCCTTTCCCCGGAATATTTAATCGAAAATGGCGTTGTACATAAGGAGAGCATTAAAGATTTTCTGGACTTTTATGAAGATATGGAGCGGGGTACTCCGGAAGGTGAATGCGCGGTAAGGCTAAAAACCGGATCCGGGGAATATCACTGGTTTTCCAAGCATTTTTCGCTGGTATATACGGAAGAAAAAAAGCCACTGCGTGGAATCATTTCCTATCAGGATATTACAGATCAATACGAAAAGGAACTGGCATATCAACGTTGGGCTGAGTATATGCGGGAACAGAAAAAAGACTGTATCGGTTATTATGAGTACAATACCAAATCAGATCTGTTTGAGGAGATAATCGGAGAAATGACCAGCAATGTTCCGGATGAAGCAAAAAATTCTTTTGCTGATATCATGAATTATATTGCAGAGCATGAGATTTTCGAGGAAGACAAAGAGCTTTATTTAAGTTTCTTTAATAAGGAGCACCTGCTTTTTCAATATTATCAGGGAAACCGCTCTCTCCGGCTGGAACATCGCCGTTTAAGGGCTGATGGCAGCGTCTGTTGGACTCTTGGTATGGTACAGATTGTCACTGACCCTTATACAGACACCATCAAGGCTTTTATTCTAATTAAAGATATTGATGCCTCAAAGCGGGAAGCTCTGACTTTACATGAGCTGTCCCAGCAGGACTGTCTGACGGGACTGCTAAACAGATCCGCTGCAATCCGGGCAATCCGTCATATCTTAAACAGTGGAAAAGGACATCATATCCTGATTATGCTGGATATTGATCAGTTTAAACAGTTAAACGACAATTATGGTCACCAGTTTGGAGATAAGGCGCTTCATCGGGCCGCATCCAGGCTAAAATCTGCACTCCGGAGAGATGACGTCTTTGGCCGTTTAGGCGGCGATGAATTTATCATTCTTCTGAAAGATGTTTCTTACAGCATGGATCTATATTCCCGACTGGAAAACTTGTGCAGTTTAATTGGAAGCGCTCTGGAACCGGAAGTACATATATCAGGAAGCTTAGGAACTGCCGCCTACCCAGAGGACGGAACCACGTTTGAAGAATTGTATAAGAAAGCAGATATCGCACTGTATCAGGCAAAAAAACATGGCAGAAACCAGTATATGGTTTATGAACCTGGGATGTCCATGGCGAATATTGAGTAAATAAAAAAGAGAGGTGTCCCTCTCTTTTTTAATGCTAAAATTGAAAGCTTTCTTTTATTTCATCTTCCGGATCCCACTTGGACCAGGCTGCTTCCAATAAGTTTCCCTGATCATCTTTAAAATAAAAATAACGTGCCTCTGAAGCGATACGTGTACCCGATGCGGGTGAATTCAAATGTTTTACTCATTAAAATCCTCCTGTTAAAAGTACATGACCTTAGTTATAATTAATGAAATTAAAAATGCCCTGCAGTTTTCATGCAGTACATTTTCATTATGCAGAAGAAGGGACTTGAACCCTCAAGGTATTGCTACCACACGGACCTGAACCGTGCGCGTCTGCCAATTCCGCCACTTCTGCTTTCGCAATTGCACAAATTGACGAATCAATTCGTACAATTATATTACTATACTTTTCCAAAATAAGCAAGCACTTTTTTATTTTTTATTCATTTTCCTGGAACTATATCTTTCTATTACAATAATAGATTGTAACAAAAAAGCAGTTCTTCATCAGTGAAAAACTGCTCTTCAATGCGGGAGATGGGACTTGAACCCACACGATCATACAACCACAAGATCCTTAGTCTTGCCTGTCTGCCAATTCCAGCACTCCCGCATGTCATATTATATAAAACCTTATAGCCATGACACTCTATAAGATTCGTGCAGAAGAAGGGACTTGAACCCTCAAGGTATTGCTACCACACGGACCTGAACCGTGCGCGTCTGCCAATTCCGCCACTTCTGCAATTCGTCGCTATCTCTTTCAGCGACAATAGCTATTATAGTATACAAGCCTGGTTCTGTCAACACGAATTTCAATTATTTTCAAAATAATTTTTTTGTATATATTTTTTAAATAATATTGACAATTCTTCGTAAAGATGGTAAAATTACTTTCGTTGTGCGGGAGTGCTGGAATTGGCAGACAGGCAAGACTAAGGATCTTGTGGTTGTATGATCGTGTGGGTTCAAGTCCCATCTCCCGCATTTTTAATAGTAAAAGAGAGTTTTATCTTGACATATTTTACTTTTAGAGTATAATAGGTCGTATATTCCTCGATAGCTCAGTTGGTAGAGCAAACGGCTGTTAACCGTTGGGTCGTAGGTTCAAGTCCTACTCGGGGAGTTTGTAATCACACTTTATGTGTGATTTTTTTATTGTCTTTTTCGGAAAACATATTTTTTCATATCCAATCATATATATATTACTGTACATACCTGTCAAGGTGGTACTTAGGTGCTTCTTTTTGCACCCGCATTTCCGGGCGGAAGTCTCAATCTCCTGTAGACTTCCGCCCCTTTATTCCCTTTTCAGATTTTGTTAACTGCAATCCATAAATCTCATATAATAATAATAACATAAAACGAAAGGGTGTAGAATATGCCCCCATTCCCACCTTACGGCAACCCTTCAGGCGGTCCAATGCCTATGGGTCCTCCACCATCGTCCGCGCCGCCAAAGCCCGCACAAACCCGTTCTGGATCAGCTACCAAAATGGTCAGCCCAGGCTCCATGCAAAACTGTATCGGACGTTTTACCTATATATGGATGAGCAACGGACAGGAGTTCTGGTTCTTTCCAATTCAGATCTGGCGTGACAGCGTGTCAGGCTTTCGCTGGGACAGACGATTTGGTTGGTCATACACAGGAATATCGTTAAACCGGATTGATATGTTCACCTGCTCCTGGTAGAGAAAGCAACCTAAGCCAGACCGTTAAACGATAACATTTCAGAAAGGTGATGTGGTAATATGGATCAATGTTCATGCCGTTACGATACGTGCATATTACCCAAAAAAGCAGATATACCAATAGAACTCTACAAATCTCTGCAAGGAAAATATTTTATCGGCTACGCAGATAACTTATCTTTTGGCAACAATACCAGCGCCTGGGCCAGGTTATATAATCCCAGCCGCTCACAGGTAAACTTATATGTAAATGTATGGACCGTTACAGATATTTCAGAAGCTCCTTACCGCGCTCAATTTTGGTTCAATGCAACTCCACCTGGTACACCCATGGATTCAGATTTGGTAACGCCTACCAATACTGCTATTATTCCTTTGCCGAAACCAATAATAAAGTTACAGTATGCATCCAATGTGGAAGGCGACCCGACAGGAGGCGTAAAAGCATTTGTACGCAGGGCTCAACCGGAAACAACTCTGGTAGAGAGTGAAAATGGCAAACTTATATTCCCACCGGGAGGTTCTTTCTTAATATTCCTCTCTACACCAGAATCTCCAACATCTTCTGCTTCTGGCAGAATAGCCTTTGGCTGGTGGGAAGAAAGTATTTATGATGCGTGTATCGTATGACCAGATTAATCGGGTAGGAGGTAGATAATTATTTTATCTACCGACCTCCCACACCACCTAGCATACCGTTCGGTACTAGGCGGTTCCTTAGTTTTCATAAACTATTGAATAATAGTCAAGCATGGAGGTATATCCCAGCTTGGCTATTATTTTATTTGAAAAGATTTGGTTCAGCACCTTTGCCATTCTCCAATAACCTTTTCTGCTACATGCAAGTTCCCTGGCTCTCCAATGTTCACAGCCTAATGCTTTGAGCATTCTGTACTTCGTCTTAATTTTCTTCCACTGTTTCCAGTAGACTCCCCTTATTCTTCGTCTTGACCACTTATCTATTTGTTGGAGAAGTGCTCTCATGTCTGCAAGTTTGAAGTAATTCAACAAGGCCTCCCTTGGTACCACACCTTTCTTTCTCTCCATCTATCTGCCACATTTACTACAGTTAATTCCGAGTAGTTATTGGACTTCAGTTTGTTGTGCAACTTTATCCTTAACCATAGCCTGATGTGGTTTCTGTTCGTCAGATCAGAGATTTGCCTCCACCTTCCTTCAGATTCCACCTCACGGTGGACACCCTTGGTCTTGGCTGTATCCTTCCCACTACTAGGGCGGATTAGGGACTTTCACCCATTAGAAACGTGCGCCGCAAGGCGCACACAATGAAAGGAAGCAAAAATCACTTTTGCTTCCTTTTGGCATTGTAAACTACAAAAAAACCCCGTAAACACGAGGTTTCCGAGGTTTGAATATGCGATTAAGCTACTTTAGATTTTGCAAGCTCAGCTAATTTTGCGAAGCCTTCTGCATCATTAACAGCCATGTCAGCTAATACTTTTCTATTTAAATCAACGCCAGCTAACTTTAATCCATGCATAAATACGCTGTAGGATACGCCGTTAATACGTGCTGCTGCATTGATACGAGCAATCCATAACTGTCTGAACTGTCTCTTTCTTTCTTTTCTGCCTGCATAAGAACTTGTTAAAGCTCTCATTACGGACTGCTTTGCTACTCTATACTGTTTGGAACGAGCGCCTCTATAGCCTTTAGCCATTTTTAACACTCTGTTATGTCTTTTCTTAGCGTTCATACCGCCTTTAATTCTTGCCATCGGTCTTTCCTCCTTCTCAACTTAGAATTCTATAAATATGGTAAAATCTTTTTCATTACTTTTGCATTGGTTGCATCAGTAACAATATCTTTTCTAAGATTTCTTTTTCTCTTAGTAGATTTCTTAGTTAAGATGTGAGATTTGTAAGCTTTATTTCTTACAAGCTTTCCTGTACCTGTAACTTTGAAACGTTTTGCAGCTGATTTGCTTGTTTTTAATTTAGGCATTGTATTTTCCTCCTTGATAATGTTCTTTTAGCGTTTTGGGGTTAAAAACATAACCATGCTTCTTCCTTCCACTTTCGATGGTTTGTCAATTGTGGCGATATCGGACAATTTCTCAGCGAAATCCTCTAAAATATATCTGGACTTTGACATATGCGCCATCTCACGACCTCTGAAACGTAAGGTTACCTTAACTTTATCTCCTTTTTCGAGGAACTTCCTTGCGGCGCCCATCTTTGTATTCAAATCATTAGTGTCAATGTTGGGAGATAAGCGAACTTCTTTTATTTCGATTACCTTCTGTTTCTTTTTAGCTTCTTTTTCTTTTCTTGCAAGCTCATAACGATACTTACCGTAATCGATGATCTTGCAAACCGGTGGTTTCGCGGTAGGAGCAATTTTAACCAAATCAAGCTCTGCTTCTTTAGCCATCTGCATGGCATCTTTGGTTAACATAACCCCAAGCTTTTCTCCGTTTTCACCAATCAACAGAATTTCTTTATCTCTGATCTGTTCATTAATCATTAAATCGCTAATTGTCGTGCACCTCCATTATATTGTGTGTATTGGTCGGAATTACATTGCTGCCTTTAGGCATAAAAAAAAGTAGATAGACAAACGCTATCCACCACCAAAGTCTCTACACAGTACACCTATGTATCAAAGGCTATGAACCAGGGACACTTACTCGTGCCGTGGTGAGGCGGATACCTACTTTCCTGTCTGTTGCTTCCACAACTTTAATTATAATACTACATAATTTGTGATATGTCAATGTTTTTTCATTTTAATTTGCCGCCAGAATACATGTTTCCCGTCTGCGCCCTTTTTTATTACCATACACTGCAAAATGCCAGTTGCGAATCACTCAAATCAGAGATACAATTTAGTTATAAAAAACAAAAATGCCCAAGGAGGTATTAATATGTGGTTTGTCTTCGCACTGCTCTCTTCTATCTTCGCAGCATTTACCTCCATACTGGCAAAGCTGGGAATGGAAGGGGTTAATTCCAATCTTGCCACCGCCATACGTACTGTTGTTGTGGTTCTTCTGGCGTGGTTCATTGTCTTTATAACAGGTTCCCAGGATGGAATCCGCCAGATCAGTTCAAAAGGCTGGCTTTTTCTTATTCTTTCTGGATGCGCTACCGGAATTTCCTGGCTCTGCTATTACAGGGCACTGCAGCTTGGAGAAGCATCAAGGGTTGTTCCCGTTGATAAGTTCAGCATTGTATTCACAATCATTCTGGCTTTTCTCATCCTCCATGAACAGATTGTATGGAAAAAGCTGATTGGTATCTTACTGATTACAGCCGGAACGTTTTTTATGATATTATAATTAATATAGAAGAAAGACAAAGACCTGCCATATTTCTGTCAGCCAGTCTTTGTCTTTTTTACTCTTATCTTGTCTTAAATGTAGCGCATTCTGTATGCTCTGAAGATCTGGCACCATCACCAGCTATGCCAATATGCTCGGCAGAACAGTGGCGTCCTTCATTGTACACACAGTTAACTGCTTCGCAGTCCACTTCCAGTCTGCTCTCTGGAGTTTTGAATAAGTTGTGGAAAGAACCGTCTCTGTTCTCATCAAAACTGCCGCAGCAGGTATCGACGGTATCCTTGGCCTGAGAGCCTTCCACGATAATTGCAGATTTGCAGCAGTAATTATCAGAATTATGCAGGCAACTGGTTACATTACAGTCCAACTTTGTCATATTTATTTCCTCCTGGAATACTTATTGAGATTTTCTTTCAGGAGGTATTATGCGCTGCGGGAGAGGAAAATATTCTCAAAGATAGTTCCTCTCCCACAGAATGGTACATGATTATTTAGATTCTTCTGTTACATTGATTTTCTTAATTTCCTTTGTACGGATTTCCTTGCAGATATCGTCAATAAAGTCTGCAATCGGGCGCTGTCCCTCGTCTCCGTTAAAGCGGCTGCGGACAGAAACCACACCTTCTTCCTCTTCTTTTTGTCCAACTACCAGCATATACGGCAGTTTGGAAAGGCGTGCTTCGCGGATCTTATAGCCGATTTTTTCAGAACGTTCATCCACTGTTGCAAGAATTCCGTTTGCTTTCAGCTGATCCGCCACTTTTGCTGCATACTCATGATACTTCTCAGAAATAGGAAGTACACGAACCTGCTCCGGACACAACCAGGTTGGGAACGCACCTTCGTACTTTTCAATCAGCCATGCAAGAGTTCTTTCATAGCAACCAATGGAAGTTCTGTGAATAATATAAGGACGTTTCTTTGTTCCATCTTTATCTACGAAGCTCATATCGAAACGCTCTGCCAGGAACATATCCAGCTGAATGGTGATCATCGTATCTTCCTTGCCATATACATTCTTCGCCTGGATATCCAGCTTCGGACCATAGAATGCTGCTTCTCCCACTGCTTCTGTATACTCAATTCCAATGTGATCCAGAATCTTACGCATCATGTCCTGTACTTCATCCCACATCTCAGGAGTTCCAAGATAGTGGCTGGCATTGTCAGGATCCCACTTGGACATACGGTAAGTTACATCACCTTCCAGGCCAAGAGTTGCTAAGCAGTATTTTGCAAGATCCACACAGCCTCTAAACTCATCCTCAATCTGATCAGGACGAACAATTAAATGACCCTCGGAAATCGTAAACTGACGAACACGTGTAAGTCCGTGCATCTCTCCAGAATCTTCATTTCTAAAGAGAGTTGATGTTTCACCATATCTGCACGGAAGATCGCGGTAAGATTTCTGGCTCTGTTTGTATACATAATACTGGAATGGGCATGTCATAGGACGAAGAGCAAATACCTCATCATCCTTTTCCTCATCACCAAGAACGAACATGCCTTCTTTGTAATGATCCCAGTGATCAGAAATAATATATAAATCACGCTTTGCCATAAGAGGTGTTTTGGTTCTCATGTAACCACGTCTTTCCTCTTCATCTTCTATCCATCTTTGCATGGTCTGGATAATTTTGGCGCCCTTTGGCATCAAAAGAGGCAGGCCCTGGCCGATTACATCCACAGTGGCAAATAATTCCATGTCACGGCCCAGTTTGTTGTGATCGCGGTTTTTGATATTTGCTAAATATTCCAGATATTCGTTTAATTCGTCTTTCTTTGAGAAAGCAGTTCCGTAAATACGGGCAAGCATTGCGTTCTTCTCGCTTCCTCTCCAGTAAGCACCAGAGGATGAAGTCAGCTTAAATGCTTTAATGGACTTAGTACTCATCAGATGAGGGCCTGCGCAAAGATCGGTAAAATCTCCCTGCTTATAAAACGAGATCTCTTCTCCTTCCGGAAGATCTAAAATCAGTTCCACCTTATAAGGCTCACCCTTTTCTTCCATGAATTTAACCGCTTCTTCTCTTGGAAGGGTAAAGCGCTCAATCGTTTCTCCTTCTTTGATGATCTTTTTCATCTCAGCTTCGATTTTATCCAAATCCTCTCTGGAGAAAGAAGGATTTTCAAAATCATAATAAAATCCATTCTCGATGGAAGGTCCAATGGCAAGTTTTGCCTGAGGATAAAGTCTCTTTACTGCCTGAGCCAGGATATGGCTGGTTGTATGACGGTAAGCAGCAAGACCCGCAGGATCACTGACTGTTAAAATGCTTAAACTGCAGTCCTTATCCACGGTAGTCCGTAAATCCACAACCTCTCCATCTATCTCGCCTGCACAGGCATTTCTTGCAAGTCCTTCGCTGATATCAGAAGCGATATCAATGACTGACATTGCATGATCGTACTCTTTGACTGAACCATCTTTTAACGTAATCTTCATTGTTCTAATCTCCTTTACCAATTATTGAAATCATGGATCAAATAAAAAAAGCCCCTTTCCATATGTTTCCATACAGAAAGGGACGATTCTAACATAATAAATCGCGGTTCCACCCTACTTGAAAGAATGATTCACTCATTCAAACCACTTATACTGATGATAACGGAATCACCGTTCCCGATTAAGGGACGCTCCAAGCTGGTCTTCTCCTGATATTCCGGCAAGGCACTTTCACCGTATGTGCCTCTCTCTGAGCTCTCCTGTCAGGATACTGGTCTTGTCACCGCTTTCTCTTATTTGCATTTCTATGCCTAAATTATAGCACTCAAAAACGTTTTGTCAAGCGTCATGAAATATTTTCTTACAAAAGGATCAGAAGCGCCGCCGTAATTGCCACAATACTGATTAAAATAGAAAGAGAATTAACGGCGCTTGCCATCTCAATATCACCTTTCAGTTCTGCGGTGAATGCCGGCGATATGCCTGCAACCGGGCCAAGTGCTACAATGGCAAGTGTCTGACGAATCTCCAGATTAAACGGAGCAAAAAAATAAAAACCAACAGCCATTGTAATTGCAATGGCATACCTCAGCCCAAGTATTTCAATGATTCTTTTAATTTTTTCTTTATCCATACGGATTTCAAATCCGATTCCAAGCATTAAAAGAGCCAGAAATGCATTGGCTGCTCCTGCAGTATCCGCAAAGCTGACTATGATACCGGGAAGCTTGATCTTTAGAAGACCTAAAACTGTCATGATCATATAACAATCAAATGGTACCGAGGAAAAAAGCTTTTTCATGACCTTGCCAAAAGAAGGTTGTTCTTCTGCTCCTGCTGCCATACTTGCAAGAGAATAAGTCAGACCCGTACACATGATGGAGTTTCCTGCGTCAAAAAGACTGGTTGCCGCAAAACCTACAGGGCTTAAAAAGCTCTGTACAAAAGGCATGGTGAAGTTACCAACATTATAGCCGGACATATTCAGCATGGCGAATGCTTTGCTGTCTCCGGAACGGGAAATATTGGATAGATATCCAATCCCGATTGTTACAAAATTACACAAAAGGCCGATCACGCACATGCCAAGGAGGGAACGCTCCATTGTGATTTTACTGAAATTGGAAACGATGGCCGCCGGAAGAGTGATTTTAATCACCACGCGGGAAATCAGATAGAAATCTTTCGCCTGAAAAAAACCTGCCCGTTTTAGTAAGTAGCCCATTAAAATTATTGCCACAAAGGCTGTTGCCCTCATTAGTACTGCTGCCATAAATACTCCTTTTTGTCTCCAGGCAAAACTTCCGGCGGTGCTTGTAAGCCCCGCCGGTCATCCTCTTATCTATTATTTTACCTCTACGCTCCAGCCTTCTGGTCCCGTTAACCTGCCAAGCTGAATACTGGTAATCGTATCGTAGCATCTCTGGGTGAGTTCGCCGATCTTTCCTCCCCCAATTGACATTCTCTCATCTTCCAGGCGCAGCTCGCCAACCGGTGAAACAACTGCCGCCGTACCAGTTCCAAAGCATTCTTCCATCTCTCCGGATCTAGCTGCTGCCACGATTTCGTCTACTGAAATCTTTCGTTCTTCAACCTTAATTCCCCATTCTCTGCACAGGGATAAAACAGAATCTCTTGTGACTCCGGGAAGAATGCTACCGTTAAGCTCCGGGGTAATAACAACACCGTTGATTTTGAAGAAAATATTCATGGCGCCCACTTCTTCAATATATTTGCGATGTACACCGTCAAGCCACAGCACCTGGGAGTATCCTTCGTCATGGGCTTTCACCTGCGCGGCAAGAGAAGCAACATAGTTTCCGCCGGTCTTTGCTTCACCGATTCCGCCTTTTACCGCTCTTACATAATCATCTTCAATCCAGATCTTAACCGGGTCAAGTCCGCTGGCGTAATAAGCACCTACCGGAGACAGAATAATCATGAACTTATAAGTATGAGAAGGTCTCACTCCAAGAAACGGATCAGTGGCAATTACAAAGGGTCTGATATAAAGAGAGGTTCCAGGCTTAGTGGGAATCCAGTCCTGATCTACGCTTACAACTGTCTTTAACGCCTCTAAAAAGAGTTCTTCCGGAATCTCAGGTATGCAGAGTCTGTTATTGCTTCTGTTTGCTCTCTCAATATTCTTGTCAGGACGGAATAACAGAATCTTTCCCTCTTCCGTTTTATAGGCTTTTAATCCTTCAAACATCTCCTGACCGTAATGGAATACCATGGAGGAGGGTTCCAGTTCCAGCTTGTGGTAAGGCACAACTCTTGGATCGTACCAGCCTTTTCCTTCCTCATAATCCACCTCAAACATATGATCCGTAAATATGGTACCAAATGTCAAAGGATTTTCTTTGCCTGGTTTTTCTTTCGGGCAAGCGGTTCTCTCAATTCTTATAGTCTGCATGTTATACTCTTCCTTTCCCATACCGGCATATCGTCAGCTTTTATAATTTGTTTATCATTATCTTCCAAAAGCCTGCTGATGTCAAGAATTTTCAGCCTGTTTTAGTCTGCCGAAATGGAATCAAATCCATAACTTCTGGTTATATAACGGGGAAATTCCATTCTTACCGTCTTCATAGGGTTCACAGTCTGGCAGATCACCAGGTCTCCTGCCATGGTCAGAAGCATTCCGGCATCCTTATCAGTAAGACCGATCTTTTCTTTCAGGAAGCTATACATCTGTCTGACCGCTTTTCTCCATGCAGCCTCTACGTCTTCTGCCGAAGCAATGGTAATCAGCTTTTCGCTGGTTTCAATCATAGGATACGGAACGCAATTTCTGTTTTTCACAACATCAACCCGCAGAACCGCCTTTCCTTCTATCTCCAGACCGCAGTCTTCCACCTCACCGTCACCCATAATAGCATGAAAATCGCCCAGGGATAAAAGAGCTCCCTCTGTAAAAACCGGAAGGTAAAGAGTGACTCCCTTTCTGATCTGTGTACAGTCCATATTTCCGCCGTGATCCATGGGAGTAATGGTGGAGACACCATCTCCGCCTGGAGCCACACCAATCACTCCGATCATTGGTGTTATGGGCAGTTTCAGTTGTTCACTGTAATGGGCAAATCCGTCTATTACCGGAATCCGCTTCAATATTTTTTGTGAAAAGAATTCCTTTTCACTGCCGCTTCCCGGTCCCAGCATAACAACTCCCACAGGTCCCAGTACAATATCCAGAATATCAATCTTTAACATGTCTCCAGGCATGGCACCTTCTATAAAAAGTGGTCCAGTTGCCGGATTTCCAGGCTTACGGACAACCGTTTCAAAGGTTGCTTCTTCTGGAAGGAACTGATTGGTAAAGCAGTCATATGTCTCAAATGCAACCGTCTCTCCTGCCCTGATTCGTCCGCAGGGAGGATTGTCTTTTGACAGCATGTGGGTAATATAATTTCTGGTTATAGTTTTCATCTTACCGTTCCTTTCCTGAGTCTGTCTTTTGGCTAAGTTCCGGCCATACCGTAACCAGCATGGTAATAAAACAGGCGCCTCCCCCGATTAAATTAGAAATTGGCTCTGCCATAAGAACTCCATCTACTCCATTTCCCACAATAACAGGAAGAATCAGGATGAGAGGAACCACAATAACAACTTTTCTTAAAATAGAAAAAAACACGGCCCGTCTGGCCTTTCCAAGTGCCACAAAAACAGACTGTCCGGCAAACTGAAGTGACATCAGGAAGAAGCCAAAATAATAAATTCGCATGGAAGGAATTCCTGCTTCCAAAAGCTGCCCATCCTGATTGAATATCCGAATAAAAAACTCTGGGAAGATGTGGACAAGCCCCCACATGACAGTTGTATATACGATGGCTACAACTGATATAAATTTAATTGCCTGCTTCACCCGTTTGTATTCACCCGCACCGTAATTAAAGCCCATTACCGGCTGTGACCCATTGGTCAGTCCATGGACTGGCATGGATACTACTTCCCTGACAGAATTAATGACTGTCATAATTCCTACATACAGATCACCTCCATAGCGCTGAAGAGATGAATTGTACATGATCTGAACCAGACTGTTGGTAATGGACATGGTAAAACCAGACATCCCAAGAGCCGTAATCGCCTGAACCCGGTGTTTTTTTAAGCGGAGAGTGGAAAACTTCAGCCGTAGTATGGTCTTTTTCCCTCTTAAGAAGAGCACAATCCAGAGTGCTGAGAGAAACTGGGATATAATTGTAGCAAGCGCAGCTCCTCTTACTCCCATATCCAGGGCAAAAATAAAGATGGGATCCAGCACAATATTAGCTGCCGCCCCAACCAGAACTGTTACCATGCCTATGGTTCCAAACCCCTGCGAATTGATAAAGCTGTTCATCCCAAGTCCAATCATAACAAAAATATTGCCAATCAGGTATATACTGATGTATTGATTGGCGAATGGATATGTATTATCACTGGCACCAAACAGATACAGCATGGGCTTTTTAAAGAACAGTCCCAGAGCAGTTAGAATGATTCCGGATATTACAAGAAGAAAAAAGGAATTTCCCATAATTTTTTCCGCTTCTTCGTTATTCCCCCTGCCTCTTTCAATGGAGCACAGAGGTGCCCCTCCCATACCAAATAAATTAGCAAAGGCAATAACCATGGAAATGATAGGAAGACAGAGTCCCAGTCCCGTCAGTGCCAGTGTTGCATCTTCAGCGATTCTGCCTATATAAATTCTGTCGATGATATTATAAAGAACATTGATCAGCTGGGCAAATGTCATGGGCACTGCCAGTTTCATTATGTTTTCAACGATACTGCCTTTTGAGAAGTCATTTTTCGTGTCTGCCATCTGCTCACCCCCTTTGTGATAGATTTTGCTTTTTTAAAGCACTCTTTTAATCATAGCATGATTATTTTGATTTTGCATCCTGTTTTTAAATCTCCTCACAGGTTCTATTGTTTCTGCCATTCATGTGCAAACAAAACGAGGGTACCACAAAATCACTAATATATAGTGATGGAGTGACACCCTCTTTTCATATAATTTAAATTTACTTTAAAATCTTCTTAATCAGATTCAGCTTGTTATGATAGGGCGGAAAGGTAAGTCCAGTTTCCAGACGATCACTCTTTCTCATAATACTTTTTGCATGGGTAAATAAATCAAAGCTGTATTTGCCGTGGTAAGCACCCATTCCAGAGTTTCCAACCCCTCCAAAGGGAAGGTTGTAATTTGCAATATGTGAAATGGTATCATTGACGCATCCTCCTCCAAAGGAAACCTGGGTAAATACCTTCTTTTCCACGCTTTTATCCCTGGTAAAGAGGTAAAGAGCCAGGGGTTTTTCATGGTCCTGTACCATACGTATGGCTTCACCCAGGGACTGATAGGTCATAATGGGTAGAATTGGCCCGAAAATTTCATCCTGCATGGCTGCGCAATCCCAGGAAATTGCTTCTGTCAATGTGGGTTCTATAAACAGCAGTTCCTTCCTGCACTCTCCGCCGTACAGGATATGAGCGCGATCCTGCTTCAGAATGGCAGCAAGCCGATCGAACTGCCGATCGTTTACAATTCTTCCAAAATCCTTGCTTTCCATCGGAGCTTTTCCAAAGAACTTCATCAGCGCTGATTTCATTTTCTGAACTAATTCATCCCGCACCGATTCCTCAGCCAAGACATAATCAGGAGCAATGCAGGTCTGACCTGCATTTAAAAACTTCCCCCAAATAATCCGCTTGGCAGCCAGATCCAAATTTGCGGTCCGATCCACAATGGCTGGACTTTTGCCCCCCAATTCCAGTGTAACAGGAATCAGATTCTTTGCTGCTGCCTCCATTACAATTTTACCAACCCCAACACTGCCGGTAAAGAAGATATAGTCCATAGGGGCATGAATCAGTAAAGAAGTCTCTTCACGGTCCCCCTGCACCACACTGATATATGACTTATGAAAGGTTTCTTTTATGAGACGATCCATCGCAGCTGAAAGGTGAGGGGTATTCTCTGATGGTTTTAAAATAACGCAATTTCCGCCTGCAATGGCACCAATCATGGGTTCAATCAGCAGCTGGAACGGATAATTAAACGGTCCAATAATAAGAACAGTTCCATAAGGCTCTTTTATAATATAGCTTCTGGAAGGCTGAAGGTGGATGGGTGTTCTAACGGCTTTAAGCTTTGCCCATTTTCGCAGGTTACGAATGACATGCCTAATGCTTTGGTATACAAATCCTATTTCCGTAACATATGCTTCGAATTCACCTTTGCCTAAATCTTGATATAATGCTTCTTTTATCTCATCTTCATAGCGATGCAGCGCCAAATAAAGCTTTTCCAACTGTTTTACACGGAAGGAAATATTATGGGTATGCCCCTGGCGGTAAAAATCTTTTTGCGTTTTCAGCAGTGCCTGAACGCTTTTCGAATCAAATGTTTCCATATTAGTTCTCCTTTTTCGGTAATCTGATCTATAATCCAGTATCAGTTAAAAACTGAACAATATGTATGTGATATCAAAACTGATTCTTTAAATAGTATCTTTATGCTTAGCTAATGTCAATAGCTTCTAAAAAAGTGGAGCCATTGCTCCAATAGATTACTCATCTATTTTTGCAACGGCCCCACAATAAACATTAAAATCTACATGAGGGATTGGTATAACCGTATAATTTCTTCCAGGCTGGCTTCTTTTGGATTACCAGGAGCACAGGCATCTGCGGCTGCAGATTCAGCAAGGAACTGAATATCTTCCTCTTTTGCAATGCTGGCTAAATCAGCAGGGATTCCTACATCCTCGGAAAGCTTTTTAACAGCTGCAACAGCTGCTTTTCTGTATTCTTCCTGACTCATTAATTCCGTTCCTTCCACTCCCATGGCTTTCGCTATATCACGATACTTCTCTCCCGTTGCTTCTGCATTAAACTCCATAATTACAGGAAGGAGAATTGCATTGGCCACTCCGTGAGGAGTATCATAGACGGCACCCAGTGCATGAGCCATAGAATGTACAATTCCAAGGCCGCAGTTTGAAAATCCCATACCAGTAATATATTGTCCCAATGCCATACCCTCTCTGCCTTCCGGGGTATTATCAACAGCACCTCTTAAGCTTTTCCCAATCAGCTCCACTGCTTTTAAATTAAACATATCTGTAATGGGATTGGCTCCTTTTGTGATATAACCTTCTATTGCATGGGTGAGTGCATCCATACCGGTAGCTGCAGTCAGGCCTTTTGGCATGCTGGCCATCATGTCCGGATCTACAATAGCAACAACAGGAATGTCATGAGGATCAACACATACAAATTTACGTTTTTTCTCCACATCAGTAATTACATAGTTGATGGTTACTTCAGCTGCCGTACCAGCTGTGGTGGGCACTGCAATAATCGGTACAGAGGGATTCTTAGTGGGTGCAACACCTTCTAAACTTCTTACATCTTCATATTCCGGATTTGCAATGATAATACCGATTGCTTTGGAGGTATCCATGGAAGATCCGCCACCAATGGCGATAATATAATCAGCGCCGGATTTCTTATATGCTTTTACTCCGGTCTGGACATTCTCAATTGTGGGGTTTGGTTTGATATCAGAATAAATTTCATATTCCAAACCGTTTTCCTCCAGTATCTTTGTCACCTTTGATGTGACCTGGAATTTAATTAAATCAGGATCCGATGCGACAAATGCTTTTTTAAACCCTCTTTTTGCCACTTCACCAGGGATCTCGTGAATCGCACCTGCGCCGTGATAAGATGTTTCATTTAAAATAATTCTGTTTGCCATGGTAATCTCTCCTTTTCTTTTCTTCCATAGAAGGAAGCCGTTTCATGCTGTTATAATTTTAACAACCATACCTAAAAAAATAAAGTTACAGTTTTATGCTTTTGTAACAAATGTTACATCAGCTTTAAACTGTAACTTCAATTATGTGCATAAGTACCATATGCTAAACCAGTCTGGCTTCTTCAAAAACTGCAAACAGTTTGGGAGGCATCGCTTCTACAAGACTTTTTGCCATCTCCGCTGGTGCCTGAGGCATTCCGGAAAGAACCCATTTAACAGTCATATACACAGATCCGCGGCAATACATCTCCAATAGAAATAAAATCTCATCCGATAAAGGTTCCTTCCTTCTATAAATCAGTAAATCTGTATAAAAACCCATGATCAGTTCAAAATCATGTTCTTTTAATGAATTATAATCATCGGAACGAAATGCTCCGGTAAAGAATACCGATTCCGTCTGAATAAACTGAAACTTCTCATTCAGACTCTGGCAGACAGTCTTGTCCACTCCGATCTGGGCAAAGGATTCCAGCACCAGTTTGTCAAAATACCAGTTAATCAAATCATACTTATCTTTAAAATTCCGATAGAATGTCTGCCTGGTCATCTGACAGCCGTCTACAATATTCTGAACCGTGATTTTATCCACCGGTCTGGTTTTCATGCAGTCTTTGATGGAATCAGCAAGCCGGTATTTTGTCTTCTCACTCTTGTTGGGATAATCAGCCATGTTCCGCTCCTGTCATGTATATTTGATTTCTATTTTATCACAGCAGGAGCTTTTTGTGAATATTGCTGATGAAAATCTTATCAGGTGATTGGTGCTGGATTAAAAATACACAAATCATTGTGGAGACGGTATTTTTCAGCCCAGGTCTGCTTACGGCCGCTGGCCACATCAACGATCTCATGAAACAACTGGGTTCCAATTTCTTCAATGGTGGAGTCTCCTGATGCAATGGTGCCTGCATTGATATCAATTAAATCCTGCCACTGGGCCTTCATATCGTTTCTGGAGCAGACCTTGATCACAGGTGCAATCGCCAGGCCGTAAGGAGTCCCTCTCCCCGTCATGAATACCTGGAGCCCGATTCCGCTTGCCAGCTGACAGGGACCGCAGACAATATCACTTGCCGGCGTTGCGGCATAGATTAACCCCTTTTTGCTGGGCTTCTCAGCAGGCGAAAGTACTTCCACAATGGGAGAAGTTCCTGATTTTGCAATGGAGCCCATGGCTTTTTCCACGATATTTGCAAGCCCTCCCTTTTTATTTCCCGGAGTGGGATTTGCACTGCGATCTACCTCACCTTCCTGGAGATAATGGTCATACCATTTCATCTCACTAGCAAGTTTCTTTCCGACCTCTTCATTGATGCACCGCTCCGCCAGCAGATAGACTCCGTCTCTTACCTCAGTCACTTCGGAGAACAGGACAGTTGCTCCGCCTTTCACCAGCATATCGGAAGCATATCCTGCTGCCGGATTGGCTGTAACACCGGAAAATGCATCACTTCCGCCGCACTGCATTCCAATGAGCAAATCAGAAAGGGGAAGTGTCACCCGTTTTCTTTCATTTAATATCTGAAGCTTTTTTTCTGCCATTTCCATCAGGGATGTAATCATATCTTCAAAGCCCTCTTTTTCCTGAAGAATAATCACATTTTCCGGGTTAATATCAGCAGAATCGCAAAGCATCTCTACTGTAAACTTTTCACAGCCTAATGCTACCACCATCAGCTGTCCGCCAAAATTCGGGTGTTTGGATAAATTCCGAAGGGCGCGTATTGGAACCTTTGCCTCCGGCGCATTGATGGCAACTCCGCAGCCATAGGCATGATTGATGGGTACAATATCATCCACATTGGGATATTTATGAAGTAGTTCCCGTTTCATACGCTCCACTGCTACATTTAAAACACCAGTTACACACTGAACCGTTGTACTGATTCCCAGAATGTTACGGGTTCCTCCCGGACCTCCCCATGGATTTACATACCCTTGCCATGTAGTAACAGGCGGCTCTGGCAGATCTGTTACCAAATTAGTTGAAAACACCATATGATCCACGTCTGGCGGTTCAGGAAGCTCCAGCATATATTCATTAATCCAGTCTCCCTTTTTAATCGGCTCTGATGCATATCCTAATACGACGCCATAACGGATGACAGGCCCGCCCTTTTCAATGTCCAAAATCGCAATCTTATGGGCCTGGGGAATCTCATGTCTGGCAACCACACCTGGCATAATCTCCTGGCCTGCTTTAATATCATCAACTGCAATCGCCACATTATCTTCTTCTTTCATTTTAACAAACAGCGGTTTACTCATTCCTTACTGATCCTTTCCATTGTAATATTACACAAAAAACAGATTGTTTCTGCTTATTTTTATTTTAATTACACAGTATGCTTTTGTAAAATTAATACTTTTAAGAATTCTCTAATTTTTTCTTTGAGTAATCGTTGTGCTTTTTGGGGAAATAGTCTATACTGACAATACAACATTGATATAGGGGGTATATACTTGGATACCAAACAGATTGAATATATATTAAAAATTGCAGAAGAAAACAACATTACAAAAGCGGCAGAAAAGCTTTTTCTCACCCAACCGGCCCTAAACCAGCAGCTTCTTCGCCTGGAAAAAGAGCTTGGCACTCAGCTTTTTCACCGATCACGGACCAATTGGCGGCCCACTCAGGCTGGAGAAATTTATCTTGAAAATGCCAGAAAGATGCTCCTGATTAAGCAGGAGACCTACCGTATGATCGGCGATATGGTATCAGATAAAGAGGGCACTCTCTCAGTAGGGCTTACACCAGGGAGAGGAATCGCCATGTTTTCCGCGGTGTATCCCAAATTTCACCAAACGTTCCCCGGCATCCATATCATTCCTGTGGAACGCAGTGTGAAAGACCAGCAGGAGCTGATTGTAAGAGGAGAACTGGATATTGGATTTCAGACTTTATGCCCCAGCCAGCGAACCGGTGATGAATATATAGAATTGGGAAAAGAAGAAATTCTTCTTGCTCTTCCCAAAAAACACCCCTTAAGCAGTCTGGAAGAAAACAGCGAAGAGGTTTATCCCGAACTGGATATCAAACTTCTGGCAGAAGACCCCTTCGTTCTCATGTATCAGGAATCCACCATCCGTTATCTCATAGACCGGATCTTTCAGGAAGCAGGTTTTATCCCCAACGTATTGTTTGAGACTTCCAGCACCAGTGCAATTATCACCATGATTCAGGCCGGCCTTTGCTGCGGGCTGATTCCCATGTCCTATTTACGGTCGAAGCCGGAAGGAATTGCATGCTTTTCACTCCCCTCCCACCCCGTATGGGATGTAGTGGCCGTTTACCGGAAAAACAGCTACTTAACCAGGGCATCTAAGTATTTCATCCGATTGGCCGGGGAATATTGGGGTTATTAATCCTCATTCACAAATTCAAATAAATTTAATCCCACAGTCTCATCCGCTCTTCTGCCAACGCTGCCGGGAATTTCCGTAACGATGATCTCTCCTGTCGCGCTAATGACTGCACGTCCCAGATGACCGCTGTGGCATTCTCCATTGTGAGGATTTCCAATCACCATATGAAGATGCAGATAAGGCTCTCCGTCTTTTTCTGTAATGCTGCCCATAAGAGATGCAATCTCATAAAGTCCCTTATACTCATGGCTGTAATACTGTTTCTTTTCCGTGTCATAAACTCCAAGCTGAATGGTGCCGGCAGCGCCCAGACCGGTAACCGATGCCAGCCTGATCCCTTCCTTTTTACAAAGCTGGGTCAGACTGGTCAAAATCTCATCTCCCAGATCCAGCCGTATTACAAATGTATGTTCAAATTTTCTGTATTCCATATCTATTTACCTCCTGTCTGTTTCACCTGCTTCAACTGTTTCATGATTCTCTTTCACAAACATAATACCAAATGCAAAAATTAAAAGTATACAGGAAAACCAAATGGTTTTTTCTGCAAATAAAGGTACCAGAAAGCTGCCTGCCCCAGCTCCCACGGCAAAAAACAGGATCACACCATAATAACGGAGACACTTTTCAAGATTCTCCCTGTCTCTGGTCTGACGGTACCGGTAGAGCATCTCAGTCGCACTTCTTAAATTGCCGATACACATGGTACTGGCAAAGGCACTGCCCTTCATCTTTCGAAACGCCTCTACCTGCATGGCACAGACAAAGGATACAATGGCATTGGCTGCCAGATCCAGGGTGTTTGGCAAAAATCCCACCAGAAGTAAAAGCACCACCTCCGCAACCACGACTATCTGCCGCCAGTGTATCCTCTTACTGTCTTTGTATTTTCCTCTGATCACCTCAGAAACATAGATTCCTGCAACAAACGCCAGTATTGGCATCAGATAGCGAAACGCGGTCCGCCAGCTCCCATTCATAATATTGTGGGCAAAAATAATAATATTACCTGTCTGGGCATTGGCAAATACCTTTCCCCTGTAAAAGTAGGTATATGCATCCTGCAAGCCGCCGGACAACGTAAGTATGATTCCCGTTGACACAGCTTCCGACATCTGTCCTTCCAATTTATTCAGGAACATGTTCCATCACCTGCCTTTCCAAAGCTTACTATATCACATCTTTTTATGCTTGAAAACAAAGAGCAGCCGAAAGTGAACAAAAAATCTGTAGTTTTGACTAAATATATCATAAAATTAGTAGATTTTATTTTTTCTTTGCCTTATGCTAATAGAGCGTAAAAATGATTGAACAGAAGAGGAGATATACCATGTCAGAGAAAGCAACATTGTCTGCAAAGGATGAAAAATTCCGTAATTTTGCACTTCATGCCAACATGTGGAGGGTGGTTCTCTATGTAGGAACACCGCTGGCCCTTTATCAAAGCTTAAACCAGCTTTTTAAAATATTTGATTCCATGATGGCTGCCCATATCGGCGCAACTTCTGTTTCCGCAGTTGCCTATCTTTCCCAGATCGGCTTAACACTTTCTGCTCTGGGCGGTGGTCTTGCCATCGGATCCAGTATAAAAATCAGTGAAGCTTACGGCGCAGGAGATTTTAACCTGGTAAAAAAAAGAGTCAGCAGTCTCTTTGCCATGTGCGGCATATTAGGAGCAGTCATTCTTCTTGTTTTGATGCCTGCTGCTCCCCAGTTTCTCAGACTTGCGAAAACCCCGGAAAGCTTTATTGCAGAAGGCACCCAGTACTTCCGTTTGGAGCTGATCGGTATGGTCATCAGCTTTTTTAACAACGTCTATATCGCCATTGAACGAGCCAGAGGAAATTCCCGCAGAATCTTAAACTTAAATATGGGAGTCATTTTTATCAAACTTTCTTTCACTGCTTTTTTCGTCTATGTAATGGGAGCAGGAATCAATATGATCTCCGTCGCAACCATTATTTCACAGATTTTTATTATGGCAGCTGCAATTAAAAATCTGAACCAGAAAGACAATGCATTTGGATTTTCCATTCATAGCATCCATTTAAAATCTGCAGTGATTGTACCCATGCTCACATTGTCCATACCGGTTATTATAGAGAAAATCGCCTTTTCTTTTGGAAAAGTTGTCATTAATTCCATGAGTACGATTTACAGTGCACTGACTGTGGGAGCTCTTGGGATCTCCAATAACATCGGCGGAATCACAACCATGCCTCAAAACGGATTTCAGGAGGGCGGTTCTGCCATTATCAGTCAGAATATGGGGGCTGGAAAGCCAGAACGTGCCCTGAAAGCATTTGGCTGTATTCTTGTGATTAATGTGATTCTTGGAGCTGTTCTTATGTCATTATCCCTGATTTTTTTGGGGCAGATCAGCAGGCTTTTTGCAGGTGACAACAGAGAATTTGCAGATTTGATTGCAGCGATTTACCGGTTTGAAGCCTATGGGGCCATCCCTCTGGGTATTAATGCATCCGTTCTTGCACTGCTGTACGGATTTGGCCGGACAAAAATTACACTGACCATTAATTTTTGCCGTGTATTCGTATTCCGTATTCCGGTTCTGTGGTATCTGCAAAACTTTACAAAAATGGGAAGCTCCAGCGTTGGTGTAGTCATGGCCGTCAGCAATATCTGCACCGGATTATTTGCTCTTATCATTGGCATCATCGAAATCCGCAGAGTCTGCCTTGAGTACAATCTTACAGCCAGTGTTTTCCAGCCAGAAGTGGACTGATAACGGTCAAAAACAGGGTGCATCCGCTGTCCTTACGACATTGATGGCACCCTGTTTTTTTATTTCCACAATATGACTTCCTGATGAGCCAGTGAATCCGGGACCTTTATAATCCTCTGGTTGGAGGATCCTTTAAAGCGAAGTTTCAAGTCCTTTTTTTCTTCCACAAACTTACCATCTACCAACACATCCAGGCAGTTTAATATTGGACGGGTCTGTGGAATATTTTTAACCATATCTCCTAAAATATCCGTCTTAAAATCATATCCTGTATAGCACCAGATGGTTTTATCAGGGAACCGGCGGCGTACTTCTTCTACCAGTTTCAGAACTTCAGCCTGGTTATCCGGATGCATGGGCTCCCCTCCCAAAAGGGTGAGCCCTGCTATATAGCTGTGATCTAAATTACGGATAATCTGTTCGCTGGTTTCTTTTGTATACTCTGTTCCATAGTGGAAATCCCATGCTTCTGCATTAAAACAGCCCTTACAGTAATGAGTACACCCACTGACAAACAAGGACACCCTCACGCCAGGTCCATTGGCAACATCGGTGGGTTTTATTGTCGCATAGTACATGGCGGCCTCCTACAGATGCAGTACTCGGGATTTAATTTCTTTCGTCTTTCCTGTGTTCCAGAAATTTTCTCCTAAATAACCGCAGGTTCTTCTTGTTACGTTCATGCGGTTTTTATCTTTATTGTGGCACTGAGGGCATTCCCATTCCATATCATCATTAATAATAATCTCTCCGTCATAACCGCATACCTGGCAATAATCTGACTTGGTATTAAATTCAGCATACTGAATGTTATCATAGATAAACTTAACCACATCTTCCATGGCTTCTAAATTGTGACGCATGTTGGGAACTTCCACATAGGAAATAGCACCGCCGGAAGAAATCTTCTGGAACTGGCTTTCAAAATTAAATTTCGTAAAAGCATCGATATGCTCTCTTACGTCTACATGATAGGAGTTGGTATAATAACCCTTATCCGTCACATCAGGAATACTGCCAAAACGTTCTCTGTCAATCTTGGCAAAACGGTAGCAAAGAGATTCTGCCGGAGTTCCGTAAAGGCCGAAACCAAGACCTGTCTCCTCTTTCCATCTGTCAACCGTCTCACGCATATGGTTCATAATGCGAAGGGCAAACTCCTCACCCTCTGGTGTGGTGTGGCTGAGCCCCTTCATAAGCCTTGTGGTCTCATACAAACCAATATATCCAAGAGAAATCGTGGAATACCCGCCATGAAGCAGAGCATCGATGGTCTCTCCTTTTTTCAGCCTTGCAATGGCTCCGTACTGCCAGTGAATGGGGCTTACATCAGATACGGTTCCCTCCAGTGATTTGTGTCTGTACATCAGCGCTTCATAGCAAAGACTTAACCGTTCCTCTAAGAGGTTCCAGAAGGTCTCCTCATCTCCCTTTGCTATGATTCCAATCTGGGGAAGGTTTAAGCTTACCACACCCTGATTAAATCTGCCTTCAAACTTATAGTTTCCGTTCTCATCCTTCCAGGGAGAAAGGAAGCTGCGGCAGCCCATACAGCTGAATACATTGCCTTCATAGTATTCCCGCATCTTCTTCGCAGAAATATAATCCGGATACATGCGCTTGGAGGAGCACTGTACTGCAAGCTTTGTGATATAATCATATCTTCCGCCCTTTAAGCAGTTGTTCTCGTCAAGAACATAAATCAGCTTTGGAAATGCCGGCGTTACATAGACACCGGATTCATTCTTAATACCTTCCAGTCTCTGGCGAAGAACTTCTTCCACAATCATGGCATTTTCATTAATATATTCATCCTGATCATCCAGACATAAAAACAGCGTCACAAAAGGTGCCTGGCCATTGGTGGTCATCAGTGTATTGATCTGATACTGAATCGTCTGAACGCCAGACTTCAGTTCATCCCTTAAACGAATGGAAGCCATCTTCTCTATCATCTCTTCTGATACGGAATCACCAAATTCTTCTTTGATCTGTTTGTGGAATTTATTGCTGCTTTTCCGCAGATATTTTCCCAGGTGACGGATATCTACAGACTGACCTCCGTACTGATTGCTGGCAACAGCCGCAATAATCTGGGTCATGACGGTACAGGCCACCTGAAAGCTCTTGGGGCTTTCAATCATCTTTTCATTCATTACAGTGCCGTGGTCTAACATATCACCAATGTTGATCAGACAGCAGTTAAAAATCGGCTGAACGAAATAATCGGCATCATGAAAATGAATGGAGCCCTGTTCATGGGCAAGAGAAATCCGTTCCGGCAGAAGCATTCTCTTTGTTAAATCTCTGGACACTTCTCCTGCAATGTAATCTCTCTGAGTCGATGCAAGAATGGTATTCTTGTTGGAGTTTTCCTCAGCCAGTTCTTTATTCTCGTTCTTAATCAGTTTTAAAATTGATTCATCCGTTGTATTAGCCTTACGTAACAATGCTCTTTGGTAACGGTAAATGATATACTTTTTAGATAATGTATATTTATTGTTGTTTACAAGACCGCTTTCGATCATGTCCTGAATGGTTTCCACATTCATTACATCTTCTGAACGGCTTTCCACATCATCTAAAATGGCATCTATCATGTCTTCGCCAGCCTGCTCAGCAAACTCCACCTCAGCATTCGCTTTGAGTATCGCCTTGATGATCTTATCTCTGTCATAATCCACGATTCTGCCGTCGCGCTTTTGTACTTTTATCATTCCTGTCACCCTAACCTATTCAATATTTTGTGTATTTTTCTCTCTTCGCACTACATATAGTGCTTTTTTATTATACACCACCCAGAAGAAATGTAAAGGAGATTTTTGGAATTTTAACGGATAAAATTAGTCCAGACCTTCTCCTCTTTCTCCGGAAGACTGATTCCTGCTGACTTTCCAGCCTCAATGCATTTTAAAAGCCATGCCATATTTTTTCCCAGTGTTCTCATTGTATAAAGACCTTCTAAATCCTGTTCTACTTCCTCAGGAGTTCTTCCATGTACCATATTCCAATAGGAAGAGGAAACCAAAGGCATCTGGGCAATGGTAAAATACTTATTTAAGGCATCAAGGGTTGCAGTCGTGCCCGCTCTTCTGGCAGAGGCGATGGCTGCTCCCGGCTTGTAAGCAAACTCTCTTCCCCCTGCGTAAAAGAGACGGTCAAGGAAGGAAAATAGAGCTCCATTGGCAGATGCGTAATAAACCGGTGAGCCTACGATAAGTCCATCCGCCTTCTTCATCTTTTCAATAAACTCATTGACTGGATCATCCTCAAATACACAGGCGCCAATTTTCATACATGTTCCGCATGCGATACAGCCGTGAATGGCTTTATTACCCAGATGAACCAATTCTGTGTGAATACCCTCTGCATGCAAAGCCCCTTCCACTTCAAGTAAGGCCCGATTGGTACAGCCCTCTTTATGAGGACTTCCATTTAACAGTAATACTTTCATGACTCACCCTGTCCTTTCTTTAATCCAGCAGCCCCAGCAAATCTTCTTTTGTCAGATTGCTTAAGGAAACTGTACCCTCTGTTATAATCTGCTCTGCCAGATCCCGTTTGGATTCCTGCAGTTTTAAAATATTTTCTTCAATTGTTCCTTTTGTAATCAGTTTAAATACCGTCACCTGTTTGTCCTGACCGATTCTGTGAGCCCGGTCTGTGGCCTGATTCTGAGCCGCTACGTTCCACCATGGATCAAAGTGAATGACCATATCTGCAGCGGTTAAATTAAGGCCGGTTCCACCTGCTTTTAAGGAAATAAGAAACAGGGGAATCTCATCATTTTTAAAGGAATTAACCATATGAATCCGTTCTTCCTTGGGCGTGCCCCCTGTGAGCATATAGCAGGAAATCCCTTCTCCCTTAAGTCTTTTTTCGATGATCTCAAGCATGGATGTAAACTGGGAAAATAAAAGGATCTTATGTCCTCCTTCCACACCATTCTTAACTAAATCAACGCAGGTTTCCAGTTTTGCCGAATCTCCTCTGTAATTATCATAGCATAAATGGGGATCACAGCAAATCTGACGCAGCCGAGTCAGCTCTGCCAGTATCTGTATGTTATCTCTTCCGCTTCTGCCTTCCCTGCTTTCCAGTTCTGTCTTTAAACGGTAGGCGTTGGCTGTATATAAATCCTTTTGCTCTCTGTCAAAAGCAGAGTATACCACAGTTTCCAGCTTGTCAGGCAGCTCTTTTAATACGTCTTTTTTCAGTCTTCGTAAAATAAAAGGACCGATCAGGCGGTGAAGGCTTTCCAGTACCCATTGCTCCTGGTTCTTTACAATGGGCATTTCATACTCTTTTTTAAACTTCTGGTAATGGAAAAGGAAACCAGGCATCAGGAAATCAAAGATACTCCAAAGCTCAGAGAGGCGGTTTTCGATGGGGGTACCGGTCAAGGCAAACCTGCACACGGCATCCACTGTTTTTACGGCCTTTGCACTCTGGGTAGATGCATTCTTGATGTACTGGGCCTCATCGATGATCTGGAACCGGAAAGTGATTCCTTCATAAAGGTCTATATCTCGTTTCAGCAGATCGTAGGAAGTGACAACCACTGTTCCCTTCTCTAAATTCTCTAACTGTTCTTCTCTCTCTGGTGCGGTACCAGTAACAGTTATTACCCGTAACGACGGTGCAAAGAGATGGATCTCATTTTCCCAGTTATAGACAAGAGAAGCAGGACAGACAACCAGAAAGCCGGAATCGGGATTTTTCTGGGCTTCATCAAGGATTAATGCTATGACCTGAATGGTCTTTCCCAGTCCCATATCATCAGCCAGTATTCCACCGAATCCATATTTGTCCAGAGTCTTAAGCCAACGGTATCCCGTCTTTTGGTATCCTCTGAGCACAGATTTAAGAGAATCCGGTATCTCAAAATCGCTGTCCTCTACAGACTTCATCCCCCGCACCACTGCTTTGTACAGCTGGTCCCTGTATAATGTTATGCCGCTTTCTTCTTTAAAAAGACCATCCAGATATAGAGCCCTGTATTTGGGCAGGCGGAAATTTTTATTCTCCAGCTCACCTGGATTCAGGCCCAGTCCCTCAACAAGCTTTGCGATAGTAATGAGACCATTATCCTCAAGATTAACGAATTCCCCGCTTCTTAGCCGGTAGTACTTCTTTTTTCTGCTGTATTCGGATAAAAGCCTGGCGAAATCCTGACCGGTTAGTTCACCAGCATCCACATTCAGCTCAAGCCAGTTTCCTGTACTTTTTACACCCACAGAAATTTTAGGGGGCGGAAGCACTTTCAGTTTTTTAAATGACTCAGAAAAATAAACCTCTCCTATCGCCATGAATTCTTTGATTCCTTCTGTAAGAAGACGGTATACTGCTTCCTCATCATCCTTGATTGCTGGATAATCTGATTCATATTCCCTGTATTTAAAATACTTTGTGATCATCTGGCTGATTCGAAATTCCCCCGGAACATCTCTGCAGACGGTTCGGGGCAGTTTTTCATCTTCAACGGGCTGAAAGGAATAGCTGCCATAAGAAAGGGTGGGACGTAAAATCAGCTTGCTGGGACTATCGCTGTCAAAATCAAACCTGGCTCTAAGTTCCTCCGGTTTAAAAGACTCCAGATCAAGACTGCCCGAATCAATGGTGCAGTAAGAAGCAATCCTTTTTAATACCCGTTCATAAAAAAGAGGCATATCCTTGTTATTAATTACGGTTTCACACTCCATGCCATAACCGCTCATCATCTGGTCTAAAAAAACACCAAGGGTCTCACTGCAAGGCTGGTCACAACAAGACAGATTTTTTAAATCTCCAAGGTACAGACGGTTTTCTCCCTTCACAACCAGGAGTTTCTTGTCTATGGATATACGGACTCCATCTCTGCCCTCACGAGCCGCCGTCACAGTCAGGTCCGGATTACGCCCTGAGATCTTCAGCTGTCTTTTCTCCCCCCTGTGATCCTCAAATTCCAGCGTCGTGCCTTTCATAATTACAAAGAACCGGTCTCTTGCCGTCTTACTTAAGTTTAAATAACGCATGACCGGACGTGCAGAAAAGGAGCTTTTCTGCATCTGCTCATACTGTTCGCAATATCCATTAATGGATTCCAGCAAAAAGTCCAGAAGTGGACGGCTCTCCTTTACAAAGACAGAGCGGTTATGATAAAAGGCAAGATTTTTGCCATATTCCACATAAGTTCCATGATCCATGGCATCTGCAAACGCCGCCAAATCCTTAACCAGATAAAGGCGGTCTCTGCCAAGCTTTACTTCCAGTTTCACCTCTCTGCGGTTAACTAAAACGGATACCAGAAGGGAAATCTGTTCTTCCTGTCCCTCACTCATAATTCTGGCAACTTCCCCGTTGGTATACTCCCGGATCATGGCTCTCGCCTGGGCAGAAGTGGTAACCGGCTTTCCCTGATTCCCTGATTCCTGTTCTTCATAAGCCTTAAAAAGAGCCTGACAGTGAGGGCACATCCCACGGTAGGAATTCCCCTGAGCGCAGGAACAAGAGTAGTCAAACACCTGACTACCCTTGATATGAAGACTTGCTTTATATTCTTTTCCCTGATCTTCCACCAATGCATTGACTCCGGTTTCACCCTTCCAAAAAGCATTGGCAGTTATCTGTGATACTTTCATATCCCCTCACATCCGTTTCATTTACATACGTTCCGGTGCTTCAATACCAAGCACTCCAATGCAGCCATTCAGCACATCCTTTGCCAGACGAATCAGAGAGATCCATGAGGCCTGCTGTTCTTTATTCTCTTCTGAAATGATCTTTGTATCATGATAGAAGCGATTAAATGAATTGGCTAATTCATAGACATACTGGCATATTTTATGAGGAGCCAGCTCCAGGAAAGAGCTTTCTGCCACTTCATTGTATCTGGACAGCTGGAGCATTAAATCTTTTTCTGCCTCTGAGGCGGCGGGAAGAATCCTTTCCTCTCCCTGGTACTTATCGTCCAAAGTCTGGTACTTTGCCAGAATGGATTCGATACGCACAATGGTATAGAGGATGTAAGGACCTGTATTTCCTTCAAAGGATACGAACCGGTCCATATCAAAGATATAATCCTTTGCAGCCTGATTGGATAAATCCCCGTATTTTAAAGCTGCCATGCCCACGATTTTTGAAGTCTCTCTGGCTTCTTCCTCGGAAACTGAACGGTTCTCCATAATCTTTTCATAGGCAGCCTGACTGATATCGGAAACCAGAGTTTCCAGACGCAGTACTCCGCCGTCTCTTGTCTTAAATGGCTTTCCGTCTTTGCCGTTCATGGTACCAAAGGCAAGATGAGACATCTTTTTATCGGCATGAACAAAACCTGCTTTTTTTGCAACACGGAACACCTGGGTAAAATGAAGTTCCTGACGTTTGTCTGTTACATAAATATACCAGTCCGGCTTTATCTCCTTCTCCCGTTCAATGATAGTGCCAAGATCAGAGGTGGAGTATAACGCTGCTCCGTCAGACTTTCTGATAATGCATGGAGGCAGTTCCTTAGAATCCCCATCCATAGCCACATCAACTACAAGGGCACCCTGACTTACGTAGGCAAGTCCTTTTTCAGTCAGTTCTTCAATCACCTGGGGAATATAGGCTTCCGCATCGCTTTCGCCCTTCCATAAATCAAAGGTAACATTGAGGCTGCCGTAATTCATCTTTAAATCAGCCACGGAAACATGAATAATATGCCGCCAGATAGCACGATAGGGAGCATATCCATTCTGCAGCTTTAAGGTTGCTTCGTGGGCTCTCTTACTGAATGATTCGTCCTCTTTGGATTTTAAACTGGCTGCAGGATAAATCTCTTCTAACTCTGTGATGGTAAATGGGGCATCTTTTGGATATTCACCTTCAAATGATTCATCAAAGTAGGGAAGTTCCGGTTTTCTGTCTCTTAATTCTTCTATAATCAGGCCCATCTGAAGCCCCCAGTCACCCAGATGTACATCACCGATGATGTTATGTCCCAGAAAACGGCCCATGCGCTTAATGCTTTCTCCAATAACAGCAGAACGCAGGTGACCCACATGAAGTGGCTTTGCCACATTGGCACCGCCGTAATCTACCACAATGGTCATAGGCTCATCTGTTTTTTCACAGCCGCACTGGTCCTCGCCTGCCATCTTGTTCATATATTCTGCCAGATAACCGGCATTGATCTTTAAGTTAATAAATCCAGGCATCACCGCTTCCACCGTTTCAAAAGCGTGACTTGCTAAAAGTTTTGACACCACTTCCGATGCGATATCAAACGGTTTCTTTTTATAAGCTTTGGCTGCCGCCATGGCTCCGTTGCACTGGTACTCGCAAAGATCCGGACGGTTGGATAAAGTCACCTTTGCATAAATTTCATCGTATCCGCAATCTGCAAAAGCTGTCTTCATCTCTGCCGTAATTAAATCAAGAATCTTCTTCATCGGTTTCTTGTCTCCTTTTTCTACTCCATAAATTTCTAAGCTAAATACTAATTATATTACAAGTAATATTAAAAATCAATTTTTTTATGTCCTCTCCGCTATTCTTTTATTTGGATTCTATATTTTTAATATGTGTGTTGTGTATTTTTGTACGTCTTCATACTGATCACTTTTCCAGATTATCATTCAAATGGCTGATGAAAAGTCAACCCCCAATCAATAAAACAACAAATTAAAATAAAATGATTGCAATTCTCATCTGGTGTGATATATGATTCAGTTAAAAAGAAACAAAAAGGATACAAATGCCTGGAAAGGAGCCCTATGGCACATCAATGCAGCTGCTGCAACCAACTATGTACTTCCCGTATCTCACTTTTTGAATCCCTTTCCTTTGATGAGCAAAAGGAACTGATATCAAAAGCACAGCATCTGGATTTCCAGAAAGGGGATACCGTCTTTCATGAAAAGGATCCGGCAGATAAAATTATGGTCATCCGTTACGGCAAGATCAAAATCAATCGCTATTCCCTGGAAGGAAAAGAGTATGTTCTTGATATTCTTGATGAAGGAGATTTCTACGGAGAGCAGAATATATTCGGAGGAAAAACACTGGAAGCAAACGCCGTTTCCATGGGAGAAAGCGGTGTCTGCTTGATTTTCCTAAAGGATATTCAAAATATGATCTTAAAAAGACCGGAGATCGGGATCAAGCTGTTAAATGTGATCGGCAATAAGCTTTCCCTTGCCAACGAACTGGTTCAATTATTATCCGTAAACGATGCCAAGGCAAGGATCGCAGGATTTATTCTGTTCCGAAGCAGCCGGATCAACAAAGACACCATTGAACTGACCAGAGAAGACATTGCAGCCTATATCAACGTCCGTCGGGAAACCATCAGCCGAAAGATGGGAGAGCTTCGCAATGACGGAGCCATAGCTCTGGAAGGAAACCGAAAGGTGCGGATTTTAAACAAAGATTTGTTAAGAGATATCTTTGAAAACGATATTTAGCCATAAAACAAAATAAATTTCGAAAAGTTTCAAATAATGATTTAAATCACATTTTTCTTTCTCCTGCCGGGCTATACTAACCTTACCGAAACAGTTATGAACTCGAAAGGGAGGATATAGATGATTACAAATAAAATGAAATTAAACGAAATCGTAAAAGCTTATCCCAGGGCCGTTGATATTTTTAATGACTTTCACATTGATTATTGCTGCGGAGGCAATGATTCACTGGAAGATGCATTAAAACAGCTTTCCATTGATTCCAAAAGCTTTATAGATGTATTAAATAAAAAACTTGAAAAACAGACAAAAGAACCTGCTTCCACAGAAGTTTTAGACGTTGACCGTCTTATGAAAATGGAAGTTCCGGTACTTATTGATTACATCATTGATACCTATCACGGAAAAGAGCGGACCCTTCTTTCAGAAATTGATGCCCTTGCAAATAAGGTGCTTCTGGCTCATTATGCCCATCATAAGGATCAGCTGATACCCCTTCACGGACTTTTCTCTGATTTAAAGAAGGAACTGGAAGAGCATTTTGCCAAGGAAGAAAAGCTTGTCTTTCCATATATGAAACAGAGCTATAACCAGAAAAGCGATGGAGGGTATGTAAAAGAACTGGAAGATGAACACGATGCAGCCGGAAACCTGATCAAAGATATCATTGCCTGCACCAATGACTTAACGGTTCCGGCTGGAGGCTGTACCTCCTATCACATGCTGTTTCAAAAGCTTCATGAGCTGATCAAAGATATTTACAACCATATCTTCACAGAAAACTCACTGTTATTTTCAAAATATGAAGGAGGACATTAAGATGAAAAAACTTGTAAAGAACAATGTCAACTGGGTCGGTATTATTGATTGGGAGCTTGAATCCTTCCACGGGGCAGACTACTCTATCAACCACGGTTCCAGCCAGAATGCATATTTGATCCAGGAAGAAAAAATCGTGTTGATCGATACCGTATGGAAACCTCATTCCACAGAATTTATCGACAATCTGGAAAAGGAAATTGATTTAAATAAAATTGACTTTATTGTTGCCAACCATGGAGAGGTGGACCACAGCGGTTCCCTTCCAGCTTTAATGGAGAAGATACCAAATACTCCGATTTACTGTACTGCCAACGGAGTGAAATCCCTTACGGGACAGTATCACCATCCGGAGTGGAATTACCAGGTTGTGAAAACAGGGGATTCTGTGGACATTGGAAACGGAAAGAAGCTGGTATTTGTGGAGATGAAGATGCTTCACTGGCCAGACAGCATGGCTACCTATTTAACCGGTGATAACATTCTCTTTTCCAACGATGCTTTTGGACAGCACTTTGCCGTAGAAGAATTATTCAATGATAAGGCCGATCAGTGCAGACTTTGGGAAGAAGCGCTTAAATATTATGCCAATATTTTAACTCCATTTTCACTTCTTGTGAAAAAGAAAGTGGAAGAAATTCAGGCGCTTAATCTTCCTATTGATATCATTGCCACCAGCCATGGCTGTATCTGGAGAGATAATCCCTTACAGATCGTGGAAAAATACTATGAGTGGTCTCAGAATTACCAGGAAGACCAGATCACCATTGTTTATGATACTATGTGGGAAGGCACAAAACAGCTTGCCCATAAGATCAGTTCGGAAATCGCAGAGCTTTCCCCTCAGACCCGGGTAAAGATTTACAACATTTCCAAGTCGGATAAAAATGACATTATGACCGAAGTATTTAAGTCAAAAGCCATTGCGCTGGGTTCCCCCACTGTAGGAGGCAGCATTCTTTCGTCCATAGGCGGCTGGCTGGATTTCTTAAAAGAGCTTAGATTCAAAGAGAAAAAAGCTGCTGTATTTGGATGCTACGGCTGGAGCGGTGAAGGTACTAAGGTTCTTCGTGAAAAGTTGACAGATGCAGGATTTTCAGTAGTTGAAGAGGAAGCCAAATGCTTATGGAATCCGCGGGAAGAAGACTTTGAAAGAGCTGCCGTGATGGCAAAAGCGCTTTGTGAATAAGGCAAATGCATCATACTTCACGCATATCTCTGCCAAGGTAAGATTAAACTGAATTTATAATAATATAACTAGTCTTGATGTTCAACGGGCTAAAAGCCCATAAAAAGAGCAGGGTATGTATTTCTACATACTCTGCTCATGTGTCATCTATAACTAAATGACATTGGTACAGTCCCGGTTCTTTTTTTCCTGATTAAACTCTGGACAGATATTCACCTGTACGTGTATCAATCTTAATCTTATCACCCTGTTCAACAAATAAAGGTACGTAAACCACTGCACCGGTTTCCACGGTAGCTGGCTTAGTAGCTCCCTGAGCAGTATCACCTTTAAATCCTGGCTCTGTATCAGTAATAACCAGTTCCACAAATAACGGAGGCTCTATAGAATATACCTTACCATTGTAAGAGCATACCTTAACTGTATCATTCTCTTTCACAAACTTTAATGCATCTCCAACGACATCATCGCTTAATGCAACCTGTTCATAGCTGCTGGTATCCATAAAGTTATGAAGATCTCCATCGGCATACAGATACTGCATGTCTACTCTGTCGATTCTAGCCTGCGGAAACTTCTCTGTCGGGCGGAATGTGCGTTCTACAACGCCGCCGTTTACCACATCTTTAATCTTTGTTCTTACGAAAGCAGCACCTTTACCAGGTTTCACGTGCTGAAACTCCATAATCTGATATACAGTACCATCGATCTCCAATGTGATACCGTTTCTAAAATCACCCGCTGATATCATAAATGATATTCCTCCTTGAATTCACTTCTTAACCTTTTATATTCTATACTAAAATTAATGCATTTTCAACTGTTTTTTGCAAATATCTCCTTATTTCTTTATCATATACGAATCATTTATGATTAAAAAAGTCATCTGCATGTCCATGAAAACATTTCTCTTCTCTGATATTATAACCGGAAAACAACAAATATACCCGCCGACGGTTAGCTGCGCTTGAATTGCTTCATTTTCTTATTCTTGCGGTAATAATACAGAACAACGGACTCTAGCGCCCGCTTTATTCTGATCTGAATCTCTTCTTTTGGATGGATCCGGCTGACCAGAATGCTGTAGATCCCAGCCCTCTTTGCGCCAAACACATCGGTAAAAAGCTGGTCTCCTACAAAAATTGTATTGGAAGAATTGGTACCCATAAGCTTCATGGCCCGCTGATACCCTCCCACTCCAGGCTTTCTTCCTTTGAAAATATAATTAAGGCTGCCTGTATCCTTAGCGAACGCGGACACTCTCGGTTCTTTGTTGTTGGATAAAAGACAGGTTTCCATTCCCAGATCATGAAGCCTTACAAGCATCTTCTTTGCACGGTTGTCCGCCGGTGCCCCATGGGGAACAAGGGTATTGTCAATATCAAAAATAATACCCCTGATTCCTTTTTTATAAAAATCCTCAAAGGGTATTTCATACGTGGAATTTACGTCTTCATCTGGATAAAATTTCTGAAACATGGCTCTCCTATTTCTTTAATAATTTTCCTATTTCTTCCATAAAGGTATTCACATCTTTAAACTCTCTGTATACAGAGGCAAATCTTACATATGCCACTTCATCCACTTCCTGAAGCGTCTTCATAACCAGCTCTCCAATGACGGTGCTTTCTACTTCTTTTTCTTCCCTGTTAAATACCTGGGTTTCAATCTCATCTACCATGGCAGCGATCTGCTGGGAAGAAACCGGTCTTTTGTGGCAGGAGTGAAGAATTCCTGATTCTATCTTGGATCGGTCATAAACCTCTCTGGAATTATCTTTTTTTATAACCATAAGCGGCATGGTTTCCAGCTTTTCATAAGTGGTAAACCTCTTTCCGCACTTTTCACATTGTCTGCGGCGTCTGATCGAACTGTTGTCGTCTGCCGGTCTGGAATCAATGACCTTTGTATCTGCCTCGTTGCAAAATGGACATTTCACGCCTCGGATCCTCCTGTCTTTCGGACTGTAACTTTTATTATGTATATCATAACTTACAATCCTTAGATTCGCAAGCCCATCTTCCATTAAATACCGCATTTTTCCGTTGCTTTTTCCAAATCCACGTTAACCAGTATGATATCAGGGCCTACCTGTCTGATATCACAGAATGGAATTACATATTCTCTTTCCCGTACCAGAAAGCCGCAAAAGCATCCGGGACCTGGCACAATGATAGCCAGCAGACAGCCGGTTTCCATATCAAAATCCACATCTCCCACAAAACCAAGACGTCTGCAGTCGCAGATATTAATCACTTCTTTTTGCTTCAGATCGCAAATGCGCATAAGACACACCTCCTATAGTGTATTCTATGCGCATGCAAATCCTGTGACACGGTTTCAAATTAAAATTCCTGTTTCTTAAGGGATTCATAAGATGAATCACAAAGATACACTTCAGGATCTAAAATCTTCTTCGGTTTCAGTTCATTATAGTATTCAGTTAATGTTGCGTACATATACGGCATAATCCAAAGATATGCAATTCCAAACGAGCAATAGCCAAGAAGAACCAGTCCCATAAAACTTAAATTAATATAGAAAAGACTGCCCTTGTTCCCTTTCATCATCTCTATGCTCTCTTTTAAGCATCTAAAAACCCCTTTATCTGGTGCTTCCACAAATATAAAACCGGCCTGGGCCAAATACAAAGATGTGATGGTGACACCGATTAAGAGCAACAGATAGGTAATGATCAGGAGTACTATCATGACAGGAATATAATTTGTAATTTCTGCCACCGCCAGTACTACATAATAAGGAATGGACCAAACCATTACAAGCAGGAAAATGATCAGACTCAGACCAATAAATTTATGAGGCTTGTTTTTAAATCCATAAAGCAGATCTGAAATATGTGCCGGTTTATTCTCACTGATATTTAAATAGATCTTTAAGGTTCCCGGCGTAAACAGGGAAATCAGTACAACCATAAGTATCATGGCAACCAGCACCACTGCAATAATGATGATATATTCCGTTATATTGCCGCCAGTTCCGTATATACTGCCGGATCCAAGTAATCCACCGATGAGACTGGCAAAAAACACCATCATAAAAATGATCGTCATAATTGCGCCTACAATCAACTGAGCTCCAACACAGAGTCCATAATTCCCCTGCAATTTCTGCTTTGCACGCTTTTTCAGTTCTTTTGATTTAATTTTCACTGAAACACACCTCCTGCAGTAAGCTTATCCAACACTCCCAAAGACACAAACAGAATTAACACGATCACTGTAAATATCAATGCAATCACAGAAGTAATCAGACCTGCAACGGCATTTCCCTCAAAACGGTCTTCGGTCTTGGAAAGCAAGGCAAATACAATCCCAAGACTGCCAAAAATAAGACCTCCGTAACAGCAGCAGGATGTAACGATGCCGATGATTCCCATTATCAGTGAGGCAAGTGCCATATTATTCTGTTTTTTCTTCAGCGGCTGCTGGTATGTAGAAGGATTATCCAAATTCATTTGATTATCCTGATCCATGAATTATCATCTCCTTTTTTTCATAATAAAGGCATTATACATTATTTTCCATTGTATGTAAAATGAAGTTTTTCTTTCAATTTATATTTCATATTACACAGAAAAATGCAGCAGGACTTTTAATCCCTGCTGCACAAAGGTTTTTATCCCTATTTACTTATTAGAAGGAAGGAACAACCGCTCCGTTGTAAGTATCTTCAATAAACTTTTTCACGGTATCGCTGGTTAATGCTTCAACCAGGGCTTTTGTCTTCTCGTTTGTTTCATCTCCCTTACGGACTGCAACGATATTGCTGTAACGGGTTGCTGCTGCTGAGGAAGCGTCTTCTACTGCAAGTGCATCAGAAACTTTTAATCCAGCATCAATTGCATAGTTTCCGTTAATAACGGCAACGTCTACATCACCAAGAGAGCGGGGAAGCTGGGCAGCCTCTACTTCAACAATTTTAAAGTTCTTATCATTCTTTACAATGTCATTCTTGGTTGCTTCCAGACCCACACCCTCTTTTAACTGGATAAGTCCATTGTCAGCCAGAAGATTTAATGCTCTTGCTTCATTGGATACGTCATTTGGTACAGCGATCTGCGCTCCTTCTGCAAGACTATCCAGAGATTTGCTCTTTCCTGCATAGATTCCGTATGGCTCATAATGAATGGAGCCTGCGCTGATTAAATCGGTTCCTTTTTCCTGATTAAACTGATCTAAATATGGCTGATGCTGGAAGTAGTTGGCATCTAAGTCCCCGGAGTCAAGTGCTACGTTTGGCTGAACGTAATCAGTATACTCCTTTATTACCAGTTCATATCCTTTTTCCTTTAAAATATCTTTTGCAGCATTTAAAATCTCTGCATGAGGTGCAGGTGTTGCTCCTACCACAATTTTCTCCAGTTTGCCGGAAGCCTCTGTCTTACTCTCTGTTTCTGCCTTTGTCTCAGCAGCCGTGGTTTCCGTTTTGGATTCTGCTGCAGCCGTGGTAGCCGGTGCTTCTTTGCTTCCTGCGCAGCCGGTCAGTGCTCCTGCCAAAAGCAGGGTTGCGGTTAAAGCATAAAAAGATTTTTTCATAATGTTTTCCTCCTGAAAATTTATTTAATAACGCCAGTGGCAATTACTATTTAATTCTTTTGTCACTCATTCTGGAAAGCTTCATGCCTGCCTCCTGAATCACCTGAACAATAATAACAAGAATGGCAACTGTAATAAACATCATCACAGTCTGATACCGGTAATAACCATATTTTATGGCGATATCACCCAGACCGCCTCCGCCTACAAAACCAGACATTGCGGAGTAAGCAAGGATGGTGGTAACAGATAAAGCGGCTCCCACTAAAAGGGAGGGCTTTGCTTCCGGCAGAAGCACTTTTAAGATAATCTGCATAGCGGAAGCTCCCATGGATTTCGCCGCTTCGATCACTCCCGCATCCACCTCTTTAAAGGAAGATTCCACTACTCTGGCAACGTAAGGTGCCGATGCAATTACCAGTGGAGGGATGACAGCTTTTGCTCCCAGGGTCGTGCCTGCTATAATCTTAGTAACAGGCATTACCATAATCAGCAGAATAATGAAAGGCACAGACCGAAGCAGGTTGATGATCAGTCCTAAAATTCTCTGAAGCCAGGGAACCGGGTAAATTCCGTCTTTATCCATAACAATCAGAATGATTCCTAATGGTATTCCGATCAGATAAGCGAAAAAGGATGAGGTAAAAGTCATAAACAGGGTTTCCCAGACACCTAATTTTAACATCGCTATGGTTGCAGCATCAAAGGTCATAATCCTTCACCTCCTCAAAATTAATCTTTGCTGTTTTCAAATAATTTAAAATACGGTTTTGATCAACTTCCTCTTCCGGAAGCTGAATCACCATCTGACCCATGGCAGTTCCCCCGATATCGCGGGTCTCCGCGTGCATAATGTTTACCGGTACTTTACAGGCAAGTATCATATTAGAAAGAACCGGTTCAAAGGAAGAACGACCGTCAAAGGAAATGCGGATTCTTCTGTTGCTGCCAAACCGGATTGCCTGTTCTGCAGCATCTCCCAGAATCAGCTGTCTTCCGATTTTAGACTTGGGTTCGGAAAAGATGTCAGCAACGCAGCCCACTTCCGCAATATGGCTCTGGTCGATGATAGCAACCCGGTCACAGATTGCTTCAATTACCGACATTTCATGGGTGATCACTACGACTGTAACTCCCATGTTTTTATTGATTTCTTTTAACAGTCCCAGTATGGATTTTGTAGTGTTAGGGTCCAGGGCACTGGTGGCCTCATCGCAAAGAAGAATCTTGGGATTTGTAGCAAGTGCTCTTGCGATTGCCACTCTTTGCTTCTGGCCTCCGGAAAGCTGGGAAGGATATGCTTTCGCCCGTTCTTTTAAACCAACCAGTTCAAGCAGTTCCATGGCTCTTTTTATTGCATCCTTTTTTGGCACATTGGCTATTTCAAGGGGGAAACATACATTCTGCAGTACATTCCTTTGTGCAAGTAAATTAAACTGCTGAAAAATCATGCCCATGGATTGCCTTGCCCGTCTCTGCTTCCTGGGGCTCATGGCTGCCAGACTCTGATTTTCAAATAACACATCACCGGATGTGGGGACCTCTAAATAGTTAATACAACGGACAAGGGTACTTTTACCTGCACCACTTAAACCAATAATTCCAAATATCTCTCCTCGTTCAATGGAGAGATTGATATCGTCCAATGCTTTAATGGGACCGTTTGAGGTGAAAAATTCTTTTCCCAGCCCAACCAGCTGAATAATAGGTTCTTCTGACTGCATGTGTCATTTCCTTTCTTTTTATGTACAAAAAGGCCGCAAGCCTTGCACAGACCTGCGACCTGAAACTTCCGCATATGCGGTTTCCAGAGAACTCCTATCACAATCTATACAAATGAATCCCTTTATCGGTTTTTTACGCATTCAGAGAAACAACACATCATCATACACATGCCGTTCATCTGATCGATATTCATCTGCATAGCTGTTAACCGTCTCATGGCAGCCGCTCCTTTCCCTATATCCTACAGAGATAGTAGGTATATCTTTATGAGGCGTATTTTACGCTCTCTTATCTCATTTGTCAATAGTTTTTTTGATATACGGAACTATTTTTTATGAACAGAGATCGATTATTACCTGTGCAAAGATCTTTGCGCTCACCAGCAGTTCGTCTATGACAGCAAACTCATCGGCTCCATGCATACGGTTATCCGTTCCAGGCAGAGAGGCTCCAAAGGCGACACCGTTATTCAACTCATGAACATAGGTTCCACCTCCCATGGAAATGCACTCTCCCTTTAAACCGGTATAGGATTCATAGGCATTTAAGAGGGTCTTTACGAAATCTGAATTTCCGTCTACGTGGTGAGGCGGGCGCATGGAATCATTATGCAGGGTAAATCCCTTTTCTTCCATATTCTTTTTTACTACATCAAGGACATTTTCCTTTGTTGCACAGATCGGACAGCGGCTGTCAAAGGTTCCTAAAAGGCCGGACTGTGTCACTTCCAAAAGGCTGAATGCCAGAGTTAATCCACCTGAAAGTTCATCACTCATGGCGATGCCAAGAGCTTTCCCTTCTGTGTCACCGTGAGGAATCAGCTCTAAAAGGCGTTCAATCATGGTGATCTGAGGACATTTTGCAAATGGAAGCTTTGTTAAATAAACCAAAAGACCGGTTAATGCATTATTGCCCTCTTTTGGTGTGGAGGCATGGGCGCTTTCTCCCACAGCGGTAATATGAGTCAGATCGCCTTCGAAAGCCAGTTCAAAACGAATACCGCTCTCCTGCTCACATTCTGCGGCGATACTGGTTAATACCTCTTTTTTGAAGCCGGCAACGGAAGCATTGGCCTTACCCGGAACAACATTTACCTTAACACCTGCTTTAATGCTTACAAGCTTTGGAAGTACATCCGACGGTTCCCAGTCAGCCGTAAAATGACCGTTTAATCCGCCTTTTTCTGTGTTGACAACTGGGAATGCTCCGTCTGGAGAAAACGTCATGGGCGCTTCTTTTTCGATGGAATAATAATGGGCAATATCGGAACTGCCGCATTCTTCATCTGTACCAAGGATCAGGCGTACATTCTTCTTTAAGGGAATGTTTAATTCCTTTACTGCACGCATGGCATAAAGAGCTGCCATTGCAGGTCCTTTATCATCGGAGGTTCCTCTTCCGAATAATTTATCCCCTTTTACAACTGGTTCAAAGGGTTCTGTCTCTTTCCAGCCTTCTCCTGCCGGCACCACATCAAGATGGGCCAGAATATCAAGCTGGTGTTCCTTATCATTTAAATCGGCTGTTCCCACATAGTTATCATAATTGGTGATGGTAAAACCATAAGAGTCCGCGATATCAAGCGCTTCCTCCAGCGCCTGAAATGCTCCGGGACCATAAGGCATCCCTTCTTTGTAAGGCATCTTCTCACTGTTGATTCTGCAAAGCCTGCAGATATCTTCAATCATTTCCTCCTTATGAGAATCAATGTACTGGCCAATCTCTTTCTTATACATAAATCCGCACCCCTTTCTGCTTTACTGTCTTTTTATTTCATCATGGCAGCCAGTGTCTCGTTCACTACCTTACCATCTGCTTTTCCCTTCACTTTAGGCATCAGAACTTTCATGATCTTTCCTTTGTCTGCAGCAGTGGGTGTTTCAATTCCAAGTTCCGTAAGAACACCGCTTATGATCTCCTTAATCTGATCCACACCCATATCCTCTGGAGCGAACTCTTTGTATACTGCTATTCTGAAAGTAGCCTCTTCTTTTATGTCAGTACGGTCTGCCGGAGCCTGCTCATAGGTCTCCTGAGTCTGTCTCAGTTCCTTTTTCACAACTGCATCTGCTTCTTCATCCGTAATGGGCGTATGGTCTTTCTTATCAATCTCAAAATTCTTAAGAGCGGAAAGAAGCATGGATAACGCATCTTTTCTCTGCTTATCCTTTGCCTTCATCGCTTCTACCATCGCCTGTCTTACTTCATCAATTCTACTCATTGTCTGCTGCCTCCTTGTTTTTATACATGACCTTGATTCTGCTGATTTAATTAGTTATGTCCGAATTCCGAAAGTCTTAGATCCGGATTACGGTCCAGAACCATTCCCACACTCCAGCTGTTTACAAATAGCAGAAGCGGGTTATCTTTTAAATCCTTAATACGTTTCATGTCGGATGTTCCCTGAATTTTTGCCACATCAACTTCCGCGCTGTTTTCTATCCAGCGGATATGCTCATATGGCAGCTTTTCAAGCTTCACTTCCACGTTGTATTCATTCTCCAGACGATAGGTAAGAACTTCAAACTGCAGTACTCCCACCACGCCTACGATAATCTCTTCCATTCCGGTATTAAATTCCTGGAAAATCTGGATCGCACCTTCCTGGGCGATCTGATTCACACCTTTAATAAACTGCTTGCGCTTCATGGTGTCGATCTGACGCACTCTGGCAAAATGCTCTGGTGCAAACGTAGGGATTCCTTCGAATTCAAATTTTTCATTGGATTTGCAGAGGGTATCTCCGATGGAGAAAATACCCGGATCAAATACACCGATGATATCTCCGCCATATGCCTCTTCTATAATCTTTCTGTCCTGGGCCATCATTTGCTGGGGCTGGGATAATCGCAGTTTTTTTCCACCCTGAACATGATTTACTTCCATTCCGGCATCAAACTTACCGGAAACGATTCTCATGAAAGCAATCCTGTCTCTGTGGGCCTTATTCATATTTGCCTGGATCTTAAAGACAAACGCAGAAAAATCCTCATCGAAAGGATCAACCACACCGGTGGTGGTCAGTCTTGGAAGAGGTGAGGTGGTCATCTGAAGAAAATGTTGTAAAAATGTTTCAACACCGAAATTGGTCAGCGCAGAGCCGAAAAATACGGGAGATAAATCCCCTCTGCCAACTCGTTCCATATCCAGTTCATCGCTGGCACCGTCAAGAAGTTCAATCTCGTCCATCAGCTGTCTGTGGAAGGATTCTCCGATTAAGTCATCCACGTGACTGTCTCCTAACTGAACTTCAGTGGCTTCTACTTCTTTTTGTCCATTCATGGATGCCTTAAAGGTGGTAATGGTACCCTTAAACCTGTCATAAACTCCTTTAAACTCTCTGCCGCAGCCAATGGGCCAGTTCACCGGGCAGGTTCTGATACCAAGAACAGATTCAATCTCATCCATCAGCTCAAAGGGATCTCTTGCCTCCCGGTCCATCTTATTTATAAAGGTAAAAATCGGTATATGTCTCATCACACAAACTTTAAATAGCTTAATCGTCTGTGCTTCCACACCCTTGGAACCATCAATAACCATGACTGCAGAATCTGCCGCCATCAAAGTACGATACGTATCCTCAGAGAAATCCTGGTGTCCCGGGGTGTCCAAAATATTAATGCAAAATCCGTCGTAATTAAACTGTAACACGGAGGAGGTTACGGAAATACCTCTTTCCTTTTCGATCTCCATCCAGTCGGAAACCGCATGTCTTGATGACTTTCTTCCTTTTACAGAGCCTGCTAAATTAATGGCTCCTCCATATAGAAGAAACTTCTCTGTCAGTGTGGTCTTTCCCGCATCTGGATGGGAAATGATGGCAAATGTTCTTCTCTTCTTTATTTCTTCTGCAATATTCACAAAAATAATTCCTCCAATTATACGTCTGGGTCTCGTCTATTGTAGTATGATTCCAACCATAAGTCAAGATTCTCATCGGCAGTTGGAATACGGAATTTTTACTGTTGTGCCTAAAAAATCTCAGATAAGAGGCGGTGTGCTACTTCTTCTTTTGTCATCTTTTGGAGAGCAATCTCACTGTCCTTTGTAATGATGGTAACTACGTTGGTGTCAGTTCCGAATCCGGCACCTTCCACTTTTAGATTGTTGGCTACGATCATATCAATTTTTTTGCGGTTTAATTTTTCCCTGGAATTTTCTATCATATTCTCTGTTTCCATGGAAAATCCGCAGAGAAACTGGCCTTTTGTTTTGTGTTCTCCAAGCCATTTTAAAATATCTTCCGTCCGTTCCAGCGAAATAGTTAAATCTCCGTCTTTTTTCTTAGTCTTCTCTGTATTTACCTCTTTGGGGCGATAATCCGCAACTGCTGCCGCTTTGATCACCGCATCCTGATCCCTGAATTCTTTTGTTACAGCCTCAAACATATCTGCAGCGCTTTCTACCTCTATGACTTTTACGAAAGAAGGCTTTTTAATCTCCGTTTTTCCAGTCACCAGCGTGACGCTGGCTCCTCTTAAAGCTGCAGCTTTTGCGATTGCATATCCCATCTTACCAGTGGAAAAATTAGTGAGATACCGGACTGGATCCAGTGCTTCTCTTGTTGGTCCTGCTGTAACAAGAATCCGCTTTCCTTCCAGATCCTTTTCATAGGCTGCTTCTTTTTCAATATATTCAAAAAGAGTCTCCGGTTCCGGCATCTTGCCTGCCCCAACATCGCCGCAAGCAAGATAACCCACTGCCGGAGTAATCACTTCCATGCCATAGGACTGGCAGATTCTTATATTATCCTGTACTATGGGATTTTCATACATGTTTGTATTCATGGCAGGTGCAATGATCTTCTTACACTTACATGCTAAAACCGTTGTGGAAAGCATATCATCTGCCATACCATGGGCAAGCTTTGCAATTACGTTGGCACTGGCCGGAGCAATCATCACCACATCCGCCAACTTGGCAATGGAAACATGTTCAACCTGATACTGAAAATTGCGGTCAAAAGTATCCACCAGGCATTTATTGCCGGTCAGTGATTCAAACGTAATTGGATTTATAAAATTAGTTGCATTCTCCGTCATGATTACATGGACGTTACAGCCTTGTTTCACCAGCATGCTGGCAAGCCCCGCTGTTTTATAAGCAGCAATGCTTCCTGTGACACCCAGAATTATATTTTTTCCTTTCAGCATAATCGCCTCCCGTTGTTTTTCCTTTAAAAATATGATACTCTACAGTATAACACAAGAAAAAAAAGTTGGAAAGGAGTTCTCTCCATGATTTTAGCCATCGATATTGGAAACAGTAACATTGTCATAGGAGGCATAGACAGCAGCAAAACTTATTTTGTTGAACGGGTCAACACCAATCACAGAAAGACAGAGCTGGAATACGCCGTAAATATAAAGGATATTATGGATCTTAACGGTTTTTCAATTTCTTCCATCGAAGGATCCATAGTCTCTTCCGTGGTTCCTCCTCTCACAGAGGTAATCCTTTCTGCAGTCAGAAAGCTGACAGGCAGCACACCTCTTCTCGTAGGATCAGGAATGAAGACCGGTTTAAATATCAAAATGGATAATCCTAAATCGGTAGGAAGTGACTTAATTGTAGATGCGGTTGCTGCATTAAAGGATTTTACGCCTCCCATTATCGTCATTGATATGGGAACTGCCACTACCGTATCCGTCATCGATCAGCATGGGAATTTTACCGGAGGGATCATATTCCCCGGACTCCGGGTTTCTCTTGATTCCTTAAGCAGCCGGGCCGCCCAGCTTCCTTATATCGGTTTGGATAAGCCCGGAAAAATTATCGGAAAAAATACCATCGACAGCATGAAAAACGGCATTCTGTACGGCAATGCAGCCATGATTGACGGTATCATAGACCGGATGCAGGAAGAAATCCAAATGGAAGCCAGTCTTGTGGCGACCGGCGGACTGGCTTCTTCTGTTGTCTCTCTCTGCCGCCACAAAATCCACTACGACGATGCTCTGCTGTTAAAAGGTCTGCAGATTTTATACGAAAAAAACAGGTAAAACGGATCCGCCCAAAAACTGGAAATAAATTTTAATTCGGCAATCGTATAAAAGCCCTCGAATAAGTACATCATTTCTATGTAAGAGATTAAAATGATGCGGAGGGAAAGATATGTCTGGATACAAAGTAGAGATTTGCGGCGTCAATACTTCCAAACTGCCTCTTCTGAGCAACGAAGAGAAGGAAGTTCTTTTCAAGCGGATACTTAACGGAGATAAAAAGGCCAGAGAAGATTACATCAGGGGAAACTTAAGACTGGTTCTCAGTGTAATACAGCGTTTTTCCGGCAGCAGTGAAAATGTGGACGATTTGTTTCAAATCGGCTGCATCGGTCTGATCAAGGCCATTGATAATTTTGATATCACTCAGAATGTAAGGTTTTCTACCTATGCAGTGCCTATGATTCTGGGTGAGGTACGGCGTTATCTTCGGGATAATAACTCCATCCGTGTCAGCCGTTCCCTGCGTGATACTGCTTATAAAGCAATCTACGCCAAAGAAAACCTGATGAAAAAGAACTTAAAAGAACCCACACTTATGGAAATTGCAGATGAAATCGGGGTGAGCAAGGAAGATATTACCTATGCACTTGATGCAATTCAAAGTCCGGTAAGTTTATATGAACCGGTTTACTCGGATGGGGGAGATCCTCTGTTTGTCATGGATCAGATCAGTGATAAGAAAAACCTGGAGGAAAACTGGGTAGAGGACATCTCTTTAAACGAGGCCATGAGAAGACTTCCGGAACGGGAACGACATATTATTGATATGCGTTTCTTTGAAGGTAAGACCCAGACGGAAGTTGCGGAAGAGATCCATATCAGTCAGGCTCAGGTCAGCCGTCTGGAAAAAAACGCTCTTAAAACAATGAAGAATTATCTTTCATAAAGTTTATGTGCGACCCACATGGCATAAGCCCACCTTTTTAAAAGGCAGGCTTAGCTTACATAGTTAAAATTTAACTGTAGATTTGGGTATGGTAAATTCCACAGAACCCATATATCCGGGAGCTACTTCATACTCGTCGAATACAATGACCAGTTCTCCATTTTTATTAAAATAAAAATTCTCTTCGCCTGTAATCCGGTCAAATCCCTCTCCGTCTTTTTCCTTCTCGAAGTAGATCAGTGAATCGTCCTTTGACATCTGGTCTTTCATTTGTGTTTTAATACTTTCTGTTATGGCCTCCTGATACCCCGGCTTATCAGCTAGTAAGTCCTTAAGAGAGATTTCTTTTCCTGTTTTTTTATCGATGTTAAATATTTTAACAGACTCTGCACCACTTGCCATAATAACGGTAGTATTGATTCGGAGGGATAAATAAGTTTCATTATCCGCTATTACTTCATAGGAAGATGTAACAGAGTAATGTCCGTCTCCTGCCAGATCAGCCGTCACCTGCTTTTCATATTCTTTAATCAGCTGGTTTGCATAATCTTCAATGGAACGGTTTACCTGACCGCTGTCATTATTTCCAATCGATACCTTTGGAATATCTATTTTGGCATCGTAATTACCTTTTTCATCTTCAAAGGTTCTGAATGTCACAACTTTTGCGATTGCACCAAGTACTGGGATATCTTCCATGGCACTAGCTGTCACAGAACTTAAATTAGCCATAACTCCAATGGTAAGTAATACTGCAGCCGCTGCAGCTCCTGTTCTTTTCAATGATCTCATAATGATTCTCCTTCTCTTTTCTTCTTTTGCCTGTTTGATTCCTTGTTTCATGCGGTCGTATGCCGCTGCTGGAACTGGTATATTAACATATTCTTCTTTTAAATGATTCAGTCTGTCTTTGCCTTCCAAATTTTCAGCCCCTTTCTTAATCAGACGTGTTCTGTTTCCAGTGTAACCCGGATCTTTTTCAGTGCACGGTACAGCCTGGTTTTTACGGTATTAACATTCATATTCAGTGCATCTGCGATCTCTTCCAGTTTCAAGTCTTCAAAATATTTTAATATAACAATGGTTCGTTCCTCTTCATTTAGAAACGCAATCATCTCTTTGGGATCATCACCCTGATACTGATCCTCATGAGGAATTTCCAAATCATAAATACTTACCGTTTCATTGTTCCGCTTTCTTAAAAAATCAATGGAAGTATTGATTACAATCCTGTAAATCCAGGTAGAAAGGAGGCTTTGGTCTTTTAACTTACTTATATCTTTCAGCACTTTATAAGCACTCTCCTGGACAATGTCCAAAGCATCTGATTCATTTTTTGCATAGCTGTATGCCAGCCTGTAATATTTCTCATAATTGTTAAGAAGCAGACTCTCTGCCTGTTCTTCAATCTTTTGTTTCATCTCTTCCTCCTTTTTCGTCTTCTGTCTATTAGACGAATGATAAGCGGTAAAAGTTTCAGGTTTATAAAAAAAAGAAAGACCCTTTTGAGTCTTTCCTTATTTTAACCACATTTATTCAAATCGCACAATTTCTTTTTTCAGCCGCTTCATGATTTTTTTCTCAAGTCTTGATATGTATGATTGGGAAATGCCAAGTAAATCCGCTACTTCCTTCTGGGTCATCTCTTCCCCGTCCTCATCAGATAGACCAAATCGCAGTTCAACGATTTTTCGTTCTCTGGGGCTTAAACGACTGATTGCTGAGTTAAGGAGGTTTCTTTCCACTTCTGTTTCTAAGTCTTTATATATTACATCCTCATCTGTACCAAGAATATCGGACAAAAGGAGCTCATTCCCATCCCAATCCACATTCAAAGGCTCATCAATGGATACTTCCATTTTTGTCTTGTTATTTCTTCTCAAATACATAAGTATTTCGTTTTCAATACAACGGGAAGCATAAGTAGCCAGTTTTATGTTTTTAGTCGGGTTAAAGGTATTGATTGCTTTAATCAATCCAATGGTACCGATGGAAATTAAATCTTCCACACCAACACTCGTATTATCAAATTTTTTAGCTATATATACCACCAGGCGGAGATTGTGTTCAATCAATTCTGATTTCGCTTTCTGATCGTCGTCCCCTCCAAGAAGTGCAATAATCTGGGCTTCTCTCTCATTATCCAGGGGCGCTGGCAGGATATCCGCACCTCCAATGTAATGGACTTCCCCCTGAGACGGCATCATCAATGTTCTGAATGTAGGAATTGCTTTAAACTGAAAACGATTTGGTACAGACACTTTTATAATCATATCGACACTCTCTCCTTTACATCAAACAATCACTCATCGTGCAGCAGCATCTGATATTCTCCGCTTGAGGACAGGGCCTTTTTGCAGACAGCAATCAGAGGCTTTTCAATTATTCTCACATCATCTCCCTGACGTACCTCCATCTCGTCTAAAAAAATACCGGGCATGACTCCGTTTGATTTCCCAACGCTTCCAAATGGAATATAGACCACTTCTGAAACGCTTTCACAGAGTTCCCGGACGGCTTCGTAGGTCACAACATGGGCTGGGCGGCGGCTTACCGGCTCATAAAGGCGGTTGCCTGTATCAAGAAGAGCAGTCACCTTTTTTTCCTTTCCTCTGTAATGCATGGTGACCTCATAAAAATTGCCCTTTGCTTTCCACAGTCCCGGCAGCCATCGCAGCATGACCCGGATTCCAAAATAGGATCCGGCTCCCAAAAAAATCAACTGGTAAAAAGGTATGGCCTTGCCTGTATTTCCTCTAAGAATCTGTTCTATATAATATCCAGCCTTCGTATGCTGATATAGGAACTCCATAATTCCTCCTACAGCCACAGCAGCCAGATAAAGGGCTATTAATCCTTTTCCGATATCTTTGGGTCTCTTTAAGTCGAAAGCCGTCATTACCATCAGGGTACTGACTCCCAGATAAGTAACTGCCATCTCAAGCAAAACAGGCAAATACGGAAAAGCAGCGGCAAACACGGCCCACGCTGCTCCCAAAACTGCCCCCAGAATCAGCCTCCATCGGATCAGACGGTACTTCATTGCACGCCTTACGATAGACAATACCAGAAAATCCATGGTAAAATTAATAAAGAACAATACATCTATGTACAGGTTAAGTTCCGTTGCTGCGTTCACCTCCCGCCCTGTAGGAACATTATAGCCAGTTATTCATTCAGAATTTGTCAAAACCACGGAAAAAATTCCACTTTTTCATCGTCTTTTTCCAACCCCCTGTGTCAGTTCCCGACAGTATTTTACAGTCCTAATCTGATATTTTTGTCTTACCCTCACTTATTTGGAAATGAACGGCAGGGCTGAGAATGATTCTAAACCAATCCCGGACAGCAAAAAAAACAGCCGGACACGGTTAAGTTCCGTGTTCGACTGTTTTTTCATACAAAATTAAATTGTCGATTTTTTTAAAGCTTTAAGAGAGTTGGGAAAGACGTTCCTTCACCTGTTCCATCATCTGAGCATATTTCTCAAGTTTCGCTTTTTCTTCTTCGATTTTGGCCTCAGGCGCCTTGCTTACGAATTTTTCGTTGCTTAACATGGTACGCACACGGGACAATTCCTTTTCCAGACGTTCTTCTTCCTTCCGCAGACGGTCAATTTCTTTTTCAATATCAACCAGTTCTGCAAATGGCATATAAATGACAGCCTGATGAATCACTGCTGAAACCGCATCCTCGCCGATTCCTGACTTGTCCTTTTGAATGAACACCTCGCCTGCATAACCAAGGGTTGCAAAGAATACTTTGCTGTGTTCAAAGATATCAAGTATTTCCTGGTTCTCAGAAACCACATATACCTTTGCCTTCTTGCTGGGAGGAACATTCATGGAGGTTCTTACATTTCTGATTCCTCTTACTGCTTCCTTGATGGTTTCTACCGCCAGCTCTTCCGCTTCAAATGCATAATCTTCCCTGTATTCAGGCCAATTTGAAATCATGATTGACTCTTCTTCCTCCTGGAGATTACAGAAAATCTCCTCCGTTAGGAACGGCATGTAGGGGTGAAGGAGTTTTAAGGAGTTGATTAAAACTGTTTTTAAGGTCCATACAGCAGCATTCTTTGTGGTGTCTTCTTCATTCCACAGCCTTGGTTTCACCATCTCGATATACCAGTCACAGAATTCTTCCCAGATAAAATCATAAACCTTGGAAAGAGCAATTCCAAGCTCGTATTTATCCAGATTTTCTGTCACATCTCTGGCAAGGGTATTGGCTTTTGACAAAATCCATTTATCCGCCATGGTAAGCTCAGAAAGTTCTGCCTTTGCATCAGGAGCCTTTTCAATATTCATCATAATAAATCGGGAAGCATTCCAGACTTTATTGGCAAAGTTTCTGCTTGCCTCTACCCGCTCCCAGTAAAAACGCATATCATTTCCTGGTGCATTTCCGGTAATCAGTGTCATTCTGAGAGCGTCTGCGCCGTATTTATTGATGACCTCCAGAGGATCAATTCCATTTCCTAAGGATTTACTCATTTTTCTTCCTTCGGAATCTCTTACCAGTCCATGAATCAGCACGGTGTGGAACGGAAGCTCCCCTGTCTGCTCAATTCCGGAGAATACCATACGGATTACCCAGAAGAAAATAATATCATAGCCGGTTACAAGAACGCTGGTAGGATAAAAATATTTTAAATCCTCTGTATTCTCAGGCCACCCAAGGGTTGAAAATGGCCAAAGGGCTGAGGAAAACCAGGTATCAAGGGTATCTTCATCCTGGGTAAAGTGAGTGCCTCCGCACTTAGGACAACAATCAGGGGAATCCTTGGAAACAATAATCTCATGGCACTCATCACAATAATATGCCGGAATTCTGTGACCCCACCAAAGCTGTCTGGAAATACACCAGTCCCGTATATTCTCCAGCCAGTGAAGATAGATCTTATCAAAACGTTCCGGAACAAATTTCAGCTTGCCGGTTTTCAATGCTTCGATTGCCGGTTTCGCCATCTCTTCCATCTTTACGAACCACTGCTGTTTTACCATTGGCTCTACTGTAGTCTTACAGCGGTCATGGGTACCAACTGCATGGGCATGGGGAACTACCTTAACCAAAAGTCCCAGTTCCTCCAAGTCTTTTACAATTGCCTTTCTGGCTTCATAACGATCCATACCGTCATACTTGCTTCCTGCAAGAGATATGGTAGCATCATCGTTCATAATTGTCAGTTCAGGCAGCTGATGTCTTCTTCCCACTTCAAAGTCGTTGGGGTCATGAGCCGGAGTGATCTTAACGCATCCGGTACCAAATTCTTTGTCAACATAAGAATCTGCAATGACTGGAATCTCTCTTCCAGTCAGGGGAAGTGTTAACATCTTACCGATGATATCCTGATAACGCTCATCATCAGGATTGACTGCAACTGCCGTATCGCCTAATAGGGTTTCCGGTCTGGTGGTTGCAATTTCCACGAATCTGCCTTCTTCACCGGCAATGGGGTAGTTGATATGCCAGAAAAAGCCATTCTGGTCTTCATGCTCTACCTCTGCATCAGAAATAGAAGTCTGACACACGGGACACCAGTTTACAATTCTGGAACCCTTATAGATAAAACCTTTTTTGTGCAGCCGAATGAAAACTTCCTGGACTGCTTCGGAGCATCCCTCATCCATGGTAAAACGCTCTCTGTCCCAGTCAGCGGAAGATCCCATCTTGTGAAGCTGGTTAATAATCCTGCTTCCGTAATCTTTTCTCCAGTCCCAGCATTTTTCCAAAAAGCCATCCCGTCCCAAATCTGCTTTCTCAATTCCCTGGGCTCTTAAGCTTTCAATTACTTTTACTTCTGTTGCAATGGCTGCATGATCCGTTCCAGGCTGCCATAAGGCCTCAAAGCCCTGCATCCTCTTATAGCGGATCAGAATATCCTGCATGGTATTATCAAGGGCATGTCCCATATGAAGATGACCGGTAATATTGGGTGGGGGCATCACAATGGTAAATGGTTTCTTATCCTTATTTGGTTTGGCATGGAAATACTTTTTGTCCAGCCATTTCTGATAAAGTTTGCCTTCAATCCCTGACGGATCATAGGTTTTTTCCAACTCTTTCATAATTTACTCCTTTTGTCAGCTCGTTATTTGGGAAAACAAAAAGCCCTCTGCATCCGAAGACACAAAGGGCGTATAAACGCGGTACCACCTTTATTATGGCAGACTCTGCCACATCTTTACGGCCTTTAACGGGGCCACTCGTGAAAGCTTACTGCATCATAAAACTTCAGCTTTCCAGTTCCGAAGCTACCTTCCGCATATACTACCTTAACCGTCTTTCAGCCAGTGAACGGTTCTCTCTTTCAGGGTTATGTGCGTACTCCTCTTCATCAATACCTTTTCCTGTTATCTAGTATATGATAGAAGCTTTTTGCCGTTTTGTCAAGACATAATATTACGGTATTCCTTCTTCCACTTGGAAACCAGTTCTCCTGCTCCCTGGAAACGCTTGATGGAATCTTTCTGAAATAAGTTTTCCAGTTCAAGCAGGCTTTTTGCCCTCCCTGCGTTTTCGTTTGCCACCGCTCGTTCTTCTTTACATACTTCCTTTAATTCTTCCGTCATCAAAGACATAAAACGTTCTCCCGGCGTCACAGACAGGTTCCACTGGCTTAGGTGGCAGATCTTTTTTAATACTTCCTGATTGTTAACCAGGTCATATGATTTTTCATAGGCTCTGCATGCTTTATCCATCAGAAACAGCCGGGCATAGGCAGCGCCTAAGTTGTTATAAACTTTTGCGGTAAAACTGTCACTACCCCGTTCCGCTCTTGCCATATCAAGAATTCTGATATAGATAGAAACCGCCTTGCCGTATTGATTCTTCTGAAAAAGGAAGTCCGCCTTCTGCTTTAACAGTTCAGACTGGGGCAGTCTGCGAAATGCAGCCAGCTGCTGACGAAACCGTCCCACTTCCGCAGCGCTGTAATAATCACATTCGTGAAGAATCATCGCCAGAAGCTCATCTTCCTCTTCTCCACTCTTCTGCCATTTTTCCAACTTTGCTGCAAAAAACGCCATATCAAGATCTTCCCGGATAAACTCTAGCAGGCTTTCATCCACGAAGCCATCCAGTACCAAAAGGGGATGATTATAAATCACATAACAAAGTTCCTGGGAAGAAAAAATACGCACTCCCAGATATTCAAAATAAAAAGGCCGTTTTACCGGTTCCTGCCGGCATAAAATCAGGCTCATAGCATAACCTCCTGCCTGATCACCGTATCGGTAGCAGGAAACAATTCTCCAAATCCTTTATCCTTTAATACCACCGCCATGGTTTTCTCATCCAAGAAACCAAAACTGATTCCCAATCTGGTCGTCCGGTCCGGGCGGTTGGGAAATCCCTCCAGCGGTATCTTTACCAGCCTCTTTTGCTTGGGATCCATGGGCGTTACCATAAACTCCACATAATCCTGTTTATCTACAATTAAATCAACACTGCTTTTTGCCTCATACCAGTTGTCGCCTGCTGCCGCTACTACCAGCTGACTCTCCCGTTCCTTATGAAGTACACGTAAGGATACCGTAGAATGAAGATGACCGTCGCAGATACAGATAAACGGATAGGCGGTGTTATCCTGAAGATAATCCATACCTTTAAAAGCAGCTCCTCTGGCAAATAGCTCCGGCTCCATATAAACCTTTTTTCTGGAGCAGAGTACTTTCATGGAATCTTTTGCCCAGTCATGGCGTTCAAACCCTTTTCCTGTTAAAAATACAGATGAAAAGAGTTTCTTTTGCAGAAGCCGGTCTGCACAGGAGCTTAAGATTTTATCTGCAAGCTTTCCGCCGGAAGGGGTATCTAATATATCCAGATTAAAGCTTTCTTCCAAAGCCTCATGCTCTGCAATCACTATCATTTTCCGAAGTCCTCTCTGGACCTTAAGCTCATGATAATGAAAGGAGTCTTCTGACAGATCAAATACGCCCACCTGATTGCCCCATACTTCTTTTTTCTGGCTCAGCACATAGTAAACAAAACTTTCCGTATGACTGATAATATGTACCTTCTCCCGGTCAATTCCAAGGGAGTCCGCACAATACATCAGCGCATCCATCAATTTTGTATCCACTTTCTGCATGGTAATTACCAGCTCTTTAATCTCCTCACAGAAGAATTCCTCCATAGGGAGCTTTATTATTTTTTTCAAAAATAGCTTCAGTAAGTCAAGGCCTTTATATTTTGTACCGCCAAGTGTGGCAGTACCGTCTTTTCTTACCATCTTTATCAGCTTGTCCACAATGATGCCTTCACCCACAAGAGTATAGGCGTATGCTTCTTCTCCTATGTACCAGGCTTCCTCATCCTTTTTCTTACAGATAACCGTAGGTATACTCCATGACTTTTCTCTGTCATGGCAGCATATCCGGGTATAGGCATCACACAGATCAAGCCCTATTATCAGTCCGTCCATTGACATCCCCTTATCTTACATCAGTGAAAATATTTCTTCTGCAGCAGCATTCTTCTTTAAATACTCCTGCATCCGTTTTTTAAGCCCGGTCTCGTCCTTCAAATTAAGAGACAGGCTCATTTCGTTTAAGCAGGCATATCTGCTGTCCGAATCTTCCGGTGTCACGCCTGCCTCGCAGCTGACGCTTCCCTCTTCCTTTAATACCCATTCCTCGTCAACCAGTTCTTTTACCCGGTATTCCATGATTTCGCCTTCAAACAGGATCTTCTGTTTTACGAAAACACCCTGATACATACGGGTAATATCCTCACTGTGATATTCTTCTTCATCAGGAAGAATCCTGATTTCTAGTTCAATTTTAGAATCCCGTTCTGCACAATGGGAAATCATGGCCTTATCCATGATATCCTCTGGCATGGCCATATATTTTGCCAGTTTTTTATAGTATGGAAATACCAGACGCTCTTCCAGCAAAAGGGATACCATGCTTTTTAACAATTCTTTCTGCTCTTCATCAATGGCCGGCAGCTGAGAATAATATCTGGTCAGAGCCAGTAAATAGATGGTTGGAAAACGGCTTTTCTGAGCCGCCGCCTGTATGATCCCTTCCAGATATGAAAATACCCATTCTTCCGGCTCTTTCTCATTCATAAAATAGTCGGTGCACTTTATTGTAAAATATGCTTTTACAATGCTCTCACCAGGCTCTTTTCTGTTTTGGTACAGATGAAAAACCTTATCCAGTCTTATTGTGTCGCCGCTGAACATCATCTGTGCGGACAGACGCTCTTCTAAGTCATAGGTCTCCACATGAAGAGAGACTCCCTGCAACAGAATCCGGTACATCTGGCTGCTGAGACCATTATAATGTTCACACAGATAATCCAGAAGAACACTGTCGTTCTCCTCTTCTAAAAAAGCAGTATATGCCAGATGGAGTAAAAGCCCATCCTCACGGAAGAGATTCTTAAGAATCATCTCCGAGCAAAGCTTATGAAGCTGTTTTAAACTGATCCCTTCCGCGCCGTAATCCCGGATCATTTTGTAAGCTTCTTCCATGTAGTTGTTGCGGATCAGCGTATCACAGACTCCGGCCCGTTCCTGCCTGGTAAGTACCTTTTTATCAAGCTTTAATAAGTATCCGGCTCCCTCTCCCTGTTCCGGAGCAGTTTCTGACTGCTTTTGATAATATTCAATGACTCTTGAGAGCAGCAGCTTCTGGTAAAACGGGCGCAGATTGGGATCTTCCAGTGTGCTTTCCAGAATCTGAACCTCTTTTGCATCTTTCGCTCCGTCAGCCAGAATCTGATCACAAACACGAAGCCGAAGCATGGAATGCTCCGGATACAGTTCAAAGCACCGTTCTTCCAGCTCGGTCCGTTCCATCACCGGATCCTTCTTATATGGAATGTTGGCGTACCGGTTACCATAGGCATCCTGGAAAAGCAGAATGCTGTGTTCGGAAAAGAGGGGTACATAGGCAACTCCGTCATTTAGAAGAAATGCATCTTCCTGTGTCATCTCTTCATAGCAGACAATAACATATTTCATTTTTTTATTACTGCATTCCACACGGTAAGAGCGCAGAATAGAAGGAAGCACTTTTGCCATGGATAAATCCACTACTTCCTTTAATAAAATACGCTCATAGATGGCAGCCAGGTAATTATCAATTCTGGATTCAAAAAGCTGCTCTGTCGCAAACTTTTCAATGACCCGCTCATAAGCCTGATAAAGAGGATCAACCGGTTCTAAATATACGAGAACATTCTTATATAAGACACTTCTGCTATAAAGATCCAGTTCGCTTCCTCCATAGGAAAAATAAAGAAGCACTTCCTTGGGAAGCAGATAGCAGTAATTCTTTGGCAATGCATAAATATAGTATTCATAAAGCCTGGTCAGGCTGATTCCCGCCCTGATTCCCTTCTCATACCAGGAGAAGGCCTCCAAATTGCGGCACTCCCCTTTGATTAACAGGGAACAGATGGCTTCTAACACCTCTTTTTCAGATGTCTCTTTGTACAGTCTGCAAAGCATCCGGTAATGTAGCCGGTTATAATGCTTGGCTGTGAGTGTGAGTTTGCAGATCTGTGTGATCAGCCGTTTCTCTATAATCCCTTTTCCTGCAGAGGAAAACAGGATCTGAAGCTCCATGGGGCCAATGGCACGCATCAGTTCCGGAGCGCTGTTTAAAACAAGACATCCCCACACATAGAAAAAGGGGCTTCTTACCCCTGCTTCATATTGACGCTTGAGGATAGCCAGTAATGCCGGAGGATTCTCAAGCAGCCGGCTGTCTGATTTAGTCAGAAGTCCAAACAGATAAAACAGATGCTGCTCTTCTTCCAGATATTTCTTCATCAGACGGACTAAAGATTCCCTCTGGTATTCATCGGGCTGGATCTCAAGTCTTAAATACTGGTAATAACAGTAAATCTCTTTCTTTTCCTGTCTCTGTGAAAGAATCTCATCCCGGCTGTCATCCAGGAAAAGGGCAGCTTCTGATTTCTCTCCTGCAAACAGACGGCACTGCGCACGAAGCAGTTTAATAAGGCCTGACTCTCCCTTCATCAGTTCGATTTCATCCAGTGCCTTCTCCATCTCTTGGCACAGGGATATGGCCGGTTCTTTCCCTGTCTCTGCCTCCAGGCGGAGCCGCAAAAATCGGCAGAATGCCTCTTTTGCAAAGGCGTCCTCCGCCGATATTCCTCCTCCAGGGTTACATACCGATGTTACTGGTATCAAAAAACACTCTTCCACTCCGTTTATCTGAATTCTGCCATAATTCTCTCCCTGATGCATACGATCCGGGTGCACAAGAAAGGGCAGCTCATATCTGTCATCTTCAAAATCCTGCTCGCCAATGGTCTTCTTTGGCAGCTCTATAAAATCACAGTCTGTCGTCACTTCCAGATTGATATAGCCCCAGCTGCTTCGCCTTAACTCAACCCAGTCCTTAACAACATCCTCTAATTGTCCATATCTGCGTTCTGCGGTATCCACCGATAGTTCAACCGGTTTTTTAACCTTTAACGCAACAAGAAACTCTTCCAGTTCCTTTCTTCTGTCAGGCCGGCCCTTTAATCCGTCATAAATTGCTCTTACATGAAGGTCTTTCATAAACGGGGCCGTAACAAAATCGCGGTACTCAAACAAGCGAAGAGCCGTATCCATATCTTTTTTTGCAGTATCTGCAAAATTCTCTGCTGTCGTTAAATCACTCAGTGCTTTCCCTGACGTGCCAAGCTCCACCCGAAACGAATAAGGGACTTCTTTCTCGCCGCCATTGGTAACCAGATAAAAAGATCCCTTAATTACGTCCCCATCTTCCATGAAACTGCTGTTAATCTCATAGACCAGATGGTTGTATGTACCTCCAAACGACCCGCTTATCATACGAACGCGGTAATCAGAGGAATATGCAAGCCCTTTTATATGCAGGTTATTCTCACTGGTAACGACAAGTTCCCGCCTCGTGGCTCCGCCCGAACGCACCACATCATCAATTCCCGATGGGGTAACCTTTATCTTTGGAATTTCTGAATCAATGATGCCCTTTGCCAGCCTGTTGATTCGTTCTCTCATAGTACCACCTGTATCTTCAATTTCCTTTGTTTTTCGATTGCTTCATTTGAATTACTCTATATTCTAACATATTTTCTATTGATTTAAAACCCTAAAATTGGTATGATAAATAAAAACTGTTGAAAAAAGGACAAACTCATTATGACAACCAACGAGAAAGCATTATTGCTTCATGAAAAATGGGGCGGAAAGCTGGAAATTACTTCCAAAGCAGCAGTAAAAAGCAGGGAAGATTTAGCCCTTGCCTACACTCCCGGAGTAGCGGAGCCCTGTAAGGTAATCGCGGACAATCCGGAAGCTGCCTATCAGTATACCATAAAGTCCAACACCATTGCTGTTGTATCCGATGGCAGCGCTGTTTTAGGACTTGGTAATATCGGACCACTTGCAGCCATGCCGGTTATGGAAGGCAAAGCCGTATTATTTAAAGAATTCGGCGGAGTCAATGCCATACCTATCTGTTTAGACACACAGGATACCGAAGAGATTATTAAAACCGTCGTTGCCATTGCTCCTGCTTTTGGCGGAATTAATCTGGAGGACATTTCAGCGCCAAGATGCTTTGAGATTGAAGAGCGGTTAAAGAAGCTGCTTCCCATTCCAGTCTTTCACGACGACCAGCACGGGACTGCCATTGTAGTTCTCGCCGGAGTGATCAATGCCCTGAAAGTAACAGGCAAAAAGAAAGAAGACTGCCGCGTGGTAGTAAACGGCGCAGGCTCTGCCGGTATCGCTATTACCAGACTTCTGCTGTCTTACGGATTTTTGCATATCGTCCTTTGCGACCGGGCCGGTATCCTTTTTAAAGGAATGGAAGGTTTAAACTGGATGCAGGAAAAGATGATGGATTGCACCAACCTGGAAGGTCAGACAGGAAACCTGGCGGATGCCATGAAGGGTGCCGATATTTTCGTCGGAGTATCAGCTCCGGGAATAGTAACAGAAGAGATGGTCTCTTCCATGAATTCTGATTCCATTCTTTTTGCCATGGCAAACCCGGTACCAGAAATCATGCCGGATCTGGCAAAAAAGGCCGGCGCCAGAGTTGTTGGTACGGGAAGATCTGATTTCCCGAATCAGGTGAATAACGTAGTAGTTTTCCCAGGTATTTTTAGAGGTGCACTGGAGGGACGAGCTGCTGCTATTACAGAAGAGATGAAGCTTGCTGCTGCTGAGGCCATTGCCGGTCTGGTAGCGCCTTCGGAAATAAATGAAGACAATATCCTGCCTGAGGCTTTTGATCCCCGTGTGGCAGATATTGTCAGCCGGGCGGTAAAAGACCATATCCGGTAATAGAAAGATGGAGGTTATCCGATGCTCTCAGAACCTATGACACTATATAAGCTGATGATTCTATACATGCTGAAGCAGGTAAACTTTCCCCTGACCAGTGCACAATTATCTAACTTTTTTCTGGAGCATGAGTATACCACATATTTTACGTTGAATCAGGCATTGAATGAACTGTTAGAGGCAAGACTGCTGCATGTGGAGACCAATCACAACAGCAGCCGGTATGACATTACCAGAGAAGGGGAAGAGACCCTTTCCTTCTTTGGCAATAAGATATCACCGGCGATCGTCCATGACATGGATGAGTATTTAAAAGAAAACAAGTTCCGTCTCCGCAACGAAGTTGGTGTGACAGCAGATTACTATAAATCCACAGCCCAGGATTACATTGTTCACTGCGAAGTAAGGGAAGGTAAGACCTGTCTGATTAATCTGGAACTGTCTGTTCCGGATAAAGATCAGGCAGAAATTATGTGTGACCACTGGAAATTAAAAAGTCAGGAAATTTATGCATTTGCCATGAAATCATTGATGAGCGGATCTTAGATATCCTGTCCGCTGATAGGAGTAAGGGGGAATTGGTTTGAAAAAAGTTCCGGTAAAAAAGGCATGGTATTCTTCTATAACAGACCATTATCAGACTTTGAAATTACAGCACAAAAAGAAAATGTTCCGGCTAAAAGCCAAGTTGTTTCTCACGGTTTTTCTGCCGTTTCTGATCCTGGTGCTGGGAGCCGAAGTGCTCCGTACATTCTTACGGATCAAGATACGCGATATTTTTTCCCGTAAAGAATGAAAGGACTGATCACATAAGGCGGCTGTCATCAGCCGCCCCTTTTTACTTTATTCGATTTCTTTCCTCACCGCGAAGGTAAGAGACGATGTTTTCGTACACTTCATACAGACACCTTCTTCTGGCCTCAACCGTAGCCCAGGCGATGTGGGGAGTAATGATGAGTTTTGTACTGTCTTTGATCTGAAGTAGGGGATTATCCGGCAGCATAGGTTCTGCACTGATTACATCCAGTCCTGCTCCTGCGATTTCTCCTGTTTCCAAAGCTTCTAAAAGCGCTTCTTCTCTTATGATATTTCCCCTGCCCAGATTCAGAAGTACAGCAGTTTTTTTCATCTTCTTTAATGCATCTTCATCTATTAAATATTCTGTAGCAGAGTTTAACGGGGCATGTATGGATATGATATCTGACTGGTTTAATAAAGAATCAAATTCAACCCTCTCCCAGAGAGAATTATTGTTATTGCCAGAGGTGGAATAAAAAATTACACGGCAGCCAAAGGCTTCTGCCACCTTCGCAACTCCTCTTCCAATCTCCCCAAGTCCGATAATCCCCCAGGTTTTCCCATAAAGCTCATTGAATTTTATATCAAAATTGCTGAATATATCACTGGCCGCGTACTCTCCTGACTTTACAAACTGATCGTAATAGGAAAGCTTTTCGTATACATAAAACAACAATGCAAAGGTGTGCTGTATCACAGACTGGGTGGAATATCCTTTTACATTGGTGACCGCGATGTTCCTTTTTTTGACATAATCAAAGTCAACGGTATTGGTTCCGGTAGCGGTCAGGCAGATCAGTTTTACATGCCTGGCATATCGGAGTGTTTCCTCATTCATAGGAATCTTATTTACCACAATTACATCTGCATCCGTTACCCGCTCCTGGTTATATTCTGGTTCTGACTGCTTATACTTTACCACTTCTCCCAGATTATAAAACGGCGTATAATCCACATCATCTCCCAAAGTATCTGTTTCCATAAAAACAATTTTCATAAGTACCCCTTTTTCGATAACCGTTTTTTTATTACCAGTATATCAAAAAGGAGCCTGCTCCACAACTGATCATTCAGTTATTTTGCGACAGCTCCGTCTGCTTCTAACCCTGCATAAAACGGGTTAAAAATTCCTTTGTTGAGTTTTTCTGAGGATTACCAAATATATCAGCTGGTGCTCCCTCTTCTTCTATTACACCACCCGCCATATAAACCACATGGTTGGACACATCTCTTGCAAACGCCATCTCATGGGTTACTATGATCATGGTGAGTCCTTCCTTTGCAAGTGTTCTCATAACTGCAAGAACTTCTCCAACCATCTGGGGATCCAGGGCGGAAGTGGGTTCGTCAAAAAGAAGAATCTCCGGTTCCATGGCAAGTGCTCTTGCAATGGCTACCCTCTGCTTCTGGCCACCTGAAAGCTGTCTTGGCTTGGCATTGATATAAGGCGCCATTCCAACTTTCTCTAAAAACATCATGGCTTTCTTTCTGGCTTCTTCCTTATCTTTCTTTAGAACCTTCACCTGACCAACCATACAGTTTTCCAGTACAGTCATATTATTAAATAGATTAAAATTCTGAAACACCATACCAACTCTGGTGCGGTATTCGGGAACACTCATCTTTCTGTCTGTAATATCCACATCATGATATAAAATCTCACCAGTAGTGGGTGTTTCCAAAAGATTGATACAGCGCAAAAGAGTGGATTTTCCTGAGCCGGATGCTCCGATGATACAGGTTACATCTTTGGCATTTACATTGAAATCAATATCTCTTAATACTACATTGGTTCCAAATGTCTTGCTTAAATGACGAATTTTTAATACATTGCTTTCAGCCATTTATTTATCCTCCTTCTCTTTCGGGTCCGGAAATTTCACCATTCCACTGGTATAGGCTAAGGTATCTGTTGTAGCCAGATCGTAGCTGTCCGGTCCATCCATCTTTTTCTCCCAGTGCCGGAGAATTCTGGAACAGGTAAAGGTCAGGACAAAGTAAATGATCATGGTGATGGTAAATGCTTCAAAATACGTATAGTAAGCTCCTGCCACACCCTTTGTCGCATAAAACAGTTCTACGACTCCGATAACAGAAAGTACACAGGTATCCTTAATATTAATAATTAAGTTATTGCCAATCTGTGGCATAATATTACGAAGTGCCTGTGGCATGATAACCGTTAACATGGTCTGGTAATGGGTCATACCAATGGCCTTTGCTCCTTCTGTCTGGCCCGGATCAATAGAAAGGATTCCACCTCTGACCGTTTCTGCCATATAGGCTCCTGTGTTGATTGAAACTATAAAATAGGAGGCAAATACAATGGACATATTAATTCCAAAAAGTGCGGAAGAACCATAGAAAATAAACATGGCCTGAACCATCATGGGGGTTCCGCGGAAAACCTCTACATAAACATTTAAAATAAATTTAATTCCTTTAATCAGTATCTTTTTAAACAGATTATCCTGCTTTGATTCCGGAGTGGTCTGAATAATTCCTACTGCAAATCCGATTACACAACCAATCAATGTGCCTACAATGGCAATCGCCATGGTCTTGCCAGCCCCTGCTAAGAAGGACGGACCATAATTTTGCAGAATAAATACCATTCTTCCAAAAAAATCTGACGGCAAAGACATATATTACCCTCTCCCTTTCACAGCTTGTTTAAAACAGAACAAGGGGCACGGAAAAACTCCCATCCCGTGCCTGCAAGCTCCGATTCATCTTATTATTATTTTGAAAGCGGCTGTACTTTGATTGCCTCTTCCATCATCTTGTTAAAATCATCCTTGGTCATCTTGCCAAGTACACCGTTTATTGCATCTTTTAATTCAGCATTGCCTTTTTTAACAGAGACACCAATATTAATGTCCTCATCAGAAACTTCGAACTGACCGTCTGTACCGGTGAAATCAAGAAGTTTGAAATCAGGATATGCAATTAAAGCTGCCTGACCAGTTGGCTTATCTGTTACTACTACGTCACATCTTCCAGAACTTAAAGAAACAAGCATGGCAGGAGCGGATTCCTGAGCCGGCTGAATATCTGCGTCGGGAATCTGTGGAAGACAGTTATCATACCAGATGGTGTTTAACTGGGATGTAGCAACTGCACCCTTTAAGTCAGCAACACTCTTTGCATTCTCATACTTACCGCCGGCTTTTACTAGAGCTACGATGGTTGCAAAATAATATGGATTTGTGAAATCAACGGACTGCATACGCTCTGCAGTAACAGATTGTCCTGCGATGACACAATCAACCTTACCGGATTGAACAGCAGGTACCAAAGAATCCCAGTCCAGCTTTACAATCTCCAGGTTATAGCCCAGCTCGTCCGCAATTTTTTTCGCCATCATCACATCATAACCATATGCATAATCAGAGCCACCGGATATCTTCACTGCTCCGTTTGCATCGGTTGGCTGAGTCCAGTTGTAAGGAGCATAGCTGCACTCCATGGCAACTTTTAATACTTTTTTGTCTCCTGCTTCTTTTCCTGTACCGGAAGTGCCTGCCGTGGAGTTACCGCCTGCACAGGCAGTTAATGCTGACGCTGCCAGAGCTGCTGCCATGAGAGTTGATACAATTTTCTTCATAGTTTTTTTCATAACTGTTTTCTCCTCTTTCTACCATAATGAACTCTATGTAATAAATAGGTTCATTATAAAAAGATTTTTACTCCTTGTCAAGACTATTTACAGATTCATCGATCAAATCCCAGATTTCTTCTTTGCCCTGTTTTGTCTCCGCTGAAAACGGAATTACGGTCACATCCGCTCCGATTCCCAGTCCGGTTCGCACTACTTTTAATGCCTTTGCAACCTGACTTCGTTTCAGCTTATCCAGCTTGGTGGCAATAATAACCGGCTGATATCCATTACTAACGATCCAGTCGTACATGGTTTTATCATTGTCTGATGGTTCGTGACGGATATCAATCAGTAAAAACACACATTTCAGCATAGGCGAGTTATGAAGATAATTTTCAATCATCTTTCCCCATTTTGCTTTTACTTCTACGGACACCTTTGCATAACCGTAGCCGGGAAGATCCACATAATACAGCGAGTCATTAATATTATAAAAATTAATCGTTTGTGTTTTACCTGGAGAAGAAGAAGTTCTTGCAAAGGACTTCCGGTTCATAAGTGCATTGATGAGAGAGGATTTGCCCACGTTTGACTTACCTGCAAATGCAAATTCCGGTTTTGTGTTCTCCGGAAGCTTGCTGGTAATTCCGCATACAGTCTCCAGTTCTACGGTTTTAATAATCATGTAATTTCCTTTCTATTCCTGGACGAAAGCCTCTTTTAATACTTCTGGCATTTCTTTTACAAATACAATTGTAAGGCCTTCTGTAATCTCTTCTGATAATTCTGCAATATCCGGTCGGTTTTTATCCGGAACCAGAACTTTTTTCACATGTGCCATACGTGCGGCGAGAATTTTCTCCTTTAAGCCTCCGATGGGAAGAACCCGGCCTCTTAAGGTTATCTCTCCTGTCATGGCAACGGTTGCACTTACCTTCCTGTTAATAGCCGCAGATAGCATGGCAGTTGCCATGGTAATTCCTGCGGAAGGGCCATCCTTTGGAACTGCTCCCTCCGGGATATGGAGATGAATGTCGTGTTTCTCAAAATAATCATCGGGTACGTTATATTCCGGTCCTATGGATCTGACATAGCTTAATGCAGTCTGTGCCGACTCCTTCATAACGTCTCCCATTTGTCCTGTTGTCTGAAGGGTTCCTTTGCCAGGCATTACATTTACTTCAATCTGCAGAGTGTCACCGCCTACGCTGGTCCATGCCAGACCTCTCACAATTCCTACCTGATCTTCCTCATTGACATTGTTATAGGATACTTTTTCTTTCCCTAAGTACTTTTCCAGCTGACATTCTGTCACCTCAATGACACGGCTTTTGTCTTCCAGAAATTCTCTGGCTGACTTTCTGAAAACAGCACTGATCCGCCTCTCTAAGTTTCTGACTCCGGCTTCTCTGGTATAATTGTGTATGATCTTTTCAATCGCCTGATCCGTTATGGTAACTGGCTTTCCAGTAAGACCATTTCGTTTCTGCTGCTTTTTCACCAGATAGTTTTTGGCAATATGGAATTTTTCATTCTCCGTATAACTGTTTATTTCAATCACTTCCATTCGGTCAAGAAGAGGACCGGGAATGGTTGTTATGGTGTTGGCCGTTGCAAGAAAGAGAACATTGGATAAATCAATGGGAAGTTCAATATAATGATCCCTGAATTTTACATTCTGTTCGCTGTCAAGTACCTCTAACAGTGCGGAGGATGTATCGCCTTTATAGTCACTGCTGACTTTGTCAATTTCATCAAGAAGCATCAGCGGGTTGTTTACACCTGCCTGTTTGACAGCCTCTGCAATTCTGCCAGGCATAGCCCCCACGTATGTTTTTCTATGACCTCTGATCTCCGCCTCATCCCGGATACCTCCCAGGCTGATTCTTACATATTCTTTATTCAGCGCTTTGGCCACAGATCTTGCAATGGAAGTCTTTCCTGTTCCAGGAGGTCCAACCAGGCATAAAATGGGGCTGGTTCCTTTTTTTGTAAGAATCCGGACTGCTAAATATTCCAGAATCCGTTCTTTTACTTTTTCAAGGCCATAATGCTCTTCATCCAGTACCTTCTGAGCGTGAATGATGCTGTTGTTATCCTTCGACATCTTTTTCCACGGAAAATCAAGGACTGTATCCAGATACATCCGGACAACATTGGCTTCCTGGCTTCCTCCTGGCATGGATTTAAAGCGGTCGATCTCTTTTTGAATCTTTTCTTTTATTTCTTTGTCTGCTTTTAATGCTTTCAGACGCTTGGCATATTCATCACTGTCAGAAAGTGGACTATCTTCTCCCAGCTCTTCCCGGATCACTTTCATCTGCTCTCTTAAAATGTAATCCTTCTGATTTTTGTCAATCCGTTCTTTCACATGGGATTGTAATTCTTTTTTTACCTTAGTGACTTCAATTTCAGTAATCAGGTGTTTCATAACCAGGGCATACCGTTCTTCCAGAAGTACGCTTTCAAGTACCTGCTGGCGGAGACGGTAATCCCAGGACAGCTGAACTGCAACCTGATCCAAAAGTTCCCCCAAATCCGGAATAACCAGCAATCCAGGGACTACTTCCTTGGCAATCCTCTGATTTTCTTTGCCATAGGCTTCCAGCTTTTCTTTCACAATTTCAGCCATAGCCTGTATGGAAACCGGATCTAATATATCCAGCGGCACCTGAAGTTCTTCAATCTCACCTATTAGAATAGATTCTTCACTTTCAAGGGTCAGCAGTTCTGTCCGTTCCAGACCTTCTACCATAACACGAATCACGTTATTAGGCAGCTTCACCAGCTGTTTGATTAAAGCAACTGTTCCTATCTGATATAAGTCTTCAATTCCAGGATCGGTTTCTTCCGGATTTCTCTGGGTTACCAGGCATACCTTCTGATCTCCTACCATGGCTTTTTCAACCGCCGCGATGGATTTCTCCCGGCTGATGTCAAAGTGCAGCATCATTTTGGGTAGAACAGTCATACCTCTCAGGGCTATAACCGGCATTGTAATTGTCTTATCTACCATTTGGTTCTCTCCTTTGCATTCAAAAAGGTGTTCCAGCAGATTGATTCGCTGTAACACCTTCCCGACTCATGCAGGGATCTATGCGATCTCGCCTGTCTTATCTTTTCTCAATTTCTGAGCCAGTGATTTTCTGGGAACTGCCGTGTCCCGATAGACCAATTCCGGCTCTCCATTTTTATCCACAACCTCTTTGGTAATTCTGCAGATTCCGATGCTGCTGTCTGATGGTATCTCATACATCAAATCCATCATAACGCTTTCCATAATGGAACGTAAGCCTCTGGCACCAGTTTTTCTTTCCACAGCCAGTTCTGCAATCCGTTCCACTGCATCAGCGGTCAGCTCAAGCTTCACATCGTCCAACTCAAATAATTTCTGGTATTGCTTGATCAGCGCATTCTTTGGCTCTGATAAAATCTTAACCAGAGCTGCCCGGTCTAACAGTTCTAACGATACGGTAATGGGAACGCGTCCGATAAATTCAGGAATCAACCCAAATTTAACCAGATCCTGAGGCAGGGTTTTCTTTAAGAGATCATCAATATCCGTCTTATTCTTATCTACAATCTCCGCATTAAAACCAATGGATCCTGCACTTAAACGGCGTTCAATAATTTTCTCCAGACCATCAAACGCTCCGCCGCAGATAAATAAAATATTGGTGGTATTGATCTGTAAAAGTTCCTGGTGCGGATGCTTTCTTCCACCCTGAGGCGGAACACTGGCAACCGTGCCTTCCAGAATCTTTAATAAAGCCTGCTGAACACCTTCACCGGAAACATCTCTGGTGATTGACACATTCTCCGACTTCTTGGTGATTTTATCGATCTCATCAATATAAATGATTCCAAATTCTGCTCTGCTGATATCATACTCAGCTGCCTGGATCAATTTTAAAAGGATATTTTCAACGTCCTCACCAACATAACCGGCTTCTGTAAGGGCTGTAGCATCTGCAATGGCAAAAGGTACGTTTAAAACCTTAGCCAGAGTCTGCGCAAGATAAGTTTTACCGGAACCAGTAGGCCCCAACATCAGAATATTGCTCTTTTGTATATCCACATCCAGTTTTTTACCGGATGTAATTCTCTTATAATGGTTATATACTGCTACGGACAACACCTTTTTTGCTTCGTCCTGCCCAATGACATACTCATCTAAAAATGCCTTCATTTCCTTTGGCTTCATCAGATTAATGTTGCTAAAATCAGGTGCCTCTTCGTCATGGCCGTCAAATTCTTCCTCTAATATCTCTGCGCACAAATCAATGCACTCATCACAAATATAGACATTATTGGAACCGGCAATCAGTTTCTTTACCTGATCCTGGGTTTTCCCGCAAAAAGAGCATCGGATCTTGTCGTCTGTTCTGACCGGCATATACACACCTCATACTTTCCTTGTTAATGGCTCATGCTCTTTGAGCATAAAGGGATACCCGAAGGGTGCTCC
>CAURBV010000014.1:0-133245 GCA_963523055.1 uncultured Paenibacillaceae bacterium | reverse complement strand
CTCAGAAACAAATGAATTTGTTTCTGAGCGCGGGCCTACCCCTTTTTCTATCCTGCTCATTGCCGGGCCATGTTTGCGAACTTCGTATACTCCGGCCTCCACACCAGATTCACCGTTCCAATCGGACCATTTCTCTGCTTGGCTATAATAACTTCCGCAATATTCGGCATATCAGTATCCTTATTATAATAATCATCTCGATACAAAAACATAACCACATCGGCATCCTGCTCGATTGCTCCCGACTCTCTAAGATCCGATAACATCGGCCGATGATCCGGCCTTGTCTCACAGGCTCGGCTTAACTGGGACAGCGCTATTACCGGCGCACTTAACTCTCTTGCAAGGGCTTTTAATGACCTGGAGATCTCGGAAATCTCCTGCTGACGATTCTCTCCGCCTTTTCCGCTTCCGCTCATCAACTGTAAGTAGTCAATAATCACTACGCTTAACCCGTATTCTAACTTCATCTTCCTGCACCTGGAACGTAACTCCATAATTGAAATTCCAGGGGTGTCATCTATAATTAACTTGGAATTTCCTATTACCCCGATTCCTTCCACTACCGCATCCCAATCACTATCCGATAACGTTCCTGTCCTTAACTTCTGGGAATCTACATTGGACTCCATGGCCAGCATACGGTTTACTAACTGCTCCTTTGACATCTCCAGACTGAATACCATGGCTGGAAGACCCTTCTTCACGGCGATATGATCTACCAGATTCAATACGAATGCAGTCTTACCCATAGAAGGACGGGCCGCAATCAGAACGAAATCAGACGGCTGAAGTCCGGAAGTCTTATAATCCAGATCAATAAACCCGGTTGGAACTCCAGTTACGGTTCCTTGATTCTTGGAGGCTTCCTCAATTTTCTCCAGTACATTCATGGCTACCTGGCGAATGGGTACGAAATCTCCGGAATTACGGTTCTGGAGTAAGTTAAATATGGTCTTCTCTGTATTAGCCAGAATATCCTCCAGCGGTTCCTTTCCTGCATAACAGGTGTTGGCTATATCCTCGTTTATCTTAATCAGACGCCTTAATACAGCCTTGTCCCGTACTATTTTAGCATAGGACCTTACATTCGCAGAGGTTGGAACCGTTGTAATGATGTCTCTTACAAATTCCAGGCTGGATACTTCAGGGGGAACATCTTTTTCTTTTAAACGGTTCTGTAAAGTGATTAAGTCCACTGGCAGATTCTCATTAAAAAGCTCCAGCATGGCCTCAAACATGACGCCATACTGGTGCTGATAAAAATCTCCTGCTGTAACGATCTCGGAAGCAGCAATGATCGCATCCCGATCCATCAGCATGGATCCGATGACGGACTGCTCTGCCTCAATGCTGTGAGGGAGTATCCGTTTGATCAGGGCCTCATCCATATCTGTGCCTCCTAGCTCTCTATTACCTTAACATTCAGTTTCGCAGTTACATCCTTATGAAGCTTAACAGGAACCTCATGGGTACCAAATGTCTTTAACGGTTCAGGAAGAACCAGTTTCTTCTTATCAATATCGAGTCCAAGCTGGTTTGTAATCGCCTGGGCAATCTCCTTACCGGATACGGAACCAAATGCTCTTCCGCCTTCCCCTGCACGAATTGTCAGCGTAATGGAAGATTCTTCAATCTTCTTACCCAGCTCTCTTGCTGCTTCCAGCTGGTCTGCTGCGATCTTCGCTTCATTGGCTTTCTGAAGCTTTAAGTCATTTAAATTTTTTGTATTTGCTTCCATTCCCAGTTTTTTCGGGAGAATGAAATTTCTTGCATATCCGTCATTGACCTTAACGATCTGTCCCTTTTTTCCCAGTGCTTTTACATCTTCTAATAATACAATATCCATTATGATATGTCTCCCTTCTCTAACATCTCTTTAATAACCGCTTTTACCTGGTTTCTTGCTTCTTCTATGCTTACACCGGCAAGCTGGGCACCTGCAATGGTTCTGTGTCCGCCGCCGCCAAGCTTCTCCATCATCACCTGAACATTGACTTCGTCAATGGAACGGGCGCTTAAATATACCGTATTGTTATACTCTGTCATAACCACAGAGGCCTTAATTCCCGATATATCTAACAGTTCATTGGCTGCCTGTGCAGCTACTACGGTCGGGCTTTCAATTCCCTGAGAGGGGCATATGCTGATCGCAAAGTTTCCTTCAAAGATCTCAGCCTCTCTCACTGCTTCCGCTTTTGCCTTATAATCATCAATATCATCCCGGAACAGCTTTCTGACACGTACAACATCTGCACCGTTCCTTCTTAAAAAGGCTGCCGCTTCAAAGGTTCTTACACCTGTCTGATTGGTGAAATTATGGGTATCAATCACAATTCCTGCATATAGAGCATCTGCTTCCGCAGATTTGATCTTAATTCCATCGGCAATGTACTGAAGCACCTCAGCTACCATCTCACAGGCGGAGGATGCATACGGCTCTACATAGGATAAAACCGCATTATCAATGATCTCACTGCTCTGTCTGTGATGATCCAGAACTACGATGGTTTTTACCATACGAAGGAGCTGGGGTTCATCGGTAATGCTTGGCCGGTTCACATCTACTACAACAAGCAGGGTATTGGCATCAACCAGACTGGCTGCTGCATCACCTTTTAAAAATAAATCCTCCGGATAATCCGGATTTCCTACAAACCGGTCCTTCATGGGACGGACGGAAGTGGTGACTTCATTAATAACAATATTGGCCTTTTTGTCCATAGCAGTAGCAATCCGATAGATTCCAACGGCAGCACCAAAGGAATCGATATCGGTCAGGCGGTGGCCCATAATTAAGATCCTGTCCTTCGTTTCCATCAGTTCCCGCAGTGCATGTGCCTTTACACGGGCTTTTACACGGGTTGTCTTCTCTACCTGGGGAGCTTTTCCTCCAAAGTACTGGATTCGTTCTCCATCCTTGATCACTGCCTGGTCGCCGCCGCGCCCAAGTGCCATATCAATGGCAATTCTTGCAAAATCCAAGTTCTTATAGTAACTGTCACCGTTCATTCCAAGACCGATACTTAATGTGACCGACATTTCATTGCCGATATTGACGGTCTTCACTTCTTCCAGAATGGAGAAACGGTTTTCTTTCAGTTCTGCAATGTAACACTGCTTGATGGCAATGAAGTACTTATCTTTCTCCAGCTTTTTTACAATTCCATTCATAGTGGTGATGTACTTTGTGATCTTTCGGTCAATGAGTGCCGTTAAAAGAGAGCGGCGTACTTCTTCTACGCTTTCCAATGCCTCATCGTAGTTATCCAGATAAATAAGACCTGCAACCATCTTCTGGTCATCTACCATCTGTTTATATGTGAGAATCTCTGTTTCATCAAATAAATAAACTGCCAGCAGCGTCTGTTCTGCATCATTCATTCCTTCAGTTTCGCTCATCAGTTCCGATGCATCGTTCATATGCACTGCTTTGAGCTGAATCTGATACTTCCTGTCATTGCATACTCCATGAAGTGTTACAGCTCCATCTACCAGCTTTAGCACATCTTTTGTAATCTCAGGAAATATGCCGGTTAAATTCTTTCTCGATGCCCTGATGTGCTTCTCTTCTCCCAGAACCACGGAAAATTCATCATTCCCCCATAAAATTCTACCAGTTTCATCTGCAATTGCGTAAGGAATCTCAAGATCATTGAGGAGCTTCTTCTGCATCCAGGAGTACTCTGCAGAGAATTCCACAAGACCGCTTAGCAGACGTCTCTTTCTATAAAAAGAAAGCCAGAAGGCAATACCTGCATACATCAGCGTAAACAGAGCCATAATGATCCCTGCTTTTGCGCTCACTGCACCGATCACTGCATTGGCAACAATTAACAGCCCGGTTAAGTAAAGAGGCCATTGCATGTAGATCCCCAGCTGTCCCTTTATTTTAAACTTCTCTTTCATATTTAACTCCTTATGGAAAAAAGGTTCTTTTTTCACTATCTACCTATTATAACATAGGATATAGGGTTCGTCCATTAAAAAGCAAAAACGGGGAAGACACGAACCCCTTGATCTATCTGGCTATTTCAGCCGTAGTGTCGGCTTCTGCCCCTGACCTTTTCCCTTTATATAAGCGTATTACCTTACTGATCTGCGCCCTTGTGTATGGCTTAACGATAAACGCAAATACACGAATTTTAAATGCTTCCAGTGAAAATCCCGGGATCCCCGACAAAAGCACAACTTCTGGCGGATCAGGAAGTTCGTAAAGTTTGGATGCCAATGTAATACCACTGATATCCGGCATGACAATATCCGAAAAAACAAGATCGACCGGATGTTCCTTTATATACTGCATTGCCGTAATGGCTTCCGGAAAGCTTCCGCACAATTCAATTTCACTCATATCTTTTAAAATACCCGTCAGTTTCACCAATAGTTCCTCTGAATTATCTACAACTACAACCCTGATGCTCATAACTCCTCCGCTGGTTCATTTATAATTTCTTTTAATCGTTATGGAAATATGATAATTATAACGATTATCTGGATTTAATTCAATGGGCATATACCCCGATCTATCATATTCATTCCCATAAAAAAATGTTTCTAACAAAAAAAGGCAGTAAAACTGGAAAAATCCGGTTTTACTGCCTTATAAAATCAACTATTTAATTGCATCATCTCCACGCTCTCCAGTGCGGATTCTGATGGCATCCTGTATATCCGATATAAAAATTTTACCGTCACCATACTCTCCTGTATAAGCTCGTCTGGTAATTGCGGATATCACAGCCTCTGACTGATCATCGCTTACAAATAATTCTATCTTTATTTTAGTAAGGAAATTATAATCCACCTCTGCTCCACGGACAAACTCCGTCCAGCCCTTCTGGTTTCCGCAGCCCATCACCTGCATAATGCTGAGCCCGTTTAATTTCAGTTCGTCCATAATTTCCTTGATATCTTCCAGTTTTTCGGGACGGATAAATGCTTCAATTTTCTTCATGTTATAATCCCCCTTCCTTAATCCATACCATTAAATGCAGGATAAGCAGTCTCCCCATGTTCTGAGGTATCAAGTCCTGTCATTTCGGCTCTTCCAGAAACTTTGATTCCTTTGGTTATGGCAGACGCAATTCCTGCTGCAATCAGAGTACCTGCCACTGCAATCAGGATCGTAATTGCAATTGCACCAATCTGGCGAAGGAATAACTGAATTTCACCATAAACCAGCCCATTGTATGGCAACGCTGGATTTATGCCTTTATTTGCAAAAATTCCGGTAGCAATCCCTCCCCAGATCCCGCCAATTCCATGACAGCCAAATACATCAAGAGCGTCATCGTACTGAAATCTTGGTTTCACCCTGGTTATGAAGAAATAACAGATGGGGCTTACGAGTGCTCCGATTATTATAGAAGCCCAGATTGGAACGAATCCCGCTCCCGGTGTAATTGCCACAAGGCCAATTACTAAGCCTGTTGACGTTCCCACCAGAGTTGGCTTCCCATTTTTTATTACCTCAATCAGTACCCATGAAAGCATGGCAGCAGCTGCCGCTGTATTTGTTGTCATAAAAGCATGAGCCGCCAGTTCATTGGCTCCCAGAGCGCTTCCTGCATTGAAACCAAACCAGCCAAACCACAAAAGGGCGGCTCCCAGAAACACAAAGGGAACATTGTGTGGATGATAAGGTGCTTTTCCAAGATTCTTACGTTTTCCAAGTATGATAGACAGAACCAGTGCGCTCACACCGGAACTGATATGTACCACGTCGCCTCCGGCAAAGTCTACAGAGCCCATCTGAAAGAGCAGTCCGCCTCCCCACACCATATGGGCCAGGGGATAATAAATGAGAAGAGACCATAGCACCATAAAAATAACCAGAGAGGAAAACTTCATACGCTCCGCAACCGCACCTGTGATCAGTGCTGGAGCAATAACTGCAAACATCATTTGAAAAATAGCAAATATAAGTGTATTGGGGTAAGGAAGGGTCACATCGGTTAAGGTATCGAAAGATAGTCCGAACCAGTTCAGATTTCCAATGACGCCTCCAATATCTCCGCTAAAGGACAGGGAAAAACCAACCAGAACCCACATAATGGATCCGATTCCCATCATAATAGCAGAAGACATGATCATGTTTATAACACTTTTCCGTTTTACCATACCCCCATAAAAAAATGCAAGTCCCGGGGTCATAAGAAGTACAAGAGCGGAGCTGATCAGCATCCAGGAAATATCTCCATGATCCATAAAAACACCTCTTCCGTTAATTTTGAGCAAAAAAATTAAGCCATAATCGTGTGCGTCTCTGCACTGATTATGGCTTCTTTGCCTTTAAAGTTAATTATATAAATTACATTGCTAGACTAATACATGATTATAGTTTTGTCAAGTAAATTATTAAAGTTGAATTGGTATTTTTATGAAATATATATTTTTATAACCTGGAGTTATATAAAGCCAGCCCGCCACATCGTCTTATCTCCGTACGGGGGTGTTTCTTTAAATACTCCAGTGCAAGTTGGGGAACATCTGTGCCAAATCGTTCTAAAACGGGACACTGTTTGTAAACCTCATAGCCTCCTGTTCCACTTGCACGGTAATCGCTCATACACAGCTTAAACTTCCGGTCTCCAATAGGTTTACCGTCAAAAAGAATCCTCACTACTCTGTCTCCTACCGGTCTTTCCAGATCAATCTCATATGTAATTCCGGCAAAATAATCATAGTTATAATGCTCCACCTTAGGCTTTAGGAATCCTTCTGATATCTCAACCACTCCATGTTTCAAAGTGAAGTATTCTCCACAGCGTTCCAGTGCCTGCTTTAAAACTTCCTGGTTAACCTCCAGTACTACCAGAGTATTGGAGAAAGGATAAACTCTTACAAGATCCCGCATGGTGACATGCGCTGGAAGTGCAATGGGATTATTGCCAAGCCCAATGCAGGAAATATCAGCTTTGGTATATTCCATCTGTATCTGATTAAAAAAATCAGCCACCTGACTTCCGCCAAGTGCCATTTCAAGTTTTTCTTTCTCCGGTATGGCTTCCTTTAAGCTTCCAATTTCAAGATCCAGCCAGTTTTGTACCTGTCCCTCCAACGGAAGCAATGATTCATAAGGCTCCCTGCTGTGGCAGGATCCTGCTGGCAATATGGAAGAAGATACCGTGCAGGTTCCATCATCATATTTCACTTCAATGCAGGCATACTGAACAGCATTGGCCGTCAGCTGCAGGGTATGGGTTCCAAAGCAGTCTCTTCCCTTAACCGTCATATGCTGGTGGGCCGTTAACAAGATATCGTAATCAAGCTCTTTTAAAATCCGGTATCCGATATTTTCATTGCCAGATGTCAGCACTGCTCCGGTCTCTAAGTCACATTCATAACCGCCATGATAGATGCAGACCGTAATGTCGGATTCCTTTTTCAGATGTTCCAGTTCTTTTTTGGCTGCAGCAAATGCATCCGTAATCTGGATTTGCTCCAGGTGTTCTGGGTTTTCCCATACATTTACGTAATCTGTAACAATACCGGTAACTCCCAGACGAAGACCGTTTTCCAAAGGGAAGATATAACTGGAAGTAATTCCTGTCTCCCCTTTTAAATCGTTTGCATTGGCACAGAGACAGGCTGCATTTAGTTTTTTCATATAGCCTGCAAGCCGGTCATAACCAAAATTAAAATCATGATTTCCAGGAACAACTGCGTCATAGAATGCTGCATTGTACACCTGAGCCAGCGGTTCACTTTCTAACAATTCTCCGGCCTGTTCTGTGATAAAAGCCGCCATGGGGGAGCCGCAAATGGTGTCTCCCCCATCAAAAATCAGCGTATTCCCATCCTTTTCAAAATTGGAAATACAGTTTAAAAGTCCCATGGGACGTTCCGACTTATCCCCATAACTGGTGGGAAACAGATAGCCATGAACATCCGAAGTATAATAAATTTTTGCATTTCTTTTCAATCATTTACCCCCTTGCCAGCTTCACCCGAATTCTGGTGGAAATATATTCCACAATTAGAACCAGAAGGATGAGCCCTACCAGAATAGCACCTGCCTCATTCCACCGGTAGGCATTCATGGCAAAGATTAACGGAGCTCCGATACCTCCTGCTCCAACCAGACCAAGAACTGTGGCATCTCTTAAGTTAATATCAAACCGGTATATAACAGTTGATGCAAAGTTTGGAATCAGCTGAGGCAAAATCCCATACCGGATCTTCTGAAACGTGTTACAGCCGCATGCATCTAAAGATTCCAGAATTCTGGTATCCAGATCCTCTATGGCCTCAATGTACATCTTGGAAACCATTCCAATGGAGCAGACCGACATAGTGAGAAGTCCTGTAAATGCTCCTGGCCCGCTGACACGGATAAACATCAGTCCATATACAAAAGCAGGAATGGTCCGCACCGCCATAATCACCAGACGTGTCACATACGCAATGGGAGCCGGCATTAAATTAGATGCGGATAAAAAAGACAGGGGAATTGCCAGGAACGCTCCCACAATCGTGCCTAAAAATGCTATGCAGACAGTCTCCAAAAGCAGATAAGGCACTCCCTGAAGGGTTAAATTAAACAAAAGCTTCCCGTCCGGATGAAAGATACCACTTAAAATATTTCCGGCAATCTGTACTCCGGAAAGCCCGGTTTTTGATACGTCCACAGCCGATCCGGACCAGATAAGCATTGCAAGGACAATGGCAGAGACCGTAACCTGATACACGGTATTCCTGGGACGTTCTTCATAGGCCTTTTCAATCTGTTTATTCATATGCCACCTCCTATACCAGTTTCCGGCGGCAGTAACGGCTCACCGTTTCTATGAAAAATACAGTAACAAACAGCATGATAAGTATCATACCAACACTGGGATACTCTCTCCAGCCAAGCTTCTCATTTAAAATTAATCCCAGACCGCCTGCCCCCACATAACCGAGAATGGCAGCATAACGTACATTTCCCTCAAAGCAGAACAGACCGTTAGATATATAAGATGGGAGTACCTGGGGAATAATAGCACGGACAAATGCACGGACTTTCGTAGCTCCAATGGCTTCCATAGCTTCAAATGCACCCATATCAGCTGTCTCAATTTCTTCGTAAAGAATCTTTCCCATATAAGCAAATGTGAACACGGCAATGGCTGTGGTTCCTGCCAGAGTACCCAGTCCAAAAACGTAGGTAGCAATCAGCGCAGTTACCAGAGTCGGGAGCGTTCTCACAATACTTAAAAACAGCCTCATAATACCAACTGCTGCGTTGTTTTTAACAATATTAGTGGAAGCTGCCATGGCAAATGGGATCACAGTGACAGCACCGATCACGGTTCCAAGAAGTGACATCTTTAAGGTATCAAATAACGGTTTCCAGACCTGGGCGCTGTAGCCCCATTCGGGAGGAGCCATCATTCCAAGAATGACGAAAAACTGACTTCCCCGTTCCCGTAAAACTCCTAAATCAAATCCTGTAATCTTAACGGACAATGCAGTGAAAAGTACCAGAATCAGTGCAATAAGAGGGAGTCTGGATGCTGGCTTTAAGACTGTTTTTCCGTTTGAAAGAACCATTTTTTTCGGCGGAAATATCTTGTCATAAATGCTCATCCCACTGCCTCCTCTTCCGTTTTACCTTCATAGATTTCATCGAGAATTTCCTGAGTCACTTCTGTAGCCGGACCATCATAAACAATCCTGCCTGCCCGGATTCCAACCACACGGCCTGCATATTGCAGTGCCAGGTCCACATGATGAATGTTTAAGAGAATGGTAATGTTCATCTCCTTGTTGATTCTTAGAAAGTCACCCATAACCTGCTTTGCCGTAACCGGATCCAGAGAAGCAACCGGCTCATCGGCCAGAATAATCTGAGGGTTCTGAGCCAGAGTTCTTGCAAGAGCAACCCGCTGCTGCTGCCCTCCGGAGAGCTGGTCCGCCCGGACAAATGCCTTGTCTAAGATTCCCACTTTATCAAGCGCCTCTAACGCTTCCAGCTTATCCTTCTTTGGAAAGATTCCAAAGAGAGCTTTAAAAAACGGAAGATCCGGTACCTTTGACATGAGAACGTTGTTAATTACCCGGGTCCTGGTCACCAGATTAAAGGACTGGAAGATCATACCGATTCTGCGGCGGAAACGGCGCAGCGCCTTCCCCCTTAATTCCATAACATTGACTCCATCTACAGTAAGTGTCCCTTCTGTTATGTCATGCATTCGGTTAATGGTTCTTAAAAGCGTTGATTTACCAGCGCCGGATAAACCGATTATGGCTACAAATTCTCCCTGCTCAATCTTTAAATTAACGTCTTTTAAAGCCTGAAAGCCGTTGGAATAGGTTTTGCCCACCTGATTAAATTCAATCATACATACCCTCATTTCCCAGAAAAAAACGGAGGCGCGCTATTTCTTCCGATCACGTCGCCTCCGCAGCCTGTTTTATATTATTTATTTGGCATTTAATTCCTTGATCATCTTCTGTGCTGCACGTTCATCATCATAATCGGAGCTCTTAGCCGCCTGATAACCCTTGTGGCTGTAAATTGCAATGACGTTCTTGCCTTCATCCGTATTTCCGATGTTGATCATAGCAGTCTGAACTGCTTTTTTGAAACTGTCATCCATAATCTTGGAGGTCTTGCTTACACTGACTGTATCATTAAAGATTGGAGGGGTTACACCAATGACATTGGTCTCTTCCCAGATTGAACCGGTTCTGCCATACTCTGATTTCCATTTTCCCTCATAATCCCTGCGTGCATCTGCATATGTACATAAAACGTCTACCTGACCGGAAGCCAGTCTGGCAAATGCGCTGCCATAAGAATCGGACTGAACTGCATGGGAAAGATTTAAAATATTTTTCTCAAAGTTCTTCTGAAGCCATAAAGATGGGTAAATGTATCCTGCTGATGAGGAAGAGGACATTACGCTCCAGTTTACGCCGTCTAAATCTTCAAAGGTCAATGCTTGTCCGCTATTAATCTTTGCTCCCAGTGCTTTTCCTTTCTCAGAAGGTCCTGCAATGATCAGTGCCCGGTAAGAAGTTGCCTGATTTGTGGACGCCTCAGTTGCCTTGCCGTCATTCCAATCCTTTGCACTATCGGAATTCTTGCTCAGGCCATCTCTGGTTGCAGTCAGAAGTACTTCTGCTCCATCATCATAAAGGGCGTAAGTTCCTCCTGGAATAAAACCGATGTCTGCAGTACCTGCAGAAAGAGCTTCCCCCACTGCCTCATAGCTGGTTCCAACCGTAATTACCACTTCTCCGATATCATAGCCCTCTTTGCCCAGTTCTGTCTTTAACAGACCTTTTAAAGGCTCTGTAGCGGTGACGATTTCCTGTGGCTCTCTGGAAGGTACAAAATAAACATTCAGCTTATCAATCTTCTTATTTTCTGCCTTTGTCTCCGCTGCGGTTGTTGCTCCTGCTGCTGCAGAAGTGCTTTCTGTCCCTGCTGCGGTTGTCTCTGCCGGTGCTCCGGTCTTACCTGCGCCAGAACATCCGCCAATCATTGATGCGCAGAGTGCTGCTGCCATTAATACAGAAACTGATTTTTTCATACTGCTCTCCTTTTCGTGTGATTCATCGGTTTTTTCTTGGGATCATGAGGCATTACGCGCTGTCACCCACCTCCAGCTTGGTGGGAAGATAAATTGTCATATTGTCTTTCCGGCCTTCTGTAATCTGTTCCAGTAAAAGCTTGATGGCAGTCTGCCATACAATATCGGGAAACATACGGACTTTGGTATAGGTGGGCCATTTGGATTCAATGGTTTCAATATCCTTGTAGATCACCACCGCAATATCCTTTGGCACACGAAGTCCTGCATCCTGGAATGCTTCCAATGCTCCTTCTGCAACTTCTTCACTTCCTAAAAGAACCGCTTCCGGAAGATGACCCGATAAAATGGCTTTCTTTGCCAGCTCATAGCCGCTTTCCCGGCTGATTTCCCCTATGTAGAAATTCTCTTCCGCATAATATCCGCTCTTCATAAAGGAATCCCGGATTCCTTCCAGTCTCCGGTAACCGATCTTTACCTGTCCTTCTTCATAAAGACCGCCTATAAAGCCGACAGAACGGTACTTTTTCCGCACCATAAGATAATCAAGCATCTCACAGATTCCCTTTGTAAAATCCATAACAATGCTGTCATACTCATAATTCTTAGGATCCGAGTTAATAAATACGATGCAATAGCTTTGCATCCTTAAAAACTCCATCTCCTCCTGGGAAAAAACACCAAAAGCCATAATCCCGTCATATTCACCCGGCTGATTCTTATCAAGACGGCAGAATTTCACTTCCTGCTTTCCAGACATGGACTTTACAATTAAGTCCAGGGAGGATAGCCTGATATTGGTTCTGTCTGTACGGATAATATGCCAGTCAGCCACTCCTATGACAATTTCCTTCTTTTTCTGCGCGTGACGCATTCTGGGTGGGACATATTTTAATTCGTGGGCAATTTTAAATATCCTCTTTTTTACCTCCGGGCTCACCGCAATGGTATCATCCTGGTTCAATACCCGGGACACTGCAGCGGCTGAAACACCCGCAAGCTTTGAAATCTCTTTAATCGTAGCCATAATCTATATCCTCACCTTTCAAATTCATTATAATAACAGTCCATGCCACCGTCAATATGAATAGTAAATTTTTACTAAATTTTTACCAAAGTATATCGAAAACTTTGCATAATTAGAAATACCGGAAAGAAATTAAAGTTTCCTTCCGGCATCCAGGTACACTGTCAGTCTTTTTTTCCTTCTAAATTCAGCTTTGCAAACGCATCTGCAAAAGGAGAATTGATAGGCTCAGCGACCTCATTTTTCTGCTTATTTAAATATTTCGCCACATCTTTCTTGGATACTCCGGCCCCTTCTTTCGTCCGGCGTTCTTTAAAGGCAGTCAGCTTTTCTTTATAACCGCATCTGCAGACAAAGATCTGTCCGTCTCCTTTTCCTTTCAGTTCCAGCTTTTTATGGCAGACCGGGCATCTGGCATTGCTGGTTCTTGAAACCACTTCCCGTTGTCCGCATTCCCGGTCCTGACAGACTAACATCTCACTGTTTTTTCCTTTGACAGAAAGCATCCGCTTTCCGCAGACGGGACATTTGGTATTGGTAAGATTATCATGACGGAAATTCCCTTCTCCGCTCTTGATCATCTGAATTAATTCTTCTGAGTACATTCTGATATCCTTCATAAAAGAGCCACGCTTCAGATTACCGGCTGCGATAGCGGACAGTTTCATCTCCCAGTCAGCAGTCAGCTCCGGCTTTTTTAAATCCTCCGGAACCAGAGTCAGAAGCTGCTTTGCCTTTGACGTCAGGTAAATGTCTTTTCCTTTTTTCTCAAGAAGAAAGCTGGAAAATAGTTTTTCTATAATATCCGCTCTGGTTGCCACAGTTCCCAGACCTCCGGTTTCTCCCAGGGTCTTTGCCATATCCCGGTCCTTTGTCTCCAGATAAGAGACAGGGTTTTCCATGGCTGTGAGGAGGGTTGCCTCATTAAATGGTGCTGGCGGCTTTGTCTTTCCTTCCGTCAGCAGCAGAGTAAAGCCTTTTACCGGATCCCCCTTTTTCACAGAAGGAAGATTCTGTTCTTTTACTTCCAATTCTTCATCCTCTTCTTCGTCCGGAGATTCATAGACTTCTTTCCAGCCAGATGCCTTTACCGTTTTTCCTCTTGCAACCAGGTTTTCTCCCCCTATCAGCACCTCAAGCTCAGTCTGTTCGTATTCAAATGGGGGATACAAAACTGCCAGAAATCTTCTGACTACCAGGTCATAGACCCGCCTCTCATCAATGGTCATATGATCCAGCTGAACGAACTGTTCTGTGGGAATGATGGCATGATGATCGGATACTTTTTTATCATCTACAAAATAGGGTTTTGCTTCTATCTTCACATTGTGCAGTTTCCCTGCAAGCTTTCTGTAAGGCCCCACACCGCAGGCTTCCAGCCTTTCTTTGATTGAGGGGACAATATCAGAGCTTAAATACCGGGAATCTGTTCTCGGGTAGGTCAGAACTTTATGATTCTCGTACAGCCTCTGCATAATATTCAGGGTTTCTTTTGCTGAATAATTGAACTTCCGGTTTGCCTCTCTTTGAAGCTCTGTCAAATCATATAGCTGGGGAGCAAAGCTCTTTTTCGGAGTGCTTTTTACCTCGGTAATGATTCCGTCTTTTCCGTTATCCATCTGCTTAAGCAGTCCTTCTAAGCGTTCCCGGTCAAAAGAACGGTAACTTTTAGACTTTTCATCCCTCCAGATAAATGTCAACGCCGGCTGGGAAGCCTTTGCTGTGATACCATAATAGGACTTTGGCACAAAGTTTTTAATCTCTTCTTCTCTCCTTGCAATCATTGCCAGGGTAGGAGTCTGAACACGTCCGCAGCTTAGTTGGGCATTGTATTTGCAGGTCAGAGCTCTGGTTGCATTGATTCCCACCAGCCAGTCCGCTTCTGCACGGCACATGGCTGCATCGTAGAGATTATCGTATTCATGTCCGTTCTTCAGACGGGCAAAGCCTTCATTAATGGCTTTATCTGTGACAGAAGAGATCCAGAGCCGTTTTATGGGCTTTTTGTTTCCTGCTTTCTCCAGAATCAGGCGGGCTACCAGTTCCCCTTCCCGTCCCGCATCGGTTGCAATGATGATTTCTCCCACATCACTTCTATGAATCTGCTTTTTCACCACACTGTACTGCTTTCCGGTCTGTTTGATTACCTCAAGCCGGAACTGATCCGGCATCATAGGAAGATCTTCCATCTTCCATTCCTTATATTTAGGATCGTAATCCTCCGGGTCTGCCAGAGTGACTAAATGGCCTAACCCCCAGGTGATTACATGGGCGTTCCCTTCCAGAACACCTCCCTGATTCTTTGTACAGTGAAGCACCCTGGCAATATCCCGGGCGACGGATGGTTTCTCTGCTATAATTAAAGATTTCATTCTATTCCTCCAATGACGTTTCTATCTTTATTATAGCTCATTGGACGAATTATGACAACTGGAGGCACGCTTCATAGACAATCACAGTATTTTCCCGCCTCACTTCTGTGTGTGTTTTTTATACCAAAAAAGCCGTACTGTCATGCGGTAACAGGTACGGCTTTTTCGTAGGAGTCATGATCCCTCACGGGTCAAATGAAGGATGCAATCAGAGGGTTAGTCTGATGTTAGAATATTCACACGTAGTTAGGATCAACTAACTATCATAATAATATCATAAGGTTTTTGAAAAAACAAGCCCTCTTTTTAGGAAAGAATTCTCAATTAAACCGGTAACATCCATTGCAGGACATTTTTGATGTACTGATCCCAGAAATCCCAGTTATGATTGCCCGGTCCTTCCTCATAAATAACATGGGCACCCTTTTCTTCCATTATTTTCTTTACTTCTTTGTTCATTTCATAAAGGAAATCTTCCGTTCCGCAAGCCTGATAAAGCTCCGGGACGATTCCCTCATTTACGCAGCGGTCATACAGAACCATAAGATCTGCACTGCTTCCAGCAATCTCATCCGGATTTTCAAAAATATTTTTCCAGGGGAACGGACCATCAATGGATCCATTTTTAATTCCCTCAAAGGTTTTTACAATATTAAGCGCCCCAGACATACTGGCAGCCTTGGCATACTGCTCCGGTTTTGACAATCCCAAAAACCATGCCCCATAGCCTCCCATGGACAGTCCTGCTACAAAGGTATCCTCCCGTCTTTTGGAAACCGGAAAAATACTTTTAATAAATCCAGGAAGTTCTTCTGAAAAGAAGGTAAAGTAGCGGTTTCCATGGTACATATCCTGATAGAAGCTGTTTTCCGCTGACGCCATAACTACTACGCAGCAATGCTTCTGAGCATAACGTTCGATGTTGGAAAAACGCATCCAGGAGCTGTAATCACCAAACGCTCCATGAAGTAGATACAGGACTGGAAGACCTTTTTCATAAGGAAATGCTTTCTTTGCTGATTCACTGGTGATCTGCTCATTTCCCTCTGGTGTTGGTACAAATACATTGACATCCACTGTATGTCCCAAAGAATAACTATAATAATGACAATTCATACTGGCCATGGCTGTAACCTCCTTTTTTCTTCATTATATTCGTCTTCGTCTTTCAGTACTAGACAAAAATTGCACTTTTTTGATATATCCTATACCTATTTTGCTCTTTTATCCCCAGGTTTGCGTCTTTATCCGGCATATTTCCCTCTGAAAGAGTGCAAGATATGTATAGTTTTGACTGACAGTCTGCAATTTTAGTCTAGTATTTGATTGCCGTTTTCTTTATGATTATATCACAAACCTGTTTTTGAATTACAGCAAAGGAGTATATGCCTTATGAAGCTATGTACAAACGTGAATGAAGTAAAGGAGATGGATGGTTATTTTAAAATTATTACCAATTCCATCGAGATCAGGGTACAGTTTTTAACAGAAACCATTTTAAGAATCCGCGCCGGATTTGACGGTGATTTTGCGGAAGAATCCTACAGTCTGGTTATGACCGCATGGGAGGACCGTATGGACGGGCTTTTAAAAGGGCAGAGAAAGCGGGTAGTTCCAGCCACTGCAAGTCTCAACCAGACCGGAGAACAGGCCATTCTGACCGGGACCCAGTTAAAGGTTGTAATTGAAAAAGATCCATTCCGTATCTGCGTTTATGATAAAGAAGGTACTTGCCTTCATTCTGATATTGTAGACCTTGGATATTTAGAGGACAGCAATCATCGCCGGATTCACACCAGCGAAATTTCACCCCAGGACTGCTTTTACGGATTCGGGGAAAAGAGCGGGCAGTGGAATAAAGCACAGAAATTCCTGTCCATGAGCCCCAAGGATGCCATGGGTTATAATCCAAAGGAAACCGATTCCCTGTATAAGCACATTCCGTTTTACATTAAATTAAACCGGGACTCAAAAAAAGCACTGGGATATTTCTATCATAATACTTATGAATGCGATTTTGATATGGGAAGAGAAAAGAGCAATTACTGGAAACCTCACAGCCGATATCGTACCGACGGCGGTGATATCGATTTATTCCTGATCGCCGGTCCTTCTATTCGTGAGGTTGTTTCCGGGTATACCGATCTTACAGGTAAATCCGCTATGCTTCCGCGGTATGCACTTGGATACCTTGGCTCGTCCATGTATTATCCCGAGCTGGAGGCTGACTGTGATGACGCAATCACAGAATTTATTGACACAACCAGGGAAGAGGATATTCCGGTCGATGGTTTCCAGCTTTCCTCTGGTTACACCTCTCAGGACACCGAACAGGGCGTGAAACGCTGTGTATTTACCTGGAATGAAAAACGCTTTAAAAATCCAAGAGACTTTTTTGCACAGATGAAAAAAAGAGGAATTACCGTATCTCCAAACGTAAAACCTGGGATTCTTCTCTCCCACCCTAATCTGGAACAGATGAAAGCAAAAGATATCTTTGTAAAAGACAGCCAGCGTGACGAGCCCGGTATCGGTACCTGGTGGGGCGGCAAGGGGGTTTTTGCAGATTTTACCAAACCAGTAACCCGCAGCGTATGGAAAGAAATGTTAAAGGAAAATGTCCTGGAAATGGGGACCTGCTCGGTGTGGAACGATAACTGTGAATATGACAGCATGGTGGACAAAGACTGCCGCTGTGATTTTGAAGGCAAAGGCGGTACCATCGGCCAGTTAAAATCCGTAATGTCCAACATCATGTGCCAGATTACCGATGAGGCCATTCATGAAACCTTTGACAACGCCAGACCCTTTATTGTATGCCGGTCCGGACACAGTGGAATTCAGCGCTATGCTCAGACCTGGGCTGGCGATAACTTAACCTGCTGGGATTCACTAAAATATAACATTGCAACCATACTGGGCATGAGTTTAAGCGGCGTGGCAAACCAGGGCTGTGACATCGGGGGTTTTTACGGTACATCTCCGGAAGCAGAGCTAATGGTCCGCTGGATTCAAAACGGTATTTTCCAGCCGAGATTTTCCGTACACTCCGTAAATACGGATAATACGGTAACAGAACCCTGGATGTACGGAAATCACACCAGATATATCCGGGATGCCATCAAGTTCCGCTACAGACTGATCCCTTATCTGTACTCTCTTATGGAGCGGGCCCACGAAACCGGATTACCGATTATGGAACCCATGTGCAGCTCATTCCAGAATGACCCTGCCTGTTATGAAGAGGGCATTGATTTTATGATCGGAGATTCTCTGCTGGTCGCAAATATTGTGGAAAAAGGTGCTCTTACAAGAATCATCTATCTTCCCCAGGGGGAGACATTCTATGATTTCTATACCAGAGAAAGATTCGAGGGTGGACAAACCCTTGAGTTCCCGGTAACAATGGCAAGTATTCCGCTCTTTGTACGGGAAGGTGCAATCATTCCTATGGCAGCCAACCAGATGAATAACTTAACCACCGAATCTGTTACCGGTGTTCATCTGCTTCTTGCTGCTGGCAAAGACAATTCCTTTACACTTTACGAGGATGACGGCACTACTTTAAATTATCAGAACGGAGAATACTTAAAGACCGAAATTATAATGACTTCTGGTGAACAAACCGTTTTGGAATTTAAGCAGGAGGGCAGCTATCAGACTACGGTTGAAAGCATTTATTTAGATGTAATCCGCAGAGACAAGGCACCATTCTGGATTACATTAGACGGCGAAGAACTGCCTCATTTCCTGTATCGTAAAAAATTCGAATCAGCAGAATGCGGCTGGTATTACAGCCAGACATTAAAATCCGTTCAGATTAAATATCCGAATCCTAAAAAAGACTGCAGACTTGTGATTTCATTCCAGCAGTTCGATATGATCGGAATGTAATAAGACCAAAAAGCCCGTCCCTGTCATGCGGTTACAGGGGCGGGTTTTTTGTAGGAGTCATGATCCCTCACGGGTCAATGAAGGATAATCTCAGAGGGTTAGTCTGATGTATAGAATATTCACATGTAGTTAGTTATTGCTAACTAAGTTCATGATATCACAGGAGCCAAGAAAAAGCAAGAGCATTTACTGAGAGCATTTCTCATTAATCCTATATTGATATCCAGTCATTAAAACGTTATAATGAAGCCAGTTATACCCATGGAGGTACGATCTTGATTGATACAGCAAGTTTCATTATGGCAGGAGGCCAGATGATCGCCAGTGAGCGGATTCAGGGCGTGAACGATAATATGGCCAAATCCCATTACCACGAATATTTTGAATTATATTATCTGGAATACGGAAAACGATATCATATGGTGAACGATAATATATATTCCTTAAACTCAGGGGAATTTATTATCTTTCCGCCCTACTCCATGCACCATTCCTATGGAGATAATGACGTGCCCTTTAAACGGGTTCTGGTCTATTTTTCCCCAGAAACTGTCATTGTCCCGGACGTTCTCCACACCCTCAGCCAGTCAGCCGGAGTATATCGGTTTGATACAAAAGCCAGCCAGTCCGTTCATCTTCTGTTAAACGATATTTTAAAAGAACAGGGCGATGGGGAAGGGTTTCATTCTGATGCCATGAAGATGCTGCTCAATCTCCTTTTAATTAAAATCGCCAGAAGAGCAGATGAAAAAGCAGCCCCGGAAAACCGGAGCCGCATTACGGAAATTCTTCACTACCTTCACAGCCATTCTTCGGAAAACATTACCCTGGAGGATCTGGCCTCCCGCTTTTATTTAAGCCCTTATTACTTATGCCGGGAGTTTAAGCGCTATACCAACAGCACCATTATCCAGTATATCAATAACATTCGCATCATCCATGCTCAAAGGCTTTTTATGGAGACAAACCGGACAATCACAGATATCAGCAAAGAGGTGGGTTTTTCCAATGTAACCCATTTTAACCGTGTATTTAAGTCTATAATCGGCATGTCACCTTCTAAAAACCGCAAGCAGTATGGTGATCAGAAAAAACAGGACAATGAGAAGAGTCCTTAACGTACCTCTTCCCAGAAACCGACGGCGTCTGCCAGCCAGCCATTAAGTTCCGTCCCGTTTCCAAGACCAAAGCTGTGTCCGCCATGCTCCATAAACCGCACTCTGTGAGGGACATTTAAGCGCTTTAGCTGTTCTTCCATTAAGTAGCTGGCTTCAATATTAACGACCGGATCATCCTTGCTGTGAATCAGATAGCAGGGAGGATACTCCTGATGCATAAGGTATTCCACACTGTACTCCGCCAGCCCTTCTTCTGTAAAACTCTCCCCTCCGATCCGTTCTAAATACTTCACGGCTGCTGCCCGCTCTGAATCAGAAGCCCGCTCCATATCTTTTAAAAACTGAACCGTCGAGATGCTGGGATAACCAAGAAACAGAGCCCCCGGCTTATGAATGTCATAGGCCGCATATCCCTTTTCTTTCGTTCCCCATACAGCTGCCAGATGGCCTCCTGCTGAAAATCCCGCCACTGCATAGCCTTCCATTCTGATTTGAAACTTCTCGCGATTGGCACCAAGAAATTTGAGAGCTGCCGCTGTATCCTCCATAGGTTTTGGAAGAAGGTTCTTCTGACCTGTCCGGTAAATTAAGATAAATGCAGAATACCCCATTCGGTTTAACTGCTCGGCAATTGGATAGCCTTCAACCAGTACCCATTCCCTTGCATACCCTCCGCCCGGACACACAAGTACAAAGGGCTTACCCGGTTCTCCGGGCATATGAATCAGTTTCACCTGTTCCTTATCCGGTTCTTTTTCCCATTGCTCTTTTGGATAAACATCGTAGATTACCTGGGTGTTTGTTTCCATTACCTCATAAATCCGTTTTATCGCAGGCAGTATCCCACACCGTTCATTTCCATAATCGCCAATTTTACGCTTCCATACATCCTCTGTCATATGAGTGAAAAAATATTTAGAAAACTGGGAGAGCTCTTTTTTTGTGCAAAGCTCTTCAATCGTTGTATCAACAGAAACAGACTCAGACATCATACCTTCTCCTCTCTTATGCCTCATGGTCCAAAACGATATTCTGAATCCATACCCCTTTCTTAACCAGAACAAAACCGATGATACATTTAATAATATCTACCATCTGGCACATAAAATAAAGCGGAACAATGGGGATCTGGGTGTATCGGCTCAACAGATACGCTGCCGGTATACTTGCCACCCACATAAACACACTGTCAAAGAAAAAGGTTACAACCGTCTTTCCTCCGGAACGCAGTGTAAAATAAGATACATTCATAAATGCATTCATCGGCATAATAAAGGCCAGAATCCGGATAAACTGAACTGCCAAGTGCTTTACCTCATCGGTTGTATTGTAAATCATCGGGAACAGAGGTGCTACAATTGCCAGAATTGTTCCCATTACCGCGCAGGATGCAACGGAGAACACGATCAGCTTGGTATCTGTCTCTCTGGCTTCCTCCATCTTCCCCGCACCCAGGAGTTGGCCTACGATAATGGAAACAGACACTCCAAGAGCAAGATAAACCACATTAAACACATTGCCAATGGTGTTGGAGATATTTAATCCCGCCACAGCAGTCAGTCCCCTGACAGAGTAGCATTGCATTAACATTGCTACTCCGCTTGCCCACAAAGCTTCGTTTACAATCAAAGGCGTACCCTTCACAAAGATTTTGCCCACCAGGCCCGCTGGTATATGCATGCTCTTATATGCATCCTCAATAAATGGAAAGCGTTTCTTATGCTTATGGGTCCAGACTATAACAATCATCGTCTCAATATACCTTGCCACAACAGTGGCAATTCCTGCGCCCACCACGCCAAGAACCGGTGCTCCGAATTTACCAAAGATAAGAATATAGTTAAGGACCAGATTAACCAGCACTGCAACGATTCCTGCCTTCATGGGAATTACGGTTTCCCCGCACTCACGAAGAGTACTGGTATATGCCTGCTCAATGGCAAAGGGTAAGAGCCCAACTATCATAACAAGCATGTATTTGCGTCCATTGGTAAGAGCAATTGAAAGATCTCCGCTGCTTTCTTCTCCATGAAGGTACATGTAAATCAAGTTCTCTCCGTAAAAATAAAATATGACAGCAGCCACAGCTGCCAGGAACAGACAGCATAAAAATTTAAACCGGAAGGTGTGTCTTACTCCGTCATGCTTTCCACAGCCATAAAACTGGGCTCCAAATATTCCTGCACCTGAGACGATGCCGAACACACTGACATTAAAAACAAATATCAGCTGGTTTACAATCGCAACTCCGGACATCTCCCCGGTACCCACCATTCCCACCATGATGTTATCGAGAAGACTTACAAAGTTAGTGATTCCGTTCTGGATCATAATGGGAATCGCAATGGCCAGCACCATTTTATAAAACGCTTTGTTTCCTATAAATTTTTTCATACTTTTTTCCAGTAAAAGCGCACTTTTTCTGTATTACCTCCGTTTTTGCCAGATTGATTATCTGTTTATAAAAAAACAGTCTTCCTCGATTATAATCAATCAAAGAACCAAACGCAAGTACAATACTGAAAGAAAAAAGAAGCCGTGGGAATCATAAACTCCCTCCGGCTTCCAATCAATCCGTTTAATGTTTTTCCTTTGCCTTTGCAAACAGGCTCTGAAGAATAATAAAGAATGCAAGCAGCGCTGCAATTGTTATCTTGGTCCACCAGGAAGAAAGGGTACCCTGGAATGTAATGAAAGTTTCAATGGTTCCCTTAATTAAAACTCCAAACAGACTGCCAAACACGTTGCCTACCCCTCCGGTAAGCAGGGTTCCTCCAATTACTGCTGAGGCGATGGCTTCCATTTCAAAGCCCTTTGCCTGTTCAACAAAGCCGGCGCAGGTATTCAATGCGAATAAGAAACCGCCCAAGGAACATAAGAAACCATTAATCACATAAACAAGCAGCTTGGTCCGCCTGACATTTAATCCCATCATCAGTGCTGACTGCTCATTTCCTCCTACTGCATAAATAGTTCTTCCAAACTTCGTAAACTTTAAAAGAACAAATATGCCGACCAGAACCAGCAGTGCAATAATTACACTGGGATAGATAAACGAATAATTTACCACACCCTTTTTGTTTACTGTACCGCCTAAAAAGGTTAAATTAATTTTGCTCTTTGCCCATTTTAAAAACATCTCATTTTTAATGCTGATCATTTCCTGGCTGATAATAGCGGTCATACCTCTTGCAAAGAACATTCCGGCCAGTGTGACAATAAAGGGCTGAAGCTTTAAATATGCGATAAAAAAACCCTGTACCAGACCAAACACAATCCCCATAATCAGGACAATCAAAAGAGCAGGAACCGCTCCCATTCCCTTAATTTCCATCATCCACGCAAGCATCATACAGGTCAGTGCAACAATGGAACCAACAGAAATATCAATTCCTCCGGTTATCATTACCATGGTCATGCCTGCTGCAATTACGATCAGACCGGCATTGGATATAAACAGGTTTAAAAATACCTGAGGCTTTGCAAACCCTTTGCTTTTGAATATGATCAGACCGGCTGCATACATCACCAAAAAGAGAACGATGGTGATAATCAGTAAAAATACCTTTCCATCAATTTTTTCCCTCTTCTTCATTTATGCCACCTTCTTTCCTGACTTAACGTTCATCTGCAGTTTACTCACCATACGCTTTAGCTCGGTTGACTGTAACGCTACAATTACAACAACTACAACCGCTTTATATACCGGAATCTGGTCTGGAGAAACACCCATGGCATAAAGGGTGGTGCTCAGCGCCTGAATGGTGTAAGCTCCGATAACACTTCCTAACAGTGAAAATTTTCCGCCTGCAAGGCTGTTTCCTCCAAGTGCCACTGCAAGAATGGCATCTAATTCCAGATTCAGTCCAATGTTGTTGGCATCGGCAGAATAGATTCTGGAAGAGGCCACAAGTCCGGATATACCGGCGCAGAGACCGCAGAAAACATAAGAAAGAAAAACAATCATTGCAGACTTAATTCCCATCAGTTTGGAAGCCTTCGCATTAATTCCCACAGTCTGAATATAAAGTCCCAATGTCGTCTTCTTTAACAGAACATAGGTGAGCAGCACCACGATCAGAGCCACAAACACGGGAGTGGGAATGGGTATGCCTGGAATGCTGGATCCCAGCATCTTATAGGATTCCACACGGATATAGGTGATCTGCCCTTTTGTTATCAGCTGTGCGATTCCTCGTCCGGCGGTAAATAAAATCAACGTTGCCACCATGGGCTGGATCTTAAGCTTTGCAACAAGGAAACCATTAAAGCAGCCGCATAAAATTCCTGCAAGAATCGCAGCCAGTACCCCCAGAATATAAGGATTCACAAACTCATTTACAGACTGCTGTCCCCCGGAAAGAATGAAGCAGCACACCGCTCCCGCCACAGACATGACAGCCCCTACTGAGATATCTGTTCCACCTGAGGCAGCAACTACCAATGTCATTCCAACAGCCAGAATAACCAGATCGCTTGCACGATTAATTACGTCAATAATATATCCATAGAGAACGCCGTTTTTAATCGTTACCTCAAAGAATCCGGGAGTCTTAATCAAATTGGAAAACAGAACAAGCACCAGACAGAAGAGGGGCAGAAACAAGCGGTATCCTGTCAGTCTTTTTATAAATGCCTTTCCCTTATTCATCTGTTCCACCTCCTGCAATCGCCTTCATGATATGGTTCTGATCAAGTTCATCCTCCATAAGTTCAGAAACCTTCTCCCGGTCTCTTAAAACTGCCATCCGGCTGCAGGTACGGATCATTTCCTCAATTTCAGAGGATATAAACATAACGGTAACACCCTCTTTTGCCAGCTGGACCACCAGCTTCTGAATTTCAGTCTTAGTACCAACATCAATTCCTCTGGTGGGTTCATCAAGAATCAGAAAATCAGGATCTGTGAGAAGCCATCTTCCCAGAATTACCTTCTGCTGGTTTCCTCCGCTTAAACTTCTTACGGGAGTATCCAGGCTTGCGGTCTTAATCTGAAGCAGCTTCACATACTTGTTAGCCAGTTCCTCCTGTTCTTTGCTTCCGATTGGATGGAACATGCCTCTCTTAGCCTGAAGAGCCAGAATTAAATTCTCCCTTACCGACAAATCGGCAACAATTCCTTCCTCTTTCCGATTCTCCGGCAAATATGCCATTCCAGCCATCATGGCATCAAGTGGAGTATGGAGAACTACAGACTTTCCATTAACCTTCAGCTCCCCGCTATCCGGTTTATCAGCCCCATAAAGACTTCTTGCAAGTTCTGAACGGCCAGAACCCAGGAGTCCGGTCAGCCCGATCACTTCTCCCTTATGAATCTGTAAATCAAATGGTTTTATGGTTCCCTGCCTGCCGATTCCTTTGGCATCAATGACTGCCTCACTGTTTTTTCCAGCGGCTTTTCCTTCTTTTTTAATGGCTTCCAGATCGTCGAAATCTTTCCCCATCATCTTGGCTACCAGTTGTACTCTGGGAAGCTTTTCTACCTCATATTCACCTACCAGACCGCCGTTTCTAAGTACGGTTATCTTATCGCAGACTTCATAAACCTGCTCCAGAAAATGAGTAACAAAGATGATTCCCACTCCGTCTGCTTTCAGACGCTTCATTAACCGGAACAGCTTTTCTACCTCATTATCATCTAAGGAGGAGGTAGGTTCATCAAGAATCAGAACTTTTGCTGACATATCCACAGCTCTTGCTATGGCAATCATCTGTTGCAGCGCAATGGAGTAATTCTCCAGCGCCTTTGTTACATCTATGTTCATATCAAGTTTGGAAAGAAGCTCTGCCGCTTTCCGGTTCATGGTCTTCCAGTCGATGAGACCTGCCCGCTTTGGTTCCCTTCCGATAAACAGGTTCTCAGCCACCGATAAATTGGGGCAGAGATTTACTTCCTGATATACGGTACTGATTCCATGCTCCTGGGCTTCCTGGGGAGAATGATTGATAATCATCTGGCTTTCGCCTTGAATTTTTATCTCACCTGATTCAAATTCTTCTACCCCCGTCAAAACCTTTATGAGCGTTGATTTACCTGCTCCGTTTTCTCCCATAAGAGCATGGATCTCCCCACTTCTTAAGGTAAAATCCACATGGTCTAAGGCACGTACCCCGGGAAATGTCTTCGATATGTTTTTCATGCTAAGTACTATCTCGTTGGGCATAATATCCCTCCTTTTTCTCCACTTTTTCTGCTTTTCACTGCATGTCAGGAGATTAAAAAAGGTGCCTGGAGGAGGACTGACCCCGTCCTCCATTCCCTGCACCTGTTTCTCTGGCTATCATTCTGCTTTCAGCGCCTTAGTCCCAACCAATTAATACTGTCTCTTTGGTTTTTCAGCTGCTGCTGTATCTGCCGGGAATACGCCTTCCTTTACATATGCAATCTTATCAACTTTTTCGCCCTTCTCCAGCTTCTGAATGATCTCAGCTACACGAGGACCGTGAAGAGGATTACACTCTACGGAAACGTTCATATCTCCTGCGATCATGGAGTCAAATGCTGCAGAAACTGCATCAAAGGAAATGATGATGATATCGCCCTTCGGTCCGCAGGTTTTTCCTGCTGCCTTGATTGCATCAATCGCACCAAATGCCATGTTGTCGTTCTCAGCAATTACAACATTGATATCTTTATAGGTCTTTAAGAAGGATTCCATAACTTCCTGACCCTTTGCCTGTGTAAATTCACCAGTCTGACGCTCTAACATCTTCCACTTCGGGTGATCTTTCATCTTTTCTTCCACGCCGTTGGTACGTCCGATCTGTGCGGAAGAACCGATGGTACCCTGAAGAGTAACGATATTGATATCACTGTCTGCTTTGTTATTCTTCTTTAAATACTCATCAAGCCATGCTACTGCATCATAACCTTCCTGAAGGAAGTTGGAACCAACCCATGCAGTATATAAGGAATCATCAGATACATTAATCATACGGTCAACGATGATAACCGGAATACCTGCATCCTTAGCTTCCTGTAATACGGTATCCCAGCCAGTTTCTGTAACTGGTGCGATAACGATATAATCAACATCCTGCTGAATAAAGTTACGAACTGCCTTTAACTGATTTTCCTGTTTCTGCTGTGCATCATCAAAAATCAGCTTGTAACCGTTTGCTTCTGTAAACGTTGACTTCATGGATTCGGTATTTGCCGTTCTCCAGTCAGACTCTGCACCAACCTGAGAAAATCCCACTACGATCTCCTTTTTCTCTGCAGGTGCTGCTGTGGTGGTTGCTGCTTCCGTTTTTGCTGCTTCCGTTGTCTCTGCTTTTTTTTCAGTAGCAGCAGGTGCTGCTGTCGTTGCTGCTGTCTGAGATCCGCTGCAACCGGATAAAATCATGGCGGTTGTCATAACCGCAGCTGTCAAAAAGCTTAAAACTCTTTTCTTCATATCCGTTCCCTCCAATAAGAATAACTCACTATTTAGTAACTACCTGTATCATAGACCCATCCCCCTCATTTCTCAATACAATATCTTTTGCAAAGGGTTGAGTTTCTTACGCTATTTCCAAGTATTCCGGAAATTAAGTTGATTTTCTTCGGATAAAAGTTGATTTTCTTATACATTTCCCCATCTTACTGCCGGAATCCTTACCGTAACAGCCGTTCCCACTCCGTACTCACTTTCAATGGTAAGTCCATACGCCTCACCAAAATTCAGTCGGATCCGCTCTGCCACATTGGCAATCCCAAAGCCTTCCCCTACATGAAAATCCGCTTTGCTGCCGCCAGCGATCTGATGCTCCATCTTTCTTACCTCGTCCGGTTTCATTCCAATCCCATTATCCTCCACCTTTAAAAGAATATCTTCATTCTCCTGCCAGCCGCTGATCCGTAAGAATCCTTTTTTTCTGCAATTCTTTATTCCATGATAAAGTGCATTTTCCACAATGGGCTGCAGGGTAAGTTTTAATATGGAATAATCCCGGATCCGTTCTTCAAAATCAATCTCATAATCCATAATGTCCTCGTAGCGGAAATGCTGGATTAAAAGATAGCTTTTTATATGCTCTGCTTCCTCTTTAATCGTAATAAAGTCCCGCCCGTTGTTCAAACCAATTCTTAAAAAAGAAGACAGCGCAGTAATCATCTCCACCACCTCCTGATGCTGCTTCCCCTCGGCCAGCCAGACAATGGTATCTAACGTATTGTATAAAAAATGAGGATTAATCTGAGCCTGGAGCAGCTTCAGTTCTGTTTTCCTCTTTAACTCCTGTTCTTCCTTGATGTGGCGGATCAGCTCTCCGATCCGGATTACCATCTGGTCATACTGCTCCCCTAAAACCTTTATCTCCCTGATATTGCTTTTAGGTGCGCTGACTTCTAAGTTCCCGTCTGCAAGCTTCATGGTATATTCGCATAGTTCCTCAATGGGTTTTGTAATTCTTTTTCCAAAGGATGAAAAGGAAGCGAGTAAAAATACAATGAGATAAGAAGCTATGACAATGCAAAGAGCAATAACCTGCCTGGTCTGGGTGTCAAGCTTCTGGCGTACAGACTCCAGGGTCTTTGTTTCATTATAGATATAATCAGACATGGACTCCTGGATCAAATCAGTAATGGCATAGATATCCTGGTCAAGACGTGCCATGTTCCGGTCATAATCTCCGATAATGTTGCTGGTCTGAATATCCTCAACTCGTTTTTCCAGCATTCCGATCAAAACTACGATTCCATCCAGCCCCTTTTTGCTGGTTTCCTGGGGAGTGGTGTCCTTCAGCTCCAAAAAGATCTTTTTGGAATTTTCCAGATCCTCATACGGGTTTAATGATTCAAAGGTATCTGCTCCGATCACAATCCGGTACATCTTATAATCAATGTTGGACTTAAAATCAAAATTAAACTCCGTTGCCATAGTTAGATTACGTATACTCTGACGATACTGTTGATTCTGCCATTCCATGGTATATAGCAATATCCCAATCATAATAATGACCGGGATAAAAACGATTGCCTGCATGTTTTTTATTTTCGCCTTAATTGAATCACTTTTGTACTTCATTTTCTCCCCCTGACCGAAACGCCTTCGGTGTGATTCCGTGAATCTTCTTAAACAGATAACTGAAATAATGGGGATCCTTATATCCCACCTGATATCCGATTTCTGAAGTCCTTAAATCTGTTTTCAGCAATAATTCCCTGGCAGCATCCATGCGCACCTTTGTTAAGTACTCTACAAATGTAATCTCCATCTCCTGGCTGAAAATAGTACTGAAATGATTGGGGCTGATATTTACCGCCGACGCCACAGCATTTAATGAAATATCTTCATCCTGATAGTGGGCTGCTATATAATCCACAGCCTTTTCAAGAACCAGCCGGTACTTTTTCTGGGAACAGGTGGTTCGAAAGCCAATGGCCTTTGCAAGAATCTCCCTGGTATACTTAACCGCAGATTCCATGGAGTTTACACAGGGCTGCATGGTCTTAGCATCTCCCAACTCCTTTAACACCTGTTCCGGCTCAAAACCCAGCTGAGACACAAACCCAATAACTGCCAGATACACATCCATCAGGATGTACTGTCTGAAAATCAGTGAATTAATATTATTACCGCAGGCCTCCATATATTCCTCAACGAAATACTTCACCTCAGGGACGGATCCGTTCTTTAAGAAGTTGGGAATAATGTCACGGCTTAATTTAGTAATATCAATTCCCTCCAGGCTGATACTTCCCGTATCATTATGAATCCGCACTGCCGCCTCCGCCGTTAAAATCTGGTTGCGGTCCAGCATATAACGGCAGGCATAAGCCCTGCTTGCTGCTTTAAAGGATGTGCGGATCTCACTGAGTCTGCACACCGGAGTTCCGATCCCGCCAAAATACTCCATCTCGGGGAAAGACTCCGCCAGCCGTATAAGAATTTCCGAATAATATGTTACCTTTCGCTCCATATCGGATTCTTCTCCCATAATCATAAAACTATACCCTTCTGAAAGCCGGTTAAATCCGATAATGTCGGCTCTTCCCTCCAGTTCTTCCTTCAGCCTCTTATCAAATAGTACATTCTCATCCGAATACTGATCCTGGCTCTCCGCTCCTTTTGCCTGAAACAATATGAGATTGTACATAGGGGCAGATAAAGAAAGATTGTGCTCCTGACCTTTTCGAAGCAGCTCAGATAGTCCCAGCTTCCCTGATACGATAATATCAAATAACCGGTCCCGGTCCATCTGCTTACGTTCTTCCTGCTGCTTTAGAAATTCCTGCTTGTATCCCTTCTCACTTTTTTCCTGCATGATTGTCTCACTCATTCGTTCCAATGCTTCCAAAAGCTGGCTGCTGCTCACCGGCTTTAAGAGATAATCCGCAGCTCCAATCTTAATCGCCCGTTTGGCGTACTCAAAATCATCGTATCCACTGAAAAACATAATATGTATATCCGGTAAAGCCCGTTTCGCCATCTCCGCCAGTTCCAGTCCATCCATAAAAGGCATCCGGATATCCGTAAGCAGTATATCCGGCTTCGATTTTAATATCATGGGATAAGCCAACTCTCCATCCGGTGCTTCCCCGGCAAATTCAAACCCATATTTTTCCCAGGCAATTCCGTTCTTAATTCCTTCACGGACAATTTTTTCATCCTCTGCAAGAAATATCTTAACCATGTCTGATTCCCCCTGTCAGCCGCATTTCTATCATTCGATTATATAAAATCCTCTATGGAAATATAAGAGAATAATTTCCGTCGCTTCATTTTCATTCGTAAAAAAACATACCTCTCCCCATATAGTACCACAAAAAAAGAGATTCGTAACTCCCGGTTTTTCAGGAATTACAAATCTCTTTTAAAACACTTATTCTACGTCACTCCAAAGGCTCTTATTGCCGTAATGTTCATCTAATTCACGGCTGAACCACCGTCCGTTTAAAACATTTTTAATCATTTTATCCTTAATCTCATCAGAAATGCTGGTATCCTGATCCATGGCTTTCATAATATCCTGGTAGGTGGTTGTTACATCTTTTTCTTCTACAACTGCATCGGTTTGTGTCCCGTCAAATACCATGGATACTTTTTTATCCGGTTTCCAGCTGCTCCACGCTGCCAGCCCATCACCATTTGGATCTCCTGATTTTAAGAAGTTCGCCAGATAACTGTTGTACTGCTTCGCCATTGCCTGATAGCCTGCCTTACCAAATGCATCCGGGAAAAACTCAAGATAATTATGTTTGGCAGAAAGCATGGGCACGAAGATGCCATGGAATGCACCATAATCACCTAAATCTTTCACTGAAGACTGATCACTGCCGTAATTAACCTGGCAGATATAAATATCAGACTGATAATGATCAGACATCTTCACCGCACTTTCCTGGGCATTAAAGATCCGGTACATATCACTTCCGTATTTGCTGGCAAATGCTTTGGCTGCCTTAATCTCATCCTCTGAATATCCAGACATGTCATCACTCTTAAAATATCCGTCTCCCAGACAGAACATGGAGAACTCAGAGCTTCCCGTAAGCATCATGAGCGGAACGCTGTTATAATCTTCTGTATCAAATCCATTTTTCGGTATGACCACTCCGTCCTCATAAAGATGAGGGAATACACTCATACGGATTGCCGCATTCCCCATAAGAGGCACCAGACGTTCTGCTGATACGGAATAAAGGTATTCTTTCACATCAGCTGAATCTGTCATCAGCCACTGGTAAGCAGCGTTTTCATCTGCTGCCTTCTTATCCTCAACCGCAAGGGGTGCTATGGCTTTTGCAATCTTTTTCGCACTTAAATCTTCTGATGCTGTGGTCATACCTCCGCTGAAGGCAATTGCTTTCTGAAATTTGCCCTTAAACTGAGGGCTGATCAGCATTGCCATAACATCACGGCCTCCTGCTGAAAATCCGGAAATAGTAATATTACCCGGATCTCCGCCGAATGCTTCAATGTTTTCCTTCACCCAGTCAAGAGCATAAGCGATGTCGAGCATGGCAAAGTTTCCGGTACCATTCTCTCCGCCGGTTAATGCCGGCAGGCAGTTAAAGCCTAAAAGCCCAAGACGGTAATCCACAGAAACATAAACGCAGTTATCATTCTTTACCAGATCAGCTCCGGGAATTTCCCCTGCCTTTCCAGTCTGATTATTTCCTCCATGTATATATACAAGCACAGGAAGCTTATTACTTCCCTCTTTTGAATATACATCAAGCTTTAAACAATCCTCACTTCCCTTTACCTCAGTACCGGCAAGCTGAAGCGCAGGCTGTGATGCTTCGGTACAATTTAATTCCTCCGTCCAGGCAGCCGGCGCTGCTGGCGCCTGCCACCTTAATTCACCCACCGGTGCCTTTCCGTATGGAATTCCGTACCAGGTCAGGAGCTCCCCTTCCTGTACCCCTTTTACGGGGCCGTATGTGGTAGAAACCACTACGGACCCATCTTTTGTATTGTCTGACGAAACGGATGTTGCTTCCGTAGCTGCGGCCGTTGTTTCAGTCGTTGTCTGCAAATCAGATGTTTCTGTCTTTGCCGCACTGCCACAACCAGTTGCCAGAACCATGGTCATTAAAATAAGACCAGCTGCCAAACTTCTTTTTTTCATATTAATAACTCCCCAGTTATATTAATCTAATACTTCTCCATTGGTTTCAATTACATTCTTATACCAGTCAAACGATTTTTTCTTTTTCCTGGATAAATCCCCGGTTCCGTCATCATATTTCTCAACATAGATGAAACCATAACGTTTAGCCATTTCTCCTGTAGAAGCGCTGACCAGATCAATGCATCCCCATGGCGTATATCCCATTAAATCCACACCGTCGGCAACTGCTTCACGCATCTGCTCGATATGTTTCTTTAAATAGCTGATTCTGTAATCATCCTGAATGCTTCCGTTTTCTTCCTTTTTATCGTAGGCACCCAGACCGTTTTCCACAACCATAAGGGGTATCTCATAGCGGCCATAAAGCTCATTTAATGTATAACGCAGACCCTTTGGATCAATCTGCCAGCCCCAGTCACTTGCTTCCAGATAGGGGTTCTTGGCTCCACCCATTAAATTGCCAGAGGTTTTTTCAAGCTCCGGATCAGCGGAAGCACAGTTGGACATATAGTAGCTGAACGTATAGTAATCCACGCAGCCTTCTTTGATAATCTCTAAATCACCTGGTTCCATTTTAATTTCAAGGCCATTATCTTTGAAATATCGATTCATGAACGTAGGATACTCACCACGCACCTGAACATCTCCGCAGAACTGATTTAAGATCTGGTTTCTTTTTTGAGCTTCCAGAATATCATCAGGATTGCAGGTCATTGGATAGGTGGTAATGTGGCAGATCATACAGCCAATTTTACAGTCAGGATCAATCTCATGACCTGCCTTCACAGCAAGGGCACTTGCAACAAACTGATGATGCAGACCCTGGAAGCGAAGCTGAGGATTATCAACCTGATTGGTGAAATCAGTTGTTCCTTCATTTAAGATGCCAAGAGAGAGGAACCCTCCCATAGGCATTGTTCCGGCATTAATTTCATTGAATGTCAGCCAGTACTTTACCTTTCCTTTATAACGCTTAAACAGCGTCTTCGCATATCTCACGAATAAATCTATACACTCCCTGGAAGACCAGCCATTGTATTTTTCTGTCAGTGCAAATGGCATCTCATAGTGAGAGATGGTAATGAGAGGCTCAATGTTATGGCTTCTGCACTCATCAATTACACGGTCATAGAAAGCAAGTCCTTCTTCGTTTGGAGTTTCCTCCATGCCTGTAGGAAAAATCCTGGTCCAGGCAATGGAGAAACGAAATACTTTAAATCCCATCTCTGCAAACAGAGCAATATCTTCTTTATAGTGATGATAAAAATCAATGGCTTCATGGCTTGGGTAGAAGGTGTCAGGCTCTAAGGTCCTTGTGATCCGCTTGGATCTTGTATGGGAACCTCCGGTACATACATCGGAAGCGGATATTCCCTTCCCGTCTACATCCCAGGCACCCTCACACTGGTTAGCTGCTACTGCGCCTCCCCACAAAAAGTTATCAGAAAATACAGACATCTTACACCTCTTTCATTTATTAGACAATTGTTAATAAAGTTTCACCTGTTTTTACCTGTTTTTTATCGGTGGTTTTCAGGCTGACAAAGTTTACCATATTGGATACCAGAACCGGAGTGGTTAGCGGGAAACCTGCTTCTTTAATTTTATTCATATCGAATTCCAGAAGGAGACTGCCTTTTTTCACCTTGTCTCCAGCCTTGCAGTGGAGTGTGAAGCCTTCTCCACCCAGCTGAACGGTATCAAGACCCACATGAATCAGAATTTCAACTCCTGTATCTGTGGTAATTCCTACTGCATGTTTGGAATCAACAACAGCACTGATGATTCCATCTGCAGGAGCATATACTTTTCCTTCAGAAGGTATAATTGCCAGACCTTCGCCTAAAACACCACCGGCAAATACTGCATCCTCTACCTGACTCAGCGGAATGATATCTCCGCTTAATGGGCTTGCAAGCTCAATTGTATCCACCAGTGTCCTCTTCTCAAAAACAGGAGCTTCGACAATTTCTTCTGTTGATTCTTCTTTTACTTCCGGCTTATAAAGAATTAAGGTCATAACAAATGAAACAACCAGTGATATAATTAGAGTTATCACACCGTTTAATAAGTTTCCAAATCCTGTTCCGCCAATCATCTGAATTAGAGATAATCCGGATGGTGATCCTCCCATGGAATAAGCTACCAGATGCATGACACCTGCATAAAGACCAGCGACACCGGCACCGATTACAGCAGCGATCATAGGAGTCTTATATTTTAATGTAACACCATACATAGCGGGTTCTGTTACACCGGCTATAATTGCAGAAATGCCTGAAGCAGATGCTGTAGATTTAGCATCCTTGTCTTTCGTGCGTACTGCAACTGCTAAAGATGCACCGCCCTGTGCTAAGTTAGAGCAGAACATGGTAATAATTAAGATTGCATCAAATCCCAAACTGGAAAGACCGGTTAATGCAATCGGAATTAATGCATAATGCATACCTGTCATTACGATAAACGGCATACCTGCAGAAAGTATCATAATTGCAAGCCAGCCTGCCTTACTGTATAATAAATTAATACCAGAAGCCAGATAATTTCCAAGAATGCTTCCGATTGGTCCAACTACGATAAGAGCAATGGGAATCGTAATAAAAATAACAAGTAAAGGCTTTAAAAATACTTTAACCAGGCTTGGGCAGACTTTATCTGCAAATCTTTCCACATAACCCATAAGCGGTACAATCAGCAATACTGGAAGTACAGATGAGGGATAAGAGGCTGCCGTTACCGGTAATCCGAAATATGTGGTATTACCCTGTGCAAAAAGTGCTGTAATGTTTGGATGAATCATTAATGCAGCTACTACCATGGCAAGGTAGATATTGGAGCCAAGGCGTTTTGCTGTTGTCATGGCAAGCAATATTGGCATGTAGTAGAAGAATGCATCTCCTGCTGCATTTAAAATCACATAAGTGCTGCCCGTGCTGTCAATCAGACTAAACGTAGTAAGAAGTGTCAGAACTACCTTAATCATACCACAGCCAAGCATGGCAGGAAGAAGCGGTGTCATACAGCCCGCGATAAAACCGGAAAGCCTTGAAAATAAGTTCTCCTTGGAACCGCCTTCCGTTGAGCCTGTACTTTCTTCAAAATGGCCCAGTTTTAACATCTCCTTGTAAACATTGCTGACTTCATTTCCAATTACCACCTGATATTGTCCGCCCTGGCGAATAACCCGAATGACTCCTGGAATTTTTTCAACTTCCGCATCCTTTGGTATCGCTGAATCCTTTAGTACAAACCGCAGCCGTGTCATGCAGTGTGTTAATCCTGATACGTTTTTTTCTCCGCCGACTTTATTTAAGATTGTATCTGCGGTCTTAGCATAATCTAATGCCATAAAATGATCCCCCTTTATAAGGTTATTTTAATAGTCTATCTGAAAAGGTGTTTATGACGCCTCAACATTCAAAAGTAATAAAAAAGACCCTGCTAAAAGCTGACTGCCTGATAATAATCCGCAGCCGCTTATGTGCAGGGTCCTGCCCGGATCATAAAGTCCGGTAACAATCCCATCTTTCTGTTTTAACAGTGCTCCAAAAAACTAAGTTAGTTCTCTCGTCACTTTTTCTATATGAATCATCAGATACATCATCTCTTCCCGGTCCATCTCATAATAGTACCGGTCATGAATATAATCAGCTATTTTAACAATGCAGTTGTATGATTTGCGGTATTTATCCTTCAAAAGCTGATACCACTCATCATCCGTAGATTCGTACTGCTTGTTTTGCAGCATACGCTGCGCAAAAAATCGAATGTGTGTTACGAAACGCCTGTAATCCCAGGTTTCCGTATTTAGTTTTACCTGATAAGCAGCTTCGACAATATCCACTATATCACGGATAATGCCTGTAATTAATTCCAGATTGTCCGGCTCCTGCTTTTTGTTCTGTCCATAGACAAAATGAAATGCCAGAAACATGGCTTCATCCTCTTCCATGGAAATATTAAGCCTTCTTTGGATTAAATCAACCGCATACTGACCTACCTTAAATTCGCTGGGATAAAACCTCTTTCCTTCCCATAGCATAGCGTTCCGAAGAATAATTCCTTCTTTGTAACGGTCAACCGCACCTGCAATATGATCACAGATCGTCAGTATGATCCTGGAATCCAGTTGCATGCCAAACTCATTCTTTGCATAATCAGCAGTCTGTTCGCTGATCTCCCAATATTCCTGAGGAAGTTTTGCAAAATATTCTTCAAAATGACGAGCGTCACGCTTATCGTTCTGAATAAACACACGCTCTACCAGTTTGTGGTCCACTTCATCGCCTTTTTTCTTACCAAAGCCGATTGCTTTCCCTTTCAGTATGATCTCTTTTCCCTCAGTATTATAAGCTAATACCATATTATTATTCAGTACCTTCTCTATCTTCATAAGCCCCTTCAGATAAAAAAAATAGACAAGCTATCAGGACCACTTACCACATACTGCTAACATGTGATATCAACCCTGTAGATCTTGCCTGCCTTACCAGTCACAAACTACACATCTATTTTCTAGGTACAGTATATCATGGATACCTATGGAGTTCTATATACAAATCCGATAAAATTCCTGTATCTTTTTGTCGAAAATGCACAAAACAAATATTTTATATATAGCCGCACTCTATTATCAATCATACCATATTTTTTTATTCAAGTCTACTTATTTTCCAATTTTTAAATTAAAATAATTATGCCGGCAATTAAAAATTTGGAGGAACTATAGATGATAGCAAAAGAATCAGACTGGTATAAAAATATATGGAGCCTGGATATAAAAAATCATTCATGGGTGGAGGATACAAAACAGCAGATTGATTTTATTATTAAAACATTAGACTTAAGAAACGATCAACGAATCCTTGATCTGGCCTGTGGTTTTGGAAGGCATAGTCTGGAACTGTCAAGAAGAGGATTTCAGGTTGTCGGAGCAGATATTACCAAAGACTATATAACAGATGCAGAGAATACAGCAAAAAAAGAGGGTTTAAGCGCCCGGTTCATTTGTTCAGATATTCGCGATCTTAAATTTAATCAGGAGTTCGATGTCGTCTTAAACTTAGCAGACGGAGCCATTGGCTATCTGGAAAATGATAGTGAAAATTTAAAGATTTTTGATGTGATAGCAAATGCATTGAAACCTGGGGGAAAGCACTTCATGGATCTGTGCAATGCGGAATATGCCAAATTACATTTTCCAGCCACCAGTTGGGAGGCGGGGGGAAACACGCTCTCTCTATCCAGTTTTGAATGGAATGGGGAAAAGAAAATTATGCTTTATGGAGGTAAAACTATTTCATATGGAGAACCCCTGGTTAAACCGGAAATCCTCTACGGGGATGCAATCAGGCTCTATTCCCATGACGAACTGGAGGAAATTTTAAAGACCAGAAATATGATGATAAAACAAACCTATTCCAACTATTATGGAAAACCAGAAACTTCAAAGGAGCTTCAACTAATGGTATATTCCATTAAATCATAAAAATATCAGCACAAAAACCGGAGATATGTGCAAATGAACAAAGTTCATATCTCCGGTTCTTCGCATATTGTTTTAGCAGATTTCACCCTAATAATCTATATCCTGTATTTTAACTTTTATTTTCTTACCATTATAAGAGAAAGTTTTGGTTTTTCCTGAAGAAGTATGAACCACACAGATCCGTCCGGATAAGGATTGATCAAATACAAAGCTGCTTTCACCCACACACAACTCTTTCTCAGCATCATTCCATGAAACTGGAATCAGGTTATATGTTCCGCTTTCGTATTCATACCCATCTCCCGCATCTTCATATAGTTCAAAAACTCCATCTTTTCCCTCATATATATGGAATTCAAATGGGGTATTTACCGATTCTGACGTATACTCAAGTCCCTGCTCCATGGGTATAATCCCACCTTCCCGTACAAATACCGGTATCCGGTCAAGAATGGCTTCCACTGTAACCCACTGTCCGCCTTCGTATTTTTCTCCAGACTCAAAATCATACCAGCTTACACCAGAAGGAAGATAACAATCCCACAGTTTCTTCGTCTCTAAACTGCAGTTTTCCGGCTCATAATACATGGGTTCTGTCACAGGGCAAATCAGAAGAGAATCCCCATACATGAACTGGGAGCCCAATTCACAGGCAGTCTCATCTTTTGGAAAGTCAAACATAAGGCTGCGAAACATGGTGTAATCATTAAGAGCTACCTTTCCTGCCAGCGAATAGGTGTATGGCAAAAGCTGATATCTCAGACGGATACATTTCTCCAGTGCATCATAAAACATAGTTCCAGGCTCCCCGAAATTCCAGATCTCTCTTGGAGTATCGGTTCCATGGGAACGGAACATAGGAAGAAATGCACTAAACTGCATCCATCTGACGTAAAGCTCCCGGTACGCCCTGTCTTCCGTTCCCAGTTCATATCCGCCCTGCCAGAACCATTTTGGTTCCGGATCATTATGGCAACCGCAGCCACGCTTCTTCCAATTGTCCTTTACTACAAAGAATCCGCCTGCGTCTAAAGTCCAGTAAGGATGTCCGCTCATGCAAAAATTAAGCCCTTCCCGGATCTGCTTCCCAAATGTTTCCCATGTTGCGCAGATATCTCCTGACCAGAGTACAGTGCCATAAGCCTGTGAACCTGCATAGCCGGAGCGGGTAAGATTTAATACCCGTTTATCCTGACAGCAGTTTCTCTGATTCTCATAGATTCCTCTGGCATGAACTGCACCGTACAGATTTGCTTCCCCTGGGTCTAAATATTTCTTATGTTCTTCTCCAACAATCAGATAACGCTCCCATGGCTCCTTTTTATAGCTGCCTCTCCAGTCAGGCCCGCTAAACGGCTCTGTGGAATCACACCACCACGCATCCACACCTGCCGAAAAAAGTTCCTGTTCAAGCTGCTTCCAGTACATATTTCTACCTTCAGGGTTAAACGCATCATATGTGGAAAAATCATTTAAAAGGAGATTTTCTTTTTTAAATTCCTCATAATTTTCTCCATCAGAGCTCATATTTGGCCACACAGAAACCATTACATGAACGTGTTTCCTGTGAAGCTCCTCTACCGCTGCCTGAAAATCCGGATAACGGGTTTTATCCAGTATCTTATTCCCCCATTTTCCATCCTCCCAGGTATTCCAATCCTGTACAATTCCATCCATTGGAATTTTCCTTTTTCTATATTCATTTGCTATAGCAAGGAGTTCTTCCTGGGTATGATAGGCCTCTTTTGACTGAATGTATCCAAAAGACCACTTAGGCAGCATAGGTGCATGACCGGTCAGCCTTCTGACCCCTGACATGATTTCATCCAGATTTTTGCCCTGTATAATATAGTAGGAAAGCTGATCAATGGTATCAAAATAGACGTAAGATCCCCGGCAATCATCATTGAATGTCATCAAAGACCCGCAGTCAAATAATATGCCATAGCCCTGGTCTGATACGAGAAATGGGATGGGACTCCTCATGTTATGCTGGTACAGATACTGAGTGGTTCCTCTATAATTATAGATACCTTCCTCTCCCTGCCCCAATCCGTGAATCCGTTCCTTCTCCTGCCATTTAAAATACAATTTTCCCCGGTAAGCAGTCCGCACCTTTTGAGAAAACAGGTTATTTACAAAATTCCTCTCTCCATCCACAGTTTTTACCCGTGAAACATCAGGATTATCCCCATTTACTGTATAACGAAAAACAGGAATCTCCTCCAGTTCCCTTCCAGGTTCCTCAAAAAGCAGATTCCCTGTATCGGCAAGAGTCCAGCACACCGCACCAGTTCTTATGTCAACCTTCACATTCATCCGCCCGTTTCCCAGCAGACAAAACGATTCCGTACTCTCGTAATCCAGTTTTCCCTGCTCCGGCAGCTGGATTCCAAGAGGGGAAGTTACCTGCTTTCTCCCATCTTTGCTGCAACTGCAATGGATCATATCAGATGCAATATTCCGATAAGTCAGGGTAACACCCCCTGCTTCGATCACAACCGCCCCGCTATTATTCTCTGACATAACCTTATCCTTTCACTGCTCCGGCCGTCATACCGGATACAATATATTTCTGCCCCAGCAAATATACCAGAATTACCGGAAGGCTGGTCAGCAGAATATCTGCACAAACCAGATTCCAGTCTTTAAAATACATACCGAAAAAATTATATACGGACAAAGTCATAGGCCATTTAGAAGAACTGCTTAAAAAATACAGAGGTGAAACAAATTCATTCCAGGTATTTAAAAAGGTCAGCACAATCACCGTGGCAATCGCAGGCTTTAATAGTGGAAGAATGACTGATACAAAGAGTCTCACCGGTGAGCATCCATCAATTACGGCGGCTTCATCAAGCTCCGACGGCAGCTTTGCCACAAATCCATGAATCAGAAACACTGAAAATGGCAGCTGCATAGCCGTATACAAAAGCACAATTCCAAGTCTTGTATTATTTAGTGTAAGAAACATCATAACTTTTGTCAATGCCACATAGTTAACCGGCATTGTGATTCCAAGCACCATGTAAAGATAGAGAAAACGATTTAATTTGGAGCGGTTTCTTGAAAATACATAGGAAGCCATTGATGCAAGCACGGTGCACAGGAACACACTGACTACGGAATAGATGCAGCTGTTCATAAATGAGGTGAGAAGCTTTCCCTTTTCTATTACTACCAGAAAATTATTCCACTGTAACGGAATTGCCGGAAATTTCAAGTTCATCTCCGACGCTCCCAGACTGTCTTTAAAAGAATTTAACAATATTAATAGCATGGGAACAAGGCATATTGCTGTTATAATCCACGCAGCTGCATTTACCGCTGCAGCTGCGGCTTTCTTTTTTGCTTTCATTATTCCTGCACCTCGTCTTTCGTCATCAGGCGGATCATGAAGAATCCGATAAACACCATAAATAAGAACATAACCGACGAAAGAGCCGTACCTATGGCATATTGACCAGTGCCGAATTTTTTAAATACTGCCGTATAAAGAACCTCTGTGGTCGCCTTACCCGGACCACCATTTGTTAAGGCATAGATCATGTCAAAGACCTTAAGACCGTAGATTACATTTAAAACAGTGGTTGTGGCCAAAGTTGGTAAAAGCAGCGGCAGCGTGATGAACCGAAACTTCTGCCAGCCAGAGGCTCCGTCGATACTGCACGCCTCATAATAATCCGAGGAGATAGACAGGATTCCGGCAATTAAAATCGTCATGATGTATCCGGTACCGCGCCAAATATCTACTGCCATTACCGACTTAAATGCGTACGCGGGACTTGTAAGCCAAGGTTTTGCAAGACCACCAAGACCGATCCCTTTAAAAAATGTGTTTAACAACCCGGTTGACGGATTTAAAATAGAAGTGAAGATCATTCCCAGTATCAGGGTGGACAACACAGAGGGCATAAACATAACACCCCGGTGAAAATTCAAAAAGCGAATGGACTTTGTAAGCAGAACCGCAAGTGCAAGCCCCAGTATATTTTTTATAACAGTTGTTCCAAGAGTGAATACCAGAGTGTTTTTCATAATCTTTAGATAATTTCCGTCAGCGGAAAATACAGTCTTAAAATTTTCCAGCCCCACAAATTTCAACTGGTCTGAATAAGATGACCAGTCTGTAAAAGAATAACCGATTCCAATCACTCCTGGTAGGACAAATAACACCGAATACAGGAGCAATGCCCCAGCTGCAAACCACGTAGGATATATCTTTTTTCTATTCATCGTATTCACTCTCTTTCAACTGATCTTCCATGCTGTCATTTCCAGGCGGGATCGCCTGCTGCCTTTGCCTGCTGGGCTCTCACTTCATCAATAGATGCCAGGACTTCCTCCGGAGTCATTTCTCCCACGATCATGGCGGACAAATTTGCTCCCATCTCACTCCACTGCGGATTTACATATTTTACAGCTGTCTGAATTACAGTGCCCTTTTTATCATATCTGTTATAAAAATCCTGAATCGTATCTGTATACATACTGGGGGCGTTGTTAAATGGCAGTTTGTTGAACTTACCTACATTTTCAGTCAGGTACTTAAGATTTTCTTCCTTAGCAAGGAATTCTAAGTACTGCTGTGCTTCAGCTGCATGCTTGGAACCGCTGAATATAAATCTTGCAGGACCTGCCGGGTTCACATTTAATGTCTGGTTGTCAGCCAGCGGAATTACGAAATAGCCAATGTCATCCGCTGCAATCTCAGAATTAACCTTATTTACTTCAACTCCAAACCCCTGATTGGCCACTGTCATCGCATATTTACCTGAGGCAATGTTTTTTGCTGAATCAGCATAGGTATTGGACATGTAGTCCTCTCCCCAGTAGCCCTTGGCAACCATGTCATTGATCTGGTCCAAAATTGTCATCAGGGTAGCATTTCCTTTGAAAGGCGCCTGGTTGCTGTTCCATTTATCAACAATGCCAGGTTCTGCTGTTTCAGCCTCAACACCTGCCTCAGGCAGCCATAATGTATGATGCCAGCCATCTGACACACACTCATAGATTGGAGTAATTCCTGCTGCCTTAATGGTATCGCACACTTTTTGGAAGCTTGCATAATCCTTGGGAATCTCCAGATTCAGCTTTTTAAAAATCTGTTTATTATAACCGATTGCCCATACAGAAGATACGTCCTGAATCGGCTGACCATACAGCTTACCATCTACAGACAGCTGATCCGCCACCAATGGTTCCACCTGGCTACCCCATGAGGTTTTTGTTAAATCCACTGCATTTTTTTCCACATTGATCTGTGCTTTAATATCAAATTTACCGCTCTGTGCCCCAAAAATATCCGTACACTCCCCGGTGTTTAACTTTGTCATCAGAAGATTCACATACTGATCCGATGGAATAATCTGATAATCAACCTTGATTCCTGTTTCCTGTGTAAATTTCTTGGACAGTTCAATTTCTGCATCCTGAATCCAGTCCTGGCTTGCCATAAAAGAAAGAGTTACTCCACCTTTTTCCGATGCAGCAGATGTCTTCGCTTCCCCAGACGTGCTTTCTCCTGCAGCCGTACTTTTCTGCGGAGCACTCTCCTCTTTTGAACAACCGGAAAATGAAAGGGCAGCGGCCAGAGCCAGACTCATTACAGCTAACTTTCTTAACTTCATAAAAAATACCTCCCCAAAATTAAATGTTGACTTTTATCATGTTATCTGTATTATATAGTGTAATATAGACATTTTTGAATGAACATTTTGATCTGTTTTCATGTATATTTTTAACCAGCAGAATAAACCGCAGGAAGGAAGAGTTTAAAATGACAGCGAATAAAACAAAAAACATTAAGAAACGCAGCATAATGTCAACGCTTTTTCTTCCCTATACTGCTTTATTCATTGCAGTAATCCTGGCATTTACGGTTCACTCAGTTTTTAGCGAAACCGGTAAGATCAAGGTAAATGCCTTTTCTTCCCTGCAGAATAATGCCGCCATGATTATGGGCAGCTATGATTCTGTCATTCATGACCTTGATACTGTATCTCAGAATATCATTTATTCCAACCTGATCAAAGAAAAATTTGGTATCTATATCAATTATCAGAACAATACCTTAAGTTCAAATGAGATTTATGAGAACATTAATAATACCAAAATCCTGTTTGACCTTATTATCGCCATGATCGGCCCCAATTCTCCCGCCGATCAGACTTACCTTTATTCCCTTGATTATGGCAAATTTGGAGTGGGTCTTGATAATCATGCATCAAAGGAACGGGTGAGTGAAAAAGACTGGTGCAGTAAGGTGGTTGAGGCAAAGGGGAAGAAATTTATTTACTGTGATAAAGACGACACTCTTGGGCGCTTTTATTCGTATTCGGGTGATAATTATTTTGTATCACTCTGCCGCTTGTATTACAGTCCGCTTAATGTTCCACAGGGGATTGTAGAGGTCAAAAAATCCTTTAAAAGTATAGCAAATACAGTAAATACCTTTAACAGCCCGTATCAGGAAGATGTATACATTTTCAGTCCGGAAGGGAAGACCATCTATACGACAGACACCTCCGGAACACCAGACAGCTATTACAAGCTGATACAGACCCAGCAAAGCAAACCCGCCAAAAGCCCGGGGGTAAATCCCATATATTTAAAATCCGAAAATAAATACATCATTTTTTCTTCATCTGACTATACTGGTTTTACTACAGCTCTTGTTATTGATAACCGCATGCTGATGCAGCCGGTTCATCAATATTTAAACACAGCTTTTATTCTTCTGTTTACCGTCATGCTCATAACCGTTATGGTGTCCTATTTGATTTCACGGAGAATTGCCACTCCGCTTTATAAGATCTACCATCAGGTACGTGCATTCCAGCTGACAGGAGAAGAAAAAGACACAACTGAATTTGAGGACATGGAAATTGGCATAACAGAAGTGAATACCTTGTATCAGGCTTTATTAAAAATGCAGAGACAGGCGAGAAAATCAATGGAGCGGGAACTTCAGCTTCAAAACAGTGACATGCAATCCAAAATGCTGGCGCTGCAGGCGCAGATGAACCCTCATTTTCTTTACAATTCTCTGGCAACCATACAGGCAATGGCGGACGAGGACATGAACAACGAGATTATTCTTATGTGTCAGACCATTTCCAGAATCCTGCGTTATATCTCTTCCGACAGCGAGCAGCTGGTTCTTTTAAAAGATGAACTTGACCATACCAGGGATTATCTGGAATGCATGAAGGTGAGATACTGTGACTCTCTTCAATTTGAATTTGATATACCGGAAAAAATGCATCAGGTCCGGCTTCCAAAACTCTGCCTTCAGCTGATCGTGGAAAATGCCATCAAATATTCAACCAAATCAAGTCCACCATGGAATGTGAAAATTCTAGGTATTATGACCAACACCTATTGGGAGCTGCAGATTCGGGACAATGGTCCTGGCTTTTCCAGTGAAGACCTGGAAAAACTGCAAAACCAGATTAACCTGATTGAGAAAAACGGCGTTTTACCCAATCTGGAAATAGACGGGATGGGATTGATGAATATTTACATCCGCTTCAAAATTCTCTACCACGGCAATCATATATTTAGACTGAGCAACAATGTACCCCATGGAGCCATTGTTGTCATAGGAGGAATGATCCCTTGAAATATTCTGTTTTAATCGTTGAAGATGAAGCCTTAATTGCCAGAAATATAGCCAGAAGAATCGAACAGTTAAACCCTGCTTTTGAGGTGACAGCCATTGCAACCAATGGTCTGGAAGGGCTTGATATGGCGAAAGAACATCTGCCCAATGTCATTTTCACAGACATACGGATGCCGGAGATGGATGGACTTGAGTTAGTGAAAAATATACACGAAAAATTTCCGTTTATCTTATGTGTAATTATCAGCGGATATACAGATTTTGAATACGCAAAGGAAGCACTCCGGTACGAAGTGAGCAATTATTTACTAAAGCCAGTCAATTATGAGGAACTGGAAAAGACACTGGCTACCCTGGAAACCAAGCTTCTGGCTGCCCTGGACCGCTTTGACTCCGTAACGCTCCTTCATTCTTCAAACAGAGCAAAAGAAATCGTGGAGCTGATAAAAGAATACATTCACAAAAATTATCAGACTCAGATCGATTTCACCACACTGGCTTCTGAATTTGGTTTTTCTGTTCCTTATCTAAGCAAAATATTTTTCAAATACACAGAGATTACGCCTTCCAAATATCTAAGAAACTACAGACTTAACATAGCAAGACAGCTTCTTCGCAATCCGGATCTGTCCATTGCCGATATCAGCCAGCTAACCGGTTACCTTGACCCGTTTCATTTCAGTAAAACCTTTAAGCATGTTTATGGGATCAGTCCCAGTGAATACAGAAATGATTGAGATTAAAAAAGCTGTTTTCCCGCCCCACAGACAGGAAAACAGCTTTTATTTAATCTAAGATCGCCCGAATCATATCATAAAGTTTCACAACATCAGAAATCCTGGTTGCTCCCGTTTCTTTATCAATAATCGAAGAATATACATGAGGAATGATGTGTTCCACTCCTGCATCAACCGCGATCTTTAAGATCTGGGAAAAATTATCAAGATCAATTCCTCCAGTTGGCTCCAGTCCAAATCCGCTCTCTGCGCAGGCTGCGGCAACCGCCTCATACTCCTCTTTTACCTTTAGTCCGCCCATGGGAAAATACTTTAAGGAATCGGCTCCCTGCTCCTTTGCCATTGCAATTGCAGTTTTAACCGGAACGATTGCTGGTTCCATATCCTTACAAAGCGGACCAGTTGAGATTTTGACATAGCCCACTTTCCCACAGGGTGCAACCATGGAGTTTAAAAATGGTCCTTCTCCCGTTTTGGCTCTGGTATATCCGCCTGCCGTAAAGGTCTGGTTAATGTGTTTTGGCTTAATCTGTCCAGATATATCCGCTACTGCTTTCCATTGTCCGGGATTTCCTGCACCCAGACCAACAGAAATATTATTGTCTACCGCTTCCTGATATCGTTTCATATCCTCCACTGCTTGTTCCACATCCGGATAATTTGCCGACAAAATCCCGACCGCAACATGACCCTCGGCAGCCTCATAGATTGCCTTAGCATTATCAACGGAATTTGTCAGGCAGTTTAAGCAGACTCTTCCTTTGTAAAAATTTAATCCTTCCATCTTTTATTTCCCTCCATTTACTGATTTGTGAATCTCTTTAAGCCTCTGTTCAATGATTTCCAGTTCTTTCTCACTGTTTAAAGGCCTGGGATCAATTGCGATGGAACCGATATTTGCCTGATAATCTCTGGTAAAGATGGCTACATCTCCCCGTTGCAGCTCTCTTACCACGTCTTTGGCATTCATCCCGTATTGCTGGGAATTAAAATCAATTTTACAGCGGAATATCTCTCTTCCTGCCTCATCCTTAATAATTGATGTTTTACAGCCTGGTATCTCCCCTACACATGCTGCAAACCGTTCCAGCTCTTCTTTGGAGACAGGGCTTGTCTTTCCCCCGGCAATATATTCTTCCACTGCCGTTACAAGTCCCATAGTGCACTCTTTCCCCACCTTCATGGCTCTGCCGATACCTTTGTACTGGAGTCTCATGTTGTCTGCCAATTCTTTAGTCTTACATGCAACAAAACCACTGGTTGGACCTTCAATGGCTTTCGCACCGCTGTAGCATACAAAGTCCGCTCCCATGGCTGCATAGATATTTAAATCTTCTTCTGCAGCCGCATCCACGATACATGGAATCCCAAGACGTTCTGCCAGCTCAATCACAGATCTGGCTTCTGGCATTTCCTTTTGAACGCAGTGATGGGATTTGACAAAAAGAATTGCCAGCGTATCCTTTGTTACTGCCTGCTCAATATCTTCTGCAGAAGCTCCGTTGGCATATCCTGCTTCGACGATTTTCCCTCCGGCAATCTGTACCATCTCTGCAACCGGTGCCCCAAAGTCCACATTATGCCCTTTTAGAATAATAACTTCCCTTTTCGTAACAGAAGGCAGAAGGTCATAAAGGTGCTTTACTTTCTGTAAATTTCCCCCGCAGATTAAAGAAGCAACTGCCAGGGCGATTCCAGCAGAGGCGCTGGATGTAACACAGGCATCAGCAGTTCCGATAAGCTCTCCGATTCTCCTGCCTGCATAGACATAGAGATCGTCAATTACCACATAGTTGCCGGCTGCCTCCACCAGTGTTTCCCCCACACCTTTCGATATGGTGGAAACACCCAGCTTTGTCATTCTTCCGGAAGCATTAATCACGGCCTGAAGACCGCTTTTACTGTATATGTTTTCCATGATTACTCCTTAAGACCATTACAGAATTCCAAGCAGAGAAGTGATGACAGATACTGCCACGACTGTAAGCAGGATTCTGTTGTAATATGGTCCTTTCTTTCTAAGATAAAAATAGATGATAAACACGGCTGCCAGAGGAAGAAGACCTGGTGCTACCGTATTCAGTATGTCCTGTACCACGATCTGTGTTCCGCTGGAAAAACCAAACTTTAAAGGCGTGGATATGGTGACGTAGCTTGCGGATAATGCCCCCATCATGGTAAGACCGATGACATTTGCTGTAAAAATAATGGATTTCATCTTGCCGCCATGAAGCAGTGATACCACAGACTTTTTGCCTAATGTGTAGCCATTATGAATCAACCAGTAAGCAATTGCGATGGTAATGGCCGGATACAGGATCAGCGGCATAATGCCTCCCAGTGCTGAACCGTTGCTTGCAAACGGTAAAAAGATAGAAATGATAATCGGCATAATTGCTGCCCATACAATTGCATCTCCCATTCCTGCAAGCGGTCCCATCAGTCCGGTTTTAATACCGGTGATTGCCTCATCTGTCACATTCTCTCCATTGGCTTTTTGTTCTTCCATGGAAATGGCAATTCCCTGAATGATGGCTCCGAAGATTCCTTCCGTGTTAAAGAAAACCAGATGGCGTTTTAAGGCTGCACTAAGTTCCTCATCGGTATCATACAGCTTCTTTAAAACCGGCGTCATAGACGCACAGAATACAAGACTCTGAAGACGCTCATAGGAATTAGAAAGTTCTGCGCCGGCATAATAGATCCACATAGATTTGGTAATATCTTTTTTATTCAGTTTTTTTACCTGTGTCTGCTCTCCCATTTTAAATCGCCTCCTCCTTTAACTGGAATAAACCTAACAACAATGCAACGCAGGTTGCAAAAATTGCTACAGCCATGGTATCAAGTTTTAAGTACATAACTGCGAAAAATCCTGTTATAAAGAACGGTATCAGTGACTTTTTTCCGATTACGGATAAGGTAATGGCAAAACCAAGAGCCGGAAGAATTCCTCCCATGATTTCAAAGGAATGCATCAGCCACTGGGGAAGAACTGCGATCAGCTTCTCTACTGCTGTTACACCAAAAAAGTCAATTGCAAAAACGATTGGAAAACGAATTACCAGTCCTGCGATTGCCGGGTAAAGAAACGCTGCCCTTAATATCCCTTTTGTATCCGCTTTTTCTGCATACCGGTCTGCCATATGAACCCACACTGCATTGGTGCTTCTTCTTAACTGATCCACAAATACTCCAATAACTCCAAATGGAATTGCCAGAGCAATGGCAACCTCAGGAGACATATTGGACATTACTCCAAGAGGAATTGCAATACATCCTGCAAGAGCAGGATCACTTGGCACATTACCGCCGGGAGTGGATGTAACCCCTAAATAAACCAGCTGAAGTCCTGCACCAATCTTCATGGCCAGAGGCATGTTTCCAGTCAGAAGCCCTACAAAAACACCAATGACAACTGGCTGAAGAAGCATGGAAGAAAAGGTATACCCAAATCTCAAACGGCAGAACCAATAATAAAACCCCATACATACAGCTAACATCAACACACTCATATCATACTCTCCTTAGTTATTGTATTTTTTTAAAATGGTGTGAAAATCCTGCGGTACATCTTCCGGAATTGTCTGGAAGATAATATTTACTCCTGCCTCCTGTAACGAAATCAACTTTTCCACATCTGCATCATCTAAAGTGATATTCTGAAATACCACTTTTCGGTTAGGAGCTCCCCCCAGCCCTCCTACCTGAATATCAGTGACCTTAATTCCTCCTTCATATACTTCCTTCATGCTTGCTAAATCCGGAAGCAGTAAAAGTACCCGGCCGCTGCCAAACTGGTCTTCATTCCATTTCTTTACTGCATCTGCTCTGCTTAAACACTCTACCTTAACCCCCGCCGGTGCAGACATTAAGTAAATCTCAAGCATAAACTCATCCGCAGCCAGACTGTCGCTTACTACAACAATCCGATTGGCCTGTGACTGATTCACCCATTTGGTCATAACCTGTCCATGAATCAGTCTGCTGTCAATTCTGCATAATACAATCTCTGCCATTTTAACTCTCCTTTTTTTCCATTGACTTAGTGACCTCACCGATTACATCAATGATTGATGACTGCCCCTGCTGCAAAACTACATCAAAGTTACAATCTCCGGTGTACTGGATCTGTGTACAGGCTTCAATCATGAGCGGCGCATTCAGTCCTGAAACCACCTTAATATCCCGCTCCCGTCCGATTTTAGCACCTGCATTGGTGGTTGTCCCACCAAAAACATCCGTAAAAATCAGGGACTTCTCCGGCATCCCGGCTGCGTATTCATCCACCTTTGCGTAATACTCTGCAAATGTAACCTCCGGCAAAAGCGGGATCTCATGAACAAAATCAACGCTTCCCATAATCATTTTCAGACTTTCCGTCAGCGCCTTTCCCCAGCCCCCGTGAGTTAAGAGCAAAATCTGCGGTTTCTCCATTTCGTACCTCCTCATTTATCAGTTTTGTATTTCTTTTTATAAATCGAATTGTAGCATACTACATTTTTCATGTCAATAATGTATTTATATTATTTTCACAGTTTTAATTATGTATTTTGCTACTTTTTTGTAATTATAATTTTTTTAATCAAGGAATATTGAATTATAAATCAGAATTATGATATACTTAATCTGAAATTCACTACATAACTGCTACAGAAATAACAAAACGGCTTCCCTTTTCCGGGAAGATTGAAAGGAAGGCTGTATTTTAAATGACAGAAAACTATGAACTTTTCACCCTAATGGCCCGTATAGACGGCATGTCCAACCAGTTCACCAAAACAGATTGGAAGATAGTACAATACATTAAAAAATCTACCTTGAAATTCATCGAACTCAGCGCTCAGGAACTGGCAAAGGAGATCGGTACATCTGATGCCAGCATCATCCGTTTCGCTCAAAAAGTAGGATACTCCGGTCTGAATGAATTAAAATATACGATGCAAAAGGAAATTGACAAAAGTTCTTCCTCCGTAAACCATTCCGACTACTCCGCCCTGCTTAATGACTATAAGATGCTTCTGGACAGCCTGTTTCATTTAACCAATCCGGCAGACATCAACCATACCAGAGAATTGATGTTAAAATCACGGCGGATTTTTATTATCGGATTGAATTTTAATCAGAATGTAGCGGAAATGATTGCCCACAAATTTATGACACTGGGCCTCACCGTGCAGGCACTTACCAACTACGATACACTAAAACTATATCAGAGTCTTTCTCAGGAGACCGATCTCTTTATCACCATATCGCTCTCTGGCAATCACAAACAGCTAGCTTTAATACTGACCGATTTAAATAGAAATGGCAGCAGCGTCGTGCTCATTACCAATTATGAGAAGTCTCTCTGCTCTCCCTATGCCAATATCACCCTGGTAATTCCAAAAACAGACCTGCTTTTTAGCAGCAACACCATAACAAGGGAAATACTGATACTGGTCCTATTTGATATGTTATTCCATAATTTCCTTTCTGAGGATGTAAAATCTTTCCAGTTTTTTCAAAAGGCTGCATCTTATTCCAGATTAAACAGCGATGATACCAGAGATGGTCTGCAAAAATTCATGGATCTCCTCTAGACTTAAATGCATAAAAAAAGAGTTCGTGATTATAAAAGAATATAAGCTTCTATAAAACTGCGGGTGCTTATAGACTGATTAACTCTGATAATTAAAGGAAAAAAGGGATACACTAACTATCATTGATTAGCAAGACATAACAATATAGGAGAAAAACAATGCAAAAAGAATACTTATTGGAATCCAATGAAGTTATAAAACAGCTTGATTCATCTCCTCATGGACTTTCAGAAGCCCAGGTTCGGGAACGTCAGGAGAAGTACGGCTTAAACAAATTAAAAGAGGGTAAAAAAACAAGTCTCTTTAAGAAATTTTTAAAAGAACTGGCTAACTTTATGACGATTGTACTGATTGCTGCGGCAGTGGTTTCCGGAGCAACCTCCATCTACGCAGGAGAAAGCATGATCGATACTGTCATCATCCTAATTGTGGTGGTCATTAATGCGATTCTTGGTGTATATCAGGAATCCAAAGCCGAATCTGCCATTGCATCTCTTCAGGAGATGACGGCTGCCACATCAAAAGTCTTTCGAAACGGCAAGCTGGAAGTCATCCGCTCCGAGCAGCTTGTGCCTGGCGACATCATCGCTTTGGAGGCAGGAGATTCCGTCCCTGCCGATTCCAGATTATTGGAAAGCGCAAGTCTAAAGGCAGAAGAAGCCGCACTGACAGGCGAATCTCTTTCAGTTTCCAAGCATAGCAATGTGTTAGAAGCCGAAAAAGGCGAAGTAGCCCTGGCAGACAGAAAAAATATGATTTATACCGGTTCTACAATCGTTTATGGCCGGGGGAAGGCAATCGTCTGCTACACAGGTATGGAGACGGAGATTGGCCATATCGCCGATGCCCTGAATACTGCAAAAGACGAAGAAACTCCCCTTCAGGTCAAGCTAAATCAGCTTTCCAAGGTGTTGTCCATTATGGTTCTGGGGATCTGCGCATTAATGTTTGCTGTAAACATTATTCGTATAGGCGTTTCCGGCAACGGTATTCATCTGGAAGAACTGATTGATACCTTTATGATTGCTGTTTCACTTGCCGTTGCCGCAATACCGGAGGGTCTGGCTGCTGTCGTAACAATTCTCCTGTCCATCGGTGTGACAAAAATGTCCCGTAAACACGCAATTGTCAGAAAGCTGACAGCAGTTGAAACCTTAGGCTGCACCCAGATCATCTGCTCTGACAAGACCGGAACCTTAACACAAAACAGAATGACGGTAGTAGAGCACTCCACTTCAGACGAACCACTTCTTATGACGGCAATGGCACTGTGTTCTGATGCAGTCCTTGACCCAGACAGCCTTCAGGCGGTAGGCGAACCTACGGAATGTGCTTTGGTAAATGACGCATATAAAAACAACTTATCAAAGCCGGTACTAGCCAAAGATTATGAAAGAATCGGAGAGGCTCCCTTTGACTCCGTAAGAAAAATGATGTCGACTGTTCACAAAAAGAAAGACGGCTCAATCATCCAGTTCACCAAGGGCGCGCCGGACGAAGTATTAAAACGCTGCAGCCATGCATTTATAAATGGAAGCATTGTCACTATGACGGAGGATACCCGCCACGATATCATTAAGGCTAACAAAGCCATGGCAGACCGGGCGCTCCGGGTTTTATGCGCTTCCATGCGTAATTGGAATCAGCCTCCCCATGACTTTACACCTGAAATACTAGAGAACGAGCTAATTTACCTTGGCCTCTCCGGAATGATTGATCCAGTACGTCCCGAAGTAAAAGCGGCCATTAAGGAATGCCAGAATGCCAGTATCCGTCCAATCATGATCACAGGCGATCACAAGGATACTGCGGTAGCCATAGCCAAAGAGCTTGGTATACTTGAAGACGAGAGCATGGCAATTACAGGCGGGGAGCTGGAGAAATTATCCGATGAGGAACTTGAAAAAAAGATTACCAGCTTATCCGTCTATGCACGGGTACAGCCTGAGCATAAAGTCCGTATTGTAAAGACATGGAAGAAACTTTCTAAAGTAACTGCCATGACGGGAGATGGCGTCAACGATGCCCCAGCCATTAAAGAAGCCGATATCGGTGTAGGAATGGGGATTACCGGAACCGACGTTACAAAAGATGTTGCAGATATGGTTCTGGCAGACGATAATTTTGCCACCATTGTTGCGGCAGTCGCCGAAGGACGAAGGATCTATGACAATATACGAAAAGCAATCCAGTTTCTGCTTTCCTCTAACTTAGCGGAGGTAATTGCTGTATTTGTAGCCAGTCTTATTGGCTTTACCATCTTAAAGCCGGTTCATTTGCTTTGGATCAACCTGATCACTGACTGTTTTCCTGCCATTGGTCTGGGCATGGAAGCAGGAGAAGCCGATATTATGAAACGTGCTCCAAGAGATCCCAAAGACAGTATTTTTTCTGATGGAGTTGGTTTTGAGATCGCTTTACAGGGTTTTATCATTGCACTGCTGACTTTGATTGCTTACTTTGTGGGACATTATGTGGAAAGTGGTGTTTGGGAAATTGCGCAAAGCGCAGATGGCATGACAATGGCATTTCTTACATTGTCTCTCCTTGAAATGTTTCACTCGTTTAATATGCGATCCAGAACGAATTCTATCTTTCATCTGAAAACAAAGAACAGCTTTTTAAATGGTTCCCTGCTGATGTCATTTATTTTGACAACTGCCGTTATTTACATTCCTTTTTTAAGGAACGCATTCTCCTTTGAGCATATCTCACTTATGGAATATGCAGTAGCTGTACTGATTGCTGTTTCAATCATACCGATTATGGAAATCGTAAAATTAATAAAACGCAGATAATACCAAGCCGCCGGAGGCATTTCAGGATCCGGCGGCTTGGTTCTTTACTCTCTTGTATAATCAAATACGTTTGCCAGATTCATAAAAAGCTGAGTATGTCTGGTTAATTCCTCATATCCCTCATTTTTCAGGCACCATTTCATTGCGGTCAGCACAAGGGAAGCATACAGGTTTGATAAATAATCTAACAGTTCTAATGACTTCCTGTTTGTCTTTAACTGGCCCTCATAAAAGCTCTTCTGCAGGAAATCGTACATATCTTCATATAAGTGAATGGTCTCTGTATGAATTGTAAAAAGAGCCATGATTTCCTCTCTCCTGTCAGATAAAATCTGATACATCGGTTTAATCACCATTAGAGCATCTTCAGTTGTATCGCAATCAAGACGGTCCCTGACCCCTGTTTTTAAAATTTCAAACACTTCTTCGCAAAGTATCTCTGCCAGCTGATATTTGTCCATATAGTGCTTATAGAATGTGGAGCGGTTAATTAATGCACGGTCCAGAATATCCTGAACCGTTATTTTATGAAAGTCTTTTTCTTTTAACAGGGATATAAATGCACTCTCAATATTATTTCTGGTTTTTCTTACACGTAAATCATTTTGGTTCATCTGCATTCCCTCCTTATAACATTTTAGAGCGCTTTATATAAATAAGCAACATTCTGTATCTTTTTGTGTCTTATTTATATAACCAGTAAAATTCTGTTGATTGAAACTTTCCGCCATCTGATTAAAATAGAAAACAAAAAAGGAGAGATAAAATGATGAATGAATTAAGATGGTTTACCTGGTTATTTCCATTATTATTTATCGTACACGATATGGAAGAGATTATGAGAGCAAAACAATGGTGCAAGAAAGGATTAAAACAATTTATTCCCCTTCCCATTACGCCGTTTGGCAACTCCAATAATACAGCAGCATTTTCCGTAGGGGTATATGAGGAACTTATTTTGTGGATGTCGGCCACATTCTTGGGAAACATCACTGGATTTTATGGATTATGGTATGGTCTGCTTGCAGCAAACATTGTCCACCTGGTTCTATTCCATATTATCCTGCTGCCCCTGTCTTACCGCCATTACGTGCCTGGCGAAATCACTGCATGGCTGACTTTGCTCCCCTGCTGCTACATCCTGGTTCTTGCACAGAAGGTCTTAAATTACTCAGCAATTGAGATAATAGTCTGGGTCATAGCCGGTCTTGTTTTCGCATTTGGAAATATGAAAATACTGCACAAAAACATGTACCTGCTGGCAAAATTTACAGGCCAATCAGAATAACATATATGTCAGCATAATAAAATATGGTTCTAAGAACTGCCAGATGCAGCCCGGCTGTTCTTGCCGTTTTGGGGCAGACTTTCACACAGGCTCCCCAGGCATTACAGGCAGCCCCTATGATCCGGGGCTGCCTGACCAGACTTTATAATTTGCAATCTGCTTTCTTATTTTGCAGATCTATCATGTAGCTATATTTCTTTCACCATAAACAGCTCCATGGGCTGCTCAAATCCTGGAACAGTAACAATGAATCCACCACTATCCTGATACCCTAATTTTCGATAGAAGTGCTGGGCACTTTCATCAACCTGAGTAGAAGTCATAAGCATTCCATATCCCATTGACTTCATTTCTTTTTCCCAAAACTCCATGATACTTCTACCATATCCTTTTCCCTGACTTTCAGAGTCAATATAAAGCATTGTACAAAATGGAGTATTGTCCCAAAAAAGATTGTATCTTAACAGGCCTAAAGGAACATCATTTTCCAATAGAACATACCCCATTTTATCTCTGATTTTCTTTTCAAATTCAGTCTCTGGCAAATGCTTATCCAGCTTATACCAGAAATTTTTGTCATCTTTCTGTACATATCTTATACTCACCATAGGAATCCTCTCCCTGATACACCTTAACAGTATTCCTCATATTCTTCATTTGTCATTAACCGGTACCCACTCTCATCATCCCAAATAAACTCTACTCCTTCTAAAGAAGCCTCCCACGTGGCATCTGAAATGGCTCTTCGAACTGAAGTTAAGCACTCAATAAGAAAAAATAATGCCTCTGTCTGCGCCTCAATCGTTTCTTCCTCTGTATCATCATCGTTGGGATACGGAAGCTTTGCAGCTCCCGAAAAGATACATGTGGGGTCAGCCGGATCATAGGGATACCGGCACAGCGTCTCCCCTCTTTCCGGGAATGGATTGTTTTCTATGCATTCTATTAATATCTGATTAACCTTCTCCTGCTCTGACTGGGTCAGAGGGTAGTTTCTATTTGCCTGATAATAAATACTTGTCATAATTCCAGCTCCTTTTCAAATAAATTATTGAATTCTCCAATACACTCCATTGGGCATCTTACAGAGATAACCAGAATAACTTTCTTTTACCTCACCCGTATCAATGTCTCTGATAATAATAGTTTCATGATACTCAGGATCTTCCCGCCAGGCAGTAAAATAAAGATCCCTTCCATCCCGGTAAAGCAGAGTCTCCGTATCCCCGATCTCAATTCTATTACTTTCAGGCCAGATAATTTCACAGATATTGTTGTTACCAGACCTGGTCAGCGTAAGGGGCGATACTTTTAACAACAGATTATAGCAATCTTCCGCCATGCTCAGCGGTAGTTCTTTTATTATTTCAAGTCTCTGGCTGTGCGGAAAATAACTGTATATTTGAATCTTATGTTTTGAAAAATCAACCTCTAAAAAATAAAATCCTCCTTTATCCCAGACCGGTCGTTCAATATATACATTTTCCTTTTGTTTAAACGGACTATATACTTTCCCCTCTGGATAATGAATCAGATGGCACACCGTTCCAGAATATGTCTTTCCCGATTTAACTAGTTCCTCTGCCTCATATAAATCGCAAAAATTATCCGTGCTTTCTTTGCAATAAAACCACTCGAAGGTGCCTTCTATTGGTTCAGGATACGAATCTGATATCCCCTCAATTTTAATTACATTCATTCTCAATCCCCCGTATAACACTCTTACAATTTTGATTTGAAACTATGAATTTCCTTTTCTCAATATTATCATGCTATGTAAACTGTATCCTAATAAACTTTTATCTTCGCAGGTCTTCAAATGAAACTGATACCACTTATTAAAATTCTCCTCATCAGCGGCATTAATCTTATCGGAAAGCAAATAATTTATTCCGCCAACAGCAATATGGCTAACAATCTCCATATCAAAACTTGCTGCCATTTCCTCCATTTGATAAGGATTCATATATAGTAATAATCCATCTGTCGTTCTGTTTCCAAACCAATTGTCAGCCTGATCCATATTTTTCAACTCATCATCCAGCCCAACAATTACTCCAGCCATAGTATTGATATAAGAAATAGCCAACAGCCCACCTGGTTTTAAAACACGCAGACATTCTTTCATGATACCGGATCTTATCTCATCATTTACATGATAAAATGCTCCCATGCATAGAACGGCGTCGAAATGTTTGTCATCAAACCTTGAAAGATCTGACATACTTCCAACATAAATATCTTTTAACACTGGCTGATTCTTCTGCTTGTCCCGAACAATTTCAATATTATCAGGAACGATATCACCTGCAACAACTTCATATCCTGATTCAGCTAAAGGAAACGCATAATTTCCAGTCCCTGCGCATCCATCTAATACAAAATCCCCTTCTTTCATAAACTTCTTTAAATAATGCATACTGGTCAGCCATTCTATCTTATGGCTATTATTTCGAAACAGCCTTCCATCTTCGTCGTAAGCTTTATAATAATTTATAATTTTACGTTCCATATTCCCGCCACCTGATCTGCTTGTCAGTTTACCTGCAAAGTGTTATCTTATATCACTTTGTAATTTCAAATAGTAACATATTTTATCATTCATCTCCCGCTGTTTGTTCCAGGTATTCTCAATGGCGCTCTTAACATTTTTTGCATCCTGAAAATCAGCCTGCCTTTTTTTACAATGTTCTGCCAGCAGCTCATCACTTATATCCAGAAATACAATCACTTCGCAATCCAATAGTATCAAAGTAAATAGTGGGTTTCCTGGTTTAACCGAGACTCTTTCTCTGACCAGCCTGCCAGCATAGTCACCAATTTCTTTTGTCCATGGTTTCTGACAGATATAAGCTTCCTCTTCCGTGGATAACTGTGGCCACAATTCATCATCCATATCCACAGTCTCTGGTATCTGCTCATGTAATGTTGACTTTCCGCAACAAGTCGTGGCCATGATACAAATACGGTCTTCTTTGTGTTTATCAAATATTTTTTTCAAAGAAACTATCACATCTTCTTCTGATTCGTTTATTTCCATATTCATCTGCTTCCCCCTTTATTTCTATATACAATAGGCGTTCGCGAAACGCCACAAGCCTTGATTTTACTGGTTTTTTACTGTTAAAAATAAAATAACCCCTCACGGATATGTTATAATTGAATGGTCGAGAAACAACCATAACACACACCAGAAAGGAGTTATCTATGGCTATTATACCATGTAATCAGCTTTCATTGGCAGATGTTTTTTCAGATTGCCAAGATATTTATGAATCTGACAAACCCGAGTTCTTATCTCTACTTCAATCTAACATTGATCTTGATGAAATTACTCCTGATTCCTATAGGAATCACTTCTTCTATGCATCATCGGAAAGATCCCGCAAATACCCTTTACATGCCTTTTTATGGGCACTTATTATGAATCTTTTCAATTCCTACTGATTCCTTGCTTCTTATTTTTTTGAATTATTCAAAGCATCTTCATGAATTCTGTTGTTTTGACAAAGTTCCAGATGCTTCTAAAATAACTGGTTTTAAACAAGACTTTGTAACAAACGGATTAGGTATTATTCGTCACCTTGATTTTTACAATAAAGGGTTCTTTATTCTTCTATACACTAGCTCCAACTTTTAATAATATAATTATGCTCTTGTCCAGCAGTACTATCCAATTCAAAATTACAATTGTTTAATACTTTAATAGAACCAATATTTGTTTTTAGAACTTTTGCAGTTATACCTTTTGCACCTTGAGTTCTACAAGCCCAGCTTATTAATGTTCCTAAAGCCTCAGTCATAAATCCTTTCTTTCTGTAATTAGGTGAAATACTGTATCCAACTTCTGAATAACCATTCACATCTGGTACTCCTTTAAACCCTATAAAACCTATTCCTTTTTGTACCTCCTTGTTAATAATCAGCCAATATGTATACCATTCATGAATATCTTCATTAATATCTTCATTAATATTTTGCATTTTCATTAGTTTCTTTGATATTGCCAATTTAGTAGAATCTAATACTGATTCAGATTCAATTGAAATTTTAATCTTTTCAATATCATTGATATTTATATATTGTAATTCCTGAAAAGATAAAGGTTTCAAAAATAATCTCTCAGACTCTAAATATTTCTTATCCACTTTAGCACCCCCATTTTTTGATTCTCGCATGTCACACAATATCTATTATTGTTTATTATATATAGTCTTTAATATCATTTTTTTAACATATTTACAACATATTAAATATTCTAAAAATAAAAAGGATGACATAAGCCATCCTTTTATTTTTTAGCAGTATTTTTCTGCAATGGAGATGAGTTTTACGTCTTCATTCCGACTTATCTATTTATATTATATCGAATAAACATAGTTACTTCAACATAAACTCAAAATAATTATTTCACCACTACACCACGCTTACCCGATCCAGCAGTTCCACATCATCCACCAATGTGTTCTCGCTCCAAAATTGCTCTTTATTCCACCAATAAATTTTCTTCTTCCTTTTCCATTAGAACTTTATAATAGAGAGTCTTATAAACTTTCAAATATCTTTCTTTGGATACTCTTCTACATGTCTCTATTTAATACCCAATATTATTATCTATAAGAAGCCACCGATTTTTTTATTGTAATATCGTCTATATCATAACCCATATTTTTCAAAATCATTTTTATATCATGTTCAGTAGTTTTACATTTTGGTCCAATATATACTGAATTTATTAATATATTTTTCATATCTGAGAAGTCAAGTTCATAGTAAGAAGTGATATCATTACCTAAGCTTCTAAAAAAAGGACCTTCAATTTTAAATAGTTTATTTTCTAGAGTATTATAACAAAAATCATCTTCCGGATTATATATTAAACGAGCTTCCCTTTCTTCAATAAATGCAGGATTTTTGGAACATACCGCATCTTTTAAAAGTTCTCTAATAATCTCAGAAATAATATCAATATATGTCGTTGTTCCGCATCCTGCTAGTTTGTTACGATCAATTAATGGTCTAATTATATTAAGTATTTTATCAATTTGTTCACACTGATTATAACTAATAACCTTAAACGTCAAATCGCTTTCGGCTTTATCATCAAAATTGCAGAATTCAAATCCAATTGATACCCCTTTACCGTTATCAGCATATGACCTCCATTGGCTTAGTATATCTCCATCTTCAGAGAAACTTGCAATATATGGTATTTCTTGATTATAAAAACTATCTTTAAAAAACCCTAATAACTCGCTTTTTATACTACTTATTTTTTTACTTTTAATACCATGTTCATCTACTGTAAAATCAATCTCTTCAGGTATCAAATTAAAATACCATAATAATTCTTGGCTATCATTCATCTTACATGGATTGCCCAACCAAATTTTTTTTGATTTTAAAATTTTAATAAATGTATCTAATGAACAATAATGATAAAAAACTTTTTTCACTTCCACAGATGTATAATCTTCATTTTCTTCACCCCCCCATGCTTCTTCAGAATATTTTCTATGATCGAATTCACACATGTCCTATACCTCCTTAGTGATCGCTAGACAAATTATATTTTCATTATACTATATTTATCTGAATTAGAATATTTCATAATTATTTTCATGTATGATTGAATATTTACTGTTAATAATGCTTAATCACTCTTCTAATTCGTTATTATTTAATAAATAATTGCAAAAAGACCTCACATTTTCATGTGAAGTCTCTCTATATTCCGAAACTCTCTTCCCGTCCAATATCCCGTCCGAAAAAATCATCCCAATTTGAGTAAATTTTGAGTAAAACTCCCTTACCCAACTTGCAAACCCTTATAAAATAAGGATTTAGTCCATAGTGTAAGGCATAAGAGCGATATGTCTAGCTCTCTTGATTGCAACAGTCAGTGCTCTCTGATGCTTAGCACAGTTGCCAGTGATACGTCTAGGAAGAATTTTTCCTCTTTCAGACACGTATCTTTTTAATTTATTTACATCTTTATAATCGATAACGCCATTCTTCTCGCCGCAGAATACGCATACTTTTTTTCTTCTGCGCATGCCGCCTCTTCTCATCTTAGCGCCATCAGCTTTATCATTCCTGTTAAATGCCATTGGTATACCTCCTGTTAGATTTAGTTGAATGGAAGTCCTTCGTCTTCGACTCCATCCGGGATATTCATAAATCCATCGCCGATTGCACTGGAGGGAGCTGGTCTGGAGGTTGGCTGATAGCCGCCGCCTTCGCCTGGAGCACCGCCCTTGCTGTCTGCGAATTCCTGATCTTCTACAACGATATCTGTTGTATATACTTTTACGCCGTCTTTATTCGTATAACTTCCAGTCTGGATCCTTCCGGAAATCAGTACTCTCATACCCTGACGGAAATACTTTTCTGCAAACTCACCAGCTTTGTCAAATGCTACGCAGTTGATAAAATCAGCGGTCTGCTCATTGCCGTCCTGACTTCTGCGGCTTCTGCGATCAACAGCAAGGGTATACCTTGCGATGGCCATAGCACGCTCGCCCTGGGAATATCTTACTTCTGGATCACGGGTCAATCTGCCCATAAGGATTACTCTGTTCATACGATCACGCTTTCTTTATCTATTATGCTTCTTGTTTCACGCATAAGTATCTGATAACCGGCTCCATAATACGAACGTTTTCTTCTAATTCGTTCGGTGTATTGGACGCGCCATCAAATTTGATGAAGTAGTAGAATCCTTCTTTCATTTTCTGAATTTCGTAAGCTAATCTCTTCTTACCCCATTCATCAACGCCAGTTACAGCTCCGCCGAAACGAGTAATGTAACCATTAATCTTTTCCATGGCAGCTGCTCTCTCTTCATCTTCGAGCTTTGCGTTCAGAACAATCGTTAATTCATATTTGTTCATGCTTGTTTACCTCCTTGTGGTCTCTGGCCCCTGACTTCAGTTTCAGGAGCAAGGATTAATATGTGTCACGGTACAGTATTATACCGGAAATTTATGATAAAAGCAAGTCCTTTTCCTACTTTCATTACTTTTTTCTTATATAATAGGGATTTTATGATTTTGGCTGCCCATCTTTTCCCTTTAATCCCCTGGTATTCTTCTCCACCAGCTTCCTGGGTACCATTATCTGATGGCCGCATCCTGTGCATTTTAAACGAAAATCAGCTCCAACACGCAGAATTTCCCATTCCTGGCTCCCGCATGGATGCTGCTTTTTTAATTTTACAACATCTCCAACTTCATAGATCATATCATACACCTGTCCCGTACGTTTTATTTTCTCTTTCAAATAAGACGCTATTTTAAAATAATATCAATTTCCTTCAGTTCCTGTTCGGTAAATGACAGATTCTCCAGGCACGCTGCATTATCCTCCAGCTGCTTTACGCTGCTGGCACCTATTAACACTGAGGTCACAGCCGGTTCCCGAAGAACCCAGGAAAGTGCCATCTGTGCCAGTGTCTGTCCCCTACTTCTAGCCAGCTCATCAAGGCGTCTGATCTGCTCAAGCCTTTCCTCCGTCAGATAGCGTCCGCCAATGGTAGTTCCCTTTCTGGCAGCCCTGGAATCCGCCGGCACACCGTTTAAATACCGGTTTGTCAAAGCTCCCTGCGCAAGAGGGCTGTAGCAGATGCATCCGGTTCCCTGTTCCAGCAGCGCTCCAAATAAACCATCTTCCGCCCCCCGTTCCAGCATGTTGTATCTTGGCTGGTCAATGAGACAAGGAACTCCCATATCTCTTAAGATGGAAATCGCTTTTACCGCTTCCTGCTCACCATAATTAGAGATTCCTGCATAAAGAGCTTTTCCCTGTTTTACAATATCTGCCAAAGCCCCCATGGTCTCCTCCAAAGGAGTCTCCGGGTCCGGTCTGTGATGATAGAATACATCTACATATTCAAGCCCCATGCGCTTTAAACTCTGATCCAGACTGGACATTAAATACTTTCTGGAGCCCCAGTTTCCATAGGGGCCAGGCCACATATCATATCCGGCTTTTGTAGAGATAATCAACTCATCCCGGTAAGGAAGCAGATCACTCTTTAAAACCGTTCCAAAATTCTCTTCCGCTTTTCCAGGTGCAGGAAACCCGTAATTATTAGCCAGGTCAAAATGGGTGATTCCCATGTCAAATGCACTTAAAAGAATTTCTCTCTGTTCAGATACCGGTTTTTCCAGTCCAAAATTCTGCCATAATCCAAGAGATACCATGGGAAGCATGATTCCGCTTCTTCCGCAACGTTTGTATTTCATCGTGTCATATCTGTTTTCAGCTGCCTGATACATCGTTTTGCTCTCCTTCTTATCCTTAACCGTCTGTCAGGCTCCGACTGCATCATGGAGCACTTCCCCGATGCTGCCGCTGATCACCAGATTGGCTTTTTCATCCATAGGTGTAACGGTTTTGTTAATAAGCACCATTTTGTTGCCTCTGTAATAATCAATCAGTCCGGCCGCAGGATAGACAGTCAGCGAAGTCCCTCCTATGATGAGCATATCTGCCTGGGAGATGTAAGCGACTGACTTACTTAGCACGCTTTCATCCAGACTTTCCTCATATAAGACCACATCCGGCTTAATCAGCCCGCTGCATGTACACCTTGGAATCCCGTCCTCTCCCATGGAAGAAAGCATATCTTCCAATGAAAAAAACTTCATACACCGGGTGCAATGATTTCTCCTGACAGATCCATGAAGCTCCAGCACATTTTTACTCCCTGCTGCCTGATGAAGACCGTCGATATTCTGAGTAATAACCGCCTTTAATTTCCCCATCTCTTCCAGCTTTGCAAGAGCCAGATGAGCCGGATTGGGTTTTGCGTCCGGAAATAACATCTTATTTTTGTAAAAACGATAAAATTCCTTTGGTCTGGACCGGTAAAAACTGTGACTGATGATAGTCTCGGGAGGATATTCATACTCCTGATGATACAGCCCGTCAACACCTCTGAAATCGGGAATATCGCTTTCTGTTGATACCCCCGCTCCACCGAAAAATACAATATTCTGGCTTTCCATGATCCAGTCCTTTAACAGACTTCGTTCATTCATCGACTTATCCCTCCAACATGCAGGGGCGGATTCAGCTGAACCCGCCCGTAACTGATTTTCGTAATTAAAAAATCAGGTTATTTCATCGAAAAATACGCCATTTAAAGGTCTTATCCGGTCTGCCATGGTTTGCCGGTTTTCCGGAACCTCCGGCTTTCCATAACCGAAAAGCCAGGATGTCAGTTCGCTGATCCCCATAACCAGATGAGGTTTTATCTTATTATTGTCTGGCACCGGAGTCATTGAGGAACCATCTTTTGTAAGCTTCCAGCGGAAAACACCGTTGTTTTGACGTATAAAATCATCCTTCACTTCAATAAACAGTTCCATCTCACTGACAGGACAATCCTCTTTGAGCCTGATCACAGAGATAAACTGCTCCAGATGAATGATACGTCCCATTACAGCCGGTCTTACATTACCGACTTCCTTTACATAATCGGGAAGAACAATCAGCTCCCGCTGGTTCTCTGCAAGTTCTCCGTAATAAGCCCATACACCGGCAAGCCGTTCTCTTTCATCTCTGGTGAAAAGAAGAATCATGTCTCCCCTGTCACTTCTTACTTCCCTGCATAAATTCCGGTAGTACTCCTCATCTCTGTGAGCGTACACCTCATACTTTTTTTCCAGTTGGCGACCAACAAACCTGGCAGCCTCCTTGCAGTCATCAGACCGCTCCATAAACGCACGGCGGCTTAACCGGGTTCTTCCCTTTTCGTTAAGTTCCCGCTTTGGCAGATCACAGATATAGGTAAAATCAAAGGGATGGTAAATAGCAGGATCAGCCGGAACCAAAAAGCAAAACTCCATCCGCTCCATATACATATCTGAAAAGCACCTGGCAAGCAGTCTTCTCATATAACCCTGATGACGGAAATCTGGATCAGTCGCCACTCCGGCAATATAATCCACTTTCCATATGCGGTCTTTTACCACCACTTCATAGGGATTGCGATGGAGCATCGCAGCAGGCTGTTCTCCGCTCCATGCAGTTAAAATCTTATTCTTGCGGACTCTGTCCGAATAATAATAATCCAGAAAGCTCTTGGAATCCTCTGAGAAAACTTTTTCCCATAACGCCCGGCTTTCACTTTTTTCTTCCTGCTTCAAATACCGTACCATAGTTTAGAAACCCTTCTGTACCACTGAGTATTTTCTTGCAAAATCAACGGGATAATAAGACATCTTCGCTTTTCTTAAGCCTTCCATACCCACATCATCTTCCCGGTTCACCAAAATCAGTTCTTCCGGATAAGCATGGGTGATAAACTGCTGGTTAATAAACTGGTAAAGACCTTTAATATTCGGATCGGCCTTCTCAATATGAATCACTGCCATTTTTTCAAAGGAGTTGTAGCTGCCTATGGTAAATGCCTTTAACACTCCGTCTATAAAAACTCCTGCCATTCTTACATTTAAGAAAGAACAGTTTTTTAATATGCTGTGGATTCCCATCACTTCATAATCCAGCTGGCGGGTAAACTCTGCAGCCTCTACCTTGTTCTCCCACCACTCATTTAAGAATTCCACCACACTGTCCCTGTCTGAACAGCATAGGGTCCGGTACTCATATCTTCCCTCGTATTCTTTCAGGAAAGAGTTTAAATGATTCTTCTTTTTGTGAAGCTTCTTTCCAGAAAGTGTTCTTAATGATTGAGCGTCATAAAGATAATCCTTTAAATCTTCTACCTCTTTCACTTCAAACTGCTCAGGATCCAGCTTTAAATACTCAATCGCCGCCTCATCTGCCAGAGATATCCGAAGAGGCTTTTTTAAAACCTCATTGAAGTATTTTTTCATTTCATTGAAATAGTAAGAAAGATCTTCTTCCCTGCACATAGGCATCGCTGTAAAAGGCTGGCCATCCTTTTCCATCAAAAACTGCAATGCTTTATTGTCACTGATTGCGTACTTCACATGGTAGTATTCTCTCCAGATAAAACAATCCAGATATACACTATCGCAGGTCTTATTTGGCCGCAGGGCATAAAATGGAGTTATCTTTTCAACATCACTTGCCTCAATTGGCTTAAATTGTAAATTCATAATTGTTCCCTTCTATTTTTATCACTAGCTTTTCTTAATAAAATCAATATTACACTTGGGGCAGTGAATCTTTATTTTCCCTTTTCCCCTTGGTACCCTGATTTTTTGTCCGCAGCCCGGGCACTTGTAAATGTGAAACTTCATGCTCTGCTGCAGACGGAAACGCCATTTGCGAAATGTTTCTACGATAGCAAAACAAAACCGCTCAAATTTCTGATTTTCATCAAAGCGTCTCCTGATATTTCTTGAAAACATACGGTAGTAGCTTACTAACAGGACTGCCACTGCTATTAGATCCACCCAGGGACTCTTTATAAACAGACCAGCAACAAATAAAATAAATGCCGTCGCTGTTAAAAATTTTCCCAATTTATCAGCGCCATATCTTCCCGTCATAAATCGAATTAATTGATCTCTCATTTGATTCATGCTGTATAATCGCCCCTTTTCTTTGCCTTAACTATAATAACCTATCCAGCCAAAGTCAATGTTATGAGCATATATTTCATAATCTTTTCAGAATTAATCCCTGGACTTATCCCGGTACTGCTTCGGCGTCAGACCATAGCGTTCTTTAAAAATCCGGTGAAAATAGCTGCTGTTCTCATAACCGATTTCCTGGATAATTTCTTCCACTGATTTGCTGGATGAAGTAAGGCAGTTCGCTGCCCTGCAAAGACGGATCAGCTGTAAGCATTCTGTAAAAGTCATCTGATAGTACCGCTTAAACAGCCTGCTGACATAATAGGTTGGCTGCATGACTTTAAAAGAAAATTCCTCCAGTGTAGCCGTGGTATAGTGATTTTCCAGATACTGATACGCTGTTAGGGCAATCTGCTCTTCATACTGTGTCGTATCATGGGATTCCACCTTATCAGCATCATGAAGCAGTTCCATAATTAACATGGACATGGTTGCCTGATTAATCTCCTGCCTGCACTTTTTTTCTACCATCAGAGACCAGATCATATTCTCTAACAGGTTCTTTGCAGGTAAAATTTCCTGCAGGCGGAAATGGAGATAATCCGCCACCGAATGATTCTCAGATACTGCACCTGCAATAAAATGCCTTAAGATGCCCCCGTCCTCTGTAATAAGAGATGGATGGGAGAAAAACTCCGGTTTCAGGAAAAAATGAATCGCAATATCATCTTCCCCTAAAGGCTCTATGGCATGACTGGTACCCTCTCTTAACAGAAGAAGGTCACTGGTATCCAGTTCAATCCTTTCGGTCTTATTAATAATCTGGACAGCACTGCCACTGTACATATAAACAAGCTCTACATAATTATGACTATGGTCCGGAATCGCTATATAGCGGGGCTGACAGTAAAGTCCCATCATGCTGCCCTCTTCTATAATCATATCCTTATCCACTACACTGCTATCCAAATCTCTTACATAGTATGTCAAAATTGAAGATGCATCCTTGATAATACCGTTTTTTTCTTCCGATGTCTTCCTCAAAAATTTCAGAAGTTCTTCATTCATATTGTCCTCCAAACGGCAAACCTACTCGCACTTCCCCCGATTAATTATATCACCACTATGACATTATTTGCAAGAAAAGACGGTTTTTATACAAATTTAGACATAGCTTATTTATGAAACTGGTCCTATAATCTAGCTATGTATTAATTTTTGTACAATCAATATAATTTCTAAGAGGTATGACATCATGAAAAAGTATCCAATACGTTTGGCTAACATGGAAGAAGCTGCCGCTTTTGTTAAAGCGACGAATCATTTTGAGGTCGATATGGACATCTGCAAAGGAAGTATTGTTATTGACGCCAAATCTATTTTAGGCATCATGACCATTTGTTCTGATTGCAATCTTGAACTGATCATTTACAATAACAACCATGACGATGTTTTGGAATCGTTATCACCATTTCTGGTAAACCAAAAAACTGCATAACCACTACATAAAAAGCAAAAAGAGGCCTCCAAAAACTAACTATGATCTGTTAGTTTTCGTCAGCCTCTTATTTAAATTAATTACGATCTAATTGAAATTCATCTACCAGTTCTTTTAATACTGCAGCCATATCAGACAGCTCTTTGCTGGCAGCTGCGCTTTCCTCTGCAGTTGCAGAGTTGGTCTGCACTACTGCTGAGATCTGATCGATACCCACAGTGACCTGACGGATTGCTTCCGACTGCCTGACGGAGGCTTCTGAGATCCGTTCTATCATCTCAGATACAGAACGGGTGCTTACAACTGCCGTTGAAAGAGACTCTGCTGCGTCTTTTACCAGGCCAGAGCCATTCATAACTGACTGAATGGAGTTCTCAATAAGGTGTGTGGTATTCTGAGCCGCTTCTGAACTTTTGGAAGCCAGATTGCGGACTTCATCTGCTACTACAGCAAACCCTTTGCCTGCTTCTCCTGCCCTGGCTGCTTCCACAGCCGCATTGAGTGCAAGAATATTGGTCTGAAATGCAATATCTTCAATGGTCTTGATAATCTTGCTGATCTCCCTGGAATTCTCACTAATTTCCTCCATGGCAGTAACCAGAGCCTCCATGTGTCTGCTGCTGGTTTCCAGCTCACCAGTGGCTGCAACCGCCTGTTCATTGGCATTGGTGGAATCCTGGGCGTTCTTATCAATGTTATGGGAGATGTCATTGATGGTGGCAGCCAGCTCTTCTACTGCACTGGCCTGCTCTGTTGCTCCCTGCGCAAGAGCCTGGGAACTTCCGCTTATGTTTTGTGATCCATAGGCTACCTGTTCCGAAGCATTTACAATCCTCTCCATGGTTAACGTTAAGGTACCGCTGATTTTAAGCAAGGCATTCTTAACCTTCTCAAAATTTCCTTTGTAATCATATTCCAGCCGGAATGCCAGATTCTTGTCTGCAATCTGGTTGAGAACCGAAGTAATTTCATCAATATAATTCACATAATCTTTCAGCTGTAATACGGTATTGCTTAGCGAAGCAGCGACCATACCAATCTCGTCATTATCAAAGTTCTCCATAGCCAGATCCAGTTTACCCTCTGCAATCTGTTCTGCAACATTGGACAGATTTTTAAGGGGTTTCGTCAACCGTCTGGAAATAAGAATAATTAAGAGAACCAGTAGTGCTGATCCCAGTAAGAAGACAGAGACAATTGTGACAGTCACAGCCGTGCGGGAAGCAAGGACTTCTGATCTGGGAATGCTGGAGAGTACCAGCCAGCCGGAATTTCCCACTTTATTTACTGCACCGAAATAATTTTCCTTATTCATGGTGTATGTATAGCTTCCTGCTGCCTGTCCGGTTATGGCCTGTTTAATATTATCAGATATTTCCACTTCCGAAACATTCTTCTGAATCATATCATTGTTGGGATGATAAACAATTTGTCCTCCCTCAGTGGCCAGAACCACGAATCCACCTGTCCCGATTTTGTAATTACTCATAATAGTGACAAGCTGGGACAGCTTAATATCCAGCCCCATCACACCAAGAGGTTTTCCAGTGCTGCTGTCAAACACGCCGCAAACAGCGCTGACAATGACCTGTCCGGTACTGGCGTCCACATATGGCTCCGTCAAAATCGGGTGATCCAGTTCCATCGCCCGGTACCAGGGCCTGCTTGAGATATCCCATCCATCCTCTGATGTAAAGTTGTCCGACTGGGTTACCTGACTTAAATCCAGATCTGCAACCCATGCAGCAAGAATGTTGTCCTTATCCGTTGCCTGTATCTTGTCCAGGGTTTTCTTAATCTCTGGATATCCCTGGCTGTCAGGCATCCTGACGTTTCCAGTCGCATTCTTTAAATACGCTTCCACCTGCTGGCTTGCTGCAGCACTCTTCATCTCAGCCAGGTAAAATGTCAGGAAAGAGTCCACCTGATTTGCCGCCGCTAAGGATGCCGAATTGAGATTTTCCATAGACTGATGTTCCATGCTCTTTCCTACCTGCATAGTAATCAGGAACCCTGACAAAATTAATATTACTATGACTGGAGCAGAAATACCGAAAAGCAGCTTTGTAAAAATGCGTTTTTTTCTCTTGTTCATCATAGACATCCTTTCTCCTCGTAAGTATACTTTAATATAGCATGGAGATTTCTGGATCGCAACTGCTTAGAAAATCAATTAATTTTCAAAAGAATTTGGTTAATATTCTTAACATTAACAATAAGGACGGCTGATGATATCACAACCGTCCCGTTTTCTTTTATTATGACTGAATAAGAAAATAAGATTCCATGATTTCCTTAAGCTTTTCTTTGTCCGTTTCTTTTAACGGAACCAGAGGAAGCCTGTATTTTTCTTCACACAGTCCCAAGACAGATAACGCTGCTTTCACCGGCACAGGATTTACATCCATAAACATAGCGTTCATAATGCGTAATAGCTCTAACTGCATATCTCTGCTCTTTTTCACCTGTCCTTCAAAAAACAGTTGACACATGGTATGCATTTCCTGGGGCATAATGTTGGCCAGGACCGAAATCACGCCCTTCCCCCCAAGAGACATGATCGGTACAGTCTGATCATCATTTCCTGAATAGAGATCCAGCCGGTCTCCGCAAAGAGCCGCAACTTTTGCAATATGGGAGATATTCCCACCAGCCTCCTTTACAGCTCTTATATTGGGATGCTCCGAAAGCTTTAGATAAGTTTCAGGCTCAATATTAACCCCTGTACGCGTGGGAACATTGTACAAAATAATCGGAATATCCACGCGGTCCGCTATGGTATTAAAATGCTCCACCAGTCCATGCTGGGATGTCTTGTTGTAGTAAGGAGTGACCAGCAAAAGAGCTGATGCTCCAAGTGATTGTGCTTTTCTGGAAAGCCTTACTGAGTTTGAGGTGGAATTGCTTCCCGTCCCCATAATCACAGGAACCCTGTGATTTACATAATGCACCACGAATTCCAGCAACTCTGTCTTTTCCTTCTCTTCCAGTGTTGAGGATTCTCCTGTCGTTCCGTTTACAACAATTGCATCTGTACCATTTTCCAGCTGAAATTTCAACAGCCGCTCCATAGCCACAAGGTCCAAATTCCCATGTTGATCCATGGGCGTAACAATGGCTGCAGCAGAGCCTTTAAAAATCCCATCATTCATAGACATTCATTCCTAAAAAATAGGTTCATACTAACAGAAATATGACAAACATTCCCAGATGGTACCATACACAAATCATTTTTTTTATCATATAAACCAGTATAAGGAGTGATGACCGTATGCATAAATTTCTTCTATTAGGCGGCGACTCAAGACAGCTTTATTTAAGCCGCATTTTAACTGAAAACGGCTTTTTTACTGTTCTTCATTCTGACGGAGACGACCCTGACTTTTCACTGAAGGAAGCCATGGAAACCTGCAATATCATTCTCTGTCCTATCCCGTTCACCAAGGATAAAATCAGCCTGTTTTCTGCCCATGAAAGGAACGACCTTGGAATTGGCAATCTCTTAAGCCTTCTTACCTCCGACCATATCCTGTTTGGAGGCAATATTCCGGCATATGTAAAAGAATATGCCCGAAAAAATGAAATTGGCTGCTTCGACTATATGGATATGGAAGATGTCACCATAAAAAACACCATTGCAACTGCAGAAGGCGCCATTGCGGAGGCCATTCGGTTAAGCCCGGGCTGTCTCCATCAGAGCAAATGCCTGATCACCGGTTTTGGAAGATGTGCCAAAACCCTGGCACTTAAGCTAAAAGGTCTCGACCTTACGATCACCATAGCAGGAAGAAAAGCAAACCAGCTGGCTCTTGCATCAGCCATGGGCTTTGAAACAATTTTATTAAGTGATTTAGAAAAAGAAATAGGCAGATATGATTATATCTTCAACACCATACCAGCACTGGTCATTGATGAGAAGCTTGTCTCTCTGGCTTCCCGGCAGGCAACTATTATCGATATTGCCTCCGCCCCGGGTGGTGTGGACTTTGAAGCCTGCAGGCAGCAGGGAATCCGTGCAAAGCTTAGCCTTGGCCTCCCTGGAATCTATGCTCCCGAAACCTCGGCGAAAATTCTGTATGAAGCAATTCTCACCTGTTTATCTCAAACTGTTTAGGCAAAGGAGTGCATTATGAAACTGGAAGGAAAAAAAGTAGGCCTGGCAATTACCGGGTCCTTTTGTACTTTTGACAAAATAGAGGAAGAAATAAAAGTTCTTGCAGATGAAGGGGCAGATATCTATCCCATTTTCTCTTCCAACGTCCAGACCACAGATTCCCGGTTTGGCAGCACAAAAGAATATATGGAACGAATTACTGAAATAGCAGGAAATAAACCAATACTACGGCTGGAAGATGCAGAACCCATTGGGCCAAAGGATTATTTAGATATCCTACTGATTGCTCCCTGCACCGGCAATACACTGGCAAAGCTGGCAAACGGAATTACCGACTCACCAGTTCTTATGGCTGCAAAAGCACATTTAAGAAATGAAAAACCTCTGGTTATCTCCCTTTCTACCAATGATGCTCTTGGAATGAATTTCAAAAATATCGGCATACTCTACAATGTGAAAAATATTTATTTTGTGCCTTTTGGCCAGGATAATCCCGTGAAAAAGCCTAATTCCATGATTGCCCGAACCGAACTAATCAGTAAGACACTGGAATATGCACTGGATGGAAGGCAGATTCAGCCAGTGATTATTTAAAAAACGTCCTCCCCCATTTCCATCGGGGGAGGTTTTTGTATATATTCAGTCAACTCTCTTGAATTTATCCGCGCATTCGTTTACACTGAAAGCAAAATGGATCTATCTGATAAAACGTTGGTTTAAGGGGGAAAAACTTGGATTACCAAATATTAATAATAGACGATGATAAAGACTTATGTGTTTTAATCAAACAATGCGCTGCAAGAGAAGGAATAAGTGCAGATTATTGTCACTCAGGCTTAAACGGCCTGGATATGCTTGATAGAAAGAAATACCATCTTATTCTACTGGATGTGATGATGCCTGGAATGAATGGATTTCAGACATTGGATAACATACGCAATAAAAGCAATATCCCTATTCTTATGCTGACAGCGAAAGATGACGCCACCTCAAAGATATATGGTCTTCGTTCCGGTGCTGACGATTATCTGGCAAAACCCTTCAATATGGAGGAATTAATTGCCCGGATTATTTCACTGGTCCGCAGATACACCCGATTCAATGAAATACAGGACAGATCCCAGCCGCTCATATATATGGGAATGAGTATTGATTTTGACAACAGAAGTGTTACAACTCAAAATGGCACCTTTGAACTGCCCCCTAAGGAATTTGATCTTCTGCTTTACTGTGCCAGGAACCAGGGCAGGATCTTAACAAAACAGCAGATATATGAAGCGGTATGGAAAGAAGCATACGTTTATGATGACAGCAATATCATGGCGATTATCAGCCGGCTTCGTAAAAAGATAGAACCTGATCCAGGTACTCCCTTTTACATTCAGACTATTAAAGGAATTGGCTATCGTTTTAATAAGGAGGTATAAAAATGGTTGTGATACTTCTTTGCAGCATCCCTTTGTGTATATCACTTTCTTTTGCAATTTTCTGTTATTCCAAGTTATTTGCAGTCAGGAAACAGTTAAAAGAAATAACAGCAGCATTATCAGATATTCAGGGCGGAAATGGTAACCGCAAAATTCTGGCTGTCCATAATGATTTAACCGCTGAACTTTCCTTTCAACTAAATGAAATTGTATATCGTTATGAAGAACAGATCTATCAGCTCAAGGCAGCAGATGAAGCAAACCGACAGCTTATGACCAGCTTGTCCCATGATCTAAGAACTCCTTTAACCACTCTGATCGGATATTTAGATGCCATAAAAAAAGGAATTGCCGGTCCTGAAGAACAGGCGGACTATATGGAAACAGCAAGGTTGAAAGCACATAGTCTTAAGAACTATATTGACCAGCTATTTGACTGCTTTAAGTTAAACTCCGGCGAATTTACTTTGTCTGCAGAACCAATTGAGCTGGCAGAACTGACACGTAATATTTTAAAGAACTGGATACCTGTTTTCGAAGAGAATCAGCTTCAATATGAAATAGAGATACCAGAACAACCTGTTTTTATAAACGCTGACCCCGACTGTTATCAACGGATTATCAGTAATCTGATCCAAAATGTAATCAGCCACAGCCATGCAGACAAAATAACATTTCAACTGTACATAAAAGAGGAAGCTGTTACCATTCGTATTCTGGACAACGGAATTGGAATCGCTCCGGCTGACTTACATCATATTTTTGATCGTTTATACAAATGTGATAAGGGACGTTCTGACAAAGGCAGCGGTCTTGGATTGTTCATTGTCAGACAACTGACAGAAAAAATGAATGGGATCATAGATGTTCAGAGTGAACCAGGCATATATAGTGAGTTTATCATTCATTTTCCGGCTGTTGAACCATAATTGCAAGATTAATGCAAGGTTCCGGCAAGGTTCATGCAAGGTTCTGGGTTTAGAATGGTTTCAATGAGAAAAGGAGGTAATCTGATTTGAGTGATATGATCATTGAGACAATCAATCTTACAAAACAGTATGGTGAGCAGAAAAGTGTTAATAACGTAAATCTTCAAGTAAGGCAAGGACGTATTTATGGTTTGTTAGGGCGGAACGGGGCTGGTAAGACTACAACGATGAAACTGCTTTTAAATCTGACAGATCCGACTTCCGGAGAAATACGTATATTTGGAACGAATATAAAAAAGGAGGCTAAAAAAATATTGCCCCGGATCGGTAGTCTGATAGAAGCTCCCGGCTTTTATCCCAATCTGACTGGTACCGAAAACCTGAAAATTTTCGCATTACTAAGGGGTACTCCCACCCGCAATGCAATACAAGATTCTTTGGACACAGTAGGATTGCCTTATGGTGATAAAAAGTTGTTTTCACAATACTCACTAGGCATGAAACAGCGTCTTGCTATTGCACTGGCAATTATGCATGATCCGGAGCTCCTGATTTTAGACGAGCCGGTGAATGGGCTTGACCCGATCGGAATTGCCGAAATGCGTTCTTTTATCCGTGAGCTAAGCAGCATTAAAAAGAAAACAATCCTTATATCCAGCCATATTTTATCAGAGATATCTTTACTTGCAGATGACATCGGAATTATAGATCATGGTGTTCTGCTGGAACAGGAAAGTCTTGTTAATCTCGAAGAAAAGAACGAAAGGTACCTGCATTTTATCATTTCGGATCCTTATCAGGCTGCCAGAATTCTGGAGAAAAATTTTAACACAAAAAATTTTATAATAGAACAAGGTAACAGCCTTCGGATCTATGAGGATCATCTGCCTGCTGCTTTATTAAATCGTACATTTGTGGAAAATGGATTGGAGGTCTCAGAAGCACGCACCTGCGAAGACAGCCTGGAAGATCACTTCAGGAGAATAACAGGAGGTGAAGGAATTGGCTAATCTTTTATATGCAGAGTTGTTAAAATTTAAAAGAAAGCGGATTTTACCATTTGGAATACTGTCCGCATTTATATTCCCCATTTTTAACGCAATGCTTTTATCTGATTCTGATTTTGCAGATATCCAATCCGGAGTCAGGGAAGACAATGCTTTTTTAATTTTAATGCCTTTACTGGTTCTTTTAGCAATAAACTTGTTTTTTACAGAACAGGATAATCAAACACTTAAAAATCTGCTTTGTATTCCCATATCAAAAAAGAAACTGGTACTTGTAAAGCTTCTGGTATTACTGATATTTTCCGTTGCATTCCAAATTACAGGTTTTTTCGTCAGTACCTTATTTGTTGTTTCACAAAACATACCAGTTACCAAACCGCTTTTCCAATTCTGTCTAACTGCGTCAACAGGCTTATTAATGTGGTCTGCCTCTCTTCCATGCATTGTCCTGGTTGTCTGGTTTAACAAGAATTATATTCTGTCTGTCATCATGGTCTTCTTCTACACACTGATCAATTACGTTATGCATTTCAGTGACCTGATCATGATGCGTCCGCTTGGTTTTAATGCCGGAACGCTAATGCCTGTGCCTATTATTTTCCGATGGCTATATCAGTTCTACACACCAGCCGGACTGATACAGACCACATTTTATCAACGCCTCAGTAACTACTTTGTTTCTACACCTATCTGCTTTTCTGTGGTTCTTCTTGAAGCCATGATTTGCATTATTTGTATCATACAAATCTATAACAAAAGAGAATATTAAGAGAGGAGAATTATCAATGATTCGCATAATAAAAGCGGAATTTATTAAATTAAAACGTTTGCATCTCTTACTTATTGGTATGATTGGGATGACCTTTCCATCTATACTTTCTATATTTACACAGAAAGTCACCATTCCAGAAAAACAGATTGGAAATTTTGATTTTATCACCCTTTTCAATCATACAGTATGGAATAGCACTACAATATTTATGCCTGTAATCTTCACTTTGATCGGAGGTTCTCTTATTAACCGGGAATACAAGGATGATACATTAAAAAATCTCTTTACAATTCCAATCAGCTTTCCCCGGTTGATATATGGAAAGCTGATTGCAATGGGTATAATAAGTATTTTGTTAGGCTATTACAGTTATTTTATAACAGTAATTGTGGGTTTCATAACTGGTTTAACAGTACCTGATCTCTCCACCTTATTAAAAGGCTTTGAGCAAACCACTGTTATCTCTCTCTGTACCTTTATTTCAGTTCTACCCATTATTGTTTTTACCAGCAGAAAACAAGACGCTTTTATGGGTGGGGTTGTTGTATCTTTTCTTTTTGGGTACTTTTCTATGTTTATAAAAAATGCCACACTACGCAGTATATACCCCATATTATCCGGGCTCACCATAATCCGATTTGATACAAACCAGTACATGAACACATCTGGAACAGGTAGTTTTGCTATTTCACTTATTACTATGGCAATCTTACTTTTATTAACGAACCTGCTTATTATAATGTCTTATTCTGGAAACGCTCACACATGATTCTACACGCATTTGCGGAATCCTTCTGCAAAAATACGATTTTTATAATCCCCCATACCACTGGTGTCCTCGATGTTATAACTCATGAGGTAGTGTGTTCTAGATGTTCCATAAGTGACAAATCCGTGCTCCCCGTAGAGTTCTGCAAAAGGAGCTGACTGGTAAACCATCAGTAAAACAGGTTTTTTAGTACCATCGGATAACTGAGTAATAAAATCAAGAAAATCATCTAATAGTTCCTTTTCCCGACCGGACTCAGACAATGTTACAGAGACATCTGTTATCTGGTCCGGCCGTTCCTTATATGCTAAGAATCCTGTGATTATTCCATTTAACCTGACACTCCAAAAACAGGCATCTTTTCTGGATCTGTGAAACAGGTCATCAGCAATAATCATTTGTATCTCTTCAACCCAGCCACCATAATACTGATCTACAAATGGTTTCAAAAAATTTTTTCTTATTTTAATATACTGTTCCAGGTCCTCTTCGGCAACTGGTTCTATTGTATACCCTTCGCCAATCAGATCTTCAGATAATGTCATGCTTCCTCCTTACCAGCTATGGTCTGGATTCCTTCTATTTCTACCATTATATAGACAGTCCGGTTAATTATTCTTTCTAGAACCCTCTTCCGCTGCTTTTGCAAACCCAGATCTTATCCTGTACGTAGCGTTTTACCAGTTCTTTCCCCATTTTTCCGTAAATTTTTGGATCTATTACGGAACTTTCTTCATTCAGAATCCTTTTCACCCCATTACTAAACGCAATCCTCAGATCCGTGGCGTAATTTACCTTACAAATGCCTTCCTGAATGCAGCTTCTTACAACCTCATCCTCTACGCCAGATGTTCCATGAAGTACCAGAGGAACAGGTACACACTTTTTAATTTCTCCCAGCAGATCCAGACGAATGCGGGGTGCCCCCTTATATACTCCATGTGAAGTTCCAATTGACACTGCCAGAAAATCAATTCCAGTCTTCTCCACAAATTCCGCTGCCTGAGCTGGCGAAGTAAGACCGGGATTTCTGCTGCTCCTGCCATCCTCCTTACCTCCCACACATCCCAGCTCTGCCTCAACCGGAATCCGGCAGGGGCGGCATACCTCTACAACCCGTCTGGTCAGTCCTGTATTCTCCTCCCATGGTAGTTGTGAACCATCAATCATAATAGAGGTATACCCTTCCCGTAATGCCTGAACTGCCAGTTCAAAGCTGCTGCCATGATCCAGGTGCAGAGCAACCGGGACAGTAGCTCTCTCCGCCACCGCCTTTACATTGGCATAGTAAAGATTGAAACCTGCATATCTGACGGTAGACGGTGTTGTCTGTAATATGACAGGCGACTGCATCTCCTGTGCTGCTTCAACTACTGCCATGACCATCTCCATATTTTCTACATTAAAAGCCCCGACAGCATAATTTCCTTTCTGTGCATCAAGCAGCATTCCTTTTGAAGTAACTAATGGCATCTTTTTTCTCCTATTCTTCTGTAATCAGCCGTATAATCTCATCTTTCCCCGTACATTTTTTCAACCTGGACAAAAACCCGGAATTCATAAGTTTTTTAGAAAGAGCGGAAAGGAGCTTTAAATGAATATCATCTTCATTCTCTCCCACAGCAATCATGAATACCGCATATACCGGTTCCCCATCGGAAGAATCAAATGAAATTCCTTTCTTTGATAATCCAACCGCTACTCTGGGCATACGAACGGCTGGGGATTTTCCATGGGGAATTGCAATTCCGTTTCCAAATGCTGTAGAAGAAATTATTTCCCGCTTTATAATCTCGTTTTTAAACGCTTCTGCATCCTGTAATACTCCGTCTGCATAAAGCATTGCCACCATTTCATCAATGACTTCCTCTTTTCCAGTATTTTCAAGTGAAAGGCAAATGGTTTCTTCTTTTAATAGTTCTTCCGTTAAAGCAGTATTCTTTTTTGCAACAGGAGTAATAAAAATATAAAGCACTGCTCCTACAAATGAACCTAGCAAAATACATAAAACCCATATGACCGGTTTATTCACCAGACCGAGTATCAGAAAGCCCCCATGGGGTGCAGGAACTTCAACCCTCATCAAATAGGTAGTAATTGCGGAAATGGAGGAACTTAACATAAGAATTGGAATGACTTTTAAGGGATTTTTAGCTGCAAAAGGAATCGCCCCTTCTGTAATATGAGTAAAACCAAGAACGTAATTAACCAATGCTGCCGTCCGGTCATCCTCCGAAAAACGGTTTCTCTTAATGGTAGCTGCAATAGCCAGAACCAGAGGGGGCGTAATGCATGCGGCGGAAACACCTGCCATAAAATAGTAATTCCCCTGTCCAAGAAGGACGGTACCCGTTACATAAGCAGCTTTATTAACCGGACCTCCCATATCAAATGCACACATACAGCCAATTACAATTCCCAATAGAACCGGACTGGTATTCTGTATCTTAGACAATGCTGCCATCATCCACTGATTAAGAGCCGCACATGGCTGGGCAAACAGCATCATCAGGATTCCCACTCCACCAATGGTTACAATTGGTACAATAAAGATGGACTTTAACCCCTCCAGCTGCCTGGGAAGTCTTCTTAAGGAACGGACGACCCCCTGGGAAAGATAACCGGATAAAAAGCCAGCCACGATTCCTCCTAGAAATCCCGCATCAGTACCAGCTGCAATGGCTCCTCCCACCAGACCTGCCAAAAGCCCCGGGCGCCCGCCAATGGACTGGGCGATAAACCCACTGAGGACTGTTACCATCAGCCCCATGGAATAGCCGCCCACCGACTTTATCATGGCTGCTACCGGGTTATACTGATCCGATGCCGGATCAAAGGAATAAATACCCCACAGAAATGAAATGGCAATCAGTACACCGCCTGCTACCACAAGGGGAAGCATATGAGAAACACCGTTCATCAGATGCTTATAAATCTGACGTGCAGCATTCTGGTTCTCACCGGGATTCAGATTTTGAATGACCGATCCTCTCCTTACAGGCACTTTCCCAGAGAGACATGCCTGAATCAGTTCCTCTGCCTTGCTGACCCCGTCTCCAACCGACACCTCCAAAACCGGCTTGCCGTTAAAACGATCCAGATCCACACTTTTATCGCTGGCAACAATGATAGCATCAGCTCCTTTGATATCAGCTTCTGTTAAAGCATTCTCAACCCCGATGGCTCCGTTGGTTTCCACTTTGATCTGACACCCCAGTTTTCCTGCTGCCGCTTTTAAAGCCTTTTCTGCCATAAACGTATGGGCAATCCCCGTAGGACAGCCTGTTACTCCAAGTAATTTCATACTCCCTCCACCTTTCTCACTATAATTTCTTTTGCATAGTTCTCAACCTGATCCATTAAACCAAGTCCGCTGCTTTCTGCCACATTGGCACCTACCGCCGCGGAACGCTTTAATGCCCTCTCAATCAAATCTGGCTGTTTCAGCCATATACTTAAAAAACCTGCAAGTGCCGCATCACCGGCACAGGCCGAACTGACCAGTTCTATCTTCTTAGCCCCTGCATGGTATAAGTCACTTCCGTTGTAAAAATAAGATCCCCGCTCTCCCAAAGTTAAAAGAATATTTTTTGCTCCCCCTTCATAGAGGTCCTGTAGTACATCTTTGATATCAGCCTCATCTCTCATTACGATCCCGAAGATATCCTTAATCTCTTCATCGTTTGGTTTGATAAGATACGGTCTGTTCCTCATCAGATTTTTAAGATAAGGAGAACTGATGTCCAAAATAACAGCTGTCTGCTTCTTCCTGCAAATATCCAGAACCTCATCATAAAAGGAATCTGTCAGCCCTTTTGGCAGGCTTCCACTGACAATTAATGTATCCATATCCCCAAGAGTTTCCATAAGCCTGCAAAGCTCTCTCTGCTTCTTTTGAGAAACGTAAGACCCTTCGTTGACAAATTTGTATTCCTCGGTCCGGTCATTTAAAAAGATGTTGATTCTGGTTGTATCCTCCACCCAGACCGGATATACTTTAATCCCCATCTTCTGTGTCTCCTCAACAATATACCGCCCGGAGAAACCGCCGAAAAAACCAAGAACACCGGACTGTGTTTTAAACCGGTTTAAACAGTAGCTGACGTTTACCCCCTTGCCGTTGGGAGTATAAACTGCATCAAACGTCCGATTAACCACCTTTCCCATAATTCCATTAGACGAGATATTCATATCAATCGCCGGGTTTGCCGTCAATGTATAGATCACTTTATTCCTCCTCTCTTTTTATGAAAATCTCTGCTTACCTGTTATTATAGAGAAGATTGCTATGAAAATCTTTTCAGGTTATGAAAAAGGAGTCTTAGACAGACTCCGAAATATAGTCAATAATAATTCTGCAAATCATATATAGAGCGATTCTTGAAGACACCTCGAATTCCTTAATCGCCTGGTGAGCATGCTTATATCCTACAAGAGCAATATTGCTGTATGTAATTAACTCGGACTGCGGATTACAGCAGCAGGATATCACACCGTTTCCTTTCTGACTGGCTGTGGCAGCTGCCAAAATCAGTTCCGGTGTCTGGCCGTTTAAAGACAGAATAAATAAAATATCTTTCTCCTTCATCTTTGATGCTTTCACTCTCATAATGTTAGGATCATCGGAAAAGAAAACATCATAACCAAGAAGCTGTAACTTTAAGGAAAACTCCTGACCAACATAGGTAGTCAGCCCTCTTGCAAATACAGAAATCTGGTGTGCATCTTTCAGGCATTCAATAACTGCCAGTATATCAGTGAGTGAAATGCGCTCATGCACAGCCTGAGCCTCTATCAGAGTCTTATTAAAGAGTTCATTCATGCTCTGAATCTCTTCACTCTTTGCTTTATGTCCTGATCGGTATCTCAGTTCATTAAACCCATTCAGTCCGCATTTACGAATCGCCCTTGAAACGGTGGATGGTGATGAAAATGTCTCAAATGCAATATCAACAATCGACATTCCGGCAAGTGTTCCTTCATGGCTGTTTATGTAATTTATAATTTCACGTTCTGTCTTTGTTAAATTCCCTATAATATTCGTATTAAGTGGAATAATCATGATAGACCTCCATCCCCTGTTCCGTCGGCGCAGTCGCATTCATGCAACTCACAGGGTAAAAAAAATACTGACAGCCTCCTCTCTGCTCAGAGGTATTATCTTTACAATTTTGTTCATCTCTTCCACAGTAAACGTATCTCCCCTTCGTTTCATCTTCCGGTAAAATGTACATCTGCTCATTCCGATGGCATCAGCGATTGCCTCCTGGGTAATTCCAGACTCAGCCATCTTCCCTTTTAACTTTTGTATATTCAAATAACTCACCCCTCCCCAGTTGCATTTATGCTACTACACAATATAAGAATAGCTCATTGAAAATGAAAAGTCAATATCCAAATCCCTGTTTTGCCTCACTTCTTATTGCCGTTTCTAAACAGCGGAATAACATTAACATCAAAAGAAACGTTCGGATTGAATCGTTTTCTTCATCAATCCGAACGTATTCCTGACAAACAGTTACTTAGTAAAATCTAAAAGTACCTTTAGCATATGCGCACCATTGCTGCTGAAATCTTCAAAGGCCTTTGCCCCTTCCTCATAAGGATATTCATGGGTAATTACCTTTTCCAAATCCACTCCGCCATCTTTTACCAGATCTATTAATTCTATAAAATCCTTATTCATAGCATTCCGGCTGCCATAGACATTCAGTTCCTTCTTCTGTATCATAGTAAAATTGAAGTCCAGATTCTTTTTACCAACACCAATAATAACCACTTTTCCGCCAAATGCTGCCGCCTCAATACAATCCTGAAAGGTGGAGGGCTGACCTACCGCCTCAATACATACATCAAATCCATAAACTGCTTCATTGCCGTTAATTGAAATACTGCCAGTGATCTCTCTGGCCGCCTGAAGAAGCGCATGAGGGCTGTCATTTAAGATAGTCCCCGCAAATTCAAAGTGTTCCATTGCATAATCAAGCTTTTCTTTTGCCACATCTGATATGTAAACCTGGCCTCCCAGAGCCTTTGCTGCAATTGCAGCCAGAACGCCGATGGTACCAGACCCTACCACCAGCACTTTATCCCCCTTTTTAATTCCTGCACGCTGAATCCCATGATAACCGATACAGAAAGGTTCAATGGCTGTCAGCACCTTGGGAGAAAGTCCTTTTCCATCGAAAACCCGTTCCAACGGCATGGTGATGTATTGGCAGAAGGCACCATCCGTCTGGCAGCCCATGGTGTGATTATCCATGCAGGCATTGACAAGCCCCTTTTCACAGCTGTAGCAGGCATCACAGTTAAAATAAGGGTTACAGGTCACAATCATTCCCTTTTTCAAACCGTATTCATTGTTTTCATCAATTTCCATAATCTCTGCGCTAAATTCATGACCTGGAATTCTGGGATAATCAAAATACGCAAATGTTCCCCGGTAAGAGCCTAAATCACTTCCACAAATACCTCCGTATAAAATTTTGAGCAATGCCTCTCCCGGCTTTCTTACTGGTTTTTCAACCTCTTTCACTTCCACCTTTCCAGGTTCCACTATATAAATTGCTTTCATTTTGTCACTTCTCCTTATTTTAAGAACCTACCAAAGCATCCCGTCCCCATCAAAAGGCAGATCCATTGGCTCAGATTCTATCTCAATGGTTTTCATTTCCTTAATTTCCTCTAAGTAATCCTCGGAAAGCATAATATGCTCCAGATGGAGGCTGTTGGGAATTCTGACAACTCTTGGCCGGGCCTTGTTGATTTCGTTGCAGCTTTTAATGCAAACCTGAATTGCTTCCTTATCACTTTCCATTATAATTGGAATCCGGACTCCTCCAAGCACGGTGCAGGTGATTGCGTTTGGATACATAGAGGCTAAATCCAGTTTATCAAAAACACGTTTAGTAGTAGCGCTTGAGAATCCTAATCCGATGCCGTTACCGTGGGTTTCTTTACTTAAATCCAGAACCGCCACCCTTTGGGCGGCTATCCCGCCAGAGGCATAAGGCGAACAAAAGGTTCCGGTTATATTGGGGTCCATTCCGTCACCGCTATAGTTTTTCCCTATCTCATCCACAATCAAAACATCACAGGAATCCACCAGAATTCTTGCCATATAGGAGGCGGCTTCTTTTAAAAGAACTGGCTCCATTTCCTCAATCTCATCTGCATTTACCGCTACGATCTTACAGGTCTCATCATAGGCATTTTCTATGGTTGGAACTGCAAATAAGACAGGAGCATGCCTGATAATAGCCTTTCCGAACAAAGGTACATTTTTTGCCATATGTTTAAACCCGGCTTCATGACAAACCTGCGCTCCATACTGTTTTCCCAATCCAATTGCCATCATTTTCATAATTCCGCTTTCATAGGGACCCCGGAACGCCGTATGAGGTTTGATTCTGCAGCCAATGACAATGCCATCGGATTCCGCTGCGTATTTATCTATGTAAACATCCGTTCCTTCTTCATTCACTCCGATTTTCTTTACCTCCATAGAAGAAAGGATGGGGCACTGAAGATATTCTTCTGTAATCCCATAGCCCTTAAGAATCTCCCTCTGTCCCGCAGCAGTACTCCCCCCATGGCTTCCCATGGCAGGAACCACAAAAGGCTGTGCACCTTTTGATTTGATAAAATCCGCAATGCACTTTGTGGTTAATGCATTGTTTGCGATTCCCCTGGAACCTGCTGTAATAGCAATTTTCATTCCCGGTTTAATCTGGGAAGAAAACTTTTCTTCTGACAGCAGTTTCTTTATTATGCCAGGTATCTCTTCTGGTTCGATTTTATTACGGGGAAATATCTGACGAACCCGGAACATTCTCGGCACCGTTACGTTCTTTACTAAATCAGCCACGAAAGGTCTTTCTCTCATGTTAATCCCCCCTTTATTCTCCTAAATAAGCTTTTTTAACCTCTTCATTCTGAAGCAGATTCACACTGGTGTCGTGAAGAATGATTTCGCCATTCTGCATTACATAACCCCGATCCGCTACATTTAAAGCTATTTTTGAGTTTTGCTCCACAAAAAGAACGGAAGTTCCCTGCTTGTTAATACGAACAATGGATTCAAAAATTTCTTTTATAATAATAGGTGCCAGTCCCAGTGAAGGCTCATCCAGCAAAATCATTCTGGGATTGCACAGCAGGGCGCGGCCGATTGCCAGCATCTGCTGCTCTCCTCCGGAAAGCGTACCAGCAAGCTGGGTTCTTCGTTCATACAATCTTGGAAACATTTCATATACATGATCAATATCCTTGTTAATATTTGCCTTGTTTTTACGGATATAGGTTCCCATCTGAATATTTTCTGCAACAGTAAGTTTTGAGAATACATGCCGTCCCTCTAAAACCTGCACCAGACCCTGACCTGCAATTAAATGCCCTCTGGTTCTTCCAATACTTCTGCCGTCAAAAAGGATTTCCCCTTTCACACCAGATGCTGCCGTCAACCCGGAGACAGTCTGAAGAGTTGTGGTTTTTCCAGCCCCGTTGGCACCTATTATGGTTACAATCTCACCCTCATCCACATAGAGGTCAATCCCATGTACCACTTTAATATTTCCATAAGAATACTGAAGGTTTTTTAATTCCAATAAATGTTTTCCCATCATTCACCTCCCAGGTAAGCATCAATCACGGCAGGATTGTTCTGAATTTCCAAGGGAGCGCCTTCTGCAAGCAGCTTACCATAGTTTAATACATACATGTAATCAGCAAGCCCCATCATCAGCTTCATATCATGTTCAATGATCAGAATGCTGACCCCTCGTTCCACTATTTTCTTGCACAACACATCAAGCTCATTCTTCTCTGTCCCATTCATCCCTGCAGCCGGCTCATCAAGCAGCAGTATCTTTGGATCGCTTGCCAGGGCACGACAAATCTCAAGAAGCCTCTGTTTTCCATAGGAAAGGGAACCTGCTGGTTCATCCTTCAATTCCAGAAGCCCTACGAAATCCAGCAATTCCAAAGCCTTTTCATAGGCCTTCTCCTCCTCTTCTCTCTCTTTTTTTGTCTTAAAAAGAGAATCTGTAACGCTGGAATTTAATCTGGAATGCATTCCTACGATTACATTTTCATATACTTTCATTTTTTTAAACAGATTGATAATCTGATAGGTTCGGCTGATTCCCGCTTTATTGATCTGATAAGGACGGTAGCCCTGAATTTCTTTTCCTTCAAATATAATCTTTCCTTCATTTGGAGTATAAACACCGCTGATGCAGTTGAAAAAAGTTGTTTTACCCGCACCGTTTGGACCAATGAGGCCAGTGATTTTACCATCTCTTACTTCCATGGAAACATCATTATTCGCCACCAGACCGCCAAATCTTAAGGTTACGTTTTTGACCTTCAGCATTTATTTACTCCTTTCTTTTTGAATTTCACTGTAATGTCCTGATATGCCCCATAAAGACCCCCTGGCAGCACAACAATTACAATTAACAGCAAAACACCGTAAATTAACAGCTGATACTTTTCCGTAGCACGGAGCGCCTCATTTAATATAAGTACCGATACTGCACCGAAAATGGGGCCGAAGCGGGAGGCTGTTCCACCAAATAAAAGCATGGTAAGAAACATAACGGACTGCTTGTACATAAATGTATCCGGACTGATAAACTTCACGCAGTGCGCATACATCCCACCTGCAAAGGCTGTAAAAAATGCGCTGATGGCAAATGCCAGGATTTTATAATTCCTAACATTGATTCCCATTCCATCCGCTGCATGGGAATTCTCTCTGATTGCTATAAAGGCCCGTCCAACTTTGGATTTTATTAAATTATTTTTTATGAGCAGAAATATAAGCACACTGATCAGTCCAAAATAATAAAACTTGCTGTAGGTATTCAGTTTATATCCAAAAACGCTGACTGAATCTGTAAAAAAACCTGTAAAATTGCCCGTAATATCATATGGAGACTGGGCAACCAGCTGATACACGATCTCTCCGAAGGCAATCGTTGCCAGGGAAAGGAAATGAAAAACCAGCTTGGAAGCAGGATAAGCCAGACCTGCACCGATAAAAGCCGCAAGAAAAGCAGCCATTATCATAGTAAGAATCACCGGAATATGGGTATATTTATGTAGAATCGCAGATCCATAAGCCCCAATGGCAAAAAAAGCTGCATGACCCAGCGATATCTGGCCGCTATAACCAAACACAATATCCAGACCCGACACTGCTATGATGTAAATAAAGATAAAGCTCACAATTGTAAATGCATACTCAAAATGTATCACATTGAGAAACACAGGCATTAATAAGAGGACTAAAAGAATTATTAAGTCTTTTTTTCTGTTTAATATCGCATTTTTTAATCGTAGATTCATTCCATTCTCCCTCCCTAATCCTGAATTGCCCGCTCATTAAAAATACCAGTGGGCTTAATAAATAAAAACGTAATTAACAGAATATAAGCCACCAGATCTTTATAAGAAGAGGAAATATAAGCGGAAGTAAACGTTTCTACCAATCCAAGAATCGCACCTCCAAGCATGGCACCATACATATTGCCGTAGCCTCCCATTACTGCACTGGCAAAACCTTTTCTGCCAATGGTCGCACCCAGGGTTGTATATACCCCGTAAAGAGGTCCGATGAGCATACCTGCAAGCGCAGCCACTGCCGCAGAAATCCCCCAGGTAAGCCCCGTGGCAAGAGATACATTGATTCCAAGGCTTCTGGCAGCCAGCGGGTCCATGGCAGCAGCTCTCATGGAAGTCCCAAACCTGGTATGTTTCATAAAGATATGAAGAGAAACCATACATACCATAGAAACTAAAATACAGACAAATGCTTCTGTCTGAATGTTTACACCAAGAATTCTAATATTGGTAACATGAAAAATTCTTGGAAAGTTAATGGACTGGGTTCCCCATATCAGCATAGATCCGTTCTGAATGATATAGGAAACCGCAATGGTAGCAAGAACCGTATAGATTGGCAAGGTTCCCTTTGCAACAAGCTTACTGATGATGCCCTTCTCCAAAACCATTCCAAACCCCAGCATAATAATAAAAACAATAATTACTGTAAGAATAAAGGGAATATGGAAAACCCCATAAAAGGTATATCCCAAAAACGCGCCTAATGTAAGAATATCGCCCTGTGTAAAGTTAAGCATTCCTGATGCTTTGTAGATCAGGCTGTAACCCAGGGCGATCAGTCCATAAACGCATCCCAGCACAAGACCCGAAACAAGAATTTGTATTATCATTTCTTACCTCCAAGGAAACCGCCTATATTCCACCTGACCGGATATAGGCGGACCATTCTATATGTTTTATCACTCTGCCAGTTTAGAAATATTCCCTGCCTTAATCCATTCATTAAAGTCTAAGTATTTTCCATCAATAATAATGTAATCGTTGAGAGTGTGAAGCCCTTCCCGGGTTCCGTCAGTGAAATCAAGCATGCCTCCAAGAGATTTAAAATCCTTGATCTTGCTGATTGCATCTTTTATTGCTTCCTTATCATTGCTTCCCGCTATCTTTGAGGCCTCCCAGAATACCATCATCGCATCCCAGCTTCTGTATGCGCAGTCATGGAACGGCATTACACCATACGCTTGAAAGTAAAGCTCTAAAAATTCCTTCATTTCAGGATCTTTCGCTTCTTCAATACTGTTGTATACCACGTATGGATAAGCAAATACCCAGTTGTTGACTGCATCCCCTGCCACATTAATTGTATCAACCGGAATCCCCTCTCGGTTAAAGCAGAGTTTATTAAATCCAAGCTGCCGCAGCTGCTTTGCAAAAATTGCCTGAGTCGGACCATTGGTTGAACAGAATACTGCGTCTGGCTTAGAATTAATCATCTTTGCCACCTGACCGGAGAAATCTGTATCCCCCTCTGTGTAACTTTCAATGGTAGTAACTTCAATTCCCGCCTTTTTTGCTTCTTCTATAAACGTTTCAGCGCTGGTTTTTGCAGCATCATCCAGACCGCGGAATACTGCTACCTTCTTAACATCTAAATTCAGCATCCTCTCAGTAACATGAGGCATGGAAAGAGCGGTGTTTAATCCTGCACGGAAAACATATTCCCATCCCTGCTGCATCCATGTGGGACTGTTTCCCGTTCCAATCGTAGGTATTTTAGCCTCATTATAGATTCCACCCGCTGCAAGTACATTGCTGCTTGTTAAGGATCCCAGGATGGCATCCACCTTATCTACCTGGATCATCTTATTGGCAATCTTAACTGCTTCCTCGGGAGAGCCCTGATCATCATAATTTACAAGCTTAATCGGTACCCCGTTAAAACCGCCCTCCTTATTAATTACCTTAACAGCCAGTTCAGCTGCCATATTAGCAGATTCTCCAACCTGTGCATTGACACCAGTCAAAGGCTGGGGATTTCCTATTACAAAAATCTCTCCAACTTCAGCTGTACCAGTTGTGCTCTCCGAAACAGCTGCACCTGTCGTGGTTTCTTCCGTCTTGCTACTTGTTTTTCCAGCTCCGCATGCGGTTAAGAACATAGTTAAACTTAAACCGAGTGCAAGAATTTTAGATAATTGCTTTTTCATCTTTACTTCCTCCATTTTTCTTTTATTTACCTGTTATTTCACTTATATTTAACTAATATATCAGATGAAATATAGCCACATAATATACTAACAAAAGGTAAGAGTCAAGCTGTTTTATGTATATTTTATATAATTTTTCTTAATTGTATAACATTTGATTGGTACATTTGCATATATGAAACATTTTAGATTTTTATTTTTATGCATATTTGTTCTACAGTAGATACTTTTTCTGCCAACAAAAAAAGAATGCTGAAAATGTGCTTTTTAGGCATATTCTCAGCATTCAATATAAATTTAACGTATTCATCTATTTTATATTATTACATTAATGATTTTTTAGGGAAAATCAAATCCATTGCATTATTCCAGGAATTCCTTATATGCTTCTTATAATTTTCAAGAACATCTGCATCATTATTACTAAGCATTGAATTTAAAATCACCAGATGCTCCTCAATGGAAAGTGTATAGTTTAAGTTAACCTTTGCACAATATACCCGTATTCTGTTACTATGATCCGCTACCACATTCAGCAACTCTTTCAAAAAACTATTTTGAGACTGAGAGATAACCGTATTATGTAAACAATCGTCTAACCCGGTGTAATACTTCACATATTCTTCATGATCTTTAAACTCAGGTGGATTCTGAAAGGAATCATACATTTTTTTAAGCCAGTCTTTGCTTATTCTGTTATAACACTCTACCGCTATGTACGGCTCATTCAGTAAACGTACCTCATAAATTGCATTGACTAGATTGTAATCGATTTCTCCGACTAAGGTTCCTTTTCTTGGATATATTTTAACAAAGGAATCCTTTTCCAATCTTTGAATCGCTTCGCGGATAGGAGTCCTGCTCATGCCTAATTCTTTCTGTAACTCCATATCAGAAATATCCTGCAAAGGAAGATATTCGCCCAGTATAATCTTATTTTTTATATATTCATAGGCATTTGAAAATTTGTCTTCTTTTACCGATTTATCCATATCTGCCCCCTTCTGATATGATGTTTCAAGGCAAACAATTTACCTCTCTCACCATGATCCTGAAGCAAACTTCAGAATTTTTAGTTTGCCCGTCTCTAGTTTATTTCATTAATTATTGAATTGTCAACACTTATTTCGATAATTATGTAACAATATGATTCAATATTGACATTAACATAATTTTTATCTATTATTTAGCATTAAAACAGAAATTATTACATATCCTGCGTTTAAAATGACAACAATAAAACTGCAGATGCTGTGCCTGACTGTACCAAGCACCGCATCTGCAAATTGACTGGGTAATCTATATGATATCATCGCATTTATGCTACTTTGGATATAAAAAAATTTTAGCTGCTTCTTCTTTTGTCAAAGATATGAACTTTATCATTCTGTTCATTTCCTGTACGGTGAAAGTATTGCCCTCTTTTTTCATCTTCCGGTAAAATGTACATCTGCTGATACCCATAGCGTCTGCAATTGATTCCTGGGTTAATCCGGAATCCGCTATCTTATTCTTTAACATATATATATTCAAATAATTCACCTCTTTTCCGTTGCATTTGTGCCACTATTATGCCATAAGAATAGCTTATAAAAAATAAAATGTCAATATACAAGTCAGCCCAGGGGCCATAAGTGTTGCATTTTTGCAACATCAATGGTATGATATTAACAGGAGGTATGAACATGTCAATCACTGGTCAGAGAATTAAAGAACGAAGAAAACAACTGGAATTAAGTGCTGACGATGTAGCCGCTGAGTTAGGCGTTTCACGGTCTACGATTTTCAGATATGAGAACGGACAAATAGAAAAAGTTCCTGCTAATGTTTTAGAAAAGCTGGCGGTCATTCTTAGAACTACTCCTGCTTATTTAATGGGCTGGCAGGATGACTGTTTTGAATACCCAGATTCCGTCGCAGATGCTTCCCCATGGATTCATCATCCTGCAAGCGGAGGCGAAGATTTCTTCCGTGAAGATGAAGGAAAAGGATATCACGCCAATGACAGCTTAGGTGCCATTCTTAACAGCGCGGCTCCGGACGACAGAGATAAGATTACTGCCTTGGTAAAGATTTATCTGACTCTGACTGATTCGGGCAAGAGAAAAGCCAGCGATTACATGGTGGATTTATCCGAACAACCAAAGTACCGAAAGTCATGACATAATCCTGCTGTTTCTTAACGATTTTTTACCAGTAAAAAATCTTGCTTCTGGTAATAAAATCTTGCTGATTTGTATTTCATTTTATGATAAAATAAAAAGGATTTTTTTATAAACAATACTATAGAAAAGCAGGAACAGTTGAACTATGGAATCAAAATTAGAAAAAAAGTATGGACTATTTACAGCCATAGCGATGGTTGTAGGCATCGTGATTGGAAGCGGTGTATTTTTTAAAGCCGAAAAGATTCTAACTGCAACAGGAGGAAATTTAAAGCAGGGAATTCTGGCCTGGATCATCGGCGGCATTATTATGATTTCCTGTGCGTACACATTTTCTGTTATGGCTACGAAGTATCAGTACATTAACGGTATTGTGGATTACGCTGAAGCGACCGTAGGAAAGAAATATGCCTATTATGTAGGAAGTTTTATGGCAATTATTTACTACCCTACCATTACTTCAGTCCTCGCATGGGTATCTGCTCGGTATACCTGTGTCATCTTCGGTTTTTCCATTACCGGTGGAGAATGTATGACCATCGCCTGCCTTTATCTGATTTCCAGCTTTACAATTAACGCATTATCCCCTGTTTTAGCGGGAAAATTTCAGGTAAGCACGACTGTCATTAAGCTCATTCCTTTATTCCTTATGGCAATTGTGGGGACCTTTACAGGACTTCGCAACGGAATGACTGTTTATAACTTTACCCATACCGTATCTGCCAGCACCGCCAACGGGCTATTTACAGCTGTTGTTGCAGCCAGCTTCGCCTATGAGGGCTGGATCATTGCAACCTGTATCAATGCAGAACTTAGAAATGCAAAAAGAAATCTGCCTCTTGCCTTAATTTCTGGTACCTTAATCACTATGGCAGCGTATATCCTGTATTACATCGGACTTGCAGGAACCGTTAAAAATGAAATAATCATGGCAGGTGGTGAAGCAGGAGCCAAGCTGGCATTCCAGACTGTTTTCACTTCAATAGGCGGAAATCTGTTATTCGTGTTTGTAATTATCTCTTGTCTGGGTACGTTAAACGGGCTGATGCTTGGCTGCACCCGAGGAATTTATTCTCTCGCTGCCAGGGGCTTAGGACCAAAACCAAAGGTTTTCAGTCAGGTGGATTCCATGACCAACATGCCTGTCAACTCAGCTATTTTAGGATTATTTCTTTGCGGCATCTGGCTGTTCTATTTCTACGGAGCAAATCTGACTGCCAGCTGGTTTGGATTTTTCACTTTTGATTCTTCCGAACTTCCGATTGTGACAGTTTATGCTTTATACGTTCCAATCTTTATTATGTTTATAGTAAAGAGCAAAGGACTTAATTTCTTTAATCGTATCTTAATGCCCTGTTTATCCCTGGCAGGTTGCGTATTTATGATTATTGCCGCCTGGTTTGCCCACGGAATGGCTGTTGTTGCTTTTCTCATCGTGTTTTTTGTTGTTATGATGTTTAGTGCTTTGATTTTAAAGAGACAAAAAACCTCGTTTTAAAACACGCATAACATCTGGAATAAAACGGCTGGTAGGAATTCTTTTACCAGACTCATATTACTGATTTGTTTCTGTGGATTTCAATCCACAGAAACAAAAAAGTCATCTATCAATCACGAATCATAACATTCGTGAAGATTCTCCCCAGCTCTGGATTTAAATCACGTTCTGCAGACATATCAAAAACCGGTTTTTCATTCATATTAAAATGGACTCTGCGAATGCCAGAGCATCTCAAATGATGTGTAAGTGCATCTTCCGCATGATAAGCAATCATCAGATTTTCTTCCGGATCTATGAAAAAAGAATTATGCCCCGGACCATATTCGCCTTCTACAGAATAGTAAGTAAGAACCGGAGTATTGCTCTTTTTCCAATTTGAAATCTGCAACAGGTCATCACCAGCTTTTGCGGTAAGCAGCCCCAAAGCATATGTATATCCATCTGCCGCACCTCCAGAGTAAGTAACATATACGGTATCTCTTGCAACAAATGCATGTGGACCCTCATTGTTAATAGTCCCCTCAACATTTTCCCACCCCAAAAGCGGTCTGGAAAGCAGCACAGGATCACTGGCCAGTTTCCACGGAGTCCTTTTATCCGCAGATGCAATATAAAGCATGGAACCACTGTCCTGTTTGGTACCTATATTTTCCCGGTAAGACCAGATCATGTAACCCTTACTCCCAGCTTCCAGATAAGTCATATCGAGAGAAATGCCATCTGTGGTCAACCAGGTTCCATCATTTTTCTGAATTCTCTTGGGTTCTTCCCAACTATCTGCATCGGGGATATGACCGCCTTTTTTGAGTTTCATTAGATGGCACTGCGGCCCCCATACGCTCCCTCCTACTGCAAACAAAATATAAAGTTCTCCACCTATCAGATGGAACTCCGGTGCCCAGAACGTCTGGATAAAATTACGTTTCTCATCATAAGCCAGAATCAGATGCTGCTTTATCCCTTCATCAAAAAGTCCATCGGGAACTTCGGCTTCCCTGACATATAGGCCTACATCATTCAAGTTATCATTGGTAGCTATAAAATAATATTTGCCTTCCCATGGAAAAATCACTGGATCGGCGAACCCCGTTGCTAACGGGAATGGGTATCTGCGGTCCGTAACAGTTCCGTTAATCTTATATTCTCCTGGCATTTTAGAGTCTAATCCCTCTAAATCCCACAGGACTTTCTTCTGAACAGTAGAGCCGTCCGAATAAACAGCTGTCGCCGTCACTTTGCTAAGTTCATCAAAAGAAGATACAGCGATATGATCCGGCACTTTTATTTCAGTATTAAAAATTTGGCTCCATTTCTGAATCATGCGGTCACAGAGTCTGTTCCCAATTTTCACCACGTTACCAGCAACTGCACCTTTCGGACCATGTACGCAATCCCCTTCAATCAGTTCATTTACGGACTGCACAGATGAAAAGCCGGTCTGGCAGATGATATCTTCTGTCGTGATCTGAAAACACTGCCCATTCCTTGTTTTCCATGCGATATAATATTTTTCTTCAAAACTGTCATAAGTACATGTTACTGTTTTTATTTCTTCATCCGATCCAAGATCAAGCAGTCCCATATAATCAAACTCCATAAAATCTTCTGTAATCCAGTACAGAACTTTTCCGACGCTTTCTTCATCTGCACTGCCATCCTGATTCACGCGAACAGCCATGATTCCATAATTCCCGTTCGCCATCTGAAATACCCATGGGCTTTTAAGCCCTTTTGGGTGAATGATGTTATTTTCTCCAATGGTACCCTCTGCAAACAGAATCCCATAATTCTGATTCAGTGCCTGAAATGTCCGCCCATCTCTGCTCCACGCAAAATGAATGCTGCGTGCAAGACCTTCCGGATACCTCTCTACATCGGGTCGACGCGTATAACTCAGTAAATCAACCTCTTTTTGTCTGTAAATCCCCTCCATCTGTCTGGCTTTCCCTCCATTATATTTTATGTTTTAATATAACCGTTCCAAACCCATTCAGGCTACTGCTCTTTTCTCCATAAGCAAGCTCATAGCCCTGTATTGGCAATTCAAGCCTTACCGGATCTGCATTAAAGTTTTGAATAATCAGATAGGTGGCTTTATCAGAATGTCTAGTGGTAACTTCTACTCCATCAGGAATATAGAGCAGAGGTTTTTCAATATTTACATCCCTCTGTACCGCCTCTAAAAAGTCGTTATAAAACTGCTGTTCCATATCCGCACAGATATAATATGCCTTTCCTTTTCCGTATTGATTACAAGTCAAAACAGGAAGCCCCTTATAAAAGTCTTTCTCATAGGTCATAATTACATTTGCCTCTGAGACTTTCACTAATTCACACAGTTTCTGGCAGATATAGCTTCTTTGAAGTGAAAGGTTGTTATCCCTGACAGGAATTGCGGCATTTTCTTCTCCATCATATAATCCGTCAATTTCAGTTCTCCTCAAGCCAAAAACCTCTGTCAATTTTCCGGGTACACCTCCAACAAAACAGCGGTCCGTATCATCTGCAACTCCTGACCAGAAAGTCATAATTGCAGTTCCGCCATTCTTCACAAAACCCCTGATTTTGTCTTCAATTCCTGCCCGGAACATATATAGCATGGGAATCAATACGATGCGATAATCCTCCAGTCCATCTTCCATATCAATAATATCCATGTCCAGCCCCAGTCTTCGCATCCCGGTGTACATCTTTTCTGCAGTTTCTTTATAGGGCAGCCCGGCATTTCTCGGCCCCTGGGCATCCATTAAAGCCCATCGGTTCTCCGTATCATAAATTAGAGCAGCCTTAGGCTTTTGAGCTGTTCCCAAAAGCTCAGACAAATCAGAAAGGGTTTTTCCCACCTGGCAGACCTCGTGAAAAACCCTGGTATCATCTCCTCCATAATGGTCAATAACTGCACCATGAAATTTTTCCGAGGCTCCCCGGCTTTGACGCAGCTGGAAATACAGCACACTGTCAGATCCATGGGCCACTGCCTGCAGCGATGCAGCATGAAGGATTCCGGGCTTTCTTAGTTTGCTGACCTCCTGCCAGTTAGTAGAGGATGGAGAGGATTCCATCAGCAGAAATGGTTTTTTCAGCAAAGAACGCATAAAATCATGCTGAAAGGCAGTTTCTGCGGCAGTCTGGTGTTCCGGCTTTCTGTGCCATTCCGGATAGCTGTCCCAGGAAGCCACATCAATGACTTCATTAAATTTCCTGTAATTCAGACCATCATAATCGCCCATGAAATTAGTGGTAACAGGCTTTTGACAGCCGCCATCACGAATCGCCTTCTTTTCCTGCGCTGCAAAATCAACAGTCTGCGCAGTTACAAATCTTTTCCAGTCCAGATTCAGGGCATGAAGTGACGTTTCACCTCTGGGTGAAGGACTTTCTATCTGATCAAAGCTTTGATAGGTGTGGCTCCAGAATGCGGTATTCCACCTGCGGTTCAACTCTTCAATTGTATCATAGCGTTCTTTCAGCCAGGTTCTGAATTTTGCCTGGCATAATGGGCAGTGGCAGTCTCCTCCGTATTCATTGGAAAGATGAAAGAGCAGCACACCGGGGTGACTGCCCAGTTCCTTTGCCAGAAGCTTGTTAATTCCTCTCACCTTTTGGCGGTAAACAGAAGAGGTATAGCAATGATTCTGTCTTCCGCCAAATAAATTCCGTTCTCTTTGCGCATTCATTCGCAATACCTCCGGATATCGTTTCGCCAGCCACTGGGGCCTTGCACCGGAAGGCGTTCCAAGAATTGTATAAATTCCATTTCGATACATCTGGTCTACAATTCCAAGCAGCCAGTCAATCTGATAGTTTCCTTCTTGAGGCTCCAGGAATGCCCAGGAAAACATCCCCATTGTAACCGTATTAATGCCTGCCTTTAAAAAAAGTTCCAGATCCCGTTCCAGAATATCCGGTGAATCCAGCCATTGCTCCGGATTGTAGTCACCTCCATGCAATATTTTTCCCTGTGGCATCACTATATTTTTATTCATATTGTTATTTCTCCATTATCCCCGCTTTTATTCCCTACATGGTAGAATCTTTAACCAAAACATTATAGCCAAGAACCAGCTTATTACAGTCTGCATTTTTATTAATGGAATCAAACAGCTTCTTAGACGCGACCCCGCCCATCTCTTTTACATTAAACTCCAGACAGGTGACCGGAGGATAACAGCACGCCAACAGTCTGCCGCCATAGCAGGAGGCCACTTTTACCTCCTGAGGTATCTTTATCTGGTTTTTATGAAGAGCATTCAATACCCCCATACAGATGTTATCATCAAGGCAGAGAATACACTCCACTTTTTTACTCAAAAGCTCGATCACATCCTTTTCTACAATGGAAGGATAGACCGCTCCTGTATAGAAAAGCTCCTTTTCCATAATTGCATCTGCCTCATGGTATGCAGCCCTGATTCCTTTCAGGCGGCTTTGCGTCACAATATGTTCTTCATCACCGCAAATGCACGCAATTTTCCTGATATTCATTCGAAGCAGCACAGAAGCCAGATCCTTGCAGCCGCCCTCCTGATCAAAATCAACCTGAAGAACATCACGTTCGGGCCAGCTTCCAATTACCACGAAGGGTATCTTGTGTTTCTTCAAATAGGTGACAGCCAAATCTCCTTCTATGGTTCTGGTAAGCACAACTCCATCTATCTTACGCTGTTCCACCAGTGCTTTTAATGACTGTATATCCAGAGCGGTTGTCTTTGCGACCAATACTCCGTAATTCCATGACGAAAAGCTGTCATAGATGCTCAGCAGAATATCCTGAAAGTAAGGCAGCTGCGCATGGCCCTCTTCCCCAGGCAAAAGCACGCAGATATTTTTCGACTTTTTTTCCGAATTTTTAATTACATTGGGTGTATACTGATTCTGTTCCAAAAAGTCCAAAACCTTATTCTGCGTCTCCCGACTGACCCGTCCCTTCCCGGAAATTGCCCTGGAAACCGTGGTGGGGGACAGCTTTAAATACTCTGCTATTTCCTGAATCGTAATTCTCTCACGTCCATTCTCCTGCCCATATTGGAATCTCATAATACCTCCTGGTCTTATAAACTTATGAATGTCTATTATTGTACCTGATTTTCTCTTTAGAAGAAAGGAGAAGATTGAGAATCTGTCCTCATTTATTGCTGTTTATTACGCTGCAAAAAGTCCTGGTACTGCAATTTAAATTCTTCCGTCACTTTATCAATTCCGGCTGCATTTAATTTCTTTTGAAATGCAGCAAATTCTGCTTCTGTATTATCTCCATATATGCCCAGAGCGAAACTTTGTTTATACTCATCTACGATAGATTTTACCACGGTATATTCAGTTTCAACCTTCTTTGGATCAAAGGTAAATCCCGAAACCCTGGGATGGTATTCATTTACATTCAGATTTTTATTAATTACGATCTGTCTCTCATCCAGTCCGTCTTCATCTGGTTCATCCTGACGGTTAATTGCCCACGCCCAATTGTTCCAGGCATATTTTTTCCCTTCATCAAGCGCCAGACGGGTTCCCTTATCAGTGAGTTTATAATGGGTTCCCTCAATTCCTCCCAGCAAAAGTCTGTTTAAGTTAACATTACTTTTCATATAATCCAACACCAGAGCAGCTCTCTTTTGATCCTTTGATTTTGTTGTTATGGCGATGGCATCCGTAGCGTAGCTTGCACGGCATCTTTTCGCATCAGGTGTTAAATCATATAACGCATAGGTCCCGTTACCGGCCATTTCAAGATTTTTACCCGCCTGAAATACGCTGGTATTCCATAAGAAAGAGCCTGAGGTTCCATTTTCAAAATAGGCCTGTGCATCATTTGTATCATTTATTGCATCTGCCGACCATATTCCTTCTGATGCCAGCTCTGTCATCTTCTTTGCATATTCCAGATTGAGTTCAGAACCATAGAAGTAAAAAATATCATCTGCTTCCGGTGCCTCTTCTTTGCCGCCATTATAATACATCCAGTCATATCCTTCCGCCACATTCTGCGTTCCCCTGGTCTGGAGATAGACCGTAAGTAATTGTTCGCGGTTTGCATTTGTATTGAGAGGTGTTACACCCGTCTCTGGCTTCAGTGCCGCAAGTTCCTCCAAATACTTAAGGTAATTCTCCCAGCTGTCAGGTACGGTGAGTTTATATTTGTCAATCAGATCCCGTCGCACGATTGCAATGTTATACCCGGTAAATGTAGCCTTCGACTTTGGTACTGCATAGATTTTTCCGTTAATAGATATTTGTTCCCAGCTTTCCTCAGGCTGTTCTTTATAGGCTTCAGGCATATTTTCTTCTAAAAACTCCTTCGTCAGCTCTAAAAATGCTCCCTTTGCTGCCTCCTCGTTATAATAACACCAGGCTGCGGTGTAGATTAAATCAACCTGTTCCCCTCCCGACAGCAGAAGTGAGTATTTTGTGGCATAGTCACTCCAATTTAAAAATCTGATCTCAACAGTGGTATTTAAATCAGGTTCAAAATATTCTGCATTAGCTTTATCAGCAATCGTTTGCATATCTGCCGGCTCATCACCCAGCACATACATAACAATGGTTTTCCGCTGGGATAAATCATATTCTTTTCCCGCATAAGGACTATCACTTCGAACTGTAAAAGTACCTGTATTCTTCTCGCTTGAGGCTGTGCCCGCACAGGCATTTAGTAAAAAGACAGTCACACATATTAAAACAACTGCGATTGTTCGTCTTATTCTCATTATCATCATTTCCTCCTATCACTTAACCTTTTACTGCTCCAATGGTAAGTCCCTTAACAAAATATTTTTGCAGCAACGGATATAAAAGCACAATTGGCCCAGTTGCGATTACAGTCATGGCAAGCTTTAATCCTTCTGACGGCAATTGACCAACCTGCATTCCAGTTTGTGCAGCGATGCGCTTTAATGCGGCAGTGCTGTTTAAAATATTCTGCAGTGTATACTGTAAGTTCCAATTGCTCCCTGTGCTCATAAACAGCATGCAGTTATACCAGTCATTCCAGTATGCCAGTGCAATAAACAGCGTCAATGTTGCAGCAAGGGGTTTTGCCATGGGCATAATCACTTTATAAAAGATGAGAAAATCTCCGGCTCCGTCGATCTTGGCTGCTTCTGTCATTTCAAACGGAATTCCTTTCATAAAGCTTTTTGCAATAATCATATTCCAGACCGTAAACAACCCCGGAATAATCAAAGAATAAATATGGTTGTTGAAATATAAATACTTTGTACAAAGCAAATACCACGGTACAAGACCTCCATTAAACAGAGTCGTGAAGAAAAAGAAAAATGAAAACCCGTTTCTCCACGGAAAATCCGGTCTCGCCAACACATACCCTGTCATTGTTGTCAAAAAAATGGATATGGCAGTTCCTGATACCGTAACAAAAATCGTCACTCCATAAGCTCTTAAAATGCTTTCAGGATCTTTCAGCGCCAGCCGGTATGCCTCCAACGAAAATCCTTTTGCAGTAACAAAAACCTGATACCCCCGCGTGATGATAATATTTTCTTTTGTCAGCGACCCTACAATGATTAAGTAGAATGGTATCACACACGCGAAAGCAAAAATGCCAACCAGCAGGTATGCTATTACATGAAACAAAATAACATCTTTTCCTCTTTTTATCTTCATGTTACCTCCTCTAAAACAAGGTATAATCCGGATCAACTCTTTTAACAATATAATTTGCCCCACAAATGGTTACAAAGCAAAGCACAGACTGATACAAACCTGCGGCAGCCGACATTCCTATATTGGGCGTTGTAATCAAAGAACGGTAAACATATGTATCAATGACATCCGACGATTGCAGCAGCAGTTGATTTGAACCGACCAGCTGATAAAACAAACCGAAATCCCCACGGAATATATTCCCGATTGCAAGCAGCATCATAATGAAGATCGTGGGCTTTATGCTGGGAACCGTAATATATCGTATTTTCTGCCATATGGAAGCTCCATCAATCTGCGCCGCTTCTGTCATCTCCTGGCTGATCCCTGCAATTGCCGCCAGGTAGACAACGGACCCATACCCCGTCTGTTTCCATAGCTTCACCATCACCATCACAACCGGCCACCCGGAAATCCATTTATAAACACTGAAACTCTCTACGCCAAAGGCTCCCAAAATAGAATTCAACACCCCGTTTTCTCCAAAGATATTGAGCATAATGGTGGAAACCACAACCCACGAGATAAAGTACGGAAGAAAAATAAATCCCTGTGATACTTTTTTAAATATATTTCCAGATATTTCACTTAATATAATTGCAAATCCCACCTCAAAAATCACCCCAAAGAAAATAAAGGCAATATTATAAAACAATGTATTTCTGGTAAGCGCCCAAATCTTGCCTGTTGCAAACAGGTAATGAAAATTATCAAACCCTACCCAGGGACTCTTTAAGAATCCACTGGCGTAATTATAATTTTTAAATGCTACGATGATCCCAAACATGGGAATATAGTTGAAAACAACAGCAAATGCAATCGCAGGCACCAACATGAGCAGCAGTGTTTTGTTTTTCTTTAAGCTTTTGTTTATACGCATGATCCATATCTCCTTTCTACGCCAACGCTGATTGCTTAACGTATGCTATTTTGGGTATGAGGCATTTTTTAAAAGCCCGAATACCTGAAGAGAATCCAATGCTCTGCCATTTGAATCAAACATTGCCATATTGTCCCATGAACTTCCCTTATCTTCTGCTGCATATTCAATAACTTTGTCGTGAAACAGCAATTCATAATTTCCTGATACAGAAGAAGCAAAACCTGTACCGTATATACCGCTGTTTGCAGTGTCTGCACCAAGCCACGCAGGCTCCCAGTAAAATCCCCCCAGTCCGTATCCCCTTGTGCCTGCCTGGGTGTTTACAGAGGCAACTGCCAGAAATACATCATAAACCGCTTTCTTTTGTCCGCTGACGCTAACCTCATAATCGCAGTAGGACATATCACTTTTAGAGCTGACATTATTTCCTGTGGTATCTGCGTTTGCAAAAGTATAAGGATATGCAGTTTCAGCTACCATTACTTTTTTGTTATAGGTCTTTGCAATATTTTTCAGGGTAACAGCCAGGTCACTGGAACTTCCATGCCAAAACGGATAGGCCGATACTGCAAAAACATCATAATCAATCCCTCTTGCAGCAGCCTGTTCCGCATACCATGAGGCCGTTGTGTTGGGATCAGTAAAATGCAGCGCCTTCAAAATAGCCCTCTCACCACTTAAACCATATCTTCCATTCACCGCATTGACCGCTTCGCAGCCTTTTTGCATTGCTGTACCAACTCCCGTGGTTAGATTCCATACGCCATCATAAAGACCGCCCATTCCCGCCATTGTTCCCATGGTCTCATTACCGATCTGAACCATTCCGACATCTGCACCGGACGATAAAAGCGCTGAAAGAGAATTGTATGTAAAATCATAAACTGCATCCGCTTTCTGTGATGGGGTATAATCTTTCCATGCCTTTGGTGCATATTGTTTTGCAGGATCCGCCCAGAAATCGGAATAATGAAAATCCACCAAAAGTTTCATTCCATGAGCCTTTGCCCGCTGTCCAACTGCAATTGCTTTAGAAATGTCATTATTGCCGCCGCCATAGCCTTTTTGTGCCTGCGCATCATATGGATCGTTCCACAAGCGCACTCGTATATAATTAACACCTGTTTCTTTTAAAATATCAAACATATCTCCCTGAACCCCATTGGAATAATAAAATTTCCTTCCGGATTGTTCGAATGCTATGATACTCGAAATATCCACCCCTCTGATAAAGTCTTTCGTAACTCCCAGATCCTTTTGTTCTGCTTTCACCTCGCAGCTGGTTTGTGGCATTACTCCAGTCACGCTAACCCCCAGGGTTAATGCAGCTGCGAGAAATAACCATCTTTTTTTATTCATATATTTTCCCCCTTTTATTTGCGCAATAGTATCATAATTGCACAGTCTGTTTGCGGTACATTCTTATTTTATAGTAATCTTGCTATATTGTAAAGACGTCATCGCAAATATGTTTAGCAATTATACATTATTAATCATTTTATACAGCAAACATATTGCGCAATTTTTATCAAATTTGCGCAACTTACGCACTGTCTTTAACCGGAAGGCAATCAAGAGGGTTAATTTACAATCCCTCATTTCTTGACTGAGCGGTTAATTTGTGCTAACATAACAGTTGTTATATTAGCACAGTAAGATTGGAGTCAACGATCATGAAGCAGTATTGTGAGAGCCCGTCTTCATCGGAGTTCGATGCCGGAACAACCCGTGAGCGGCTTATAAAAGCAGGTATAGAAGAATTTTATGAAAAAGGTTACAGACAGGCCAGCCTCCGTAAAATTTGTGCAGCCTGCGGCGTTACCACTGGCGCTTTTTATTTTCACTTTTCCGGAAAGCAGCAGCTGTTTTCTGCCATTGTGGAGCCAGTCGTTGAACAATGGTCCAGTCTGTGCAATACCCTCGCAGACCGGGAGCTCAAAGATCAGTCCACCGCCCTGGATAACGACCGGGTTATGATGGATCTTGAACTCAGACACCGAAGAGAGATACTCATACTGCTGGAAAAATCCTCTGGCAGCGGAAAAGAGCATTTTCTAGACAATCTAAAGCAGGAGCTTACCAAACATTTTATGACTCACTTTGCAAAAGCCATCGGTCACGTACCTAATCCAGAATTCATACAGCTTCTGGCAGATATGCGCATCTATGGAAACATTCAGCTTTTAAAAGGTAATTATGACAGATCGCAGACATTATTTTTCAATAATATGCTGGCTTGTTATGCAGAAGGCGGGTTTACATATTTAATTCAAAGCTGTAAAGAGCAGTTATAGAGTCCAGGGCATGGTGCCCTGGATTTTTTATATAACAAAAACAGGCAGCTGTTATGCTGCCCCATTAAAAGGAGGTATTTTGAATATGAAACAAGCAAACTACGGAAACTGGATTTCCAAAACGATGATGCGGTTTCTCTGGACCGGAACCGTCATCTTTCTGGCACTCAGCCTGCTGTTCACCTATCTGTTTCAGGTGAAAATTCTGGCCGCCACAGCTCTGGTGCTGTCCGTATTGTCAGCCATTCTGTCCATATATCACCAGGTCTGCCGCCATGCGTTCTCCTTCACCGGAAGAAGGGTAATGAGCGGCATTCACAGCGAATTGCTGAATCATCTTTCCTGGAACGGAAACGGCACCCTTCTGGATATTGGCTGCGGCTCCGGTGCACTCACCATTCGCTGCGCCAAAGCATTTCCAAAAGCAGAAATAACCGGTATCGATTATTGGGGAGCACGATGGAACTACGCCAGGGAGCAGTGTGAAGAAAACAGGCGGATTGAACAGGTTCAGCCTATTACATTCATAAAAGGAGACGCTTCCGCACTTCCGTTTCAGAACGAAAGCTTTGATGCTGTAATCAGTAATTTCGTTTTCCACGAGGTTATGACTGAGCCTGATAAACGTAAGATAGTCCGGGAAGCTCTCAGGGTGGTGAAAAAAGGCGGAGTTTTCGCTTTTCACGATTTATTTGAGCGAAAGATATTATATGGAGATATAAAAACATTGGTGGAAGAACTGAAGAAAGAAGGAATTACAGAGATTTATTATATTCCTCATACAGAAAATATGAGATGCATCCCTTTCTACGTGAAAGCACCGTGGCTTCTGTCTGGACTCGGAATGCTTTATGGGGTGAAATAAGTTCTTTAAAAGTAAATCCGGCAGGATTGACAGTCTCCCTAAGGATAGAGTATTATAAATACCAAATACAAAGATCCGGAAAGTACATGTATCAGGACAATTATTCCATCAGCCAGATAGCGGAAGCTCTTGAGCTTCCACAGTCCAGCACCGCATTCCATCTAAAGCTTCTCGAAGCTGCAGATCTAATCCGCATGGAGGAGACGGAAGAAAGCTGGAAGTGGAGGCTTGGGTAAGCTTTGGTGGCATATTTGTGACAAAAGCTGTGACGGCCATAGCAAAAAATTCCCTATGTCTGCGGCTACTGCTACACCTAGGTTACAGATGTACAGCAAGAGATCAATGGGATGATGGATATCTCCAGGAACTACAAAATAGCTCCTGAAATAATCAAAGAAATCAACGAAAGAAAAGTGGCATACTGGAGAGATGCGCTCCGGTAGTGTGAAATTAAATAAAATCTTATACAGTCTCCCCTCTGTATGTCTGCGCAGAGAGGAGACTGCTTTTTATAGTTCATCCCCTTTATAATGCCAACCTGATAATTGCATTTTTGCGTCATAAAATGTTGCATTTTTGCAACATCAGTGATATGATACATACAATAGGAGGTGTGGTGAGATGTCAATAACTGGTCAAAGAATAAAAAAAAGAAGAAAACAATTAGGGATGAGCGCAGATGAAGTGGCAAATCTTTTGGGAATTTCCAGATCCACTGTTTTCAGATATGAAAACGGCCGTATCCGGAAAGTTCCTTCAGAAATTCTGGAAAAACTGGCTGAGATCTTAAAAACGACTCCGGCATACTTAATAGGCAGCCATGATTATTACATTGGTAACACAACTCAGGATATTGACCGATTAATATGGCAAAACAATACTATTAAGTTTGAAGACGAAATATTGCTGAAAGAAACGGGCGATAATTGCTACCTTACAGACATACCATATCAATCCGTTGGTAAGAGTATCCTCACTGAGGACAGCGTCAAAATTGCCGCCATGACTGAAATTTATCTATCGTTGAACGAGGAAGATAAGAAGAGAGCATATGATTTTTTTACAGACATATCAAAACAGTCTAAACTGGAGAAATAATTAAAAAGCAGACTGCTGGTTATAGTTTCCTGCCTTTTCAATTTCCCCAGCCAGACATTCCAGTTCTTTTACTGACTCCTCTATTGTATTGCCGAAAGCCGCCAATTCAAGAATCCTTAAAAGCCTGTCATAACAATGCTCGGGTTTATTTTCAAACCTCCGGATATACCCTTCAATTCTTTTTCGGCTGGGAAAATATGTATGATTCATTGCATAAAGAGCCTGAAGCAAATGATCCAGTGAATTTTCCAGCACCTGATGATAAAAAAGGACCTCTTTTCTCAAAACCGCTCTGCCCAGATCCTCCTCATTCAGTACACGTGAGATATGATATTGATACAGCTTATGAAACAATTCCGGCGGATATTTCTTCACCATCGCTTTCATCTCTGACCAGACAAAATCCTCTTCATATAATATATGAATCGTCTCTACACTGGACAATCTTCCCGTAGGATAAAAGCCCCCTGTCATACCTAGGTGTTTTCCCTGTAACGTCTCTTCCAGATACTCCGACATCTCTTTTACGGTGAAATACAGGGGCATAACTTCTATTTCATTAATTACCAGTATATCCCCATACCCCCACATACCACCATTGCATACATTCATAGTACATTCTGAGTAATCTCCAGCAAAGGAAGCATAGATCCGCTCCCTTTCTTTTTTCTCCGGAATATCCGTACAAAGAACAAACAAATCAATGTCACTTTTCCCCGGTACCAATATTGCATTTATGTCGCCAGTCTGTGCAATCCCTTTCACATCTTTATATTTTGATATCTCACACACAAGTCTTTCTTTTATCTGCAGAATATTCATATTTAATTCCTCTCCACTAATTTATAACATAACCCCGGCTTAATCAGCCGCCTGCTGCCCCACTACCTCTTTAAGCAATCCATTAAAATACTGAATCATTCCATTTACATCATCCATATCGTAATAATTTTTCAACTTCAGCTGAATAGCCCCCGATAAATTATTCAGGCAATGTCCAATATGGTAGAACTCCATCCGATCTGAATCCAAATCCATTTCCAGATTTTGCAGCAGTCTGCCAAACCGTATATTTAAAAAACTTGCTTCCTCCTCCAAATCGCAATATTTGCCTCCTTCAATGTCAATTAAGTAAGCATTGTCATATTTATCAACCAGAACATGATTGGGCCCCAGCTCGCCATGAATAAAAGTATACGCCTGCCTTTTCTCCATATTCTTTGACAGTCCCAACAATCTATCCCATACACCCATATACAGCTTTTTATTGCTGCCATCAGCTGCCTTTAAATACTCTATATTTTTTTGTGCGACTTTAAGCGAATGTTCCAGGACATCAAATTCTCCCGTTTGCATCCGGTTCAACTGTCCCACAAATTCATTCTTTATTTTATGCAGGCTGGTAATACTGGTTTTTAAAGAACTCAATACTGTGGGCAACCGGTCTTCATGGTTGGTAATAATATCATCCATATCAGTTCCATCTATATATTCTGCAAAGGCATATTCATAGTCCTGCTCTCCTTTACTTCTGTCCATGAAATATAACTTTGGTGTGAGCACGTTATGTTGTAACATCAGATTGTTGTTTAATCCAAACAATTGTGAGCTGCTGGAAGAAAATGTATCTTCTTTTTCATTATAAGTAAAATACGATGTGCTTTTATCCCATATGTAAATAACAAAGTAAAACCCGTTTTCAGTCTCTGCCAAATAAGTATGCTTTTGAGCACCTCCCAGAATTCTTGTCATTCGATCCAGAAGAAATGATTCTCCAAAAACAACCTTTGTTTTTAACTTCATGAACTGTTCGACCTTATTTGTTTCCATATAGTTCCCTTTCTCCATATATTTCCTTTTCTGAAACAAACTTACCACTAAATGTAATAGAATTCAAGCTTTCTTAACGGATCCTTTATTGACATCCTATTTTCTTTTTTGTAAAATACCCCATAGTTCATAGAAATGTGGTCTGCTGCTGCTTCATGACGATTATTATTCCGGCTATTAAAGCATACTATAATCATCGCCGTGAGGAAGTAACAAAACTTTTGTTGTAATATTTACTTTACAGCAAAGGTTTTTTTGATTTGAAATAAAATAAATATAACAAAGAGGATGAAATGGAATTAATATCAAAGAAATCAAATATTTCTAAATTAACACTTGGAGGAATCCTGATAACATTAGGTGTTGTATATGGAGATATCGGCACATCGCCGCTTTACGTAATGAAATCTGTATTATATGGAAACGGAGGTATTCAAACTGTCTCCGAAGATTTTATTCTTGGAACCCTGTCCCTGGTATTTTGGACACTCACCATTTTAACAAGCATAAAATACGTTTTTATAACCTTGAGAGCTGATAATAATGGGGAAGGCGGCATCTTCTCCCTTTTTACACTGGTCAGAAGCCGCTCCAGATGGCTGATCATCCCCGCAATGATCGGAGGTTCCGCACTGTTAGCAGATGGTATGCTCACTCCGGCAGTAACTGTGACTTCCGCTGTTGAGGGTCTGAAACTGCTTCCGGTCTTTCACGAACTTTTTGGTGACAATCAGGGAAATATCATCGCCCTGGTTATCTTCATAATCTGTATTCTGTTTTTTATACAGCATCTTGGTACAGATTCCATTGGCAAACTGTTTGGCCCTATCATGTTTCTGTGGTTCTGCAGCCTGGCCTTTTTTGGTGTGATCAATCTCGCACAAAATCCTTCTCTGCTGCGTGCATTATCACCCCATTATGCAATTAATACGCTTTTCAGCCCCGACAATAAACTTGGTTTCTTTATCCTGGGCAGCATATTTTTGTGTTCTACTGGTGCAGAAGCCCTTTACTCTGATCTGGGACATGTAGGTAGGAAGAATATTTACTTTACCTGGCCATTTGTTAAGATATGCTTATTACTCAACTATTTTGGTCAGGGTGCATGGATTTTATCTTCAAAAAGCAATCCTGTCTTTGCCCTGACAGAAGACATTAATCCATTTTACCAGATGATTCCCCATGGTATGCTTGTATACGGCATTTTAATCTCAACCCTTGCCGCCATCATAGCATCTCAGGCCCTGATATCAGGTTCCTTCACACTTGTATCAGAAGCAATTAAACTGAATTTATTTCCCAGACTCCATACCATATACCCCTCCCCTTCCAAGGGACAGCTTTATATTCCTGCAATCAACCGGATTTTATGGATTGTATGTATTGGAATTGTATTCTACTTCCAGAGCTCTGAGAAAATGGAGTCAGCCTATGGTCTTGCAATCACAGTTACCATGCTCATGACAACTATTCTTCTGTATAACTATATGCTTAAAAAGAAGACACCCATTCTGCTTGCAGTCATCATGCTTGTTTTCTTTATGAGTTTTGAAATTTCTTTCTTCATTGCAAACATAGTTAAGTTTTTCCATGGCGGTTTTGTAGCTATTATCATAGCAGTATCAATATTATTTATTATGTATCTCTGGGACAGAGCTCATGTGATCCGGGTTCGCTATGAGGAATTTGTGCCGCTAGACAATTATTTAAAATTACTGACTCAGTTAAGTCAGGATCCGGACGTTCCCAAGTATGCCAGCAATCTGGTGTGCTTAAGCAAATGTCCGAATTCAAAGGAAATCGAACGCAAAATATTATATTTTCTTTTAGATAAACGACCAAAAAAAGCCGATATTTACTGGTTTGTAGATGTTAACGTAACTGATGAACCCTATCAGGCAGAATATACGATTGAAAAATTCAATACTAATAACATTATAAAAATTCAGTTAAAACTGGGCTTTCGTATCGATCAAAACCTGAATGTATTTTTGCGGCAGATTTCAACAGAACTGGTGGAGAACGGGGAGATTGAACCGCAGTCAAACAGCTACTCCATTCTTCCAAACCGTAAGCTGGGAGATTTCCGTTTTGTATTTATCCAGGAAATTTTATCTCATGACGCAACATTATCCGCCTGGGACTCTTTCGTATTAAACACGAAGCTGTTTATACAGAAATTTACTGCTTCCCCCTCAAACTGGTTCGGACTTGATACCAGTGATGTTTATATCGAAAGGGTGCCTATGTTCCTCGGACATTCAAACCGGGTTATCTTAAAAAGAGTGGATCAAGAAAAAGCTAAAAAATAAAAAAAAGAGTATTAATACTAGTATCACCCTATATTGAATATCTTTTATTGCATTATAAATTATATAAGGAGTGGTGATAATTGTACGATACTGTTAACTGCCGATATAAAAATATAATTTACTCTATGACAAATTCTGCTGACAGCAATGAAGTTATAGCCCTTAAATTGGATCTCTATTATAACACCGTTCATGTGACGTCTTACCTGACAGGCGGCAAAGGCACGGGATCCCCAAATGAAGACCCTCTAAGTTCACAGGGGGCTGTCATACTTTCTCCTGACAAACATTTTCTGTTCGTAGTGAATGCAGGAAGCAACAGCATCACCAGCTTCAGGATTACCAGTTCTGGGGCACTGGTTCTGGCAGACATAAAACCATCCGGCGGTTTCCAGCCAATCAGTCTGACTGCCCATTGCGGCCTTCTGTATGTCGCAAATTCAGGCAATGGAAGCACCATTGCCTCTAATATCATGGGGTTTTATGTAGATGTCAACGGCATACTTACGGAAATTGCAGGCTCTTCAAAGCAATTAAGTTCAATGCAAGCCAAGCCTGCATGCATTGTCACTAATTACAACGGTAGAATAATCGTTGTCACCGAACGCAACACCAATCTTCTCAGTATATTCACCGTACAGGCAGACGGATCCCTAAACGACCCCATTATCAGCAATTCCAGCGGAACGGGGCCTTTTGGTGCAGTCTTTTTTACCAATGAAATTCTACTGGTTACAGAAGCCGGGACAAATGCAATATCCTCTTACAGAGTCAATCCCAATGGAACACTGTCTGTAATCAGCCCATCGGTTTTAAATTATCAAAAAGCTACTTGCTGGATCTCACTCTCAGAGAATCCAGGATGTGCCTATACCTCCAATGCCGGTAGTAATACCATATCCGTGTATGAGGTTGACTGCGAGGGCTATATGAGCGTTTCTAATATCAGATACAGTACTGACAATGGAATGGGGTCGCCAATTGACAGCAGTGTCTGCGCCGACAACCTGTATGTTCTTAACGGAAACCAGGGTACTATCAGCATTTTCCATATCGATTCAGGTGGTAAATTAGCCAGAACAGCAGTATTGATAAATACTCATCTACCAGATATCGGATCACAAGGTTTAGCCACTTTATGCTTTGCAGATAATTAGATACCGTTAAAAAGGCGCTGCCTGTCAATTTGACAAAGCAGCGCCATACATATACTCCCCAGTATAATAATTACTTTATTTGATCTTTCAGAAAGGATATCTCTTCTTTCGTCAAATCCCTTAAATCTGAGTTTTCCATAGATGTATCACTATTTTCTATCAGCAGCAATTTTGCTTCTTTTGTCATAATCGTATTATGCCAAAGCGTAGGCGGAATCTGATACACTGCATGTGGTCTCATCTCAACAATTTTCATATTCAGTCCACTTCCCACTTCTGTGGCATAAACAAGAGTACAGCTTCCATTCAGTAAAACAAACAGCTCATCTGTGCAATTATGTCTTTCAAGATTTCCAATCTGTTCAATATCATTGGCCGGTTTCCAATTCTTGATTCCCACTGTCCACTGAGGATTTTCATAAACTCTTTTCAGAGCCTCTCCATCATACTGTAATTCTGATATTTTCATCTGCATTTGTTCCTCATTTCTGATTGTTTCTTATATTTCCTATCACTCAAAAGCCGTTGTAAGATCAGAAAAGTTTTGGCAGGCCTCCAGCTTTTCCATTGTCTGCTCATTACCTAGTTTTCCGGCCAGTTCCGATAACAGCTTTAAATGAACCGTAGCATTTTCATTATCAGACGGTACTGCAAACAGAAAAATATAATGAACTGGCTGTTCATCATAAGACTCCCATGTAATCATGTTTTTTGTTTTACCAATAGCGATTCCGACCTTTTTTACATAATCAGACTTTCCATGAGGAATTGCCACATGATTTCCAATTCCTGTAATTCCTTCGCTTTCTCTTACAAATACGTCCTTTACAAATCCATCAATATCAGAGACATATCCTGCTTTATAAAGCAGACCCGAGAGATACCGGATCGCTGATTCCTTGTCCTCAGCCACCATATCCAAATCAATAACCTCTTTATCTAAAATAGCCTTCACAGCCATATTTTCACTCCTCTACTTAATAAAGTACTGGTATAAATCCAGTCCAGTCTTCACCTGACGTATCTGTTTCATGAACTCGTCATTTTCAGTCAGGGAAATAAAATCCTTGTAAAACTGCTGGGTACATGCCTTTTGAAGATCCGTATCCATTTTAAGTGCCAGGAGAAATACCACATCTACCATATCCTCATGCCACCCGATGGGCTTCTCCAAAACCGCTACTACCACTCTGGATTCATTGACCGCCTGGTTATTCCCGTGTGGAATTGCCACACCTCCCCCAACAGCAGTTGTTGTTGCTTTCTCCCTGTCCATTACATTTTTTAAATAATCCTCAGATACATCACCAGACTCCAGCAGCTGGTTCACCATAAGCCGAAGGAGTTCATCTTTATTTTTAACAGCGGGGCGAACCAGCATATAACCTGCGCGAAACAGCTGATGGCAGATGCTGGAAGCCCGAAAACGCATATTTCCTTTGCTGTTTCGAATCCGGGTCACCGCTTCTCTGATAGAAAATATGTCCTTATCCGTGGGAGCCTGTCCAATGCTTATTATTCTGTCATGACTGTGTTTTAAATTTATATTTGTAAAAACAACATCATAGCGGTCACACATAAACGGCTTAAAATCATGTTCACTGATTGCTTTTACGAAAATAATCTCAGAAATATTCTTTTTTATCAGATCAATCATTAGCTGGGAAGGCCCCATTCCTGAATTACTGACCAATAGTGCTTTCATGGGTATAGTTTTCCGGACAAGGGCTGACTGGATATACAGCGCAATGTTTGATATTTCATCCTCGGTGATCTGCACCCCGTAATACGATTCAAAAAGAGAGCTTGTTGACCATGTTGCCAGATACACCTGCTTGTACTCAATTTTTACAAATTTACTGATATTATCGGGATGCTCCTCACCATATTTCATTCTGAAAATAGCAGAACGCATATGCATCAGCAATCCATCATACAGCACCATATCTTCGGATAAATCATCATTTAAAACACTGGCAATTGTGCTGATCACTTCTCCCACAAACTTCTGCAGCAGCTGATTGAAATAGCTGGGATTTGTGCGCATATTTTCTGTACCGTCATTTCCAATCTTTCTGGCAGACAGCAGCATGGAGGTAAGCAGCAGCGTATCCTCATCCATCCCCTGAATGGAAAACTCTGATTTCACCTTATCATAGATTGATTTTGCAAACAGATATTCTGCAAAATCCCTTAAGCTGTCTTCTGTCCCACTCTCATCTTGTTTTAGAGGATGGGCAGCTCTCTTGATGGACAAACACACCATAATCCAGGCAGTCCGGAATGAATTCTCGGCAAACTGTATTCTCCATGCATTTTCCATATCCACGATAATACTCATTACCCTTGCATAATTCACCCCGGCTGCATAAGTCTCAAAAAGGGCATCCGTGATTTCCGGCATAATATAAACCATATAATTTACCATGGCCTGCCTGTAGGTTTTTTCGTCACCCTGAAGCATGATCCCTTTGCCCCGCACAGTTACAATCTTTATATTATATTTTTGAAACCAGGCTTCCACAGACTTTACAAGAACAGACACCGTAGGCGCACTCATATACAGGCGTTCACCCAGCTGCCAAAGAGTAACCGGCTTATCCATGGCATACTTTAAAAGCATTCCAATCATCTGATTGTTTCTTGACATATCCTCAGTTATTTCCGTGCTCTCAGAATACCCCATAGCAAGCAGCTCCGTACGCCTTGTCGTATACAGACAAACACCAAGCCCCGGTTTCTTCTCTATATGCCCCAGTTCCTTTTGCTGCAGCCATTCATCCACCTGATCCACCCTGGTTCTGGCAGTTTTTACCGAGACTCCAAGCAGATCGGCCAGTCTGGAAACCGGGATATTTTCATTGTCCAAAAGAGCTTTCAGTATTTTTTTTAAGTATGCCTTCTCACCTGCGTTACTCATTTATTCTCCATTTTATTTATTCATTTCCCGTTGCAATGGCATCTAAGAACTTATATCGGTTTGCAGAACCAAGAATCTCCATATAATTCATTACAAATTCTTTTATTCCTTTTTCCGCTTCCATACACATATGCATATAGTCCATATCAGGCTCCCGTTCAAGAGCCGCCATCATTGCCTTTTTGCCTGTGGAAAATGCGTCAGTAGCTACATTTACTTTATTAATGCCGCATTCAATGGCCTTTTTCAAATTTTCTTCTCCAGAACCGGACCCTCCGTGAAGTACCAGGGGTACATCAACGGTTTCATTTAATAATTTTAACCGGTCAAAGTCGAGTTTTGGAATCTTACCTTTGGGGTAGTCTCCATGGGCGGTACCCACCGCTACAGCCAGTGCGTCAACACCAGTTCTATTTACAAAATCCAGTGCCTGATGGGGGTTCGTATAAAGGTCCAGATTGGTATCGTCAGAATCCACCGCCATGCCAACATGTCCCAATTCTCCCTCTACGGAACATCCCACTGCATGTGCCATTGCCACCACCACTGCGGTTCTCTCAATATTATCTTCATAAGACAAGGAGGAACCATCAAACATGATATTGGTAAATCCCCGGTTAATACAGTCTGCAATAATCTGATAATCCGTTGCATGATCAAGATTTAATGCAATGGGAACCGATACCCTCTCTGCAAGTTCCCTAATCATGGGAAGCATTTCCTCCGCATGGGCATGATTTTTCATCTGTCCGCATCCAAACTGGATAATCATGGGGGAATAGGCTTCCTGGGCTGCAGTAATCGCACCTCTCACCATCTCCATATTAATACTGTTCATGGCCATTACCGCATAATGATGTTTATGGGCATGATCCAGAATTGTTTTCATTGAAGTTAACATAATACTTATTCCTCCATTTTACTTTTACGTCTATTGTATTTCGATATTAAAATCAAAATCTTCATCTTCTTTTATATTGGTATCCTGTTCATCCAAAGGTTTCTTAATAAATGCGTAAATCACGCCAGTAAGTACAGAACCTATAATAAGAGCTAAGATAAACACAAGAGGATTCTTCATCATAGGAACAACAAAGATCCCGCCTGCTGCTGCAGGGCTTTCACATCCAAAACCTACGGCAATTGCTCCGGCAACAGTGGAACCAATTACGGATGCCGGTATAAAACGCAGAGGGTCTGATGCTGCAAATGGCAAAACACCTTCTGTAATAAAACATAATCCCATTGGAAATGCTGCTTTTCCTGCTTCCCGCTGGTCTGCACTAAACTTTTTCTTTGCAATGAGGGTAGAGATAAATGCCCCGATCGGCGGTGTCATACCACCAATAATTTTTGCTGCTGCCGGCCCCATAATTTTATCTGCCAACAATGCATTTGCTGCCATAGAAGCTGTTTTATTCACAGGACCCCCTAAGTCAAATCCCATACAAAATCCAATAACACCACCAATTATGCCCTTTGCTCCACCATTTAATGTGATAATCCACGCCTGGAATTTTGTCATTAGGAACGACATTGGTATTGAGAATACACAAAGGAATATCATACCGCATACCAGAGTTGAAATAAGAGGTATCAGCATTACCGGCATAAGACCCTGACTCCATTTTGGAACTCTCCACTTTTTCATCCAGTTAATAAAAGAACCAATAATAAAGGACATCAATAATCCACCCAGAAAGCCTGCCTTAGACTGTGATGAACAATAACCGATAACCAGACCAGGCATAATTCCGGGACGTCCGGAAATCGAATACGCAACACCTGCCGTCATAACTGCAACAGCAAAATCCATTGCAAATGTACCAATCTTATTTACACCCCACCAGAATCCCAGCCATGTAAACGGATTTAAATTACTAAAAGGGGTTGCCCCGGCCTCTACAGCATTACCAATATCATATCCTCCCAAAGCTTTAGCCAGTGCGCACAGCAAACCGCCTGCAACAACAAATGGTATCATGTAGGATATACCCGTCATAACATGACGCTGAATATTATTCTTTTTACTATTCATTTTTTTACCCTCTCCTTTTGCACCTATCTCTCTAATTTTTCGTGTGTTTTCTTTATTACACCTTTCGCAGATTTCATAACAAGACTGATGGGAATCTCAATCACCGGTTTCCCCTTAAAACGGTCTTTTGTAATTCCAATATCTGCAGCAATGATAACCACATCTGCCTCAGCTATGTCCTCAGGTGTAAGTGCATTCTCAATTCCGATAGATCCCTGAGTCTCTATCTTAATTTCATCCCCCATTTCTCTTGCTGCGCCTTCAAGCTTCTCTTTTGCAATGTAAGTATGAGCAATTCCTGCAATACATGCTGTTATTCCTACTATCTTCACTTTCCTGCCTCCTGTTCTCTCGTTTGTAATGATAATATCATCCTTTATTTAACCGGTGTAAAAGAACTTATGCCCTCAATTGTGGTAACTTTTTAGTAAAGCCTTAACCGGATTAACACCTGCCATACTCTTTTCTCCAACAAAAAAAAGAACCATCCTTCAGGACGGCCCTTCTATTTACAAACAGGTATTTACTTGCTTAAGCACAGAAGCTTCTCCATCAGCGCCACACTCCCCACATTGTAGCCGCTGCATGCATAAACTGCATTTAGCCCCGGGTTCGTAACAATTAAAAGCGGAAGCTTTTCAGGGTCAACATACATTTTACGAGCCAACGGTTCTACCCCCTCATCAAAGTTAAAGGTACCCACCTTGATTCCGGGAATTGCCTTGAGAACCTTTTGCATGGTTAAATTTTTTAAAGATTCTTCTCCTTGCAGCAGAAAAATAATCTGGGCATTGAGAGCATTTAAGGAATCCTTTTGCTCCAGCATTTCATTAAGAACGTGCTCGGTGGGTTCCTGTCCCTCAGATAAGACAGCCAGTATATTGGCCTTTTCAGCCATAAGTTCCGATGCAAATACCGTATGTTCGCTCATATTATCTTTCATGTTCACTTCAAAATCATTTATTACATAGTCTACCAGCATATCCTCCATACTTCCAGTACGCAGACGCATGGTGACCGTCTTTACTTCATCAGTTTTCAGCTCAAATAAATATTCACTGGCATTTTGGTTTCCGCTTGGAAGACGAACGGAAGTAATAAGGCGGTATTCTCCAGGTGCTAAATCAAGACTCAGTAAGCCTTCTTGAAACTTTAACCCCGTATAATCCAAAGTTACAAACTGCCCATCTTTTTTCATACCAATGGTCCACGTCTGATAATAAACCGGTACAATGTCCATATCTGCGTGCAATAACAGTTTTCCATTTTCTCCAGTCAGATGCTTTGCTCCTTCTTCCTCTCCAGTCACAGATACGAAACCATCATTTTCATATATCTCTGCTTCCAGATTCACAGGGTTAATCCTTGCGGGAATGCCCAAAGTACGGCAGATCGCTACAAATAATATTTTCTGGCTAAGAGGGTTACCCTGCAAAAGCTTAAGGCTTCCAACTGGTGTAGAAGTAATAGTCTTGTAATCAAGCCTGGACTCAAAACCTATGTTTTGCTTCACGTACCGCCAGACAGCCCTGGGATTGGTTCGGAATTCTTCCTTTTGACTCTCACCCAAGAATTCATCTATAAATCCCCGGTAGTCCGTCATCTCTTCCAATAATATTCTGGGACAGAGTATATACTTTGCATAAACATCCAGTTTATTGTTATCTTCCCAGGTCTTACGGTACGGAGCCGCTCCGATTAAGTGACTTTCCAGGATGTCCGCACTGGCATCCTTATAATCCTTAATAGTCAGACTCTCCAGCATAATTTCCCGATCCGGGTTCTTATCCCGATTCATAAACCTGTAAATTTCATCAAAATTACCCGCCGATAACCGTAAAATATGGTCCCGCTCTGGACTTGCAAAGCTGTCTTCTCTAAAGTACCCTGCAATCCTTTCCTCCCTCACCTGATTAGCCTTGTTAATCCTGTCTCTGTTTCTTTCTTTTTGCTCTCTGGTAAGTTTAAAGGTATGCATAGGATAGTCCTTGGGAGCTCTGACATCTGTATCAACCCAGACTTCCCGGGAGGGTTTCCTGTTCTCATCCCTAAGATACAGCACTGCATGTTCTTCCTCTTCTGGTGAAATCCACGCATCACAGCTAAGCTCTCCTTTACCTGCCCGTACATGAACATCTCCCAGACCAATGGTAATTGTCACCTTACCCTGATTGTCCGTCAGCAGGGAAGCCACGCTGCAATATTCCGCCATATTAAGTATTTCAATCGAAACCCAAGCGTTTTCTACAGGATTGCTCTCTTCATCAAGCACCTGTATTTGATAAAGCCTGGTTCGGGCATAGGTGGCCGTTTCATTATAATAAACCAGCAAATCCTCCTGTCCCAGACACTCCTTCACTGAATCGCCAGAATAATCAGAAAATGTTCTGGTATGCACCAGCAATGCCCTGGAAGATGCATTGGTAAACCAGCCCTTATTAAGTACTTCCTCCGGCTCACAAGCCCCCAAAAAATGCCATTCTCCATCCACGAACACCTCAACCCATGCATGATTATCATCACAATGAGCCCATCTGGGTGTATATACCTGTCTGGCCGGTATTCCCACACTCCGGAAAGCTGTAACCGCAAAGGTGGATTCTTCCCCGCATCTGCCTTTTCCAGATTTATAAACGGTTAACGGAGAAATAGTCCTGTTATCGGACGACTCATAAGTTCCGTTTTCTGCACACCAGTAATTGATTTCCAGCACTGCATCTTTTATAGAAAGTCCTTTGACCCGGTCAATTAACTTATCATAAAAAAACTGACGGCAGTCTTCAATATTTTCCGTATTGACCCTGTAATATAATATATGATGTAAAAAGATATCTTCCGGAATCTCCCGGCACCATTCCATCTGCTCATAAACCATAAGAGAATGCCTTACAAATCCCAGGAATACGTTAAAATCATATTCTCCGGCATCCCTAAGTGGCATGGTACCATACAAAAATTTCATGAGCACCTGTTCTTCAAAATTACAGCCTTCCATGGCTTTCTCAACTTCCCCTTTTAAATCTTTTAAATAGGGAAGCCTGAGTTCATATTTTTCCTGGGCATACTTCTGCAAATGTTCTGTAAACATTACAAATTTTCCTCCGCGTAATCATCTCTTTGTATTCTTTAATAAGCCTTCATCAAATGATTAAAGGATGGTGACCCCGGCTGAATAAAGCCTTTTGCACGTAGCTTCATCTGGATTTGAATCAGTAATAATCCCATCGATGTCATCAAAATGGGCAAATTTATAAGAATCATTAAAATAAAATTTATCCTTTTCCATTACCAGATATTTATGCCTGCTACTGGCAATGGCAGCTCTCTTTGTCAGCCCATCCTCTACTCCCAGAGTAGTAATGGAATTATCCGTAAGATCCAGGCCACAGGTCCCGATAAATGCCCGGTCGAAACTATACTGCTTAATGATTTCAATAGCAGCCGCTCCCATAAATCCATTTACCGTATGGTACATAATCCCTCCGGTTCCGATGGCGACGATACTGGAATTTACTGCCAGTGTCTGCATAATGTCAATCATATTTGTCACTACAGTTACCCGCTTATGGGACTTGGCAAGCAGATCTGCAACCATAATGTTTGTGGTGGAAATATCCAGAAAAATGGTTTCATTTCCGCTTATAAGATCAAACGCTTTTTGAGCAATTAACATCTTTTTCTCAATATTCGTATCTCTTCGGTCAATTACATCCCGTTTCAAAGGATAATCCTGGGATAACAAAGCTCCCCCATAGGTTCGTTTCAACTTTCCGGCATTTTCCAGGCTTTTTAAATCCTTTCTGATGCAATCCTCTGTCACCTGAAAAAGGGCACTTAAATCCTTTACCTTCACCATGCCTTCTGCCTGAAGAATTTGTAATATCCTGTCTAAACGTTCTTCCGTAAACATGCTTTTTCCTCCATTAATTTTTTTGCCTGGCGTATCTCTTCCTCCCTCGTACGGAAGATGTCGTATTCACCGATTCCCGGAATTCCCATGCTTACATTCTCTTTCCGGTAAATCATCCCACTGTCCACGATCTCTTTGCCTGACATATGAAAAATCCTGGCGCCTATCTCATCCATCAGACAGGCCATTGTACTCACATTCACCCCGCTGCCAGCCATAATATCAATTTTGCCTGCTGCCTTACGGATCAGTTCCCCCAAAAGCTTTCTCCCCTCAAAGCAGGTATTCTGCTGTCCCGAGGTCAGTATGGTATCTGCTCCCGCCTCTATGGCCTCCTCAAGGCTTTTAAAAGGGTCCCGGCACACATCGAAAGCACGGTGAAGAGTCAAACTTCCTTTCCCCACCTTTTCTTTCAGTACCTTCAACCGATCTACATCAAGGTTTCCATCTGGTTTTAAAAAGCCTGCCACGATACCATCTGCACCAAGCTCCCGAAACATCTGGGCATCCTCAGCAATCATCTGGAACTCATAATCTGTATACAAAAAGTCGCCATACCGGGGCCTTACCAGCACATTTATGGGAATATCACAGGCTTTGCGTATTTGCTTAAACTGGCTTACTGAAGGAGTAGTTCCTCCAATCACCAGATTCGCACAGAGCTCCAGCCTTTGGGCTCCTCCCCGTACTGCCGCTATTGCAGACTCCACAGAATCCACACAGACCTCCAAGATATAGTCTTTCATCATTTTCTCCTAACAATCTATTATTCATTGCCATCCAGTTATTTCGCTTTATGGCATGCTGCAAAATGTCCCGGTCTTACTTCTTTCATTTCCGGTGTGTTTTTGCTGCAAAATTCCTCAGCATAAGGGCATCGTCCGGCAAAAAGGCACCCCAGCGTTAAACGGATGGGATCAGGAAGACCTCCTTCCAGCATAATTCTGCTCCGGTTCTTCTCTACATCCGGGTCTGGAATTGGAATTGCAGAAAGCAATGCCTGCGTATAGGGATGCAATGGATCATCAAACAGAGTTTCACTGTCCGCCAGTTCCACCATACTTCCAAGATACATAACGCCAATCCGGTCACTGATGTGTTTCACCATGGAAAGATCGTGCGCAATAAAGAGGTACGTTAGATTTCTCTTCTTTTGCAGCTCCTTCAGCAGATTAATTACCTGAGCCTGAATGGAAACATCAAGAGCAGATATGGGTTCATCGCAGATCACAAACTCCGGATCAACCGCCAGGGCTCTGGCAATCCCGACTCTCTGACGCTGCCCGCCGGAAAATTCATGGGGAAAACGATTTGCATGTTCTTCCGAAAGCCCTACCGTTTCCAAAAGCTCAATCACCTTCTTTTTCCGTTCCTGACCCTTATAGATTCCGTGAGCGTCCATTCCCTCTGCGATAATATCCATGACCTTCATCCGTGGATTTAACGAAGCGTAAGGATCCTGAAAAATCATCTGCATTTTCCTTGTAAACTCATGACGATCCGCCTGTGACATGCTGTTATTAATTTCCCGCCCATCATAGACCACAGTTCCTTCCGTTGGCTCATACAGCTGGATTACCGTCCGTCCAAAAGTAGACTTACCACATCCGCTCTCGCCAACCAGTCCCAGTGTCTCTCCCTGATAAATATTCAGGCTGATGTCTCTCACCGCTTTTAAGGTCTGGTTCTTCCCCACATGGAAATACTTTTTCAAATGTTTTACTTCTAATAAAGGTTTCTTTTCCGCTGACATTATGATTTCCTCCTATTCCTTAAGGGCCTTCGCCCGGTCATCAAGCAGCCAGCAGCGCGCATGATGGGTTTCGCTGCACAGCATATCCTCAGGAGGATACTGCCTGCAGACCTCCATGGTCTTTGTGCATCTCGCCGCAAACGGACAGCCTTTTGGCGGTTCCATCAGATCCGGAGGTGTCCCCGGAATTGCCGTCAACTCATTTCCCTTTTCAGAAGCCTTTGGGATCGAAGCCAGCAGCCCTTTCGTATAAGGATGAGCGGTTTCATAAAATAAATCTCTCACATCAGCAGTTTCCACCAGCTGTCCTCCATACATAACAGCGACTCGGTCTGCAATATTGGCAACAACACCAAGATTGTGAGTGATAATTATTATAGATGTTTTGATTTTTTTCTGCAAATCCCTCATCAGATCCAGAATCTGAGCCTGAATGGTCACATCCAGGGCTGTGGTAGGTTCATCTGCAATCAAGATCCTGGGATCACAAGCCAAAGCTACTGCAATAACAATCCTTTGTCTCATGCCTCCGGAGAGCTGATGAGGATACTGATCAAACCTTGCTTCCGGATTAGAAATACCAACCAGAGAGATAAGCTCAAGAGCACGGTCTTTCATCTGTGCCTTTGACATATCCTTCCGATGTTCTTTTAGAACCTCTACGATCTGCTTACCTATGGTCATAGTCGGATTTAAAGAGGTCATGGGATCCTGAAATATCATGGAAATATCCGATCCTCTAACTGACTGCATCTGCCGTTCACTGTATTTTGCAAGATCCTTACCGTCAAGGAGAATACTTCCTTCAACGATCTTTCCATTTTTGGGAAGCAGTCCCATAATACTTTTTACGGAAATAGATTTGCCGGAACCAGATTCCCCTACGATGGCAAGAGTCTCCTGTTCATCCAGATGAAAGCTAATTCCCCGGACGGCTAAAACCGTACCGTGCTGTGTCTCTATCTGTACCCGTAACTGATTCACTTCTAATAATCTGCTCACTGACGATTCACCTACTTTCTCATTCTGGGGTCTAGTGCATCACGCAGACCATCACCAAGAATACTGAAACATACCATAATAAGCACAATCACGATGGCAGGGAAAATCAGTACATGGGGGAAATTACGAAGCACCTGGTATCCGTTATTAATCAAAACTCCAAGAGAGGCTTTCGGCTCCTGCATACCAATACCAATAAAGCTTAAAAATGCCTCTGTAAATATGGCAGAAGGAATTGTGAACATGGCATTAATAACAATGACTCCAACCGTATTAGGTATGAGATGTTTCCATATAATCCTGGAAGTACTTGTCCCCAAAACGCGGGCCGCCAGCACAAACTCCTGGTTTTTCAGCTTTAAAATCTCCGCCCGGACCAGACGGGCCATATTTACCCAGCCGGTAATGGAAAGAGCCACCACAATGGTCCAAATACCCGCCGGCATAATCATCATCAAAAGAATTACAATAATCAGATGGGGAATTCCCACCAGTATCTCAATAAATCTCTGCATAACTGCATCCACTTTTCCGCCAATCAATGCAGAAACCGCTCCATAGACCACTCCAACCGTCAGATCCAGAAATGCAGCCACAAATGCAATCAGCAGTGATATGCGGGTTCCCATCCAGGTTCTGACCCACAAATCCCGGCCAAACTGATCCGTTCCAAACAGATGTGTGATGGAAGGAACCTGATATATAATATCATAATTTGTTTCTTTATAAGAATAAGCAGAAAAAACCGGTGCCAATAATGCCAGAAGCCCGATCACGATTAAAGTAAACAAACTGGCAACTGCTGCTTTATTTTTCTTCAGCCGCAGCCATCCTTCCTGAAATGCGGTAAGACTGGGGTGGGCGATATGTTCTTTTTCTGATTCATCCACATGAATCCTCACAAATAATTCATCCATAATCACGCCTCCTTTCCTGCTGCCAGGCGTATTCTTGGATCAATCAGAGAATACGCGATGTCAACGATCAATACAACAAAAATGTAGAAAGCGCTGTAAAAAATCGTGATTCCCATAATTGTAGAATAATCATTGGCCTTAATGCTGTCCACGAATAGGCTGCCGATTCCCGGAATGGTATAAATATTTTCTACTGCCAGAGATCCCGTCAAAAGATTTACAACAATTGGCCCAAGAATGGTTACCACAGGAATAATGGAGTTTCTCACAGCATGCCGCATCAGTACTTTCATAGGGCTCAGTCCCTTTGCCTTTGCAGTAACAATATAATCCTGCTCCAATACTTCTAACATTTCCGTCCTGATAAACCGCGCAACCATAGCTGTGGCAGAAAAGGACAGGGCAACAGAAGGGAGCACTGAGCACCTCCAGTCCGTCCAAAAGCCAACCGGAAGAATCCCCCATTTTAAAGCCACGTAATACTGAAGCAGAGCCGCTGCCACAAAATTTGGAACAGAAACTCCCAGCACCGCCACGATCATGGTAAAATAGTCAATTCCGCTGTTGTGTTTCCACGCCGCAATAATACCCAGGGTGAGCCCCAGAGCCAAACCGATCAATACCGCCTGAATTCCGATCAATGCCGAAGGACCGATTCTTCCTCCTATTACAGTGGATACTTTCTGACCCGTATATGTAAAAGAAGTCCCGAAATCTCCATGTAAAATATTGCCCATATACTTTACATACTGCCTTGGCAGAGATTCGTTTAATCCATACTGTTCTAAAATAGCTTGTTGCTGTTGTACAGACATCATATTAAAACGTTCCGCATCAAAAGGAGAGCCGGGCAGCTTTTTCATCAGAAAAAATGTCGCCGTTACAATGACCCATAATGTCAGCACCAGATAAATCAGACGCTTGCAGATATATTTTATCATGCTGTATCCTCCTTTGCATTCCTATTTTCATAAGATTTCAAAAAGAGCCGTCCTTCTTAAATTTTGAAAAAGAAGGGGCGGCTCTTCTCATTTCCCGCATTCTAGTTGCCAGGGCAAACCTCTGCCCGCCGCGGATTACTCAAAGTAAGCGTACTTAAATTCCACGTCTGGTCCGAACGGATGGTTAATCAGTCCTTTTACATTTGGTTTCGTCAGTGTAGCAGATCCTCTGTGATACAAAGGAGCAACAATCACGTCTTCATCAACCAGAAGTTTTTCCGCCTGCAGCAGCATATTCAGACGCTTCGCATCATCAGTCTCAACTCTTGCGTCATTAATCAGCTTATTATAATTTTCGTTCTGATAGGAGCCACGGTAAGGAGTACCATTGGTCCATAAATCAAGATAGGTCATGGCATCATCATAATCAGCGCCCCATGCAGTGGAAGCAAACATATAATTATCATTATCCATTAATTCATTTCTTGCCTGAACCGTCTTCGTATCGATTGTAATATCAATACCTAAATTCTTATTTAACTCACTCTGAATGTAAGTCGCAACTGCTTTTGTCACAGAATCATCACGCACCAGAAGTGTCAACTTCGGAGTATCTCCAAGCTCCTTACATCCCTCTTCCCAATACTTTTTCGCTTCTTCTGCATTAAACGGACATAAATTTCCGTTAAGCTCACGGAAGGTCTTACTTCCATCTCCATACATGCCTTCTGCAACAAGGCCGTTACTGGAGGAAGAACCATCAGCCAGGATTACCTTAGCAAGAGTATCACGGTCAATCGCTGCAGAAACAGCTTTACGAATGTTTTTGTTTTTCATAACCGGATTGCTTAAAGAGAACTGAAGATATTCCGTTCTGAACTCGCTTTCGGATTTGAATTCCGGATTATTCTGATAAGCTGCCACATTGGAAGAATCCAGTGCAACCTGGCTCAGCTCATTTGCCAGATAAGCATTTAAAGCTGCCGAAGCATCTTTCATAACTCTTACCTGTGCATTCTCAATCTTAACGTTTGCAGCATCCCAGTACTTGTCATTCTTTTTAAGGGTAGCACCAACTGCCGGATCGTAACTGGTAATTGTATATGGTCCGCAGTAGATCATGTTATCTGCACTTAAACCATACTGATCACCTTTTGAGGTAACATATGCCTCATTTAAAGGGAAGAACTGGCAGAGCACAGTTAAACGTGCAAAATAAGGAGTGGGCGCTTTAATGGTCACCTGGAATGTCTTATCGTCAACAGCTTTTACACCGACTTCCTCGGCACTAACTTTCCCCTCATTGTATTCAGTACCATTTACAATGTAATCAGTCATGATAAAGCTGTAGCCGTTAGTCGCATCTGCACTCATCTGCTTTAACCAGGAGAAGACGAAATCACTGGCTGTTAATGGAGTTCCGTCACTCCACTGCAAACCATCTCTTAAATGAAAGGTGTATGTAAGCTTATCATCTGAAACATCATAATTTTTTGCAAGTGCTGGCTGGGCCTCATTTTTTTCATCCAGGCGAAGCAGACCCTCAAATGCGTTGTTATTTACCATGGAGGACTGGCTGTCAGAAGCTGCCCACTGTACCAGAGTCTTGATTTCTGCGTTTGCATAAACGCTAAGTACCTGGTTACCTGCTGCCGGAGCCGTGGTTTTGTCAGAAACAGATTCACTTGCACCTGCACTCTGGGAAGACTCACCAGCAGTTGTTCCACCGGTGTTTCCGGTAAATGCACAACCAGAAAGAGCTCCAATTACCAGACACGCAGCAGTACCCAATGCTAATACTCTTTTTTTCATATTTCCTCTCCTTTTGTATTACTTTTATTGTTTCGTCTTAATTTATAGCAATTTGTCTATAAAATTATTTAAATTATACAGATCCTTAGTGGTTATGTCAATACATTTTTTATTATTTTATCTTGTTTTAAATTGTTTCAATTCTTAACTAAAATACTTGTTTTTAAAAGAATGAGCAATAAAAAAAGAGTTTCTGCTTTGCTTTCGCGGTGGAGAAACCCTTAATTCTGCTTATTTATTATTTTTTGAGATAGCCTCCGTAATTAATTCTTTTGAGATATACATTGCTTTTAAACGATTTCTAAGAAGCGTATGATGAGTATTCCCCTCCGGAAATTTTTCCTTTGCCTTTTCGCATTTACTTATTATGGAATTTATAGCTCGAAGTGCTTCTGTCAGTTCTTCACTAGTATAATCACTCATTGTCTCTTACCTCATTCTTTATTTCTAAAATATATTATCCCATTTATACCATTTCATTATAATAAGAAATGCGTTTTACAATTATTTTGTACCATAGGAGATAAACAATCCATAAAACTGGATAAAAGCCAGCGATTTTTGATTCTGGCATATAAACTCTGAAATTTTATTTTGCTTATTGCAATAGTGCTCTGCGTCTTTTCTATCCATACCATGATTCATAAACCGTTCAACGACCACAGCCTGCTCTTCATTTGTCTTATATTCACAAAACTCATGAGCTTCAATAAATGCTGCTAATTCTTCAGCATAATCAGCATGTTCAGGTGAAATAAAGTTAACCTTATCACTCATTCTAATATCAATATTCCTTAGTCCAAAATCCCTCATTATCTTAGGAATCTTAAGAGCAACAGAATAATCTCTCTCCTGGTGCTTTAATTGTGTATTCCACATTTCTCTAAACCCCGGGTATTGACATAAATAATCATAATCCATACCATGGATATAGAGGCCTATATTTTCTAATTCTCTGTTAACTTCAGCACATACAACGAGACCGCCATCTTTTGTGAATGAAATCATTTTTTCAAGAAATAAATTTGAATGATTAACGTGCCTTAAAACTGTCTGTGTAATGACAAAATCATATTTTATACCAGATTCATAAGTCAACACATCATCACTTACAAATTGAATATCGTATTCGCCGGTTTTTAGAGTCCTTCTCCCCTCATTGATCAGGTTCTCACTGAAATCAATGCCTGTATAAGTACTGCCTTTCGGCAGAAGCGGCATAAGCAACGTACCTAAAAAACCATAACCGCACCCACAATCCAGAACATTAATTGGGTAATTAATCTTCCAAACCTTTTCGATTAAAAATTGCAGGTAGTCTTTATTCCACAAAAAATCCCGAGTGCTTTTTAAATATTTCAGACGTCCACTCCAATAATCCTTAGTCCCCGATTCACAAGGTATATAAGTTTGAAACGGTAACGGTTTTAATCCCAACAATTCATCAACTGAAACATCAAAGTATTGAGATAGCTGAGGTAAAAGCGTAATATCAGGAAAAGTAACGTTGGTTTCCCATTTGCTCACAGTCTGGTGAGCCACCCCCATAACAGTTGCCAATTCTTGTTGACTTATTCCTTTATTCTTTCTAAGTTCTGCAATCATAAGCTTCATACCTTACCCTACCCCCTGGACTTATTATCTTCATATTAACACAAAAATCTAATATTTAGAATAACGCATTATAAGAGTCTATTCACTTATGGAGTGAGAAAATGTATTAAGCTCTTCCTGAGATTTATGCATAATAACCGCCACATGTTCACTGAGATAACATAAAAGTTCTTTACCATCAATCTGAACTATATAAATTAATAAGTTACAATTATTACCAAGTAAAAACACTTCTCTATCCAGCAAGAAATAACCTTCCAACAAACATAGTAGAAAAAAAGGTAAATAAGTACTTGACAAAACACTTATTTGTAACTAAAATAGTTACAGAAGGAGGTGCTTATGTATTCAACTAAATTATCAGTAAGCATTCATATAATGAGTGTGATTGTACTGATGGAGGGACAGCCCGTCACATCTGAGTACATCGCTTCCAGCATTAACACCAACCCCGCCCTTGTCAGACGTTTAATGAGTCGTTTAAAGAAGGCAAAACTAATTAAAACGAGCACAAAACTTGGTGTAACAGGTCTTGCCAGAGAGGCAAAAGATATTTCACTTCTGGATATCTTTTTTGCAACAGAAGACCATCAGGATTTGTTTAGCATTCATAGCAACACCAATCCAAACTGTCCTGTGGGGGCAAAGATAGAAGTCACATTGAAGCACTTATACGACAACATACAAACAGCAACAGAGGAAAAATTGTCTGCCATCAGCCTGGCTGACATTATAAAAGAATTTATATAAAACAACTATGACTCATTTCATTAAAATCTGAGCCTGAAAGAAAAAGAAAGGATGTGTGTAACGATGAAAATTGCAATAATAGGTGCAACCGGTATGGCCGGCACTGCACTCTACAAAGAAAGTGTATTACGGGGACACGAAGTAACTGCAATTGTTCGGCATAAGGATAAGGCAGTATCTTTGTTTGGAAACGGAGTAAACGTAATTGGTAAAGATGTGTTTGATTTAACAAGATCAGATCTTGAGGGCTTTGATGTCATTATAAATGCCTTCGCAACAGCTCCCACTAAAGCGTATTTACATCTGGATCTGGCTGCAAAGCTTATAAACATTTTCCGTGAAACCGAAAAGCCCAGACTGTTTTTTATTCTCGGTGCAGCCAGCCTGTTGGATGAAAACAACAACCTGTTTCTAGACACTTTGAAGACCTTACCTGACGTTGCATCTTGGATTTCCATTCCAGTAGAGGCATATAAAACCCTTAATTTTTTAAGAAGCATTGAAAATGTAAACTGGGTAGGTGTATCCCCATCGGCCGAATTTATTGCAGGAGAAGCCACGGTACCTGTTTTAGGAAAGGATCATTTGCTAACCTCCTCCAAAGGCGAGTCAGTCGTAACGAGCGGAACCATGGCTGTTGCCATTCTGAATGAAGTAGAAGATCCACATTTTATTCGTACCAGATTTACTGTATGTAATCAATAAATAGAATACAAATTTGAAATGGAGGTATATTTTATGAGTAAGACAATTGGAATTATTAATGGTAGTTTAAGAAAGAATTCGTTTTCCGGAAGCATTGCAGACTATGTGAAAAATCACGGGCCGGAAGGTTATGTGTTTAAAATTATCGATATCGGAAAACTCCCGCTTTATAATCAGGATTATGATAGTGAAGATCTGAATGAATACACCGTATTTCGTAATGAAGTAAAGAATTTGGACGCCGTACTGTTCATTACACCAGAGCATAACCGCTCTATTCCCGCAGCTCTGAAAAATGCTCTTGACATCGGTTCCAGACCTTATGGTGAAAATGTCTGGAGTGGCAAGCCAGGTGCCGTAATCAGCCAGTCACCAGGTGGCATAGGCGGTTTTGGTGCAAATCATCATTTACGGCAGGTACTGGCTTTTCTAAATGTTTTAACCCTTGCTCAACCTGAAGCGTATATTGGCTCTTTTCATACACTGATTGATGAAAATGGGGAGATAAATAACCAAGGTACCAAAGAATTTTTGGACGGTTTCTTAGCTGCTTTTGCTGCATGGATTGAAAAACTAGCTTAAATTCACAAGAGGGAAGCAGTCATCTGTTTCCCTCTTGGTTGTTTATAGAATGCATTCCGTATTTAAACAAGATACTTACACTCGTTTTTGAGTATTGTTGCTGATTTGATGTATGAATAATACGAAAACACTACAATAACTCGGAGAACGTACAGGTAAATTCGTTAAACTGTCTAAAGGTTTTTTTTAAAAGACAAGATAGTTTATAAGAGAGCAGCATACGCCTATTTCAAAAAACAAAAAACCACTCCTCTGCTTACGCAAAGGAGTAGCCTTAATACCATTTCATTTTTATCAATGCACAATTTTATTCACGCACACCACTTAGATTTATACTCAGGATCATGCCTATTATAGATAGAAACAATATTCAGCCTAGTTTTTAAGCACGGGGATTAATTTATCTCGCGATCAAGTTCTTTAAGTTTCTCTGACGATGCATGTAGGACATAATCATTTTGTCCAGTAGTATTACATGTATATTCACTGCCATTAATTACCATTCTCAACATAAGAACGCTACTTTTATCTATATAAAATTCTGATTTATTATGATCGATAAAATTCATAATAACCTGTTCTTTCGGATTAATGGTTTTTTCCTCATAAAATCCATGTGTATTTGCATCATATAGATATAAGGTATACACATTTCCATTGCTTATCATTCGACAATCATTTTTAATGGTAATAGTTTTATCACATAAATTTGTAATACCTACACTAATAGCTTTGCCATTACCAACTTTCACATCAGAAATCCACGCAATAAGCATCGTTATTCCATCATTTACATTATCAATTATTTCTCCGTTATAATCTAACGTACGTCCATCTGGTATTAACCTATTTCTTTGTAGTTCTCCTGCATCATTGAAATAGTATTCCTTTCCATCCACATTCACAACTCCAAATTGCATATACCCATTTTGATCAAAATGATAACGTTTACCAGACCCAGGATCATCAAGCCAACTATTTTTCACAAAAGTACCATCACTGTATACATATTGCCAGCCATTAGAGTCCTGCCTCCATTCATCAGCATGACTTACAATTGAACCTAAAATCGAGAACACTAAAGACAATAAAACTATAAACTTTTTCATGCGTATCCCCTTATCTATAAATAATACCTTTATTATAATTTATAAATTATTTAATTACAACCAATATCATAATATATGAGAGAGCTTATACAAAATTTAGAAGACTGAGCGTAATATATAACCAATGTTACTTTTGAATTTCAAACCAATAAACGCTATATTTGTCCTACTGTATAATTAGATTTTCACTTAATTTGTCAAATTGCTAAACTTCGTACCTTACGTTGGACAGATATAGAGGGCGTGTTTATCTTAATAAGAGACGATAAATAGCTAACCTCCATTATATTTAACAGGCATTTAAAGGCTTATTCTGATTCTTATTGGCATTGACCCCAAACCAGCCATAAAATCCGCTTTACAGTGGCTTCACTGTTTTATAAGAATGGAGTTCTAGCAACTACCCTACAATGCTAGTTAGGGCATTCCACCTTGGCTATGACCTTTGTTTATTGATTGCCCAAAATGCCTTGCATACATCTGCATACGAAAAACCAAAAACAAAAAGTGCTTCAAGCCCTTGTAAAATAAGGATTTGAAGCACTTCTTAGAAGAGGCGACAACCAGATTTGAACTGGTGATCAGGGTGTTGCAGACCCACGCCTTACCACTTGGCTATGTCGCCATTAAATTAAAAAACTGAACTACTTACATTCAGTGACCCCAACGAGATTCGAACTCGTGTTACCGCCGTGAAAGGGCGATGTCTTAACCGCTTGACCATGGGGCCTTACTTAAATTTCGTTTCCTCACAGTCTACCTAGCTGAGTATCACGAACTCCCCGAGTAGGACTTGAACCTACGACCCAACGGTTAACAGCCGTTTGCTCT